>NZ_CP010892.1:4800000-6000000 GCF_000931465.1 Pseudomonas sp. MRSN 12121 | reverse complement strand
CCTGTACCGCCAGCCAGACCCTGGCCTTGCCTATCCCCGCGCGCTCCAGCCTGACCGCCAGTTCCGGGCGGATTGGCGCATGGCCGTTAAGCACCTTGGAGAGATGGGGGCGGGCGTAGCCAAGGTGCCTGGCCAGTTCCGTCACACTGATGCCCAGCTCGGGCAATACATCCACACGCAGTGTTTCACCGGGGTGGGGCGGGTTGTGCATGGCCATGATCCTGCCTCCTGTTCAGTGGTAGTCCAGATAGTCGACCCACTCGATATCCAGACCGGTAAAACGAAAAATCACCCGCCAATTGCCCGAGACGCTCAGTGCCCAGTAGTCGTGACGCTCGCCCTTGAGCGGGTGCAACCGTCATCCCGGGAGGTCGAGATCGTCAGGCTCCGTCGCGTGGTCCATGAACGGCAGCATGCGCGCCAGGCGCTTCGCATGATCGACCCGGATCCCTCGGGTCGATCCCGTTTCATAGAAGGCCTTGAGGCCCTTGTGCTGAAAGGATTTGATCATGCGGCGAGTGTAAGGCGATACATTACACTCTTCCGAGCGAATATGTATTGCAGCGCATGAGCCGGACGATCAGCGGCAGTGTCCGCGATGCCCGCAGCTGCTTCGGTTCAGGCTTTGGCTGCTTCTTCCACCGGCACATGCATGCGGTCGCGGTTGGCCAGGGTCGGGAAGAGTTTTATCCACACCCCGGTCACCAGCAGGGTGCCGACGCCGCCCAGGACCACCGCCGGCACGGTGCCGAACCAGTGGGCGGTGAGCCCGGACTCGAACTCGCCGAGCTGGTTGGAGGCACCGATGAACAGGCCGTTCACGGCGCTGACCCGGCCGCGCATTTCGTCCGGGGTTTCCAACTGCACGAAGGACGCGCGGATCACCATGCTGATCATGTCCGCCGCACCCAGCACCACCAGCACCGCCAGGGAAAACCAGAACGAGGTCGACAGGCCGAAGGCGATGGTGGCGACGCCGAACACGCCGACGGCGGTGAACATCACTCGCCCGACATGCCGGTCGACGGCAAAGCGCGCCAACCACAGTGACATCAGCAGGGCGCCCACCGCCGGCGCCGAGCGCAGCAGGCCCAGGCCCCAGGCGCCGGTGAGCAGGATGTCCTTGGCGAACACCGGCAGCAGGGCGGTGGCGCCGCCGAGCAGGACGGCGAACAGGTCCAGGGAGATGGCGCCGAGAATGTCCGGCCGGCTGCGAATGAAACGTACCCCGGCGAGCAATGAGTCCAGGGTGGCCTTGCCCTTATTCAGCGGCGTCTGCCGTGCGGGCAGGTTGAGCATCAGGCAGCAGGCGATCACGTACAGCAGCACGGTCGGGCCGTACACCCACACGCTGCCAAAGGCATAGAGCAGGCCGCCGAGGGCCGGGGCGATGATAGTCGCCGACTGCTGTGCCGACTGGGCGGCCGCCACGGCGCGGGGGAACAGCGCGCTGGGCACGATGCTCGGCAGCAGCGCCTGGGTGGTCGGCATCTCGAAGGAGCGCGCGCCGCCGAGCAGGAACGCGAGGATGAAGATCATTTCCCGGGTGACGCTGTCGGTCAGGCTGCCGATGGCCAGCGACAGGGCGATCAGGGCCTGCAGCGACTGGCAGATGGCCGCCACCTTGCGCCGGTCATAACGGTCTGCCACATGCCCGGTGTGCAGCATGAACAGCACCCGTGGCGCGAACTCGACCAACCCCACCAGGCCCAGGTCGAGCACGTTTCCGGTCAGTTGGTAGAGGTTCCAGCCGATGGCCACGGTGAGCATCTGGAAGCCGCTGGCGGTGAAGATCCGCGCCAGCCAGAAGGCAATGAACGGACGATGATGGCGAAGCAGCAGAGGGTCTTGGCTGGGCATCTGAAGGCAGGTCTGGGCGTGGAATAGGGTGAGATTATCACCAAGATGTAACCAATAGTTGCTGAATCGTTAGCTCAACATCTATCTCTTTCACTCGAGCGGACTCGCCAGGGTCACTCCCCCGACGTCCGCGCCCCTGGCGGTGAACGGCTGGAACGCCTTGGGTTTGCTGAAAAAACAAGCGGCCTGCACGCGCCATTGCCGGCTGTGGCGGTGTTCGCCGGCGCGGAAAAACTGCGGGAAAAGCCGCGTTCTTGACGTGGTGAGGCAACCTGTCACGCGACAAAAGACCACACAAACCAATGGTGAAAATACGACTACTCTTTCAACGTTGATTGATCCAGATCAAAACCTTTTCCAAGGTTGGGTCTGGTGGCCAGATGGCCAGACTCCCTGCGTTGCGTGGTTAAAAAGAGAACGAATTCGAATTCGCCGGGCTCCATATCCGTGGGGGCAGTGGGTGCAGGCCTCTCGGCCAGCAACCGTATTACCTGACAGAGGAAAGCTTATGTTCGGTTTGGAGGCACTAGATCTCGCCCGAATTCAATTCGCGTTCACCATCTCGTTCCATATCCTGTTCCCAGCCATCACCATTGGCCTGGCGAGCTACCTGGCGGTGCTCGAGGGCCTGTGGCTCAAGACCCGCGACGACACCTACCGCGACCTGTACCACTTCTGGTCGAAGATCTTCGCCGTCAACTTCGGCATGGGGGTGGTCTCGGGCCTGGTCATGGCCTATCAGTTCGGCACCAACTGGAGTCGATTCTCCGACTTTGCCGGTTCCGTCACCGGCCCGCTGCTGACCTATGAAGTGCTCACGGCCTTCTTCCTCGAGGCCGGTTTCCTCGGGGTGATGCTGTTTGGCTGGAACAAGGTCGGCCGCAAGTTGCACTTCTTCGCGACCGTGATGGTGGCCATCGGCACGCTGATTTCGACCTTCTGGATTCTCTCGTCCAACAGCTGGATGCAGACTCCCCAGGGCTATGAAATCGTCAACGGCCAGGTGATCCCGGTGGATTGGCTGGCGGTGGTGTTCAACCCGTCGTTCCCCTACCGCCTGGCGCACATGGCCACCGCGGCCTTTGTCGCGACCGCCTTCTTCGTCGGCTCGTCCGCCGCCTGGCACCTGTTGCGCGGGCGGGACAACCCGGCCATTCGCCGGATGCTGTCGATGGCGATGTGGATGGCCCTGATCGTCGCGCCGATCCAGGCCGTGATCGGTGACTTCCACGGCCTCAACACCCTCAAGCACCAGCCGGCGAAAATCGCCGCGATCGAAGGTCACTGGGAAAACGTCGGCAACGAGGCGACCCCGCTGATCCTGTTCGGCTGGCCGGACATGAAGGAAGAAAAGACCAAGTTCGCCGTCGAGATCCCGTACCTGGGCAGCATCATCCTCACCCACTCCCTGGACAAGCAGGTGCCGGCGCTCAAGGAATTCCCGCCGGAGGACCGGCCGAACTCGACCATCGTGTTCTGGTCGTTCCGGATCATGGTCGGGCTGGGCATGCTGATGATCTTCACCGGCCTGTGGAGCCTGTGGCTGCGCAAGCGTGAGCGCATCTACCAGAACCGCGCGTTCCTGCACCTGGTGTTGTGGATGGGGCCGTCCGGCCTGATCGCGATCCTCGCCGGCTGGTTCACCACCGAGATCGGCCGCCAGCCGTGGGTGGTCTACGGGTTGATGCGCACCGCGGACGCCTCGTCCGGGCACAGCCTGCTGCAGATGAGCATCACCCTCGCACTGTTTGTCGTGGTGTATTTCTCGCTGTTCGGCGTCGGTATCGGCTACATGATGCGCCTCGTGCGCAAAGGGCCGAAGACCAACGAGGGCGCGGAGGTCAACCATGGCGGCCCTGGCCAGAAACGCACGCCGGCCCGTCCGCTGTCGGCCGCCGACGACGATGCCGAAGACACCGGCACCAGCCTGAACAAGGGGAACTGAGTCATGGGTATCGATCTTCCGCTGCTCTGGGCCGTGATTATCATCTTCGGCATCATGATGTACGTGGTCATGGACGGGTTCGACCTGGGGATCGGGATTCTCTTCCCGTTCGTCAAGGATTCCGGCGACCGTGACGTGATGATGAACACCGTCGCCCCGGTATGGGACGGCAACGAAACCTGGCTGGTCCTGGGGGGCGCCGCGTTGTTCGGGGCCTTTCCGCTGGCTTACTCGGTGGTGCTCTCGGCGCTGTACCTGCCGCTGATCCTGATGCTGATTGGCCTGATCTTCCGTGGCGTGGCCTTCGAGTTCCGTTTCAAGGCCAAGGAAGACAAGCGCCACATCTGGGACAAGGCGTTCATCGGCGGTTCGCTGGCCGCGACCTTCTTCCAGGGCGTGGCGCTGGGGGCCTTCATCGATGGCCTGCCGGTGGTCAATCGCCAGTTCGCCGGCGGTTCCCTGGACTGGCTGACACCCTTCACCCTGTTCTGCGGCGTCGCGCTGGTGGTTGCCTATGCGTTGCTGGGCTGCACCTGGCTGATCATGAAGACTGAAGGCAAGCTGCAGCAGCAGATGCACGATATCGCCCGGCCCCTGGCCCTCGTGCTGCTGGCGGTGATCGGTATCGTCAGTATCTGGACGCCGCTGGCCCATGACGAGATCGCTGCACGCTGGTTCAGCCTGCCGAACCTGTTCTGGTTCCTGCCGGTGCCGATCCTGGTGCTGGTGACCCTGTACGGCCTGCTGCGCGCGGTGGCCCGCAATGCCCACTACACGCCGTTCCTGCTGACCCTGGTGCTGATCTTCCTCGGTTACAGCGGCCTGGGCATCAGCCTGTGGCCGAACATCGTGCCGCCGTCGATCTCGATCTGGGACGCGGCCGCGCCACCGCAAACCCAGGGTTTCATGCTGGTGGGCACGCTGTTCATCATTCCGTTCATCCTCGGGTACACCTTCTGGAGCTACTACGTGTTCCGCGGCAAGGTCACCCACGAAGACGGTTACCACTAGTCAGGCACCGCTCCTCTGTAGGAGCGAAGCTTGCTCGCGATGGCGTCCTTGCAGGCGTCATCGCCTCCCTTCCGAAAGGAGCATCCGATGATGGCTGGTAAACATTCATTGCAGGAAATCGAAGAAGCCGAGAAGAAGCCGCTCTGGCGGCGTCTGGGCTGGCTGGCCGGGATCTGGGCCGGCAGCGTGCTGGCGCTGTTCATCGTCGCCAGCCTGATGCGCATGTTCATGAACGCCGCGGGCCTGACCACGCACTGATCTCCCTACCGATCATCCCATCCCGTGCCTTGCGGCGCGGTTTATAACCCTCCTCTGGAGGGTTTTTTTTGCCCCGCGGGATTTCCACACGTTCTTCTGTAGGAGCGAAGCTTGCTCGCGATAATCGATAACGCGGTGCTTCAGGCATTCCGCGGGGTCTTCATCGCGAGCAAGCTTCGCTCCTACAGAGAGGGCGTGAATTACTTGCGGGCCTTGAGGATCACGAACTTGGGCGTGGCGGCCACTTGCTCGACGCCGCGGAACAACCGCGCCAGCTTGCTGTGGTAACCCAGGTGGCGGTTGCCGACGATGTACAGCGCACCGCCTGTGACCAGGGCTTCGCGGGCCTGTTGGAACATGCGCCAGGCGAGGAAGTCGCCAACCACCTGCTGTTGGTGGAAGGGCGGGTTGCACAGCACCACGTCCAGCGATTGTGGCGCCTGGCCGGCCAGGCCATCGCCGGCGCGCACCTGCACCTCGCGCTCGCCCAGGACCGCGCGCCAGTTCTCCAGCGCCGATTGCACCGCCATGAAGGACTCGTCCACCAGGGTGTACCGGGCCTCGGGGTTGTCCAGGGCGCTGGCGATGGCCAGCACGCCGTTGCCGCAGCCCAGGTCCGCGACCCGGGCCTGGCCGAGGTTTCTCGGCAGGTGCGGGAGGAACGCGCGGGTGCCGATGTCCAGGCCTTCGCGGCAGAACACGTTGGCGTGGTTGAGCAGTTCGATGGCCGGCTCGTCGAGTGTGTAGCGGGTTGGGTAGGGCGAAGCCGCCGGGGTTTTCGCTTCCGGGGTGGCGATCAGCAGCCGCGCTTTTTTCACCGCCAGCGAGGCCTGGACCGGACCGATATAGCGTTCCAGCAGGTCGCCGGCCGCCCGCGGCAGGTGCTTGACCATGGCGGCCGCCACCACCTGGGCGCCCGGCGCCAGCTGGCCTTGCAGACGGATCAGTTGTTCTTCCAGCAGCGCCAGGGTCTTGGGTACGCGGATCAGCACGCGGTCGAACGGCCCGGTCAGCGGCTCGCTGGCCGGCAGCACCCTGACCGCATCGAATGGCAGGCCATTGCGCGCCAGGTTTTTCTCCAGCGCCAACGCACCGAGAAACGAATCGCCGCTACTGCGCACCTGCACCCGCCCGACCAGGCTGGCGGCCAGCGCGCCAAAGCTGTCGTTGAGGATCAGCACCCGGGTATCCGCCGCCGGTTGCTGGTCGGCCAGATGATTGAGCAGGTACTCGTCCGCCGCGTCGAAAGCTTGCAGGGGCTCGTTCTGTTGTTCGGGCTGGCGGATCAGGTCGAGCTGGGCGAAAGGGCTTTCGAGCAGGGGCATGGGGCACACTCTTGGTCATCGGTGAACGTCCCGCCGGCGGGGAGGGGCGAAGCGGCGGGCGCCTCGGGCAGGGGCGCACGGACCGCGCAAATCCACTGCTCGAAGGGTGGCCAATGGTACGTTTTTTCGCGTTCGATTGCCCGTGCTCTATGCCATTACAAACCACCGGTGTTTCTGCCGCGCGCTTTGCGGGACACTAGGGACATTCGCTTATTGGAGCCTGCCATGACTGCCAGTGCAGAAAAATACACGCGCCAGACCTTGCTCGACGTCCAGCCCCTGACCCCCAGCCTGTTTACCTTGCGCGCCACGCGGGATGCGGGTTTTCGCTTCCGCGCCGGGCAATTCGCCCGCCTGGGGGTGACCAAGGCCGACGGCAGCACGGTGTGGCGCGCGTATTCCATGGTGTCTTCGCCCTTCGACGAATTTCTCGAATTCTTCTCGATCGTCGTGCCTGGCGGCGAGTTCACCAGCGAGCTGAGCCGGCTGGAGGAGGGCGATACCCTGCTGGTGGACCGGCAGGCGTTCGGCTACCTGACCCTGGACCGCTTCGTCGATGGCCGTGACCTCTGGCTGCTGTCCACCGGGACCGGGATCGCGCCATTTGTCTCGATCCTCCAGGACTTCGAAGTCTGGGAAAAATTCGAGCGGATCATCCTGGTCTACAGCGTGCGCGAGGCCAGGGAGCTGGCTTATCAGTCATTGCTGGCGCAGCTCAAGCAGCGCGACTACCTGGCGGAAGTCGCCCACAAGCTGCAAGTCATCACCACCGTGACCCGCGAGCAGCATCCGGGCAGCCTCAACGGGCGAATCACCCACCTGATCGAAAACGGTGAACTGGAGCGCGTCGCCGGCGTGCCGCTGACGGCCGAGCATTCGCGGGTGATGCTCTGCGGCAACCCGCAGATGATCGACGACACCCGCGCCCTGCTCAAGCAGCGGGACATGCACCTGAGCCTTACCCGGCGGCCCGGGCAGGTGGCGGTGGAGAACTACTGGTAACAAAAAAGGCGCCCTGCAAGGGGCGCCTTTTTTGTTTGCGGCGGTAGCCTCAGGGCTTGTTGTTCTGCGCCTTGAGCAGGTCACGGATCTCGCCCAGCAGCTCTTCTTCCTTGGTCGGAACCGGCGGCAGGGTTGGCGCCACGGCTTCTTCGCGCTTCAGACGGTTGATCGCCTTCACGCCCATGAAGATGGCGAAGGCCACGATGATGAAGTCGATCATGCTCTGGATGAACTTGCCGTAGGCCAGTACCACGGCCGGGGTATCGCCGACAGCAGCCTTGAGCGTGATCGCCAGGTCACTGAAATCCACCCCACCGATCAGCAAGCCGATTGGCGGCATCACCACATCGCCGACGAACGACGAAACGATCTTGCCGAATGCGGCGCCGATGATAATACCGACGGCCATGTCGACCACATTACCTTTGACCGCGAAGGCCTTGAACTCACTTAGCACGCCCATAGGTTATTCCTTGATACAGATGAGGTTGGTGAACGCAGTGTAATTCAGCAAAACGCATCTTGCTCGACACAACTGCTTACGGCGTTCGCTGTTATCGACCCAGTTGACGGCCAATAGTTTACAAAGTGCCATCAATCGCGCGCGAAATACCCGGACTTCTCCTGTTGGGCCAGCATATTTTCTCAATCGGACTGTTGCGACCTTTCTATTTATATTTCGACTATTTGGTCACTAGCCTCTGATCGACGCACCTGGATGCGTTCGATATAAAACCAGAGGAATAAAACATGACCATGATCATTGGCCTTGGGACTCTTTCCCAACGACGCGTATTGGGCGTACTCGCCGCCAGTATGCTTTCTCTTTCCGTACAGGCCGCCACTCTGACCCGCGATAACGGTGCCGCGGTGGGCGACAACCAGAATTCGCAGACGGCGGGCGCCACCGGACCGGTCCTGCTACAGGACGTGCAGTTGATCCAGAAGCTCCAGCGCTTCGACCGCGAGCGCATTCCAGAGCGTGTGGTGCATGCCCGCGGGACCGGCGCCCATGGTTCGTTCACCGTGACCGACAGCCTCAGCGACCTGACCAAGGCCAAGGTCTTCGCCGCGGGTGAAGTGACCCCGGTATTCGTGCGTTTTTCCGCGGTCGTGCATGGCAACCATTCCCCGGAAACCCTGCGCGATCCGCGTGGTTTCGCCACCAAGTTCTATACCGCGGAAGGTAACTGGGACCTGGTCGGCAACAACTTCCCGACTTTCTTTATTCGCGATGCGATCAAGTTTCCGGACATGGTCCATGCATTCAAACCCGACCCGCGTACCAATCTGGACGACGATTCCCGTCGTTTCGATTTCTTCTCCCATGTTCCGGAAGCGACCCGGACCCTGACCGAGCTTTATTCCAACTCGGGTACTCCGGCCAGTTACCGGGAAATGGACGGTAATGGCGTGCACGCCTACAAGTTGGTCAACGCCAAGGGCGAAGTGCATTACGTGAAGTTTCACTGGAAGAGCCTGCAGGGCATCAACAACCTCGACCCCAAACAAGTGGTCGAAGTGCAGGGACGTGACTACAGCCATATGACCAATGACCTGGTCACGCATATCAACAAGGGCGACTTCCCGAAATGGGACCTGTATGTCCAGGTACTGAAACCCCAGGACCTGGCCAAGTTCGACTTCGACCCGCTGGATGCCACCAAGATCTGGCCAGGCGTGCCTGAGCGCAAGGTCGGGCAGATGGTGCTCAACCGCAACCCGGGCAACGTGTTCCAGGAAACCGAACAGGTCGCCATGGCGCCGGCCAACCTGGTGCCGGGTATCGAGCCGTCGGAAGACCGCCTGCTGCAAGGCCGGGTGTTTTCCTATGCCGATACCCAGATGTACCGCGTAGGCGCCAACGCCCTGCAGTTGCCGATCAACGCGCCGAAAGTCGCGGTGAACAATGGCAACCAGGACGGCGCGATGAACAGCGGCAACACCAGCACCGGCGTGAACTACCAGCCGAGCCGCCTGATGCCGCGCGAGGAGCCGCAAAGCGCACGCTATAGCCAGTTGGCGCTGTCCGGCAGCACCCAGCAGGCGAAGATCCAGCGCGAGCAGAACTTCAAGCAGGCCGGCGACCTGTATCGCTCGTTCAGCCAGAAGGAGCGCCAGGACCTGATCGAGAGTTTCGGCGGCTCGCTGGCGACCACCGATGACGAGAGCAAGCACATCATGCTGTCGTTCCTCTACAAGGCCGACCCTGAGTACGGCACTGGCGTGACCAAGGTAGCCAAGGGCGACCTGGCCCGGGTCAAGGCCCTGGCCGCCAAGCTCTCGGATTGACCCCAACCCGCGTCACGCCTCAGGCGTGACGCATCCTTCTTTGTAGGAGCGAGGCTTGCCCGCGATGGGCCGCGCAGCGGCCCCACTGCCGGTTCTACCTGGAATCTCTGTCACCCGGGCCAGAGTCATCGCGGGCAAGCCTCGCTCCTACAGCTATTGAGACAAAGGGAGTCGCACCATGCGCCTGTTCATTTCGTTACTGCTGGCCGCCTGCTCTCTGGGCGTTTATGCGGAGCAAGCGGTCCCCACGGACCCGGCGGCGGTCAAGGCCCAACTACAGGATTACTACTTCGACGCCGCCCGGCGCGGCGATGTCGCGATGCTCGATACCTTCATCGAGGCCGGGTACGCCCTCGATACCCGGGATGACAAGGGCTATACCGCACTGATCCTCGCCGCGTACCACGGCCAGGGGCCGGCGGTGGAACGCTTGCTGGCCGCGGGCGCCGATGCCTGTGCCCAGGATAAAAAAGGCAACACGGCGTTGATGGGCGCGATCTTCAAGGGCGAAGTGGCGATCGCCCGGCGCTTGCTGGCCACCGATTGCAACCCCGACCAGCGCAATGGCGCCGGCCAGACGGCGGCGATGTATGCGGGCCTGTTCAAGCGGGTGGAGCTGCTCGATGCGCTGGCCAGCAAGGGCGCCGACTTGCAGGCCGAGGACCCGCTGGGCAACAGCGCCGCGCGTCTGGCCAGCGGTGAAATCCGTACGGCGGCGCCGCGCTGATCCGCTCCAGCTGAGCTATCATCGCGGTTTTTGCCGGGGGTTCAGATGGCCAAGGCCAAGCGCATGTACGGCTGCACCGAGTGCGGCGCAACCTTTCCCAAATGGGCTGGCCAGTGCGGTGAATGCGGAGCCTGGAACACCCTGACCGAAACCATGGTGGAAAGCGGCGGCGCCGCGGCTCCCAGCGGTCGCACCGGCTGGGCGGGCCAGCAGGCGCAGATCAAGACTCTGGCCGAGGTCAGCGTCGAAGAGATTCCGCGCTTTTCCACCGCTTCCGGCGAGTTGGACCGGGTGCTTGGCGGTGGCCTGGTGGACGGTTCGGTGGTGCTGATCGGCGGCGATCCGGGGATCGGCAAGTCGACCATCCTGTTGCAGACCTTGTGCAACATCGCCACCCGCATGCCGGCGCTCTACGTCACCGGCGAGGAATCGCAGCAACAGGTGGCGATGCGCGCCCGCCGCCTGGGCCTGCCCCAGGACCAACTGCGGGTGATGACCGAAACCTGCATCGAGACCATCATCGCCACGGCCCGGCTGGAGAAGCCCAAGGTCATGGTGATCGACTCCATCCAGACCATCTTTACCGAGCAACTGCAATCGGCCCCGGGCGGCGTCTCGCAAGTGCGTGAGAGCGCGGCGCTGCTGGTGCGCTATGCCAAGCAGAGTGGCACGGCGATCTTCCTGGTAGGCCACGTGACCAAGGAGGGGGCGCTGGCCGGGCCGCGCGTCCTCGAGCACATGGTCGACACCGTGCTGTATTTCGAAGGCGAATCCGATGGCCGCCTGCGCCTGCTGCGGGCGGTGAAGAACCGTTTTGGCGCGGTCAACGAACTGGGCGTGTTCGGCATGACCGATCGCGGCCTGAAGGAAGTTTCCAACCCTTCGGCGATTTTCCTTACCCGCGCCCAGGAAGAGGTGCCGGGCAGTGTGGTCATGGCCACCTGGGAAGGCACCCGGCCGATGCTGGTGGAGGTCCAGGCGCTGGTGGACGACAGCCATCTGGCCAATCCGCGGCGGGTCACCCTGGGCCTGGACCAGAATCGCCTGTCGATGCTGTTGGCCGTCCTGCACCGCCATGGCGGCATCCCGACTCACGACCAGGATGTGTTTCTCAACGTGGTCGGTGGGGTCAAGGTGCTGGAAACCGCATCCGACCTGGCCTTGATGGCGGCGGTAATGTCCAGCCTGCGCAACCGGCCCTTGCCCCATGACCTGTTGGTGTTCGGCGAAGTCGGCCTGTCCGGCGAGGTGCGTCCGGTGCCAAGTGGCCAGGAGCGTCTCAAGGAAGCGGCCAAGCATGGCTTCAAGCGGGCCATCGTGCCCAAGGGCAATGCCCCGAAAGAGCCGCCGCAGGGCCTGCGGATCATTGCGGTAAACCGTCTGGAACAGGCGCTGGATGCGTTGTTCGAATAACCCTATGCAAAGGATGCCGTTGATGCGGATGAGAGGAGCGGGGCGCGTTGCCCTCGGTATGGCGTTGTTGTCGGGCGCGTTGTCGTGGAACAGCGGCCAGGCCGCCAGCCAGGAGGATGCGCCGCAGGGTTACCGGATCGCCCAGGAACTGCTGGTCGGCGACGGTACGGTGCTCGAGGTGCTGGAGGACCGACGTATCACCGCGCAGTTGCACGCACAGAGCTGGGGCAACGGCCTGGACGAAGAAACCTTCGACGAATCGACGGACAGCGAGCTACAGCCACGGCTGGAGGCGCGGGTCCGGTTGGTGTCGGCGGTGGGCGAGATCCTCGCCGAGGAGGCCCTCGGCTATCCGCTGGCGAAGGTGGAAAAGGCACCGCTTGGCGGCCTGCCATTCCCGGTGTTTTTCCTCACCGTCGATCAGACGGCGCCCATGGGCACCTACAGTGGCCCGGCCACGCAAATCCTGGCGCCGACCCGAAGCCGCCTGGAACCGATGCCGTATCGCGACGAACAGGGAAAGCAGCGCCCGTTGACCATGGCCCAGACCGGCAAGGCGGCCTGGCAGGTCATGGCGCCGGCGCCGGGCGCCACCGAGTCGATCGCCCAGGTGTCTTCGGCGCCCGCCGACGAAGGGGACGATTTCGTGACGACCTATCGCACTTATCGCTGGGTGGATGGGCGGTGGGCCGCTACCAGCCGGCAGCAGCCCGGTTACTGGGATGCGGAAGACGAATTCCCCGAGGTCTCGGTATTTCCCTGAGCGGCAAGAGAGGCGCTCAGACCTCGATCAGCGCCCCCAGCTCGCGCTCCAGCTCCTGCGGGTCGGCGAGGTTGAGTTCGATCAACCGGCGCAGGTGCTCGATGGATTCCAGGTCGATGTGCAGGCAGACGAAGCCCAGCTGGCCGCGTTCGTCGTGCACCAGTTGCACGTCCATGCGCACTTCGGCGTCGGCGCTCAAATGGATATCGGCCTCGAACGGCTGGCTGTCATCGCCCAGCCAGGGTTCGGGGCGCTGGATCAGCAGGCCCTTGAGGGAGAGGTCCAGCAATTGCACGGACCAGCGATCAGGGCCCTGGCTCAGTTCGGTACGGGCATCGAAGGCGATGCGTTTGAAACGGCGACGATCGGAATGGTGTTCGCTCATGAGCAGCCCCTCTGCGTGGTGAAGAGACTATAGACCCGCAGGCCCGGGTTCGTCCTCGTCGCGACAGTCGTGGCGGGTGGGCCAGGCGTCGTTCCAGGCTCGACGGCGCTGCCGCAGGCAGGATTAGGACAAGACTGAAAAGCGCAGTCCTAGACCAATGAGGGGGGTGGTCTTTGGGGCCAGTAGCGCTAAACTCCGGGAGGCTGTCTTTCTTGTCCACCCTGGCTGGAATAATAAAATGAAAAATAATAGTAGCCCGCTACGCCACTTACCCTGGCTGGTGCTGGCAATTGTGGGAGCGTGCGCCCTTGGCGTAGTGGCATTGCGCCGTGGCGAGGCGATCAACGCCTTGTGGATCGTGGTCGCTGCCGTGGCCATCTATCTGGTTGCCTACCGTTACTACAGTCTGTTCATCGCCAACAACGTGATGCAGCTCGACCCACGCCGGGCCACCCCCGCCGTGCTCAACAACGACGGTCTGGACTATGTGCCGACCAACAAACACATTCTTTTCGGTCACCACTTCGCGGCGATTGCCGGTGCAGGGCCCCTGGTCGGCCCGGTCCTGGCGGCGCAGATGGGCTACCTGCCCGGCACCCTGTGGCTGATCGCCGGGGTGGTGCTGGCCGGGGCGGTGCAGGACTTCATGGTCCTGTTCCTCTCCACCCGGCGCAACGGCCGCTCCCTGGGCGACATGGTCCGCGAGGAAATGGGCCGCATCCCCGGGACCATCGCCCTGTTCGGCTGCTTCCTGATCATGATCATCATCCTCGCGGTGCTGGCGCTGATCGTGGTCAAGGCCCTGGCCGAGAGCCCATGGGGCATCTTCACGGTGATGGCGACCATCCCGATCGCGATGTTCATGGGCGTGTACATGCGCTACATCCGTCCGGGCCGCATCGGCGAGATCTCGATCATCGGCGTGCTCCTGCTGCTGGGCTCGATCTGGCTGGGCGGGCAGATTGCCGCGGACCCGGTGTGGGCCAAGGCCTTCACCTTCACCGGCGTACAGATCACCTGGATGCTGATCGGCTACGGCTTCGTCGCCGCGGTATTGCCGGTATGGCTGATCCTGGCGCCGCGGGACTACCTGTCGACCTTCCTCAAGATCGGCACCATCATCGCCCTGGCGATCGGCATCCTGATCACCATGCCCGAGCTGAAAATGCCGGCCCTGACCCAGTTCACCGACGGCACCGGCCCGGTATGGAAAGGCGGCCTGTTCCCGTTCCTGTTCATCACCATCGCCTGTGGCGCGGTGTCCGGCTTCCACGCGCTGATCTCCTCCGGGACCACGCCCAAGCTGCTGGATAACGAAACCAACGCCCGCTACATCGGTTACGGCGGCATGCTGATGGAGTCCTTCGTGGCCATCATGGCGATGGTCGCCGCCTCGGTGATCGAGCCGGGCGTGTACTTCGCCATGAACAGCCCGGCGGCGATCGTCGGCGGCGACGTGGCCACGGTGGCGCAGACCGTCAGCAGCTGGGGCTTCACCATTACCCCGGACGCCCTGCAGGCGGTGGCCAAGGACATCGGTGAAACCACCATCCTGGCCCGTGCCGGCGGCGCGCCGACCCTGGCGGTGGGGATCGCGCAGATCCTGCACACGGTGCTGCCGGGTGAAAACACCATGGCCTTCTGGTACCACTTCGCGATCCTGTTCGAGGCGCTGTTCATCCTCACCGCGGTGGACGCCGGCACCCGTGCCGGGCGCTTCATGCTGCAGGACCTGCTGGGCTCCTTCGTGCCGGCGCTGAAACGCACCGAATCCTGGAGCGCCAACCTGATCGCCACCGCCGGCTGCGTGGCCCTCTGGGGCTACCTGCTGTACCAGGGCGTGATCGATCCGCTGGGTGGCATCAATACCCTGTGGCCGCTGTTCGGCATCTCCAACCAGATGCTGGCCGGTATCGCGCTGATGCTCGGCACCGTGGTACTGATCAAGATGAAGCGCCAGCGCTACATCTGGGTGACCCTGCTGCCGGCGGCCTGGCTGCTGATCTGCACCACCACCGCGGGCCTGATCAAGCTGTTCGACCCGAGCCCGGCGGTGGGTTTCCTGGCCCTGGCCAAGAAGTACAGCGATGCCCTGGCCAGCGGCCAGGTCCTGGCCCCGGCCAAGAGCATCGAACAGATGCAGCACGTGATCTTCAACGCCTACACCAACGCCACGCTGACCGTGCTGTTCCTGCTGGTGGTCTTCAGCATCCTGTTCTATGCGCTCAAGGTGGGTATCTCCGCCTGGGGCAAAAAGGAGCGCACGGATAAAGAAGCACCGTTCCAGGCCCTGCCGGATGCGTAACGAGGACTGCCATCGTGTTCAATGACCTGAGTCGCCTCGGTAAATACCTCGGTCAGGCCGCACGCCTGATGGTCGGCATGCCCGACTACGACAACTACGTCGAGCATATGCAGACCCAACACCCGGACAAGCCGGTGATGAGCTACGAGGCGTTCTTCCGGGAGCGCCAGGAAGCTCGATACGGCGGCAAGTCCGGACCGAAATGCTGTTGAAGCAAGACCATTGAGCAACACCCTACTGTAGGAGCCCGGCTGGCCGGCGATAGCGATCTTCAGGACGCCATCGCCGGCTAGCCGGGCTCCTACAGTCTTTTCTGCACATGGGAGATGTTATGTCGCTGTCCCCAATCCCCGTCACCGTCCTCAGCGGTTTCCTCGGTGCCGGCAAGACCACCTTGCTGCGCCACCTGCTCAAGGCCGAGCACGGCCTGAAAATCGCCGTGATCGAAAACGAATTCAGCGATGCCGGCATCGACACCCAGTTGCTGGGCGACGAGCCGGTGCAAGTCATGACGCTGTCCAATGGCTGCGTCTGCTGCACCATCCACACCGACCTGACCAAGGCGCTGTTCTTGCTGCTGGAGCGGCTGGACAGTGGCGAAATCGCCTTCGACCGGCTGGTGATCGAATGCACCGGGCTGGCCGACCCGGCGCCCGTGGCCCAGACCTTCTTCATCGACGAAGAGCTGCGCGAGCGCTACATCCTCGACGGCATCATCACCCTGGTGGACGCCAAGCACGCCGAGCACCACCTGACCCAGACCATCGCCCAGGCCCAGATCGGCTTCGCCGACCGCCTGCTGGTGAGCAAGCGCGACCTGGTGGACGAACCGAGCTTCACTGCGTTGAGCGAACGCCTGACCCGCATCAACCGCCGGGCGCCGATCCGTGTGGTCGAGCATGGCCGGATCGATCTGGCCGAGCTGCTGGATGTGCGGGGGTTCAACCTGAATGCCGACCTCGGGGGAGGCCTCAGCTTGCGCCCGGTGAGCAAGGCGCCTTCCCTCGACCGCATTTCCAGCCTGGTGCTGCGCACCGACGCGCCGCTGGATATCGACCGGCTCAGCGAGTTCATGAACGCGTTGCTGGAAGAACACGGCAAGCAACTGCTGCGCTACAAGGGCGTGCTGAACATCGCCGACGAGCCGCGGCGCCTGGTGTTCCAGGGCGTGCTCAAGCTGTACGGTTTCGACTGGGACAGCGAATGGGCCGCAGGCGAGACGCGGGAAAGCGTGATCGTGTTCATTGCCGACGATCTGCCGGAAGAGAAGATTCGCGCAGGGTTCGCGCGAATGGCGGGGCAGTAGCGGCTTACCGTCTGTAGCGGCGTTATCGCTAGCAGGCTCGCCCCTGAAACCTGTAGGGGCGAGCCTCAGTGTCTGGTTACTTCGCCCCCGCACTGGCCTTGAGCAACCGCTCTTCCAGGTGATCCAGATGCCCGGTCATCAAGCCGACCGCGGTCTTGACGTCCCCGTCCTCGATGGCATCGACGATCGCCGTGTGTTCCTGCCAGGCGCAGTGGCTGCACGCGCGGGTTTCGTGGTGGGCGATCGCCAGCGAGGTCAGCGGCACCAGGCTGCCGAGGAAATGCGCCAGCGGCGCGTTACCGGCCACTTCCGCCAATTGCAGGTGAAACTCCCCGGACAGCCGGATCGCCGGGCCCCGCAGGCCGCGGTCGATGCAGTCGCGTTCGCCGGCGATCAACTCCCGCAGGCGCTTCAGGTCGCGCGGTGCGGGTTGCTGGCAAGCCAGGCGCACCAGGGTGATTTCCGTCAGGCGTCGGGCGTGCAGGATCTGCCGCGTCTGCTCATGGTCCGGGGCCGCGACCTGAGGCCGGTGGTTGGGCCGCAGGATGATCACCTGCTGATGCGACAGCCGCGCCAGGACCTGGCGAATGATGCTGCGACTGACGCCGAAGATCTCGCCCAGGCTGTCTTCGGTGAAGCGGCTGGCGGGGGCGATGCGCTGTTCGAGAATGGCGTCGAAAATCTGCGGATAGACATCGTCGACCAAGAGTTTCCTTTCACCCGAGCGGCGCCGTGGCCGGGCCTCGGCGAGGGGGAAGGCGAGTTTGTTCAAGGCGTAGCTGGCCATGGCCTGTCTCCAGTCCGGTTACCGATGCGAAGGTGTGGGTGAGGCTCAATTGCCCAGATGGTCGTCCGGGATGTTCAGCTCGATGCCCATGCGCTGGCCTTCCCGCAGGATATGCCGACGCATTTCGGCACTGGCCAGCGCGCTGTTCTTGTTGCGGATCGCCCGGACCACCGCTTCGTTTTCCTCCAGGCGTTCGGCCAGGTGCTCGGGAGAGTTGCGCAGGATTTCCGCGCTCTGCTTCAGGGCATTGCCGGTCTGTTGCACCACGTTCTGGAAGATCGGGTTGGACGTCAGGGCGAACAGCTCTTCATGGAAGGCGATATAGGCGTTCATGCCGGCTTCGCTGTCGTTGGCTTCCAGGGCTTCGCGCATGTCCATCAGGGTCAGGCGCAACTGGCCCACTTCCTTGCTGCTGATGGATTGCGCCACCAGGCCGACGATGAACGGCTCGAGGGTGTAGCGCAGTTGCAGCACGTCCTCGAGGCTGGCACCGGCCACACCGCTGTCGCCGACCGGTTGTTCGTTGAGGCTGGCCTCCAGCACCACCACGCCTTTGCCCGGCATGGAGCGCACCAGGCCCAGGGTTTCCAGAACGGTCACGGCCTCACGCAGGCTCGGACGGCTGATACCCAGCTGCTCGGCCAGCTCACGCTGCCCTGGCAGCATGTCGCCGGAGCGCCATTGGCCGCGGGCCAAGGCTGCTCGCAGCTTTTCTACCACTGAATTTACAACCGTTGACGAGGTGATCACTGTTCACTCCCTGGAATATCGCGGATGAGGCCCATGGCAGGCGCAGATTGTTGTGCCTGCCGGCTACAGGCACAAGGCATGGCCTCAGAACTCCTGCTGCTGGTGCACGCCGGGCAGCGGTTTGCGCGGTTGGAAACCATAGCCTTGCTGGCCGCTCAAGACTTTGTTGGCGCGCTGGATATCGATGTCTCTTTCCCAGCGGGCAATGGCCACGGTGGCGACGCAGTTGCCGATCAGGTTGGTCAGCGCCCGGCCGATGCCCATGAACCAGTCCACCGCCAGTACCAGGACCAGGCCCACCACCGGAATGGCGGGGATCGCGGTCAGGGTCGCGGCGAGGATCACCAGCGCCGAGCCGGGTATCCCGTGGGCGCCCTTGGAGGTGATCAACGACACCAGCAGGATGGTCAGCAGATCGGACATCGACAGGGGCGTGCCCGTGGCATTGGCAATGAAGACGATGGCCAGGGTCAGGTAGATCGAGAAGCCGTCGAGGTTGAACGAGTAACCCGTGGGGATCACCAGGCCGACCGTCGAGCTGCCGATGCCCAGGTGCTCCAGTTTGCGCATGATCTGTGGCAGTACGGCGTCGGAGGAGGCGGTGCCGAGCACGATCAGCAGTTCTTCGCGCAGGTACTTGAGGAACGGCAGCATGCGCAGGCCGGAGCAGCGCATCACCAGGCCGAGAATGATCGCCACGAAGGCGAAGCAGGTCAGGTAGAACAGGCCTACCAGGCTGCCCAGGTGCTGGAGCGAGTCCAGGCCGTATTTGCTGGTGGTGAAGGCGATGGCGCCGAACACGCCGATCGGCGCCAGGCGCACGATCATGCCCATGATGCGAAAGATGATGTGGCTGAGTTCATTGATCAGCCGCGAGATGCCGGAAGCGGCTTCGCCCACCAGGTTCAGCGCGCTGCCGAACAGTACGGAGAACAGCAGCACCTGGAGGATGTTGTTTTCCGCGAAGGCGCCGAGCACCGAGTTGGGGATCAGCCCCATCAGGAATTCGGAAGTACCGTGCAGGTGCTGGCCGCGCTGGGCGATGTCGCCCATGTCGGCGGTGGACAGCTGCTCCAGGTGGATGTTGGCGCCGCTGCCGATGCCGGTGGTGAAGGCGAAGACCAGGCCGATCACCAGGGCGATGGTGGTCAGGACTTCGAAGTAGATGACGGATTTGAGGCCGATGCGCCCGACCTTTTTCAGATCGCCGGCGCCGGAGATGCCACTGACCACCACGCAGAAGACGATCAGGCCAATCAGCATCTTGATCAGCTTGATGAAGGCATCGCCCAGTGGCTTGAGTTGCGAGGAGTATTCGGGAAGTGTCAGTCCGCACACGATGCCGAGCATCAGTCCGAGGACTACCTGGAGGAAAATCGAACGCGAGCACCATCTGAGCATGGGAGGGATCCTGGTCGGTGTCCCGGCTGCCGTGCGCGGAGCGCATCGGATGGGGGACTTAATTATTGTGGTCTTACCGGTATGTCCAGTGCAGGCGCAGTCTATGCCCGATTTTCCCGCTAGCACAAGAGTGTTTCAGAAAATTGGCATGACCGGTCTGACCAGTGGTGCGGCTCCCATCATCGCACCCTTGGCTACAAAGTCCGGGCCAGACAAATCGCAGGCGAAAAAAAGCCCGGCGCTGAGGCCGGGCTTTTCATGCTGCGTTCTGCGAATCAGGCGCCGTATACCGGCAGCTTCTTGCAGATGGCTTTGACTTTCTCGCGAACGGCGTCGATCACCGCTTCGTTGTTCAGGTCAGCCAGGATGTCGCAGATCCAGCCAGCCAGTTCCTTGCACTCGGCTTCCTTGAAGCCGCGAGTGGTCACGGCCGGAGTACCGAAGCGCAGGCCGGAAGTGACGAACGGGGAGCGTGGGTCGTTTGGCACGGAGTTCTTGTTCACGGTGATGAACGCTTTGCCCAGGGCGGCATCGGCGTCCTTACCGGAGATTTCCTGCTTGATCAGCGACAGCAGGAACAGGTGGTTCTGAGTGCCGCCGGAAACTACGTCGAAACCGCGCTCGATGAACACGCCGGCCATGGCCTGGGCGTTCTTCACCACTTGTTGCTGGTAGGCCTTGAACTCAGGCTGCAGCGCTTCCTTGAAGCAGATCGCCTTGGCTGCGATCACGTGCTCCAGCGGGCCGCCCTGGGCGCCCGGGAACACCGCGGAGTTCAGCTTCTTCTCGATCTCGGCGTTGGCGCGAGCCAGGATCAGGCCGCCACGCGGACCGCGCAGGGTCTTGTGGGTAGTGGTGGTCACCACGTCGGCGAATGGCACCGGGTTCGGGTAGATGCCAGCGGCAACCAGGCCCGCAACGTGGGCCATGTCGACGAACAGGTAGGCACCGACCTTGTCGGCGATTTCGCGGAAGCGTGGGAAGTCCAGGATCTGCGAGTAGGCAGAGAAACCGGCCACGATCATTTTCGGCTTGTGCTCGAGGGCCAGGCGCTCGACTTCGTCGTAGTCGATCAGGCCATTGGCGTCGATGCCGTACTGCACGGCGTTGTACAGCTTGCCGGAGGAGGAAACGCCAGCGCCGTGGGTCAGGTGACCGCCGTGGGCCAGGCTCATGCCCAGGATGGTGTCGCCGGCCGACAGCAGGGCCAGGTAAACGGCCGAGTTGGCTTGCGAGCCCGCGTGCGGCTGGACGTTGGCGTAGTCGGCGCCGAACAGTTCCTTGGCGCGGTCGATGGCCAGCTGCTCGACCACGTCGACGTATTCGCAACCGCCGTAGTAACGCTTGCCTGGGTAACCTTCGGCGTATTTGTTGGTCAGTACCGAGCCTTGAGCTTCCATCACCGCTGGGCTGGTGTAGTTTTCCGAAGCGATCAGCTCAATGTGCTCTTCCTGGCGCAGGGCTTCTTGCTCCATGGCGGCAAAGAGATCGGCGTCGTACTTGGCAATAGTCAAATCACGGCTGAACATGGCGGTCCTCAAGGATCGGGGCAGAAAAGGGGGGCATTCTAACTCAACGGCTTTTAGATGACATATGAAAGGACATCATGTCGCACGCGAATCGGCTTCAAGCGACAAGCCACAAGCCGCGAGCTAGAAACCTGCAGGCGAACGGCTCCGATCTTGCCGCTCGTCGCCTGAAGCTTGGCGCCGCTTCTAATCAAACATGAACAGCGCGTCGTTGCTGAATTGCCCTTCGAAACTGTTGGCCGGCATCGGGCGGCCGAACAGGTAGCCCTGCACTTCGTCGCAGCCGTGCTCGCGCAGGAAGTCCAGTTGCTCATGGGTTTCCACGCCCTCGGCGATCACCGCCAGGTTCAGGCTGTGGGCCATGGCGATGATGGCGCGGGCGATCTGCGCGTCCTGCTCGCCGGAGGGCAGGCCATCGACGAAGGTGCGGTCGATCTTCAACACATCGATGGGGAACTGCTTGAGGTAGTTCAGCGATGAATAGCCGGTGCCGAAGTCGTCGACCGCGATGCTCAGGCCGAGGTTCTTCAGCCCGTCGAGAATGTGCATCGCCTCGCTGACTTCGCGCATCAGGATACTTTCGGTCAGTTCCAGCTCCAGGCAGGCCGGCGGCAGGCCGGTGTCCTTGAGGATGGTGGCGATGCGCGTGCCCAGCTGGCCATCGGAGAACTGCCGGGCCGAGATGTTCACCGACACCTTCGGCACCCGGACCTTGGCCTGGTGCCAGGCCTTGAGCTGGCGACAGGCTTCGCCGATCACCCAGTCGCCGACATCCACCACCAGCCCCAGCTCCTCGAGCACCGGGATGAAGTCCCCCGGCGGCACCAGGCCGCGCCGTGGATGGCGCCAGCGCAGCAGGGCCTCGGCGCCGGTCAGGCGCTTGCCGTCGCCGCTGAATTGCGGCTGGTAGTAGAGGATGAATTCCTGCTGCTCCAGGGCGTGGCGCAGGTCGCTTTCCAGTTCCAGGCGCTCCAGGGCGCTGGCGTTCATGTCGGCCTGGTAGAACTGGAAGTTGTTCTTGCCGCGCTCCTTGGCGTGGTACATCGCGGTGTCGGCGTTCTTCATCAACTGGCTCAGCTCGTTGCCGTCCTGGGGGCTCAGGGCGATGCCGATACTGGCGGTGACGAAGAATTCACGGCCTTCGAGCACGAACGGCCTCACCAGGCTGGCGAGAATCTGTTCGGCGACGTGGATCGCCCGGTTCAAGGCGATCTCACGGCTGGCCCGCGGTTGCAGGAGCAGGGTGAATTCGTCTCCGCCCATGCGCGCCACGGTGTCGTCATCGTCGACGCAGTCGAGCAGGCGGGTGGCCATGTCCTTGAGCATGCGGTCGCCCGCGGCATGGCCCAGGGAGTCGTTGATCGGCTTGAAACGGTCCAGGTCGAGGAACATCAGCACCACCCAGGACTTCTGCCGCTCCGCCGATTGCAGCGCGGTGTGCAGGCGGTCCTGGAACAGCGTGCGGTTGGGCAGGTGAGTCAGGGCGTCGTAGTAGGCCAGGCGGTGGATGCGCTGTTCACTGGCCTTGCGTTCGCTGATGTCGGTGAAGAAGCACACATAGCTGGCCAGGTCGCCTTCGTCGTCGAGCACCGCGGTAATGCCGACCCAGGCCGGGTAGTGCTCGCCGTTACGGCGCTTGAGCCAGACCTCGCCCTCCCAGGTGCTGTGCTGGTGCAACTGCTTGAGCACATAGCGCAGGTGGGCTTCCTGTTGTTCGTCGACGGTGAGCATGTTCGGCAACTGGTCGAGCACCTGGGCCACCGCGTAGCCGCTGACCCGGCTGAACGCCTCGTTGGCCTGGACGATGTAGCCGGCCGGGTCGGTGATCAGGATCGCCGAGGTCGAATGCTCGAATACCGTGGCGGCCATGCGCAGGTCTTTTTCCGCGCGGCGCTGCTGGCTGATATCGCGGCCGACCCCGAGCACGCCTTCGAAGGCGCCGTGCTCGTCCCAGACCAGCACCAGGCGCAACTCGATCGGAATCTTGCGGCCATCGGCCCGCAGGCAGTCGAACAGGAACAGCTGGGTCTGCACCTGATTGCGCAGTTGCGCCAGTTGCTCGGGCTTGTCCAGGGCCTTGCCGATCCGCTCCATCAGGGTGTAGATGCCGGTCAGCTGCTGCGGGTTGGCGATGGTCGATTGCCAGCCGTTCTGGAAAATCCACTCCACGTCATAGCCCAGCACCGACTGTACCGAAGGGCTGACATAGTTGAGGGCCATCTTGCTGTTGGTGGAGAAAATCACGTCGCTGATGCTTTCGGCGAGCATGCGATAGCGCCGCTCGCTGTCACGCAGGGATTCGCTGGCCTCGATCTGGTCGGTGATGTCCTTGGCCACGCCGATGATGCGCGTGACCTGGTCGTACTTGTCCCGCGCCAGGGCCTGCTCGCGGATATCGAAGCACCGCCACTGGCCGCTGCGGTGGCGAAAGCGCAGGTGGCACTGCAACAGTTGCAGGTAGCCGCCATGGCGCTGTTCCTGGCGCAGGCGGTGGTACAGATCGGCATCTTCCGGATGCAGGAGGATTTCCCAGAAGTACTCGCCCATCTGGTGCAGTTCGGTCTTGTTGTAGCCGAGGGTCTGGCCCAGGTGGTGGTTGCTGAAAATCATCCGCTGGCTGACGACGTCCTGCACATACAGGTGGTCCGGCACGGTGCGCACCACATCCGACCAGAAGCCTTCGCGCTCCAGCAATGACAGCTCGATGAGCTTGCGGCTGGTGATATCGCTGATGCTGAGGATCACCGCTCGATAGTCGGCGGGATCTTCCGGCAGGCGCAGCACCAGCCACAGATGCTGGTCGTTGCCCTGGGCGTCGCAGAGGCGGATTTCCAGCTCCAACTGCCGATGCTGGTTGATCACGGTCTCCAGCAGCTGGTTGCCGATGGCGCTGCTGTTGAGCGGGCTGCCTTCGATCAGCAGCTTCCAGGCCTGCTCACAGGAGTCGACGTTGAGCAGCCGCAAGGCCACCTGATTGACCTCGGTGACACGCAGTTCTTCCAGCAGCGACTGGCGCTGCTGTGGGTTGTTTTCCAGCCAGCGCTTGAGCTGCTCGCTGTCATGCAACTGCGCCTTGTCGAGAAACGCCGGCAGGCCGGAGATATCCAGCACGCAGAGGGCCACCCCGGTGCCTTCGAAAATGTCCTGGTAGCGGCGCCGGCCCTCGTGCAACTGGCGTTGGCGCCGGCGCATGTTCAGCAGCGCAATCACCGGCAGCAGGGAAAACGCCAGCCCGAGCAGGCATTTGGCGATGAATGCCGGCAACAGTTGCTCGATCACCGCGCGCTCGTCGAACAGGCCACGCAATTGCCAGTCGCTGTTGCCCAGGGGCGCCACCAGCACGCTATTGGCTACTTCCTCGGTGGTCACCGGGGCCTGGCTGCCGTTGTCGCGACCCAGGGTCTTGTGGCTCAGGCGGTTTTCGATGGCCCAGATCGGCTGGGTGCCCTGATCGGGGCCCAGGCTCAGGGACTGGATGAAGCCCGGGGCCAGCTGCAGCACCCAGTAACGCTTGGCGCCGCTGCCGGGCTGCTGGAGCAGCAGTTGTGCCTGGGGACTGCCGATGACGTCGCTGTAGTAATAGCGCTGGCCACGGCTGCGGGAGGTCAGGTCGGCGAACCATGCGTTGTCCACGGCGCTGGCATCGCTGCTGCTGATGACCTGGCCCTTGGCGTCCAGCAAGGCGATGGCCCGCAGCTCCGGCAGGGACAATTGCAGCTTTTTCAACAGCAGTTGCTGCTGGTCGGTATTTTCTGGCAGCTCGACGATCGGTAGCAGATTCAGGGCGATCTGGGCGTTCAGCGCCAGGTTGAGGCTGATGTGCTCGGCCAGGTCGGCGTTGTAGTCGATCGCATGTTGGCGCTGGTCTTTGCGGGTTTGTTGCAGTTGGTCGAGCAGTTGCCAGAACAGCAGGGCGAGCAGCAGCAGGACCAGGGTCGCCAGCACACCTTTCAGGGTGCCGCGCAACGGCGAGCCGGACGCAGGCGCAGGCGCGCGCAGGGAAGAGGGCGGGGTGGCATTGGACAAACTGTGATCCTGCGGTTTGGCTAGACTGGCGCGACGTGCACTATAAGCCGGACGCCCGAAGGGCGACTAGCATGCCTTGAGTTGTGGCAAAGTGCCAGTCCCGGCTGGCTGGACCTTGCCCGGCCATTGAGGTAGCTTTGCCGGTTACGCGGGAGCGCTTCAGCTCCAGACAATCAGGCTTTTTCCGGACGCAGGCATTGATCGTGATCAAATGCCTGCGCCGCGCATGGCCTGGCCCGGGCTTCGCCCGTTCTATTCATCCGTCACTGACGCTAGGTTCATCATGGCTCAATACGTCTTCACCATGCATCGGCTGGGAAAAGTTGTTCCGCCGAAGCGGGAAATCCTGAAAAACATTTCTCTGTCGTTCTTCCCGGGCGCCAAGATCGGCGTACTGGGCCTCAACGGTTCGGGCAAGTCCACCCTGCTGAAAATCATGGCTGGCGTCGACACCGAGTTCGAGGGCGAAGCCCGTCCGATGCCCGACTTGAACATCGGCTACCTGCCCCAGGAACCGCAACTGGATCCGAGCAAGACCGTGCGTGAAGTGGTCGAGGAAGCGGTCAGCGTGATCAAGGACGCCCAGGCGCGCCTGGACGAGGTCTATGCGGCCTATGCCGAGCCGGACGCCGACTTCGACAAGCTGGCCGCCGAACAGGCCAAGCTCGAAGCGATCCTGCAGGCCAGCGATGGCCACAACCTGGAGCGCCAGCTGGAAGTCGCCGCCGATGCGCTGCGCCTGCCGGCCTGGGACGCCAAGGTCGAACACCTGTCCGGCGGTGAAAAGCGCCGTGTGGCCCTGTGCCGCCTGCTGCTGTCCGCCCCGGACATGCTGCTGCTCGACGAACCGACCAACCACCTGGACGCCGACTCCGTCGCCTGGCTGGAGCATTTCCTCCACGATTTCCCGGGCACCGTGGTCGCGATCACGCACGACCGTTACTTCCTGGACAACGTCGCCGGCTGGATCCTCGAGCTCGACCGCGGCGCCGGCATTCCTTACGAGGGCAACTATTCGGGCTGGCTGGAAGCCAAGTCCGAGCGTCTGGCCCAGGAATCCAAGCAGCAGTCGGCCCATGAAAAGGCCATGAAGGAAGAACTGGAGTGGGTGCGCAAAGGCGCCAAGGCCCGCCAGTCGAAATCCAAGGCCCGCCTGGCGCGCTTCGAGGAAATGCAGTCCCAGGAATTCCAGAAGCGCAGCGAGACCAACGAGATCTACATCCCGGCCGGTCCGCGCCTGGGCGACAAGGTCATCGAATTCAAGAACGT
The DNA here is from genome assembly GCF_000931465.1 of Pseudomonas sp. MRSN 12121. Classification (NCBI taxonomy): domain Bacteria; kingdom Pseudomonadati; phylum Pseudomonadota; class Gammaproteobacteria; order Pseudomonadales; family Pseudomonadaceae; genus Pseudomonas; species Pseudomonas sp. MRSN 12121. The sequence continues at coordinate 5,973,646 of NZ_CP010892.1, read as the reverse complement.
CACCAAGGGCTACGGCGATCGCGTGCTGATCGACAACCTGTCGTTCTCCATGCCCAAGGGCGCCATCGTCGGCGTGATCGGTGGTAACGGCGCCGGTAAGTCCACGCTGTTCCGCATGCTGATGGGCAAGGAGACGCCGGATTCGGGCAGCATCGAAATCGGCGAAACCGTGCAACTGGCCTGCGTGGATCAGAGCCGTGAGGACCTGGACGGCAGCAAGACCGTGTTCCAGCAGATCTCCGACGGTTCCGACCAGATCCGCATCGGCAACTACGAGATCCCGTCGCGTACCTACGTCGGTCGCTTCAACTTCAAGGGCGGCGACCAGCAGAAGTTCGTCAAGGACCTGTCCGGTGGTGAACGTGGCCGCCTGCACCTGGCCCTGACCCTGAAAGAGGGCGGCAACGTCCTGCTGCTCGACGAACCGTCCAACGACCTCGACGTCGAAACCCTGCGTTCCCTGGAAGAAGCCCTGCTGGACTTCCCGGGCGCCGCGATTGTGATCTCCCACGACCGGTGGTTCCTCGACCGCGTCGCGACCCACATCCTGGCGTACGAAGACGATTCGCAAGCGGTGTTCTTCGAAGGCAACTACACCGAGTACGAAGCCGATCGCAAGAAGCGCCTCGGCGAAGCGGCGGCCCAACCGCACCGCGTGCGTCACAAGAAACTGGCCTGATCGGTCGGTCGCGGCAAAGAAACGGAGCCTTCGGGCTCCGTTTTTTTTGCCTGTTTTTCAGCAGGTCCAACATGACGCATGGCAGCCTGCCGGTAATCCCTTTAATGGTGCGAGATAGGCTGGAAACGGCAGGAAATTTATATCAATTGCACCATTTAAATTCATAAGTGCGACATTTTGCTCTGTCATGGTGCTGTTCGAGTTGCTAAAGTCCGGGTCAAATTTCTCTTGATGACAATAAATCCGCCGAGACTTTTCCCATGATCGAATCCGTCGAAAACTTCCTCGCCCGTCTGAAAAAACGTGACCCGGACCAGCCAGAATTCCACCAGGCGGTGGAAGAAGTCCTGCGCAGCCTGTGGCCGTTCCTGGAGGCCAACCCGCATTACCTGGCCTCGGGCGTTCTCGAACGCATCTGTGAGCCCGAGCGCGCAGTGGTGTTCCGGGTGTCGTGGGTCGACGATCAGGGCAAGGTCCAGGTCAATCGCGGTTTCCGTATCCAGATGAACAGCGCCATCGGTCCGTACAAGGGCGGTTTGCGCTTCCACCCGTCGGTCAATCTCGGGCTGCTGAAATTCCTCGCCTTCGAGCAGACCTTCAAGAACTCCCTGACCTCGCTGCCCATGGGCGGCGGCAAAGGCGGCTCGGACTTCGACCCGAAGGGCAAGAGCGACGCGGAAGTGATGCGTTTCTGCCAGGCCTTCATGAGCGAGCTGTACCGCCATATCGGTTCGGACGTGGACGTGCCGGCGGGAGATATCGGCGTCGGTGCCCGGGAAATCGGTTTCCTGTTCGGCCAGTACAAGCGCCTGAGCAACCAGTTCACCTCGGTGCTGACCGGCAAGGGCATCAGCTACGGCGGCAGCCTGATCCGTCCCGAGGCTACCGGGTTCGGTTGCGTGTATTTCGCCGAGGAAATGCTCAAGCGCCGCGACGAGCGCGTGGAGGGCAAGCGCGTGGCGATTTCCGGCTCCGGCAACGTGGCGCAATACGCGGCGCGCAAGGTCATGGACCTGGGCGGCAAGGTGATTTCCCTGTCGGATTCCGAAGGCACGCTGTACTGCGAGGCCGGGCTGACGGAGGAGCAATGGCAGGCGGTGCTGGAGTTGAAGAACGTCAAGCGCGGGCGCATCAGTGAGCTGGCGACGCGGTTCAATCTGCAGTTCCTCGCCGGGCAACATCCCTGGGCGCTGCCGTCCGAGATCGCGCTGCCGTGCGCCACCCAGAACGAACTGGATGCCGAAGCCGCGCGCACGCTGTTGCGCAATGGCTGCATTTGCGTGGCCGAGGGGGCGAACATGCCGACCACCCTGGAGGCTGTGGATATCTTCATCGAGGCCGGCATCCTCTTTGCCCCGGGCAAAGCCTCGAACGCCGGTGGCGTAGCGGTCAGCGGGCTGGAAATGTCGCAGAACGCCATGCGCCTGCTATGGAGCGCCGGAGAAGTGGACAGCAAGCTGCACAACATCATGCAGTCGATCCACCATGCCTGCGTGCATTACGGCGAAGAGAACGGTCGGGTCAACTACGTCAAGGGCGCGAACATCGCGGGCTTCGTCAAGGTCGCCGATGCCATGCTGGCCCAGGGCGTGGTTTAAGCCGGGTCGATGCGGATCACTTCGATCAGCTGATCGCCCGCCGGACGTTGCCACAGCACTTCATCGCCAAGCTGGCTGCCCAGCAATGCCCGGCCCAGCGGCGAGCCCCAGTTGATCAGGCCCTTGGCGACATCGGCCTGGTCTTCTCCCACCAGCTGCACGGCCTGTTCGCTGCCGTGCTCGTCGGCGAAGACCACTCGGCTGCCGATCTGGACCTTCGTGCGCGATGTCGCCTGGGGCACCACCTGGGCGCTTTGCAGGCGCTGGTTGAAGTAGCGCAGGTCGCGTTCGATATCAGCCAGCAACTGCTGGTCCGCCTGTTCGCCCAGCATCGACTGCTCGGCATGGCGGCTTTGCAGGTGCGCGACCCTGGCCTGCAGCTCGCTCAGACCCTGCGGGGTGACGTAATTGGGTTGCGCGCTGATCTGCCGTTCCACCGGTTGGTCGGCCTGGGCGGCAGCCTGATCTTCATTGACGAAGGCTCGGCTCATGGTTTTCTCCCCTTCATGGAGTTTGGGCCATGGTCGCAGCCTTTTGGTTTCAGGCCATGCCTGAAAGCGACTTACGGCGAGCGATAGGCACGGCCCGCATCACGGTCCTTTTCCTGTTGCCAGGCGCGTTCGCGCTCGTCCCAGTGACGCTCCCGATACTCTTCGCGATCGCGGTTTTCCAGCATGGCCTGGCACTGGCGGAACCCATCGCTCCAGCCCTCGGCGTAGTGCGGGTCCTTGAGGTAGCGCGGCACGTTCTTGCGGAATTCGCCGGTGATCGCCCCGGCGGCCTGGCGACCGCTGACGCAGCCATCGTCGAAACCGTCGGCGAAAGCCGGTGGATAACCCTGCTTCAGCAACTGCTCATGGGTGGTCTCGCAACCGCCGAGCAAGGCCAGCAACGCTGCGACTACTGCATACCGCCACATCTCGGACTCCCGCGCCGCTCAACGGCTGATAGGGAAAGTCTAGAAGGGTATTCGTCAGCAGTGTGTGAAAGCCCGGTGAGCGCTCTGTGGTCGCGCTTCCCGAGCGGCCCACCGGGGCTGCGTCAGTAGTGATACCACTTCAGCTCCAGCATCACCTCGTTCTGTGCCGTGGCCAGGTGGCTGAACTCGCGCTGGGCGCTCAGGCGCAGGCCCAGGTTGCGCGACAGCTCCCATTGCTGGTTGAGGCTCAGGCTGCGGCGCACCTCGCCATTGGTGAAATAGTCACCCTTGGCCTCGAGGCTGAAATTGCCCAGCGGGTTTTTCCACAGCAGGCCGGTATTGAAACCGGCCGCCGGGGTGATGAAACCGGCGAAGTCGGCATTGTGCTCGACGCGCACCGTGCCCAGGGCGAAGCCGAGCACGTTTTCGCCGAGTTGCCAGGTCCCGCCGCCGCCACCGTTGACATGGCTGACCAGGGTTTCGTCGTCGTGTTTGCCCGGCACCCGTTCCAGGCCGCCGGTGACCTGCCAGGACCAGGGTTGCAGCAGCTCGTTGCGCGGCGTCAGCGAGCGAATGGTCGCCAGGTCCAGCTGCTGCAGTTGCCAGTTGTTGCCTTCGTACTGGCGCAGTTTCATCTGCAGGATTTCGATCTGCGCGCCAAGGGGGAAGCCCTCGGCGTTGTCGTTGAGGTCGTGATAGGCCATGCGCAGCCCGTATTCGCCAAAGGCCCGGTCGCCGCGGGTGCCCACGCCGACTTGCCAGGTACGCGATTCATGGCCGTCTTCCGGCAGGTCGGGGCGCTCGATGGACAGTTCCGGCGGCGGGTTGCGATTGATCGCCCGCAGCAGTTCGAAGCTGCGCTGTGCCCGTTGCGGGTCGCGCTCCTGGCCGTTGGCCCGATAGCGTTCGAGGCGGTAGGCGGCGTCGACGATCAGCGCCTGGCGCTCCCGGGGCAATGCCTTGAAGGCCGGCTGTTGCAGTTGCTGCTGGTCGGCGCTGACGTTCAGCACCCATTGCTGTTCCTCGTGGGTCAGCGGTTTGGCGCGTTCGAGCAGTTCGCGCTCGCGGGATGGACGGTATTCGATCTTCTCCACCAGGCCGGCTTCCTTGACCGCCTTGACGGTGTCGGTGGGAATCGCCGTGAGGGGGAACTGTTCGGTCAGGCGCAGGCTGGGGCGGGCCACTTGCAGCAGTTCCAGCAGGCGGTAGGAGCAGTTCTCGTCGAAGAAGAAGTAGTCGAACTTGATCTGCTTCAGTTCCCAGACGTGTTCGACCATGCGTTCGGTCTCGGCCTGGGTCAGGTTCAGCCGGTACTCCCACAGGTCGCGGTTTTCCAGGCTGCGGTATTCCGCGAGTTTTTCCTGGTAGGGCACCAGGGCGAACAGCCCGGGATAGCCGCCCATCAGGCCCTTCCAGGCGTAGAGGATGCTGTTGTCCGAGCCCTCGATGTAGGCACCGAAGTTGATCGCGTAGCTGAGCAGGGCCGTGTGATTGCTTTGCACGTCGGCCTGATCGATGCGCAGCAGGGTATGGCCGAACATCGACGACGGGCTGTTCAGGTAGGCCGCAGGAAAAATCATCACCGTGCTATGGGGCGCGACATCCTTGAACCATTGGCTGAACTCGCTGCACTCAACCGCCGGCAGGTCGCTCAGGTTCAGTTGGGCCTTGAGCCAGCGGGTGCGGGCGGGGTACACGCACTGGGCATGCTGGTTGCCGCTACCGGCCGGGGCATAGATCGCCTCCAGGGTGGCCTTGAGTTCGGCATCGGGGTGTTCGGCGCCGTCGCTGGCGAGGAAGAACTTCGGGTCGCTGACGTAGCTGCGCCAGCCGCCGAGCTTGGCGGTTTCGTAATGGCCCAGGGAGATCCAGAACGGATCGTTGGCCAGTTGCTGCAAACGGGAAGGGTCGATATGTGGCGCGGCGGACAGCGGGGCGCAGACACAGAGCGCCAGGGAAGCAAGGCGTTTGAGCATGGTGGGCAACTTGAGTCGGAAAAAACAAAGACTCGGGAGGAGTCGGGTCCGAAAAACAAAAGCCCGCTCTTCGAAAAGAGCGGGCGGGCCGAGATTTAGGCCGGGGTAGCGTATTTGGCCAGGCGTGCGTCGTTTTTCAGCACGGCGAGGGTATTGGTGTGCACATCGTCCGCGGTTACGTCGGCTTTGCTGAAGATCTGCTGGAAGTGCTCGTGGGTGACGGCGGCGAAGTGCGCGCGGTCTTCAGGAGCGACGCCCAGGACCACGGCGTAGGTGGTCAGCGCTTCGCCTTCACCTTTGGCCATGTCTTCGGACAGCTCGTTCATCATGCCATTCATGGCGAACCAGGATTTGCCGCCGTAGGTCAGCGCGCTGTTGGTCGAGCAACCGTTGGTGCCGGAAGTCATGCCGAACGTCGCGTTACCGGAGGTGCCGTTGGTGGTGGAGGCCAGGAAGTGAGCCGGAGTGCCGCGCTGCCCTTCGAACAGCATGTTGCCCCAACCACAGTCCGGACCGCCTGGCGCTTGGGCCATTGCATTGATGGAAACAGCGGTGAAGAGAGTACCGAGAAGAATCCGTTTCATAGCTTTGTTCTCTATTGTGTGCAAACCAATGGACAAGGGGTCTGGCCCATGTCGGCGCCAGTGGGCCGGTTATTAGTCCAGCCGCGCAGGTTGGAGTTTAGGCATGTTCCAAGGGTTCCGGGGTTTTTTCAGAAATATTCCTTGAAATAGCTGATTTTTATGCAGGGTCCATGACGCCTGTTAGCGGCCCGCGCTTTCGCGCCCTGGCGCCTTGCCAGCCGATGGACCCGGCGCCAGAATGCCCCATCTGCCCCGCCTGATGTAAGGAAGCCCGATGCCTGATCCTGTTGCTGCCAGCTTGCGTCTAGCGCCCGAAGCGCTGACCCGTCCGTTTTCCGCTGAACAGTTCAGCTTCTCGACCACCAATGATCTGGAGCCCTTTCGCGGTGTGCTTGGCCAGGAACGCGCAGTCGAAGCCTTGCAGTTCGGCGTGGCCATGCCACGCCCCGGTTACAACGTGTTTGTCATGGGCGAGCCTGGTACCGGCCGTTTCTCCTTCGTCAAACGCTACCTGAAGGCGGAAGGCAAGCGCCTGCAGACCCCGTCCGACTGGGTTTACGTCAACAATTTCGATGAGCCGCGCGAACCACGTGCGCTGGAGCTGCCTTCGGGCGCTGCCGGGGCGTTCATCAGCGATATCAACGGCCTGATCGACAACCTGCTGGCGACCTTTCCGGCCGTCTTCGAGCATCCGTCCTATCAGCAGAAGAAAAGTGCCATCGACCGTGCGTTCAACCAGCGTTACGACCGGGCGCTGGACGTCATCGAGCGCCTGGCGCTGGAGAAGGATGTCGCGCTGTACCGCGACAGCAGCAACATTGCCTTCACCCCGATGTTCGACGGCAAGGCGCTGGACGAGGCCGAATTCGCGCAATTGCCCGAAGCCGATCGCGAGCGTTTCCACGAGGACATTTCCGCCCTGGAAGAGCGCCTCAACGAAGAGCTGGCGAGCCTGCCGCAGTGGAAGCGCGAGTCGAGCAACCAACTGCGCCAACTCAACGAAGAAACCATCACCCTGGCCTTGCAGCCACTGCTGGCGCCGCTGTCCGAGAAGTACGCGGAAAACGCCGGTGTGTGCGGTTATCTGCAGGCCATGCAGGTGTACCTGCTCAAGACCGTGGTCGAGCAACTGGTGGACGACAGCAAGACCGACGCGGTGGCCCGCAAGCTGCTGGAAGAGCAGTACTGCCCGAGCCTGGTGGTCGGTCATCCGGCCAGCGGCGGCGCGCCGGTGGTGTTCGAGCCGCACCCGACCTACGACAACCTGTTCGGCCGCATCGAATACAGCACCGACCAGGGCGCGCTGTATACCACCTATCGCCAACTGCGCCCGGGGGCCCTGCACCGGGCCAATGGCGGCTTCCTGATTCTCGAAGCCGAGAAGATGCTCGGCGAGCCCTTTGTCTGGGACGCGCTCAAGCGTGCCCTGCAATCGCGCAAGCTGAAGATGGAGTCGCCACTGGGCGAGCTGGGACGCCTGGCTACCGTGACCCTGACGCCGCAGCACATTCCGTTGCAGGTCAAGGTCATCATCATCGGCGCCCGCCAGCTGTACTACACGCTGCAGGACCTGGATCCGGACTTCCAGGAGATGTTCCGCGTGTTGGTGGATTTCGACGAAGACATCCCGATGGTGGACGAGAGCCTCGAACAATTCGCCCAACTGCTGAAAACCCGTACCTCCGAAGAAGGCATGGCCCCGCTGACCGCGGACGCGGTGGCGCGCCTGGCCACCTACAGTGCCCGCCTGGCGGAGCACCAGGGACGCTTGTCGGCGCGGATCGGCGATCTGTTCCAGCTGGTCAGCGAGGCGGATTTCATTCGTCACCTGGCCTCGGACGAGATGACCGATGCCGGGCACATCGAGCGCGCACTCAAGGCCAAGGCCACGCGCACCGGCCGGGTCTCGGCGCGGATTCTCGACGACATGCTGGCGGGGATCATCCTGATCGACACCGACGGTGCCGCCGTGGGCAAGTGCAACGGCCTGACGGTGCTGGAAGTGGGCGACTCGGCCTTTGGCGTGCCGGCGCGGATTTCCGCCACGGTGTATCCGGGGGGCAGCGGTATCGTCGACATCGAGCGTGAGGTCAACCTCGGCCAGCCGATTCACTCCAAGGGCGTGATGATTCTCACCGGCTACCTGGGCAGTCGTTACGCCCAGGAATTCCCTCTGGCGATTTCGGCGAGCATCGCGCTGGAGCAATCCTATGGTTACGTCGATGGCGACAGCGCATCGCTGGGCGAAGCGTGCACGCTGATCTCGGCCTTGTCGAAAACCCCGCTCAAGCAATGCTTTGCCATTACCGGTTCGATCAACCAGTTCGGCGAAGTGCAGGCAGTGGGTGGGGTCAACGAGAAGATCGAAGGTTTCTTCCGTCTCTGCGAGGCACGGGGCCTGACGGGGGAGCAAGGAGCCATCATTCCTCAGGCCAACGTCGCCACCCTGATGCTGGACGAAAAGGTGCTGGCGGCAGTGCGCGCCGGGCAATTCCACGTCTATGCCGTGCGCCAGGCCGACGAGGCCCTGAGCCTGCTGGTGGGCGAACCTGCGGGCGAGCCGGACGCGGATGGCCAGTTCCCGGAAGGCAGCGTCAACGCACGGGTGGTGGAGCGCCTGCGGGTGATTGCGGAAATGATCAGCGAAGATGAGCTCAAGGAAGCGGAAAAGGAACAGGCGCAAGAGGCGCTGGCCGAAGCCAAACCGGCATGAGGACGCGCCGCGGCGAGGGCCCTGCCTTCGTCGCGGCGCCGGTCCGTTGGCGTCAAATTTCGCGAAAAGACCATTCGGCGCCTGTTCAGCCGGTCAACTTTGCTTATCAGGCTTTTCTTCCTATTCTCAGGGCAAGGAGAACGACAGTCGTCACTGGATCGAAACAGTCTTCCCATGAGGGCTGAATACCGGATCTACCGAGGGTCGCCGCCATGTCGCGCAACCTCTGCCTTACACGCCAGTGTCTTGGCCTGGTCACCCGCATCGAATGCAGCGTCCGCCCGCTGGCGGGGGATAACGGAATGTGGACCTTGCTGTTCGCCGCCGGAATGGCCGGTGAACAACCCTCGGCCATCAAGGCCCAGGGACCTTTCTGCGGCCCCGGCGTGGCCGAATCCATCCTTGATTCCATCGTCGAAAGCCTCACCACTCATGGCTATGAGCTGGCGGACGATCCGCAGATTTGGTGCCTGCACCTTCAAGCCCAGCTACGGCAGATCAACGGCGAACGCTGCCGCCATTGAACGGCTTGAGGCTCACTCCTCCGGTGGCGGGTTTTCCAGCTTGTCGAGCTTGACCTCAAAACCATATTCGACCGTGTTGAGCTCACTGCGCTGATAGGTTTCAAGGGTGGTGGGCTGCCCGTAGAAGTAATGCACGTCGAACGGCGCCGGGCCATTTGCCGGCGTTTCGTGGCTGACCGCGAGAATCTCCTTCAGGTATTGGCCGCTGCCGTCCTTGGCGTAGAAACGCCAGGATTCGGCGGGGAACAGCCGCTGGTCGACGATCAGCGCGTTGTCCTTGAGTTCCAGCCCCTTGGGCAGTTGGCTGGTGGCCAGGGTTTTCTTCTCGATGCTGGCCAGGAACAGCGGGATCGAGCCGACGGCATAGGCTGGGGTTTCCGGGAACAGGGTCAGGTCGTAGGTGATGGCGCTGCGCATTGGATCGACCTCGACGGCCTCGTCTGGCAGCTCGATGGGTTCGCCGCGCTTGCCGTTGGCGTCCTGGGTGAAGAAGGTCACGGGGCTGTCGCCTGACGAGAAGGAGTTGCCCAGCAATTCGTCGTTGAAGGTCTTGGGGTGGTCGAACTCGATCCTGGCCGCGCTGGCGTCTTCGGTGGATTGATGGACGACCACGCTTTTCTTCAGGGTTTCTTCGTCGAGGTCGGCGCCCTTGAGGTAGTCGGCCGCCTGGTCGTCATACACCAAGACCGGCATGGGCAGCGGCTGGATCCTGCTGTCGGTGGTCTGGCGGTCGAAGCGCTGTACCTTCAGGTCGAGGTCCTTGCGGGTGACGGTGGCTTCGGAGAAGTCCAGCACATTGACTTCCAGCTTGTCGATCAGGCCGTTGAAATACACCTTGGTGTACTGGCTTTTCTGCTCACGCTCGAAGGCTTTGCGCTGCGCCTCGAGCTGCTGCTCGAATGTCTCGCTCCAGGCTTTCTGCTTCTGCATTTCGGCGAGCTGCCGGGTATAGAAGGCAATCTGCTGGCTGCTTTCATTGATCGAGCCGGAACGCGAAAGGATTTGCCCGGTGCTATCGCGGGCTTGCACCAACAGCGGGTTCAGAGGGGTATCGCCGATTTCGGGCGAGGGCGGGGCGCTGTTGGTCAGCTCGATTTCCGCGCTGTTCTTGTCCAGGGACACAAGCTTCACGCTGATGTTCTGATTGCTGCGCGGCTTGCCAATATCCGCCTTGCCCAGCTCGAAGGTCACCACCTGGCGAGGGGCTATCACTTCGGCCTTGCCTTGCAGTGTCACGGGTTGGGGCTGGTTCTTGTTTTCGACTTCCAGGCCTTCGATGAAGGGGTAGGTGATGGTCAGGTCGTCCGGGTTGGTCAGGTTGGAGCTGGAGGGGCTCAACTGGATACCGGGATCGGTTTCCGACCATTCGGGCTGGAAGGCCACGACCTTGCCGTTGCTCAGTTTCACGGATTGCCATTCGAGGCCGTGGGGGAAGGGGAACTGCGCCTGCATGCCGAAGTTGAAGGGAAATACCGGTTGCAGGTCGGTCAGGTAGTCGGAGTTGGAGCTCTTGCGCAGCACGAACAGCCCATTGAGGTAGGTATCGACCAGGGCCTGCGGGCTGGGGTAGTGCTTGAGCAGGGCCAGGGCGTCGTCGCCGTATTCGGTTTCGATGGGCTTGCTCTGGAGTCGCAGTTGCGCGCGTTCAAGCAGCAGCAGCGAACCGCCCAGGTCGGCGATGGCATCTTTGAGCCTGGGGTCCTGGATGCTGTCCAGGGACTGTTCGAACTGTGCGGTTTTCTGTTCCAGGCTGACCTGCTGCTTCTCGTCGCTGGGCGAGCAGCCAGTCATGAGCAGCAGCGAGATACACAGGCCGGTACTCGCCAAAGGCAATCGCAAATCCATTCTCCAGGCTTCCTGTCCGATGTCATTGAGCTGTTCTCGTGATGCCGACACTAGCAGAAATTCGCTCCGGCAAACGCGCAGGCGATGGATTTCGTTACGGTTTATGGGCTTTTGGGCGGCTGATATACTCGCCGCCATTTCAGGCCTGTGTGAGATTCAATGGAACGTTTAGTCGAAAATGCAATGTACGCCTCGCGCTGGCTGTTGGCGCCGATCTACTTCGGTCTGTCCCTGGGCTTGCTCGCGTTGGCGCTGAAGTTTTTCCAGGAAGTCTTCCACGTCATTCCCAACGTGTTCACCATGGCCGAGTCCGATCTGATCCTGGTGCTGCTGTCGTTGATCGACATGGCGCTGGTCGGCGGCTTGCTGGTGATGGTGATGATTTCCGGCTATGAGAATTTCGTGTCTCAGCTGGACATCGACGAAGACAAGGAAAAGCTCAGCTGGCTGGGCAAGATGGATTCTTCTTCGCTGAAGATGAAGGTAGCCGCCTCCATCGTGGCAATTTCCTCGATCCACCTGCTGCGGGTGTTCATGGACGCGAAGAGTATCGAGACCCAGTACCTGATGTGGTACGTGATCATCCATATGACCTTCGTGATCTCGGCCTGCGCCATGGGTTATCTGGACAAGCTGACCAAGCACTGATGGTTTGTACCCGCTGGAACCGCGCCGCCCGGCCGTTGTGAAACGGACGGGCGGCGTCGTTTGTGGCTTGTGCTTTTGCCTGCCGGGGCATATCCCTGTATGGGTCTCGGGCTTGAGCCCTGCGAGGTGCCCCATGAACCTGCATGAACTGAATGCCTATGCCGTCGCCGGAAAGGTCGACGAGCTGAACCTGATTTCCCTCGAGGGCGGTATCTATCTGCTCGAGGCCCGGATGCACGGGGCGGCGTTCCCCCTCAGCGACGCCCATGGCCAGATGCTGCACCTGCGCTCGGTGGAGCATGCCCGGGAAGTGCTGCATGCCTTTCCCAGGCTGCCCTTCAACCTGATCCATACATCGGTGCATGACGAGATGTGCGGGCTGTCGGCCGGCACCGAGGACAGCCTGCGAGTGCCTATCGCCTCGCGTTCGTCCTGGTAGGCGGCGCGCGTTCATCATCGTCGAGGCTTCTGTGCTAGTCTGCTCGCCCTTTTGGTTCCGGGCGCCCCGGAATCCACCGTGTCCGCACGGCGGATTCTCGAGCCGTCCGCACAGCGGAGCAGTGTCATGTCCGAAGTAAATCTGTCCACCGACGAAACCCGCGTCAGCTACGGCATCGGCCGTCAGCTGGGCGATCAACTGCGTGACAACCCGCCACCGGGCGTGAGCCTGGACGCGATCCTGGCCGGCCTGACCGACGCCTTTGCCGGCAAGCCTAGCCGTGTAGGCCAGGAAGAGATGTCCGCCAGCTTCAAAGTGATCCGCGAAATCATGCAAGCCGAAGCCGCTGCCAAGGCTGAAGCCGCTGCTGGCGCGGGCCTGGCTTTCCTGGCTGAAAACGCCAAGCGTGAAGGCATCACCACTCTGGCGTCCGGCCTGCAGTTCGAAGTGCTGACCCAGGGCGACGGCGCCAAGCCATCTCGTGAAGACAGCGTGCGTACTCACTACCACGGCACCCTGATCGACGGCACTGTGTTCGACAGCTCCTACGAGCGCGGCCAGCCTGCGGAATTCCCGGTCGGCGGCGTCATCGCTGGCTGGACCGAAGCGCTGCAACTGATGAACGCCGGCAGCAAATGGCGTCTGTACGTGCCGAGCGAACTGGCTTACGGCGCCCAAGGCGTTGGCAGCATTCCGCCGCACAGCGTCCTGGTGTTCGACGTCGAGCTGCTCGACGTTCTGTAAGCCTCGATGACCGGGCAGGCCCGCTCGCGATCCGTATACCGTCCCACGGTAGGTGGATCGCGCGCAGGTTTGTCCCGGCAGAGGGTTTGGGCGGGGTCATAGGCGTATTTTTGCGCTCAGGCCCTGGCCTTCGGTTGTTCCAGCAGGGCGCAAGGCCCGGGCATAGCAGAACAGAAACAGGTTGCGCACCAGTTCCTTGAGCACCACCGGCTCGCTGGAACTCAGGCCATTGAGGTCCAGGTCGCCCTGATCCTGGAGTTCGTTCAAGGCTTCTTCTTCCAGTACCGCACAGACTTCCCCGGTTTCCCGATGCAGGATTCGCAGGTAAGGGTGTGGGCGGTCCAGCCATGCGTCGATCAAATAAGTCATGAGTCTCATCTCCTTGATGGGGTTCAATGAGAATAATTCTTATTCAATGAATAGCAAGTACCTATTGGCGGTTTCTGCTTTTTTCTGTGTGGAAATTGTTATGGGTCAAAAGGGCTGGCCTTTTGCTATTTGGCGGAGGAAGGGGGAGGAGGGCGAGAGGAGGGGGCACACCCCGCGCCAGGCGCGGGGCGATAGCCGGTTTATCAGACTTTGCGGACGAACTCGGATTTGAGCTTCATCGGGCCGATTCCGTCGATCTTGCAGTCGATATCATGGTCGCCATCGCACAGGCGGATGTTCTTGACCTTGGTGCCGACCTTGACCACCAGCGAAGTGCCTTTGACCTTCAGGTCCTTGATCACGGTGATGGTGTCGCCGTCTTGCAGGATGTTACCGACCGAGTCCTTTTTCACGGCTTCATCGGACGCGGCCTCGGCTTCAGCGTTGGCGGACCATTCGTGGGCGCATTCCGGGCAGACCAGCTGGACGCCGTCTTCATAGGTGTATTCGGAATTGCATTTCGGGCAGGGTGGCAGCGTGCTCACTAAGACTCCTCGGTTTCAGGAAGGCTAAAAAAGCGCACATTATATAAGGTTTTGTTGGCGCAGGGGTGTTGCGAGGGGGATTTGCGCAAAACGTCAGCAACAGGCACGCGCCTGCGCAGCCCTCGGGGCGGCAGGAGCGTGCTTGTCGGTAAGGGGGATCAGTGCGTGCGGGCTACAGCGAATTCGCTCAGTTCCACCAGCGCATCACGGTATTCGCTTGGCGGCAGGGCTTCCAGGCAGGCGATGGCGCGAGCGGCGTAATCGCGGGCCAGACGTGCGGTGTATTCCAGCGAACCGGAGGCTTCCACGGCCGCGCGGATGCTTTCCAGGTCTTCGATACCGCCTTTCTGGATCGCCTGGCGTACCAGCGCCGCCTGTTCCGGCGTACCTTCGCGCATGGTGTAGATCAGCGGCAGGGTTGGCTTGCCTTCGGCCAGGTCGTCGCCGACGTTCTTGCCCAGGGTCTGCGCATCGCCCTTGTAGTCGAGCAGGTCGTCGACCAGCTGGAAGGCTACGCCCAGGTGATCGCCAAAGGTGCGCAGGGCTTCGCTCTGCTCCTCGGTGGCGCCAGCCAGGGCGGCGGCGCTGTGGGTCGAGGCCTCGAAGAGCATCGCGGTCTTGCCGCGGATGACTTCCATGTAGGTTTCTTCGGTGGTGCTGGCATCGCGGACTTTCGACAGCTGCAGCACTTCGCCTTCGGCGATCACGCGGGTGGCCTGCGACAGGATCTTCATCACTGGCATCGAGCCCAGCTCGACCATCATTTCGAAGGAGCGCGAGTACAAGAAGTCGCCCACCAGCACGCTTGGGGCGTTACCCCACATGGCGTTGGCGGTCGAACGGCCGCGGCGCATGCCGGACATGTCGACCACGTCGTCATGCAGCAGGGTGGCGGTGTGCAGGAATTCGATGGTGGCGGCCAGCAGGCGCAGGTCGTCGCCTTCGCGGCCCAGGGCCTTGCCGCACAGCAGCACCAATAAAGGACGTAGGCGTTTACCTCCGGCGGAGGTAATGTAGTCACCGATTTTCGATACCAGCGGCACTCGGGAAGTCAGCTGCTTCTTGATGATGCCGTCGACGGCGTTGAAATCGTCCGCCACCGCGCGGTAGAAAGCTTGGGGTTGCATCAGCGACAGGTGCTCCAGAAGGGTTGCGCGGCATGCTAGGACCCACGTCCGGGGCTGTCAAGGCGCGATGGACGGCCACTTGCATCGCCTGGGCGGCTTGCGTACAATCGCGCACCCTGAACTTCCTGGGCAGCACCTGCCTTACGCAATTGCACTTGGGCCGTTCCAGCCCCATGCAGCCATGCCAGCCAATACCTCTTCTTATAAAGAGCTGGGTGAGCAGGATTATCGGAGAAATACCATGTACGCAGTAATCGTTACCGGCGGTAAGCAATACAAGGTCGCTGAAGGTGAATACCTGAAGATCGAAAAACTGGAAATCGCCACTGGCGAATCCGTGACTTTTGACCGCGTTCTGTTGGTTGCCAATGGCGACGACGTGAACATCGGCGCACCTGTTGTTGCTGGCGCAACCGTCAAGGCTGAAGTGATCTCCCAAGGTCGTCACGATAAAGTCCGCATCATCAAGTTCCGTCGCCGTAAGCACCACATGAAGCGTATGGGCCACCGCCAGTGGTTCACCGAGATCAAAATCACCGGTATTCAGGCTTAATTTCAGCCTAATTCCTCACTAGGAGAATTGAACTCATGGCACACAAAAAAGCTGGTGGTAGTACCCGTAACGGTCGCGACTCAGAAGCCAAACGCCTTGGCGTGAAGATGTATGGCGGCCAGGTCATCAAGGCCGGCAACATCATCGTGCGTCAGCGCGGCACCCAATTCCACGCTGGCTACGGCGTTGGCATGGGTAAGGATCACACCCTCTTCGCGAAAATCGAAGGCGTGATCAAGTTTGAAGTAAAAGGCGCCTTCGGTCGTCGTTACGTGAGCGTCGTCGCAGCCTAATTGCGCGAACGCTGGAAAAGCCCTGTCTTGCGACGGGGCTTTTTCGTTTGTGGGGTGAGTCTCTTGCAAAACTGTTTGTATGGGCTGCCAGCGCTGGAGGTTACGGCCGTTGATCGGGGTCGCTGCGCTCATTTTTGCAAGAGTCTTATGTCTTAGTGTTTTTCGGCTCGCCCATGCGGCGAGAGGCGTTTTGTTATGAAGTTCGTTGATGAAGTTTCGATCCGAGTAAAAGCTGGCGACGGCGGCAATGGTTGCATGAGTTTCCGTCGGGAAAAATTCATCGAAAACGGTGGTCCGAACGGTGGTGATGGGGGTGATGGCGGTTCGATCTTCATGGTCGCCGACGAAAACCTGAATACCCTGGTGGACTACCGCTATACCCGTCACTTCGATGCCGAGCGCGGCTCCAATGGCGGCAGTACCGATTGCACCGGCAAGAAGGGTGAAGACCTCGAGTTGCGCGTGCCGGTCGGCACCACGGTGATCGATGCCGGTACCCAGGAAGTGATTGGCGACCTGACCAAGGCTGGCCAGCGCTTGCTGGTAGTGCAGGGCGGTTGGCACGGCCTGGGCAATACCCGCTTCAAGTCCAGTACCAATCGCGCGCCGCGCCAGACTACGCCGGGCAAGCCGGGCGAGCAGCGCGACCTGAAGCTTGAGCTGAAAGTGCTGGCGGACGTTGGTCTGCTGGGCTTGCCGAATGCCGGCAAGAGTACGTTCATTCGTTCGGTTTCCGCTGCGAAGCCGAAAGTGGCCGATTATCCGTTCACGACTCTGGTGCCAAACCTGGGGGTGGTCAGCGTCGACCGCTGGAAGAGCTTCGTGATCGCCGACATTCCGGGGCTGATCGAAGGGGCTTCGGATGGCGCGGGCCTGGGTATCCGTTTCCTCAAGCACCTGGCGCGTACCCGCCTGTTGCTGCACCTCGTGGACATGGCGCCGCTGGATGAGAGCAGTCCGGCCGATGCCGCGGAAGTCATCGTCAATGAGCTGGTCAAGTTCAGTCCTTCGCTGGCCGAGCGTGATCGCTGGCTGGTGCTGAACAAGTGCGACCAGATCCTCGAGGAGGAGCATGAGGCGCGGGTCAAGGAGATCGTCGATCGCCTGGAATGGACCGGTCCGGTCTATGTGATCTCGGCCATCTCCAAGGATGGCACCGAGCGTCTGAGCCGCGACATCATGCGTTACCTGGAAGATCGTGCCGATCGCCTGGCGGCTGACCCGGCTTATGCCGACGAGTTGGCTGAGCTCGACCAGCGCATCGAAGACGAGGCGCGTGCGCAGTTGCAGGCTCTGGATGACCAGCGCGCCCTGCGTCGCAGTGGCGTGAAGAGCGTCCACGACATCGGCGACGATGATTGGGATGAAGAGGATGTGGATGACGAGGATGGTCCGGAAATCATTTACGTCCGTGATTGATTCGTTGCAGTAAACTACAAGCGCCGCTCATTGAGCGGCGTTTTAGTATCCGGAAAACGTAGTAAAGAAGCTTGGTATCAAGAAACGTAGCCACGAATAATTTATGGGCGCGCTCGGTCGCGTGCTCTCAAGCCAAGGTTGAAGAAGATGCGGAGTAAGGTGACGGGTGCGCAGCGCTGGGTCGTGAAGATCGGCAGCGCACTGCTGACGGCGGACGGCAAGGGGCTGGATCGCGCGGCAATGGGTGTCTGGGTCGAGCAGATGGTGGCCTTGCACGAGGCTGGCGTCGAGCTGGTGTTGGTTTCCTCCGGTGCGGTAGCGGCCGGTATGAGTCGCCTGGGCTGGACCGCACGACCGAGTGCGATGCATGAGTTGCAGGCGGCTGCGGCGATCGGCCAGATGGGGCTGGTGCAGGCCTGGGAGTCGAGCTTTGCCGAGCACGGCCTGCATACGGCGCAGATTCTGCTGACTCATGATGACTTGTCCGATCGCAAGCGTTATCTGAACGCCCGCAGCACCTTGCGGGCTCTGGTCGAGCTCAAGGTGATTCCGGTGATCAATGAGAACGACACCGTGGTGACCGACGAGATCCGTTTCGGCGACAACGACACCCTGGCAGCCTTGGTGGCCAACCTGGTCGAGGCCGATCTGCTGGTGATTCTTACCGATCGCGATGGCATGTTCGATGCGGATCCACGCAACAATCCCGATGCTCAGCTGATCTATGAGGCGCGTGCCGACGATCCGGCGCTGGATGCGGTTGCCGGTGGCACCGGTGGCGCGCTGGGGCGTGGCGGCATGCAGACCAAGCTGCGCGCGGCGCGCCTGGCTGCCCGTTCCGGGGCGCACACCATCATTGTCGGCGGGCGCCTGGAGCGGGTGCTGGATCGCTTGAAGGCGGGCGAGCGCCTGGGGACCCTGCTGTCGCCCGAGCGCGGCATGCTGGCGGCGCGCAAGCAGTGGCTGGCGGGGCATCTGCAGACGCGCGGCACGCTGGTGCTGGACGATGGCGCGGTGTCGGCTTTGTCCCAGGGCAACAAGAGCCTGCTGCCGGTAGGGGTCAAGCTGGTCCAGGGGAGTTTCCGTCGTGGCGAAATGGTGGTGTGCGTGGCGCCGGACGGACGCGAAATTGCCCGTGGGTTGGCCAACTACAGCGCCCTGGAAGCGCAGAAAATCATCGGTCAGCCTTCTGATGCGATTGTCGGTCTGTTGGGGTACATGGCTGAGCCCGAGCTGGTTCACCGTGACAACCTGATTCTGGTCTAAGGAAAAGCCAATGCGCGTAGCAAAAGGATTGTTGGGGTTATTGTTGGCGATGCCGTTGTTCGCTTCCGCCGAGGAAATCGGCCAGGTGTCGACGGTGTTCAAGTTTGTCGGGCCCAACGATCGCATCGTGGTCGAAGCGTTCGATGATCCGAAGGTGGAAGGGGTGACCTGCTACCTGTCTCGTGCCAAGACCGGTGGTGTGAAAGGTGGCCTGGGGTTGGCGGAGGATCGCGCCGAGGCCTCCATTGCCTGTCGTCAGGTGGGGCCGATCCGCTTCAAGGGCGAGCTCAAGGATGGCGACGAGGTGTTCAAGGAGCGTACGTCGCTGGTGTTCAAGACCATGCAGGTGGTGCGTTTCCTCGACAAGAAGCGCAACACCCTGGTGTACCTGGTCTACAGCGATCGCTTGATCGAGGGCAGTCCGCAGAATGCGGTCACGGCCATTCCAATCCTGCCTTGGGCGCAAACGCCGTAATCACCTTCGTTGCGGGCTCGCTCCGGGTTGCATTAAGGAGCGAGCTTGCGTGATGGTCCGTTGCTCACCTCGCCGGGCAATAAAACGCAGGCAATAAAAAACCGACCCTGGGGTCGGTTTTTCAACAAGCGTGTCGCTTAGGCTGCAGCAGCGAGCTTCAGAGCCTTGATATGGCCATTCAGGCGGCCTTTATGGCGAGCAGCTTTGTTCTTGTGGATGATGCCTTTATCGGCCATACGGTCGATTACTGGCACGGCCAGAACGTAAGCGGCTTGCGCTTTTTCGGCGTCTTTTGCGTCGATGGCCTTGACTACATTCTTGATGTAGGTACGAACCATGGAACGCAGGCTGGCGTTGTGGCTGCGACGCTTCTCAGCCTGTTTTGCACGTTTTTTGGCGGAAGGTGAGTTGGCCACCGTCGAGCTCCTCGAAAGACTTTTTGGGAAATAGCAAACAAAATAGGCCGCGAATCATGCCGATGAGTTGAAGGCTTGTCAAGGGCAGCTGATGCGTTCCGCTGAGTGGTTGGATCGGAAGAGGCAGGATATTTATTTCCGGCGCATGACCTGTAAACTCGCGAGCTTTGGCTCTGTGCTGTTGCGGCGCGGAGTATCGCACAAGTGGGCGCATTGTTCGCCTGCTGTTTATCCATAGGCAAAAACCTTTTCATGAACCTGCTCAAGTCGTTGGCCGCTGTCAGCTCTATCACCATGCTTTCCCGGGTTCTGGGGTTTGTTCGCGATACCATCGTCGCGCGCACGTTCGGTGCCGGAATGGCGACGGACGCCTTCTTCATCGCCTTCAAATTGCCCAACCTGCTGCGGCGCATTTTTGCCGAGGGGGCCTTTTCCCAGGCGTTCGTGCCGATCCTGGCGGAATACAAGAATCAGCAGGGCGAAGAGGCGACCCGCACCTTCATCGCCTATGTGTCCGGGCTGCTGACGCTGGTGCTGGCGCTGGTGACGGCGCTGGGGATCGTCGCCGCGCCCTGGGTGATCTGGGCAACGGCGCCGGGGTTCGTCGACACCCCGGAAAAATTCACGCTGACCACCGACCTGCTGCGCGTGACCTTTCCTTATATATTGCTGATCTCGTTGTCGTCGCTGGCGGGGGCGATTCTCAATACCTGGAACCGTTTCTCGGTCCCGGCGTTCGTGCCGACGCTGCTGAACGTCGCGATGATCGTCTTTGCCCTCTTCCTGACGCCCTATTTCGATCCGCCGGTCATGGCCCTGGGATGGGCGGTACTGGCCGGCGGCCTGGCGCAGCTGTTGTATCAACTGCCGCACCTGAAAAAGATCGGCATGCTCGTGCTGCCGCGCCTGAACCTGCGCGATACCGGGGTCTGGCGGGTGCTGAAACAGATGCTGCCGGCCATCCTCGGGGTGTCGGTCAGCCAGATCTCGTTGATCATCAACACCATTTTCGCCTCGTTCCTGGTGGCCGGCTCGGTGTCCTGGATGTATTACGCCGACCGGCTGATGGAGCTGCCTTCCGGCGTGCTGGGCGTGGCGCTGGGGACGATCCTGTTGCCGACGCTGGCCAAGACCTACGCCAACAAGGACCGGCATGAGTATTCGCGGATCCTCGATTGGGGCCTGCGCCTGTGCTTTATGCTGGTGCTGCCTTGCGCGCTGGCGCTGGGGATCCTGGCCGAGCCGCTGACCGTCTCGCTGTTCCAGTACGGCCAGTTCAGCGCCTTCGACGCCGTGATGACGCAGCGCGCGTTGGTCGCCTACTCGGTGGGGCTGTTGGCGATCATTGTGATCAAGGTCCTGGCACCGGGCTTCTATGCCCAGCAGAACATCCGCACACCGGTGAAAATCGCGATCTTCACCCTGGTCGTCACGCAATTGTTGAACCTGGCGTTCATCGGCCCGTTCAAGCATGCGGGCCTGGCGCTGGCGATCAGCGCTGGTGCCTGCATCAACGCCGGCCTGCTGTTCTATCAACTGCGCAAGCAGCAGATGTTCCTGCCGCAGCCGGGCTGGGGCAAGTTCGCCATCAAGCTGATCGTCGCGGTGAGTGTGATGTCCGCGGTGCTGGTGGGGCTGATGCAATTCATGCCGGCCTGGGACCAGGGGCACATGTTCGAGCGTTTCCTGCGCCTGGGCGCGTTGGTCGTGGCAGGGGTGGTGGCTTATTTCGGCATGTTGCTGATCCTCGGTTTCCGACTGCGCGACTTCAATCGCAAGGCGTTGCACTGAGGTGCCGGGGTACTTGAGTACCGGGCGGACGGTGGTTTTGTCGGTTCGAGCACTTTGGCGCGTGCTGTTGCCTGTCACCGGCCGTCGGGTGTGGTTATAATCGGCCACTTTATGAGCAAGAAGCGCGTTATGCAGCTGGTCCGAGGCCTCCACAACCTGCGCCCCCAGCATCGGGGCTGTGTCGCCACTATTGGCAACTTCGACGGTGTTCACCGTGGTCACCAGGCTATCCTGGGCCGGCTGCGCGAGCGTGCGCTTGAGTTGGGCGTGCCCAGCTGCGTGGTGATTTTCGAGCCGCAGCCGCGCGAATTCTTCGCTCCGGAGACCGCCCCGGCGCGTCTGGCACGTTTGCGCGACAAGTTGCAGCTGCTGGCCGAAGCCGGCGTCGACCGGGTCCTGTGCCTGGCGTTCAACCAGCGCTTGAGCAGGCTCAGTGCCACTGAGTTCGTCGAGACGATCCTGGTCGACGGCCTGGGGGTGCAGCACCTGGAGGTCGGCGACGATTTTCGTTTCGGCTGCGACCGGGTCGGCGACTTCGATTTCCTGCAAAAGGCCGGGGCCATTCACGGCTTTACCGTGGAAGCCGCGCAGACCGTCGAACTGGATGGCCTGCGCGTCAGCAGTACCCAGGTCCGCAACGCGCTGGCGGCCGCCGATTTCGTCCTGGCCGAGCGCCTGCTCGGTCGCCCGTTCCGCATTGCCGGGCGGGTGCTGCACGGACAGAAGCTGGCGCGCCAGTTGGGTACGCCGACCGCCAACGTGCAGCTCAAGCGCCGTCGTGTGCCGTTGTCCGGGGTGTACCTGGTGAATGTCGATATCGACGGCAAGACCTGGCCGGGCGTCGCCAACATCGGCGTGCGGCCGACGGTCGCGGGTGATGGCAAGGCCCACCTGGAAGTTCATCTTTTAGATTTTGCCGGCGATCTGTATGACCGGCGTTTGACGGTGGTTTTCCACCAAAAGCTGCGTGAAGAGCAGCGTTTCGCCTCTCTGGAGGCGCTGAAGACGGCGATCAACGCGGATATCGCCGCCGCCCGTGCCGAACTGGCACGTACCCCTAGCGCCAATCGCTAATGAAGAGCCTTAAATGACCGACTATAAAGCCACGCTAAACCTTCCGGACACCGCCTTCCCAATGAAGGCCGGCCTGCCTCAGCGCGAACCGCAGATTCTGCAGCGCTGGGACAGCATTGGCCTGTACGGTAAGTTGCGCGAAATTGGCAAGGATCGTCCGAAGTTCGTTCTGCACGACGGTCCGCCCTACGCCAACGGCTCGATTCACATCGGTCATGCGGTCAACAAGATTCTCAAGGACATGATCATCCGCTCGAAGACCCTGGCGGGCTTCGACGCGCCTTACGTTCCGGGCTGGGACTGCCACGGCCTGCCGATCGAGCACAAGGTCGAAGTCACCCACGGCAAGAACCTGTCCTCGGACAAGACCCGTGAGCTGTGCCGCGCCTACGCTTCCGAGCAGATCGAAGGCCAGAAGGCCGAGTTCATCCGCCTGGGCGTGCTGGGCGATTGGGCCAACCCCTACAAGACCATGAACTTCGCCAACGAAGCCGGCGAAATCCGTGCGTTGGCGGAAATGGTCAAGGGCGGTTTCGTGTTCAAGGGCCTCAAGCCGGTGAACTGGTGTTTCGACTGCGGCTCGGCCCTGGCCGAGGCGGAAGTCGAGTACCAGGACAAGAAATCCTCGACCATCGACGTGGCTTTCCCGATCGCCGACGAAGACAAGCTGGCCGCCGCCTTCGGCCTGGCCAAGCTGGGCAAGCCCGCTTCGATCGTGATCTGGACCACCACGCCTTGGACCATCCCGGCCAACCAGGCGCTGAACGTTCACCCCGAGTTCAACTACGCCCTGGTCGATGCTGGCGACAAGCTGCTGGTCCTGGCCGAAGAGCTGGTGGAATCGTGCCTGGCCCGCTACAGCCTCGAAGGCTCGGTGATCGCCACGGCGCCGGGTTCGGCGCTGGAACTGATCAACTTCCGCCACCCGTTCTATGATCGCCTGTCGCCGGTGTACCTGGCCGACTACGTCGAGCTGGGCGCCGGTACCGGCGTGGTGCACTCCTCGCCGGCCTACGGTGAAGACGACTTCGTGACCTGCAAGCGGTACGGCATGGCCAACGACGACATCCTCAACCCGGTGCAGAGCAACGGCGTGTACGCCTCTTCGCTGGAGTTCTTCGGCGGCCAGTTCATCTGGAAGGCCAACCCGGCCATCGTCGACAAGCTGACCGAAGTCGGCGCGCTGCTGCACACCGAAACCATCAGCCACAGCTACATGCACTGCTGGCGTCACAAGACCCCGCTGATCTACCGCGCCACCGCGCAGTGGTTCGTCGGTATGGACAAGCAGCCGACCAGCGGCAACACCCTGCGCCAGCGTGCGTTGCAGGCCATCGAAGAGACTCAGTTCGTCCCGGCCTGGGGCCAGGCGCGCCTGCATTCGATGATCGCCAACCGTCCGGACTGGTGCATCTCCCGCCAGCGCAACTGGGGCGTGCCGATCCCGTTCTTCCTGCACAAGGAAAGCGGCGAACTGCACCCACGCACCGTTGAGCTGATGGAAGAAGTGGCCAAGCGCGTCGAGCTGGAAGGCATCGAAGCCTGGTTCAAGATGGACGCCGCCGAACTGCTCGGCGACGAGGCCCCGCACTACGACAAGATCAGCGACACCCTGGACGTCTGGTTCGACTCCGGTACCACGCACTGGCACGTCCTGCGCGGTTCGCACCCGATGGGCCACGCCAGCGGTCCGCGTGCCGACCTGTACCTGGAAGGTTCCGACCAGCACCGCGGCTGGTTCCACTCGTCGCTGCTGACCGGTTGCGCGATCGATGGCAACGCGCCGTACCGCGAGCTGCTGACCCACGGTTTCACCGTCGACGAGAACGGCCGCAAGATGTCCAAGTCCCTGGGCAACGTGATCGCGCCGCAGAAGGTCAACGACACCCTGGGCGCCGACATCATGCGCCTGTGGGTCTCGGCTACCGACTACTCGGGCGAGATGGCCGTATCCGACCAGATCCTGCAGCGCAGCGCCGACGCCTACCGGCGTATCCGCAACACCGCGCGGTTCCTGCTTTCCAACCTGAGCGGCTTCAATCCGGCCACCGATATCCTGCCGGCCGAGGAAATGCTCGCGCTGGACCGTTGGGCCGTGGACCGTACCCTGCTGCTGCAACGCGAGCTGGAGCTGCACTACGGCGAGTACCGCTTCTGGAACGTCTACTCCAAGGTGCACAACTTCTGCGTGCAGGAGCTGGGCGGCTTCTACCTGGACATCATCAAGGACCGCCAGTACACCACCGGCGCCGACAGCAAGGCCCGCCGTTCGTGCCAGACCGCGCTGTTCCACATCAGCGAAGCGCTGGTGCGCTGGATTGCGCCGATCCTCGCCTTCACCGCCGACGAGCTGTGGCAGTACCTGCCGGGCGAGCGCAACGAATCGGTGATGCTCAACACCTGGTACGAAGGCCTCAGCGAACTGCCGGAAGGCTTCGAGCTGGACCGTGCCTACTGGGATCGGATCATGGCGGTCAAGGTCGCGGTCAACAAGGAACTGGAGAACCAGCGCGCGGCGAAAGCCGTGGGCGGCAACCTGCAGGCCGAAGTGACCCTGTACGCCGAAGACTCGCTGTCTGCCGACCTGGCCAAGCTGAGCAACGAGTTGCGTTTCGTGCTGATCACCTCCACCGCCAGCGTCGCGCCGTTCGTGCAGGCCCCGGCGGACGCGGTGGAAACCGAAGTCGCCGGCCTCAAGCTGAAAGTGGTCAAGTCGAGCTTCGCCAAGTGCGCCCGTTGCTGGCACTGCCGTGAAGACGTCGGCGTGAACCCCGAGCATCCGGAAATCTGCGGTCGCTGCGTCGACAACATCAGCGGCGCGGGCGAGGTTCGTCACTATGCCTAAGGCTGCGGGCCGTTTCGGCCGCCTGAGCTGGCTGTGGCTGAGTGTGCTGGTCCTGGTCATCGACCAAGCCAGCAAGCTGCACTTCGAAAGCTCGCTGACGATGTACCAGCAGATCGTGGTGATCCCGGACTACTTCAGCTGGACCCTGGCCTACAACACCGGTGCGGCGTTCAGCTTCCTGGCGGACAGCTCGGGCTGGCAGCGCTGGCTGTTCGCCCTGATCGCGATAGTGGTCAGCGCGGTGCTGGTGGTCTGGCTCAAGCGCCTGGGGCGCGACGACACCTGGCTGGCAGTCGCCCTGGCGCTGGTGCTGGGGGGCGCGCTGGGCAACCTGTACGACCGCATCGCCCTGGGCCATGTGATCGATTTCATTCTGGTGCATTGGCAGAACCGCTGGTATTTCCCGGCGTTCAACTTCGCCGACAGCGCCATCAGCGTGGGTGCGGTGATGCTTGCGCTGGACATGTTCAAGAGCAAGAAAACCGGAGAAGCCGTTCATGACTGAACAGGTATTGGCTGGGCAACGCATCGGCCAGAACACGGAAGTCACTTTGCATTTCGCATTGCGCCTGGAGAATGGCGACACGGTGGACAGCACCTTCGACAAGGCCCCGGCGACCTTCAAGGTCGGCGATGGCAACCTGTTGCCAGGTTTCGAAGCGGCCCTGTTCGGTTTCAAGGCTGGCGACAAGCGCAATCTGACCATCGAGCCGGAAAATGCCTTCGGCCAGCCGAACCCGCAGAACGTGCAGGTCATCCCGCGCTCGCAGTTCCAGGACATGGAGCTATCCGAGGGTTTGCTGGTGATCTTCAACGATGCGGCCAATACCGAGTTGCCAGGCGTGGTCAAAGCCTTTGACGACGCCCAGGTGACGGTTGACTTCAACCATCCGTTGGCCGGTAAAACCTTGACCTTTGATGTCGAGATCATCGACGTTAAGGCGCTTTAAAGGCATCGCGAGCAAGCTCGCTCCTACAGGGATCGCAGTTTTCCGTAGGAGTGGGCCTTGCTCGCGATCAACCGCGAAGCGGTTGCCATGATTATTCCTTGCCCGCAAGACACGAGGCACAGCATGCAAATCAAACTCGCCAACCCCCGTGGCTTCTGCGCTGGCGTGGACCGCGCGATCGAAATCGTCAATCGCGCCCTGGAGGTCTTCGGGCCGCCGATCTATGTGCGCCATGAAGTGGTGCACAACAAATTCGTCGTCGAAGACCTGCGCGCTCGCGGCGCGATCTTCGTCGAGGAGCTGGACCAGGTGCCGGACGACGTCATCGTGATCTTCAGCGCCCACGGCGTATCCCAGGCCGTGCGCAGCGAAGCGGCAGGCCGTGGCCTGAAAGTCTTCGACGCGACCTGCCCGCTGGTGACCAAGGTGCATATCGAGGTGGCGCGCTACAGCCGCGACGGTCGCGAATGCATCCTGATCGGCCACGCCGGACACCCGGAAGTCGAAGGCACCATGGGCCAATACGACGCCAGCAACGGCGGTGCGATCTACCTGGTGGAAGACGAGAAAGACGTCGCCAACCTGCAGGTGCGCAACCCTGACAAGCTCGCGTTCGTGACTCAGACCACCTTGTCGATGGACGACACCAGTCGTGTCATCGATGCCCTGCGCCAGCGTTTCCCGGCCATTGGCGGGCCGCGCAAGGACGACATCTGCTACGCCACGCAAAACCGCCAGGACGCGGTCAAGCAACTGGCCGACGAGTGCGATGTGGTGTTGGTGGTGGGCAGCCCGAACAGCTCCAACTCCAACCGCCTGCGCGAACTGGCCGAGCGCATGGCCACCCCGGCCTACCTGATCGACGGTGCCGAGGACATGCAACGCAGCTGGTTCGATGGCGTCGAGCGCATCGGCATCACCGCCGGGGCTTCGGCGCCCGAAGTACTGGTGCGCGGCGTGATCGAGCAACTGCATGCCTGGGGCGCCACAGGGGCCGACGAACTGGCCGGCCGCGAAGAGAACATCACGTTCTCCATGCCCAAAGAGTTGCGCGTCCGTTCGCTGCTCTGATCCGCCTCAACCCTCGCACAACGCCTGTGCGGCCTTGTCGCTGCGCAGGCTGACACGGCCACTGCGGGACAGCACCACCTGATGCTCGCTGGTTCCCGGCCCGGCCGCGCAGATATGCAGCGTCCCGGCCTGGAACGCCCCACTGGGCAGCAACGGCTCCCCCAGCCCACTGAACCGCACGAAATGCTGCACCGGGCGATTGCCGACGATCGCTACCCGGGCGCCGGTCCGGTGTTCAAGCAATACCGGGTTGGCGTCGTCCTGCGCGCCCTGGCCACTGATATCCAGGATGACCCGCCAGCCCTGGCTCCAATCGTCGTCCAACCCATGGATCACCGTTCGCTGCTGGCGCAGGATGGCCTCGGTGCGCGCATTGCGAATACCGCTGGCCAATATCTGTGCGGTGTCCAGCCGCCGTGTCGACTGGACCAACTCCCCGAACGAGGTCGTGGTGAACAGCATCAGCAGGCTGGCCAGCGCCAGGCCGACGATGCTTTCGATCAGGCCGAATCCCTTCTGCAACATGCTTCTCCCTCCTGGATGTACCGCCGGCTGGGACAATCCTTGTCCGGCCATTGAGCAAAACCGCGAACCTTCGGTCTATGAAGGTTCGAAGTGCCAGGGCCAGTTATAGCGGCTGATGGCTCAAGGGGGCGACATGGGTTATTGCACAAAAGGTTTCACGCTGCTCGAGCTGCTGATCGCCCTGGCAGTTTCGGCAATCCTGTTGACCCTGGTGGTGCCGGCATTCAGCCAGATGGCCCAGCGTGCCAAAGCCGACAGTGACCTCAGCGAATTGCTGCGCAGCCTGAATTACGCACGCCTGGAGGCGATCGAGCGAGGCTTGCCGGTTCACCTGCGCCCGGAAGCGGTGGACGCGGACTGGAGCCGGGGGCTGGAGATTTATCAAAGCGAAGGGCCGGCGACGAATGTATTGCGGGTTGTTCCCGCGGTCAGTCGTGGCGCCCGTCTGACGCTAACCTCTGGATTCGACAGCATTGTTTTCAATGCGCTGGGTGGCGTATCGGCGGCGGTGCCGCCGGTCATGACCTACGTGCTGGGCGAGCAGCGTCGAACGATAACCCTGTGCCTGAACGGACGGATAGCGGTGGGTGGGGAGTGCAAATGACGGGCAGGCGGGCGCAGGCGGGCATGACGCTGATCGAGGTGCTGGTAGCGGTGTTGATCCTGGGGGTGGGCCTGCTCGGCGCGGCGGCGGTGCAGCTCAGTGCCCTGCGCCACACCGACAGCGCGCTGATGAGCAGCCAGGCCAGCTTCATTGCCTATGACATGCTCGATCGCATCCGCGCCAACAGTGCCGCGGACTACAGCGTGGCGGCGCCCGCCACGGGCAATTTCAGTGTGGTGCGGGACCAGGACCTCTATGACTTCAAGCGCAATATCGAGAGTTTTGGCGGGCCGACGGCCGAGGGGCAGATCAGCCTCAGGCAGGGCGTGTTCACTGTCCGTATTACCTGGGACGACTCGCGCGCCGAACAGGCTGTCGGGAACCCGCGCAGCTTTGTCCTGAGCAGCCGGGTGGCGGTGGACCCGGGAAGCGCGCCATGAGGCAGGACGCCAAAGGCTTCGGCCTGATCGAAATGCTGGTGGCGCTGGCGTTGAGCCTGATCGTGGCCCTGGGGGTGACGCAGATTTTCATCTCGGCCAAGGACACCTATCTCAGCCAGAGCGCTTCGGCCGGCCTGCAAGAGGATGCGCGTTTCGTGCTGAGCAAGATGATCCAGGAAATCCGCATGGTCGGCATGTTCGGCTGCTTGCAGAGTATTGCCGATGCCAGCAGTGCCGGCGACTTCGCCGGGCACAGGCAGGCCCCCATCCGCTGGGACAACGCCCATCGTCGCCTGACCCTGGTCACGGCCGATATCGGCGACAGCGGTGGTGCCCCGACCTGGACTGTGCTGAGCGATTGCCGCAACAGCGCCACCGCTTACACCGGCGCGCGCCAGGCGGCTTCTGGACAGCAGGCGTTCGCGGTGCGGCGCCTGGTGTACAGCCTGAAGGACGATCAGTTGCTGATGGGAACCGGCACCGGCCCTGGCCAGGCGGTGCTGGTGAATCATGTCAGTGCTTTCGAGGTGTCGTTCGGCGTGGCCCGAAGCGCCACGGACATCGCGGCCTCCAGCTACAGCCTCGATCCCGGCGATCCGGCGCGTATCCGCAGCGTGCGCTTGAGCCTGACCCTGAGCGATCCCCAGGCGCGGGTGCGGCCGCAGACATTCCATGTGGTGGCTGCCTTGCGCAATCGCCTGCCATGAACGAGTCGTCGATGCTTTCGTCGCGGAAGGAGCCTGGCGCGCAGCGTGGCATGGCGTTGCTGATGAGCCTGGTATTCCTGTTGCTGCTGACGCTGATCGGCATCTCGTCGATGCAGAACGCCACCTTGCAGGAAAAGATGTCGGGTGGCCTGTGGCTGCGCAATCAGTCGTTCCAGGCGGCGGAGGCGGCCCTGCGCATCGGCGAGAGTGCGGTGCAGCAGGACAGTTACCTCCTGCCGGCCTGTAGCGGTGGGCAATGCGCCCCGCCTGGCGAAGTCGCAGTGCTTGCCGCCGCCGGCCACAACAGCCATTCGGGAGTGACCTGGATCGCCACCGGCAACGGCTTTTACGGCGTGCAGAATCTCGGCACGGCGCTGGGGGCGGTCAATGTCCCCAGCAACACGTCCGCCACCCTGTACCGGGTGACCGCCGTGGGGTTGGCGGGGCCATCGCGCAGCGTGCTGGAGAGCATCTATGCCAAGTACTGAAATCGGGCGGCGACTCGGCGGGTGGCTGCTGGGCCTTTTGCCGCTGTTCTGGCCGGATAGTGCGGCCCAGGCCTTTACCCCGGCCCAGGCGCCGCTGGCGAATGCGGCGGCGGTGGCACCGAATGTGATGCTGCTGCTCGACGATTCGCAGAGCATGAACAGCATTGTCTATGCCCCGGGTTTCGACCCCGGGCAGCAGTACGCGCCAGTCAGGCCGTGCCGGATGCAGGCCGGCGAATGCCTGGCCGGTGCCAGCCTGGGCGCGCAGCCCATCGCCCTGTCGGCCTTGGGCCAGGCGAATTGTGCGGCTGGCCGGGTCGGCTTTTTCCGCGACAATGCCCGGCCGCTTTGCCTCAAGCTGCCGGATCCGGTCGGGAACGGCAGGACCCGCTATCCGGCCGCCTACCTGGCCTACCTGATTGCCCAGGCCGCAGGCCAGGACCGGGATTTCACCGATGGCTCGATTCCCGCGCAGGAGCGCATGGCCCTGGTCCGCGAGGCCGCCAGCAGGTTGGTGGCCGAGCATCGTGCGCTGCGCATCGGCCTGGCGAGCTTCAACACGCCGAGGGGCAGCGATGTGGCGCCTGGGGGGCGCATCGTGCGGGTTATCAGCGACCTGGCACCGGTCGGCGATCAGGTCAGCCAGGCTCAGGCCGACGCCCATTACCAGGCCTTGCAGTCGGCCATCGGCGGGCTCCAGGCATCGGCCGAAGCGCCGCTGGCGGAGACCTACTACGAGATCAGCCGTTATTTCCGGGGGCTGGCGCCTTACTACAACAGCGCGCCGGCCACCTACGCGAGCCCGATCCAGTACCGCTGCCAGCGCAATTACGGCCTGGTGCTCACCGATGGCCTGCCCAGCTACGACCACAGCTTTCCACTCAGTGACCCGCAGAGTGCCGGCCGCCTGCCCGATTGGGACGGAGTGCCCAATGACGGCAGCAATCCCGGGGCGAACGAGGAGGGCAGCAGCCTGTACCTGGACGACATCGCCAAGCTGGCGGTGGATATCGACATGCGCGTCGCGGGCGTGGATATCGCCGGGAAAAGCTGGGACGCTGCGGGTTTCGCCCGGCAGCACCTGAACACCTACACCATCGGCCTCGACGCGCGTTACCCCATGCTGGTGGATGCGGCGCGCTATGGAGAAGGCAGGTTCTACCCGGCGACGGACAGGACCAGCCTCGACGCGGCGCTGGCCTCGGCCCTGGACGAGGTTTCGGCGTCCGCCGCCCAGGCCGGCGCAGTTCCGGCCGGGGCTGCCGGGCTGGCCAGTGGTTCGAGTTATTTCCAGGCCTCTTATGACCCCGCTGATTGGCACGGCAGCATCAGCGCCTATGGCATCAGCCCCGCCGGTACGGTCGATACCGCCACGCCGCTCTGGAGCACCGACTCGACCCTGGTGCCCGGGGCGCCGACGGGGGTGTTCCAGACCTGGAACAGCGCCACCCGCAGCGTCGTCGCCTTGCGTCATGACCAGCTGTCTATCGCACAGCAGGCCGCTCTCGGCCAGGACCTGGCACCGGGCATCAGCGCGGCCGATCTGCTGGCGTGGAGCCAGGGAGCCGACCGCGCGGGGCTCAGGCGGCGTACCCGGCTGCTCGGGGACATTGTCAACTCGCCGCTGGCGATGGCCGCGCCGGCCGCGCGGGATGCCGCCGACCGGCAGGGCGACAGCGGCTACAGCAGCTATCTGGCGAGCAAGACCCAGGGCCTGCGGGCAAGCCTGGTGGTCAATGCCAATGACGGCCTGTTGTCGGTCATCGATGCGGCCAATGGTCAGCGGCGTTACGCGTACATGCCCTCCAGCGCATTGCCGCTGTTGCGGCACATCGCCGATCCGACCTACGGCAACGGCCAGCGCCACCGGTTCCTGGCCGATGGGCCGGTGGCGGTGGTCGATGCCCAGCTCGGTGCCGAGTGGGCCACCCTGGCGCTGGCGGGCGCCGGAGCCGGGGGCAAGGCATTTTATGCGGTGCAGTTGTATGGCCAGGCTGGCAATGCGCCCCAGGCGCTGTGGGAGGTTTCGGCGCCAGCCTTGGCCGATGCGGCCGATCCCTTCAATGACCTGGGTTATGCCTATGCTCGCCCGCAAGTGGCACGCTTGGCCGACGGGCGCTGGGCGGCCTTCATCGGCAATGGCTATGGCAGCCGCTCGGGGCGGGGGGCCTTGTATGTCGTGGATATTCGCGACGGCTCGCTGATCAGGAAAATCCAGGTCGAAGGGCGGGACAATGGCTTGTCTTCGGTGACGTTGCGGGTGGACAGCCAGAACGTGGTGCAGGCGGCCTATGGCGGCGATCTCCAGGGGCGAATGTGGAAATTCGACCTGAGCGGCGCCCCCGATAGCTGGCAGCCGGCCTTTGGCGGTGCGCCGTTGTTCAGCGCCCTCGGCGGCGCAACCCAACCGATCAGCGCACAGCCGTTGCTGGTGGATCATCCCGAGGGCGGCAAGCTGGTGCTGTTCGGCACCGGCAAGCTCAACGAGCTTGGCGACAAGCGCAGCCGGGATGCCCAGGGGTTCTACGCGGTCTGGGACGCGCCGGGAGGGGCGGGCCGTTTCACCGTCGAGCACTTGCAGGCCCAGGCGCTTACCGGGGCGTTCGCCGGCAGCGCGGGTTCCTATTTCACCAGCACCCAGGCGCAGGTCAGCTACCCGGACCAGAAGGGCTGGTACCTGCCGTTGAACAACGGGCTGGCGATGCGCGGCGAACGGATCCTCGAGCAGGCCACCCTGGTGGCCGGCCGTATTGTCTTCGGCACCGCCGCGGTCGAGGCCGACGATCCCTGTTCCAGCGCCGCCAGCGGCAAATTGGTCGAGCTGGACGCATTCAGCGGTAAGATGCTCGCCGACGCGGTACTCGACACCAACGGCGACGAAGTGGTCGACGGCCTGGACACGCCTTCCAGCGGTGTCATCTTCACCGGCGGCATTCCGGCATTGAGCGCTGTGCTCAATCGCGCCACGCGCAAGATCGTCAGCAATTCCGGCGGCGGCATCGCCACGCTGGTCGAGAGGCCGGGTGGTGGCAGCCGCCGCATCATGTGGCGACAAATACAGTAAGTGAGAGTGAGGCATGCGCAGATCCAACCGAGGTTTTACCCTGATCGAAATCATGATCGTGATTGCGATCATCGGGCTCGTCGTCACCTTGAGCCTTCCCAGCATCACCGAGTACGTGAAGAAGACCCATCGCACGCAGATTGCCGGCCTTTTGTCCGAGCAGGCGCAGAGCCTCGAGCGTTTCCACTCCAAGGCCGGGGTCTACAGCAATGCCCCGGGCCTGAGCGCCGGCAACGATGACTACAGCATCACCGCGACCCTGGCCGACCAGAGCTTTACCCTGACGGCGACGCCGAAAACCGACGGCATGATGGCCGGCGACAAGTGCGGCGAATTCACTCTCGCCCACACCGGCGCCATGGCTAACAACAATCTGGCCGACGGCGTGACGAGCAAGGATTGCTGGGGACGCTGAGCGATCTCTCGGGTGCCGGCGGTGCCGGTATTTTTTTTTCCGGACTGGACTATGGCAATGCAACAGCAAGTGGTGATTGTCGGCGGTGGCGTGATCGGCCTGCTGACGGCGTTCAATCTGGCGTCCGCTGGGCAGCGGGTGGTGCTGCTCGAGCGCTCGAATGTCGGCCAGGAATCTTCCTGGGCCGGCGGCGGCATCGTTTCGCCGTTGTATCCCTGGCGCTACAGCCCGGCGGTCACGGCGCTGGCGCACTGGTCGCAGGATTTTTATCCACAGCTGGCCGAACAGCTGTTCGCGAGCACCGGGGTCGATCCCGAAGTGCACACCACCGGCCTGTACTGGCTGGACCTGGACGACGAAGGCGAAGCGCTGGCCTGGGCCCGACAGGAGCAGCGGCCGTTGAGCGCGGTGGACATCTCGGCGGCCCATGATGCGGTGCCGGTGTTGGGTAGCGGCTTCTCGCGGGCGATCTACATGGCCGACGTCGCCAATGTACGCAATCCGCGTCTGGTCAAATCACTGAAGGCAGCACTGTCGGCCCTGCCGGCGGTGACGATTCACGAGCAATGCGAAGTCAGCGGGTTTATCCGCGACGCTGGGCGGGTCCTCGGTGTGCGGACCTCCCAGGGTGAAATCCATGGCGACCAGGTGGTGCTGGCGGCGGGCGCCTGGAGTGGCGAACTGTTGCAGAGCCTGGGCCTAGCGTTGCCGGTGGAGCCGGTCAAAGGCCAGATGATTCTCTATAAGTGTGCCTCGGACTTCCTGCCGTGCATGGTCCTGGCCAAGGGACGCTACGCGATTCCGCGGCGCGACGGCCATATCCTGATCGGCAGCACCCTGGAGCATGAAGGTTTCGACAAGACGCCCACCGCCTCGGCCCTGGAAAGCCTCAAGGCCTCGGCCGTCGAACTGATCCCGGCACTGGCCGGGGCCGAGGTGGTGGGGCACTGGGCGGGGTTGCGCCCGGGCTCGCCCGAGGGCATTCCCTATATCGGCCCGGTGCCGGGGCTGGCGGGGCTGTGGCTGAACTGCGGGCATTACCGCAACGGCCTGGTCCTGGCGCCGGCCTCCTGCCAGCTGTTCGCCGATCTGCTGCTGGGCCGGGAGCCGATCATCGACCCGGCGCCATACGCGCCTGAGGGGCGGATTTAGTCCAGCCCCAGTTTCTTCAGCCGATAGCGCATCGAACGCAACGACAGGCTCAGACGCCGGGCCGCCGCCGTGCGGTTCCAGCGGGTCTGCTCCAGGGCCTGGAGGAGCATGCGGCGCTCGATCGCTTGCAGGTGTGCTTCAAGATCGATGACGTTCCCCGGCCCGGGCGCGATGGCCGGGTATGCGCTATTGGATGCGAGGCGCAGGTCGTGGCGTTCGATCAGCCGGTTGTCGCACAGGGTGTGTGCCCGTTCGAGCAGGTTTTCCAGTTCGCGCACATTGCCGGGAAAGTCATGCCCCTGGAGAGCCAGCAGCGCTCCAGCCTGGAGCCGTGCCGGTGGCTGGCCATTGTCGCGTGCCAGGCGTTCGAGGATGGCGCTGGCCAGCGGTTCGATATCGTCCCGGCGCTCCCGCAAAGGCGGGACAGGCAGCTCGATCACGTTCAGGCGGTAATAGAGGTCCTGGCGAAAGCGCCCGGCCTGCACTTCTGCCAGCAGCGGCTTGTGGGTGGCGCAGAGAATGCGCACATCGACCTGGACCTCCTGGTGCCCGCCGACGCGGCGCACCGCCTTCTGTTGCAGTGCGCGCAGCAGTTTGACCTGCATCGCCAATGGCAGGTCGGCTACCTCGTCGAGAAACAGCGTGCCGCCGTGCGCTGCCTGGAACAGGCCGGGGTGGTCTTCGACGGCGCCACTGAAGCTGCCTTTGCGATGGCCGAAGAACTCGCTTTCCATCAGTTCCGCCGGAATGGCCCCGCAGTTGACCGCCACGAAGGCCCGGCTGGCCCGTGCGCCCTGGTCATGGAGCGCGCGGGCGACCAGCTCTTTGCCACTTCCGGATTCGCCGCTGATGTAGATCGCGGCCCGGCTGCCGGCCAGCTTGCCGATCTGGCCACGCAGCGCCTGCATCGGCGCCGAGTCGCCAAGCAGCGTACGGCTAGCGAAGGAGATCGCCTCGGGCCGGATGTCGTTCAGCAGTTTGTGCAAGCGGGCCAGGGGCACGGGTTTGCTCAGAACGTCGATGGCGCCGGCCTGTAGGGCCTGGGCAGCGGTTTCCTGGAGTGCACAGGCGCTGAGGATCGCCAGCGATGTGGGCAATTGCTGGTGCCGGATGTGTTCCAGCAGTTCCAGCCCCGTACCGTCGGGCAGGTGCAGGTCGCTCAGGCACAGGTCGAAACCTTCACGCTCCAGGCAGCGCCGGGCTTCGCCCAGGGTGCAGACGCTACGGGTATGGCGCCGCATCCGGCCGAGGCTGATTTCCAGATATTCGCGGGTGCCTGGGTCGTCATCGACGATCAGGACTTTCTGTCGTGGACCCATGCCGCTTCCTGCTTCATCCGTGAGCGAAAGAGCTGCGAGAACACCCGCCATCCTGGCGTGTCCTCAAGTCTAGGCAGGCGGGTGCGGCTTCGCCCTGTCCAGGATTGGCCGAGGCAGGGTTTCCGGGCGGGATGGGCCAGGCGCGCAAGAGCAAGCACCCGGTTTCCGAGGGCTACCGGGCGAACAGGGGGAGAAGGCTGGGGCAGGGCTTTTTTGTAGCGAATTATTCAGCGGCGCCAGGCCTTCGATAGGGCGGGCACCGCTGTCGGCCGGAGAAACGGCTTCAGCGCTGGCGGGAAACCGGGCCTTGCTCCAGGTGCCCCTGGCTGCAATACCACTGTTGCTCGAGGCTCAGCGCCCGGTCACGGGGCAGATGCACGCCGCAATGGGCGCAGCGCACCATGGGGGCGGCGTTGGGTTCGCGAGGGGCGGAGGCGCCGGAAGTCGGCTGCTTGAATTTGCGCCAGAGCCAAACCGCGGCAGCAATCAGAGCGATCCAGAACAGTAAACGAAGCATGGTGGCCAGCTATATGAGTGAGGAACCGGCAGTTTAGCCAAGGTGATGCCGGGCGCACAGTGCTGGCGGATGAAATCCGGAAATGAAAAAGGGAGGCTCGAAAGCCTCCCTTTTGCTGTGACCGCGGCGCTATCAGTCGAACACGCCGAAGGTCATGTAGCTGAACCAGGAGCGATCGTCGTTGTTACCTTCAGCCTCATGCCGCTCTTCTTCGACGGCATCGCCATTGGCGTCCTTGGGCTTGAGCTCGGGCGGGATTGCGTCCTTGGCGTCCTGGTATTGCTTCATCACGTCCTGGTTGGCGCGGGTTTCTCCCGGCGGCAGCGGTGGACGGGATTCGATCAGGCCCAGGGTGGCCTTGCTCAGCCAGGAGCGGTTGTCCGCCTCGGCGACGCGTGGCACGAACTGGCCGTCGACCAGGGTCGGGTGATCCGGGTAGTTGAGTTTCAGGGTTTCCAGGCTGGTAGCGGCCAGCTCGTCCAGGTGCAGGCGCTGGTAAGCCTCGGTCATGACCGCCAGGCCGTCGCCGACCGATGGGGTCTCCTGGAAGTTCTCCACCACGTAACGGCCACGGTTGGCGGCGGCGACATAGGCCTGACGGGTCAGGTAGTAGTCAGCCACGTGGATCTCGTAGGAGGCCAGCAGGTTGCGCAGGTAAATCATGCGCTGCTTGGCGTCCGGCGCGTAGCGGCTGTTCGGGAAGCGGCTGGTGAGCTGGGCGAACTCGTTGTAGGAGTCGCGGGCGGCACCCGGGTCGCGCTTGGTCATGTCCAGCGGCAGGAAGCGCGCCAGCAGGCCGACGTCCTGGTCGAAGGAAGTCAGGCCCTTGAGGTAGTAGGCGTAGTCGACGTTCGGGTGTTGCGGGTGCAGGCGGATGAAACGCTCGGCGGCCGACTTGGCGGCTTCCGGCTCGGCGTTCTTGTAGTTGGCATAGATCAGTTCGAGCTGTGCCTGATCCGCGTAGCGACCGAACGGATAGCGCGACTCCAGGGCCTTGAGCTTGGCCGTGGCGCTGGTATAGCTGTTGTTGTCCAGGTCGGTCTGCGCCTGCTGGTACAGCTCGACCTCGCTCAGGTTTTCGTCAACGACTTCCTTCGATGAGCAAGCAGCGGTCAGTGCGAGGATGGCGATCAGCAGCAGGTGTTTCACTTGCATGGCGGCTTGCGTCCCTATGACGGCCGCTGTCTTGGGCGGGGCCGTCCTGTTATGATGAGCGCCCCGTTGAAAAGCCTCGGGGCAAAAGACGCCGTATTTAACCACAAGCGCGCAGCCGAAACCAAAGGCTGTGCCGACGCCTAGTCCGAGCATGTCCGATAAAATTGAACTTCGCGCAGAGGTGCCGTCCGAACTGGGCGGCCAACGCCTCGATCAAGTCGCCGCCCAATTATTCGCCGAGCACTCGCGCTCGCGCCTTTCCGCCTGGATCAAGGACGGCCGCCTGACGGTGGATGGCGCGGTGATCCGCCCGCGCGACATCGTCCACGGCGGCGCCGTGCTAGAGCTGACTGCCGAGCAGGAAGCCCAGGGCGAATGGATCGCTCAGGACATCGAGCTGGACATCGTCTATGAAGACGACGACATCCTGGTCATCAACAAACCGGCGGGCCTGGTGGTCCACCCTGCGGCCGGCCATGCCGACGGCACGCTGCTCAACGCCTTGCTGCACCACGTCCCGGACATCATCAATGTGCCGCGCGCCGGCATCGTCCACCGCCTGGACAAGGACACCACCGGCCTGATGGTGGTGGCCAAGACCATCCAGGCGCAGACTCAGCTGGTCGCCCAGTTGCAGAGCCGCAGCGTCAGCCGCATTTATGAATGCATCGTGATCGGTGTGGTCACCGCCGGTGGCAAGATCAACGCGCCGATCGGTCGTCATGGCCAGCAGCGCCAGCGCATGGCAGTGATGGAAGGTGGCAAGCAGGCCGTCAGCCATTACCGTGTGCTCGAGCGTTTCCGTTCCCACACCCATGTGCGGGTCAAGCTGGAAACCGGCCGGACCCACCAGATCCGCGTGCACATGGCGCATATCAACTTCCCGTTGGTCGGCGATCCGGCCTACGGCGGCCGCTTCCGCATTCCGCCGGCGGCGAGCCCGACCATGGTCGAGTCGTTGAAGCACTTCCCGCGCCAGGCGCTGCATGCGCGTTTCCTGGAGCTGGATCACCCGACCACCGGTGAGCGCATGAGCTGGGAATCGCCGCTGCCGGAAGATTTCGTCTGGCTGTTGACCCTGCTCAAGCAGGACCGCGAGGCCTTTGTCGGATGAGTGATTGGCTGATTCCTGACTGGCCCGCGCCGGCCGGGGTCAAAGCCTGCGTCACCACCCGTGCGGGCGGCGTCAGCCTGGCGCCGTTCGACAGCCTCAACCTGGGCGATCATGTCGATGACGATCCGCGGGCGGTGGCCGAGAACCGCCGGCGCCTGACCGATCGTTTCTCCATGCAGCCGGCCTGGTTGCAGCAGGTCCATGGCGTCGACGTGGTCGAGGCCGATCCTTCGCTCGTCGCCACCGCCGATGCCAGCTGGACCAGCACGCCGGGGATTGCCTGCACCGCGATGACCGCCGACTGCCTGCCGGTGCTGTTCTGCGACCGCAGCGGTACCCGCGTGGCGGCGGCCCATGCCGGTTGGCGTGGGCTGGCGGCCGGTGTGCTGGAGGCGACGCTCGACAGCCTGAATGTCGCCCCCGCCGAGGTCCTGGCCTGGCTGGGGCCGGCTATCGGCCCGCAATCCTTCGAAGTCGGGCCGGAAGTCCGTGAGGCTTTTTTCCGCCACCTGCCGCTCACCGAGCAGGCCTTCGTGCCGAGCCACAATCCCGGCAAGTTCATGGCCGACATCTATAGGCTGGCTCGCCTGCGTCTGGCGGCCTGTGGCGTCACCGCCGTGTATGGCGGTGGTTTCTGCACCGTGAGCGATCCCCGCTTCTATTCCTACCGCCGCAGCCCGCGCACCGGTCGGTTTGCCTCCCTGGTCTGGCTGGAACGCTAGACTCCCCTGACCTGCATCAAGCGCCACAGGCTTGAATCTTCCAGAATCGACCGCATCTACCGGGTATCTGGCAGGTTTCTCTATTCAGGTGTGTCCATCGCTCCGGCCTGCTCAAAAGGAAGGTGACTAATGCGTATAGACCGATTAACCAGCAAGCTGCAGCTGGCCTTATCCGATTCTCAATCCCTGGCGGTCGGCCTCGACCATCCGGCCATCGAGCCGGCGCACTTGATGCAGGCGCTGCTCGAACAGCAAGGCGGTTCGATCAAGCCGCTGCTGATGCAAGTGGGCTTCGACGTCAACAGCCTGCGTAAAGAGTTGAGCAAAGAGCTCGACCACTTGCCGAAAATCCAGAACCCGACCGGCGATGTGAACATGTCGCAGGATCTGGCGCGCCTGCTGAACCAGGCCGATCGCCTGGCGCAGCAGAAAGGCGACCAGTTCATCTCCAGCGAGCTGGTGTTGCTCGCGGCCATGGATGAAAACAGCAAGCTTGGCAAACTGCTGCTGGGCCAGGGCGTCAGCAAGAAGGCGCTGGAAAACGCCATCAACAACCTGCGCGGCGGCGAGGCGGTGAATGACGCCAACGTCGAGGAGTCGCGCCAGGCCCTGGACAAGTACACCGTCGACCTGACCAAGCGCGCCGAGGACGGCAAGCTGGATCCGGTGATCGGTCGCGACGATGAAATCCGCCGGACCATCCAGGTCCTGCAGCGCCGTACCAAGAACAACCCGGTGCTGATCGGCGAGCCTGGCGTGGGCAAGACCGCCATCGCCGAAGGCCTGGCCCAGCGCATCATCAATGGCGAAGTGCCGGACGGCCTGAAAGGCAAGCGCCTGCTGTCGCTGGACATGGGCGCGCTGATCGCCGGTGCCAAGTACCGTGGCGAGTTCGAGGAGCGCTTGAAGTCGCTGCTCAACGAGCTGTCCAAGCAGGAAGGGCAGATCATTCTGTTCATCGACGAGCTGCACACCATGGTCGGCGCCGGTAAAGGCGAGGGCTCGATGGATGCGGGCAACATGCTCAAGCCGGCGCTGGCCCGTGGCGAGCTGCATTGCGTCGGTGCGACCACGCTCAACGAGTACCGCCAATATATAGAGAAGGACGCGGCCCTCGAGCGGCGCTTCCAGAAGGTCCTGGTGGACGAGCCGAGCGAGGAAGACACCATCGCCATCCTGCGCGGCCTGAAAGAGCGTTACGAGGTGCACCACAAGGTGGCGATCACCGACGGCGCAATCATCGCCGCGGCCAAGCTCAGCCATCGCTACATCACTGACCGCCAGCTGCCGGACAAGGCGATCGACCTGATCGACGAAGCCGCCAGCCGGATCCGCATGGAGATCGACTCCAAGCCGGAAGTGCTGGACCGCCTGGAACGGCGCCTGATCCAACTGAAGGTCGAATCCCAGGCCCTGAAGAAGGAAGACGACGAAGCGGCGATCAAGCGCCTGGAGAAACTCCAGGAGGAGATCACTCGCCTGGAGCGTGAATACGCCGATCTGGAAGAAGTCTGGACCTCGGAGAAAGCCGAAGTGCAGGGCTCGGCACAGATCCAGCAGAAGATCGAGCAGTCCCGCCAGGAATTGGAAGCCGCGCGCCGCAAAGGCGACCTGAACCGCATGGCCGAGCTGCAGTACGGGGTGATCCCGGACCTGGAGCGCAGCTTGCAGATGGTCGACCAGCATGGCCAGAGCGAAAACCAGTTGCTGCGCAGCAAGGTGACCGAAGAGGAAATTGCCGAGGTCGTGTCCAAGTGGACCGGTATCCCGGTGTCGAAGATGCTCGAAGGCGAGCGCGACAAACTGCTGAAAATGGAAAGCCTGTTGCACCAGCGCGTCATTGGTCAGGACGAAGCCGTGGTGGCCGTGGCCAACGCGGTACGGCGCTCTCGCGCCGGGTTGTCCGATCCGAACCGGCCGAGTGGTTCGTTCATGTTCCTCGGCCCTACCGGCGTGGGTAAGACCGAGCTGTGCAAGGCGCTGGCCGAATTCCTGTTCGACACCGAAGAGGCGATGGTGCGAATCGATATGTCCGAATTCATGGAGAAGCACTCCGTGGCTCGGCTGATCGGTGCGCCGCCAGGCTACGTCGGCTACGAAGAGGGCGGTTATCTGACTGAAGCGGTACGTCGCAAGCCGTACTCGGTGATTTTGCTGGACGAGGTCGAGAAGGCTCATCCAGACGTGTTCAACATTCTGCTGCAGGTCCTGGAAGACGGGCGCCTGACGGACAGCCACGGGCGTACCGTGGATTTCCGTAATACGGTGATCGTCATGACCTCCAACCTCGGTTCCGCACAGATCCAGGAGCTGGTAGGGGATCGCGAGGCGCAGAGGGCAGCGGTGATGGATGCGGTGTCGACCCATTTCCGTCCGGAGTTCATCAACCGGGTCGACGAAGTGGTGATCTTCGAGCCATTGGCCCGGGATCAGATCGCCGGTATCACCGAGATCCAGCTGGGACGCCTGCGTGCCCGCCTGGCGGAGCGTGAGCTCAAGCTGGAGCTGAGCGGCGAGGCGTTGGACAAGCTGATTGCCGTGGGGTACGACCCGGTCTATGGCGCGCGTCCGCTC
Organism: Pseudomonas sp. MRSN 12121; assembly: GCF_000931465.1. Taxonomy (NCBI): domain Bacteria; kingdom Pseudomonadati; phylum Pseudomonadota; class Gammaproteobacteria; order Pseudomonadales; family Pseudomonadaceae; genus Pseudomonas; species Pseudomonas sp. MRSN 12121. The sequence continues at coordinate 5,931,987 of NZ_CP010892.1, read as the reverse complement.
AAGCGGGCGATCCAGCGCTGGATCGAGAACCCGCTGGCGCAGTTGATCCTGTCTGGCAGCTTCCTGCCCGGCGCCACAGTGACCGCCCAGGTGGAAAACGACGAAATCGTCTTCGCCTGAGGTGGAGCAGGGTGTCGTTTTGAAGAAGGCCTCGCATTGCGAGGCCTTTTTTTACATAGGGCGTTGAACTGTAAGGCAAAGGCTTGTAAAGTGCGCCCCGCAGTACGTCACCCCGAGGCTTTTTCCTCCTGGAGGAAAAAACTGAAATAAGTTGCAAATCAGTGTCTTGAAAGCGATTTAGGGGGTTGACAGGGGTTTTTAAGATTGTAGAATAGCGCGCCTCAGAGACATGAACGCAGCGATGCGGACAAGGTTGAAGAGGAGGCTTCTAGAAATAAAAGCCTGCTGTAAATTGAAATGTTCAGTTCCGTGATAGCTCAGTCGGTAGAGCAAATGACTGTTAATCATTGGGTCCCAGGTTCGAGTCCTGGTCACGGAGCCAATTTCAAACCGGGGTATAGCGCAGTCCGGTAGCGCGCCTGCTTTGGGAGCAGGATGTCAGGAGTTCGAATCCCCTTACCCCGACCATATTTGGGTCGTTAGCTCAGTTGGTAGAGCAGTTGGCTTTTAACCAATTGGTCGCAGGTTCGAATCCTGCACGACCCACCATTTTTGAAACCAGTTCGCTGGAATCGAATCTTAAGATCAGCTGCCAAAAGCGTTGATCGCAGAAGGCGCCTTTAAAGGGTGCCTTTTTTTACCGGGGTATAGCGCAGTCCGGTAGCGCGCCTGCTTTGGGAGCAGGATGTCAGGAGTTCGAATCCCCTTACCCCGACCATATACCAAGAGAAAAGGCGCCTTTTAGGCGCCTTTTTTCGTTGGCGCTTAAAAATCCCCCGCTGTTCTGTTTCGGCTTCGCATGTCTCGCGAACGACCGAGTCTTCTCGTGTCCGATCCTGCCTGCATGCAGGTAATGTTTTTTATTTGCTGGCGCTCTTGGTGGGCGAGTGAGACGGGCGGCCTCAGCGCTTCAGGACGTTCCACAGGCATCGTGAGCCTGGCTGGCAGGCTCGTGTGCTGTGGTCGTGGGGATTGGCGCTCAAGAGCTGGGCGTGGCCCGGGCCCTTTGGGCACAAGCTGATCGAGCGGTTACAGCGGTGCGCGGCAAGGAACCTGGATACGTTCGTAGGCCAGCTTCTTGTTTACTGGCGACAGCTTGTAGTCTGCCTTGCAGGAGCCTTCGGCCCAGCGGACCTCGATCTTCCCTTCATCGGGAATGCCGAAAGCCAGCAGGCGGGAGAGGTTATCCACCATGCCCAAAAGCTTGCCTTCCTGGTCATAGCCCTGGGCGCCGAAAGGTACCCGCTTGCCTGTTTCCTGAGTCAGTTCGAACTGCACGCGGCGTCCGGTCTGGGCGCTATAGCTGGCCTTGACGATTGCGCCGCGGGTCGGGACCAGCATCTTGGAGGTCTCGGTGACCTCGGTATCGCTGCCCAAGGTCTGGGTGTCCAGGTCCAGCCAGTTGTAACGGTAGGGTTGCATGTAGGGCACCACCGCATAGCCCTTGCGGTTGGTACGCACGGCGTTCCAGCCCGATACGCCCACATCGTCGGCCTCCGGTACTTCCAGAATGCCGAAGGTCTCCCCCAGGGATTGGCCGAAGGTGACGCCGCCACCGTGAACCACCACCGACCCGGAGGCGTTCAGGTCGAGGTGCTTTTCGTCGCGGCCCTGACTGTAGTTGGCGCCCAGCCTGCCGGAAGGAGTATCCCAGCCCAGGCCGGCACCGGCGGAGTTGCCGCTGCCCTTGGTGTTGTTGGACTGCACCGAGTAGTTGAGCGTGTTGCTCTCATTCAGATAGCCCGAGACGCCGGTCTGTATGCTTTTCTGGCCATTGTTGGAGGACACTATGTTGCTGTTGAGTCGATGGGAGCTCCGCGAGCTGCCCAGGGGCATGCTGATCGACGCGGAAATCTGGTTGTCCGCGCTGCTACCTGCCCCACCGAGGGTGCGGGAAAGGGCCAGGTTGTAGCTGATGTCCGAGAAGCTGCTGTTAAAACTCATCTGCCAGCTGCGAGAGCGGCCTTGATTTCTCCAGTAGCTGGTCTCCGCCAGGCTGACGCCCAGCGACGAGCGATGCGACAGGCTCTGTTCCACCTTGATATCGACCCGGTTTTTCTGCGGCCCGTACCGGGTCTGGTCGCGGTACATCAGGTCGTCCACGTGCTGGCTGAAGCTGCGATAGCCTTCGGTGGAATAGCGATAGGCGGCCAGGGCAAAGGTGGTGTTGGTGCTCGTCAGGGTCTTGGAGTACAGAAAACGTGCACTTTGGCCTTTATCGGATTTGCCGCTTGCCGGTTTGGATTGGCTATTGGTGATGTCCAGCGAAATACCGCCAATACGGGAGTTGATACCGGCGCCCAGGTTGACGGCGCGATAGTTCGGGGAGGCCAATACGCCGCCGTAGGTGGTGAGGTTGTCGGTCAAGCCATAGACCAGGGTGCCCTGGGTAAACTTTGGCGATGGCTGGCCCTCATAGCTGTAGCTACCGGCGGTAACGCTGTAACGCAAGTTGCCGCGTCGGGTCATGATCGGCTGGTAGGCATAGGATTGCTGATATTCGCGTACGCGACCGTCCGCCTCGATGATCCTGATTTGCAGGTCGCCGTTGGAGCCACTGGGATAAATATCGGTGAACTCGAAGGCGCCCGGCGGCACGTTGGCGGAATAGATCACATAGCCACTCTGGCGCACTTCGACCGTGGCGTTGGTTTCGGCGATGCCGCGGATCACGGGGGCATACCCGACTTCGTTATCCGGCAGCATGCCGATATCCGAGGCAATCTGCGCCCCGCGAAAACGTACGCTGTCGAAGATTTCTCCTGGGGTGTACAGCTCGCCCAGGGAGAACTTGCCCTTCATTCGCAGGACATCACGCTCCACATAGTTACGGTTGCTTTTGAACTGGCTGCGGGTGCCGCTGCCTCCGGTGACTGCCGATTCGTTGCGAAAGCGCCAGCCAGCGAGGTTGAAGCCGTTGCGCAGGCCCAGATAGTGGTAGTCGCTGTTCGTACCCCGGCTGGAGTTGCGACTGAAGTTGGCCTGGTAGTCGCTATAGAAGGCGGTGATGCCGTTATCCCATACCGAAGGGTCGACGTAGCCGCGGGATACGCGCTGGACATAGGCCTGTGGAATGCTGAACAACAGGCTCAGGCTGGTGGTGTCGAAGTTGACGTCGGCGCCGGTGATCTGCGCTTTCACATCCACGGGCGCGGCCTCGTCGAGGTTGGCGCTGATAAGGCCGTCCTCTTGGGCTTTCTTGAGATTGAGCCCGAGTTCCTTCAGCAGGCCGAACGAAACGACAGGTTTGACTTCCCCGCTCGCGTCGGCGCTGAAAGTGATGTCCTGGCGCTTGATCAGGGTCTGGTTCAGGTAAAGGTCGACGTTGTAGGTCCCGGGTTGAACCGCACTGCCTTTTTCAAAGTACTTGAGGTTGATCGGCGCACCGTCCATTTTCAGAAAGGTGTCATTGAATTCGAACTCCGCGGCGGGCAGTTCCGAGGTCAGTCCCAGGACCATGAAGCAGGTTGCCCACGAGCGCCGGCCAATCCTGTAGCTGAGCTTTCTCTGAAAAAAAGACATGTGGGCCCCTTCTGTCGCGCGGCGGGTTCCGGGGCGAGACATGTTCGAAAATCGGGTGAAGAACGTTGCGCGCTCCAATGAGCGATGCGAATGACAGGCAGCTGTTTTCGCTAGTTGGAGAGTTCGCCAGTGAGCTGATCGATTCCGCCGTAATCATTGATGCTGCGGAATTCCACCTTGCTGCTGGCGGGCAAACTGCCGGACAGACCCTTGATATCGACCACTCGCGTGGTCCCCGGGGCGAGCATTTCCGCCTTGGCGGTGTAGGTGCTATTGCCGTTGCGCAAGGTCACGTTGCTGCCGGCGAAGGACACGTGGAACGCCGATGGATTGGTGACCGAAAGCCCTGGCTTACCGCCTTGCGTGACCAGTTTCCACTGCAAGCTTTTTGCGGCGTCAGCGGCCTTGCCGGGCAGGTTGGCTGGGCGATAGAACAGTTTTATCCGTTGACGGATGGCGATTTGCAGGGAGTTCTCCAGTTTGCTTTTCTGCGGAATCTCCTGCACGGCCAGCCAGACCACGGACTCCTTGTCTTCTGGTAGGCCCTGGCCTTCATAGAGGATGCGCAGGATTTGTTGCTTCAGCCCACCCAGGCGAACCAGGGATGGCGTGATGGCAAAGGGCACATCATTTTGCGCGGCCTTCGAGTCAGGTTCGATCCAGGACTGGATCATGAGGTCTTCCGAGCCCTGGTTCCTGACGACGATGGAGGCTTCCTTGCTGGGGGCGGAAAAGACCACGCGGGTGCCGTCCAGCACGATGGCGGCACTGGATGTCGAGGCGAAGAATGTCATGGCGCCAAATAGCGCGATGTGAGCTAACAGCGAAGCTTTCATAGCGGCTCCAGATCGGTGGGAGGGGGGAGGCCCCTCCCTTTGGCGCGGGTTACTCGTAGGTCAAGGTAAATGGCAGGGTGCCATTGGCAATGCCGGGAGTGATCGCGCCAGTGGCGACATAACCCGCGCGCAAATCCACTTTGGCGCTGTAGGTGACATCCGGTTCGGTACCCGTCGAGGTGAAGGTGCCGCTGATGGCTTCGTTCGCGGCGAGGTTCAGCATTTTGTTGTCGCTGGTGAATAGGCCGATAGCGACGCCTTTAGCGGTTTTATCTGTTGGACCGGTGATTTTCAGCAAATTATTGTTTGTGCTGTCGAGGCCGCTGCCGTTGGCAGGGTCAAAGGTGAGTTTGACGGTGGTGAGGCCCTGGGCTGTTTTGCCGCAGTCCAGGTTCAGGTTGATGCTTTTACTGCTACTGACGGCGCCGGTGGTGCCCAAGCTGTCTGCACTGACTTTGCCGAGGTTGACGTCGATGGTTTGCTTGCCTGCCGTACCGCCAGTGCTGGTGCCGGAGTTACCAGGATTGACCGTGCAGGACGCCGCAATGATCTCACCGGTAAAGTTTATGGTACCGTCCGCCGCCATGGCGGAAGTGCTGACTGCACCAACGATGGCTATTGAAAGAACGCTCTTGAGAAGTCTGGACATTGGAGATGCCTACTAAAGTGTGGAGGCTTAATTTTCTGTCCTTTAGTTGGAAGTGGACAATCAGAGGATTCTTAAAGAAAGTGCGTTTTAGAGGGTTTTCAATTGCTCTACTTTTTCTCTTTGGCTATTTCAATAAGGAGAATCTTAAATGGTGGTTATGTGCCGTTTCTGAGTGGAAGGGCTCCGCCACGGGCGTTACGGGCTGTCGGTTGTATCGAGAGTCACTCGGGCAATCACCAGGTGATGAGGTTCGCTTTCACAGGTGGCGACGAGAGTTTCTGATGTTGTTGATCGCCATCTATTGGGATCAGGTAAATATGTGGTAATGCGCGCGTGTTATATGAGTAGTGGGCGCGCCTGGCATGTTGTGGATATGGATTTAATAGTGAGCTAAGCATCTAGCGTTTGATTGCGATTGATATGCCTCATGTTGAAAGGACTACTGGTTAGTTGCTTTTTAGGGATCTGAAAGATGACAGGCCGACCCTGTGACAAGTAGCGAGCCGTGCGACGGACTACTGTTGTGCAGGCAAAAAAATACCCCGGTCTCCCGGGGTATTTTTTACCAGCGACTCAGTGCAGCTTGAGCCGTGGTTCGGTGCCGCGGCCGATGCGGCTGCCCAGCATCAGCATGAAGGTGCGGAACGGTCCGTAGAGCGCCATCTGGTGCATGCGGTACAGCGACACGTAGAACATCCGCGCCAGCCAGCCCTCGAGCATCACGCTGCCGGTCAGGTTGCCCATCAGGTTGCCCACGGCGGAGAAACGCGACAGCGAGATCAGCGAGCCGTAGTCGGTGTATTTGTATTCCGGCAGGGCCTTGCCTTCCAGGCGCAGCTTCAGCGATTTGCTCAGCAGCGAAGCCTGCTGGTGAGCGGCCTGGGCCCGTGGCGGAACGTTGCGATCGGAGCCCGGTTGCGGGCAGGCCGCGCAGTCACCGAAGGCGAAGATGTTTTCATCGCGGGTGGTCTGCAGGGTCGGCAAGACTTGCAGCTGGTTGATACGGTTGGTTTCCAGGCCGTCGATGTCCTTGAGGAAACCCGGCGCGCGGATGCCTGCCGCCCAGACTTTCAGGCTGGCAGGAATCACCTGGCCGTCGGCGGTGATCAGGCTGTCGGCCGTCACTTCGCTGACCGCGGCGTTGGTCATGACCTTGACCCCGAGTTTTTCCAGGGTCTTGTGCACCGGGCCGCCGATCCGCTCCGGCAGCGCCGGTAGAACCCGCGGCCCGGCCTCGATCAGGGTGATGTGCATGTTTTCCGGCTTGATCCGGTCCAGGCCGTAGGCGGCCAGTTCATGGGCGGCGTTGTGCAGCTCGGCGGCCAGTTCGACACCGGTGGCCCCGGCGCCGACGATGGCCACGCTGATCTGCTCCACGGCATCGCTCTGCCCGGCGTGGGCGCGCAGGTAGTGGTTGAGCAGTTGCTGATGGAAGCGCTCGGCCTGCTTGCGGGTGTCGAGGAACAGGCAGTGCTGGGCCGCGCCCTGGGTGCCGAAGTCGTTGGTGGTGCTGCCCACGGCGAGCACCAGGGTGTCGTAGCCCAGTTCGCGGGCGGGCAGCAGCTCCAGGCCGTTTTCGTCGTAGGTGGCGGCCAGCTGGATTTTTTTCTGCTGGCGATCGAGCCCGCTCATGCGGCCCAATTGGAACTCGAAGTGGTTCCATTTGGCTTGGGCGACATAGTTGAGTTCGTCTTCGGAGGAGTTCAGCGAACCGGCGGCCACTTCGTGCAGCAAGGGTTTCCAGATATGGGTCAGGTTCGCGTCGACCAGCATCACACTGGCGGTGCCGCGCTTGCCCAGAGTCTTACCCAGACGGGTAGCCAACTCCAGACCGCCGGCGCCGCCGCCAACGATGACAATACGATGAGTCATGGGGATATCTCGCAAGGCTAAAAGAAATCGGTACGGTTACCCGAGCGAGCGCAAGGCAGCTCATAGCGTCAGGTAACTGATAAAACGGCTCAACAGGCCCAGGCCAATGGTGATGGTCACGACTATCACGAGGAGCATCCACGGCCGGAAGGGTCGGCGCTCGACTCGGTGCTGGGCCAGTTGCAGGTATTCTTCGACATGGCGCTGGTCGTCGGGGTTCAGGCGGCTGGTCATAAAAAGCCTCGTCAGCTAGACGTTGCGAACAGTATGAAGGTTACAGCGCAGAGCCATCTTGTGCGCTCGGGCGACATTGAACGGAGCATAGCCGCTCACTGTTCTCCAGCTCCCCGAGTGATTGCGCTTTGTATCACTCGGCGGGGTATTTGCGCTATGCCGCGAATGGCTTGCCGGGGGGCGGGCTACAGGCTGATGCCGACGTCGAACAGGATGCTGCGCCCGAGGTTGCTGCGCAGGAAGTCCGGGGCATCGGGGTGGGCGAACAGCACACGGGCGAAGGTCGGCCCGACCAGCGACAACGAACGCCAGCCCTGGCGCAGGTATTCGGTGGGCGGCGGAAAGTGGCTGTTGAGGTCCAGCACCTCACGCTTGAGGCTGGCGAACGCAATGATGTCCAGCTCCCCCAGGTCCATGCCGCGTTCCTTGTAGTTGTGGGCTTTCTTGCGCAGGGTCGGGGCGAGCCTGAGTAGCAGTTCATTGGCCGGAATGCGCTTGGGCTTGGCTTCGCGCCGCACCAGCTGGCTGAGGGAGAAGGCACTGCGACGGCGCTGCAACTCGTCGCGCCATTCGTCATTGAGGCGGCGGCCTTCGTCCAGCACGAAGAACACTTCGAAACTCGCGTCGCGAAACAGCACGTCCGGCGGTTCCTGCCCGGCGGGGGTGAACTCGTCGGCGCGGTAGGGAATGTTCAGCCCTTGCAGCAGGCGCTGGCAGACCCAACGCTCACGCTCCCATTTGCGCGCATTGGACAGGAAGGCATTGGCTTGTTCGGCCTGAATGGTGAGCAGGCGCAGGTAATCTGAGTCATCCATAGTCCAAGCTTAGCGTCCAAACGCGGATCCTAGAAATTCACCGGGCGGGCCGGCGGGCCGACTGCACTTATAGCGGATAAGTGTGACATCAGGTCAACCCCCGTGTGCCTGCCGTCAGGTTCGCCAGGGCTTGAGCCACAGCCCCAGGGCCACCAGCAGGAGCAACCCGGCCAGGGTGCTGAGGCCCAGTTGCAGCCAGACGTTCGGCAGCGGATGCAACAACAGGGCGGCCGTGGCCAGCAGCACCGCGCTCAAGGCCCAACGCAGCGGCCAAGCGATGAGGTCGAGCAACTGCTGGCGCTGCATCAGCAGCAGGTTGGTCAGGATCACGCCGCCCAGGGCGGCCAGGGGGATCGCGGTCAACCCCAGAAGCAGCGGCAGGCCGGCCAGCAGCAGGGCGTTGAGCAGGCTGCCGAGCAGTTCGCAATTCAACGGCGTGCGGGTATCGCCCGCGGCATAGGCGTAACGCGCGAGCATGGCGTTCCAGGCGCCGAACACCAGGGACACGGCGAACCAGCCCAGCAGCGCGGGCAGCGGGCCGTCGGCGCTTTGCGCGGGCAGCAGCCAGTGGATCAGCGCCGGGCTGGCGCCGACCAGGCCGAACGCGGCCGGCAGGCTCAACAGGGTCGCGGCGTCGAGCCCGCGATGCAGCAGCCCCAGGCGCTGGTCGCCGGATTTGCCGCTCATCAGGCCGAGCAGGACCTGGTTCAGGCTCATCAGGGCAATCAACGGCAGGTTGATCAGCTTGCGTGCCAGGTTGACCCAGGTCACCACGCCTTCGCCCAGGTAGCTGGCGACCAGGCGCTCCACCAGCGCCAGGCCCTGGCTGGCGAGGTTGCTGGTCAGCAGCGGGCCGAGGCGCACGAGCAATTCCCGTCCCGCGCCGGCATCCCCACGGACCTGCCAGGGGCGCCAGCCGGATTGCCAGATCGCCGGCACCAGCGACAGGCACATCAGCAGGCTGCCGAGAAAAAACGCCAGCGAAAGGCCAGAGCCACGGCTCGCCTGGCCGTAGAAAAACAGATAAAGCACCGGCGGCAGGTTGAACAGCAGCGAGCCGAGCCCCGGCAGCACGAAGCGTTGCCGGGCATGCAGCGGGATGCTGAACAGCGCGTGCAGGAGCAGGCCGGGAATGCACGCGGCCAGGCTGCGCAGGTTACTGGCGGCCTCGGCCTGGGCCTCATGGTCGAGTCCGGGGCCGATCAGGCGGATCCACAACGGCGCGCTCACGGCCAGCAGGGCGTACAGGCCCAGGCCCAGGCCCAGCAGGCGCGGCCACAGGCCGGCCAGCCAGGCCTGCTGGCGCTGCGGCGCGCGCTGCTGATAGAGCGGCAGGGCCGCGGCCGCGAGGATGCCGGCCGCCAGGGTCATGCGCAGGGCTTCGGGAATGAACACCGCGACCAGGAACGCGTCGCTGCGGCTTCCCGCGCCCCAGGCCGCCACCAGCAGCCATTCGCGGGCGAAGCCGGCGACCAGCCCGGCGAGCGTCGCCAGGGTCAGCAGCAGTGTGCTGCCGAGCATCAATAGAACAGGGTGAACAGGCCTTTGCCACCCACCTTGTAGTTCAGCTCGTGCGGACGTTCGCCCATGGGCTTGGCGCCGCTGCCGCCGATGATCTTGTAGGGGGCGACGGTCTTGGCCACCACGGTGTTGGCGGTCACCACCGCGCCGCGGCCGATATGCGAGCCATGGGCGATCAGCGCCCGGGTGGCGATCCAGGCGTAGTCATCGATGTAGACGGGCGCGGACACCGACCAGAACTCGGGGCTCATCGGGTCGTGGCCGCCGGCGAGAATCAGCACGTGCGAGGCGATCGTCACGTGATCGCCGATGATCAGCCCGGCCCGGGCATCCACCTGGCAGTGCCAGGCGATCACGCTGTCGTCGCCGATCACCAGGTTCTCCACGCCCAGCACTTCAGTGTTGCGCCAGATGCTCGAGCCCTTGCCGATCTTCGCCCCGCCCAGGCGCAGCCAGGCGAGGCGCACGTGGTGGCTGGGGATCTTGTTGATCAGGATGTTGTAGGCCTGCTCCCAGGCTCGCAGCCAGCGGTCCTTGAGGGTGGCCAGGTTCTTGCCGTAGCGCGGCACCAGGGTGGTGGGGATGTCCTTTTTCAAGCGGCCGAACAGACGCCGGGCGAGGGGATGCTCGATGATCGGTTCGATGTCCACCGCGCAGATGCTGTAGCGCGCCTGCTCGCCATCGCCCTCGACGAACAGCACGTCGTTGTTCAGCCCCCAGCCATAGGCCTCGAGCAATTCGTCGTGGCTGACTCCCAGCTCCCCGGCCAGGGCAGGCAGGCGTTCCGGCAGATCCGTGGAATGGAAAATACGGTGTTTCATGCGTGGCTTTCCTTGGGGTCGATGAGGGGACGGGTGATGGCCGGGCGCAACCGGACCTGTTGCAGGCTCATGCCCATCAACAGCCAGAACAGACCGATCAGCACGAAGGTGAAACTGAAGTAGTGGTCGAACAGCCCGGTCAGCAGCGCCGCCAGCAGGCCGCAGATGCAGCCCAGCCACAAGGCGTTGTCCGCGGTCACCCGGCGGATCGACGCCAGCGGTCGCACCTCGCGCCACCACAGCAGGGTGACGGTGATGAACAGCAGCATGCCCGGGATGCCGATCTTGTAGATGAAGTTCAGCCACAGGTTGGAGATCCCCGGCAGGCCGCTGCCCGGCACCGGCGGATCGATCTTGAAGCCGATGCCCAGCGGGTAGCGCAGCATCGCCTCGGGGAATTTCGCGTACTCGTCGAAACGCACCTCGGTACTGGCGTTGGTCGCCGAGAACATGGTCATCAGGCGTTCCTGCAGCGGCGGGTAGAACATCACCAGGGCCACCGCGAAGGCCGCGCCCAGGCCGATGATCCGGCCGCTGTAGGGCACGCGCTTGTAGGCCAGCCAGACCAGCACCAGGGCCAGGGCCAGGATCGCCCCGCGGGAAATGCTCAGCAGCAGCCCCGCGCATCCCAGGATCGCCACCGCCAGCCCCAGGGCGCGGCGCGCGCCTTTTTGCGTCCAGCCGTAGAGCAGCGCCAGCGGAATGAACAGCACCAGCACGCCGCCGGTGAGGTTGGGGTGGACCCAGGGCGACGCCATGCGCTGGTAGTTGGCGGAGAAAATATCCTGCACCGCTTCCGGGTGGGCGTACTTGAGGTCGGTGAGGATCGGGATCATCGACATCGCGTTGCGCGACTTGAGGAACATGCCGATCGACAGCAGCAGCATCAGCAGGTTGCCCAGCAGCAGGGCGATCACCAGCTTGTCGCGGTCGGCGTCGGTGCGCAGCAGCAGCGGCACCATGAACAGCAGCGACAGGTTCATCAACCAGCGCACCCAGTTCACCGGGCCGTTGCCCTCGGCGTGGATGATCAGCATGCCCCAGACGAAGGGAATGGCGCTGAACAGCATCAGCCAGACCAGCGCCCGCTCGGTGGGGCGCCAGAGCATCAGGTTGCGGGTCTTGCCGATGAACGACTGCCAGAACACCCCGACCCAGGTCAGGCCCAGCACCGCCTCGCTGACGGTGGTGCGAATGCCCAGTTGCAGCGTGGTGTAGGGAATGCTGGTGGCCAGCACGGCGAAGATCAGCAGGCCCCACAGCGGCTTGCGGACCAGGGTCAGGGTCACGGCCAGGCCGATCACCACGAAGATGACCTTGGCCGGCGGCAGCGCCCACAGCAGGACCCCGAAGATCAGCCCCAGGGCCAGGCCGATGAATTTTCCCGGCAGCATCAGTGAAAGAGCCCTGTGAGCAAGGTGTCGAGACGCTGGCGATAAGCCGGCTCGGCGAATTGCCGGGCCCATTCGCGCAGGGTGTCCGGGGCGGGCCGGTCGCTGGCTTGCGCCTGCTCGATCAGGGCGCTGCGCAGGCTGGCGCGGTCACGGGCATCGAAGCGTCGCGCGCTGGGCGGCGCGACCTCGTCGAGGGCCGAGCCGCGGGCCACCGCGACCGGTGTGCCTTGCCCCAGCGCCTCGACCACCGGCAGGCCGAAACCTTCGGCATAGGAGGGCTGCCACAGGCAGTCGGCGTGCTGGTACAGCACCTGCAACTGCTCGTCGCTGACGCCATTGACCCAATGCAGGCCGGGCAGGTTGCCCAGGTGCGCCGGCAGGTCGCTGGCGTGCCCGACCAGGACCAGCTCCGGCACGTCTGCGTTCTCGGTGCGGCAACGCTGCCACTGCTCGATGAAGAACGGCATGTTCTTGCGCGGCTCGCGGGTGCCGACGGCCAGCCAGTAGCGTTCGGGCAGGCCCTCCGGCCGTGGGCCCGGCGGGCCCTGGAATTCCGGCACCAGGTTGTTCAGCACGAAGAATTTCGGACGCGCCCAGGGGAACAGCCGGGCCGCTTCACGGCAGGAAAACCGCGACGGGCACCAGACCTCGTCGGCGACCCAGATCGACCAGGCGATCGACACGGCGTCGATCAGCCGATAGGCCAGGGCCTTGAGCCGCGAGCGGTGGAAGTTGCGCTGGGTCAGCTGGAACAGGTCATGCAGGATCAGCACATAGCGCGTGCCCGCCGGCTTGTGGCCGATGGGCAGGCCCATGTTGGCGGTGGCGATGTACAGGTCGACCGACTGCTCGCGCAGGATCGCCGGCAGGAACTTGCGCTCGAAACGCAGGCGCACGCCGGGGCGTTGCACGCCATCGAGGGGGCTCGGCCACGGTGGGCAGAGCGCGCTCTGGCGCTGGACATGTTCCAGCGGCGCTTCGCTGACCAGCAGCAGTTCGGTGTCGGTGCGTGCGCGCAGGGCCTGTTCCAGGGCCTTGACCTGGCGGGCGATTCCGGAGGAGGGCGCGACCGTGGCCGCACGATAATCGAGGGCTACACGCATGCGGGATGCTCCTGTGTGAAAGGCAGTGTGCGGTAGATCTGTTCCAGCTCGTCGCCGGCCACGGCCCAGTCGTGATGCTGGCGGGCATACAGGCGGGCCGCGGCGGCCAGCCGGGCGGCCAGGGCCGGTTCGAGCAGCAGGCGGACCAGCGCAGCGGCCAGGGCCTGGGCATCGTCGCCCGCCAGATAGTGTTCGCCGTCGCGGACGGCCAGGCCCGAGGCGCCTTGCCCGGTGCTGACCAACGGCAGGCCGGCGGCCATGGCCTCCAGCACCTTGAGCTTGGAGCCGCCACCCTGGCGCAACGGCGCGACGAACAGGGCGCAGCGGCGTTGCAGCCGGGGCAGATCGGGGACGAAGCCGACCCATTCGATCCGGCTGTCGCTCCAGCGTTCGGCCCAGCTGGCCGGCAGGCCATAGCCGGCCACCGCCAGGCGTGCGTCGGGGCAATGGCGCCAGACCTGCGGGAAGATTTCGTCGAGCAGCCACTGCACGGCGTCCAGGTTCGGCGCGTATTCGTAGTTGCCGACAAACAGCACGCGCTGGCCCTGCGGGTCGGCCGTCACCTCGGCGAAGCTGCGGCTGTCGACGCCGTTGACTACCACTTCGACCGGGGTGCGGGTCAATTGGCGCATGGCCCGGGCATCGGTCTCGGTCACCGCCACCACCTGCCGGGCCGCGTCGAACGCCTTGCGCTCCCACTGCCGGCAGCGCCACTGGTCGTAGCGCACGAAGAGGCTGGCCCAGGCCGGGAAACGGTCGTAGGTCGCGCCGCCGAGGCTGGATTCGAGGTTGTGTTCGGTCAGCACGAAGTCGCGTCCGGCCCGCTGCAACACTGGCAGATAGGGTTGCAGGCTGTAGCTGTGCTCGACCTGGATCACGTCCCAGGGTTCGCTCAGCAGCTGTTCGAACTGCCGGCGCAACGGCCGTGACACGCCATTGACCGTGGTCAGCAGCGGCCAGGGTGCGAACAGCCCGGCGAGTACCGTGAGCGGGTGCTTCAGCGGCCGCCGCGGCACCACAATCAGGCGTTCGAGCCAGGGCTCGAGGGCGGCGCGGGTGGCGGCGTCGGCCTCGGTCTTGGACTGCACCAGCAAGGTGATGCGGTGCCCGCGCTCGCTCAAGGTCCGCAGCAGGTGGAACTGCCGGGTCTTGCCGCCGCTGGTCATGGGCCAGGGCAGGTAGGGGAGAATCCAGAGAATCTTCATGCACGGCATTCCATATCGAGGTTGCTCACCACACGAGAATCTGCAGGGACGACTTCACCGCCGGCTGGATGCCATCCGCGGCGCTGAGGCTTTCACGGCCGCCGGTCAGCGGGTCGTACAGCTCGGCCTGGTGCACCTGGGGCAGGCGGATGGTCCCGCCCTTGGCACTCCAGAACATCAGCAGGCGCTTACCGTCGTCGCGGGTCCAGGACACGCTGTAGAAGGTGTCGGGCAGGTTTTCCAGCGCCGGGGTCTTGCCGGGTTCGAGGCGCGCGCCGGTGATCTCGAGAAACCGCGCGAGCGCCTTGTACACCGGCTTGGGTTCGCCGTTGAGGTCCAGCAGCCCATAGTGCTGGTCGCGGGCCGAGGCGCGCGAATCGAGGTCGGAGAGGGCGAAGAGAAAGATCCGCTCATAGTCCTGGTCGCTCATCAGCGCCAGGCGCCGCAGGGTGTAGTCGGCCTGGCCGTCGACGCCGATCAGCCGCTGCATCTCCTTGGGCCCGGCGTAGCTCGACCAGCCCCATTCCGTGGCCCAGACCCTTTTCAGGCTGGCGCCGTGCAGCATGTCGTTGAGCTGCTTGCCGCGCAGCAGGACTTCGTTCTTGCCCGGCTCGTCGGTTTCCGGAAGCTCCGAATACGGGTGATAGGCGGCGACCATGCCCAGGCTCTGCACGCCCAGCTCGCCGAGCTTTTCGAACATCAACGCGTTGCGATGGGTCGGCATCTGGCTGTAGTAGGCCATGCCGCCCATGACCTGGGTCTTGCCCGGCGCCACCTGGTTCAGGGCCTGGTGGGTCGCCAGCAGCAGTTCGCCGTAGCCCTTGGCATCGGGTTTCGGCCGCCAGTTGTTGGGGATGTTCTGTTCGTTCCACACCTGCCAGGCGTCGATGTTCGGGTAGCGTGTGGCGAGCATCGCCATGCGCGTGGCGAAGACCTTCGGATCGCGTGGCGGGTACTGATCCTGGTAGGGCCCGCCCTTGGGCGCGGTGGTCACGAACGGCGCCGAGCCCACGAGGTAGAACAGCGACTTGAGCTTCGACTCTGTCAGGGTCCGGTCCAGCTCGTCCAGGGTGCTGAGCTGGTAGCCCTCCTCGGTGGGTTCCAGCCGGTCCCAGTGCAGGTCGACCCGCACCCACTGCAGGCCGAGCCGTTTGTAGGCGGCGATCTGCTTGCGGTACTGCTCGGGAGTGAACCACAGGAAATGCGCGTTGACCCCCAGGTAATCCTTCCATTCCAGGGTGCGCTGGGGGGCCAGGTTGATCGGCGTGGCGTCGACCTGCTCGCTGAGCAGCAACGCGCCGCCCACCGCCAGCGCAGCCGCCAGCGACAGACCGCGCCATAGGGGACGACGTTGCAGATGTAGTCGAGGCTTCATGACGACCGCTCCTTGCACACTTTATTGAACAGATCGGCGAAACGTTGCGCGGTGGCGCTCCACTCGCGTTGTTTACCCACTTCGCTGGCCTGCGCGGCCCATTGCAGGGCCAGCGAGGGTTGCAGCAGCAGGCGGCCCAGGTGTTCGCTCAGCGCCTGGACATCGCCTTGCTCGTAGGTCACGCCGTTGCCGCTGGCGACCTCTTCGGCAAAGGCCCGGGCATTGGAGGTCACCACCCCGCGCCCGCAGGCATTGGCCCACGACAGGGCGCCGCTGGTGCCGCGCATCTGGCCGAGCCAGGCGAGTTTTTTCGATTCGCGGTAGGGCAGCACCATCACATGGTGGTCCTGGATGGTGCCGGCGATTTCCGCGGACGGCAGGTCCAGGCGCCAGTCCACCAGGTCCTCCAGTTGCAGTTCGCGGATGCGCTGGTGCAGGCCGTCGAGGTAGTTGCCGGCCGGGTCGAAGGTCATTTCCGGCGCCGTGCCGCCGGCCAGGGTCAGGCGCACCTGGCTGCGGCATTGGGGGTGGGCGGCCAGGGTGCGGGTCAGGGCTTCGAGTAGATCCTCGATGCCCTTGCCGCGGTAGATGAAGCCGAAGTACAGCAGGCGCAACGGCGCCAGCGGCGGCAATTGCGCGGGCGCGATCGGCAGGTTGCCGTGGGCGATCACCGCCACTTGCCGTGGCGGCAGGCCCATGCGCTGGCGCAGGCAGTCGCCGCCCAGCCGGGTCAGGGTAATCAGCCGCTGCATGCCACGGGCCAGGCGCCGTTCCTCGTGCAGGGTCAGCGGGTCGGCGAGCAGCGCCGCCGCTTGCGGCAGCGGGTGCGGCAGGCGCTCCAGCAGGGTCAGCGGCCAGAACAGCCGGGCCCGCCGCCAGACCAGGCGCTCCGGGTCATGCACGGTGGCGGTACGGGGGATCTGCGGCTGTTCGGCGCTCAGGTAGTCCAGCGCCTGGAACTCGCCGAAGCGTCCGCCGCCGAGTTCGGCGTGCACCAGGTCGACACCGCTCCAGTCGAAGGCCCGCAGGCGCGCCAGCTGTTGCGCCGGGTCCTGGCAGCCGGCCAGAGGCGTCAGCACCTCGATGCCCAGGGCGCGCAGCGCATTGCTGAAGTGCGCGGCATAGTCGGCGATGCCGGTCTGTTCCGGCGGCAGCGGGGCCAGCAGGACGATACGCATCAGGCCGCCCCGCGCCAGCTGTTGATCCGCTCCAGCAGCCGTGCCGGGACTTCGAAGCGGCGCCGGTTGAGGATCAGGCCGTCGACCTTGCCAAAGGCCGTGGTAAGCAGCGACAGGGCGTTCTCGATCATCGGTACGGTACTGGTCCGGGCCTCGATCACCAGGGCGATCAGGTCGGCGCGGCGCAGGGTCAGGAACGCTTGCGGGTTCGACAGCAGCGGCGAGGCGTCCAGCAGCAGGACTTCGCCGGGCTGTGCGGCGGCGTCACCGTCGAGGCGGACCCGATGGCCACGCTCCTCCAGCAGGCGGCCCAGGCGCTCGAGGATGAAGCTCACGCCTTCGCCCTGGCGCGCTGAGGTCAGGCTCAGGGTCAGGCCCTGGCTCTCGATGCGGTCCAGGGGCAGCAGGCTGTAGAGCCGGTAGAGGCTCGCGGTCATGGCTTCGGGCGTGGCGTCGTCGAGGTCCGGCACGCTGCCCCACAGCGGCGCCTGGAACAGTTCCGGCAGGCGTGCGCCGTCGTGGATGCGCTGGTCCAGCAGGTAGCAGACATAGATTGTCAGCAGCCCCACGGCGATCCCGGCGGGAATGGCGAACAACAGGATCAGCAGGCTCTTGGGGAAGACCCGCGACGGGTTGAAGGTGGCGTGTTCGATGATCGCGATATTGCTGATCTGGCTGCTGTCGAGCTCATGGTCGATCCGCGCCTGTTCCAGGTTTTCCGAGTACAGCGCATAGCTCTTTTCCGCGGTGCGCAGTTGCTGGGTCAGGCGGTTGAGCTCAGGCTCGTCGCCCAGCACCCGGTCACGCTCGGCGCGCAGCGCGGCGAGGTTCTTGTCGTAGTCCTCGATCTGGCCGGTGAGTTTGCGCTGTTGCAACTGGGCATCGATGACCTGCTGCTTGACGTTGATCACCAGGCTGTTGGGGGCGGTGTTCTTCGAGCGTTCCAGGCGGGTCGTCTCCTGCTCGCTCAGGGCTTGCAGGTCGCGGATGTTCTGCTCGATCTGCTTGACCGCCGGCGCCTCGGGCAAATACGTGCGCAACAGGCGCGCCCGCTCGACCTGCAGGGTGTTGAGCTGGCGCTTGAGGTCGAGCTGGGTCGGGTTGAGGCTGGTCTCGCGGCTGGTCACCACTTCGCCGGGCTGATCCTGGATCTGCTGGCGGGCGTTGGCCAGGAAGCTGCCGATCCCCGACAGTTGGTTCTGCGCGTCGACCCGCGCATCGGTCAGCCGGTCGATCTGGCTGGTGAGGTTTTCCAGGCGCGCGGTGACGCTGATCGAATCGATCTGCTTCAGACGGCCCTGCAGCTGCTCCTTGAGGCTGAGGATCTGCGCCGCCACCTTATTGCCCTCGCTCTCGTAGAAGGCATAGAGGCTCTTGCGCCCGAGCACCCGGGCGCGGTCTTCGAGGTAGGCGTCGACCCAGATCTTCACCACTTGCTGGGCGATTTCCGGATCGTCCCAGGTAAAGCTGATGTCGATCACCGAGGAGCCCGGTTCATGGCTGGCCTGGAAGTTCTTCTCCAGGCGGCTGGCCAGGCGGTCCTGCGGGCTTTGCGGTTCCGCCAGGCCGACCAGTTGCAGCAGGCTGCGCAGGGCGTCGATCGCCGTGCCCATGGCTTTCTTGACGTAGAACTTGAGGGTCTTCCAGAAGCCCTGGGGCTCGGCGGCCGCGCTCAGCTCCAGGTAACGCTCGGCGACCTTGTGCACGATGGGCCGGCCGGTGAGCATTTTTTCCTCGTCGACGATCGGGTCGTGCTGGGTGCTGGGCGCGATCAGCGTCTGCCGGTTGCCAGCCTCGATCGGCACCGTGGTGTTGTCGCGGCCGGGCTTGACCAGCAGGCGCGCGTCCGACTCGTAGCGTGTCGGCAGCAGGAAGGCGCCGAGTACCGCGACCACGATGGTGGTGACGACCGCCAGCTTGAACTCGCGGCGGAAAATGAAGAACAGGCGCAACAGGTCGCGCAGAGAACGTATTTCGATCACAGGATCACTCCGTTGAGAGTACGTGAAGCCATGGCTGGTGGAGGCCGATCAAACGAATCGATCCTGTTTACCGTCCGGTTCCGGTGCCGGTGGAACTGCTGGTGAAGTTGTTGATGGTGTTGCCGCTGTTTTTCACGTCCTGGCTGTTGAGGTCGTAGTTGAAACCGACCCCGATGCCCTTGTTGATCGGGAACAGCTTGGTGAAGTACATGTCCACCGCTTCCACCGTGCTGCCGATCCGCGATTGCGGCACGTAGATCAGGTCGCCGCGTTGCAGCGCGACCAGCGGGTGGTTGGGGTTGCCGAGCATGTTGGCGAGATCGACGAAGTACATCTTGTACTTGCCGTCGGGGCCGGTGCGCAGCAGGGCGACGTTGGAGCTGTCGGCCGACGGCAGCACGCCGCCGGAGCTGAGCACCGCCTGTTCCACCGACACGGTGCCGGCCAGGTTGAAGAACGACGGATTGGCCACGGCGCCGCCGATGAACACCCGGTTGCTCGGGGCGATGGCGATGTTCACCGTCACTTGCGGCTCGCGATAGATGCGCGTGTAGCGTTCGGTGATGGTCTTGCCCAGGTCTTCCGGGGTCAGCTGCGCGGCCTTGATCCGGCCAATGCCGGGCATCGAGATGAAACCGTCCGGACGCACCACGAACAGGGTCATCTCGTCGGAGCTGGCCGGCTCCTGGGCATCGCGCACGATGCGCAGGGTATCGCCGGTCTGGACCAGCACCTGGGCCGGCGGCAGGTCGGCCAGGGTCAGGGCCGCCGCGTGGCGCTCCTTGAGGGTGTCGCTGTCGGGCAGGGCGATATGGGCGGGCGTCGAGCAGCCGCCCAGCCACAGGGAGGCGGCCAGGATGCTCAACAGACAGAGTCGGGAACGTCGGTTAATAGTCATCGTCGACAGCTCAGGTCCAGTAGTTGGAAAACATGCTCAAGCGGCGCTTGAGCGGTGTCGGCAGGTGCTGTTCGGCATGGCCGAGGCGGTAGCCCAGCAGTTTCAGGGCGCTGCGCAGCAGCACTTCGGGCACGCGTTGCAACTGGCCGGCGGCCCGCAGGGCCCGCAGCTCGGCCTGGACATAACGCTTGCCTTCTCCGCCGGCGGCGCCGAACGCCTGGCGAATCCATGGCTCGCGGCCATAGAAGACGCCGATATCGAAATAGCGGCGGAATTCCTGCATCAGGTTGTAGTGGTGCGAGTGCTGCACGCAGGCGCTGGCGGCATAGCGCACCAGGTAGCCGTCGAGCAGCATGCGCGCGGCGACATGGGCGTCCTCGCTGCCGATGACGTCCTCGGGAAAGCCGCCCACCGCTTGCAGGGCGCTGCGCCGGTAGACGGCGAACGAGTCCGAGCTGAAGCAGGTCTTGATCCCCAGTTCCGTGGCATCGGCCAGGCTTTTGCTGCGGCTCTGCGCGCCATAGTTGAAGTGACGCGACTGCGCCTCGAGGATCCCGGCGCCGGGGTGGGGCAACTGCCGGCCATAGGCGACGCCGATCCGTGGGTCTTCTTCCAGCTCGCGGATCAGGTTGGCGAAGGTCTCGGGCGTGGCCGGAATCGCGTCCTGGGTCAGCAGGATCAGCGCCTGCGCATCCACCTGTTCGCTGGCCCAGCGCCGGGTGCCGCCGTGGTTGAACTGCTGGGCGGCAATGACCTCCACCCGGGCGCCGAACTGGCGGAAGCGGCTGACGGTGTCGTCCGTCGAGCTGCTGTCGACCACCAGCACGCTGTCCGGTTGCAGGGTCTGCGCGGCCAGTGCCGGCAGCAGCCGGTCGAGGTGCGGCCCGGCGTTGCGGGCCGGAATGATCAGGGCGGTTTTCATCAGGCTTTCACCTGCGCCGGGGCGCGCCCGTAGACATCCTCGAAACGCACGATGTCGTCTTCGCCCAGGTACTCGCCGCTTTGCACCTCGATCATCACCAGGTCGATGATCCCGGGGTTGCTCAGGCGATGTTTGTGGCCGGCGGGGATGTAGGTCGACTCGTTGCTGTTGAGCAGGAATTCCTGGTCGCCGTTGGTGATCAGGGCCGCGCCGCTGACCACGATCCAGTGCTCGCTGCGGTGGTGGTGCATCTGCAGCGACAGCGCCTCGCCGGGCTTGACCATGATGCGCTTGATCTTGAAGCGGCTGCTTTCCTCGAGCACGGTGTAGGTGCCCCAGGGCCGGGTCACCGTGCGGTGCAGGCTGTAGGCGCTGTGCCCGAGGCGCTTGAGTTCGGTGACGATATGGCGCACGTCCTGGGTCCGCGTGGCATCGGCCACCAGCAGCGCGTCCGGGGTGTCGACGATGATCAGGTCGCTGACGCCCACGGCGCCCAGGACGCGCTTGGGCGAATCGATGTAGCAGTTGTTCACGTCATGCAGGACGGCCTGGCCATTGACCTGGTTGCCGGCTTCGTCGCTCGGGGTCAGCTGGCGTAGCGCGTCCCAGGAACCGATGTCGCTCCAGCCGATCGAGCAAGGCACCACGGCGACCCGTTCGGAGCGCTCCATCAGGGCCACGTCGATGGAAATGTCCGGGGCCGTGCCCAGGCTGCCGGCGTCGAGCTCGCGCTGGCGGCAGTTCGGGTTGTCCAGGCTCGAGCCTTGCTCCAGGCAGGCGCGGGCGGCGGCGAGCACCTCGGGGGCGTGCAGCGTCAGTTCCTGCAGCAGGGTGTCGGCACGGAAGCAGAACATGCCCGCGTTCCACAGGTGCCTGCCGCCGTCGAGGTAGGCCTGGGCGGTGACCAGGTCGGGCTTCTCGACGAAGCGCGCGACCTGGAAGCCCTGTTGCAGCGCCAGGCCCTGCTCGATGTAGCCAAAGCCGGTTTCGGGTTTGTCGGGCTGGATGCCGAAGGTCGCCAGGTAACCGGCGGCAGCCAGGCCGCGGGCCTTGTCCACGGCGTCGGCGAAGGCGTCCTGGTCGAGGATCAGGTGGTCGGCCGGCAGGATCAGCAACTGCGCCTGGTCGCCCCAATGCTCGCGCACATGCAGGGCCGCCACGGCGATGGCCACGGCGGTATTGCGCCCGAACGGTTCGAGCAGCAGGTCCAGGCCCAGCTGGTGCGGGTTGACGGCGCGGTATTCGTCCAGCGAACGGAACAGCAGGTCGCGGTTGGTCACCGTGACCACGCAGCCGACGTCCGGCAGGCTGGCGGCGCGCAGGAAGGTCTTTTGCAGAAGGCTCTGGCCATCGCGCATGCGGATGAACGGCTTGGGCATGTTCTGCCGGGAGACGGGCCACAGGCGCGAGCCCGAACCGCCGGAAATTATGCATGGGATCAATCCAGCGAATGCGCTCATCAATAGACTTCCTTCGTCGAGAGGACGGCCGGAACCGTCATGAAAACGATGTACAGATCCAGCCAGACCGACCACTTGGAGATGTAGTCGAGGTCGTACTCCACGCGTTTGCGGATTTTCTGCAGGGTGTCGGTTTCGCCGCGGTAGCCATTGATCTGCGCCCAGCCGGTAATGCCCGGCTTGACCCGATGGCGCGAGCTGTATTCGCGCACGGCCTGCTCGAAGGGCACGCCCGCCGCCTTGGTGGCGGTCGCGTGCGGACGCGGGCCGACGATCGACATGTTGCCCTGCAGCACGTTGAACAGCTGCGGCAGCTCATCGATGCTGGTCTTGCGGATGAAGCGCCCGACCCGGGTGATCCGCGGATCTTCGCGGGTGGTCTGTTGCTCGGCGTTGAGGTCCGCCTGCTCGACATACATTGAGCGGAACTTGAACACACGGATCAGCCGGTCGTTGTAGCCATAGCGCTTCTGCCGGAACAGCACCGGGCCGCGGGAGTCGAGCTTGACCGCCACCGCGGTGGCCAGCAGCACCGGGGAAAACAGGATCAGGCCCAGCAGGGCGAGCACGATGTCCTCGCAGCGCTTGATCAGCGGCGACCAGCCACGCAGCGGCAGCTCCGAGGTGTTGAACATCAGGATGCCGCCGACGTCGGTCATGCGGTTATGGCCGAAGCGCAGGGTCGTCGGATCGGGCACCAGGGCGACGTTCACCGACAGCTGGCGCAGGCGCTGGACGAATTCGCCGATGCGCGCGTGGGCGGCCCAGGGCAGGGCGATCAGCACCTGGTCGACCTGTTCGCCGCGGATCAATTCTTCCAGGTTGCGGGTATTGCCCAGGAAAGGCAGGTCGCAGAACTCCGCGGGCACCCGCTCGCTGCGATCGTCGATGAAGCCGATCAGCCCGGAACGGATGTCGCCATGGCGCTGCATGTGTTCGGCGAGGTACAGCGCGCTTTCGCTGAAGCCGAGGATCACCGTGCGTTGCAGGTATTTGCCGCTGGCCATCCAGGAGTGGAACAGGCGCAGCAGCAACAGGCGTTCGATGCCGAACAGCACCAGGCCGACGCCGAACCACAGGAACAGGTCCGACAGGCTGAACACCGGCAGCAGGCGCAGCCCCTGGTACATGACGAGCAGGATGCAGAACGCGGACGTCCAGGCCACCAGCATGGTGCGAAAACGCAGGCGATTGCTGAAGAACTCCTCGGAGTAGACCCCCTGGGCCTGGAACAGGATGACGGTGATCACGGCAAAGAACAGCAGCAGGCCCAGCACCGTGGGCAACAGGTCTGTGCTGGCCGATTCGGCGCTGAGGAACAGCAGGATACCGGGCAGGGCCGCGGACAGCGCGTGCGTCAGCTTGACCCCGGCGATGAAGAGTTCCATGAATCCGGTTCGGGTCAGAAACCTGCTGTCGATTGATTTCTTAAGCATCGAGTCCCATCGCTGCCAGGTAAAAACCCAGCTCTGTCAAAGAGAAAGCCGCTACAGAGGCAGGGTTGAAAAGCCAAGTTTGGTGACAGGAAAGCCTGTTTTTTGTCGCCAATAGTGGCAAAAAGATACTATTTGTGAGGTTTAATGGTCAAGTAATTGACTATTTTTTGTGATTTTAGTTTCGAGTACTCATTATTAATCGCTTTTTTGACGTTTTGTGCGGTTCAAGACGAACGGAAGGCGGGGTGTGCGTCATGAAGTTGGCTATTGAGCCCGGCGCCACGGGCCATGAAGGCAAATTGCCCACTGGCAGCGGGCTGACGGACGGCGTCGCTCCGGCACTCATGACCGGGCGGTGTAGACTGGCCGCTGCCGATTAATCGAGGAAAGAGGGGAGATGCGGTGAGGTATTGGTCATGGCTGGTGCTGGGGTTGCTGCCGTTGCTGGCGCAGGCGGTCGAAGTGGGCGAGCGGCTAGCACCCTGGACCCTGCTCGATCAGTACGACCAGGCCTACAGCCTCGATGGGCAGGCGCGGACGCTGTTGGTGGCGCGCAGCATGGAGGGGGCGAAACTGGTCAACGCGGCCTTGCAGGATCGGCCCAGGGGCTACCTGGAGGACCGGCGCACGGTATTCGTCGCCGATATCCAGCGTATGCCGGCGCTGATCGCCCGAATGTTCGCGGTGCCGGCGATGCGCGATTACCCCTATCGGGTGATGCTCGACCGCGACGGGCGGGTAGCGCCGCGCTACGTCGGGGCGGTGGATAAGGTCCTGTGGCTGCAGCTCGACGAGGGCCGGCTGGTGGCGCGGCGGGAATACGCCAGCGCCGCCGAGCTGCGTGAGGCGTTGGAGCAGGTGCGACCATGATCGGCGCCGAGCTGCTGTCGCCGCTCACCCTGGGCGTCGGCTGGCTGATCTATGCCCCCGTGCTGCTCTGGGCGGCCTGGCGCTCGCCCTGGGTCGAGCTGTTCAGCGACAGCCGGCGCCAGCATTTGCTGTTCGGCACGGTGTTCGCGCTGTTCATGCTGTGGCTGGTGCGCCGCGACTTCGATACCGGCGTGTCCTATCACTTCATCGGCATGACGGCGGTGACCCTGTTGCTGGACTGGCCCCTGGCGATCGTCGGCGGGCTGGTGGCGCAACTGGGGCTGGTCGCCCTGGGGCGCCAGGACCTGGCGGCGGTCGGTATCAACGGCGCCTTGCTGATCCTGCTGCCGGTGCTGGTCACCGAAGGCTGCGCGATCCTGGTGGAGCGTGCGCAGCCGCGTAACCCGTTTGTGTACATCTTCTGCTCCGGCTTTTTTGCCGCCGCATTGTCGGCCCTGTTGTGCCTGCTGGTCGGCCTGGGCCTGCTGTGGTTCGACGGACGTTTTGCCATGCCGGAGTGGCTGGAGGACTTCATCGGCTACCTGTGGCTGATCATCTTCCCCGAGGCCTTTATCAACGGCATGGTGGTCAGCGCGTTGGTGGTGTTCTGCCCCGAGTGGCTGGAAACCTTCAACCGCACCCGCTACCTGTCGGCGCCCTGGAAGGACGACGACCCGCGTTCTTGACCCAGGTCAAATACCTTCCGCAGACGCGGTTCATGCTCTGGCAAAACCTTTGGGAGCATGGGCATGAGTGTGTACGAGTGGGCGCGCCAGGAACTGCGTAACAGCCTGGATACCGCGCAGGCGGAAGGTTTCGAGCCGGGCTTGAGCCTGCGCGCCCTGCTCAGCGCGGTGGTGCAGGAAAGCCGGCGGGTGCGCGACGCCGAGGATCTGGCGGACGAGTTGCAGTTTCTCGCGGAGAACCTCGACGACACGCAGGACTACCCGTTCATGAGGCCTTGACGGCTCAGTGGGAACGGGGCGGCAGATCGTCGGAAAACAACTCGTCCTCGGCGTCCGGGCCGACCGGGATCTTGTGTTCTTCGGCCGCCCAGGCGCCGAGGTCGATCAGTTTGCAGCGGTCCGAGCAGAACGGACGGTTGACGTTGCTCGCGGTCCATTCCACGGGCGCACCGCAGGTTGGACATTCCACGGTCAGGGGTTGGCTCATGACTGGCCTCCACG
Organism: Pseudomonas sp. MRSN 12121; assembly: GCF_000931465.1. Lineage (NCBI taxonomy): Bacteria > Pseudomonadati > Pseudomonadota > Gammaproteobacteria > Pseudomonadales > Pseudomonadaceae > Pseudomonas > Pseudomonas sp. MRSN 12121. Next base: position 5,906,587 of record NZ_CP010892.1, on the reverse strand, counting down.
CAAGGTAAGGTAAAAGTGATGCAGGCGTTCGACCTCGCTGTGCAGCCAGGCGAGGTCGCGGTCGTTGACCAGCACATCGTCGGCATGGCGCAGGCGTTCCTCGCGGCTCGCCTGGGCCTTGAGAATCGCCTGCAACTGCTGCTCGCTGATCCCGTCGCGGCGCAGGGTGCGCTCGATCTGCACGGATTGCGGCACATCGATGACCAGGATCCGCTCGGTCATCGTCGATTGCCCGGATTCGATCAGCAGCGGTGACACCAGGATCGCGTAGGGCGACTCGGCGCGAGCCAGGTGCGCGACGATTTCCTCGGCAATCAGCGGATGCAGCAGGGCTTCGAGCCAGAGGCGCTGTTGCGGGACCTCGAAGATCAACTGGCGCAGCGCGGCGCGGTCCAGTTGGCCGTCGGCCAACAGCACGCTGTCGCCGAAGTGTTCGGCGATACGTGCCAGGGCCGGCCGGCCGGGCTCTACCACCCAGCGGGCCGCGTGATCGGCATCCACTACATGGATACCCAGGTCGATGAAGTGCTGGGCGGCGGCGCTTTTGCCACTGCCGATACCGCCGGTAAGGCCGAGAATCCAGGGTTTGAGAACAGGCTTGGTCATCTGAAACCGACAAACTGCAAATAGAGGTCGGTTATTTGACCACCCCAGAGCAAGGCAATCCAGCCGGCGATGGCCAGAAAGGGACCGAAAGGAATGGGCGTGGACATCTGCGCCCGCTGCCGCCGCAGCATGATCACCCCCATCAGCGCGCCTGTCAGCGAGGCCAGCAGCAGTGTCAGCGGCAGAATCTGCCAGCCGCCCCAGGCGCCAAGCAGCGCCAGCAGCTTGAAATCGCCGTGGCCGATCCCTTCCTTGCCGGTCAGCAGCTTGAACACCCAGTACACCGACCACAGGCACAGGTAGCCGGCCACGGCGCCCCACAGCGCGTCGTGCAGGCTGACGAACAGCGCGAAGCCATTGACGATCAGGCCCAGCCACAACAGGGGCAGCACCAGCACGTCCGGCAACAGTTGATGATCGGCATCGATCAGGCTCATCGCCAGCAGGCCCCAGCTCAGGAACAGCATCAGCCCGGCCTGCCAGCCGAAACCGAAATGCCAGGCCACCAACGCCGAGCCCAGGCCGCAGGCCAGCTCCACCAGCGGGTAGCGCCGGCCGATCGGGCCCTTGCAGGCGGAGCAGCGGCCGCGCAGCAGCAGGTAGCTGAGCAGCGGGATGTTTTCCCAGGGGCGGATCGGGTGCGCGCAATGCGGGCATTGGGAGTGGGGGAGCAGCAGGTTGTAGGTCGGCCCGGCCGGTTCGGCGGGCAGCCCGAGGATCTCGCGGGCCTGGGCGCGCCAGTCCTGGTCGAGCATCTTCGGCAGGCGCCAGACCAGCACATTGAGGAAGCTGCCGACGATCAGGCCCAGGACCAGCGTCGATAACACGAAGACCAGCGGGGCGCTGGCCAGGACTTCACTCAATGACATGTTCAGATCGCTGTGCCGAGTTGGAAGATGGGTAAGTACATGGCGACCACCAGGCCGCCGACGAGGGTGCCCAAAACTACCATGATCGCGGGCTCCATGAGACTGCCGAGGGTATCGACCAGGGTGTCGACCTCGTCCTCGTAGTGGATCGCGACCTTGTCCAGCATGGCGTCCAGGGCGCCCGACTCTTCGCCGATGGCGGTCATCTGGACGGCCATGCCGGGAAACACGCCGCTGGTGCGCATGGCGAAGTGCAGTTGCATGCCGGTCGCCACTTCCTGCCTGATCCGGTTCACCGCCTGCTTGAACACCTGGTTGCCCGTGGCACCGGCCACCGAGCCCAGGGCCTCCACCAGCGGTACTCCAGCGGCGAAGGTGGTGGACAGGGTGCGGGCGTAGCGCGCCACCGCAGACTTGTGCACCAGCGGCGCGATCACCGGCAGCTTCAGCAGGAGGGCATCCAGCCACTGGCGAAAACGCGGCGAGCGCCTATTGGCGTGGCGCAGCCCCAGGATGCTGGCGACCAGGCCGCCCGCCAGCAGCCATCCCCATTGCTGCACGAATACCGAAAGGGCGATCACCAGTTGGGTAAACACCGGCAACTGCGCGCCGAAGCCCGAGAACATCGCCTGGAATTGCGGCACCACCTTGACCAGCAGGATGCCGGTGACCACCAGCGCCACGCCGATCACCGCCAGCGGATAGGTCATGGCCTTGCGGATCCGGGTCTTGAGGTTTTCGCTTTTTTCCTTGTAGGTCGCTACCCGCTCCAGCAGGGTTTCCAGGGCGCCGGCCTGCTCCCCCGCATCCACCAGGCTGCAATACAGCTCGTCGAAATACCGCGGGCGCTTGCGCAGGGCGCTGGTGAAGCTGCTGCCGGCGGCGATGTCCTGTTTCAGCTCTTCCATCAGCTTGCGCATGTTCGGGTTGTCGAAGCCCTCGGCAATGATGTCGAAGGCTTGCAGCAGCGGTACGCCTGCCTTGACCAGGGTCGCCAGTTGGCGGGTGAACAGGCTGATGTCGCGTGCCTTTACGGGGGGCGTGCGCTGGAACAGGGAAGGGGCTTTCTTGCGGACCCTGCCCGGGCTGATGCCCTGCTTGCGCAGCTGCGCCCTGACCAGCGAGGGCGTATGGCCGCTCAATTCGCCGCGCAGTTTGCGGCCTTGCCTGTCGGTGCCTTCCCACAGGTAGACCCTGACCTTTGCTGCCTTGACCGCCATGCTGTTCAGCCCCGGGTAGTGGTGGAGGCCCCAGGACGGCAATGCCCTGGGTGATGCCCAATGGGCCACCGCGCGGGGCGCGGTGGCCGGTCCATAGAGTTTGAATAGCCCGATACGTTCCTTGTCCTGGGTCGTTGTGGCGTCGGGTGTCGCTTGACAGCGTAGCCCGCGATGACGGCTGGCCTGGGGCACTTGGCTGACAAAAAGTGTCAGATAGTGCGACTCCTGGCGCTCACCCGCGATGGCCCAAGGTCGCTCGAGCCCCGTGCGGCCTGGGCCGCGGGGGCTGGCACAGGCCGTGCTATGGCTGTGTGGTGAGCGTCGACTCCCCTCGAATATCCACTGCCTGGAGCAGATAGATGAAGTATCAGAAAGGTTTCACCCTGATCGAATTGCTGGTCGTCGTGGCGATCATTGGCATCCTGGCCACCTTTGCCATGCCGCTGTATTCCAAATACCAGGCGCGGGCCAAGGTCACCGCGGCGCTGGCCGAGGCCTCGGCGCTGAAGGTCAATTTCGAGGACGTGCTCAACCAGGGCAGCGACCCGACCCTGGAGCTGGTCGGCGGCAAGGCGGCGACGTCGAACTGCACCCTGACTGCCGCAGGCTCGGCGGCCACCGGTGCCGGGACGATCGGTTGCACCATCCTCAACGCGCCGGCCCCGGTGCTGAACAAGACGCTCACCCTGACCCGCACCACGGCCGACGGCTGGGTATGCAGCACCACGGTTCCCGCGGATTACTCGCCCAAAGGCTGTACCGCCAGTGGCAGCTGAGGTCGCCAGGCGTTCCGGCTGTTCGGGAAAAGGCCGGGAATTCAGCAGGTTAGGGGCATGGGTGAATGCAACTTGCATGCAAAATTATTCACCGGTCATGCATTTTGCATGATCGTGGAAATTCGCGATTTTTGTATCTTGTTGATATTAAAGGGGTTTATTGATTCTCGGAACTTGGCATAACGCCTGCAATCTACCTAGTAACCCTGCTGCCAGGACATGGCGCAGGTCTTCCAGAAGAACAGGAGTTACTCGTATGAAGAAGTTCGCTATCGCTGCTGCAACTGCTACCGCTCTGACCCTGACCATGGCTAACGTTGCATTTGCCCAGACCACTCAAGCTACTCAGGCGCCAATGGTGCTCGCGGCGGGTGAAGTGACCAAGGCCAAGGAAGCCACTTCCGACACCTGGATCACCACCAAAGTCAAAGCGGATCTCGTCACTGAAAAAGGCATTCCAGGGACCGATATCAAGGTTGAAACCAACAAGGGTGTGGTTTCCCTGTCTTCCACCACTGCCGTGACCGAGTCGCAGAAACAAACCGCGGTCAACATCGCCAAGAAAATCAAAGGCGTGAAAGCAGTATCGGCTGACGGTCTGAAAGCCGAGTAAGCCTCAAGCTTCTTGCCTGGACAGGGAGAAGGCGCGGTAGACGAGCCTGCCGCGCCTTGAAGGTTCATGCGAACGGCCATAGGGATGTGGCCACTTTCAACAACGAAACAGGCCCCGGCACAGTGTGTCGGGGCCTGTTTCGTTGTGGGGACCGAATGCCGGCCCGTTTCCGGGCCGGACGGAGCGCTTATTCGGCGTCCAGGTGCATGGGCGTGACGACCCGGCCATCGCTTTCGGCCTGCCCCAGGTTGGCGTCGATGAAGTACACCCGGTCATCGGCTAGCTGGCCCTTGTCCACCAGGAAGTCCTTGATGCTGCTGGCCCGTTCCTGGCCCAGCTGGCGCAGCAGGACGTCGCTGCCGCTCCAGAACTTGATCACGCCTTCGCGCATTTTCGCGGTGCGCTCTTCCTTGCCCAGGTCCTTCCATTCGGCCGGAGGCTGGGCCTTGAGGCGGGTGCGATAAATGCCTTCGAGCAACGGGGCCTTCTCGCCGTCCGGCACCTTGAGCAGCGATGCCTGGGCCGGCACTTTCTCGCCACGGCGCTGGAGCATCTTGTAGTAGTTGTATTGGTATTCGCGCTCCAACCGTTGTTCGGCGATCAGCGGGCCATCGCTGCTCTGGGCGGCGGTGCCTTCGATTTCCAGGCGCAGCGCCGGACGTTCCTTGAGCGCATTGGACAGTTTGACCAGCGCCGCTTGCGCATCCTGGTTCAACTCGCTGGAGCCCGGGGCGAACGAGACGCTGCCCAGGTCTTCCGAGCCGCCGCCGGCGATCAGCCCGCCGATCAGTTTGAAGGGCGCCGCGGCGGCCTTCACGATCAGGTTGCGCAGGGTCTGCCAGACGATCGGCATGACGCTGAACTGCGGATTGTTGAGGTCGCCGGTCACCGGCAGCTCGATGGAAATCTTGCCGTCGACGTCCTTGAGCAACGCGACCGCCAGTTTCAGCGGCAGGCTCACGGCATCCGGGCTGTCGACTTTTTCCCCCAGTTCCAGTTGCTCGACCACCACCTTGTTCTCGGCCTTGAGCTGGCCCTTGGTGATGACATAGTGCAGGTCGAGGTTGAGCCGGCCCTTGCGGATGCGATAACCGGCGAACTTGCCCGAATAGGGCGTCAGGGTGGTCAGCTCGACGCGCTTGAAGCTGGTGGCGATGTCCAGCGCGGCCATCGGATCGAACGGGTTCACGCTGCCCTTGATGGTGACCGGCGCATAACGGTCGACCTTGCCCTTGATATCCACGCTGGCCGGTTTTGCCTCGCGGCTGTCGATGGTGCCGATCTGGCCGTTGAGCTGCTGGATGGCGGTGGCGAAGTTGGGGGTCAGGCTGAAGTCGGCGAAGTTGGCCGAGCCGTCGTTGATGGCGATCTGGCCGACATGGATCGCCAGGGGCTTCTCCTGGCTGGCGGCCGGCTTGGCGGCGGCCTTCGGGCTGTTGTCGGCGGGCTGCGGGATCAGCAGGTCATCGATGTTGGTGGTGCGGTCATCGTTGATCATGAAGCGCGCATAGGGTTGCAGCAGGTTGACCTTGTTGATCGTCAGGCTGTTGCCGTGCTGGTAGTTCAAGCCTTCGAGCACCAGTTGCTGCCATTTCACGAAGTCGCGGGTCTTCAGGGTGTCCAGGGTATGCAACTGGTCCACCTGGGCCCGGCCGGTAACGCTGAACGTCAGGGGATCGACATTTTTCAGGTCCACCGCCAGATCGCTGCCGAGCATCCCGCTGCGCAGCTCCAGGCGAATGAACGGGCTGATATAGGACTGCGCGACCCGCAGGTCGATGTCCCTGGTCTGCACTGCGAGCTTGGCGGTGATAGGTTGCAGGTTGACCACGCCGTTGGCGAGGACCTTGCCCTGCTTGCCCAGGCCGGTGTCGAGCTTGAGGTTGAAGGGCGACTGATTGAGGCTGTCGAAGTTCTGCACGTCTAGGTTCAGCGGCCCGACTTCCAGGGCCACGGCTGGCTTGGCCTTGCGGTCCGCCAGGTGCACCTGGTAGTTGCGCAGTTGCACGTCCTTGAGCAGCACTTGCCACGGCTTGCTCGGTGCCGGGGCGGGCGGCGGTGGCGTATCGGCGGCGGCCGGCGCCGGTTTCGCGGCGGGTTTGGCCGGTTGGCTGGCGAACAGTTTCTGCCAGTCCAGCTGGCCATCGGCCTCGAGGGCGGCCCAGGTTTCCAGTTTCTGGCTGCGGATCTTGCCGACCACCACTTGCTGCTTGGCCAGGTCGACCGTGGTTTCGCTGACGTCCAGGCGTTCCAGGCGGGCCAGAGGCCGGCCATCGGGGGCCTTGATGGCGAAGGGGGCGACGCTCACCGAGGTGTCGCTGAGCAGCAGTTCGGTTTCCTTGGCCAGGTTCAACTTGTAGTGGGTATTGAGGTTCAGCACGCCGTCTTCGAGGACCAGGGGCACAGCATCGCGTACATAAGGCCACCAGAGTTTCATCTTGCCGTCAGTGACTTTCAGGGTGCCTTCGGAAGCGATCGGCGTCAGGCTGAAATTGCCGCTCCAGTCGATCTGCCCGCCTTCGGGCCCCGCTGCGACCAGGGTCATGTCGGCGTTGTCGTCGGGCAGGGTGCTGAGGTTTTTCAGTTCGAAATCGAGTTTGTCGTACAGGAACTCGATGGGCTCGCTGGGGCGCGCATCCTCGAAGTGCACATAGCCGCCTGCCAGCTTGATGCGCTCGATGCGCAGCGGGAACGGCTTGGCCTCGGGATCGTCGGGAGTCGGTTCGCTGGCCGGGATATTGAACAGGCCCAGCAGGTTGAGCTTGCCGTCCTTGGCGAACAGGATCTCGGTCTTGGGTTTGTCCAGCTCGACATCGGCCAGGTGCAGCGCGCGGGTCCACAGGCTGTCCAGTTGCAGATTGGCGTACAGGCGCTCGAAGGCGACCTGTTCCTTGCCCGGTTCGCCGATGTTCAGGCCCCAGAGTGTCAGTTCGAGACTGAACGGATTGAGTTCGATGCGCTGGATCTTGGCCGGCACCGTCGCGTAGTTGGCCAGTTGCTGATTGGCCACCCGCAAGGCGATGCCCGGCAAAATCAGAAAGCCCAGAAGACTGTAAAGGGCGAGAGCGGTCAACAAGGCGCCGAGAGCGCGAATCAATCCTTTGGTCATGCGAAGCTTCATCTGTCTGAATCGGAAGTGCGTTGGAGTATGGCACGCGTTTCCGGTTCCGAAGCAATCCCATGGCTGTCGCAAACAGGATTGTTCAGATTCCCCGCCCGGGATCAGAGCTGCAATATCAGGGTCTTGAGCGGCGGCTGCCGGTCCATGGACGGGAAATCGCGGCCCGGCGTCAGGACCTGCCATTCACGTACTGGCCGTCCGGCTTTCTCGGCGCAACGCAGCACTTGCTCGCGCCAGTCGTCCATCGCCACCTTTGCCAGATTGTTGCAGCAGATCAGCACGCCATCCTTGGCGGTCGCCAGCAGGGCCGGCTTAAGCAGGCTTTGATAGTCGCGCAGCAGGTCCACCGTGCCGAACGCGCTTTTGGCCCAGGCGGGAGGGTCGAGCAGCACCAGGTCGTATTGGCGCTGCTCCAGGCGCGGGTAGCCGGGCAACTTCTGTCCGCGACGCTGAGTGATGGGCAAGCCGGCCAGTTGGCGGATCGCCGGGAAGTAGTCCGACTGCACGAACTGCATGGTCGGCAAGTGCGGGTTGAGCAGGCCGTTTTCGCGGCCGACGGCCAGGTTGCCTTCGGCGAAGTCCAGGTTGCACACCTCACGGGCCCCTCCGGCCGCGGCGCTCAGGCCGACGCCGCAGGTGTAGGCGAACAGGTTCAGCACGCTCTTGCCGGCGCTGTGGGCCTTGACCCAGCCGCGGGCGTTGCGCAGATCGAGGAACAGCAACGGGTCCTGGCCGGCATGGCGTCCGCGTACCCGATAGTTCAGGCCCCATTCGTGGCCGACCAGGTCTTGCAATGCCTCTTCTTCGGCGCGATAGACCGGGTCGCTGCGGTCGATGCGCGAATTGCCCTGGGAGCGGTCGTTGTAGACCAGCAGGGTGCCCAGGCCGAGGTGTTCGTCGATGGTTTCGTGCAGGTGCAGCAGGGCGTCGCGTTCCAGGCTCTGGTGAAAGCTCTGGACCAGCAACTGTGGGCCGTAACGGTCGATGGTCAGGCCCCCGGCGCCTTCCTGGCTGCCATGGAACAGCCGATAGCAGTCGGTGCCTTGCTGGTGCAGTTCGGCGAGCAGGTCCTGGCGCTGATCGAGAGCGGCGCGCAGCGCCTGGTTCAAGGAAGACATGCGGGCGCCTTGCGAATGAGTGGGCGGCGCAGTTTACCAGCTTCGTTTGGCCCTGGTAGGCGTGGCTGGTCGGGGAACGCGGAGGGCTTCTGTAGGAGCGAGGCTTGCCCGCGAAACAAACGTCGTCACACCGCAGAGCATCAGGCACTGCGCGTTATCGTTGATGACCTATCGCGGGCAAGCCTCGCTCCTACAAAAACAGCGTGGGGTTAGCGCTCGATGGCCAGCGCCACGCCCTGGCCGCCGCCGATGCACAGGGTGGCGAGGCCTTTCTTGGCGTCGCGCTTGAGCATTTCGTGCAGCAGGGTCACCAGCACCCGGCAGCCCGAGGCGCCGATCGGGTGGCCAAGGGCGATGGCGCCGCCGTTGACGTTGACCTTGCTCGTATCCCAGCCCAACTCCTGGCCCACCGACAGCGCCTGGGCGGCGAAGGCTTCGTTGGCTTCGATCAGGTCCAGTTGGTCCAGGGACCAGCCGGCCTTGTCCAGGCAGCGGCGGGTGGCGGACACCGGACCGATGCCCATGATCGCCGGATCGACCCCGGCGTTGGCGTAGGCGGCGATTGTCGCCAGCACCGGCAGGCCCAGGGCCTTGGCCTTGGCGGCGCTCATCAGGATCACCGCGGCGGCGCCGTCGTTCAGCGACGAGGCGTTGCCGGCGGTGACCGTGCCGTCTTTCTTGAATGCCGGCTTGAGCTTGCCCAGGGCTTCGGCGGTGGTGCCGGCGCGCGGCTGCTCGTCGGTGGCGAAGGCCACGGGGTCACCCTTGCGCTGGGGAATCAGGATCGGGGTGATCTCGTCGACGAAGCGCCCGCCCTCGATGGCGGCCACGGCTTTCTGCTGCGAAGCGGCGGCGAAGGCGTCCTGGGCTTCGCGGCTGATGCCGTACTTGTCCACCAGGTTCTCGGCGGTGATGCCCATGTGGTAGTCGTTGAAGGCATCCCACAGGCCGTCGCTGATCATGGTATCGACGATCTGGCTGTGGCCCATGCGCAGGCCGGTGCGGGCGCCGGGCACTACATAGTTGGCCAGGCTCATGTTCTCCTGGCCGCCGGCGATGATCACCTCGGCGTCGCCGCAACGGATGGCCTGGGCGCCCAGGTGCAGAGCCTTGAGGCCGGAGCCGCAGACCTTGTTCAGGGTCAGCGCGGGCACGGCGTGGGGCAGGCCGGCCTTGATCGCGGCCTGGCGGGCGGGGTTCTGCCCGGCGCCGGCGGTGAGCACCTGGCCCATGATCACTTCATCGACCTGGGCGCCGTCGAGGCCGGTCTGGGCCAATAGTTGGCGGATCACCGCGGCACCCAGATCGACCGCGGGGATGTTCGCCAGCGAACCCTGGAAACTGCCGACCGCGGTGCGGGTGGCGGCAACGATTACGACGTCTTGCATGGCGTGAATCCTCATTGTTGTGTGGCCTGGGCATCCGGCGACCGCCAGGGGAGCGATGCCCGCGAACGGAGAAAATCATGGTTGCATAGAACGTCGCGAGGCGGCCAATCGCGAACCGGTGGGTCGCATTCTGTTCGAACGGTCGGGTATTACAGGCCCATGCGCCGGCGCGCGCGATGGATCGAGCCGTTGCGCACTGCCCAGCGCAGCATCGGCGCGCTGCGGTTGACGCTGGCACGGATCAGTTGGCGTTGCAGCGGCCCCTGGTCGATGCCGAACAGGGCGCTGGCCCAGTCGGGCAGCAGGTCGATGCCGGCCTGCATCATCAGCGAACCGAACGGCTTGGCCAGGCGGCTGGGCGCCGGTGCCGCCTGCAACAGGCGCAGCACTTCATGGCTGCGCTCGTCGCACAGCAGTTGCGGGCGCATCCCGGCCAGATAGTGCGCCACCGCCTGGCGCGAACGCGGCACCTCGGTGGCTCCGAGGCGCTCGGCGATCAACGCGACTTCCTCGTAGTAGCGGTCCTGATCCGCGGCAGACAACCGGGGGTTGCAGTAGCGCAGATGCGCCGCCATGAAACTGCTGACTTCGGCCACGTGCACCCAGGTCAGCAGGTGTGGATCGCTGGCGGCATAGGGGCGACCGTCGGGTGCGTGGCCGACGATCTGTAGGTGAATGGTGCGCACCTTGTCGATCAGCCACTCGGCATCCTGCCGCGAGCCGAAGGTGGTGCCGGAAATGAACTGCGCGGTGCGGCGCAGGCGGCCGATCATGTCCTGGCGGAAGTTCGAGTGATCCCAGACCCCGGCCAGGGCCAGCGGATGCAGGGCCTGCATCAACAGGGCGGCGATGCCGCCGATCATCATGCTGCTGAAGTCGCCGTGTACCTGCCAACAGATGGCCTGCGGGCCGAACAGGCCGGGGTCGCCCCTGGGGTTGTCCAGATCGAGCTGGCCCAGTGCCAGCCCGCCCAGGCTCAGGACCTGGGCTTCGATATGACTGCGAATGAATTCCATACCGCTTGGCTGTTCCTTGGTTGGGAGGCTGAACCCCGCTCAGAGGTTCAGACGCTTGTCGATCAATCCCTCGACCACGCTCGGGTCGGCCAGGGTCGAGGTATCGCCCAGGCTGTCGAGTTCGTTGCAGGCGATCTTGCGCAGGATACGCCGCATGATCTTGCCCGAGCGGGTTTTCGGCAAGGCCGGTGCCCACTGGATCAGCTCCGGCTTGGCGAAACTGCCGATCTCGCGACTGACCAGGCTCAACAGCTCCTTCTTCAATTCGTCGCTGGGTTCGACGCCATTCATCGGGGTGACAAAGGCATAAATGCCCTGGCCCTTGAGGTCGTGGGGGTAACCGACCACGGCGGCCTCGGCGATGCTGTCGTGCAGGACCAGGGCGCTCTCGACTTCGGCGGTGCCGATGCGGTGCCCGGAGACGTTGATCACGTCGTCGATGCGCCCGGTGATCCAGTAATCGCCGTCTTCGTCGCGACGCGCGCCGTCGCCGGTGAAGTAATAACCCGGGTAGGGTTTGAAGTAGGTGTCGACCATGCGCTGCGGATCGCCATAGACGCTGCGGATCTGCGCGGGCCAGCTGGCCTTGATCGCCAGGACACCGCTGCCGGCGCCGCTGATTTCCTTGCCGTGTTCATCCAGCAGCACCGGTTGCACGCCGAACATCGGGCGGGTGGCGCAGCCCGGCTTGATCCGGCTGGCGCTGACCAGGGGGCTGAGCATGATGCCGCCGGTCTCGGTCTGCCACCAGGTATCGACGATCGGGCAGCGTTGTTCGCCCACGGCATTGAAATACCATTCCCAGGCTTCCGGGTTGATCGGCTCGCCGACGCTCCCCAGCAGGCGCAGGCTGCTGCGCGAGGTCCGCTGCAACGGCTCGGGCCCCTCGCGCATCAGCGCGCGCAAGGCGGTGGGGGCGGTGTAGAAGATATTCACCCGGTGCTTGTCGATGACCTCCCAGAAGCGCGAGCTGCTCGGGTAGCTGGGCACGCCCTCGAAGACCAGGGTGGTCGCGCCATTGGCCAACGGGCCGTAGACGATGTAGCTGTGGCCGGTGACCCAGCCGACATCCGCGGTACACCAGAAGACTTCGCCTTCGCGGTAGTCCAGCACGTACTTGAAGGTCATCGCCGCTTGCAGCAGGTAGCCGCCGGTGGTGTGCAGCACGCCCTTGGGCTTGCCGGTACTGCCGGAGGTATAGAGGATGAACAGCGGGTCTTCGGCGTCCATCGGCTGCGGCGGGCAGTCGTCTTCGACCCCGCGGATCGCCTGGTGGTACCAGAGGTCGCGGCCCTCGACCCAGTTCACCGGGTTCTGGGTGCGTTCGACCACCACCACCGTGCTGACATCCGGGCAATGCTGCAGGGCCTTGTCGACGTTGTTTTTCAGGGGGATGAACTTGCCGCCGCGCACTCCTTCGTCGGCGGTGATCACCGTCCGGCAGTCGGCGTCGAGAATGCGATCCCGCAACGCGTCCGGCGAGAAGCCGCCAAAGACCACCGAATGCACCGCGCCGATCCGCGTGCAGGCCAGCATGGCGTAGGCCGCCTCGGGGATCATCGGCATATAGATGCAGACCCGGTCGCCTTTCTTCACGCCGCGGCTTTTCAGGACGTTGGCCAGGCGGCAGACGTAGTGGTGGAGCTTCTTGTAGGTGATGACCTGGGACTCGGCGGGCTCGTCGCCTTCCCAGATGATCGCCGCCTGATCGCCGCGCTTTTCCAGATGACGGTCGATGCAGTTGTAGCTGACGTTCAACTGGCCACCCGCGAACCAGGTGGCGGCACCGGTTTTCAGGTCGTAGCGCTGCACGGTCTGCCAGGGGGCGCTCCAGTCGAGAAAGCGCGTGGCCTGTTCGGCCCAGAAGGTGCTGGGGTGCTCGATCGATTCGCGGTACAGCCGCTGGTAGTCGTCCTGACTCAATTGCGCTGCCCGGCGGACGGCATCGGCTTTGGGGAACGTGCTGATATCGAACATGACGGTTCCTTATTCTTGTTTTCGCGACAAGTAATAAAGATGCGCCATGCGAGGGAGGGGTTCAAGGGGAGGGAGACCGACGCGAGCCCGCTCGTTGCTACAGGTGGAATGCGCATCCTGTAGCGACGAGCGGGCTCGCGAAGGGGTGTTTCAGGCCACGATCAACCGCGATGACGACCGCGGAAGTAGTTGATCAGGCCCTGGGTCGAAGCATCTTCGGCCGGAGTTTCCTCGCTGCCGACCAGGCGGTTGTAGACCCCTTTGCCCAGCTCCTTGCCCAGTTCCACGCCCCATTGGTCGAAGGCGTTGATGCCCCAGATCACGCTCTGCACGAATACCTTGTGTTCGTACATCGCCACCAGCGCGCCCAGGCGCCGCGGGCTGATGCGCTCCACCACCAGGGTGTTGCTCGGACGGTTGCCCGGAATCACCTTATGGGGCGCCAGTTTCTGCACATCGGCTTCGCTCATGCCTTTTTCCCGCAGCTCGGCCTCGGCCTCGGCGCGGGTCTTGCCGAGCATCAGCGCCTGGCTCTGTGACAGGCAGTTGGCGTACAGCCACTGATGATGGTCGGCGACCGGGTTGAAGCTGACGATCGGCACGATGAAGTCGGCCGGGATCAGTTGGGTGCCCTGGTGCAGCAACTGGTGGTAGGCGTGCTGGCCGTTGCAGCCCACGCCGCCCCAGATCACCGGGCCGGTATCGGTGGAAACCGGCGTGCCGTCCTGGCGCACGCTCTTGCCGTTGGATTCCATGTCCAACTGCTGCAGGTGCTTGGTGATGTTACGCAGGTAATGGTCGTAGGGCAGGATCGCGTGGCTCTGCGCGCCCCAGAAGTTGCCGTACCACACGCCCAGCAGCGCCAGCAGCACCGGCATATTCTGTTCGAACGGCGCGGTCTGGAAATGCTGGTCCATGGTGTAGGCGCCGGACAGCAGTTCCTTGAAGTTGGACATGCCGATGGCCAGGGCGATCGGCAGGCCGATGGCCGACCACAGCGAGTAGCGCCCGCCGACCCAGTCCCACATCGGGAAGATGTTCTCTTCGCGGATACCGAAGGCCACGGCGGCGGCATTGTTGCTCGACACCGCGATGAAGTGGCGATACAGCTCGGCCTCGGAGCCGCCCTGGGCCAGGTACCAGGCACGTGCGGCCTGGGCGTTCTTCAGGGTTTCCAGGGTGTTGAAGGACTTCGAGGAAACGATGAACAACGTGGTTTCGGCGCGGATCTTCGACGACAGCTCGTGGAATTCGCTGCCATCGATATTGGCCAGGTAATGGCAGCGCACGCCTTTCTGGGCGTAGGACAGCAGGGCCTCGGACACCAGTTCCGGGCCGAGGAAGGAGCCACCGATGCCGATGTTCACCACGTCGGTGATCGGCTTCTCGGTGTAGCCGCGCCACAGGCCGTCGTGGATACGCCCGACCAGCTCGGTGATCTGGTTCAGCACCTTGTGCACTTCCGGCATCACGTTGACGCCATTGACCGACAGCTTGTCGCCCACCGGGCGGCGCAGGGCGGTATGCAGGGCCGGGCGGCCTTCGGACGAGTTGACCAGTTCCCCGGCGAACAGCGCCTTGATCGCATCCTGCAGGCCGGTTTCGTTGGCCAGGCCCACCAGCAGGTTGCGGGTTTCAGCGGTGATCAGGTTCTTCGAGTAGTCGAGAAAAAGCCCGCAGCCGCTGAGACTGAATTGATGGAAGCGCTGCGGGTCGGCATTGAAGGCCTCGCGCATGCTGAAGTCCTGCATGGCTTGGCGGTGGTCATTCAACGCTTGCCAGGCGGGCAGAGCGGTAACGTCGTGAGGAGTGCGGTAGTACGCCATCGCTGCGGTTTTCCTTTTACTTGAACTGCCTGTTGGACACTGAAAAGCCCGGAACGTCCTGCTCGAAGATAACGTTCGGCCAACCCTGCGCTGACACGATTAAGCACGCAGGGTGGTTACAGTAACTCTGGCGTGGAGATCTGTCTTGGCTTTGTCTGACCTGTGGCCGGTACTTTTTTATATCGGCGCCTCGCACAGGCTCGACGATCGGGGCTTCACGGCTGGGAAATGGTTGCGCCGCAAGGCCTGCAGCATGGCTGCAGGCCCCGGGCGGCGGCAGTTTGCCCGAAGGCCGGGCTTCGGGCAATTAGCCTTTGGACGCTAGGCGTCGAGGTTCAGGTGCAGGTTGTCGATCAGGCGGGTGGCCCCCAGGAAGGCGGCCGCCAGGATCACCAGGTCGCGGTCGTCCGCAGTGGCCGGGCGCAGGGTCAGGGCGTGGCGGATTTCCAGATAGTCCGGACGCAGGCCGGCGGCTTCGAGCGCCTGTTTCTGCTTATCCAGCAGCCTTGGGTAATCCCGTTCGCCCTGGCCGATGGCCTCGGCGATCTGGCTCAGATTGCGGTAGAGAGCGGGGGCGATGGCGCGTTGTTCTTCGCTCAGGTAACCGTTGCGCGAGGACAGGGCAAGGCCGTCGGCGGCCCGAACGGTAGGCTCGCCGATGATCTGGATCGGCATGTTCAGGTCATGCACCAGGGCGCGGATCACCGCCAGTTGCTGGTAGTCCTTCTGGCCGAAGACCGCGAGATCCGGCTGCACCATGTTGAACAGCTTGCTGACCACCGTGGCCACGCCTTCGAAGTGCCCGGGACGGCTGGCGCCACACAGGCCTTCGGAGAGGTGTGGCACGCTGACCCGGGTCTGGCCGTCCATGCCGTCGGGGTACATCTCGTCGACGGTCGGGGCGAACAGCAGGTGGCAGCCGGCTTGCAAGAGCTTTTCCTGGTCGGCGGCGAGGGTCCGCGGGTATTTGTCGAGGTCTTCGCCGGCGCCGAACTGCAACGGATTGACGAAAATGCTCGCGACCACGAAATCCACGCGCTGGGCGGCCTTGGTCACCAGTGCGGCATGTCCGCTGTGCAGGTTGCCCATGGTTGGGACGAAGCCGATGCGCTTGCCTTCGCTGCGGGCCCGGGCTACGGCAGCACGCAGTTCGCGTACGGTTTTAACGGTATTCATGCAGAAAACCCGTGCTCGGCACCTGGGAAAGTCACGGCCTTGACCTCATTGACGTAGGCGCTCAGGGCGGCCTGGATGCTGTCCTGCCCGGCCATGAAATTCTTCACGAACTTCGGCGCGCGACCGCTCAGGGACAGGCCCAGCATGTCGTGCAGTACCAGGACCTGGCCGTCGGTGGCGCTGCCGGCACCGATACCGATGACCGGGATCTTCACCGCCTGGGTGATTTCCGCAGCCAGTTCGCTCGGTACGCATTCGAGCAGCAGCATCGCCGCGCCGGCCGCTTCGAGGGCAATGGCATCGGCACGCATCTGCCGGGCCTGGTTCTCGTTGCGCCCCTGGACCTTGTAGCCGCCGAGGATATTCACCGCTTGCGGGGTCAGGCCCATGTGGGCGCAGACCGGAACGCCGCGTTCGGCCAGCAGGCGGATGGACTCCGCCAGCCATACCGCGCCTTCGACCTTGATCATGTGCGCGCCGGCCTGCATCAGCTGGGCGCTGTTGTTCAGGGCCTGCTCGGTGGTGGCGTATGCCATGAACGGCAGGTCGGCGAGGATCAGTGCGCCACTGTTACCGCGCTTGACCGCGGCGACGTGGTAGGCCATCTCGGCGGTGGTGACTGGCAATGTGCTGTCGTGCCCTTGCAAGACCATGCCGAGGGAGTCGCCCACCAGCAGTACTTCAACGCCGGCCTGGCAACAGGTGTGGGCGAAGGTCGCGTCATAGCAGGTCAGCATGGTGATCTTTTCACCTTTCTGCTTGAGGCTTTGCAGGGTGGTCAGGGTAATGTCTGGCATGAAAAGGGATCCTCATTCAGGCGCTCTGGAAACTGCTGCGAGTAACGCGCGTGATTCTTTGTGTTCTCAGGCGCACGGTCTGTTGTCGTGCTTATAAGGCCTGGATTGCGCCCTTTAGCGCCGTGTTGGCGGCAACGGGACGCCTATAGTCGTGAGGAGAACTCGGGAAGTCAATTACGTGTGTTACCGCATTGTTACGGCGTAAGTGTTACCGCCGTAACTGATGCGTTTCAGCAGTCAGGCCAGACGTTCCAGGCCGACAAATGGGCAGGCGTCGAGCAGGTCGCGCAGATGGCGGCCGTCGGCCAGTTGCAGATCGGAGGGGGCCAGTTCGGCCAGGGGGTAGAGGACAAAGGCCCGGGCCTGCATGTGGTAATGCGGAACCTTGAGGCGCGGTTCGTCGATCAGGCGATTACCGAACAGCAGGATATCCAGGTCCAGCGTGCGCGGTCCCCAGCGTTCAAGGCGCTCGCGGCCCTGGGCGTGCTCGATGGCTTGCAGCGCGTCGAGCAGGGCCAGCGGCGCGAGGCTGCTGTCCAGGGCGGCGACCGCGTTGGTGTAACGCGGCTGGCCGGGCGACAGCGAATCGCTTTGGTAGAAGGCCGAGACTCCTGCCAGCCGGCTGTGGGGCAGTTGCGCCAGGGCATCGATCGCGCTGCGCAGTTGCTCTGCCGGGGCCGCCAGGTTGCTGCCCATACCGATGTAGATGCGTTCCATCGGGTTACTCGCCGGAGCCGCTCGGTGCGCCGACAGTGGCGCGCTTGCGTTTGGCGCCGCTACTGCGGCGACGCTTGCGCGGACCTGTGCCCGCTTCATCCTTGCCGCTCAGGTCGCGGATCATGTCGCGGCGGCCGGCGTCGTTGGCGTCCTGGTAGTCGGTCCACCATTCGCCCAGCCCGTCGGTCTGTTCGCCCGCGCTTTCGCGCAGCAGCAGGAAGTCGTAACCGGCGCGGAACCGCGGGTTATCCAGCAACTGGTCGGCACGTTTGCCGCTGCGGCGCGGCAGGCGTTCCTGCATGTCCCAGATCTCGCGGATCGGCAGGGTGAAGCGTTTTGGAATCGCGATGCGCTGGCACTGCTCGCTGATCAATTCGTGAGCGGCTTCCTGCATCGCTGGGATCGGCGGCATGCCACGTTCCTGGAGGCGCAGCACGCGAGCCGGCAGGGCTGGCCACAGCAGCGCGGCGAACAGGAAGGCGGGGGTTACCGGCTTGTTCTGCTTGATGCGCAGGTCGGTATTGATCAGCGCTTCGCTGATCAGCGTGTGGGTATAGGTCGGGTTGTATTCCAGGGCTTCGGCGCTCGCCGGGAACAGCGGATCGAACAGTTGAAGGTCGACCAGCATCTCGAAGGTGTCGGCGGCATGGCCGGACAGGAACAGCTTGAGCACTTCCTCGAACAGGCGTGCCGAGGGGATTTCCCGCAGCATCGGTGCCAGGTCGCGGATCGGCGCGGCGGTGTGTTTTTCGATGCCGAAATCCAGCTTGGCGGCGAAGCGCACCGCCCGCAGCATGCGCACCGGGTCTTCCTGGTAGCGCTGGCGTGGGTCGCCGATCAGCCGGATGAGGTGATTGCGGATGTCGTGCACGCCATTGGCGTAATCGAGGATGCGTTCACTGACCGGATCGTAATACAGGGCGTTGATGGTGAAGTCGCGGCGCTGCGCATCCTCTTCGAGGGTGCCGTAGACGTTATCGCGCAGGATGCGCCCGCTTTCGTTGCGCGAGGACTGGTTGCTGTCTTCTTCGTCCTCGTTCTGCGGGTGATTGGCGCGAAAGGTCGCGACTTCGATGATTTCGCGACCGAAGTGGATATGCACCAGCTTGAACCGGCGACCGATGATCCGGGCGTTACGGAATTCGGCCCGCACCTGTTCGGGTGTGGCGCTGGTGGCGACGTCGAAATCCTTGGGTGTGATATTGAGCAGCATGTCGCGCACGCAACCGCCAACCAGGTAAGCCTGGTAGCCGGCGTTCTGCAGGCGTTCGACGATGTTCACCGCATAACGGCTGAACTGGGCGCGTTGCAGCGAGTGTTGGCTGCTGTTGAGCACTTCAGGCGTGCTGCGTTTGTGTTGCGTACGACGCAAGGGAGAACGGAATGACTGGAACAACTTCTTCAGCATGGGATGCACTGTTTGAAGGAATGTTCGGCCATAACGAAGAATGACCGCATGATGGGCGGGGATTCTAGCATTTAGTCGGGGGATGGTGTAGGAAGCTGCGGCGAGTCGTGCGCGGCGCTTTGGAACGCGGGATGGCGGGGTGGGTGGCAGCCTCAGGCCGCAATCGCCGAAGCTGAAATCCCGGAAACTACAAGGGGAGCCGAAGCTCCCCCAGAAGTAGTTGCGTGCTCTATTTTTATTATTGGTTTCGGGCTTCTTGTTTTTGTTTAACGCCCTCGTCACCTGGTTAACCCAGAGTGACCCTCCCAATCGGGAGCCAAGAGCAAACGGATTGCTTTGGTCGCTGTGTTGCAATGATCAGTGATCCAACCAGTTCAGGCTCTGCCTTAGGGCAGTTTTTGTTGTTCTCGGCCTGGTTGTGGGGCAAGCCCCAATGACAACGCCTCTCCAAAAGAATCAGTTAGCTGCGCCTCCGCCGTGTTGTTTTTATTATGCGTGAGTCGATTCGTCTTATTTTTATTGTCTTGTGCATTGCTTGTTATTGTTCTTGTACCAAACATATAGCAGGTGCCGTGCCAACTTTTGTGAAGCCCAGTAAAACAAGGGGTTAGGCGCGAGCTTGAGGTTTTTACGGGGCAAAAAAAACCGGGGCATCGTTACCTTTAGCCCCGGCTTTTGTTACGTGGAATGACTGAGGTAACAGTTTTTTCACAAGATCCTGTGTTACCCCGCGTCCGTTACCTCGGATTTCAGCTTTCGCTGGCGACCCCGGTCTTGCGCCGTGGAATGCCCAGGTGTTGGCGGCGTTCCCACAGGCATTTGCGGCTGACGCCCAGCTTGCGGGCCAGTTCGGTCTCGGTCATGTGGTCCTGGTGCTCGAGGACGAAATGCTGGAAGTAATCTTCCAGCGACAGGTCTTCGGTCGGCTCATGGCTGGTGTTATTGGCGCCGGCGGCCTGAGGGGCCAGGTTGATGAACTCGTCATCCTCCAGATCGCTCAATTCGATATCGATACCGAGCAGATCCGCGGAAATTTCCGGGCTTTCGCACAGGATCACCGCACGCTCGACGGCATTTTCCAGTTCGCGAACGTTACCCGGCCAGGAGTAGTGGCGGATGGCTTGTTCAGCGTCCGGGGCGAACTTCAGGTCGCTGCGTCCCACCCGCGCACTCTGGCGGGCGAGGAAGGCGTTGGCGATTTCGTTGACGTCGGCACCGCGTTCGCGCAGCGCAGGCAGCTTCAGGGCGATCACGTGCAGGCGGTAATAAAGGTCTTCACGGAACTGGCCGATTTTGGCCAGGCTCTTGAGGTCGCGGTGGGTCGCGGCGATCAGGCGCACATCGACCTTCTGCGATTGCACCGAGCCGACCCGACGGATCTCGCCTTCCTGCAACACGCGCAGCAGGCGGGCCTGGGCTTCGAGTGGCAGTTCGCCGATTTCGTCGAGGAACAGGGTGCCGCCATCCGCGGCTTCCACCAGGCCGGCGCGCCCGGCGCTGGCTCCGGTGAAGGCGCCTTTCTCATGGCCGAACAGCTCGGATTCGATCAGGGTTTCCGGAATGGCCGCGCAGTTCACCGAGATCATCGGCGCCTTGGCTCGCTTGGACAGGTTGTGCAGGGCGCGGGCCACCAGCTCCTTGCCGGTCCCGGATTCGCCCTGGATCAGTACATTGGAGTCCGTCGGGGCGACTTTGCGGATCTTGCTGTACAGGTCCTGCATGGGCGGGCAGGAGCCGATGATGCCGATTTCGCCGTTGCTGCCATTGGCGCCCGCCTTGTCCGCGCCATTGCCCGGCTTGGCGGCCGGTCGCTCGTTCGGATTGCTTTGCGCCGTCTGGCGATCGCGCAGGATGCGCGCCACGGCCTGGAGCATTTCGTCGTGGTCGAAAGGCTTGGCGATGTAGTCCACCGCACCCATCTTCATCGAGTCGACCGCCGAGCGCAGGCTGGCGTAGCTGGTCATGATCAGCACCGGAGTGCCCTGGCCCAGCTTGATCAGCTCGGTGCCGGGGGCGCCCGGCAGGCGCAGGTCGCTGACGATCAGGTCGAACGTGGGAATGCTGAAACGCTCTTGTGCTTCTTGCACGGAACCGGCTTCGCTGACCTGGTACTGGTTGCGTTCCAGCAGGCGGCGCAAGGCGGAGCGGATAATGGTTTCGTCTTCGACGATCAAAATGTGCGGCATTGATTCGATTCTCTCGACGGTCTCAGTTCACAGCGGACGTCGCTTCGACATGACGTGGCAGGGTTACCCGGATACGGGTGCCGCGTTGGCTTTCGGTGTCAGCCGGGCTGTCGATGGTGATTTGTCCATAATGCTCTTCAACGATGGAATAGACCAGTGCAAGGCCCAGTCCGGTGCCTTCGCCAGGATCCTTGGTGGTGAAGAAGGGTTCGAACAGTCGATCCATGATGCTCGACGGTATGCCACTGCCTTCGTCTTCGACGATCAGGTCGATGGTGTGTTCGCCGGCTTCGCTCTTGACCCGCACCGCGCTGCCGGCCGGTGAGGCGTCGCGAGCGTTGGACAGCAGGTTGATCAGGACCTGGGCGAGCCGCTGAGGATCGCCATCGACCCAATGGTCCGGGTCGCACAGGTTGAAGAACTGCACTTCGAAATTGCGCCGGTTCAGGGCCAGCAGGCCGATGGCGTCCTGCGCCACCTCGGCCAGGCAGACGGCTTCGTCGTTGTGCTGGTGGCTACCGGCGTGAGCGAAGCTCATCAGCGACTGGACGATGCGCGAAACCCGCTTGGTCTGTTCGAGGATCTGGCCGCTGATTTCGGTGAGTTCGCCGTCTTCTTCCCGCTCTTCGCGCAGGTTCTGCGCCAGGCAGGCAATACCGGTGATCGGATTGCCGATTTCGTGGGCCACGCCGGCGGCCAGGCGACCGATGCTGGCCAGCCGCTCGGAATGCACCAGTTTGTCTTCGAGCATCTGGGTTTCGGTCAGGTCTTCCACCAGCAGCACCAGGCCGCTGCTGCCTGGGGCCAGGGGTTCGTCGATGGCGGCCTTGTGCAGGTTCAGCCAGCGGGTCTGGCCGTCGAGGGCCAGATGTTGCTTGTGCAGGTGTTCGTCGGGGACGTTGATGAAGCCTTGCAGCAAGCCTTTCCAGGGATCGGCGATGGTGGCCAGGCGCGAACCGACCACGTGCTGCGCCGGGATGCTGGTCAATTCTTCCATGGCCTTGTTCCACATGAGGATTTCCTGGTCCTTGGCCAGGGAACAGACGCCCATCGGCAGTTCTTGCAGGGTTTGTCGGTGGTAGCGGCGCAAGGCATCGAGCTCGGCGGCCAGGCCAGTCAGGCGCGAGTGGTAGTCCTCGAGCCGGCTTTCGATGAAGTGGATGTCCTCGGTCACGTAGTTTTCGCCGCCGGCCTTGTAGGGCAGGAAGGTTTCCACCATGTCCTGGGCGACGCTGGGGCCCATCAGGCCGGACAGGTTGGCTTCGATACGGTCGCGCAAGCGGCGCAGGGCATAGGGGCGGCGCTCGTCGAACGGCAGGTAAAGGTCGCGCAAGGCCTGCTCGACCTCTTTCTGCGCAGCCTTGGCGCCGAGGGGCTTGGCCAGTTGGGTGGCGAACTCCTGGGGCGAAGCGGCGTGCAGTTCGCGGCGTTGCGGCCGGCGCACGTTATCCACTGCACAGGCTTCGGCGGCGCTGGCCTCTTCGGCGCTGGCGTTGGTGAACAGCGAGATCAGGGTGAACATCAGGACGTTGGCGGCCAGCGAGGCGATGGCCGCCATGTGCCAGCTGGTGTCATCCAGCACGTAGATCATGTTCAGCAGCGGGATGTAGAAACCCTGCAGGTTGCCGATCAACGGCAGCAGCATGGTCACCAGCCATACCAGCATCCCGGCCAGCAGCCCGGCGATGAAGCCTCGACGGTTGGCGGTCGGCCAGTACAGGACCGAGAGTACGCCGGGGAGGAATTGCAGGGTGGCGACAAAGGCCACGATGCCAAGGTTGGCCAGGTCCTGCTCGGCTCCCAGCAGCAGGTAGAAGGCATAGCCGGCCATGATGATCGCGACGATCAGCGCCCGGCGGGTCCATTTCAGCCAGCGGTAGATATTGCCTTCGGCCGGTGGCTGGTACAGCGGTAGCACCAGGTGGTTGAGGGCCATCCCCGAGAGTGCCAGGGTGGTGACGATGATCAGGCCGCTGGCGGCGGAAAGCCCGCCGACATAGGCCATCAAGGCCAGGGCCGGCTTGTTGGCGGCGATCCCGATGCCGAGCGTGAAATATTCCGGGTTGGTGGTCGCGCCCAGTTTCAGGCCGGCCCAGAGGATCAGCGGCACGGCCAGGCTCATCAGCAGCAGGAACAACGGCAGGCCCCAGCTGGCGCTGACCAGCGAGCGCGGGTTGAGGTTCTCGGTAAAGGTCATGTGATACATGTGCGGCATCACGATCGCCGAGGCGAAAAACACCAGCAGCAGGGTGCGCCACGGCCCTTCCTGCAGGGGTGTATGCAGGGCGGCGAGGGCGGTCTGGTTCTGCAGCAGCCAGAGCTCCAGCTGTTGCGGACCTCCGAATACACCGTACAGGGCATAAAGGCCGACACCGCCGATGGCGATCAGCTTGATCACCGACTCGAAGGCGATGGCGAAGACCAGGCCTTCGTGTTTCTCCCGGGTGGCGATATGCCGGGAGCCGAAGAAAATGGTGAACAGCGTGATCAGCGCGCAGAAACTCAGGGCCACCCGATGCTGTACCGGCTCGCGGGTAAGGATGCCGATGGAGTCCGCCACGGCCTGGATCTGCAAGGCCAGCAGCGGCAGCACGCCGAACAGCATGATGAGGGTGGTCAGCGCGCCGGCCCAGGTGCTGCGAAAGCGGAAGGCGAACAGGTCGGCCAGCGACGACAGCTGGTAGGTGCGGGTGATCTTCAGGATCGGATACAGCAGCACCGGCGCCAGCAGAAAGGCGCCGGACACCCCGAGGTAGCTGGAAAGAAAACCGTAGCCGTACTGATAGGCCAGGCCCACCGTGCCATAAAAGGCCCAGGCGCTGGCATAGACGCCGAGGGACAGGGTGTAGGTCAGCGGGTGACGGATGATCGAGCGTGGGATCATGCCGCGCTCGCTGATCCAGGCCACCCCGAACAGCCCCAGCAGGTACGCGGCGCTGATCAGGATCATCTGGGTCAGGCTAAAGCTCATCGGCATCTTTTTGGCTCTGCAGGATGAAGGTCACGACGATCAGGATCAGCCAGAGCAGATACGGGCGGTACCAGGCGCCCGTGGCATCGATCCACCAATCCATGATGGCGGGGGAGAACAGATATATCCCCACTACCAGGAGCAGGACCAAGCGATAGATGTACATCTCGGCCTCTCTTTATTGTGTGCGTGCCCGAAAACGTGCGGCGATGGTAACGGATGGGTGCCAACCTGCAAGGGGCGTCAGCGTATTTGCGCTTCGGGCACGCTCAGTGTGCGTGGGATCAGTAAAGCATCCCAGTGTTGGATCCCCCAGCGCAGTACTTCCCGCGGGCTGGCATGCAGCAGCGCGTCGTCGGTTGTCTGCCCCAGGGCGCGCAGGGCCCGCAGCAATAGCGGGGTGGCCTGGTCCGCAGCCAGTGGCGGGGAGCGGTAGGACTTGCCCAGCTTGTGCCCGTCCGGCTGGGTGATCAGCGGCACATGCAGGTAGCGTGGTTGCGCCAGGCCGAGCAGTTCCTGCAGGTAGAGCTGCCGCGGGGTGGAATCCAGCAGGTCGGCGCCCCGCACGATATCGGTAACACCTTGCCAGGCGTCATCGAGCACCACGGCCAATTGATAGGCGTACAGGCCGTCGCGGCGACGGATCACGAAATCACCGACATCGCGCCCCAAGTGCTGCTGGAACTCGCCCTGGACGCGGTCCGCGAAGCGATAGTTCAGCTCCGGTACGCGCAGGCGGATAGCGGCGTCCTGCGGGCCATGGCCGGCATTGCGGCACAGGCCCGGATAAATGCCGTGATAAGGCTCCAGTTGCTTGCGCGAGCAGGTGCAGGCATAGGCCAGGCCCTGGCTGAACAGGCGGTCGAGCACCTCGGCATAGGCTGCGTGGCGGTCGCTCTGGCGGACCATTTCGCCGTCCCACTCGAAGCCATAGCTTTCCAGGGCCTTGAGGATGGCTGCCTGGGCGCCGGGCTCCTCCCGAGGCGGGTCGAGGTCTTCCATGCGCACCAGCCAGCGCCCGCCGACGGCGCGCGCATCGAGATACGAGGCCAGGGCCGCGACCAGCGAGCCGAAATGCAGGTGCCCGCTGGGGGTTGGGGCGAAGCGCCCGATGTAGGGGGAGGTATGAGAGGCAGTCATGAAGAGGATGTTACTTCGTTCGGTCCCAAGGTGACGATGGCGTTTGGAGAATCGCCATCGCGAGCAAGCTCGCTCCTACAGGGGGGAGGCGTCGGAAACAAAAACGGAGCGTTCGCACGCTCCGTTTTTCGTCCAGGCCAGCGATTATTTGCCGACTTGTTTTTCCTTGATTTCCGCCAGGGTCTTGCAGTCGACGCACATGTCGGCGGTAGGGCGTGCTTCCAGGCGACGAATACCGATTTCGACGCCGCAGGATTCGCACCAGCCGTATTCTTCGTCTTCGATCAGTTGCAGCGTCTTGTCGATCTTCTTGATCAGCTTGCGTTCACGGTCGCGAGCGCGCAGTTCAAGGCTGAACTCCTCTTCCTGGCTGGCACGGTCGGCCGGATCGGGGAAGTTGGCTGCTTCGTCTTTCATGTGATCAACAGTGCGGTCGACTTCCTGCATCAAGTCCTGTTTCCACTTGTTCAGGATCTTGGTGAAGTGCTCGCGCATGGGCTTGCCCATGTACTCTTCGCCCGCGGATTCAACATAGGGCTCGAAGCCGCTGATCGATTGATTCTGTTGCTTTGCTTGGGTGGGCATGAAATGGACCGCCT
Organism: Pseudomonas sp. MRSN 12121; assembly: GCF_000931465.1. Lineage (NCBI taxonomy): Bacteria > Pseudomonadati > Pseudomonadota > Gammaproteobacteria > Pseudomonadales > Pseudomonadaceae > Pseudomonas > Pseudomonas sp. MRSN 12121. The sequence goes on along the minus strand of NZ_CP010892.1, from coordinate 5,881,063 downwards.
CTACTCATGTAATCCATTGCGCAGGATTGCTCCATCACCGGCACATGCCGGCCCTGCGACTGCAAGCGGGCGAACTTACCAGATCAAATCGGGCGGCGCTACTCCCGGTTGTCGAGCCCACGGCCTACGCTGCCCGCAGAGGCGCATGCCGCCTGGCCTGGTCGGTTTGGAGGCCTGGTCAATTAATGATTTTAGCCAAGCCTGGGTCCTGCGCATGGCTTCTTTATAGGAGGGGTTGGCGGATCCCGGCAGGCTTTTGACTCTCCCTTGTCCACGGGGTTGGGTAGAATCGTTTTTTTGCTCACTTCAATGAAGGAAGGCTAATGGCTCAGCCCTACAGTGCGCGCAGCCGCGCTATCGAACCTTTCCACGTGATGGCTCTGCTGGCCCGCGCCAACGAACTGCAAGCGGCCGGGCACGATGTGATTCACCTGGAAATCGGTGAACCGGATTTCACCACGGCTGAGCCGATCATCAAGGCCGGGCAAGCGGCACTGGCAGCGGGCAAGACCCGCTACACCGCCGCCCGCGGGATTCCCGAGCTGCGCGCGGCCATTTCCGGCTTCTATCGGCAGCGTTACGGGCTGGACGTCGACCCGGAACGTATCATGATCACCCCCGGCGGTTCCGGCGCCTTGCTGCTGGCCAGCAGTTTGCTGGTAGATCCGGGCAAGCACTGGTTGCTGGCCGATCCGGGCTACCCCTGCAACCGCCACTTCCTGCGATTGGTGGAGGGCGCGGCGCAGTTGGTGCCGGTCGGGCCGGACGTGCGTTATCAACTGACTCCGGACCTGGTGGAGCGTTACTGGGACCAGGACAGTGTCGGAGCCCTAGTGGCGTCGCCGGCCAACCCGACCGGCACACTGCTTGACCGTGACGAACTGGCCGGGCTGGCGCGCGCGGTGAAAGCCCGCAACGGGCATCTGGTGGTAGACGAGATCTATCACGGCCTGACCTATGGCAGCGATGCCGCCAGTGTGCTGGAAGTCGACGACAGCGCTTTTGTCCTCAACAGTTTTTCCAAGTATTTCGGCATGACCGGCTGGCGCCTGGGCTGGCTGGTGGCGCCGCAGGCGGCGGTCGGCGAGTTGGAGAAGCTTGCGCAGAACCTTTATATCAGTGCTCCGAGCGTGGCTCAGTACGCTGCCCTGGCCTGCTTCGAGCCTGCGACCATCAGTCTTCTCGAAGAGCGTCGCAACGAGTTCCAGCGCCGCCGCGACTTCCTCATGCCCGCCTTGCGCGAGTTGGGCTTCGGCATCGCGGTCGAGCCGGAAGGGGCGTTCTATCTGTATGCCGATATCAGTGCCTTTGGCGGCGATGCCTTCGCTTTCTGCCGGCATTTCCTCGAAACCGAGCACATCGCCTTTACCCCAGGGCTGGATTTCGGCCGCCATCAGGCCGGCCACCACGTGCGGTTCGCCTACACCCAGAGCCTGCCGCGCCTGCAGGAAGCGGTGGAGCGGATTGCCCGTGGCCTGCGGAGCTGGCAAGGCTGATGCGTTTCCATCCTCCCCTAGAAGAAGGCCGACTGCTGCGTCGCTACAAGCGTTTTCTCGCCGATATCGAGACCATCGGTGGCGAGCTGTTGACCATTCACTGCCCCAATACCGGCTCCATGCTCAACTGTGTGGTGGAGGGCGGGCAGGTCTGGTTCAGCCGCTCCAACGACCCCAAGCGCAAACTGCCCGGCACCTGGGAAATCGGCGAAACCCCGCAAGGCCGGTTGTTTTGTGTGAATACCGGGCGGGCTAATGCGCTGGTGGAAAATGCCTTGCGGGCGGGGGTGATTACCGAGCTGAACGGCTTTACCGGCCTGAAACGAGAAGTGGCGTATGGGCAGGAAAAAAGCCGCATCGATTTTCGCCTCGAATATCCGACCGGCCCGGCGTATGTGGAGGTGAAAAGCGTCACCCTGGGATTCGACGGCACGGCAGTGGCGGCCTTTCCCGACGCGGTGACCCAGCGTGGCGCCAAGCACCTGCGGGAGTTGGCCCACCTGGCTCGGGACGGCATCCGCGCGGTGCAATTGTATTGCGTCAACCTGTCGGGCATCGAAGCGGTGCGGCCCGCCGAGGAAATCGATCCCGCTTATGCCGCAGCGCTACGCGAGGCCGTGGCGTCCGGGGTCGAGGTACTGGCTTACGGAGTGCGCCTGAGCGCCGAGGAAATGCGCATCGAGCGCCGCCTGGACGTCTTGCTCAACGGTTAAAGCCGGACCCAGATACCCTGGCTGTCCTCCCGGCAAGGGAGGGCGGTCAGGTGCTCGCCCGCGCAGGGGCCGGCCACGCATTCACCACTTTCGATCAGGAACAGCGCGCCATGGGTGGCGCACTGGATCAGGCTCGCGCTTTGATCGAGAAACTGATCGGGCTGCCACTCCAGGGCGACCCCGCGATGGGGGCAGCGGTTGATATAGACGTAGGCTCGCTGATCGCGGCGCACGGCAAAAAGAGCGTGGCCGTCGAGGTTGAAGCCGCGGCTGGAAGCCTCCGGCAGGTCGCCTGAAGCGCAAAGAAACTTCATGTCTATCCTCGGTTGCCAGACAGCTCTGGGCACAGTTTGTCAGGGTGTTCTTGCCGATGCCTGGTGAAACATGTCCGCGCTTGACGGCTAAATGCAAACAATTATCAAATGGCCGCTTCGCTTACGAAGCCGCTGCTCATTTCGATGCCTGGCTTGCAGGGCATGTCACATGCGTGGCGGCTTTGATGGGCCCATTTTTTCTGAAGGAAATGCTCTGATGCGCTCTACTGCCTGGGTGATCATGCTGTGTGCCGGACTTCTGTGCAGCCATATCGCTGCCGCGGTCGAACAGCCGCAGCGCTGGGTGAGCGCTGGTGGAGCCTTGACCGAATGGGTCAGTGCGCTGGGCGCGGAGTCGAAGCTGGTCGGCGTGGACAGCACCAGCCAGCATCCCGAATCCCTGAAGAACCTGCCCAGTATCGGTTATCAGCGCCAGCTGTCGGCGGAAGGCATCCTGAGCCTGCGTCCCCAGGTCTTGATAGGCACCGAAGAAATGGGGCCGCCCCCCGTACTTTCTCAAATGCGCAGTGCCGGGGTACAGGTGGAGCTGTTTTCGGCCCGGGCCGACCTGCCGGCCTTGCAGAGTAACTTGCAGCATCTGGGCAAGCTGATGGGCAGCGAAGACAAAGCTACCCAATTGTTCGAGCAATTTGCACAGCAGTTGCGGCAACAACAGGCATGGATCAGCCAGGCCCAGGAAAAACAGGCTGCGCCGGGTGTGCTGTTGTTGCTCGGGCATGCAGGCGGCAACCTGTTGATCGCCGGCAAGGACACCGCCGCCGACTGGCTGCTGCGCGAGTCCGGCGGGCGCAACCTCGCCACCCATAAAGGGTACAAGCCCTTTTCCGTGGAGTTGCTGGCCGAACTCAACCCACAGGTATTGGTATTTGCCGATCGTAGCTTGAGTGGCGCAGCGGCCCGTACCGCGCTGTTCAAGCAAAACCCGATCCTCGCTTCCAGCGATGCGGCCAAGGCCGGGCGGGTGTTCGAGGTGGATCCGACGTTATTGGTGGGGGGGCTGGGGCCACGTTTGCCGTACACCCTGAAACGGTTGTCTGCCGAGTTTTATCCTGCTGAGGCCCGCAACGCCCCATGACCCCTTTGCTCAAACCTCGAGCGTTGTTCATCTGCCTGGGCCTGCTGTGCCTGTTGGCGATCTGGCTGTCCCTCGCGCTGGGGCCGGTCAGCCTGCCATTGCTCGATACCCTGCGCGCTGCCTTGCGGTTGATGGGGTTGCCCGTCGATGGCCAGGGGCTGGAACAGGCCGAACTGATCCTGGGGCAGATTCGCCTGCCGCGCACCTTGTTGGGGGTGGCGGTCGGAGGTGTCCTGGCGTTGTCCGGGGTGGCAATGCAAGGGCTGTTCCGCAACCCCCTGGCCGATCCGGGGCTGGTGGGCGTTTCCAGCGGTGCGGCCCTGGGCGCGGCCTTCGCCATCGTTGGCGGCTCGCTGCTAGGGGGCGTGCCGGCAGCAATCGGTCCCTATCTGCTGTCGTTTTGCGCGTTTCTCGGGGGGCTGGTCGTGGCTGCGCTGGTGTATCGCCTGGGCCGGCGCAATGGCCAGACTCATGTGGCGACCATGCTGCTGGCGGGCATTGCGCTGACCGCGCTGGCCAGTTCGGCGGTGGGATTGTTTACCTATCTGGCCGACGACGCGACCTTGCGCACCCTGACCTTCTGGAACCTGGGCAGTCTCAATGGCGCCAGCTATTCAAGGTTGTGGCCACTCTTGCTGATCAGCGTGGCCGTGGCGTTGTGGCTGCCGCGTCGGGCCCAGTCCCTGAATGCCTTGTTGCTGGGGGAGTCGGAAGCCGGCCATCTGGGCGTCGATGTCGAGCGGCTGAAGCGCGAGCTGGTGTTCTGTACCGCCCTGGGGGTTGGCGCGGCCGTCGCCGCCGCCGGGTTGATCGGTTTTGTCGGGTTGGTGGTGCCTCATCTGGTGCGCCTGCTTGCGGGGCCCGATCACCGAACCTTGTTGCCTGCATCGATCCTGGCTGGCGCCAGCCTGCTGTTGCTGGCGGATCTGGTGGCGCGCCTGGCGCTGGCGCCGGCGGAATTGCCCATTGGTATCGTCACCGCCTTTATTGGCGCTCCGTTCTTTCTGTTTCTGTTGTTGCGAGGGCGCGCCTGATGCTGCAAGCGGAAAACCTGGCGGTGCGCCGTGGCAAAAAAATCGTATTGGAAGACATCGATCTTGAACTCAAGCCCGGCGAGGTGTTGGGAGTGCTGGGGCCCAATGGCGCAGGCAAAAGCACTTTGCTGGCGGCCTTGTGTGGGGAGCTCAAGCCGGATCATGGCCAGGTCTGGCTCGATGATCGCGAACTCGTCAAATGGGAGGGCGGGCAAAAGGCACGGCGGCTGGCGGTGCTGCCGCAAAGCTCGACACTTGAGTTCGCCTTCCGTGTCGAGGAAGTGGTGGGCCTTGGGCGTCTGCCTTACCAAAGCGGCCGGGTCCGGGACGACGAGATAGTCCAACAGGCCCTGCAGGCAGCGGATGCCGGGCATCTGCTTGGCCGCAGCTATGTAGCCTTGTCGGGAGGCGAGCGGCAGCGTGTGCACTTGGCGCGGGTGCTGGCCCAGCTATGGCCGGGTGCGATCGGCCAGAGCCTGCTGCTCGATGAGCCCACCTCGGCCCTCGACCCGTTGCACCAGCATGTCACTTTGCAGGCCATTCGTAGCTTTGCCGAACGCGGGGTGGCGGTCCTGGTGATCCTGCATGATCTGAATCTTGCCGCGCGTTATTGTGATCGCCTGTTGTTGCTCGAAGGGGGGCGGCCCCATTCACTGGACAGTCCGACACGGGTACTTCGGCCCGAGCCGCTCAAGGCCGTGTTCGGCCTGGACGTATTGGTGCAGGAACATCCCGAGCGCGGGCACCCCTTGATCATTGCCCGGTGAGGCACTGGCGGAGGCGTTGCATGCGTAGGTGGTTGATCCTGAGCTTGGTGTTGCTGGGCGCCTGCCGGGGCGGGGCGGTGATGCCCGGCCCTCCGGTTCCGCTGGCCAATGATTCAATTCAGGACCTGCGCACCGGCCAGGTCCTGACGCCTGAGGAACTGGCCGTGCGCCTGTCCCGAGCGCCACGGTTGATCGTCGGCGAGCAGCATGACCACCCGGGGCATCACGCCGTGCAGTTGTGGTTGTTGCAGGCAATGGCGACCCAGCGGGCGCAAGGCAGTTTGTTACTGGAGATGTTGACGCCGGAGCAGCAGCCGCGGGTCGAGGCGTTGCAAGGTGCGCCGCAAGCGTTGCCGAATGATCTGCCCCGGGCGCTGGCCTGGGCGCCCGGCTGGGACTGGGCGCTCTACGGACCGCTAGTGCGGTATGCGCTGCCTCAGCCTTTTCCGCTATGGGCCGCGAACCTGGATCCTTCCGAGATTCGAGACATTTATCGCAAGGCGCCTGTCTTGAGGGGCAAGCACTCGAATGCGGCGCCGGTGCGCGAGGAATTATTGCGGCAGGTCCGCGATTCCCACTGTGGCCTGCTCCCGGAGAGCCAGATGTCGGCGATGCTGGCGGTTCAGCAGCAGCGTGACCGGCGCATGGCCGAACGCCTGTTGGCGGCTCCAACGCCGGCAGTTTTGTTCGCCGGGGCTTTTCATGCGCGCAAGGATGTCGGAGTACCCGTACATGTGCGGGACCTTGAACCTTCCCATGGAGTGGTGGTGCTGATGCTGGCGCAGAAAGGAGTGCCGGTATCGCCAGCAAGCGCGGACTACGTGTGGTACGGCGCAACGTTGCCGGAAAAGGATTATTGCGCCCAGATGCGTCCCTGAGGCGGACGGTCCATGAGCTTTTTCCGGGCAAAAAAAGACCCGGCAAGAGCCGGGTCAAATAACCGTGATTAGCCTGATGAGGAGATAATCTGAGAGTCCGAACCACTGGCCTTCCAGGTTATCGACCGATCTCGCGATCAGTTGTGATAATCATAACGATTCTCATTTTCATGTCAACAAGATTTTTCCCGGCTTGCCGAATTTCGCCAAACGCTCGTTTGGATTGCCCGCAAACAGGCGGTCAAAGACTGCTGTTGAGGGTATGCAGGCGGCTGACTTCCTTGTTCAGCAGGTCGATTCGCCGGGCCATGCTTTCGATCAGGCTTTGAGTGATACGTGGATTGCTCTGGGTCAGGCTGAGAAACTGGCTTTTGGGAATCAGCATCAGGGTGCAGGGTTCGCTGGCAATGACGCTGGCGTTGCGTTTTTCCCCGGTGAAGATGGCCATTGCGCCAAAGATCTCATCCTTGGGCACATCTCCGACCTTGTGCCCGTCGACAAACGCCTGGGCGTGCCCCTCGATAATGACGAACACATGATCGGCCTCGTCGCCCTGGCGAATCAGCACCGTGCCTGTGTCGACGCGTTGAAAACCATGGCTGTTGTGCAGCTCGGGCTGTTTCAGGCGGGCGATGGCATCCGAGAGCAGGGCGGTTTGCCCGATCAGGTACTGCAGAAACAGTTCCGAACGTTGTTCGTCGGCATACATGTGCTGGAAGACCGCCGAACGCTGATAGGGAATCAGGCTCAGGGGCTGCTCGCTGCTGAGTTGCCAGCGAGGCAGTTCGGATCCTCGGCGTAGCCCAAGCAGGTCGCCGGCGTGCAAGTAAAACAGCGGGCGCTCGTCGACACTGGCCTGCACCTGGCCGCTTTCGAGCAGAAACAGCTGGCTGTCGGCAAGGGTGCTTGAGAGGTCCCTGGAAGGCGCTACTGCCAATACCTCCCCGGATGGGGCCAGGCCTTCCAGCAGGCGGGGCGGGATACGTTGCAGTCGATTGATCAAGGCATCGGCATAAGCCGGTTGTTCCCCCAACAAGTACATATAAAGAGTCTGCCAAGTCAGTTCTTGTGGCGCGAAGAGATAGCATCCAACTGTCTGTTGAGCGCTTCCTTGCGTTCTGCCGGGATGTCGTTCCAGTGCACATCCATCAAGGCGCCTTCAATGGCGTACAGCAGTACCTTCGAGGCCCTGAACCCACGGGTACGCACGGCCCGATAGGCATCTACGGCCCCCAGGCGGCGCAAGTCCGAAGCGCTATGGATGCCCACTGCATGCAGCCACTGTGCGGACGTCTTGCCGAGGTTCTTCAGGTGTTGCAATTCATCATTCATCAAGCCTCCTTGCGACGGCCGAATGGTGCGTGGGCAAGTCTCAGAGGAGTGTAGCGTTCAGTAGGAAAAGCGCTGTTCTTTGGTCGCTTTTGGCGCAAAAGCTTCTAAGGCAACAGAGAAACATGCGTCAGAAGCAGAGGGGGGAGGGGCGAAAGGAAAAGCCAGGTCCGACGCAAGGCCCAGGGCGCCGGACTCCGGAGAAAACCACGGTTGCGTCGTGGTTACCTGGTGCGGTAGCGCAGGCGGGTGCCGAAATTGACCGACATGAGGATTTCATCGGCTGTCAGTTCGGGTGGAAAGTAAGCACCGGAGATCTGCGCGTGGGCCAGGCTGGCGCCTTCCATCGAAGATTGACGCAGATCGAGGCCACGCAGGTCCGCGGAGCGGAAGTAGGCGTCGGTGAAGTCGATCCCGTCGGCGTTCAGTTCGCGCAGGTCGAGGCCACGAAAATCGCCGCCGCGCATGTCGACGACCTGGTCCTTCGGGCGCTCCCGGTTGAAACCGTCGATGTCGTCTTTGTGCAGTAAGGCGTAGAGAGGGGTGTCGAGAAGTTTGGGCTGACTCATGGGGGCGTCCCTGCTGGAATTATGACGCCAGTATAGTGCCACTATTTTCCAGCCGTGAAACCTTTGCGGTCTCACGGCTGGAATAGCCGATCAAAGGCCGGGGAGGCGCTGCCGGATGTTCGCGACCAAGGCGTCGAGGCTCCCGCTTTCATTGGTCTCCACGCGCTTGCTGCGCAGGACTTCTTCAGCGGTCAGCGCTTCGCGATTGGCTTGCTGTTGTTCGATCACGGCCAGGGTCGCGTCCGACGGGTCGTTGCGGTCGGCCTGGCGTTGCGCCAGCCAGCTGGCAATAACGGCCTGCGGCGCGTTGCAGTCGATGATCAGGCACGGCGTGCCGGTCGCTTCGGCGACCTTGGCCGCGGCATCGCGCTGGGCACGCTTGAGATAAGTGGCGTCGATGACCACCGGAAAGCCGGCCCGCAGGACAATGCTGGCAATTTCGTGCAGGCGGTCGTAGGTGGTGAGATTGGCCTGGGCGTTATAGATGCCGGCGTTGGGATCGTTCGGAACCTGTTGTTCGCCGAACAGGCGTTTGCGCTCGACATCGGAGCGCAGGCGAATGGCGCCCAGGGCTTCTACCAGGCGCATGGCCACGTGGCTTTTGCCGACGGCGGACACCCCTGAAGTGATGGCCAGGAAACGCGAGGGAATGGTGCTGTAGCTCTCGGCCAGATTGGCGTAGTTGCGATACTGGCGCAGCGTCGTGGCGCGCTGCACCGGCGTGGCATCGGCCTGCATGCTGAACAGCGCGACTTTGGCGCGGACCAGGGCGCGATAGGCCTTATAGAAGTTCAGCAATTCCAGGCCCTGGTAGTCGCCGGTCTGCTCCAGGTACTGACTGATGAAACGGCGCGCCAGGCTTTTCAGGCCACGGTCTTCCAGGTCCATGGCAAGGAAACCGGTATCGGCATAGACGTCGGTGAAGCGGAAGGGCTCGTTGAATTCGATGCAGTCGAAAATCACCACCTTGCCGTCGATGAGCGTGGCGTTACCCAGGTGGATATCGCCATGGCACTCGCGGATGAAGCCCTCGGCCTTGCGTTGGGCGAACAGCGGCTTGAGGCGATCGAAGCTGCTTTCGGCCCAGGCTTGCAGGGCTTCGAGTTGTTGCAGGTCGGCCTTGTCGCTGAGGAACGGGCGAATCTGTTCGAAATTCTGCCGTACCGGCGCCATGACGCTTTCCGGTGTGCCCGCTTCATGATCCGCCGGGACTTGCGGGGCGTTGAGATGGAACTGGGCGATCTGCCGAGCCATCTCGTCGATGTGCGTGGTGGTTAATTCACCGTGGGCTTGCAGGGTGCTGAGCAGTTGGCTTTGCGGGAACTGACGCATTTTCAGCGCATATTCGATGACCGGGCCGTCGCCGCCGAGCTGCGGAGCCTCGAGGCTACCAGTGATCGGCAACACTTCCAGATACAAATCATTGGTCAGGCGCTGGTTGAGGCGCAGCTCTTCGCCGCAGAAATGTCCGCGGGCTTGCAGGTCGGTGAAATCGAGAAAGCCGAAGTTGACTGGCTTCTTCAGCTTGTAGGCATAGGCGCCAGTGAGCAGGACCCAGGAAATATGGGTCTCGATGACCTGGAATCCATCTACGGGATGCGGGTAGAGGGCCGGGTTTTGCAGGGCAGCGATCAGGGATTGGCTCACGGGCGATCCTTCAGAGTCGGGGAAAATTCGAGGGCGTCATTATGGCCGCTGACAGGGCTAACGCAAACCTCGGACGGCTCCTGTTGACTATGAATAAAGTGCGTATAATCCGCCGCCATGACTCGTACTCGATCCCCCCGTTCTGCAAAAAAACGTCCGTCTGGTGGCCCGCGCCCCTGGCTGGGCTGGGCCTTGAAACTTGGTCTGGTCGGGCTGGTCGTGCTCGCCGGCTTCGCGGTTTACCTCGATGCCGTGGTCCAGGAGAAGTTCTCCGGCAAGCGCTGGACCATCCCGGCCAAAGTCTATGCCCGCCCGCTGGAGCTGTTCGTCGGACAAAAGCTCAGCAAGAACGACTTTCTTACCGAGCTCGACGCCCTGGGCTATCGCCGCGAAAGCGTGGTCAATGGCCCCGGTGCCGCCTCGGTCAATGGCAATACCGTGGATCTCAATACCCGCGGTTTCCAGTTCTATGAGGGCATGGAGCAGGCGCAGCCGGTGCGCGTGCGTTTTTCCGGTGACTATGTGGCCGAGCTGTCAGGCAGCCAGGGTTCGAAACTGGCGGTAGTGCGCCTGGAGCCGCTGCTGATCGGCGGCCTGTATCCCAAGAACCTCGAGGACCGGATCCTGATCAAGATCGATCAGGTCCCTCCTTATCTGCTGGAAACCCTGGTGGCGGTCGAGGACCGGGACTTCTACAGCCACTTCGGCGTGTCGCCCAAGTCGATTGCCCGGGCGGTGTGGGTCAATACCTCATCGGGCGCCATGCGCCAGGGCGGTAGTACCTTGACCCAGCAGTTGGTCAAGAACTTCTACCTCACCAATGAACGCAGCCTGAGCCGCAAACTCACCGAAGCGATGATGGCCCTGTTGCTTGAGCTGCATTACGACAAGCGCGAAATCCTCGAGGCGTACCTCAACGAGGTCTTCATCGGCCAGGACGGCCAGCGTGCGGTGCACGGTTTCGGCCTGGCCAGCCAGTTCTTCTTCAGCCAGCCGCTGGCCGAGCTCAAGCTGCACCAGGTCGCTTTGCTGGTCGGCATGGTCAAGGGGCCTTCCTATTACAACCCGCGTCGTTATCCGGAGCGCGCGCTCGAGCGGCGCAACCTGGTGCTCGACCTGCTGGCGCAGCAGGGCGTGGCGACACCGGAACAGGTCGAGGCGGCGAAGAAAATGCCGCTGGGCGTGACCAAGCGCGGCAGCCTGGCGGACAGTTCGTTCCCCGGCTTCCTCGACCTGGTGAAGCGCCAGTTGCGTGAGGATTACCGCGACGAAGACTTGACCGAGGAAGGCCTGCGGATCTTCACCAGTTTCGACCCGATCCTGCAGATGAAGGCCGAGGCGTCGGTCGGCGATACCTTCAAGCGTCTGGCCGGCCGCAAGGGCGCGGACGAAGTCGAGGCCGCGATGGTGGTGACCAACCCGGAAACGGGTGAAGTCCAGGCCATGATCGGCAGCCGCCAGCCCGGCTTTGCCGGCTTCAACCGGGCCCTGGATGCCGTGCGGCCGATCGGCTCCCTGATCAAGCCAGCGGTTTACCTGACGGCGCTGGAGAAACCCAGTCAATACACCCTGACCAGCTGGCTGTCCGACGAGGCCTTTTCGGTGAAGGGCGGCGATGGCCAGGTATGGAAGCCGCAGAACTATGACCGCCGTTCCCATGGCACGGTCTTCCTTTATCAGGGGCTGGCGCACTCCTATAACCTGTCGACCGCACGCCTGGGCCTGGAAGTCGGTGTGCCGAACGTACTGAAAACCCTGGGACGCCTTGGCGTTACTCGCGAGTTCCCGGCCTTCCCTTCGATGTTGCTGGGAGCGGGGGGCTTGAGCCCGATCGAAGTCGCCACCATGTACCAGACCCTGGCCAACGGCGGTTTCAATACGCCGATGCGCGGGATCCGCAGTGTGCTGACCGCCGAAGGCGAACCGCTCAAGCGTTACCCGTTCCAGATCCAGCAGCGCTTCGATCCCGGTTCGATCTACCTGATCCAGAGCGCGATGCAGCGGGTGATGCGCGAAGGTACCGGTAGTTCGGTCTATAACGTGTTGCCGCGCTCCTTGGCGCTGGCGGGCAAGACCGGTACCAGTAACGATTCCCGCGACAGCTGGTTCGCCGGTTTCAGCCAGGATCTGCTGGCCGTGGTCTGGCTGGGGCGTGACGATAACGGCAAGACACCTTTCACCGGTGCCACCGGTGCGCTGCAGGTCTGGACCAGTTTCATGCGCAAGGCCGACCCGCTGCCGCTGGACATGCCACAACCGGATAACGTGGTACAGGCCTGGGTCGACTCGCGGACCGGGCAGGGCTCCGATGCCAACTGTCCGGGCGCCGTACAGATGCCGTATATTCGCGGCAGTGAGCCCCCTCCCGGTCCGGCATGCGGCGGCGAAAGCCCTGCGCCTGGCGAATCGGTGATGGATTGGGTCAAGGGCTGGATGAATTAAGCAAAGAGGGTTTGACGTGAACAAGTGGTGGATTCCAGCTATTACAGCTCTGGCTTTGCTCAATGGTTGCGCCAGCGTGCAGCGTGGTTCGATTCCGGTGGTGGATTCCGGTACCGCGGTGTCCAACAGCGAGCGCATATCGGCAAACGGTGGTTTCCGCAAGACCACGGTCAAGCGTCCAACCCAGGCCCAGGCGCAATCCATTCCGCAGGACTCGGGAGTGGTGGTGATGGTGCCGGGCGGTGCTGCGGCCACCGCCGCGCCAATCAGCAGTGCACCGATTACCCCGGGCCCGATCACGCCTGGGCCTATCGATACCTCGCCGATTCAGTCGGCGCCGATCAATCAGGGCAGCTACAGCCTGCCGCCAACCCCGAGTGGCGTCCCTTCGGCCAGCTCCGGTGGCCTGTCCGCCGATGAACAACTCGACGGTCCGGTGCTGGCGCTGTTGACCACCGCCCAGCAACAGCAGGCCGGTGGCGACCTGAACGGCGCGTCTTCCAGTCTCGAGCGCGCCCAGCGGGTTGCCCCCCGCGAGCCGCAGGTGCTGTATCGCCTGGCCCAGGTGCGCATGGCCCAGGGCGATGCTCCCCAGGCTGAGCAGTTTGCCCGTCGCGGCCTGAGCTTCGCCAACGGTCGTCCGGACCTGCAGGCCAGCCTGTGGGCGCTGATTGCCCAGGCGCGCGAGAAGCAGGGCGATGCGGCCGGTGCCGCCCAGGCTCGGCAGAAAGCCAAGGTGTCGCTGTAATGGATACGCGTTTTCCGAAAGTTGCCGAGCAGTTGCTGCTGATCGAGCGCGAGCTGCGCTTGCAGGGGTTGTGGGATGAGGTCCCTCCGAGCGCCAAGGCGCTGGCCAGCGTCGAGCCTTTTGCCGTGGATACGCTGGAATTCGAGCAATGGTTGCAGTGGATTTTTCTGCCGCGGATGAAGGCCATTCTCGAGCAGAATCTGCCCCTGCCCGCGGCGTCGGGTATCCAGGAAATGGCTGAAGTGGTGTTTGCCGGGCGCACGATGCAGGGGCGGGATCGTCAGTTGCAGACCCTGCTCAAAGAGTTCGACCAGTTGATCGTCGCCACCCGCTGAAACCCTCGCGCCTGTTGCCTAGCGGCAATGGGCGTCGATCGCCTTGTGTGTTTCCTCTATGCGTTGCTGACGTTGTTCTTCGTTCAGGCGGCGCATTCCTCCTTCGACGTTTTCGCTCAGGCGCGGGTTGTTCTGCAACTGCGCCAGGCTGGCGCGCGCCTGTTCGCAAAAGTGCCTGCGCTCGGCTTCCTGCCTGGAGGCCTGTTGCCTGGCCTGGGCATCCACGACTGCTTGTCGGGTATCCGCCTGGTTGCTGGATGGCGCACTCTTCGTCCCTTTGGGGGTGGCAGGCAAGGTGATGAGGGTGCTGGGCATGCCTTGGGGCGGTTGGGCGTCGAAATGGGTAACCCCCTCGGCGTCGACCCAGGTGTAAACGTCCCTGGCCTGGCAGAGCGAACTCAAGGCAAACAGCAGACTGGCGGTGACGGCGAAGATTCGCATTTATGAATTCCTTATCCAGGATTGCGCAATTGAAGCGCAGGCACGTGCTGTTTGACGGTTTTTTCTTGCGTTCTCATGCGCTTAGTTCGAATTAAGCACATTGGCATCTTGACTTGCAGAGGGCGAAACAGAAGAATCCAAAGTCCGCTGTAGAGGGACTGCCAGAAGCAGACCCACTCGGCAGAACATGAGGCGCACACCAGCGCCGACCTGCTACACCCGCAACGCGTTACCTCGCGCTGGGTGGGAAAACCCCGCAACACTTGGGGCACTCCCAATACTTGCTCAGTCAGTGCTGACGTAGTCGGCGACCACCGTCGCTCATGCTCTGCTGAGAAGTAAACCTATTAAGACCCGTCCCCTTTCAAGAGGGCGGTATTCTGGCGTTTTAGAGGTGAACAACGTGGAGCTTTTATCTGGCGGTGAGATGCTCGTCCGCTTCTTGCGTGACGAAGGCGTCAAATATATCTATGGGTACCCGGGTGGTGCTCTCCTTCATGTTTACGATGCCCTGTTCAAAGAACCGGAAGTGACCCACATCCTGGTTCGTCATGAGCAAGCGGCTACCCATATGGCTGACGGCTACGCCCGTGCCACCGGCAAGGCCGGCGTGGTACTGGTGACTTCCGGCCCAGGCGCGACCAATGCCATCACCGGTATCGCCACTGCCTACATGGACTCCATTCCAATGGTGATCATCTCCGGTCAGGTGCCCAGCACCATGGTCGGCACCGACGCGTTCCAGGAAACCGACATGATCGGTATCTCCCGGCCGATCGTGAAGCACAGCTTCATGGTCAAGCATGCTTCGGAAATCCCGGAGGTCATGAAGAAGGCGTTCTACCTGGCGCAATCCGGTCGTCCGGGACCCGTCGTGGTCGACGTTCCCAAGGACATGACCAATCCGGCTGAAAAGTTCGAATACGTTTTCCCTAAAAAAGCGAAGCTGCGCTCCTATAGCCCGGCTGTTCGCGGTCACTCCGGGCAGATCCGCAAAGCGGCGGAAATGCTCCTGGCGGCCAAGCGTCCTGTGTTGTACGCCGGCGGCGGCGTGATCCTCGGTGGTGGCTCCGCGCCGCTGACCGAACTGGCGCAGATGCTCAACCTGCCGGTGACCAATACCCTGATGGGGTTGGGTGCCTACCCTGGCACCGATCGCCAGTTCGTCGGCATGCTCGGCATGCACGGCAGCTACACCGCCAACCTGACCATGCACCACGCTGACGTGATCCTGGCCGTTGGCGCGCGCTTCGACGACCGTGTCATCAACGGTGCGCCGAAGTTCTGCCCGAACGCCAAGATCATCCATGTCGACATCGACCCGGCATCCATTTCCAAGACCATCAAGGCAGACGTGCCTATCGTGGGTCCCGTGGAAAGTGTCCTGACCGAAATGGTCGCGGCCCTCAAGGAAATCGGCGAAACCCCGAACAAGGATACGGTCGCCAGCTGGTGGAAGCAGATCGACGAGTGGCGCGGTGACCGCGGCCTGTTCCCTTACGACAAGGGCGACGGCAGCATCATCAAGCCGCAGACCGTGATCGAGACCCTGTGCGAAGTCACCAAGGGCGATGCCTATGTGACCTCCGACGTGGGGCAGCACCAGATGTTCGCGGCGCAGTACTACAAGTTCAACAAACCCAATCGCTGGATCAACTCCGGCGGCCTGGGCACCATGGGCTTCGGTTTCCCGGCGGCCATGGGTGTCAAGTTGAGCTTCCCGGATGCCGACGTTGCCTGTGTCACGGGCGAAGGCAGTATCCAGATGAACATCCAGGAGCTGTCGACCTGCCTGCAGTACGATCTGCCGGTCAAGATCGTCAACCTGAACAACGGTGTGCTGGGTATGGTGCGCCAGTGGCAGGACATGAGCTACGGCAGCCGCCACTCGCACTCCTACATGGAATCGCTGCCTGACTTCGTCAAGCTGGTCGAAGCCTATGGTCACGTGGGCATTCGCATCACGGACCTGAAGGATCTGAAGCCGAAGATGGAAGAGGCGTTCGCCATGAAGGATCGTCTGGTATTCCTCGACATTCAGGTCGATACCAGCGAGCACGTCTATCCGATGCAGATCAAAGACGGCTCCATGCGCGATATGTGGCTGAGCAAGACGGAGCGTACTTAATCATGCGGCACATTATCTCCCTGCTTCTGGAAAACGAACCGGGCGCCTTGTCCCGTGTGGTCGGCCTGTTTTCGCAGCGTAACTACAACATCGAAAGCCTGACCGTGGCACCGACCGAAGACCCGACCCTGTCGCGTCTGACGCTGACCACCGTAGGGCACGATGAAATCATCGAGCAGATCACCAAGAACCTGAACAAGCTGGTTGAAGTGGTCAAGCTGGTCGACCTGTCGGAAAGCGCTCACATCGAGCGCGAACTGATGCTGGTCAAGGTCAAGGCCACCGGCGCCCAGCGCGCCGAGGTCAAGCGCACCACCGATATTTACCGTGGGCAGATCGTCGACGTCAGCGCCAGCGTGTATACCGTTCAATTGACCGGTACCAGCGACAAGCTCGACAGTTTCATCCAGTCGATCGGCACCGCCTCGATTCTGGAAACCGTACGCAGTGGCGTCACCGGCATTGCCCGTGGCGACAAAGTACTCAGCATCTAACTCAAATTAGCGAACGGCCGGAACGGCCTGATATAGGGGAAATTCATGAAAGTTTTCTACGATAAAGACTGCGATCTCTCGATCATCCAGGGCAAGAAAGTAGCCATCATCGGTTACGGTTCCCAGGGCCATGCCCAGGCGTGCAACCTGAAAGACTCCGGTGTCGACGTGACTGTCGGCCTGCGTAAAGGCTCGGCCACTGTTGCCAAGGCCGAAGCCCATGGCCTGAAAGTGAACGACGTGGCTTCCGCCGTCGCCGCTGCCGACCTGGTAATGATCCTGACCCCGGACGAATTCCAGGGCGCCCTGTACAAGAACGAAATCGAGCCGAACATCAAGAAGGGCGCTACCCTGGCCTTCTCCCACGGTTTCTCGATTCACTACAACCAGGTCGTTCCGCGTGCCGACCTCGACGTGATCATGATCGCGCCAAAGGCTCCAGGCCACACCGTGCGTTCCGAGTTCGTGAAAGGCGGCGGTATCCCTGACCTGATCGCGATTTACCAGGATGCTTCCGGCAACGCGAAGAATGTGGCTCTGTCTTACGCAGCAGGCGTGGGCGGCGGCCGTACCGGCATCATCGAAACCACCTTCAAGGACGAGACTGAAACCGACCTGTTCGGCGAACAGGCTGTTCTGTGCGGTGGTACCGTCGAGCTGGTAAAAGCCGGTTTCGAAACCCTGGTCGAAGCGGGCTACGCGCCGGAAATGGCCTACTTCGAATGCCTGCACGAACTGAAGCTGATCGTTGACCTCATGTACGAAGGCGGTATCGCCAACATGAACTACTCGATCTCCAACAACGCCGAATATGGCGAGTACGTGACTGGCCCCGAGGTCATCAACGCTGAATCCCGCCAGGCCATGCGCAATGCCCTGAAGCGCATCCAGGACGGCGAATACGCCAAGATGTTCATCAGCGAAGGTGCTACCGGCTACCCATCGATGACCGCCAAGCGCCGCAACAACGCTGCCCACGGCATCGAAATCATCGGCGAGCAACTGCGTTCGATGATGCCGTGGATCAGTGCCAACAAGATCGTCGACAAAGCCAAGAACTGAGTTCGGATTTGTCAGGGAAAACGCGGCCTAGGCCGCGTTTTTTCGTTTGGACAGGCAGGTTCTGGTATAAAGCGGGATCCTTTGGGACGGAATTGTGGTCCCGGGGTTCTGTCGAAACTTTTCACACCGTTGCAAGGTAATGTCCATGAGCGAACGTCCCGAAGAGCCAAACCAGGCCTCTGACGCCGAAAGCCTGCTACCCATCGATGAGCATGTCGAAGAAGGGCATGACGCTGAAGGCCGTAAAGTCCGGCATCGTGGTATCTATCTGCTGCCGAACCTCTTCACCACCGCGAACCTGTTCGCCGGTTTCTACTCGATCATCAATTCCATGAGTGCCCAGAGCGCATTGAGTGCGGGCGACGCGGCAGGGGCGAGCAAGTATTTCGCGTTCGCGGCCATCGCGATCTTTGTCGCCATGGTGCTGGATGGTCTGGACGGGCGTGTCGCCCGCATGACCAACACTCAGAGTGCCTTTGGCGCCGAGTATGACTCGCTGTCCGATATGGTGGCCTTTGGTGTCGCGCCTGCCTTGCTGGCATTCGGTTGGGCCTTGGGCGACATGGGCAAGGTCGGCTGGATGGTCGCTTTCATCTATGTGGCTGGCGCGGCTTTGCGTCTGGCTCGTTTCAACACCCAGGTGGGGACCGCCGACAAGCGCTACTTCATCGGCCTGGCCAGCCCGGCTGCCGCGGGGGTGGTGGCGGGTATCGTCTGGGCGTTCAGCGACTACGGTATCCAGGGATCGAAGATGTCGTTCCTGGTGGCGTTGATGGTGGCGGCAGCCGGCATGCTGATGGTCAGCAACATCAAGTACAACAGCTTCAAGGAGCTGGACCTGAAGGGGCGCGTTCCGTTTGTAGCAATTCTCGCGGTGGTGCTGGTGTTTGCCGTGGTATTCAGCGATCCGCCACGAATCCTGCTGCTGGTATTCCTTGCTTATGCGGCATCGGGTCCGGTGCAATACCTGCTGCATCTTCGTCGACGCAAAACGTTGCCTTAATGTAATTTCCCCCATACTCCGCAGTCTATTGGTGCATCAGTTCTCCAATGCTGCGGAGTTGTCATGTTGATCAAAGTCCCCAAATCGTCTGACTGCAAAGAGTCGGATGTCACGCCTGAATCCTTTTATCTCTCTCGCCGTAGCCTGCTGGGTGGGGCCGTTGCCGGCCTGGCTGCCAGTGCTCTGCCGGGTTGGGCTCATGCCGAAGAGGCCGGGCGCTATGCCGATGTCGAGCCTGGCAAGGCTCCGTCGTGGTTCGCGCAGAAACTGCCACAAACCAAATGGCAAGCGGTCAACGTCAAGGATGAAGCGATCACGCCCTTCAAGGACGCCACCCATTACAACAACTTTTACGAGTTCGGCACCGATAAAGGCGACCCGGCCAGCAATTCTGGTGCGCTGAAAACCGAGCCCTGGAGTGTGGTGGTGGATGGGGAAGTGGGTAAGCCGGGGCGTTATGCCCTGGAAGACTTCATGAAGCCTTATCAGTTGGAAGAACGGATCTATCGTCTGCGTTGTGTCGAAGCCTGGTCGATGGTGATTCCCTGGATCGGTTTTCCAATCTCCGACTTGCTCAAGCAGGTCGAACCAACCTCGAAGGCCAAGTACATTCGCTTTGAAACGCTTCAGGATCCGAAAAGCATGCCTGGCCAGCGTTCGGGCTTTGCCTTGATCGACTGGCCTTATGTCGAAGGGCTGCGTCTGGATGAAGCCATGCATCCATTGGCGATTCTTGCGGTCGGCATGTACGGTCGTGAGCTGCCTAATCAGAACGGTGCGCCGTTGCGATTGGTAGTGCCGTGGAAGTACGGCTTCAAGAGCGTCAAGTCCATCGTGCGTATCAGCCTGGTGGAAGAGCAGCCGAAGACGACCTGGCAGAGCATTGCCGCCAATGAGTACGGCTTCTACGCGAATGTGAACCCCACGGTCGATCATCCTCGCTGGACTCAGGCGCGGGAGCGTCGCCTCCCCAGTGGTCTGTTCAGCCCTAATGTGCGCGAAACCCAGATGTTCAACGGTTACGCGGATGAAGTCGCCTCTTTATATACAGGCCTGGATTTGCGGAAGAACTACTGATGCGCTACCCACTCTGGCGTCTTGGGGTCTTTATCGTCGTGGCTATCTGGCCATTGTTCTGGTTGTACCAGGCCTGGGCGTCGGTCCTGGGGCCTGATCCCGGCAAAGTCCTGGTTGATCGATTGGGGCTGGGAACGCTGATCCTGTTACTGATCACTCTGAGCATGACGCCTCTGCAGAGGCTGACGGGGTGGGCCGGATGGATCGCGGTGCGGCGGCAACTTGGCCTGTGGTGTTTTGCTTATGTGGTTTTGCATTTAAGTGCGTACGCCATCTTTGTTCTCGGGCTCGATTGGTCGCAGTTGGGTGTGGAGTTACGTAAGCGGCCCTACATTCTTGTGGGGAGTTTGGGATTCCTCGGGTTGTTGGCTCTGGCCGTGACTTCCAATCGATACAGTCAGCGTCGCCTGGGTAATCGTTGGAAGAAACTGCATCGGTTGGTCTATCTCATCCTGGGGCTGGGCTTGTTGCACATGCTTTGGATTGTCCGGGCAGATCTTAAGGAGTGGGCGATCTATGCCTCTATAGGTGCATTGTTGTTGGTTCTGCGTGTACCTCCGGTAATGCGCCGCATTCCTCGATTGCTGGTGAAAAAACCATCTTCTGCAACAAAAACATAATTAGGGGTTGACGGCAGATTCCACAGGTCTATAATTCGCCCCACTTCCGGCGCAGTCGAAGCAGAAAACTCCTTGAGATTCAACGAGTTAAGCAGTTTTCGACAGCGGTCACGCTTCAGTTCATCGAAGCCCGAAGGAGTTGATAAGGCAGTGAGTTTTCGCCTTGTTGACGATTCGATCGTCTCGGTCGAAAGCGGAGAAAAAGAGGTGTTGACAGCAGCGTGTAACGCTGTAGAATTCGCCTCCCGCTGACGAGAGATCGGAAGCGCAAGTGGTTGAAGTTGCAAAGGAAACTTTGAAAACTTCTTAAAATAACCGCTTGACAGATACAGAGGCTGCTGTAGAATGCGCGCCTCGGTTGAGACGAAAGACTTAACCAACCGCTCTTTAACAACTGAATCAAGCAATTCGTGTGGGTGCTTGTGGAGTCAGACTGATAGTCAAAAAGATTATCAGCATCACAAGTTACTCCGCGAGAAATCAAAGATGTAACCAACGATTGCTGAGCCAAGTTTAGGGTTTTCTCAAAACCCAAAGATGTTTGAACTGAAGAGTTTGATCATGGCTCAGATTGAACGCTGGCGGCAGGCCTAACACATGCAAGTCGAGCGGTAGAGAGGTGCTTGCACCTCTTGAGAGCGGCGGACGGGTGAGTAATGCCTAGGAATCTGCCTGGTAGTGGGGGATAACGTCCGGAAACGGACGCTAATACCGCATACGTCCTACGGGAGAAAGCAGGGGACCTTCGGGCCTTGCGCTATCAGATGAGCCTAGGTCGGATTAGCTAGTTGGTGAGGTAAAGGCTCACCAAGGCGACGATCCGTAACTGGTCTGAGAGGATGATCAGTCACACTGGAACTGAGACACGGTCCAGACTCCTACGGGAGGCAGCAGTGGGGAATATTGGACAATGGGCGAAAGCCTGATCCAGCCATGCCGCGTGTGTGAAGAAGGTCTTCGGATTGTAAAGCACTTTAAGTTGGGAGGAAGGGTACTTACCTAATACGTGAGTATTTTGACGTTACCGACAGAATAAGCACCGGCTAACTCTGTGCCAGCAGCCGCGGTAATACAGAGGGTGCAAGCGTTAATCGGAATTACTGGGCGTAAAGCGCGCGTAGGTGGTTCGTTAAGTTGGATGTGAAATCCCCGGGCTCAACCTGGGAACTGCATCCAAAACTGGCGAGCTAGAGTATGGTAGAGGGTGGTGGAATTTCCTGTGTAGCGGTGAAATGCGTAGATATAGGAAGGAACACCAGTGGCGAAGGCGACCACCTGGACTGATACTGACACTGAGGTGCGAAAGCGTGGGGAGCAAACAGGATTAGATACCCTGGTAGTCCACGCCGTAAACGATGTCAACTAGCCGTTGGGAGCCTTGAGCTCTTAGTGGCGCAGCTAACGCATTAAGTTGACCGCCTGGGGAGTACGGCCGCAAGGTTAAAACTCAAATGAATTGACGGGGGCCCGCACAAGCGGTGGAGCATGTGGTTTAATTCGAAGCAACGCGAAGAACCTTACCAGGCCTTGACATCCAATGAACTTTCCAGAGATGGATTGGTGCCTTCGGGAACATTGAGACAGGTGCTGCATGGCTGTCGTCAGCTCGTGTCGTGAGATGTTGGGTTAAGTCCCGTAACGAGCGCAACCCTTGTCCTTAGTTACCAGCACGTTATGGTGGGCACTCTAAGGAGACTGCCGGTGACAAACCGGAGGAAGGTGGGGATGACGTCAAGTCATCATGGCCCTTACGGCCTGGGCTACACACGTGCTACAATGGTCGGTACAGAGGGTTGCCAAGCCGCGAGGTGGAGCTAATCCCACAAAACCGATCGTAGTCCGGATCGCAGTCTGCAACTCGACTGCGTGAAGTCGGAATCGCTAGTAATCGCGAATCAGAATGTCGCGGTGAATACGTTCCCGGGCCTTGTACACACCGCCCGTCACACCATGGGAGTGGGTTGCACCAGAAGTAGCTAGTCTAACCTTCGGGGGGACGGTTACCACGGTGTGATTCATGACTGGGGTGAAGTCGTAACAAGGTAGCCGTAGGGGAACCTGCGGCTGGATCACCTCCTTAATCGACGACATCAGCTGCTTCATAAGCTCCCACACGAATTGCTTGATTCATTGAAGAAGACGATTGGGTCTGTAGCTCAGTTGGTTAGAGCGCACCCCTGATAAGGGTGAGGTCGGCAGTTCGAATCTGCCCAGACCCACCAATTACTGGTGCACCCTGTAGCGATACGGGGCCATAGCTCAGCTGGGAGAGCGCCTGCCTTGCACGCAGGAGGTCAGCGGTTCGATCCCGCTTGGCTCCACCATTACAGATTGGTGTCCATCGTTTAAAGCTTAGAAATGAGCATTCCGCCCAAGTGGCGATGAATGTTGATTTCTGATCTTTATCAGAATCGTTCTTTAAAAATTTGGGTATGTGATAGAAAGATAGACTGAACACTACTTTCACTGGTAGTGGATCAGGCTAAGGTAAAATTTGTGAGTGGCTCTTAAGAGCATTGCGAATTTTCGGCGAATGTCGTCTTCACAGTATAACCAGATTGCTTGGGGTTATATGGTCAAGTGAAGAAGCGCATACGGTGGATGCCTTGGCAGTCAGAGGCGATGAAAGACGTGGTAGCCTGCGATAAGCTTCGGGGAGTCGGCAAACAGACTTTGATCCGGAGATCTCTGAATGGGGGAACCCAGCCAGCATAAGCTGGTTATCTTGTACTGAATACATAGGTGCAAGAGGCGAACCAGGGGAACTGAAACATCTAAGTACCCTGAGGAAAAGAAATCAACCGAGATTCCCTTAGTAGTGGCGAGCGAACGGGGACTAGCCCTTAAGTGGCTTTGAGATTAGCGGAACGCTCTGGAAAGTGCGGCCATAGTGGGTGATAGCCCTGTACGCGAAAGTCTCTTAGTCATGAAATCGAGTAGGACGGAGCACGAGAAACTTTGTCTGAATATGGGGGGACCATCCTCCAAGGCTAAATACTACTGACTGACCGATAGTGAACTAGTACCGTGAGGGAAAGGCGAAAAGAACCCCGGAGAGGGGAGTGAAATAGATCCTGAAACCGTATGCGTACAAGCAGTGGGAGCAGACTTTGTTCTGTGACTGCGTACCTTTTGTATAATGGGTCAGCGACTTATATTCAGTGGCGAGCTTAACCGAATAGGGGAGGCGTAGCGAAAGCGAGTCTTAATAGGGCGTTTAGTCGCTGGGTATAGACCCGAAACCGGGCGATCTATCCATGGGCAGGTTGAAGGTTAGGTAACACTGACTGGAGGACCGAACCGACTACCGTTGAAAAGTTAGCGGATGACCTGTGGATCGGAGTGAAAGGCTAATCAAGCTCGGAGATAGCTGGTTCTCCTCGAAAGCTATTTAGGTAGCGCCTCATGTATCACTGTAGGGGGTAGAGCACTGTTTCGGCTAGGGGGTCATCCCGACTTACCAAACCGATGCAAACTCCGAATACCTACAAGTGCCGAGCATGGGAGACACACGGCGGGTGCTAACGTCCGTCGTGAAAAGGGAAACAACCCAGACCGTCAGCTAAGGTCCCAAAGTTATGGTTAAGTGGGAAACGATGTGGGAAGGCTTAGACAGCTAGGAGGTTGGCTTAGAAGCAGCCACCCTTTAAAGAAAGCGTAATAGCTCACTAGTCGAGTCGGCCTGCGCGGAAGATGTAACGGGGCTCAAACCATACACCGAAGCTACGGGTATCACGTAAGTGATGCGGTAGAGGAGCGTTCTGTAAGCCTGTGAAGGTGAGTTGAGAAGCTTGCTGGAGGTATCAGAAGTGCGAATGCTGACATGAGTAACGACAATGGGTGTGAAAAACACCCACGCCGAAAGACCAAGGTTTCCTGCGCAACGTTAATCGACGCAGGGTTAGTCGGTCCCTAAGGCGAGGCTGAAAAGCGTAGTCGATGGAAAACAGGTTAATATTCCTGTACTTCTGGTTATTGCGATGGAGGGACGGAGAAGGCTAGGCCAGCTTGGCGTTGGTTGTCCAAGTTTAAGGTGGTAGGCTGAAATCTTAGGTAAATCCGGGGTTTCAAGGCCGAGAGCTGATGACGAGTTACCTTTTAGGTGACGAAGTGGTTGATGCCATGCTTCCAAGAAAAGCTTCTAAGCTTCAGATAACCAGGAACCGTACCCCAAACCGACACAGGTGGTTGGGTAGAGAATACCAAGGCGCTTGAGAGAACTCGGGTGAAGGAACTAGGCAAAATGGCACCGTAACTTCGGGAGAAGGTGCGCCGGTGAGGGTGAAGGACTTGCTCCGTAAGCCCATGCCGGTCGAAGATACCAGGCCGCTGCGACTGTTTATTAAAAACACAGCACTCTGCAAACACGAAAGTGGACGTATAGGGTGTGACGCCTGCCCGGTGCCGGAAGGTTAATTGATGGGGTTAGCTAACGCGAAGCTCTTGATCGAAGCCCCGGTAAACGGCGGCCGTAACTATAACGGTCCTAAGGTAGCGAAATTCCTTGTCGGGTAAGTTCCGACCTGCACGAATGGCGTAACGATGGCGGCGCTGTCTCCACCCGAGACTCAGTGAAATTGAAATCGCTGTGAAGATGCAGTGTATCCGCGGCTAGACGGAAAGACCCCGTGAACCTTTACTATAGCTTTGCACTGGACTTTGAATTTGCTTGTGTAGGATAGGTGGGAGGCTTTGAAGTGGGGACGCCAGTTCTCATGGAGCCATCCTTGAAATACCACCCTGGCAACTTTGAGGTTCTAACTCAGGTCCGTTATCCGGATCGAGGACAGTGTATGGTGGGTAGTTTGACTGGGGCGGTCTCCTCCTAAAGAGTAACGGAGGAGTACGAAGGTGCGCTCAGACCGGTCGGAAATCGGTCGTAGAGTATAAAGGCAAAAGCGCGCTTGACTGCGAGACAGACACGTCGAGCAGGTACGAAAGTAGGTCTTAGTGATCCGGTGGTTCTGTATGGAAGGGCCATCGCTCAACGGATAAAAGGTACTCCGGGGATAACAGGCTGATACCGCCCAAGAGTTCATATCGACGGCGGTGTTTGGCACCTCGATGTCGGCTCATCACATCCTGGGGCTGAAGCCGGTCCCAAGGGTATGGCTGTTCGCCATTTAAAGTGGTACGCGAGCTGGGTTTAGAACGTCGTGAGACAGTTCGGTCCCTATCTGCCGTGGACGTTTGAGATTTGAGAGGGGCTGCTCCTAGTACGAGAGGACCGGAGTGGACGAACCTCTGGTGTTCCGGTTGTCACGCCAGTGGCATTGCCGGGTAGCTATGTTCGGAAAAGATAACCGCTGAAAGCATCTAAGCGGGAAACTTGCCTCAAGATGAGATCTCACTGGAACCTTGAGTTCCCTAAAGGGCCGTCGAAGACTACGACGTTGATAGGTCGGGTGTGTAAGCGCTGTGAGGCGTTGAGCTAACCGATACTAATTGCCCGTGAGGCTTGACCATATAACACCCAAGCAATCTGCGAACTCGAAAGAGACCAGATTGCGGTGTGTGAAGACGCAAGAACCGAAAGTTCGTATTGCTCACAAAGCACCCGCTATTACATACCCATTCGCTGAGGCGTTACTCCTGTAACGAATCGGCTACCGAATTTCTTGACGACCATAGAGCATTGGAACCACCTGATCCCATCCCGAACTCAGAAGTGAAACGATGCATCGCCGATGGTAGTGTGGGGTTTCCCCATGTGAGAGTAGGTCATCGTCAAGATTAAATTCCGAAACCCCAATTGCGAAAGCAATTGGGGTTTTGTTTTTGCGCGCGAGAAATATGTTTCTTGCCCCACACAATTTTGCACAGTTATTTCCGGGACGGATCTCTAGAATAGCCCCACGCCTTTTTAGAGCCAGAACCTGATATGTCAGATACGGTTGACGCCCCAGGGCTGTCAAAGCTGCCGCTACAAGACCTGGTGGCCTGCCACGAATGTGATTTGCTGATGCGCAAGCCTGAGCTGGCCCTCGGAGAAAAAGCCCAGTGTCCCCGCTGTGGCTATGAGCTCTACGCCCACCGTCACAACGTCGTCGACCGCAGCCTGGCCTTGGTGATTGCGGCGTTGCTGCTATATGTCCCGGCGAATTTCCTACCCATCATGCAGCTCGATCTGCTCGGCCAATTCTCGCAAGACACCGTATGGAGCGGTGTCGTCGGTTTGTTCAATACCGATATGCAGGGTGTGGCGGTGGTGGTGTTCCTCTGCAGCATGGGCATCCCATTGCTCAAGCTGATCTGCCAGTTATTGGTGCTCCTGAGTATCCGCCTGGATATCGGGCGTGGTTACGGGCTGTTGCTGTACCGCATTTATCACCACTTGCGCGACTGGGGCATGCTCGAGGTCTACCTGATGGGCGTATTGGTCGCCATCGTCAAGCTGGCGGACCTCGCAGCCCTCACCGTCGGCCTGGGCCTGGTGTGTTTTGTGGGATTGTTGCTGATCCAGGTGTGGTTGGAGGTGGTCATGTCACCTCATCAGATCTGGGATGCCCTGGCGGGAGAGGATGCACATGCGAGCCATTGATGCAGGCATCCTGATTTGTAATGAATGCCATGAGCTGAACCGGCAGGAGCCCGATACCGATCGGCAGACCTGCACCCGCTGCGGCGCCCAAGTACATGCTCGTCGCCCGAACAGCATCATGCGTACCTGGGCACTGCTGATTACCGCGGCGATCCTGTATATCCCCGCCAATATGCTGCCGATCATGACGGTCACCTCGTTAGGGCAAGGCGATCCCAGCACCATCATGTCGGGCGTGATCGTACTGGTGCAGCACGGCATGATCCCGATTGCCGCGGTGGTGTTCATCGCCAGTATCCTGGTGCCCACGTTCAAGCTGGTAGGCATCGCCCTGCTGCTGTTTTCGGTCCAGCGGCACCAGCCGTTGTCGGCACGCCAGCGCATCTTGATGTATCGCTTTATCGAGTTCATCGGGCGCTGGTCGATGCTGGATATCTTTGTGATCGCCATCCTGGTGGCGGTCGTGAACTTTGGCCGGCTGGCCAGCATCGAGGCCAACCTCGGTGCAGTGGCCTTTGCCAGTGTGGTGATCCTGACGATGCTCGCCGCAGTAACTTTTGATCCCCGACTGATTTGGGATAACACGGAGTCGGACGACGACAATGAGTGATTTGCCTAAAGCTAAAACCCGACCGGCCTCGAATTGGTCGGCCATCTGGGTCCTGCCCCTGATCGCGCTGCTGATCGGCGGATGGCTGGGCTGGCGTGCCTACAACCAGACCGGCATCGAGATCCAGGTGCGCTTCGAAAGCGGCGAGGGTATCCAGGCCAACAAGACCGAAGTGGTCTACAAAGGCATGTCGGTGGGCAAGGTCAAGGCTCTGGCGTTGGATGACGAAGGCAATACGCGGGGGGTGATCGCCACTGTCGAGATGAACAAGGACGTGCAGCAATACCTGAAGCACAACACGCGCTTCTGGCTGGTCAAGCCGAGTGTGACCCTGGCCGGGATCACGGGCCTGGAGACGCTGGTGTCGGGTAACTACATCGCGATCAGCCCGGGCGAGGGCGAGCCCGAGCGCAAGTTCAAGGCGCTGGCCGAAGAGCCGCCATTATCGGATGCCAAGCCGGGCCTGCACCTGACCATCAAGGCCGATCGCCTGGGGTCGCTGAACCGGGGCAGCCCGGTGTTCTACAAGCAGATCCAGGTGGGCCAGGTGAAAAGCTACCTGCTCTCCGAAGACCAGAACACGGTCGAGATCAAGGTCTTCATCGAGCCGACCTACGCCAATCTGGTGCGTAAACACACGCGTTTCTGGAATGCCAGCGGCGTCAGCATCGACGCCAATCTGTCGGGAGTGAAAGTCCGCAGCGAATCCCTGGCCAGCATCGTGGCGGGCGGCATTGCCTTTGCCACCCCGGAGAATCGCCGGGATAGCCCACCCACCGACCCGAGCCTGCCGTTCCGTCTCTACGAGGATTTCGATGCGGCGCAGGCGGGCATCCGGGTCAAGGTCAAGCTCAGCGATTTCGAAGGGCTCCAGGCAGGCCGCACGCCGGTCATGTACAAGGGGATCCAGGTCGGGAACCTGAAGGCGCTCAAGGTCGATCCGGATCTGTCCAGCGCCACGGCGGAGTTGACCCTGGACCCCCTGGCCGAGGACTACCTGGTACAAGGCACCCAGTTCTGGGTGGTCAAGCCATCGATTTCCCTGGCGGGCATCACCGGCCTGGAAGCCCTGGTCAAGGGCAACTACATTGCGGTGCGTCCCGGCGACAAGGGCGGTTCGCCACAGCGCGAGTTCGAGGCGCGGCCTAAGGCGCCGCCGCTGGACCTGCGCTCCCCCGGCCTGCACCTGGTGCTGTTCACGGAGAACCTCGGCTCGCTGGAAGTCGGCAGCCCGATTCTCTACAAGCAGGTGAAAGTCGGCTCGGTGCAAAGCTACCAGTTCTCGCGGACCCGCAAGCAACTGGTGATCGGCGTGCACATCGAGAAGGAATACGAAGGCCTGGTGAATGGTTCGACCCGCTTCTGGAACGCCAGCGGCGTGACCTTGACCGGCGGCCTGACCGGCGGCATCCAGGTCAAGAGCGAGTCGTTGCAGAGCCTGATGGCCGGCGGTATCGCTTTCGACACCCCGGAACCCAACGTGCCGCTGAAAAAACGCATTCCGCGTTTCCGCTTGTATACCGACAAGGAGGCGGCCACGCAGAAGGGCACCCTGATCAGCATCAAGGTCGATCGTGCCGACGGCTTGCGTTCGGGCACGCCCATTCGCTTCAAGGGCCTGGATGTGGGCAAGGTCGAGGACGTCGACCTGAGCAGCGATCTGCAATCGGTGCTGCTCAAGGCCCGGATCACCGAAGTACCGGAGCGTATCGCGCGGGTTGGCAGCCAGTTCTGGGTGGTCAAGCCGGAGCTCGGCTTGATCAAGACCGCCAACCTGGAAACCCTGGTGACCGGGCAGTACATCGAGGTGCAGCCGGCGGCGAAGAACCTTGGCGCGCAAACCAGCTTTGTCGCCCTGCCCCAGGCGCCGGAGGCGGCGATTGCCGAGGAGGGCTTGAGCCTGGTGCTGAGCGCGGCGCGGCGCGGTTCGCTGAAAGTCGGGGTGCCCGTGACCTACCGTGAAGTGACGGTGGGCAAGGTCACCGGCTACGAGCTGGGCCAGACGGCCGACCGGGTGTTGATCCATATCCTGATCGAGCCCAAATATGCGCCGCTGGTGCGTGGCGGCACGCGTTTCTGGAACAGCAGCGGGTTCGGGATCGACATCGGCCTGTTCAAGGGCGCGACGGTGCGCACCGAGTCGCTGGAGACCCTGGTGCAGGGCGGTATCGCCTTTGCCACGCCGGATGGCGAACGCATGGGCAATCCGGCGCGGCCGGAGCAGACGTTCCCCTTGTTCGACAAGTTCGAGGACGAGTGGCTGACCTGGGCGCCGAAAATCCCCTTGGCTAAATAACTGCCTGTCGGAGCGAGCTTGCTCGCGTTGGTGCCCTGGCAGATATACCGCTATCGCGGGCAAGCCTCGCTCCTACAGAAGAAAAAAGGCCGCGATCGGAAGATCGCGGCCTTTTCTGTTTCAGCGTGGAGCAATCAGGCTTCGTCCAGTTCCGCCTCGGCTTGCTGCTCGACGTTCAGGGTCGCCTTGACCTGATCGTGACGGCGGATGTACTTCCAGTCCGCCTCGTCGATGTAGATGCCGTTCGGGCCGCTGCCGCCTTCCAGGTCGATGGCGACCTGGGCCGACACCTGTGGCTTCACGCTGGCCAGGATCGGCACGAAGCCCAGTTGCAGGCTGGTCTCCAGCAGCGCTGCCTGGTTCTTCTCGTCGATGTCCGCGGCTTCGTCGAGGTAGTAGGGCAGGCGTACACGGCCGGCCAGGTCGCGATCCATCAAGTGCAGCAACAGGTACATGTTGGTCAGCGCCTTGATGGTCATGGTGGTGCCGTTGGACGCCGCGCCGTCGATGTCGGTGTGGATCACTGGCTGGCCATGGACCTTGGTGATCTCGAACGCCAGCTCGAACAGGTCCTTGAGGCCCAGTTGGTTGTGGTTGGCCGCCACCAGGCGGGCCAGGTACTCCTTGGCCTCTTCGTTCTTGTTGTCCTGCTCGGCGCTCTGGCTCAGGTCGAACACCGACAGGGTCTCGCCTTCCTCGTACTGGCCGGCGCTGTGGATGATCTGGTCGATGTGCTTGAGGGCTTCCTTGTTCGGCGCGAGGACGATCCGGAAGCTCTGCAGGTTGGATACCTGGCGCTTGTTGATCTCGCGGTTGAACAGCGCCAGCTGGTGCTCGAGGCTGTCGTAGTCGCTGCGGATGTTGCGCAGGGTCCGGGCGATGTCGGTGACGGCCGCGCGGCGTGCCTTGCCCAGGGTCAGGGCTTCGTCGGTGCGGTGCGCATAGGCGTTGATCAGCAGTTGCAGTCGGCGCTCCATGTCGTCTTCGCTGTCGAACTTGGCCACGCCCTTGAGGCGTACCTGGGCATACAGCGCTTCGATCTGGCCATCGACCCGCTGCAGGCCCTGCCAGCTGTCCTGATAGTCGTTGAGCAGCGGCAGCAGGTTGTCCATCGAGTCGTCCACCGGCTCCATGAACGGTGTGCCGAACGGCAGGTCCGCCGGCAACAGCTGACGACGGCGCAGGGCGTCGTCGAGGGTGCGTTGCTTGGCTTCCATGTCGCCGATCTGCCGGCCCACCAGTTGCAGCTTGGCCGACAGTTGCTGGACGCGCTCGGTGAACGCGTCGCTGGAGCGCTTGAGCTCGTCCTGCGCGGCTTCCATCTGCGCCAGCTGTTCCAGTTTCTCGCCTTCCTCGGCGCTCAGGGTCTGGGCGCGGCGGAAGTCTTCCAGGGCTTTCTGGGCATCCAGCACCTGCTGGTACAGCGCTTCGGTCTGAGTCTTGCTCGCGGCCCGGTCGGCGGCTACCGCCTGTTGGGTTTTCAGTTGCTTGAGTTCTTTTTCCAGGCGCTCTTTCTGGTCGCGCAGCGCCGCGCGATCGGCCAGGGCCTGCAAGGCCGGCGGCTCGATGTGCGAGATGTCGATGGACAGGCCCGGTACTTCGAAACGTTCACCCTTGAAGCCATCGAGAATCAGCTCCACGGATTTGACCCAGTCGCCGTTCTCGTCGAGGGCGATGCCGTGCTCGCCCAGCGGCAGGCTGAACAGCGCGCTGTTGAACAGGCGCATCAGGCGCTCGACGTCCTGCTGGGAGAACTCTTCGCGCAGCCGCGCATAGCTGTTGTTGTCGGCGTGATCGAGCTGTTGCTTGACCGACTTCAGGCGTTTTTCCAGGTCGCGCAGGCGTTCTTCCAGGTCTTCGGCGGAGAACTGCCGGGACTGGGCCAGGGCGCCGGCCAGTTCGTCGTGGGCATCCTTGGCCGCCAGCAGTTGCTGCTCCAGGACCTTGACGTCGTCCACCAGGGCGAAGCGGTGCTTGAGCACCGACAGCTCGCCGAGCCAGCGCTGGGTGCCGGTGATTTCCCGCTCCAGGCGCATCATTTCCTGGGTGCTGCTGCGCTGGTCGTTCTGCAGCGCGTCCTGTTCGTTGCGGTAGTGCTCGGCTTGGATGGTCAGCTCTTCCTTGCGCGCGCTGGCGTAGTCGGACCAGGTGCCGAGCAGCGAGTCGAGCAGCGGCGACAGGCGATGCAGCTTGCCGCGCAGGATGTCGCGCTGCTTCACGCCGTTGGCCAGGGCTTCCACCAGGGGGCCGGCGGCCACCAGGGAGTTGTAGTCCTGCTCCATGCGGCGCACGTCGCGGAAGGCTTCTTCGCACGCGGCAATGTAGTCGACGCTGCCGGAACGCAGGCTGTGCTCGAACGCGTCGAGGAACAGTTGCTTGAGCTTGGCGGCGGTGATTTCGCGCATGTGCAGCAGGTTGATGAACAGCGCGCGGAAGGTCTTCAGGCTCTGCTCGCTGGTGGAGCGCAGCGGAATCAGGGTCAGGTCCAGCGGAATCGAGGTGTGGCCACCGACCAGCAGGCGACGCAGTTCGTCCGGCTTGAGCTCATAGGCCTTCAGGCCCTGGCGCTCGAGGTTGGTGAACAGCTCTTTCTGCCGCAGGCAGGTGTCGTCCTTCTGGTAGTGCGCCAGGTCCAGTTGCCCGGCGTAGGCGAAGAACTGGTGGCCGAAGCCGCCACCCGGGCCGCGTCCGGCCACGCCGATCACGTGCGGGCCATGGGGCAGGGAAACCTCTACCAGGATGTAGCTGGTGTCGGAGGCGAAGTAGAAGCGCCGCGATTGTTCCAGACTGTACTTGCCGAAGCTCATGTCCGACATGCGCGCCAGGATCGGGAATTGCAGGGCGTTGATCGAGGCCGACTTGCCCAGGTTGTTCGCACCGTAGACCGACAGCGGCTCTTCCAGCGGGAACAGGCCCAGGCTGTAGCCGGCGGTATTCAAAAGGGCAAAGCGGCGGATGCCGTAGCGTTCCTTGCTCATGCGTCGAGCTCCTGTTCTTCGGCAATGGCGCGGGCCAGAGCGTCTTCTTCACTTTCCTGCGCGCCTTCGGCGAATTCGCTGAGGTCCAGCGGGTCGTCGGTCTGCAGCAGTTTTTCGTCGCTGTCTTCGTCGATCAGCACCGGGGTCGGCAACGGCAGCACGCTGTGCAGGCTGGCGGCCAGGTCACGGTCCTGCTGCACCGACAGGCACACGTCGAGGAAGCGGTGCATCGGTGGCAGGAAGCGGTAGATGCCTGGCTCCTCGCCGGCAAAACCCAGCTGGGTCATGCGGCGCATGATTTTTTCTTCCAGCTCGTCCTGGGTCTGTACTTCGGCCTGGATGAACAGGTCGCGGTATTTCTCCAGCAGGGACGGCAGTTCGTCGCGGCCGAGGCTGCCGCCGTCGAGCACCGAGATCGGGTCGCGGCCCTGGTCGGCCAGGTGCTCCACCAGGATGAAGGTGAACAGCGCCAGGCGCTGGGCGGTCTTGTTCACCTGGGCGGCGGCGTTTTCCGGCACGAAGTAATAGAAACCGCGGGTGTCGCAGACCAGCTCGAAGCCCAGGGCCTTGAACAGGGTGCGGTACTGGTCCTGGAAGTTCGACAGCTGGGCGTACAGCTCCGGATCGCGGCGGCTGATGTGATAACCCTTGAACAGCTCGCGAAAGATCGGCGCCAGTTGGGACAGTTCGGAAAGATCAAGATGCATGGGGAGTGCTCGCAGAATTCTCAGGCTGTTCGTCGCGGGCCGAGAGCAGGGCGAAGGAGCGCAGGCTGACCTGGTGCTCGTGGGTGTGGTAGTCGCGGCGTTCCAGACGCTCGCGCTTGAAGCGTTTTTCCCGCGACAGGCGGGAGAACCAGTACAGCAGCTCGTCGGTGGCGCCGTCCGGTTCCTGCTCCAGCAGCCAGCTCATCAGGTCCGGCATCGGCAGCGCGTCTTCGCAGCGGTCGAGCATTTCGCGGACCGTGCGCGGCGCCCGTGGCGCGTCGCCGCTCTTGTGGGTCTTGTGTGCCTTGGGAAAACGCGTCGGCTTCGGCTCGAAGCGGGCCAGGGCGTAGACATAGGCCTCGACCTGGCCGGAGCTGCCGAGGAAGGTGCTTTGCGGACGGGTGAACAGCGGCATGGCCGCCTGTGGCACGGCGTCGATGCCCTTGCGGCGGATGGCCGACAGGGCCAGGGCCGCGCCGCGGGTCACGGCGTTGTGGCGGCGGGCTTCTTCACGCAGCGGCAGCAGCAGTTCCCGGGCATGGCGCAGGGTCAGCTGGGCGCTGGTCTGCATTTCCAGGATCCGCGCGTGGGTGCGCAGCAGCATGTCGTCGTCCACCAGGTGGCCCAGGCGCTGCTGTTCGGTGAGCATGCGCAGCAGCA
This sequence comes from Pseudomonas sp. MRSN 12121, assembly GCF_000931465.1. Classification (NCBI taxonomy): domain Bacteria; kingdom Pseudomonadati; phylum Pseudomonadota; class Gammaproteobacteria; order Pseudomonadales; family Pseudomonadaceae; genus Pseudomonas; species Pseudomonas sp. MRSN 12121. The sequence continues at coordinate 5,847,078 of NZ_CP010892.1, read as the reverse complement.
CGTTCTCGACCTTGCGCACGCCTTGCTCGAAGGCGCCGTCGGCGTTCACCAGCTGGATCATCGGCTCGACGTATTCGTCCCAGGTCGCCAGGACCTCGGCATACCGCTGGCGCAGGGGAATCTGCCGGTCGCTGGTCTTGGCCCGCTCGGCGACGGCCACCAGGGCCTGTTCGTCGTTGGCGAGCTTCTTCAGTACATCGCGCACGCGCATGTCGAGCAGGCGCAGCTGGCGGGCCAGGTCATGGCCGTCGCGGATGTCGAAGGCGTCCTGGATGTACCCGGCCAGGCGTTCGAGGTGGCGCAGGTAGGCTTCGATTTCCAGGCACAGGCCCAGGCGGTGTTCGCGCCGCAGGTAGGCTAGGAAGTCGTGGATCTGTGCGTTGAGTTCGAAACGGTTCGGGCTTTTCGCCACCGGAACCAGGATATCCAGGCGAATCCACACGTCCAGCAGGTTGGTAATGTCCTGTGGCGTACTGTCGATTTGCTGGGTCGCCAGCTGTGTACGCAATTCGGCGAGGCTCAGGGTGCCTTGGTCGAAGTGCTCGCACAGCGGCTCCAGGAGTGCCCAGTGTTCGGCGAGGGCGCGCAACACGCGCTTGGGTTCGATCATCGGAATGGCCGGCTGGTTGGCAATGAAAAGCGGCGATTGTACTGCATCGTGAGGCCGACGATTCACCCCTCGGTCTTGTCGGGGCGCTGAGGGCGGATTTTGCGACGAATCAACTGCGGGCGATCTTCGTCGAAGGACGGTAGAATCCCCTCACTTCAGTTATCCACAAGTGGCCGACCTTTGCTTATCGAGTCCCGCCGTCGCGCTTATCTGTCCGCCATGCAAGTGGTCAGCTGGCTGCCGCGCACCGAACTGCCCTTTGCGGCGCCGTCCCGCCCCGAATTGCTGGTGATTGCCGAGCCTGTGGTCGAGGCCCCGGTGGCCGCGGCCCCCGTGGCCAAGACGGTGGCGGAGCCGGCGGCCCGGCCTGCCGAACGGCCGAAAATCGAAGTGCCGCGTCCGGGCAGTGCTGCCGTTCGTCCGGTGAGCAAGCCGACGATCGAGGCCGAGGAAGCCCCGGCGCCGGTCAAGGCCCCGGTGGTGCCGCCCCCGCGTTTCGCCCTGCAATTGCTGCGCGCCGGTGCCTGCCTGCTGCTGGTGGAGTTACCCACAGGCGAAGCCTTCCAGCGTCGCGACCCGGCCTATCTGCTGCTCAAGGACATGCTGCGCGCCGCCGGCCTGCCGGACAGCCCGCAGATTGTCGGCGAGCCGGTGCGCTGGCCGCTGCTGACCCGCGGCAACCTCGACCAGGGGCCGGAAGCGGCGCGCGACTTCGTCCAGGCCTTCGTCGGCGCGCGGGTCGAGGAAGAGCCTTGTGTCTGCCTGTGGCTGGTTGGCCTGCCGGCGGTACGTTTTGCCGGCGAGGCCGACGCGCAAGCCTATAACCGCGAACTCCAGGTCGAAGGCCTGGGATCGGCCTGGGCCTTGCCCGGGCTGGAACTATTAATGGAAGAGCCACAGCGTAAGGCTGATGTCTGGCAAGCCATGCGTCGGCTGATGGCGCGTTGGAAAAGTAGCAATGAGTGATGCTTTATCGTTCCGCCTGGCCACCGAGGCGGATCTGGACGCCATCCTGAAAATCGAATACGCGGCGTTCAGCCATCCCTGGACCCGCGGGATTTTCACCGACGCCCTGAAATCCTATGAAGTCTGGTTGATGTTCGAAGGCAGCCAGCAGGTCGGCCACGGGGTGATCCAGGTGATCATCGACGAGGCGCATCTGCTCAATATCACCGTCAAGCCGCAAAGCCAGGGCCGTGGCCTGGGCCTGCGCCTGCTGGAAGAGCTGATGAAGCGCGCCTATCAGAAAGGCGCGCGCGAATGCTTCCTTGAAGTGCGCTCGAGCAACCAGACGGCTTATCGCCTGTACGAACGTTATGGTTTCAATGAAGTCGGTCGCCGCCGTGACTACTACCCGGCGATAGGCGGGCGCGAAGACGCGCTGGTCATGGCCTGCACCCTGGTCGATTGACAGAGTAGGAGCGAGGCTTGCCCGCGATAGCGGTGTGCCTGACCACACCGTCATCGCGGGCAAGCCTCGCTCCTACAGAAGCCAACGTCAGTAGCCAGGCGACAGAAGCTAACGCCAGTAGCCAGGCGACGGATCTCAGCGCTTGCGGTCCAGCGGGTCGCGCCGGGCCAGTTCGGCCTCGTCCAGGCCATCGCCGCCGCCGATGGCGTTCTCGTCGACGATGCTCAAATCCCAATCGGCCGGCTCGTCATCGCCGGCTTCACGGGGGGAACGCGCGCCGTCTTCGCGGATCAGATTTTCCGGGCTCAGTTCATCGTCGTCGGGCTCATCCTCGGCGTTGCCGCTCAGGCCCGCGCCGTGGGGCCGCCTGGCGGGAGCAGGATGATGCACGGAGCCAGGGTCACCGACCCGGGCGCCGGGTTCGTCTTCATCGAAATCCAGCTCCTCCATGGAGCCCATGCGGTCTTCGTTATCGTCGATGGGCTCGGGCTGAGGCGCACCATAGGGACGTCGTGATTCGGTCATGGCGATTGCTCGTGTCTTGGGCTTAAAGGGTGGACCCATGGGGCCCTTCAAGATTCCAGGAGGATGGACAAGCGGTATCTGCTTCGACAGGCGTGACCCCGATCGGTGGTCGTCTGTCACAACAACGCATCAATCCTGAGGCTGCACAGCATGAACGAACTACAAGACCTGATTGATAACAACGAGCGTTGGGCGGAAGCGATCAAGCAGGAAGATCCTGATTTCTTCTCCAAGCTGGCGCGCCAGCAAACGCCGGAATACCTGTGGATCGGCTGTTCGGACGCCCGGGTGCCGGCCAACGAGATCGTCGGCATGCTCCCCGGCGACTTGTTCGTACACCGCAACGTGGCCAACGTGGTGCTGCACACCGACCTCAATTGCCTGTCGGTGATCCAGTACGCGGTGGACGTGCTCAAGGTCAAACACATCCTGGTCACCGGCCACTATGGCTGTGGCGGTGTGCGCGCCTCGATGCAGGACCGCCAGCTGGGCCTGATCGACGGCTGGCTGCGCTCGATTCGCGACCTGTACTACGAGCATCGCGACACGCTGGCGCAACTGGCGACCGAAGAAGAGCGGGTCGACCGTCTCTGCGAGTTGAACGTGATTCAGCAAGTGGCCAACGTCGGCCATACCAGCATCGTGCAAAACGCCTGGCATCGTGGGCAGAGCCTGTCGATCCACGGTTGCATCTACGGCATCAAGGACGGTCGCTGGAAGAGCCTGAACGCGACCATCAGCGGCTTCGAGCAGTTGCCGCCGCAGTACCGCCTGCGTCCGGTCGGAGCGCCTTGACGCCCTGAACCCCGATCACCTACCCGCCGCGCCGGCAGGAAGCTATATCTCCTGCCGACGCGGGCTGGCGGGTGAGTGGTCAGATATGCGGCGTCTCGGTGCTCATCGAGGGGGCCGGCGCTTTCAGCTGTTTCAGCTGGGTCTTGACCGGCGCGGTGGCGCATTGCGCCTGGGCCTGCTCCGGCGTCAGCTTGCGGACCGAGGTGTAGAACAGCACGCAGGTCTGTTCTTTCTGGGTCACCTGCCAGGTCTGGGTGCAGCTTTTCAGCTGCGCTGCCGGGTCGCTGCCCGGCTTGCTGCCCATCCCGGCCTGCCAGCAGGCGGCGCTCAAATCCTGCCCCATCACTTTCAACCCCGCCGCGTCGGCCTTGGCCTGGTCGCCGTCATAATTCTCCGGATCCGCCGCGTACCAGATATAGCTTGGATGGTTGGAGCCCAGTACCGGCACCTTCACCCCACTGCTCGGGCTGATCTGCGCCAGGCCCAGTACGTTCACGGTGACGCCGTACTGCTGCTTGAGCCAGTTACGCACCGGCGCGCCGAACGCGACCATGGGCAAGGTCGCGCCGCTGGCGTTCTGGCTGACCTCTTTGACCATGGTGGTCTGGTAGCTGTTGAAGTAGCCGTAGACGCCTTCCAGGTCCTTGCCGGCGCTGGCGGGCGCGGCGATCGGGGCAATGTCGATGATGGTCTGGTAACCCGGGGTCTGCTCGGCCGCAATGCCGTTGGCCGTGAGCAGGGTGGCCCAGCGGTCGGTGGTGGCCGATTCCAGGTAGTCCTGGGCCTGGGTCAGCGAATAGTCCGGCGGGAAATGCAGCAGTTCGACGCTCTTGCGGTTCTCCAGGGCCATGCCCAGGGGCAGGAACAGGTACCAGTTGTAGGCCCATTTGCCGTCGGCGTTGAGTTTGCTGGCGCCCTGGTAGGCCAGGTCGCCGGCGTCGAGCAGGGCCTGCAACGGTTTGTCGTAACCCTGGGGAACGCCGCTGATGCTGGCGTACAGCTCGTTGTTGTCGGTCTTCACTTCGACCTTGGCCGCGCCGTAGCCATCGCGTTGCACGCTCTGGGTCAGGTAATGCGCCACGGTCTGCTCCAGCGTCCAGTTGCGAAAGCAGATCACGTTGCAGTTGTTGGGGTAGGCGAAGAGCTGGGTGACGCGCTGGGTGCTGCCCAGCTTCAGGTCGACGTCGGCCTGGGCCGTGGCGCAGAGGCTCAGGGCGGCGAGGGCGATAGGTAGGGAAAGTCCTGCGGGTTTCAACATGCTTGGCTCCTTGTCAGCGTTGGCCTCGTCTAGGCGAGGTAGGTTCCATACTGGAACAGTAGCGGGTGGCAAGGATACGGGCGGGATAAATCTTTTTTTTGCGCCGACGGCGGCCGGTTGCGCGGCCGCCGTCGCGGGCTCAGGCCGGGAAGTGCAGGGCGTTGCTCAGGTCGCCCATGGGCGCCTGCCCCCGGGCGATCATCGCCTCGTCGCGCTGCTCGAGGCCGTCGAGCTGTTCGAGCTGGAACACCCGGGTGATCAGCCGCAGGATCGACGCGGTGTCGTAGACGGTGTGGTCCACCGTGCCCTTGCGCGCGAACGGCGACACCACCAGCGCCGGGATGCGGGTTCCCGGCCCCCTGCGATCGCCCTGGGGCGGGGCGACGTGGTCCCACCAGCCGCCGTTTTCGTCGACCGTGACGATCACCACCATGTGCTGCCACTGCGGGCTTTCACGCAGCACCTTGAGGGTGCGCGCGATATGCCGGTCGCCCGCCGCCACGTCGGCGTAGCCGGCGTGCATGTTGAGGTTGCCCTGGGGCTTGTAGAAGGCCACCGGCGGCAACTTGCCCGCCTCGGCATCGGCGAGGAAGCGGTTGCTGCTCGATTCGTCGCCCAGGCCGCCATCGCGCAGGTGGCGATTGCGCTCGTTCGGATGCTCGGGGCCGAACTGCACGAAGTAGTTGAACGGCTGGTGGTGGTACTGGAAGTTGGGGATCTTCGGGATCCCCGCCGAATCCTTGTAGGCATCCAGCGTGACCTGCCAGGCGCCGGCGTACCAGGCCCAGTCGATGTCCTTGCGCGACAGCTTGTCGCCGATGGTGTCGTGGCGTTGCGGCACCAGCACGTTGGGCAGGTCGGCCTTGGCGTAGGCCGGACGCTCCGGGTCGCGGATCCAGGTCGGCCAGTAGGGCGGGGCCATGGTGTTGACCGCGTAGCCGTCGGGGGTCAGCAGGCTCGGCCCGAATTGCGGCGGCCCGCTCATGGCGCTGGCCGGGGACTGCTCCAGCGGCTTGAGGCGGGTATCGAGCGGGTCGTCGCTCTGCAGGCTGGCGATCTGCGGCCTGGCCACCGAGTTGGCCGCGTCTGGATAGAACGGCGCGCTGGCGCTGATCAGGTACTGGTGGTTGAGAAACGAGCCGCCGAAGGTGCCCTGGAAGAAGTTGTCGCACAGCACGAATTCCCGGGCCACGTCCCACAGGCGCAGCGAGTAGCGGCTTTGCGCGTAGTAGCCCATGGGCAGGCCGCCGGAGTCGGCCCAGGCGACGAAACCGTCGTTCTTGCCGCCGTTGATCTGCATCTGGTTCTGATAGAACACATGCCACAAGTCGCGGGTGACCAGGCCCAGGGGCAGGTCCTCGCCGCTGGGTCCCTTGAGGGCGAAGGGCGCGTTGGGCAGCTGTTCCTGGTACTGGGTGCCGACCGGATAGGTCACTCCGTCCAGCATCTGGGGGCCGACCTGGGCGACGCCGCCCCAGACTGGCGGCAGGCCCGGCAGCAGGCTGCCATCGCGGTCGCGTTGCTGATAGTCGGCCGGCTTGAGGGCCGAAAGCGGTTTTTCCAGGCCCGGGAAACCGGCGAACAGGTTGTTGAAGCTGCGGTTCTCGGCGTAGATCACCACCACGTTCTTCACGTTGTCGCGCAGCGCCCGGTCCATTTCGGCGGGGGCCAGCGGGCGTTCCGCCGGCTGGCCCGGCACCGTCTCGGAACGGCTGCAGGCACTGAGCGTCGCGCCCACGCCCAGCACCGCCACACCGCCGAGAAAACGCCGGCGGCTGGTGTCGGCGGGCTGTTCGGGTTGCGCTGGGTCTTGCGGGGTTTCGTCGCTCATGCCGGGTCCCTGTCTGTCTTTCGGTCAATTCGTAACAAAGTATTTCGGCTGCAAGGTAGCAGCCGTATATGACGGAAATACTACAGGGAAGGCTCTGGGACGGGCCTTAGACGCTGGTAGGGGGAGACTGAAAAGCGCGTAGGACTGCTTCTGTAGGAGCGAGGCTTGCCCGCGATGACGGACTGGCGGGCAAGCCCCGGCCTGGCGGCCGACCACGAGCCAGCCCACTCCTACAGAGGGAACTGGCTCGCGAAAGATCAGGGGGCCACAGGCGGCAGGTAGCTCAGTGTGGTGCCCAGTGCCCACAGCAACACCAGCACCAGCACCAGCGGCGCATGGACCAGCAACTGGACGAAGGAGAAGCCGATCAGGTCCCGCGCCTTGAGCCCCAGCACCCCCAGCAGCGGCAGCATGTAGAAGGGGTTGATCAGGTTCGGCAGCGCCTCGGCGGCGTTGTAGATCTGCACCGCCCAGCCCAGGTGGTATTGCAGGTCGTTGGCTACCTGCATCACGTAGGGCGCCTCGATGATCCATTTGCCGCCGCCCGACGGAATGAAGAAGCCGAGCACCGCCGAGTAGACGCCCATCAGCAGCGCATAGGTGTCGTGGGAGGCGATGGAGGTGAAAAAGGTCGAGATGTGATGGGCCAGGGTCTGGCCGTCGACGCCCTTGACCACCGTCAGCAGCGCGGCGATGGAGCCGTACAGCGGGAACTGGATCAGCACCCCGGTGGTGGTCGGCACTGCGCGGGCCACCGCATCGAGGAAGCTGCGCGGGCGCCAGTGCAGCAAGGCGCCGGCCATCAGGAACAGGAAGTTGTAGGTGTTGAGCCCGGAAATTGCGGTGATCGCCGGCTTGGTGGCGAACTCGTGGTAGAGCCAGCCGGCTGCCAGCAAGGCCAGGAGGAGGGTCAGCAGCGGGCTGTATTCCAGCCATTCGCCGGGGCGGGTGCGTGGCTGCGGCGCAGGCATGCTGAAGCTTGGGTCGATACCGCACGCCTTGGCGTCACGCGCCGAGTTCGGGCCCGGCGCGGTGGCGTAGGCGATGACCAGCGACACCACGATCAGGGCCAGCAGCAACACGCCCGACTGCCAGAGAAAGATGGTCTGGGTGAATGGAATCACCCCGGTGATCGCCAGGATCGACGGTGGCAGGCTGGCCGGGTTGGCCTGCAACTGCGCGGCGGACGACGACAGGCCCAGGGCCCAGACCGCGCCCAGGCCCAGGTAGGCCGCGGCGCCGGCGGCGCGGTAGTCCATGCGCAGCTCGGTGCGCCGGGCCAGGGCCCGTACCAGCAGCCCGCCGAACACCAGCGACAGGCCCCAGTTGAGCAACGAGGCGAGCATGGAAATCAGCGCCACCCAGGCCACCGCGGAACGGCCGTTGTTCGGGATGCGCGCCAGTTTGTCGATCAGCTTCACCGCGGGCGGCGAACTGGCGACCACATAACCGCCGATGACCACGAACGCCATCTGCATGGTGAAGGGGATCAGGCTCCAGAAACCGTCGCCGAAGGCCATGGCGGCATCGGTGGGCTTGGCGCCCATGGCCATGGTCGCCAGGGCCACGATGATCACCGCCAGCGCGGCGAATACCCAGGAGTCGGGGAACCAGCGCTCGGCCCAGTTCGAACAGCGCAGGGCAAAGCGGGCGGAACGGCTGTCTTGGATGTCTGTGGACACGTCGGTACCTCAAGTCTTTTTTATGGTTGTCAGGAGGTCGGTCGCTTCAGGTCGCGCGGCCGAAACCATGCAAGAATGCGACAAACGGACACCACTGCAAAGGACTGAAGCACATGCCATTTCCCCATGAAGAACGTCAGGCGCTGCTCAAGCTCAAGGGCGTCGGCGAAACCGTGATCGCCCGCCTCGAACAATTGGGCATCGATTCCCTCGCCGAACTGGCCCGGGCCGACGCCCTGGAAATCGTCACCCGGGCCTCGGCCCTGGTCGGCTCCAGCTGCTGGAAAAACAGCCCCCAGGCGCGGGCGGCGATCCAGGCCGCGATTGCCCTGGCCAAGGGCGCCTGAGGCGGTGAGCCGGGAAAAGCCGTTTGCCTATCAGGCCGTCTACCGCTACCTGGTGGAGTGGCTGGACGGGGCCAGCGCGGCCGAGCAGCGCCTGCCCTCATTGCGCGCCCTGGCCCTGCGTCTGAAGGTCTCGGTCTCCACCACCAAATACGCGTATGGGTTGCTGGAAGACGAAGGGCGGATCTACGCCCGGCCCAAGCAGGGCTACTTCAGCCGCCCGGTGCCGGCGACAGGACTGGCCACGGATACAGACCTGGCGGAGCGGGTCTATGCCTACGCCCGCCAGCCCGGAATGCTGGCGCTGTGCAGCGACGCCCCGGCGATGTTGCTGTCCCTGGACCAGCCCCTGTTGACGCTCGAGCGCGAGCTGGTGCGCCAGTACCCGCGCTCCCAGGCGCCGCTGTACCAGCCGTTTGGCGAAGCCGAATTGCGCACGGCGCTGGCCGAGCGCTACACCCGCTCGACCACGGATTACTGGCAGGCCGACCAGGTGTTTCTCGGGCCGGATCTGCGCGCGGCGCTGGCAGTGTCGCTGGAGGCCCTGGCATTGAACGGCAGCGTCGCCCTGGTGGAGTCGCCCTGTTCCTGGGCGATCCTGCGGCAATTGCAGGCGGCGCAGATCCGGGTGATCGAGTTGCCGCTGGACGCCGCGGGGCGCTTCGATCGACAGCGGCTGCAGGAGCTGTTGCAACAAGAACCCGTGCGCCTGGCGCTGCTGTCCTCGACGCTGAACGCGCCCCACGGCAGCCTGACGCCCGCGGCGGACAAACAGCAGCTGTGCCGCTGGCTGGGGGAGCGCGGTATCTGGCTGTTGGAAAACGACAGTTATGGCGAGTTCTGTTTCAGCCCGGCGCCGGCGCGTTATCGCGATTACGCCGATCCCGAGCGGCTGCTGGTGTTTTCCACCTTCGACAAGCTCATCGGTTCCGAGGCGCCCTTCGGCTACGTGCTGTGCCGTGGCCAGGGCGCGCGCTTGCAGCGGCGTTTTCTCGAGCGCGGGTTCCGCTTGTCGCCGAGCCGCCAGAAGTCCGTGGCCAAGCTGCTGGGCAGCGGCCGTGTCGATCAGCACCTGGCTCAAGTGCGCGGCATGCTGCGCGAGCGCATGGGGCAGATGCAGGGACTGCTGGCCGAACACGCCGCCGCACAGTTGCGTGTGCTCCCCCCGGCCGGGGGCGCGACCCTGTGGGCCGAGGCCACGCGGCCAGTCGACATGGCCCGGGTCCATGAGCAACTGCTGGGCCAGGGCATCGTCATCGCACCGGGGCAGATGTTCAGCCAGCAAGGGCTCTGGCGGCATCACCTGCGGCTGAGTTTCACCCTCGACTGGCGCCAGGACATCGCGGGTGCGGTGCAGCGTCTGGCCCGGACTATCGATCAGACGCCGTAGCAGTGTCGCGCTTCGGGAAAGCGGCCGTCGCGCACCTCGGCGGCGAACTGCTCGCAGGCCTGGCTGATCAGCGCCCCGACATCGGCGTACTGCTTGACGAAGCGCGGCACCTGGGGCCCGCCCAGGCCCAGCAGGTCCTCGGTCACCAGCACCTGGCCGTCGCAGGCGGGGGAGGCGCCGATGCCGATGGTCGGCATCGGGGAGCTATCGCTGAGGCGCCGCGCGAGGTTTTCCGCCACCCCTTCCAGCAGCAGGCTGAACGCCCCGGCTTCAAGGTGGGCGCGGGCGTCGGCCTCGATGGCCCGGGCCGTGGCGTCGTTCAGGCCCTGGGCCTTGAAGCCGCCCATGACGTTCACGTACTGGGGCATCAGGCCGATATGCGCCATCACCGGAATCCCGCGCTGCACCAGGAACTCCACGGTCGGCGCCAGGGCCTGCCCGCCCTCGAGCTTGAGGGCATCGCAGCCGGTGCGCGCCAGGACCTCGGCGCAGTTGCGGTAGGCCTGTTGCGGCGACTCCTGGTAGCTGCCGAACGGCATGTCGGCGATCACACAGGCCAGCCGAGTGCTGGCGACCACGGCGCGCGTGTGGCCGATGATTTCTTCCAGGCTCATGTCCAGGGTGGAGGTGCGGCCGTAGCCGACCATGGCCGTGGAATCGCCGATCAGCACGAAGTCGACGAACGGGTCCATCAGTCGCGCCATGTGGCTGGTGTAGGCGGTCAGGGAGACGATCTTCTGCTGGCCTTTCATGGCCACCAGTTGCGGCACGGTCAGGCGTTTGCTGCGGGTATGGATGCTCATGGCGGCTTTCCTGTCTCGGGTGGGAAAGTCGCCGATTATTGGTGTCCGCGGCGGCGATTCAATGCACAGGATCGCGCTAAAAAACGACCCAGGAGGGCGTTGCGGTTGTCCCTCGCGGCGTTTGCGTAGACCATGGGCGCCTTGAATTCTGCCCAATACCGAGTGGCCTTATGTCCCTGATCCCCGACGCGCGGCCGGCGCCGTTTTCCCGGTCCGACTACAAGACCCTGGGCCTGGCGGCGCTGGGCGGCGCCCTGGAAATCTACGATTTCATCATCTTCGTGTTTTTCGCCCTGACCCTCAGCCAGCTGTTCTTTCCACCGGAAATGCCCGAGTGGCTGCGGCTGCTGCAGAGCTTCGGGATCTTCGTCACCGGCTACCTGGCGCGGCCGCTGGGCGGCATCTTCATGGCCCACTTCGCCGACCGCCTGGGGCGCAAGAGGGTGTTCAGCCTGAGCATCCTGATGATGGCCTTGCCGTGCCTGCTGATCGGCATCATGCCGACCTACGCGCAGATCGGTTATTTCGCGCCGCTGTTGCTGCTGGTGCTGCGGGTGCTGCAAGGCGCGGCGGTGGGCGGCGAAGTGCCGAGCGCCTGGGTGTTCGTCGCCGAGCATGCGCCGGTCGGCCATCGCGGTTATGCCCTGGGTTTCCTGCAGGCCGGGCTGACCTTCGGCTACCTGATCGGCGCGCTGACCGCGACCCTGCTGGCACGCCTGTTCACCCCCGAGGAAATCCTCGCCTACGCCTGGCGCTATCCCTTCCTGCTCGGTGGCGCGTTCGGCGTGATCGGTGTCTGGCTGCGCCGCTGGCTCAGCGAAACCCCGGTGTTCATGGCGATGCAGGAGCAACGCGAAAGCCTCGTCGAGCTGCCGTTGCGCACCGTGCTGCGCGAGCATCGCCTGGCGTTGCTGCCGGCGGCGATTCTGACCTGCGTGCTGACCTCGGCGGTGGTGGTGTTCGTGGTCATCACCCCGACCATGATGCAGAAGACCTTCGGCATGAGCGCCAGCCATACCTTCGCCCTGAGCAGCCTGGGCATCGTGTTCCTGAACATCGGTTGCGTGCTGGCCGGGCTGATCGTCGATCGCCTCGGTGCCTGGCGCACGGTGATGCTCTACAGCCTGCTGCTGCCGCTGGGCATCGGCCTGCTTTACGCCTGCCTGATCGGCGGCGGCGAGTGGGTCGGCCTGGCCTATGCCATCGCCGGCCTGTGCTGCGGCGTGGTGGGGGCGGTGCCGTCGGTGATGGTCGGCCTGTTCCCGGCGCGGATCCGCGTCTCCGGCATTTCCTTTACCTACAACATCGCCTACGCGCTGTGGGCGAGTATCACGCCGTTGCTGTTGATCGGCCTGATGCCCTGGAGCCCCTGGATCTGTGTGATCTTCTGCGCGGTGATGGGCGCGGTGGGCGTGCTCGGCGCCGGTTATTTCGGCACGCGCATGCCCAGGCTGGCCCAGGGGGCCGTGCCCGGGGTGTGCACGGGCTCCTGAGGCCTCGTCACCGGGCGCGCGAAAATTTTTCAACCACGAAATCCTCGCTGGGCGCGCGGCCTAGAGCCTTCGCCGTCAGAACGGCGTGGTTCGGGGCTTTCGCCGCCGCAGGTTGTGCTTAGCCAAGTGCCGTTAACCCGCTAATCTCTCGAAAAAAAGCGCGCGGTCCACGCGCCAGTTTTCGGGAGCTGCCTTGATCCGGTCCGTCCTGTGTTCCCTGCGCGATTTCTCGCGGTTGCCGCTGTTGTTGCAGGCGGCGTGGTTGTCATTGGCCCTCGGCCTGTTCTTTCTCGTGCTGTATCTGTGGGTCTTCAACCTGGTCGACTACGGGCTGGATGGCGCCAGTGTCGAATCCCTCACCGGCAAGGTGCTGTATGTCGATCGCGGCGGGGTACTGGTGGAGGACGCGGACAGCGGCGAGTACACCCGGCTCAAGGCGATTCGCGGCATCAGCTACCTGAACGCCGACGCCGACCGCTTGCTGGGGCACACCGTCACCTTCACCCACCTGCGCGATGCGTTGCTGACGTGCACCCTCGATGACCAGCCGCTGTGCAACGCCCAGTGCGCCAGCGCCATGGAGTGCCTGGACAGCCGCCGCGAGCGTGAGTCGCCGTCGGGCATGCTGGGCATGGCCTTCGGCAGCAGCCTGGTGTGCTTCGGCCTGCACTGGGCGCGGCGGCGCAGGGCCGTGCCGCGCGCCGGGATTTTTTGAATTGCCGCCTGGCGCCGATGCCCCTAGGCTGTGCGGCATTCGTTCCAGGCCAGGAGCCATGCCATGCAGGTAGTGCCGATACTCGAAACCTGCGCACAGGTACAGGCGCGCGTTCGCGAGTTGCGCAACCAGCCGGATGTGCGCAAGTACATGTACACCTCCCACGAGATTTCCGAGGCCGAGCACCGCGCCTGGCTCGACTCGCTGGTGGGCAACCCGCGCCAGTCGGTATTCGTGGTGCTGCAAGACGGCGTCGCCAGTGGCGTGGTGTCGCTGAACGCGATCAATGCCCTGCACAAGAGCGCCGACTGGGCCTTCTATCTGGACAGCGGCCTGCAGGGCAAGGGCCTGGGCAGCCAATTGGAATTCTGGCTGCTCGACCATGCCTTCGGCGCAGCGGGCCTGGCGAAGCTCAACTGCGAGGTGCTGGCGCTGAACCAGGCGGTGATTCGCCTGCACCAGAAATTCGGTTTTGTCCTTGAGGGGGTGCGCCGGCAGAACGTCGAGAAGGACGGCCAGCGCATCGACGTGATGCTGCTCGGTATCACCCGTGAGGAGTGGGCCGCCCGTCGCCCGGACATGCTCGCGGTGATGGCGCGGCTGGGGCGCTGAGGGCCCGCCGCGGATAACTGCCGGCTGTCGAGGGCATGACCATTTCGTCATTTTGCCCGGGGGACCGGCCCGGGCCGGCTATCATCAGCCACGATGTTTTTCACAGGCAGGGGGCTTTCATGGGCGCAGGGCACAGTCACGGACAGGTTCGGGCCGGACACGAACGCAAGTTATGGATGGCCCTGGGGCTGACGGGCAGCTTCATGATCGCCGAGGTGATCGGCGCCTTCGTCACGGGCAGCCTGGCGCTGTTGTCCGATGCCGCGCACATGATGACCGACGCGCTGGCGCTGGCGATTTCCCTGGTGGCGATCCAGATCGGCAAGCGCGCGGCCGACCGCAAGCGCACCTTCGGCTATGCGCGCTTCGAGATTCTCGCCGCGGCGTTCAACGCCATCCTGTTGTTCGTGGTGGCCTTCTACATCCTGTACGAGGCCTGGCAGCGGCTGTCGGCGCCAGCGGAAATCCAGTCGACGGGGATGCTGGTGATCGCGGTGCTGGGGCTGATCGTCAACCTGATTTCCATGCGCCTGCTGGCCACGGCGAGCGGCGAGAGCCTCAACGTCAAGGGCGCTTACCTGGAGGTGTGGAGCGACATGCTCGGCTCCCTCGGGGTGATCATCGCGGCGCTGGTGATCATGTTCACCGGCTGGGGCTGGGTCGACTCGGTGGTGGCGGCGGCCATCGGTTTCTGGGTGCTGCCGCGGACCTGGACGTTGCTGCGCGAGAGCATGAACGTGCTGTTGCAAGGGGTGCCGGACGGCCTCGATATCGATCAGGTCGAGCAGGCCATCCGCGCCATAGACGGGGTGACAGATATCCACGACCTGCACCTGTGGGCCCTGACCAGCGGCAAGAACGTGATGAGCGCGCACCTGGTGGCCGACCTCGGGCGACGCAGCGAGCAGCAGATCCTGGGCGAGGTTACCGAACTGATGCATGAAAGGTTCGAGATCTCCCATGTGACGGTCCAGGTCGAACAGGCCGGCTTTCATGAACAGGGGCATGAAGAACACGTGCATTGATCCCGGTGCCGCTCTTGAGGGCGCCGGAGGTCCTGCGGACCTATCGCAGCCTCGCTGGCGCTCGACAGCGGCTACACCGATCGTGTTTGCCGAACTTCTGTAGCCGCTGCGGAGCCTTGGCGAGGCTGCGATCGACCGCGGAGCGGGCGCAGGATCTCGAGGTCGCTGGAGGACCTGCGGTCCTATCGCAGCCTCGCTGGCGCTCGACAGCGGCTACACCACCGCGTCACCGAACTTCTGTAGCCGCTGCCGAGCCTTGGCGAGGCTGCGAACGACCTGGGCGGCATTCCGACGAAGCGGGCGCAGGATCTCGAGGTCGCTGGAGGACCTTCGGTCCTATCGCAGCCTCGCTAGTGCTCGACAGCGGCTACAGCGATCGTGTCTGCCGAATCTTTCAATCGCGTTCTTCGAGCACGTAGCCGACGCCGCGCAGGGTGTGGATCAGCTTGCTCTCGAACGGGTCGTCGATCTTGGCACGCAGGCGGCGGATCGAGACTTCCACCACATTGGTGTCGCAATCGAAATTCATGTCCCAGACGAACGAGATGATCTGGGTCCGCGACAGCACCACGCCGGTCTGGCGCATCAGCAGGTGCAGCAGGGCGAATTCCTTGGTGGTCAGGTCGATGCGTTGCTTGCCGCGAAAGGCCCGGTGACGCCCCTGGTCCAGCTCCAGGTCGGCCACCCGCAGCACATCCGGCGTCGGTGACTGCTCGCTGCGCCGCAGCAGGCTGCGCACCCGCGCCAGCAGTTCGGGGAACTCGAACGGCTTGACCAGGTAATCGTCGGCGCCCAGGTCCAGGCCCTTGATCCGGTCGACCAGCCGCCCCTGGGCGGTGAGCATCATGATCCGCGTATTGCTGTTCTGGCGAATGCGCTGCAGCACCCCCCAACCGTCCAGCTCCGGCAGATTGACGTCGAGGATCACCAGGTCGTAGGCGTGCTGGCGGGTCAGGTGCAGGCCGTCGGCGCCATTGCTGGCGCAATCGACGACATAGCCGCTTTCGCTCAATCCCTGATGCAAGTAGTCGGCAGTTTTCGGTTCATCCTCGATCACCAGAATGCGCATGCTGATAGTAGCCTCGGTGTTTGCTGCGGTGGAGAGAGCCAATAACTTCGATTGAAGTAACGGATTGCGCCGTTCAACTTTCAAAGTTTGAAAGTGTGGTGCGGGGGGAAGTTGTTTCTCTATATTTCAAGTTGTTGGCTTACTTCATTCGCTATTGATTCGATTGCTGGGATGTTAATACAGAAGCCCGAGGTAGAGCGTTTGCTAACGGATTTGTAATTTTTGCGCCACCCTGTCGATAAGTACTGAACGCTACATTTGGCCGGCACTTGATACGCACCTGTTAATTGTTTTACAGGCGCGGTGTTGAGGTGTCGTGTCGCTTCGATTGCTTCGCGCCGCTCAGCCCCCGCCGTCACTCTGTATCGGTAAGGGGCCAGAAAGCGTTATGCCAACCACCATTAAGAAACTTGCCTGGATAGTCGGTGCCTTGTCCGGCTGCCTGCTGTTGGCCAGTGCCTCGTTGCAGCAAGCCGCGGCGGCCGAGAACGGGGTGCTGAGCCTCGACACCGCCCTGGCGGAGGCCTTCGCCAACAACCCCGACCTGGCCGCCGCACGCTGGGAAATCGACATTGCCCAGGGCGGTCGGCAGCAGGCCGGGCTGATCCCCAACCCGGTGTTGTCCTGGGACGCCGAAGACACCCGCCGCAGTTCGCGCACCACCACCGTCAAGCTCAGCCAGACCCTGGAACTGGGCGGCAAGCGCGGGGCGCGCATCGATGTCGCCAGCCGTGCCCAGGACGCCGCGGCGCTGGAGCTGGCACGCCAGCGCAACCAGTTGCGCGCCGATGTGATCGCCGCCTACTACGGGGCCGTGCGCGCCCAGGAACGCAGCGCCCTGGCCGGCCGCTCCCTGGCCCTGGCCGAGCGCGGCCTGACGGTGGCCAAGGGGCGGGTGAGCGCGGGCAAGGCCTCGCCGGTGGAGGCTACCCGCGCCCAGGTCCAGCTGTCGGAAGTGCGCCTGGAACTGAGTCGCGCCGAGATGGACCAGGCCAATGCCTATCGCCAGCTGGCGACCGTGACCGGCGCCGCCAGCACCAACTTCAGCGCGGTCGCCGAGCCATCCGGCGCGTTGCCGCCGCTGCCCCCTCCGGCGCAATTGCTGGCCCGCTTGCCGGAGACCACCGAACTGCGTCTGGCCGAGATGCAGGTGGTGCAGCGCGAGGCCTCCCTGGGGCTGGAAAAGACCCAGCGCATTCCCGACCTCGATATCAGCGTGGGCAGTCAGTACGACGCCAGCGTGCGCGAGCGGGTCAACGTGGTCGGGGTGTCGATGCCGCTGCCGCTGTTCAACCGCAACCAGGGCAACGTGCTGTCGGCCGCGCGCCGTGCCGACCAGGCCCGTGACCTGCGCAACGCCGCGGAGCTGCGCCTGCGCGCCGAAACCCGGCAGGCCCTCGATCAATGGAGTACCGCCAGCAGCGAAGTGCAGTCGTTCAACCAGGTGATCCTGCCGGCCGCGCAAAACGCCGTGGACACCGCCACCCGAGGTTTCGAGATGGGCAAGTTCAACTTCATCGAGGTCCTCGACGCCCAGCGCACGCTGATCAGTGCGCGGACCCAGTACATCGCCGCCGTGGCCCAGTCCACCGATGCCTGGGTGCGCATCGAACGCATCTACGGTGACCTCGCCGGCACCGACCGCGCGCTGTGAGAGCGCTGGCGTTCGTCCTGCTGGGCCTCGGCGGGTTGTTGTTCACGGACTGCAGCATGTCGGTCCGGGTCGAGGAAACCCAGGCCCACTGGTGCCTGCATGAGCTGCATCGGGCGCTGGGCGATTTCTTTTTTCCACAGGCCTCGTGACGCGCCGTTGTTGGCGGACGGCGGTCGAGTCGATTTTTTCAGGAGCATTCATGGACAAGAAACGAAACATTGCCTTGGCGCTGGCCGTGGCCGTCGCGCTCGGCGTGGCCGGGCTGGTGTGGCAACGGCCGTTCCAGGAGGCGCCGCTGGTCGCGCAGGCAGAACCCGCAACCAAGGCCGACACGCACAAGGACGGCGAGACGCATCAGGAAGGCGAAGGGGAGCCGCAGGGCGAGGCCCATGCCGAGGAGGAAGGCAAGGTCGAGCTCAGCGCCGAGCAGATCCAGGCCGCCGGGATTCAACTGGCCACGGCCGCGCCGCGCGACCTCAGCAGCCTGCTGACGCTGCCGGGGGAGATCCGCTTCGACGAAGACCGCACCTCGCATATCGTGCCGCGCGCGGCCGGGGTGGTGGAGTCGGTGGCGGCCAATCTCGGCCAGACGGTGAAGAAGGGCGACCTGCTGGCGGTAATCGCCAGCCAGCAGATTTCCGACCAGCGCAGCGAGCTGGCCGCCGCCGAGCGCCGGGTCGAACTGGCACGCACCACCTTCCAGCGCGAACGCCAGCTGTGGGTCGACCAGATCTCCGCCGAGCAGGATTACCTGCTGGCGCGGCAGACCCTGCAGGAGGCGGAAATCGCCCTGAACAACGCCCGGCAGAAAATGACCGCCCTGAGCGGCAGCACCGTGCTGGCCGGGGGCAACCGCTATGAAATGCGCGCGCCGTTCGACGGCGTGGTGGTGGAGAAACACCTGAGCGTCGGCGAGGTCGTGGGCGAGACCAGCGCGGCGTTCACCTTGTCCGACCTGTCCCGCGTGTGGGTCACCTTCGGCGTGTTTCCCAAGGACCTGAACAAGGTCCGGGTAGGCAAGCCGGTGCGGGTGCAGTCCACGGAACTGGGCACCCAGGTGCAGGGCACCGTGGCCTATGTCGGCAGCCTGCTGGGCGAGCAGACCCGGACCGCCACGGTGCGGGTCACCGTGCCCAACCCGGACGACCTGTGGCGACCGGGGCTGTTCGTCTCGGTGCAGGTGGCGACCGACACCTACCAGGCTGGGGTCACCGTGCCGCAGGAGGCGATCCAGACCGTGGAGGACAAGCCGTCGGTATTCGTGCGGGTCGCCGATGGCTTCCAGGCCATGCCCGTGGTGCTGGGCGGCAGCGAAGGCGGCTTCGTCGAAATCAAGGAAGGGTTGCAGGCCGGGGTGCAGGTGGCGGCCGCCGGCAGCTTCATCCTCAAGTCCGAACTGGGCAAAGGCTCGGCCGAGCATGGCCATTGACCTGCCTTATCAGCCCACGTTTCCCTGGAGAATGACTTCCCATGTTTGAACGCATCATTCAATTCGCCATCGAGCAGCGCATCGTCGTGCTGCTAGCGGTGCTGCTGATGGCCGCGGTGGGCATCGGCAGCTACCAGAAACTGCCGATCGACGCGGTGCCGGACATCACCAACGTCCAGGTCCAGGTCAACGCCAGCATGCCCGGCTATTCGCCGCTGGAAACCGAGCAGCGCATCACCTACCCGGTGGAAGTGGCCATGGCCGGCCTGCCGGGCCTGGAGCAGACGCGCTCGACTTCGCGCTCGGGCCTGTCCCAGGTCACGGTGATTTTCAAGGAAGGCACCGACCTGTACTTCGCCCGGCAACTGGTCAACGAGCGCCTGCAAGTGGCCCGCGAGCAGTTGCCCGAAGGCGTGGAGGCGAGCATGGGGCCGATCTCCACGGGCCTCGGCGAGATCTTCTTCTGGACGGTGGAAGCCGAGCCGGGCGCGCGCAAGGAAGACGGTACGCCCTACACCCCCACCGACCTGCGGGTGATCCAGGACTGGGTCATCGCCCCGCAACTGCGCAACGTGCCGGGGGTGGCCGAGATCAACACCATCGGCGGTTTCGCCAAGCTCTATCAGATCGCCCCGGACCCCAAGCGGCTGGCGGCCTACAACCTGACCCTGAGCGACCTGATGACCGCCCTGGACCGCAACAACGCCAACGTCGGCGCCGGCTACATCGAGCGCAACGGCCAGCAGTTGCTGATCCGCGCGCCGGGGCAGGTCAAGTCCATCGAAGACATCGCCAACATCGTGATCAACACCGTGGACGGTACGCCGATCCGCGTCAGCAACGTGGCGAGCGTGGATATCGGCCGTGAACTGCGCACCGGCGCGGCCACCGAGAACGGCCGCGAAGTGGTGCTCGGTACGGTGTTCATGCTGGTGGGGGAAAACAGCCGCACAGTGTCCCGGGTGGTGGCGGAAAAACTCGCCGAGATCAACCGTTCGCTGCCCCAGGGCGTGACGGCGGTTACCGTGTACGACCGCACCAACCTGGTGGACAAGGCCGTGGCCACGGTGAAGAAGAACCTGATCGAAGGCGCGCTGCTGGTCATCGCCATCCTGTTCCTGTTCCTGGGCAATATCCGCGCTGCGCTGATCACCGCGATGGTGATTCCGCTGGCCATGCTGTTCACCTTCACCGGCATGTTCACCAACAAGGTCAGTGCCAACCTGATGAGCCTCGGCGCGCTGGACTTCGGCATCATCGTCGACGGCGCGGTGGTGATCGTCGAGAACGCCATTCGCCGCCTGGCCCACGCCCAGCAGCACCATGGGCGCATGCTCACCCGTTCCGAGCGCCTGCACGAAGTCTTCGCCGCGGCCAAGGAAGCACGGCGGGCGCTGATCTTCGGGCAGTTGATCATCATGGTGGTGTACCTGCCGATCTTCGCCCTGTCCGGCGTGGCCGGGAAGATGTTCCACCCGATGGCCTTCACCGTGGTGATCGCCTTGCTGGGGGCGATGATCCTGTCGGTGACCTTCGTGCCGGCGGCGATCGCGCTGTTCGTCACGGGCAAGGTCAAGGAGGAAGAAAACTTCGTCATGCGCGGTGCGCGCCGCGGCTACGAGCCGGTGCTGCGCTGGGTCATGAGCCATCGTTCGCTGGCCTTTGGCCTGGCGTTTCTCAGCGTGCTGGTCTCGGGCCTGGTGGCCAGCCGCATGGGCAGCGAATTCATCCCCAGCCTGAGCGAAGGCGACTTCGCCCAGCAGGCGATGCGCGTGCCGGATGCCAGCCTGACGCAATCGGTGGAGATGCAGAAAACCCTGGAGAAGACCCTGCTGGCCCAGGTGCCGGAAATCGAGCGGGTATTCGCCCGGACCGGGACCGCCGAGATCGCCTCGGACGTGATGCCGCCGAACATTTCCGATGCCTACCTGATGCTCAAGCCGAAGGAGCAATGGCCGGACCCGAAAAAGTCGCGCGAGGCGATCATTGCCGACATCGAGCGGGCCAGCAACAGCCTGCCGGGTAACGTCTACGAGCTGTCGCAACCGATCCAGCTGCGCTTCAACGAGCTGATTTCCGGGGTGCGCAGCGACGTCGCGGTGAAGGTCTTCGGCGACGACATGGACGTGCTGAACCAGACCGCCGAACAGATCTCGCAGACGCTGCAGAAGATCGATGGCGCCGCCGAAGTGAAGGTGCAGCAGACCACCGGCCTGCCGGTGCTGACGGTGAATGTCGACCGCGACAAGGCCGCGCGTTTCGGCCTCAATGTCGGCGATGTGCAGGACGCCGTGGCGATTGCCGTGGGTGGGCGCAAGGCGGGCATCCTGTACGAGGGCGACCGGCGCTTCGACATGCTGGTGCGCATGGCCGATAACTTGCGCACCGACATCGACGGCCTGTCGCGCCTGTTGATCCCGGTGGCGGCCACGGCGAACAGCGTCAACGGCCAGCTGGGCTTCATCGCCCTGTCGGAAGTGGCCAGCGTCGACCTGGTACTCGGCCCGGCGCAGGTCAGCCGCGAGAACGGCAAGCGCCTGGTGATCGTCAGCGCCAACGTGCGCGGACGGGACATGGGCTCCTTCGTCGAGGAGGCGACCCAGGCCATCGGCGCCCAGGTGAAGATCCCGACCGGTTACTGGATCACCTGGGGCGGCCAGTTCGAGCAGTTGCAGGAGGCCTCCAAGCGCCTGGAGATCGTGGTGCCGGTGGCGCTGCTGCTGGTGTTCGGCCTGTTGTTCATGATGTTCAACAACCTCAAGGATGGGTTGCTGGTGTTCACCGGGATTCCCTTCGCCCTGACCGGCGGGATCATGGCCCTGTGGCTGCGCGACATACCGCTGTCGATCTCGGCGGGGGTGGGGTTCATCGCGCTGTCGGGGGTGGCGGTGCTCAACGGCCTGGTGATGATCGCCTTTATCCGCGGCCTGCGCGAAGAGGGCCGGATGCTCGCCGCGGCGGTCAACGAAGGCGCGCTGACCCGCCTGCGGCCGGTGCTGATGACCGCCCTGGTGGCATCGCTGGGGTTCATCCCCATGGCCCTGGCCACCGGCACCGGCGCCGAAGTGCAGCGGCCGCTGGCCACGGTGGTCATCGGCGGCATCATCTCGTCCACCGCCCTGACCCTGCTGGTACTGCCGGCGCTCTACCACTGGGCGCACCGCAAGGAAGAAGAGCAAGAGCTGCAGGAACTGCTGAACGACTGACCCTCGCCCAGCCTCCCCGAACCCCGCCTCGGCCATCCGCAGGCGGGGTTTTCTTTGTCGCCTTCGGATAACCCTGTAGCCGCTGCCGAGCCTTGGCGAGGCTGCGATCGACCGCGAAGCGGGCGCAGGATCTTGAGGGCGCTGGAGGACCTTCGGTCCTATCGCAGCCTCGCTGGCGCTCGACAGCGGCTACAGAGCCCGCGTTGTCCCTGAGTTTGGATGTTCCTGTATTCGGATATCCCTGTAGCCGCTGCCGAGCCCTGGCGAGGCTGCGATCGACCGCGAAGCGGGCGCAGGATCTTGAGGGCGCTGGAGGACCTTCGGTCCTATCGCAGCCTCGCTGGCGCTCGGCAGCGGCTACAGGGTTCGTGTTGTGCCTGCCGTTGTTACAGGCGATTCGGAAACATTCGCTGAAAGAGTGCTCCTGCCCGCCCAGCCAGGAGCGTCTAGGTTGAGGTAACTGACCTGCATGGAGAGCAAAGGATTGCTTGTCCACTCCAATGGCCACCGTCTGCTCAAAGGGCGGGTATCGGAAGTTGGCCGCGTCTATTCGATGACGCTGGTGACTGAGCAACGGCGTCCGATATTTCGCGACTTTCGTGTGGGGCGCCTGGCGGTCGATCAGCTTCGGCAGATGCATGAAGCCGGGCGTGTGCGCTCATTGGCCTGGGTCGTGATGCCCGATCATCTTCACTGGTTGTTTGAATTGCGCGATCGATCCCTGGGCGACGTGATGGGGTGGTTCAAATCCAGGAGCAGCCTGCTGATCAATCGGCATCTCGGCAGCCAGGGGCGCCTTTGGCAAAAGGGGTATCACGATCGCGCCCTGCGCAAGGAAGAAGACCTGAAGGCTATTGCCCGCTACATCATTTTCAACCCGGTACGAGCGGGGCTCGTTCAACGTCCTGGCGACTATCCGCTCTGGGATGCCATCTGGCTTTGAGTGGCGGCTACAGAGTCCGCGTTGTCCCTGCGTCTGGATGTTCCTGCATTCGGATATCCCTGTAGCCGCTGCCGAGCCTTGGCGAGGCTGCGATCGACCTGGGCGGCATTCCGACGAAGCGGGCGCAGGATCTTGAGGCTGTTGGAGGACCTGCGGTCCTATCGCAGCCTCGCTGGCGCTCGGCAGCGGCTACAAGGTTCGAGCGATTGGGCCTGTCGGGCTTGCGGTGTGGGGGGAAATGCCGGGCAAAAAAAAGCGCCCTGGGAGGGCGCTAAAAATTCATCTCTTTCCAAAGGAGCATTCAAAAAACGCTTCAAGAGATGAATGTGCTCGGGGCCGGCGTCACGGGCTGGATGGACGCTCGGGGCTATGAATGCTGGCCTGCTCGGAGCGGGCCGGGGTGTCGCGGTGCCCGGTCTCCGGGGCGCCTGGCTGGTTGAGCCAGAACTGTTGCAATGCGTGACTGAAGCGTTCGCTGTCGGCAGCTGCCTGGGCCTTGCCGGACGGGGCGGGCAACGCAATGGAAGGCTTCAATGCAGGGTCTCCCGGCCAGTGATGGAGCGGCGTGGTGAACAGCCGCCTCAGAATGGGCTTCAGTATACGAAGGCCAACCTGACGGGAAGGTGAGGCGGATATTACAGTTCTGAAAGATGCGGGTCTGTGAATAAGTTTTAACGCCGGGCAGGCGTCCTGCCCGTCCGGCGCGCAGGCTCAGAGAATCGCCAGCGGGTACTCGACGATCAGGCGGAACTCATCCAGGTCCGACTCGAACGCACTGGAGCGGATGGTCGCCTGGCGGATGCGCAGCGACAGGTCCTTGAGGGTGCCGCCCTGGAATACGTACTTGGCCTCGATATTCCGTTCCCAGCGGCGCTGGTCGGTCAACGGGTTGCCCTCGGCGTCGCGGCGCATGTAGACCGAGTTGGCGTTGCTGTAGTCGGCGTCGGTGCCTTTGGCGTAGCGGGTCATGAACGACAGGCCGGGGATGCCGTAGGTCTCCATGTCGAGGTCGTAGCGAACCATCCACGAACGTTCCTTGGGCGAGTTGAAGTCGCTGTACTGGATCGAGTTGTCGAGGAAGATCGAGTCCGACTGGCGCAGGTAGTCGAAGTCGTCGTCGCCGTTGTTGCGCTGGTGCGACAGGGACAGGGTATGGGCGCCATAGGTGGCGCCGACCTTGGCGCTCCAGATGTTGTTGTTGAGTTCGCCGAGCAGTTTCTTGCCTTCGTCGACGGCCTTGTAATAGTTGAAGCCGGCGAACAGCGAGAACTCGTCCGAGACCGGCCAGGTGGCCGCGGTGCCGAAGTAGTACTGATCCCAGGCATCCTTCAGGCGGCTGCTGTAAAGGCTGAAGCTGAGGTGCTTGTTCAGGGTGTAGTCGCCACCGAAGTAGGCGACCCAGGGCGAGTCGACCTTGCCCGCATAGAAGGTGGCGAAACCGTCGCGCAGGCTGCTGCTGTCGGGCTGGCTCATGCTGTGCAGGCGTCCGGCCTGCAGGTCGAGGCCCTCGATGCTGGTGTTTTCCACGGTCACGCCGCGAAAGCTTTCCGGCATCAGGCGCGAGTCGCCGTAATGCACCACCGGGGTTTTCGGGAACACGTCACCGACCTTGACCACGGTATCGAGCAGGCGCATTTTCGCCGCCCCGCCGACCTTGCTGTAGTCGTCTTCCGGCTTGTTGTCGCTGTCCACCGGCAGCATGCCGAACGAGCCGCGGCCACCGCTGCGGCCGCCGCCCGAATCGAGCTTGAGGCCGTACATGACGAAGGCATCCAGGCCGAAGCCGACGGTGCCCTGGGTGAAGCCGGACTCGAACTTGCCGATCAGCGCCTGGGCCCAGGCTTCCGAGTAGCCGTTGCCGGTAGGGCTGGACTGGCCTTTGCGGTCGTCGCGGTTGAAGTAGTAGTTGCGGGCCAGCACGTTGAGGCTGCTGCCTTCGATAAAGCCTTCGGGTTTTTCCTGGGCGGCGCTCACGGCCAACGGGCCGAGCCCCAGTGCCGCGGTAAACACGGACAGGGACAAGCGGGTATGGGTACGCATGTTGTTTGCTCCTGGATAGGGCAGCGATCAGCTGATATGTCGCCTGGGGCGTTCTTGTTAGTTGTACTCGCGGACCGTCTGGTTAACGGCCGGAGTCGACGCCGATAGTTGCAAACAACAGATAACGCGGAGGTGACCCGGGAATTACAATTTTGCAAGATTATCAATCTGAATTTATTTGGGGTAATGGTCGCAGGCCTTGTTTTATAAGGGCTCTGTTGGTGTTGAAGAATGAAGTTCGAGTTTCTTACATATAAGTAATGTAGGCGTGATCTTCCTGACAGGGTCCGCTGGTTATCCTCGTTGCAACTAACCACAGCGAGGAAAGTGTCATGAAACTATTTAAATTGAGTATTGCCGCCCTGGTACTTTCGATGTCGTCCCTGGCCATGGCCGAGGGCGGTGGCGACCGCACCTTCGAGCGGGCCATGAAGGAAAACGAGCGGGCCATGGCGGCCTATGCGGCGAAGCAGGGCAAGGAAGCCCCGGTGGTCGAGGACTACACCTACGAGAAGAAGCTGGATATCAAGAAGGTGGTCAACGTCACGCCGCCGATCAAGTCCTGTGATGTCGTGCCGTCGCGCATGACCTACGAGGACTCGGCGGGCAAGCTCAACACCATCGAGTACAGCGTGCTGGGGGTATGCCGTACCAACGGCAGTTGAACGGGCTGCCTATGTGCGATGAATTGCGAGCATTGGACCCCGGGTCGATCGATCGAGATGTAGTTGAGTATTTTCTGACCAGTGCTCGCTGCGCGTGCTTCAAGCAGGCGGCGCGCAGCCTGAATACCCGCGTGACCGTGTTGCGCAAGCAGTTGCGACTCTTGGAGGAGCGCCTCGGTGGCCCGCTGTTTGTCTACCGCCAGAACGTCCTGCGCCTGACCCTCAAGGGCCAGCGACTGCAGACGCTGCTGACGGCGCAACGACAAGTTCCCGAATTCCCCGGATCCGGCCGCGCGGCAGTGCCCGTGGTGCGCCTGATAGCGGCTGACGCCCTGTTGCATGACCTGGTGCTGCGCGACCTGCTGGCCTTTGTGCGGCGCAATGCGGCCGTGCGCCTGGACCTGGAAATCTCCAGCGAGCCCCATGCCAGCGCGCGCCCGGCGGACATCCTGCTCTGGCTCGCCGAGCCCGCCAGCCCGCGGCCCGATCCCGGTTTCGCCACCACCACACCCATCGCCCTGGCCCGGATCGGCTACCAGGCCTGCATGGCCAAGCGCTACTCGCGAGAGGCGGCCTTGCCCAGCCTGGTCAGCCACCTGGACGACTACATGTTGGTGCAGGTGCGCGAGTACCTGCAGGTCGCGGCGCTGGAGCCCTGGAACCGACTGGTGCGCCAGCGCCCGGCCGGCGTGGCGCAGGTGCATACCCATGAGCTGGCGCTGGAAATGATCCGGCGTGGTGCCTGCATTGGTGTGCTACCAGCCTATATCACTGCCCTGGACAGCAATCTGCTGGCGCTTCCGGCGCTGTTCCCGCCGATGCAGCGCAACGCCTGGTTGAGCACCCATGCGCTGGCGGCCGGGCGGCCCGAGGTACAGGCCATCGTGAGGTTGATCCGCCAGGCGTTCGAGGCGCGCCAGGAGTGGTTCTGACCGCGTGTCTGGGCGTTTTCCCTCGGACGATGGCCGGCATCCGCAGTCGGGTTTTATCCACCGCTTTCAAAAGTTGAAATGTTTCTGACATATCCGCGGCCGCCAGCGACGCGATGTTGTCCCGCAAACCCCTGTCTACAAGTGCCGTACCCCTCATGAAGTCGAGCCCGGCTTAGTTGTCATCGAATCATCTTTTTAATAAACAAAAAGTGTCATGTGGGATTCCCAGGATCGCCCACGGTCAACCTGATCCAGCCGCTGAAGTTGCCGGTTACAGGTGGCCGCCACACTAAAAGCCAAATCGGGAGTCTCGAATGTTTATTAAAAAACTCTATATGGGGTTGGGGAACGGTATTGCCTGGGGTCTGATCGGCGCGACCCTGTCTGCGACGGCCCAGGCCGGCACAGTGACCACCGATGGGGCCGATATTGTGTTGAAGACCAAGGGCGGCCTGGAGCTGTCGACCACCGACAAGGAGTTCAGCTTCAAGTTGGGCGGCCGCGTGCAGGCGGACTACGGCACCTTCGACGGTTATTACACGCGCAACGGCAATTCCGCGGACGCGGCGTACTTTCGCCGGGCCTACCTGGAGCTGGGCGGCACGCTTTATCGGGACTGGAAATATCAGATCAACTACGACCTTTCCCGGAACGTGGGCAACGACAGTACCGGCTATTTCGACGAGGGCAGCCTGACCTACACCGGCTTCAACCCGCTGAACCTGAAAGTGGGGCGCTTCTACACCGACTTCGGCCTGGAAAAGGCCACCAGCTCCAAGTGGGTCACCGCCCTGGAGCGCAATCTGTCCTACGACGTGGCGGAATGGATCAACGACAACAGCGGCATGGGCGTGCAGGCCAACGGCGTGGTGGGCGGCATGGCGTACCTGTCCGGTAGTGTATTCAGCGAAAACAACAACGACACCGATGGCGACAGCGTCAAGCGCTACAACCTGCGCGGGGTGTTCGCCCCACTGCACGAATCCGGCAATGTCCTGCATATCGGCGCCCAGTACGCTTATCGAGATCTCGCGGACGCGGCCGTCGATACCCGCATCCGTTCGCGCATGGGCATGCGCGGGGTGGAGACCAATGGCGGCAACAGCGCCGGCAGCAATGGCAATCGCGCGGTGTTTGGCGGCAGCACGGCGCAGCAGGGGCTGTGGACGGACGATTCGGTGTGGGGTGTCGAAGGGGCCTGGGCGCTGAACGCGTTCTCGGTCCAGGCGGAATACCTGCGCCGCACGCTCAAGGCCGATGCCGCGCAAAGCGATATAAAAGCCTCAGGCTATTATGCGCAATTGGCCTATACCCTCACCGGCGAGCCACGGATCTACAAGCTGGACGGGGCCAAGTTCGACACCATCAAGCCGCAGGACAAGCAGTGGGGCGCGTGGGAGCTGTTCTACCGCTACGACTCGATCACCGTCGAGGACGACAACGTGGTGGTCAGCAGCGCTACGCGCCAGGTCGGCGATACCGAGGGCAAGACCCATACCCTGGGGGTCAACTGGTACGCCAACGAAGCCCTGAAGCTCAGCGCCAACTACGTCAAGGCGCGCACCGATAACCTCAGCAACGCGGTGGGCGACGACACCGGCGACGGCCTGGTGATGCGCATGCAATACCAGTTCTAGAGCCTTGGCCCGGACGCCTTCGACGCAGGGCAAGGTCTTCGCGCCAGCGCTCGCGAGGACCTTGCCGCAAGTGCCCGGCCCCGTTGGCGTTCAATAGCGGTTCGAGAGGCGAAAATATTTTTTCCGACACGGGCGACGGGGCCTCCAGAAAAATTCGCCAATGCCGATGGAGAAGCTAAGTTGTTCTTAAAACCTCCCCTCATCGGTGCATCCCATGTTCAACAAAAGCCTGAAGCAGGAGCTGTTGGCTCTACGCGAGGAACTCTCGAGCCTGCAGCAAGTGAAAGAGAGTCTCGACAGCGAGATGCTGGTGCTGAGCCTGGATCCCGATGGACGCATTCTTTCGACCAACGACAACTTCAACCAGGAGATGCTCTACAGGAGCAGCGATCTGGTCGGCCGGCACATCGAAGATATCGTGCCGGCCCACGTCAAGGCCGACGAGTTCCATCACCGCTTCAAGGCGGCGCTGACCCGTGGCGAGCACTTTGCCGGGGCGGTGCGCCTGCTGCGCGGCAACGGCCAGGAGGCCTGGCTGCGTTCGATCTCCCAGCCGGTCCGCGATTCCCAGGGGCGGATCAAGCATTTTTCGATCTATTCCAGCGACCTGACCCGCACCATCGAGGCCTCTCGCGAGCACGAGAACCTGATCGGCGCGCTGGTGCGTTCCACCGCGGTGATCGAATTCGACCTCAACGGCAACGTGCTGAGCGCCAACGAGCGCTTCCTCCAGGGCATGGGCTACAACCTGGCGCAGATCCAGGGCAAGCATCACCGGATGTTCTGCGAACCCGAGGAATACAACAGCCCGGACTACCAGGCGTTCTGGAAGCGCCTGAACGCCGGCGAGTTCGTCGCCGGGCGCTTCAAACGCATCGACAGCCATGGCCGCGTGGTCTGGCTGGAGGCCTCCTACAACCCGGTGGTGGACGCCAACGACCGCCTCTACAAAGTGGTGAAATTCGCCACCGTGATCACCGACCAGGTGAACCAGGAGCAGGCCGTCGCCGAGGCGGCGAACATCGCCTACAGCACCTCGCTGCAAACCGACAACAGCGCCCAGCGCGGCACCACCGTGGTCACCGAGGCGGTGAATGTGATGCGCGACCTGGCCAAGCACATGCAGCAGGCCGGCGAGGGGATCGAGGCACTCAACGAGCAGTCGCTGGTGATCGGCACCATCGTCAAGACCATCAGCGGCATTGCCGAACAGACCAACCTGCTGGCGCTCAACGCGGCCATCGAGGCGGCGCGGGCCGGCGAGCAGGGGCGTGGCTTCGCGGTGGTGGCCGACGAGGTCCGGCAACTGGCCTCGCGCACCAGCAAGGCCACCGACGAGATCGTCGGCGTGGTGCGCCAGAACCAGGACATGGCGCGCGAAGCGGTGGCGCTGATGACCGACGGCAAGGCCCAGGCCGAGCAGGGCCTGGCCCTGGCCGCCGAAGCCGGTACGGTGATCGTGGAGATCCAGGACGGCGCGCAGAAAGTGGTGGATGCCGTCGGCCAGTTCGCCAGCCAGTTGTCGAACTGAGTGTCGCCCGAGCCGGAGCCCGAGGCTGTCGGGCCCTGGCTCCGGGTGGCCGCTGAGCGCTGTGGCGCAGGCGGTCCGAGCCTGGGTTGATCACCTTTCTGACAGTCTTCTAGGATATTTCCTATCTATGCCATGGATGAATCTCAAAGCCTCTTGAGCGCGTCAAGAATGCTTTCGCAACGCCGATGCTGAGGCTGCTGCAGTCTCCAATCACAGGCTATCGGTGTATCCATGTTCAATAAACGTCTGAATCAGAAGCTCCTTGCCTTGAGCGAGGCGTTTCGCGCGCTTGAGCAGGTCAAGGAAGGTTTCGAGCGCAGCTTGCTCGGTATCGAGTTCGACCCGCAGCGCCGGGTGCTCTCGGTGAACCGCAATTTCGCCCAGTGCATGCATTATTCCCCCGAGGCGCTGCTGGGCGGCTCCATCGAGCCGCTGCTGCCGGACGACGCCCGCCCCGAAGAGGCGCACGGGCGTTTCCTGGCGGCAATCGGCGCCGGCGAGCCATTCGCCGAGACCCTGCGCCTGCGCCGCGGCGACGGCAGCGATGCCTGGCTGAACCTGATCCTGCAGCCGATCTTCAATGGCGAACGCCAGCTCCAGTCGTTCTCGCTGCACGCCAACGATGTGACCGAGACCGTGCAACGCACCTGCGAACACGACAACCTGATCGCGGCCCTGTTGCGCTCGACCGCGGTGATCGAGTTCGACCTCAAGGGCCGGGTGCTGACCGCCAACGAGCGTTTCCTGGGCTGCATGGGCTACAGCCTCGAACAGATCCTGGGGCAGAACCACAGCCTGTTCTGCGAGCCGCAGGAGTACAACAGCCCGAGCTACCAGACGTTCTGGGCCCGCTTGAATGCCGGCGAGTATGTGGCCGACCGCTTCAAGCGTATCGACAGCCAGGGCCGGGTGGTCTGGCTCGATGCCTCGTACAACCCGGTGGTCGATGCCAACGGCAAACTCTACAAGGTGGTGAAGTTCGCCACGGTGATCACCGAGCAGGTCAAGCAGGAGCAATCGGTCGCCGAGGCGGCGGACATCGCCTACTCCATCTCGCAACAGACCGACAGCAGCGCCCAGCGCGGCTCCTCGGTGGTGACCGAAGCCGTGGAGGTGATGCGCGACCTGGCCACCCACATGCAGCAGGCCAGCGACGGCATCGAGGCGCTGAACGAGCAGTCGCGGGTGATCGGCAGCATCGTCAAGACCATCAGCGACATTGCCGAGCAGACCAACCTGCTGGCGCTCAACGCGGCCATCGAGGCGGCCCGCGCGGGCGACCAGGGCCGTGGCTTCGCCGTGGTGGCGGACGAGGTCCGGCAGCTGGCCTCGCGCACCAGCAAGGCCACCGAGGAAATCGTCGGCGTGGTGCGGCGCAACCAGGACATGGCGCGCGACGCCGTGGTGCTGATGGCCGGCGGCAAGACCCAGGCCGAGCAGGGCCTGGCCCTGGCCGCCGAGGCCGGCACGGTGATCGTCGAGATCCAGGACGGTGCGCAGAAGGTGGTGAGTGCGGTCGGCCAGTTCGCCCACCAGCTGTCCGGCTGAGGTTCCGGCCGGGCGCGGGCGTCAGTCCCGTCCTTCGTCTTCGAGATGGGGGGCGAGCAGGGTTTCGAACCATTCGACAAAGGCATTGAGCCGCCGCGAGCGGTGGTTGCGGTTGGGGTAGAGCGCGGAAATCGCCATGGGCGCGGGGCGATAATCCGGCAGCACTTCCACCAGTTCGCCGCGTTCGAGCAGGTACTGCACGTCGAAGCGCGGGATCTGCATCAGGCCCAGCCCGGCCCGGCAACAGGCGATGTAGTTCTCGGCGTTGTTGACGATGACCCGGCTGGGCAGGCCGAGCTCCAGCTCGCGGCCGTCGGCGCGGTATTCCCAGGGTTGTTCGCGGCCGGTGCTGGGCGCCCCGTAGCCGACCATCCAGTGGCCGTCGGCCAGGTCGCCTGGGGTTTGGGGCGCGCCGTGTTCGGCCAGGTAGGCGGGGCTGGCGCAGTTGATCAGGGCCAGGTGGCCCAGGCGGCGGACGATCAGGCTGCTGTCGCGCAGGGCGCCGACGCGGATCGCGCAATCGACGCCTTCCTGCACCAGGTCGATGGCGCGGTCGGTGGAGCCCAGCGCCAGTTTCAGCCCGGGGTAGCGGGCGAAGAGCCGGGGCAGGGCGGGGGCGATCAGGCGGCGGGCGATGCGGCTGGGCACATCGATGTTGAGCCGGCCGAAGACATCCTGCTGACGGGTGTGAAACAGCTGCTCGAGCTCTACCGCGTCGCTCAGCAACAGGCGTGCGCGCTCCAGCAGGATCGCGCCATCGGCGGTCAGCTGTACCTGGCGCGTGGTGCGGTGCAACAGGCGGGTGGCGAGGGCGGTTTCCAGTTGCTGGACCGCGGCCGACACCGTGGCCCTGGGCAGTTCAAGTGCGTGCGCGGCCTTGATGAAGCTGCCCATTTCGGCCACCTGGATGAACACACGGTATTGCTCGAGCTTGTCCATGGATGAGGCGTGTTCCGAAGCTGGGTATTGTAGGAGCGAGGCTTGCCCGCGATTGCGATCTGCCTGACACACCGCTATCGCGGGCAAGCCTCGCTCCTACGAGATGGCGTTGTTTCCCCAAGCGCCAATCTACCTTGCGCCCCGGCGGATTACCCGCCTCGATGGCAACCGTCGATCAGAAGGCTGGCCTCACTTGGTGGTGTAGCCGCCGTTGATCAACAGGGTCTGGCCGGTGATCCACCAGCCGTCGGTGACCAGATGACGAATGAAGGGCACCACATCCTCGATGTCGGTCAGGCCGGTCTTGCTCACGCCGGACAGCGCCGCGGCAGTCTTGTGGTAGGCCACCGCGTCCGCCCCTTCGGCCGGGTAGAAGAACGGCGTGTCCATCGGGCCCGGGCCCACGGCGGTCACCGAGATACCCCGGGCGCCGAACTCCTTGGAGGCCGCGCGGGTGAAGTGTTCCACCGGCGCCTTGGCGCCGCCGTAGGCGGCGTAGAACGGTGTGTAGGCGCCAAGCAGCGAGGTCACCAGCGTGACCAGCTTGCCGTGGTCTTCCAACTGCTTGCCGGCTTCCTTGATAAAGAAGAAAGCACTCTTGGCATTGACCGCGAACATGTCGTCGTACTCGGCTTCGCTGATCTCGACTATGGGTTTCTTCAGGACCTTGCCCACGGTGTTGATGGCGATGTCGATCTTGCCGAAACGCGCCTTGGCGTCGCTGAAGAGTTTCTCCACGGCCGCGGCGGTGGTCAGGTCGGCCTGCCAGGCCTGGGCATCGACCCCCAGGTTCTTGATCGCCGCCACGGTGCGCTCGGCATCGGCCTTGCTGGCGTCGCTGTTGTAATGCACGGCGATGGCCTGGGCGCCGTGGGCGGCCAGGTCCCGGGCGAGCAGGCCGCCCAGGTTCTTCGCGCCGCCGGCAATCAGTGCCACTTTGTTGTTCAGGGAATGATCCGCCATGGAAAAGCTCCTTCAGCCAATGAGGTGAAGGCCCAGTCTAAGCAGCGGCGGCCAGGGGAAAAGCCCGGCCAATCTGGATGGATTGTCCAGGAAAATCGCCCAATCGCGATAAGGTGCCAGGCCCGGATCTCGCTACAATCGGCTCTTTTCCCTGGAGGCTATCCATGAGCGCATCCCATCGTCGGCCAGTTCCCCTGGCCAAGGCCTATCGCCTGTTGAACCACGGGCCGACCGTGCTGGTCAGCGCCGCCCATGGCGGCCAGCGCAACATCATGGCCGCGGCCTGGGCCATGCCCCTGGACTTCGAGCCGCCGAAAGTCGCGGTGGTGCTCGACAAGGCCACCTGGACCCGCCAGTTGCTGGAGGCCAGCGGCACCTTCGTGCTCAACGTGCCGTGCGCCGCCCAGGCCGATATCGTGCAGACCGTCGGTTCCACCTCCGGCCTTGAGCTGAGCCGGGAAAAGGGTCGCGACAAGTTCGAGCTGTATGGCCTGCCGACCTTTGCCGGCGAACTGATCGACGCGCCGCTGCTCGATGGTTGCGTGGCATGGCTGGAATGCCGCCTGTTGCCGGAGCCGCTCAACCATGAGCGTTACGACCTGTTCCTCGGCGAAGTCATCGCCGCCCAGGCCGACGACCGGGTGTTCAGCGAGGGCCGCTGGCATTTCACCGGGCACGATGCCCTGCGCACCCTGCACCATGTAGCGGGCGGGCACTTCCTGACCATCGGCGACGCCGTGGACGGCAAGACCCTGCCAGGTCTGTCGTAACCTGTGGCCCCGTAACCCCGTAACCCCGTAACCCCGTAACCCCGTAACCCCGTAACCCCGTAATCCTGTAGCCGCTGCCGAGCGCAGCGAGGCTGCGATCGGGCGCGCAGCGGCCGCAACGGCGAACATCCCGTTCCCCCTGGCAAACCGCATGCACAGGCTTTGCGAGGACTACGTCCTCGATCGCAGCCTCGCAGGCTCGGCAGCGGCTACAGCGACCACAGGGGCGTGGGGTTACCAGCTGACGCTGTTCAGCGCTTCGGCGAATACCTTGAGTTTGGGCGAGTACTGGCGCGATGGTGGGTACACCAGCGACAACGCCCGGCTGCGCCCGGAATAGGCTTGCAGGATCGGCACCAGGCGGCCGTCTGCGAGGGCGTCCTCGACGGCGAAGTTCATCAACTGGGCAATGCCGAAACCACCCAGCACGCCGTCCACCAGGGCGTCGCCGATATCGAAGATCAGCCGGCTGGGCACACTCAGGTCGCGCACCTTGCCGTCGAGCATGAACTGCCAGTCCACCAGGCGCCCGCTGCGCAGGTTGCGCACGGTCAGGCAGTTATGCCGTTGCAGATCGTCCACGGTGTGCGGCGTGCCATGGCGCGCGAGGTAGGCCGGTGACGCCACCGTGACCCAGCGCAGCGGCGCCAGCGGCCGGGCGATCAGGCGCTGGTCCTGGATCTCGCCGGTACGCAGGATGGCGTCGAAGCCTTCGTCGACGATGTCCACCAGGCGGTCGGTCATCACCGCTTCGATGCTCAGGTCCGGGTATTGCTCGGTCAGGCGGCCGATCAGCGGCATCACCACCTTGCGTCCGAACAGCGACGGCGTGCTGATCTTCAGCAGCCCGGTGGGCGAGTCGCGGCGGTCCAGCAGCAGGCTTTCGGTCTGCGCCAGTTCGGCCAGCAGCGGCGTGGCGCGATCCACCAGCAGCTTGCCATCCGGAGTCAGGCTGACACTGCGGGTATTGCGTTGCAGCAGGCGCACGCCCAGCTGCTGCTCCAGGCGCGAAATGGCCCGCGACAGACCGGACTGGGTCAGCCGCAGGTCGCCGGCGGCGCGGGTGAAACTGCGGGTCTCGGCGACCCGGACCAGCAAGCGAACGGCGTTCAGATCCATGATTAAAGTCATCACTGAAAGAGCGATGACGGTATTTATCATCTATTCGGCATCAAAGAAACTGAGGCCCTGATTTTCCGTACAAGGACTGCCGCAATGCCCGTCACTTCCTCTGACGCGCCCTCGGGCCGGATGCTGTTCCTGCTGGCGTGCGCGCAGCTGATCATCGCCCTGGATGCGACCATCGTGTTTGTCGCCTTGCCGGACATCGGCCGCCACCTGGGGTTTTCCGCGCAACAGTTGCAGTGGGTGGTCAGTGCCTACAGCGTGGCCTTCGGCGGCTTCCTGCTGCTGGGCGGTCGGGCGGCCGACCTGTTGGGCAAGCGCCGTTTCTATATCGTCGGGCAAAGCCTTTACGCCCTGGCGTCGCTGGCCGGGGGCCTGGGCGGCAGCGCGTTGCTGCTGGTGCTGGCGCGGGCGGTGCAGGGCGTTGGCGGGGCCCTGTTGTTCCCGGCGACGCTGGCGCTGATCAACAGCCATTACCCCGAGGGGCCGGCGCGTAACCGCGCGTTCGCCGTCTGGAGCGCCGCCTCGGCCGCGGGCCTGGCGCTGGGGGCGTTGCTCGGTGGCGTGCTGACCCAGTGGTGGGGCTGGGAAGCGGTGTTCCTGGTCAACGTACCCCTGGCGGGGGCCTGTGCCTTGCTGGCCCGGCGCTGGATCGCGGCCGATGGCGAGCGCGAGCGCGGGCGGCGCTTCGACCTCGCCGGCGCCCTGACCGTGACGGTGGGCGGCACGCTGCTGGTGTTCGCCATCGTCCAGGGGCCGGAGTGGGGCTGGAGCGCTCCGGCGACCCTGGGCTGCGCGGCCCTGGCGCTGATCCTGCTCGGCCTGTTCGCCGCGATCGAGCGGCGTAGCCGCGACCCGCTGATGCCGTTGCGCCTGCTGGCCCATCGCGAGCTGCGCCTGGCGATGTTTCTCACGGCCCTGTTCATGAGCAGCTTCGGCGTGCAGTACTACTTCCTGGCCTTGTACTTCCAGCAGGTCTACGGCTACAGCGTGCTGCAAAGCGGTGTGGCGTTCTTGCCGGCGACCTTGCTGTGTACCCTGGGCATCTGGCTGGCCGAGCGTTCGTTGCTACGTTTCGGCCTGCGCGGGACCCTGGCCGGCGGCCTGCTCCTGGGGGCGTTGGGCATTGGCGGGGTGTATGTGGCGCTGCCCGATGGGGCGGGGTTCTGGAGCCTGATGCCGGGCATCGTGGTGCTGAGCATCGGCCAGGGCATGACCTGGACCGCCATGTGGGTCTCGGCCGGCCAGGGTATCGCGCCGGGCGAGCAGGGTGTCGCGGCGGGCATCGCTTCCACCAGCCAGCAGATCGGCGGCGCGCTGGGGCTGGCGCTGCTGGTGTCTCTGGCCAACGCCGGGCTGGGTGGTTCGCCGGCGGCTGGCATCGAGCAGGCGGTAGGCGCCAGCGCCTTGCTCTCCCTGCTGGGCGCGGTATTGGCGTTGCGCTTGCGCACCCCGACGGCGCGGGGCCTGCAAGCCGCGGCCGAGCGCGCTTGAGCTCCGGGCGCCAACGCACTACCCATGGCCCCGTAGCCGCTGTCGAGCCTTGGCGAGGCTGCGATCGACTGCGCAGCAGTCGCAAACCCCGGCACCGCGTTTATCCAGGCAGATCGCAGACACAGCCTTGGCGAGGACGCTGTCCTCGATCGCCGCCTCGCCAGGGCTCGGCAGCGGCTACACAAGAGCGTCAGCGTTAAGCGCAGTACACCTCAGACCCACACATCGTTGGCAGCCGTGCGTTCGCCGTCTTCGTCGCCGGTATTGCGCACGCCCTTGGGTTCGATCAACAGCAACTTGACCTCCTGCTCGGCGTACGGCTTGTGCTTCACGCCCTTGGGCACGACAAACATCTCGCCCTGGTTGAGCGTCACCTGGCCGTCGGCAAAGTCGATGCGCAACTGGCCTTCGAGCACGATGAAGGTCTCGTCGGTGTGCTGATGGTCGTGCCAGATGAAGTCCCCTTGCAGCTTCACCAGCTTGAACTGGTAGTCGTTCATTTCGGCGATGACCCGGGGTTGCCAGTGCTCGTTGATCAGGCCGAGTTTGTAGGCGAAGTTCAGGCTCTGGTAGGGGATGGACACAGGGGTGGCTTGGCTCATGGCGTGGCTCCGTAAAGAGGTGATCGGGCCTCTACGGTAATTAGCGCGGTGCCGGGCTTCTTGTACGATTGTGCGTGGCGTGCGGCGCTCAGCGACCGTGCATTTTCAGCCAGCGCGCCGGCGGCAGGCCATAGGTCTTGCTGAATTGCCGGGTCATGTGGCTCTGGTCGGTGAAGCCGGCCAGCAGCGCCGCGCTGACCAGCGACTGGCCTTGCAACAACAGGGCGCGGACCAGGTCCAGGCGGCGCATGGTCAGGTAGCGATAGGGGCTGGTGCCGAACAGCAGGCGAAAATCCCGCGACAGGCTCCAGCGGTCGCGACCGGCATGGGCGGCCAGCTCCTCCAGGGTGATGCTCTGCTCCAGGGCGCTGTGCATGTATTCCCGCGCGCGTTCCGCGGCCTGGTAGTCAAAGCGCTTCGTCGGCCGGGCAACCCCCGACACGGCATTCAGCGCATGGGCCAGGTCGAACAGCGCGTCTTCCTGTTCCAACGGGTCCAGCGGGCTTTCCATGCTGCGCAGCAAGGTGTCGGTGGCGGCGAACAGGCGTGGGTCGGTGGACAGGCCGTTCTTGATGAAGGGCAGCGGCTGGCCGTCGAGGATCTGCTGGATCAGCGCCGGCTCGATATAGAGCATGCGGTAATGGAAGCCGTCCTGGGTGCCGGCCTCGCCGTCGTGGGCCTCATCCGGGTGCAGCACCATGGTCCCGCCCGGCAGGTTATGGCGCCAGCCGCCGCGGTACTGGAAGCTCTGCACGCCGGCCAGGGTGCGACCGATGGCGTAGGTGTCGTGGCGGTGCAGGTCATAGCCATGGCCGGCAAAAAACGCCTCGATACGCTCGAGCCCACGGGCGGGAGGTGCACGGTGGACCCAGTCGGTGCGGGGGGCAGGCTTGCCCATGGAACTGTCCTCGTCGATGACGCCAGGCCAGCACGGTAACCCAGCCCGATGAGCCCGTCACCGGGCATTTGGTGGGCGGGCGACAAACCCGCCGGGGGAAACACGTGCACCGTGCAGCTGCTCATGGCGTTGCCCCGGAAGGCGGCGGGATGCGCCGCGCTATCGCGAATAATGTGAGTAAATAATCGAAATGCAGAAATTAATTATTGTTTTACGATAATTAATTCTCTATGGTTTCTCCCGCATTCATTCTTCTGGAGCTTCCCATGACGTCCCAAGGTCTTGCCCGGTTCAGTCAGCGCATGTCGGCTGCCACCCTGTTGCTGATCGTTGCCATGCTGTTGCTCAACGCAGCGCTGTGGCTGTTTCCACAACTGAGCGCGGAAAATGGCTACGGCTTCGGTTTTGGCCTGAGCAATGGTCAGGCGAGCCATCTGGCCGCCGGTGCCACGTTGCCCTGGTGGCAGACCCTGGGCGGCATCCTGTTGTCGAGCGTGCCCCTGCTGGCGCTGGCTTTCGGCTTGAGCCATTTGCGTCGGTTGTTCCAGCGCTATGCCCATGGCGAGTACTTTTGCGCCGCGGCGGCGGTGCATCTGGGCAAGGTCGGGCGAGGCGTGGCGTTGTGGGTGTTGCTGGATTTTCTCTGCGAACCGCTGCTCAGCCTCTGGGTGACCTTGAACGCGCCGGTGGGCGAGCGCCTGATCACGCTCAGCATCACCGCACCGACCGTCGTTGCGCTCTTCCTCGC
Organism: Pseudomonas sp. MRSN 12121; assembly: GCF_000931465.1. NCBI lineage: Bacteria > Pseudomonadati > Pseudomonadota > Gammaproteobacteria > Pseudomonadales > Pseudomonadaceae > Pseudomonas > Pseudomonas sp. MRSN 12121. The sequence continues at coordinate 5,808,391 of NZ_CP010892.1, read as the reverse complement.
CGCGTGCATTTCGATCATCGCGCGTATCCTCTGGCAGGCCAGTGAAGTGGATGCGGAAAACCGCGCTTTCGTGTGAGATCACTATGTCAATTGTCATTCAGCTGAATGTGATGCTGGCCCGGCGCAAGGTCAAGTCCAAGGACCTCGCTGCGGCGATCGGTATCACCGAGGCCAACCTGTCGCTGCTCAAGCAGGGCAAGGTCAAGGGCCTGCGGCTCGCGACCCTGGACGCGATCTGCCAATACCTCGACTGCCAGCCGGGCGACCTGTTGATCCATGAGCCCGAGGTGGAGTAGCGTCGGCTTCCCCTCACTCGACAAAAGGCGGTCTGTGCCATGGCCCTTGAACATTTGCCGTATGCCGGCCCGCTCTTGTCGCTGGCGTTGCTCTGGACCGTGGCGGTGGTCACGCCGGGGCCGAACTTCTTCACCACCGCGCAAATGGCGGCCAGCTGTTCGCGTCGCCATGGCGTGACGGCCGCGCTGGGCGTGGCCACCGGCACGGTGCTGTGGGGGCTGGCCGGCGGCCTGGGGATCAAGTCGCTGTTCAGCGCGGCCCCGACCCTGTACCTGGGGTTCAAGATCGCTGGCGGCTGTTACCTGATCTACCTCGGCCTGAAGCTGTTCAAGCGCCAGGCGGCGCCGGGCGGTGCTGGCAACGGCTTGCCCGGCGAGTCGGGCCGCAGCCTGCTCTCGGCCTATCGCCTGGGCTTTCTCGGCAACATGACCAACCCCAAGTCGGCGCTGTTCGTCGCCACCATCTTCGCCACCTCGATGCCGGCCGCGCCAGCGCCCTCGCTGCTGGCCCTGGCCGTGCTGACCATGGCGTCGCTGTCGTTCACCTGGTACTGCTGCGTCGCGCTGTTCTTCGCCAGCAGCCGGATGGCGGTGGTCTACAGCCGTTCGCGCAAATGGCTGGACCGCTTTGCCGGCAGTTGTTATGTGCTGTTCGGCGCCCACCTGGTGGCCAGCCGCTGAAGCCCGGCGCTGCGCTGATTCATCTGTGACATCCGCCGGCTCGAGCGGTCAGAGAGAGCCGGCGAACCCTTTTTCCAACGAGAACAAACCATGAGCAAGTTGCGGGTCGGGATTATTTTTGGCGGCCGTTCGGCCGAACACGAAGTGTCGCTGCAGTCGGCACGCAATATCGTCGATGCGCTGGATCGCGAGCGCTTCGAGCCGGTGCTGATCGGCATCGACAAGCACGGCCACTGGCACCTCAACGACACCTCGAACTTCCTGATCAACCAGGAAAACCCGGCGCTGATCGCCCTCAACCAGTCCAACCGCGAACTGGCGGTGGTGCCGGGCAAAGCCAGCCAGCAGTTGGTGGAAACCTCCAGCCAGGAGCTGCTGGGGCATGTCGATGTGATTTTCCCCATCGTCCACGGCACCCTCGGCGAGGACGGTTGCCTGCAAGGCCTGTTGCGCATGGCCGACCTGCCGTTCGTGGGCTCCGATGTGCTGGGGTCGGCGGTGTGCATGGACAAGGACGTCAGCAAGCGCCTGCTGCGCGACGCCGGCCTGGCGGTGACGCCTTTCATCACCCTGAACCGGGCCACCGCGGCGCGCACCGATTTTGCCCAGGCGCAGGGCAAGCTGGGCCTGCCGATGTTCGTCAAGCCGGCGAACCAGGGGTCGTCGGTGGGGGTCAGCAAGGTCACCAGCGAGGCCGAATATCGCGCGGCCCTCGAGCAGGCGCTGGGCTTCGACGAGAAGGTGCTGGTGGAGTCGGCGGTCAGCGGCCGTGAGATCGAATGCGCGGTGCTGGGCAACGACCAGCCGATTGCCAGTGGTTGCGGGGAAATCGTGGTCGGTAGCGGCTTCTATTCCTACGACAGCAAATACATCGACGACCAGGCGGCCCAGGTGGTGGTGCCGGCGGACCTCAGCGAGGAAGTCAGCGAGCGCATTCGCGCCCTGGCCGTCGAGGCGTTCCAGGTGCTGGGCTGCTCGGGGCTGGCGCGGGTCGATGTGTTCCTGACCCAGGGCGGCGAAGTGCTGATCAACGAGATCAATTCGCTGCCCGGCTTCACCCGCATCAGCATGTACCCCAAGCTGTGGCAGGCCGCGGGCATGAGCTACAGCGAACTGGTCAGCCGCCTGATCGAACTGGCGCTGGAACGGCATGCGGCGCGCCGGGCCTTGAAAATCAGCCGTTGAGTCAAGGCGCGCTCGGTAGGCGTCGCCGGGTCATTCCGGCGGCAGGGTCAGGCCGAACAGCGCCAGGGCCCAGAGCAGCACGCCGAGGACGATGAATACATAGTTGACCGGGGTGAACCGCGCATTGCTTTGCCCGAGCGGGTCACCGGCGGCTTCGTTGAGGCCGCGTTGGCCCAGGAAGGTGATCCAGGCATGCACCGGCAGCAGCGCCAGGCTGAGCAGGTCGAGCAGCGGATAGCCGATGTTCTTCCTGACCAGGCCATCGATCACGTTGCTGACAATCACCATGACCACGAACAGGGTCGCCAGCTCGCCCGGCCGCCAGTCGAAGGTGCGGCCGCTGGCCTTGATCTTCGCGTCGGCCTCGCGATACAGCGCATGGGTGAAGAAAATCGCCAGCAACGCTCGGGCGATGGGCCATATTTCCTGGCCGCTGGCCTGTTTGAACTGCTGCCAGTTCTTGTAGGCCCAGTACAGCTGGTAGATGCCGAAGGTCAGCACGAACAGGGTCAGGAACTTGGGCCGGGAGACCACGTAGAAAGGTCGCTGCGCATGGCTGGAGGCGACAAGTTCGGCTTGAGGCGGGGCATAGAGATTGTCAGACACGGTCGTTCCTTTGGTGGGTCTGTGAAAGGGGCAAGGTTGCCCCGGCATGGCGACAGAGATCGGTTGTGACAAACCGGTCTCAGGCTCGCCCTATCCATGAATACTGAAAAGACTTCTCTTCGCCCAGTCGACCACGCCGGCGATAGCTGGCCAGGCTCGAACTCGAGCAATAGGTGCAGTGGTCGCAGTGTTCGATCTGTTCGTCGGCGATACCCGCCGCGTGCAGCAGATGCAGAGCGTAGCGGCCCAGGTCGAACCACAGCGAGTCCGGCCGGGTAGGTGCCGGCGGGGCAATTTCCGGCGGCCGTTGCGGCGCCGGGCGTTGCTGGCTCCAGGGGGCCTGGTCCCGGGGCCACAGGTGACCCTGGGTGGCGGCCAGGGTCTCGACGAAATCCGGGCTGACTTCATAGCAGCACGGCTTGATCGAAGGGCCGAACGCTACGCGCAACTGATGCGCGGCGATGCCCTTGGCGGCGAAGTGTTGCAGCACGTTATCGATGATGCCGCCGTGCAGGCCCTTCCAGCCGCCATGCACTGCGGCGATCCAGGACGCGTCTTCGCTGCTGATCAGCAGCGGCAGGCAGTCGGCGGTGATCACCGCGATCGGCCGGCCGGTGCGGGTGAACACCGCGTCGCCGCGAATGATGCCGCTCGGCAGGGTGGTGCTGGCCTCGACCACCTCGCCGGTATGGACCTGGGAGCAGAAGAACAGGTTGGCGGGTGGCGGTGCCCCGATCCGCGAAAACTCATGGCGGATACCCGGTATCTGCTTCAACACTGGCGCCTGGAAACTCATCGCCCCTTCGCTCCGTTGCCGTGGGTTCGCTACAGAGCATAGCGGTATCGTGAGTCCTTTTGCTGACAGTGGCCTGTCAGACGGCGACGGTTCGTCTGATCGCGGGCTCAGCCTTTCAGCGGGATATAGAGCTCGACCACGCTGTCCGGGTGCATCGGTCCGAAAAAACGCTCGCCGGTGTATTCGAATTCCACCCCTTCGTCGGGCTGCATCCCGGCGGCCGGCAGCCATTCGCTGTAGGCCGCGCGGAAGGTTTCCGGCAGGGTCTGTACCGTGCCCCGATGCTCGACCCGGGCGTACTGACGGGCGGGAATCTCCAGCGCCACCATGCCTTCCACCAAGGGTGCCTCGGCGCTGACCGGCAGCCCGGCGACGTAACGCCACTGGCCGTCGCCCAGGGGCTGGCAAATGCCATAGGTGCCGACCGGCTCGGCCAGGCGCTGGATCTCCTGCTCCCGTGGCTCGAAACGCTGCCACAACTCGGCAATCGTGCCTTCGTCATCCTGTTGCCAGGCCATGCCGATGATGCGCTGCGCCGGCAGCTTCACCCGCACTGGCGTCTGCGGCTCCGGCACACTGCGCTCGGGCTGCGCCAGGTAACGCTGCAGCTGGCCGAGCAGGTTCTGGCCACGGGCGAGCTGCGCTTGCAGCTCGTCGGCATGGGCCTGCAACGCCTGGCGCAGGCTCAATACATCGTGCAGCGCGCCGTTGTCCGCCAGCCCACGAATCTCCTCCAGCCCCATGCCCAACTGCCGCAACCAGACAATGCGCCCCAGGATGCCGATCTGCTCCGGCTGGTAATAGCGATAACCGTTGTCCTGCCCGGTCAACGCCGGGGTGAACAGGCCGATGCTGTCGTAGTGGCGCAAGGTCTTGGTGGTGAGGCCATGACAGCGGGCCATTTGTCCGATGGTGAGCATGCAAACATCCTTTTTTGTGGTGAGGGGCGAGAGGGCACTTTAGAGGTTTACCTAAGGGCAAGCTCAAGGTTGTTTCGCCTTTGCGGCTTGAGGCTCGGACCTCGGATGGAGGCGCAATTCATGGCGGAGTGACGCTAATGGCGGAGATGGGACATGTGCCCTCGGTGGCGAGGGCAACATTCGACATGGGTATCGACAGTGTTGCGGGTCCGTAGCCGAGTGTCACTCAGACCGACTTCCCCGGCTTGATCAGGCTCTGGGCGGGGATGCCGAACAATTGGTGCAGCTTCCAGATCATCGGCAGGGTCAGGGCGCGCTTGCCGTTGAGCACTTCGTAGACCCGGTTGGTGCGGCCAATGGCCGGGGCCAGGTCGGCGGCCGACAGGCCCGATTGCTCCATGCGGAACTTGATGGCCTCGATCGGGTTGGGCAGGTCGACGGGGAACTGCCGGGCTTCATAGGCTTCGATCAGGGTGATCATCACGTCGAAGTAATCGCCTTCCGGGGTGCCGGGTTCCGGCTCGTTATCGAATAGCACGGACACCTGCTTGAGGGCCGCACGGTAATCCTGGTCGGTGTGAATGGGGCGAATCTGCATGCTCGTTACTCCATTTCAACGCTGTCGGCGTCGATGGCATCGTACTGCGGGTGAGTGCCAACGAACTTGATGTAGAGGGCGCTGTAGCGGTAAGCCACGGCCACCACCAGCCGGTAGTCATTGCCTTTGATGTTGAACACCACTCGACGGCTCTTGAGAATGCTGGCGCTGCGAAACTGCTCCTTGATCTGTGCCGGGCTGGACCAGTGGGCACTGCGCGCTTCATCGATCCAGGCCAGAAGCGGTTGCTCGGCATCCGGATACTGCTTCCAGAACGTCTTCAAATGACTGACGGCGATAATCCTCATGGCTCGAAACCTTAGTCCCGTCATGGGACTTAAACAAGGGGGAGAGAGAGGAAGACGATGGACGGACAGCCATGCAGACTGTCCGTCGAGGCACTATCGTCAGGCGCCTGCCGTCATCGCGGTGTGCACGTCATCCATCACCGCTTTACCCATCTCACCCAGGTAATGTGTCGCCCAAGCATAGCGGTCCGCCTGCGGCTCCATGGCCGCGTCCAGGGTCAACTGTTTTGCCAGATGTAGCAGCAGCGAGGCATGTTCCAGGGCATCGCCCAGGGGCACGTCGGCGTTGACCCGCAGGAGCGGGCGTTGGCCTTCGCCACAATGGGCAAAGGTTATTTCGCCGAGGGTGTGCAGGGATGAGGGGGACGGATTGAGGGTGTGTTCCATGGTGACGAATCCTTTCGTTTGAGGGGATCACCACCGTCTGCCGCCAAGCAGATTAGGGTGGCGAATTGCACAAGGTTGGCGGACCGGCACGAAAGGAACCGGCACCCCCTAAGGGGTCCCTGCGCAATCCGCCATGACACAAAAATGCGGGCGCAAAAAAAGCGCCTGCATTCGTGTTTTGGCGCTGTTGTGCCTTTCGTGATTCGGGCCGCCAAGCCCGTTCGCTGCTGTTGCAGCGACGGGCGAAGGATAGCGGGGAGGGGAGAGCGTCGCAACGGCATTGCTGCGACATTCTGTGACGCTGACGAGCACCCCACGCATTCGTCGAAGGTACACCGGCCCCTGTAGCCGCTGCCGAGCCCCGGCGAGGCTGCGATAGGACCGCAGGTCCTCCTGCGGTCTCAAGAACATGCGCCTGCTTCGCAGTCGATCGCAGCCTCGCTGGGGCTCGGCAGCGGCTACAGGCGTCAGGCGTCAGGAGTCAGGAGCCAGGAGCCAGGAGCCAGGCGTCAGGGGCCGGGGTTTATCTGTTGGTTATCAATCCCCCAGCGCCGCCCCTTCACGCCGTGGGTCGGCGCCTCCGGCCCAGGAGGTTTTGCCCTGGGCGTCGCGGACCCGGACGATCGCCTGGGTGCCGCTGGTCATGTCGATATCGCTCACTTCGTGCCCCTTGGCCTTCAGCGCCGCTTTCAGCGCCGGGGTGAATTGCCCTTGCTCCAGCTCGGTGGGGCCGTTGCGGCTGCCGAAGTTGGGCAGGCTGATCGCCGCTTGCGGATCGAGGTTCCAGTCGAGCATGCCGATCACCGACTTGGCCACGTACTCGATGATCTGCGAACCGCCCGGCGAGCCAACGGTGGCCAGCAGCTCGCCGCTGGCGCGGTCGAAGATCAGCGTCGGCGCCATGGACGAGCGCGGGCGCTTGCCCGGCTGCACGCGGTTGGCCACCGGCTGGCCGTTCTCTTCGGGAATGAAGGAAAAGTCGGTCATCTGGTTGTTGAGCAGGAAGCCCTGGACCATCAGGTGCGAGCCGAAGGCCGCTTCCACGGTGGTGGTCATCGACACCGCGCCACCGAGGTCGTCCACCGCCACCACTTGCGAGGTGGAGATGCGCAGCGGCGAGCGGTCCGGGGCGTAGGCCACCTGCACGCCCTGGGGCTTGCCGGGTTCGGCCTTGCCCATGCTGCGCGCGCCGATCAGGGCCGCGCGCTGGGCCAGGTACTGCGGGGCGACCAGGCCGGCGATCGGCACCGGGGCGAAGTCCGAATCCGCCACGTACAGCGCGCGGTCGGCATAGGCCAGGCGCTCGGCTTCGGCGATCAGGTGCACGGCTTCAGGCGCCGGTTCCAGGCCGGCGGGCAGGTGGGTCTTGGTCGGCTTCAAGGGCGGCAGCGCATAGCGCGGGTCGCGGGCTTCCAGCGCCTGCAAGGTGCCGAGGATCTGCGCCAGGGCGATGCCGCCCGACGACGGCGGCGGCATGCCGCAGACCTGCCAGCGCTTGTAGTCGGTGCACAGTGGCTCGCGCTCCTTGGCGCGGTAGCCTTGCAGGTCGTTGAGCGACAGGCTGCCCGGGTTGGCGTGGCCTTGCACCTTGGCCACGATTTCCCGTGCCACCGGGCCCTTGTACAGGGCGTCCGGACCTTCCGCGGCGATGCGCTTGAGCACGGCGGCCAGCTGCGGGTTTTTCAGCAGGGTGCCGACGGCTTTCGGCGTGCCGTCGGCATTCAGGAAGTAGGCGGCCATGTCCGGCGATTGCGCCAGGTACGGGTCGGCGACGAGCAGGCCGTGCAGGCGCGGCGAAATCGGGAAGCCCTGTTCGGCCAGCTTGATCGCCGGCTCGAACAACTGCGCCCAAGGCAGGCGTCCGTGTTTTTCATGCGCCAGTTCCAGGGCGCGCAACACCCCCGGCGTACCCACCGAGCGCCCGCCGATCTGCGCCTGGGGGAAGGGCATGGGTTTGCCGTCGGCCTGCAGGAACAGCTTCTCGGTGGCCCCGGCCGGCGCGGTTTCGCGACCGTCGTAAGTGCGCACCGCCTTGCCGTCCCAGAGCACGATCAAGGCGCCGCCGCCGATGCCCGACGACTGTGGTTCCACCAGGGTCAGCACCGCTTGCATGGCAATCGCCGCGTCGATGGCCGAACCACCCTGGCGCAACATCTCGCGCCCGGCTTCGGCGGCCAGCGGGTTGGCGGCCGCGGCCATGTGCCGGTCGGCGTGCTGCACGCGCAGGTCGGTGCGGTAGCCCGACGCGACTTCGGGCGGCGGGGGCAGGGCTGTGTGGGAAGGGGCGGAGGCGTTGCAAGCGGCGAGGGTGAGGGCGACGGCTATCAGCGAGCAACTGGTAAGCCGGCGGTGACGCGGATTGAGGGTCGAGAACACGCGTTGAACTCCGTTCACTGGGTAAATGATGTGTCGTCCGTGGGGAGGAATGTACAGCAGTGAACGGGGCAAGAGGCAGGGCGATTGCCGTTCTGGGAAAGGCTTAGATGGAGGCGCCAGGCTCATCGCCCTGCAATTCGTCCCGTAGCCACTGGACCAGGGCCTGGGTCTCGCTCCGTTGCGGGTCGCGCTCGTGGACGTAGATCGACAAGGCATTGGGCAGCGGTACGCTTTCCAGGCAGGGCCTGATCAACGCTGCGCTTTCGATCAGGCGGTCGGCGGTCCGGCTCCAGCCCATGGCGATGCCGTGCCCTTCGACGGCGGCTTGCAACATCATCGGGTAGTTGTCGAACACCATGCTGCGGGTGCCGTCGGCCAGGGTATGTCCGAGCCTGCGCAGCCAGCTGTCCCACTCCATCAGGTTGGGTGGGGTCGTGCGATGGTGCAGCAGCGTATGCCGCTGCAGGTCCGACAGAGTCAGCGGCATGGCCGCACCGCGCAGATAGCCCGGGCTGCACACCGGAAACACTTCGTCCGAGGCGGTAAACGCCAGGGCATGCGGGCCGCTGGCCTTGCCGGTGCTTTGCAGGGCGACGTCGAACGATCCATCGAATTCGGTCAGGGGCCGGGTGGTGGTCACCACTTGGATCTCGATCTGTGCGTGGCGCTGGTGAAACAGCGAGAGGCGCGGCATCAGCCAGTAGAAGGCTTCGCACAGCTGGCACAGGAGGACGACCTGGTGCTTGCGGGAGGCCCCCCGCAGCCCCTCGGCGCTGCTGCGAATGTTTTGCAGTGCGGCGCTGACGACGTTGGACAGCTCGTAGCCTTCCGGCGTCAGGAAGACCGCCCGGTTCCGGCGGCAGAACAGCTTCACTCCCAGGTTTTCTTCCAGGCCGCGGATCTGCCGGCTGATGGCCGCCTGGGTGAGGTGCAATTCGTCCGCCGCCCGGGAAAAGCTGCCCAGGCGGGCAGCCGCTTCGAAGGGCAGCAGGCTGGACAGTGGAGGAAGGGCCTTGCCGAGCGGATTCATAATTTTCGGTTATGCATTCAGGACCGAGAACTCGTTTGTAGCACAGCGGCGGGGCCAACCACTATGAGGTTCGCTTGACAGTGGAGCTACCGATGACTTCCCGAACCTCCCTGGCCGCCGGCGTGGCCCTAGCCATTTTCGCCACCTTGAGCTGGTCGCTGAACTTTATCGCACCCTATGTCACGGGGGCCTACAGCATTCATGACCTGATGGCGCTGAGGTTTCTGCTGGCGGGGGCGATAGGCGCGGTGCTGCTCGTGACCCACCGGGCAGGGCTCAGGTTTATCCGGCCCGGCTGGAAGCTGGTTTCCCTGGGGCTCGGCATCGCTGGCTACCTGGGCTACAGCACCAGTATCGCCATCGGTGTGGTATTCGGCGGGCCGCTGCTGACCCCTTCGTTGATCGCCATGGTGCCGATCCTGCTGGCGCTGCTGGGCAACGCCCACTACCAGACGCTGGCCTGGAAGCGTTTGGCAGTGCCGTTGGTATTGCTCGGGACAGGGCTGGGGTTGATTCATCTCAGCGCGGCGACTCAGGCCATGGCATCGCCGCGCGGCCTGATGATCGGTCTGGCCGCCTCGATCATCGCCGTCCTGCTGTGGCTGCTGTTCAGCCTGCTCAACCAGAAAGCGCTGCATGTGATTCCCGCCGCGTCGGTCGGTGCCTGGACCGGGTTGATGATGAGCGGCGGGGCGTTGGGCACGCTGTGCCTGGTGCCCATCGGGCTGATGCTGGGGGTATTCAGGTTGCCGGCCCTGGGCTTTGGCCTTGAGCACGCGGGGTGGTTGTACGCGTGGGCGCTGGCCATTGCACTGTTTTCCTCGGTGGCCGGAGCGTGGGCCTGGAACCAGGCGACGCGGCGCTTGCCCATGGTGCTTTCCGGGCAACTGGTTTCGCTGGAATCGCTGTTCGCCACGCTGCTGGGACTGGCATTCCATGGACGCTGGCCGACGCCGGTCGAGGCGCTGGGGTTCGCGGCGATTCTTTTGGGCGTGCTGCTGGCGGTGCGGGAAATCCTCTCGGCCGAAACGGCCTGCGGCGAGGCTTTTTCCCGGGCATAAAAAAACGGCTTACCTTGCGGTAAGCCGTTTTCAGTACTTGGTGGCTACACAGGGACTTGAACCCCGGACCCCAGCATTATGAATGCTATGCTCTAACCAACTGAGCTATGTAGCCAAGTGGCGCGCATTATTCGCGTAGAACGGTAAGGCGTCAAGCGCTTTTTATAAAAAAATTACCTACGCTATCAACCGTTTATCCAATTCACTCCTGTAGCAGCGGCGATGGGCAACGCTGGAACCAGCGGCTGGCCTGTTCGTAGGCGTGGGCCAGTTGCAGGACGGCGAAGTCGGCCTGGTGTTTGCCGATGATCTGCAGCCCCATGGGCAGCCCGTCTTTATTGAAGCCGGCCTGGACGCTGGCCACCGGGCAGCCGGACAGGGTGCCGGGGATCACCACTTCCATCCAGCGGTGATAAGTGTCCATCGCCACGCCGTCGATGGCGCCGGGCCAGGCCAGGGTCTTGTCGAAAGGAAAGACCTGGGCACTGGGCAGCAGCAGGTAGTCGAACCTCTCGAACAGCCGGGAAATGGCCCGGTACCAGTCGCTGCGCAGCGCCGAGGCGGCGAACACCTCGGCGGCCGACAGCTTCAGGCCGTTTTCCACCTCCCAGCAGGCCTCCGGTTTCAACAGCGCGCGTTTTTGCGGGTCGGCGTAGGCCGCGCCCAGGGCGCCGGCGACCATCCAGTGGCGCAGGGTGCGCCAGCAGTCCCACAGTTGCGGCATGGCGAAATCGGGTTGTACCGCTTCGACATGGCAGCCCAGGCTTTCGAAGTCGGCGAAGGTTTTCTCGCACAGGGCGAGCAGGCCCGGCTCCATCGGCAGGTAGCCGTTGAAATTCCCCAGCCAGCCCAGCCGGGTGCCCTTGAAGTCGCGCTCCAGCGGGGCAGCGAAGGCGGCGCCGGACTCGGCGATCGACAGCGGCGCCCGGGCATCGGCACCGGCCTGTACCGACAGCAGCAGCGCGGTGTCGCGCACGCTGCGGCCCATGGGGCCTTCGTAGCCCAGCTGGTCGAAGAACAGGTCGCTGCTGTCGTCGAAGGGCACGCGGCCCTGGGACGGGCGCAAGCCGATGACGTTGTTGAACGCCGCCGGGTTGCGCAGCGAGCCCATCATGTCGCTGCCGTCGGCCACCGGCACCAGGTGCATGGCCAGCGCCGCGGCGGCGCCACCGCTGCTGCCGCCGGCGGTCTTGGCGGCGTCGAAGGCGCAGGCGGTGGCACCGAACAGCGGGTTGTAGCTTTGCGAGCCGAGGCCGAACTCCGGGGTGTTGGTCTTGCCGATGAGGATGGCCCCGGCGGCCTTGATCCGCTCGACCATGATGCCGTCGCGGGCGGGCACGAAGTCCTTGTACAGCGGCGAGCCGAGGGTGGTGCGGATGCCCTGGGTCAGGGACAGGTCCTTGATCGCATGGGGCAGGCCGTGCATCCAGCCGCGGTAGTGCCCGCGGGCCAGTTCGGCGTCGCGCGCGTCGGCCTGGGCCAGCAGTTGTTCGGCCGGTTGCAGGCTGATCAGCGCGTTGACCCGGGGGTTGAAGTGCTCGATATGGGCCAGGTAGGCCTGCATCACCTCGCGGCAGGAGACGTGGCGCAGGCGAATGCGTTCGGCGAGTTCATGGGCCTGCAGCAGGACCAGTTCGCTGAGGGGGTTGGAAGTCATGGCAGGGCGGCCTTTCAAACGGCTGGAGAAACGCCCCGCCGCGCGGGCGGGGCGGCAGGGGTCAACGCATCAGGTTGGTCCACAGGCGGTCGGCGAGGCGGATCGCGCCTTCGCCGCAGGTCTGGCTGAACACCACCTTGGTGCCTTCGGGAATGTGCAGTTCGGGCGCGTCCTTGAGGCCGGCGTCGAGGAAGGGCTCCACACCCTTGACCGGGCTCTGGTGCTTGAGGAAATTCTGGGTCATCGCAGCGTTTTCAGGCTGGCTGAGGAAGGCGATGAAGGCCCTGGCGTTCGCCGGGTTGCGGCTGCCCTTGGGGATGACCATATTGTCGACCCAGGCCAGCACGCCCTCCTTGGGGTAGAGGTATTTCAGGCTGGGTTTCATCTCCCGGGCACGCATCGACGAGCCGCCCCAGAACATCGACATGTCGATCTCGCCCGAGGCCAGGTTCTCGCGGATCGAGCCGGCCTTGGAGCTGTAGGTCTTGACGAAAGGTTTCTGCGCCTTGAGCAGCGCCAGCACCTGTTGCATCTGCTTGGGGTCTTCGCTGCACAGCGGGATGTCCAGGTACAGGCTGGCCATGTCGATCACGTCGCTGACCGAGTCGAACATGTTGATCCGGCCCTGCAGTTCGGCCGGCGGCTCGTAGAGCACCTTGTAGCTGTCGGCCGGGCCCTGGTAGCGCTGGGTGTCGAGCACCACGCTGGTGGTGCCCCAGATGAAGGGCACGGAGTAGGCGCCTTCGGGGTCCCAGGTGGGCTTTTTCAGGTTGTCGGCGAGGCCGGCGTAATAGGGTTCGTTGACCGGGTCGAAACGCTCCAGCAATTGTTCCTTGATCAGGATCGGGATGAACTGGTGCGACGGAATCGCCACGTCGTAGCCGGTGCCGCCCTGTTTCAGCTTGGCCAGCAGGGTCTCGTTGGAATCGTAGGAATCCACTGTGACCTCGATGCCGGTCTGCTTCTGGAACTTGGCGAGGATTTGCGGCGAGAAGTAGCCGCTCCAGCTCACCACGTTGAGTTTCTCGGCGGCGTGCACGCCCAGTGGCAGGCTCAGCAGCAACGAGGTGCCGAGGCTTGCGATCAACTTGCTCATGTCATTTCCCCAAGGTCAGTGGAAGGTTCAAGCGTGTTTCTTGCCCAGCAGGTAAGAGAGGCTGACGAACAGCACCGAGACGCCCAGGATCAGGGTCGAGACGGCGTTGACGTCGGGTGTCACGCCCATGCGCAACAGGCCGAAGATGAAGATCGGCAAGGTGGTGGTGCCGGCCTGGGAGACCATCATCGAGATCACGAAGTTATCCAGCGAGACGATGAAGGCCAGCATCAGCCCGGAGACGATGCCCGGCATCAGCAGCGGCAGGGTGACCTTGCGCAAGGTGCGCCACGGGCCGCAGTAGAGGTCGGCGGCGGCCTGTTCCAGGGACAGGTCCATGTCGTTGAGTCGTGCGCGGATCGGCAGGTAGGCGAACGGGATGCAGAACACCGTGTGGGCGATGATCAGGTTGCCGTAGCCCAGGGACAGGCCCAGGGTGGAGAACAGCGCCAGGGTGGCCACGCCGACCACGATTTCCGGTAGCACCAGCGGCAGCATGATCGCCCCCATGGACAGTTGCAGGCCCTTGAACCTGGCGCCGCGGGAAGTGCCCAGCGCCGCCAGGGTGGCGATGGCGGTGGCGATCATGCTGGCGCACACGGCGATCAGCAGGCTGTTGCCGGCCGCCGAACGCAGCGCCTGGTTGGCGAACGCCGCGCGGTACCAGTCGAGGCTGAAACCGCTCCAGACCGTGGCCGACTGGTTGGCGTTGAACGAGAACACCACCAGCACCAGGATCGGCGCGTAGAGGTACAGGTAGAACAGGAAACTGAAGCCGCCGAAGCCGGGAAAGTCCTGTACGCCGAGGCCGTTTCGCTTGAACAGGCGTCGCATCACACACCTCCCTGGGCAGTGCGCTGGCGCTGGGCGCGCAGCGCATAAAGGATCAGCACCAGCATCACCGCCGCCATCAGCACCAGCGACAGGGCGGCGCCGAATGGCCAGTTACGCGCATCGCTGAACTGCCGGAAAATCAGGTTGCCGAGCATCATCCGGGTGCCGCCGCCCAGCAGCTCGGGGGCGATCATCGCGCCCAGGCAGGGCACGAAAGTGAGGATGGCGCCGGCCAGGATGCCCGGCCGGGCGATGGGCAGCACCACCTTGCGCAAGGTGCGGATGCGCCCGGCGTACAGGTCCTGGGCGGCCTCCAGCAGGCGGGTGTCCATTTTTTCCAGGGTTGCGTAGATCGGCAGGACCACGAAGGGCGCGTAGGTATAGACCAGCCCCAGCAGCACCGCGCCATCGGTATAGAGCATTTGCAGCGGCTCGTGGATCAGCCCCAGGTCCAGCAGGCCATTGTTGATCACGCCGCTGCTGCGCAGCAGCAGGATCCAGGCGTAGGTGCGGATCAGCAGGTTGGCCCAGAACGGCACGGTGATCAGGAAGATCAGCAGGCCGCGCCGCTGCGGCGGCTGCATGGCCAGCCACACCGCCACCGGGAAACCGATCAGCAGGGTGATGAGCGTGGTCAGGCCGGCGATGCCGATCGAGCGCAGGGCGATGATCAGGTAGGAGTCGGTGAAGACCAGGCTGTCGTCCAGCTGGCGCTCGAACAACAGGGCGGTGTAGGCGTCGCTGCTGAAAATGCGGTCGACCCCGCCGTAGGGGTTGGCCTGCATCAGCGAATAGCCGATGACGATCAGGATCGGCACCACCAGGAACAGCGCGATGGCCAGCAGCGCCGGGCTGACGCCGAGGAAGTTGTGCAGGGCCTTGCGCCGTTCCAGGGTGGAGGAGAGCGATGATGTGTGCATGACGAACCCTCGTGCTCAATCCAGCAGGACGCTGGCGCTGCCGCGGTCGAACAGCAGGCCGGCCTGGCTGCCCAGCGGGAAGCGCTGGCTCTGCTCGACGCTGTTGGGCGTGCGCACCGTGAGGCGCGAGCCGTCGCCGAGGCTGACCTGGTATTGCAGGTCGGTGCCCAGGTAGACCTGCGCCTCGATCCGGCAGGGCAGGGCGCCTTCGCTGCCTTGCGGCACCAGGTGCAGGCGTTCCGGGCGGACCGACAAGGCCACGCTCGCGCCCACCTGCAACTCGCTGCACGGTTGCGCCGGCAGCGGGTGCCCGGTGGGCCCGGCGAACCAGGCGAGGCCGGCCTCGACACGGGTCACGCTGGCGTCGATGAAGTTGGTTTCGCCGATGAAGTCGGCGACGAAGCGGTTGCGCGGGCGTTCGTAGATGTCTTCCGGGCGGCCGACCTGCTGCACCTCGCCCTCCGACAGCACGGCGATGCGGTCGGACATGGTCAGGGCTTCTTCCTGGTCGTGGGTGACGAAGATGAAGGTGATGCCGGTGCGCGCCTGGATGCTTTTCAGCTCCTCGCGCATGGCCTGGCGCAGCTTGAGGTCCAGGGCCGAGAGCGGTTCGTCGAGCAGCAGCACCTTGGGATGCGGCGCCAGGGCCCGGGCCAGGGCTACCCGCTGTTGCTGGCCGCCGGACAGTTGGCTCGGCTTGCGCGTGGCGAAGCGTTCCATCTGCACCAGGGCGAGCATCTCGCGCACCCGTTCGGCGATCTGCGCCTTGCCCAGCACCTGGCCCATCGGCCGGGATTCCAGGCCGAAGGCCAGGTTCTCGGCGATGCTCATGTGCGGGAACAAGGCGTAGTGCTGGAACACCGTATTGACCGGGCGCTGGAAGGGCGGACGGTCGGCGATGTTTTCGCCGTAGAGCAGGATCTCGCCCTGGGTCGGGAATTCGAAGCCGGCGATCATCCGCAGCAAGGTGGTCTTGCCGCAGCCGGACGGGCCCAGGAGGGTGAAGAATTCGTTGTCGCGGATATCCAGATCGATGCTTTTCAGCGCCACCGGTCCGCTGTGCGGGTCGCCGTAGACTTTGCGCACGGCGCGAATGGACACAGCCAGCGTTTGCAGCGAATGCAGGGCATTCATGCGTAACCTCCGATTCCCCCATCGCCTGTGGCACCGCGTTGGCAAACGCGGCATGACCAGGCCATGGATATTATTTTTCTGGGCAGGATCGAGATGTATTCGGGTGTGCGGCGAGCCGGTATCGCGGGCTCTTTATTGTTCTGCTGGGGGCGATTATCAGTGAGGGGTTGCGAGGGCGAAACTTCAATTTTAACATAGCAGCTGTTAAATAATTTAATAGCAAGGGCGTCCCCAGACCATGGCCGAGCACCGCTTGCCGCCGCTCAACGCGGTACGTGCCTTTGATGCCGCCGCCCGCCTGGGCAGCTATGTCGAAGCCTCGAAAGCCTTGCACGTGACCCAGCCGGCCATCGGCCGCCACGTCAAGCTGCTGGAGGAATGGCTGGGCACGCCGTTGTTCGAGCGCACTTCGCGCGGCGTCACCCTCACCCCGGCCGGGGAGAAGTACCACCGCAAGATCGCCGCGGCGCTGCAACTGATCGTCGAGGCCGGCCAGGAAGTACAGCCCAAGGCCGCCGAGCGCTGGTTGCGGATCATGGTGGTGCCGGGGTTCGCCAAGCGCTGGCTGACCCCGCGGCTGGAGGCCTTGCGCCATGTGCGCCCTGGCCTGAAATTCGCCATCGAGCCCAATTCGACCTTCACCGAAGTGGACGCCAGGAGCGCCGACCTGGGCATCGCCTATGGCCTCGACGGGCAATACGCCGGCTCGCGCGCGACGCTGATCTGCCCGCGGGTGTTTCCGATCTGCACCCCGGCTCACCTGCGCGACATCGGCCCGATCGCCACCCCGGCCGACCTGGTGCGGCACGAGCTGATCCACTTTGACGACGGTGAATGGTGGAACCTGTGGTTCGCTGCCAATGGCCTGGATATCCACCTGCGCTCCGACCTGATCTACGTGAACAACGACCATGCGCTGTCGGTGGCCGAAAGCGGCCAGGGCATCGCCCTGGCCAACGAGGTGCTGGTGCGCGAGGAACTCAAGGCGGGCCGGCTGGTGCGGGTGCTGGACGCTCAGGTGAAGCTGGAAAGCTATCGCGTGCTGACCCCGTCGGCGGAGTTGTCGGCGGATGTGCAGTGGTTTATCCAATGGTTGAAGACCGAGCTGGAAGCGGACTTTCCCGAGGCGGTGATCGCCGAGTGAAGGCGGCGCCTGCCCCGGGAGGCGCAAGCGAAAGCGTTCGATAGTCGGCCTGGCGAGGTCGTTAGCAAGCTAAGGGGATAGCCTCGGCGCAGGAAAAAGTGGCACATTGGTCGCCCTGCAACTGCGCACCCACCTGCTGTACGGAAATTTTTCATGGCTATCAGCAACGTCCAGAACGCCTCCGTGGCGACCCCCGCGCCTCCCCAAAGCAGCCCCCTGGTACTGCGCATCATCGGCGCGGTGGCGCTGGCGCATTTGATCAACGACCTGATCCAGGCGGTGCTGCCGGCGATCTATCCGATGCTCAAGAGCAACTATGGCTTGAGCTTCACCCAGGTTGGCCTGATCACCCTGACCTTCCAGCTCACCGCCTCGCTGTTGCAGCCGTGGGTCGGCTATTACACCGATCGTCATCCCAAGCCGTACCTGCTGCCGCTGGGCATGATCTGTACCCTGGTCGGCATCCTGATGATGTCCCAGGTCGGCAGCTTCGCCCTGATCCTGCTGGCGGCGGGGCTGATCGGCGTCGGTTCCTCGACCTTCCACCCGGAAGCCTCGCGCGTGGCACGGCTGGCCTCCGGCGGGCGTTACGGCCTGGCGCAATCGAGCTTCCAGGTCGGCGGCAATGCCGGCACCGCTTTCGGTCCACTGTTGGCGGCGGCCATCATCGTTCCCTTTGGCCAGGGCAACGTGGCGTGGATGGGCCTGTTCGCGGTCTTCGCCCTGGTGCTGCTCTACGCCATCAGCCGCTGGTACGCCAGCCACCTCAAGCTGTTCAAGCTCAAGCAGGGGCAGGCGGCGACCCACGGGCTGTCCCGGGGGCGGGTGCTCAGCGCCCTGGTGGTGCTGGGGCTGCTGGTGTTCTCCAAGTATTTCTACATGGCCAGCCTCACCAGCTACTTCACCTTCTACCTGATCGAGAAGTTCGACCTGTCGGTGGCCAGCTCGCAGTTGCACCTGTTCCTCTTCCTCGGCGCGGTGGCGGCCGGGACCTTCTTCGGCGGGCCGATCGGCGACAAGATCGGGCGCAAGGCGGTGATCTGGTTCTCGATCCTCGGCGTGGCGCCGTTCACCCTGCTGCTGCCCCACGTCGACCTGTTCTGGACCAGCGTGCTCAGCGTGGTGATCGGCTTCATCCTGGCGTCGGCGTTCTCGGCCATCGTGGTCTACGCCCAGGAACTGGTGCCGGGCAATGTCGGCATGATCGCCGGGATCTTCTTCGGCCTGATGTTCGGTTTCGGTGGCATCGGCGCGGCGCTGCTGGGCCATCTGGCCGATATCCACGGCATCGAGTACGTGTACTTCCTGTGCTCGTTCCTGCCGCTGTTCGGCCTGCTGGCGATCTTCCTGCCGCGCACCCGCAAGGCCTGACCGACCTGACGCTGGACAAGGGCGCCGACCGTGATGTCGGCGCTTTTTTTTGCCCCTAGCCCAGTACCCGGCATGTCAGGTCGGGCAAGCCGGCGCGTTCAACAGGATGCGTCCGAAGCTGCGGTTGGCGTCCTGCGGGGTAATGGCCTGCAACTGGTCCAGGCGTATTTCCAGCGAACCTTCGGCGCTTTCCAGGCAGAGGAATTCCTCGCCGCCGGCGCGGGTGCGGGTGGTCTTGGCGACGGCCTCGAAGCCGCGGCCGTCGGTCCGTTCCACCCACAGCCGATAGCCATGCATACAGGCGATTTCCAGGTAGTCGTGCAGGTCGCAGTGCAGGGGGCGATAGGCGTTCATCGGTCACCTCGACGTGGTCTCGAAGCCCTGCAGGGGCAGGATGAAATAACCCTGGCGGGCGATGTCCTGCATGACCAGCGGATCGCCGATCCGGCTGTGGCAGAAGCGGCATTCGTTCTGCGAGATATCGCCTTGCTGGATGCCCAGGCTGCCCAGCCAGGCGAAGGCGTACTGGCGCGCGAGGTCGGCGTCGTCGGTCTGGGTCAATACGTCGAAGTGCAGGTAATGACCCGCGGTGGTGCGTACATGGGTATCGAAGACTTTTACGTTCATGGCGTTTCATCCATCGGCAAAGGAGGGGCGCCAGCGCTGTGTCGAGGCGCTGGCGAATGGGCGGGCCGGTTACTTGAGATCGGCCAGGGACGCACCGAAGTTCAGGTGCAGGACCTTGCCATCGGCCACCAGGGCCGGCACCGACTGCACGCCGGCCGCCTCGGCTTCGGCGATCCGACCCGGCGCCTGGCCGAGGTGGACGATTTCCACTTTCAGTTGCGGGTCCAGCAAGTCCAGCAGGGTCTGTTCCGTTTCGACGCAGACGGCGCAACCGGCGTGGTAGTAACGAGCGAATGTCATGGGTCAGGTCTCCAGTAAAAGTATCGGATCGATACCGTATTTAGACTTTCACTGGTCCGATTTTTTGTCAATATAGTTTTTATCCGATACTATTTGCTCGTCGCCACCACCGATCCGAGAACCTCCCGTGTTGTTCGATCTGCTTGAAAGGCTTACCAGCCTGACCCGCGTCTGGTTTCGCGAGCACCCGCTGCTCGTGGACATCCAGCCGATCCAGTTGAGCGCGCTGCTGTACCTGGCGCGTTGCAACGGCTATTCCAATACCCCGCTGGCGGTGGCCGAGTACCTGGGGCTGACCAAGGGCACGGTGTCGCAATCGCTCAAGGCGCTGGAGGCCAAGGGCCTGCTCAGCAAGAGCCAGGACGCCCGCGACAAGCGCAGCGTGCACCTGTTGCTGACCGACGAGGCCCGCAATCTGCTGGCGAGGGTGATGCCGCCGGCGTTCCTGGAAACCGCCGCGGGGCGCATGGGCGGGCAGGCCGGGGAACTCGAACAACTGCTGGGCGACTTGCTGCGCAACGTGCAGCGCGCCACGGACGTGCCGAGCTTCGGTTTGTGCAAGACCTGCCGCTTTCACCGGCAGGTCGCGGGCGAGCCCTTCTGCGGCCTGACCGAAGAGCCGCTGGCGCGTCCCGCGATCGAACTGATCTGCCGCGAACACCAGTTCCCCGAAGCCTCCCAGGAGCAAGGCCAATGACCCCCGAACGCATTCCCCTCGACACCCTGCTGACCGGTCGCGCCGTGCCTTACACCCGCCCCGGTTCTCTCAGCGCGATCGCCAAGAGCCCGCGCACCGGCAGCCTGGAAGTCGGCCCGCTGGGCTTGCTGGACGACGAGCAGGGCGACCTGCGGGTGCATGGCGGCATCGAAAAGGCCATCCACTACTACCCTCGCGAGCATTACGCCGCCTGGCTCGCCGAGCTGGGGCCGAACGCGCAGTTGGAGCAGCCGGGCGCCTTTGGCGAGAACTTCAGCGCCACGGGCTGGACCGAATGGAACGTCTGCCTGGGCGACCGGGTGCGGGTCGGCAGCGTGCTGCTGGAAGTGTCCCAGGGGCGCATGCCGTGCTGGAAACTCAACGACCGGTTTGCCGTGCCGGACATGGCGCTGCGGGTGCAGCAAAGCGGTCGCACCGGCTGGTATTACCGGGTGCTGGAAGCCGGCCGGGTGCGCGCCGGGGATGTGTTGCAGCGGCTCGAGCGGCCGTTCGAGGAATGGCCGCTGGCGCGCCTGAGCGGGGTGCTGTTTTCCCGCGAAGTAGCGCTGGAGGAGATCCGCCAATGCCTGGAATTGCCGCTGGTGCCGTCCTGGCGCCGGACCCTGGAACGGCGGGCCGAGCACGCGGTGGTCGAGGACTGGGGCCCGCGCCTGGTGGGCACGCCCCCTGCCGGGCAGAACCCGCGCTGAGCGTCGGCGCGATCAATAGGACTCGACGCTCAGGCGCGCCTGGACCATGGCCTGGGGGTCGACTTCCAGTTGCAGCGACACCAGGTTCACGCCCTGGTTTTCCACCTCGTCCAGCCATTGCAGCAGGGCTTGCAGCGAGCCGCTCAGGTTGAGGTTGAGGCGTCCGGCGTCTTCGCTGTCCATGCGCGCGATGGTCAGGTTGGCCGCGGTGGTGCTGTCGGTGATCAGGCCGGCCAGCGTCCGGTTGTCGGCGCGTGGCGCGCGGGCATTGCTGGAAGAGGGGAGCTTGAGCAGGTCGGTTTGCAACTGGAGGGCCTCCTGATAGTGCTGTTCCGCCTGTTGCAGGGCCTGGCGCTGAGGGCTCCAGAGCAGGGTCCAGAACAGCGTCGCGAACAGAAACAGTGCGAGCAACCGCAGGGCCAGGCGATCGCGTGGCGGCAGCTGTTGCCAACGGTTCGAGTAACGAGTGAAAAGAGCGTTCATGGGTTAGTCCGTGATTTTCAGGCGGGCGCTGACCCCATCGGGGGCGAGCACCGCGGAGTCGGCCTGGACGTTCGCGCCCTGCTGCGCGAGGGCTTCGCGCAAGCGTTCGAGAGTGGAGAAGTCCGGCGTGTTGACTTGCAGGGTCCAGCCTTGCGCCTTCTGGTAATCGAGGCGGCGGATCCGGGTTTCCCCGCCTGCGCTGGCGACCCATTGGCCGGCCAGGCCATCGAGCCGGCGCGCGAGGCTTTGCAGGGGCTGGCCGGCATGCTGGGCGCGGGCCTGGACCTGGCGGGCGAGGTCGACCACCCGTGGCTCGTCGGGAAAACGCTGCTGCCAGAGGGCGAGGCTGGCGTCGTTGACCTGGGCGGTATGGTGTTGCAGCAACCAGCGGTGGCCCACGTCCTGCGCCACTTCGGCGCCGCAGATCACGGCGAGGATCGCCAGCAGCGCCGGCCAGGGGGCGCGCGCCGGGCCGCGTCGGGCGAAGGTGCCCTGGCGCAGGTCGATGGCATGTGCGCTGCCCCGGGCCAGCAACGGCCAGGGCGCCTCCTCGCTGCGTTGCAGGTCGTCGGGCAGCAACGGCGCCAGTTCTTCGAAAGCCTGATCGTCGAGCGCCAGGCGTTGCGCGCAGGCCCCGCCGACCAGCCAGCGCTCATGGCAGCGCAGCGCCAGCGGCTGCTCGTCCGGCAGGCAGTCGGCATCGATATGTATGCGTTCGACGTCCAGGCCATGGCCGGCCAGGCGCTCCAGCAATTGTTCCAGCCCCTGGCGTTGCAGGGCGAACAGGCGGCAGTGCCGGCGCGCCTGCAACGGCCCGCGGGCCAGGTGTAACTGCTCGGGGTCGTCCAGCAGCCGCTCTTCGAGCACCGAGTGGATCGCCTGTTGCAGCCAGCGACCGCTGCCCGGCGGGATGTCGAAGCGGTGATGGCTGGCGATTTCGGCGGGCAGCAGCAGGGTCAGCCGCTGGCCGGCCAGGACCGCCGCCTGTTGCAGGGTGCCGTGCTGGGGCTCGCCGTCGGGGTGCCACCAGGTCACGGGCGAATCGTCGTCCGTGGCCATGCGGGTGAGGTAAAGCCAGGCTTGCATGGGATTACTCCGAAAGAGGGGCGGCGAGGGTGCGCTGCAAGACGCTGACCTGGCCGTCCGGCTCGATGAGCAGGCGGCTGATCAGGCGCAATCGGCGGTCACCCAGCTCGACATCCAGCACCGCCTGGAAATACCGGCTGCTGACGTCCAGCCCCTGGGAATTGATTTCGTGCTGCTTGAGCACGGGGGTGTCGAGAAATTCCTGGACCGTCTTGTAGCCCTCGGCCGGGCGCGCCTGCACCAGCGCAACGGCCTGGGCCAGGTCCAGCTGGCCCAGGCTGGCCAGGACCTCGGCCGGGGCGGTGTTGAGGTTCAGCGCGCCCGGGGTGGTCCTGACCCAGGGCCGCAGGCGCTGCAGGGTGGCCTGGTCGACGCCTTCCAGGCGCATCAGTTCGCTGCTGTCGTTCCACGCCAGCGGCTTGCCATCGAAGCCGCGGACCGGCGGTAGGCGCGCGGGATCGTGGGGCGCCAGGCCGAGGACCTGCAACAGGCGCTGGTAACGCGCACGGTTGATGCGGTCGTTGGGGTTACGCAGGGCGCCGAGGTTGAAGCGCCCGCCGAGGTCCTGCAGCTGGATGCGGATGCGCCCGCCATCGATGTCGAACACCGGGGTGTTCTGTGCCCAGCGCTGGCCCAGGTACACGCGCTTGGGCTCCGGCTCGTCGCGCCAGTCGTCGCGCAATTGGCCGCGGGCCCAGGCTTCGCCGCTGAGCGCCAGTTGCCACAGCTGTTGCTGCGACAGCTGGTTGGCGCTGCCGACCAGGCTCAGGCGCTGGCGGGCCAGCATGTCGCTGACAATCAGCGTCGCCAGCGAGGTGATCAGCAGCACGGTGATCAGCGCGATGCCGCGTTGTCGGGCCGGGTTAACCATGGTCCAGCCCTTTGAAGCCCGGCAGCAGGATCACCCGCCGCAGGCCGGGAAACCCCGGGGCGTCGAGCTCCAGTTCGATGGCGCGGGGCAGGCTCAGTGGCGCCTGGCCGAGCGGCCAGTTGGGGTGGGCCTGGCCCTGGGCGTCGATGTAGCGCAGGCGTTCGAGGCGGATGCCGTCGAGCAGCAATTGCTGGGAGGCTGCGCCAGGCAGCGCGGGCCCGGGCACCGGGCTGCGGTACTCGCGCAACCATTGGCCATCGCTCCAGCGATGGCTGACCAGCAGCAGGTCGTTGCGCGCCTGTTGCTGCGGGTTGCTCCAGCCACTGCGTACCAGCTGGATCCGCTCGGGCTCGCCGATCAGCGCCTGGCGCGCCGAGCTGCCATTGACCGGGTAGGCGATGGCCTGGACCAGGTCGCGTTCGAAAATGCCCACGGCGCGTTGCAGCCGTCGCAGTTGCAATTCGTGCTGATGAATCCGCTGGTCGGTGTGCATCATCCGCTCCAGCAACTGATAGCAGGCCAGGCCCAGCAGGCTGAACAAGGCCATGGCGATCAGCACTTCGAGCAGGGTGAAGCCTTGCTGGCGGGGTTTCATGGGCGTGCCTCCAGGTAGCCGGCCAGGCGCGCGCGTTGCCGCGGGCTGGGCGCGTCGGTGGCGACTTCGAGGACGATCTTGCGCAGGCGCGGGTCGGGCGCGGCGGTGGTTTCGCTGGTCAGCAGCCAGTCGCGCCCGGCGAAGCGGATCGGTTCCTGGCGCTGGCTCTCGGGCTGGCGCATGCCGGCGCGCAGCTCGTTCAGGCGGTTGTCCGCCAGCCACTGCGCCAGGGTGCGTTCGGTGAGGCTGCCGTTGTTGCCGATCAGGTGTTCGGTGGCGCTGTAGAGCGACAACGACAGCACGGCGAAAATCGCCAGGGCGACCATCACTTCGAGCAGGGTGAAGCCCGCCTGTTCAGGGCACCGGGGCAAGGCGCACCTCCTCGACACCGTCGCTGGACAGCGACAGCAGCGGCTGCTGGCGGTATTCGAGCAGCAGGCTGAAGGCCGAGAGCTGGTCGTCGGGCAGGACCCACACCTGCGGCTCCGTGTTCTGCGTCCGGGGTTGCGGGTCTTGCAGGGTCAGGCGCAATTCGCCGGGCAACCGGTGTTCCTTGAAGCGTCGGTCGGCTTGCCACTGGCCGCTGCGGTCGAGGCTCAGCACCGCGTAGCGGTCCGGTTCCAGGCGCAGGCCGTGGCTGACGCTGTTCAGCACCGCGTCTTCGCGCAACAGGCCAATGAGGTTCTGCAGGCGCTCGGCCTCGCGCCGGGCCTGCTGCCCGCCGGCGTCGCTCTGCACCAGCCCGACCAGGCCGGCGAGCAGGCCGACGATCACCATGACCACCAGCAGCTCGAGCAAGGTGAATCCGGCCATTGGCTTGCGCATCAAGGTTGCCAGTTACCGATGTCGGCATTGGTGCCTTCGCCGCCGCTGCGGCCATCGGCGCCGAAGGAGTACAGATCGTAGGGCGTGCCTTCGCGGCCCGGGGCGATGAACTGGTAAGGGTTGCCCCAGGGATCCTTGGGCAGGCGCTTGAGGTAGCCGTCGGGGTTCCAGTTGAGGGCCGCGGGCATGCCGGCCGGTTTTTTCACCAGGGCTTCCAGGCCCTGCTGGGTGGACGGGTAGTGATGGTTGTCGAGCTTGTAGATTTCCAGGGCCGTGGCGACCGCCTTGATGTCGCTGCGGGCGGCGGTGACCTTGGCCTGGTCGGGACGGCTCATGATCTGTGGGACGACCAGGGCGGCCAGGACCCCGAGGATCACCACGACCACCATGATCTCGATCAGGGTGAAGCCGCGTTGGCGGGAAAGGTTGCGCATGTTGTGTGCTCTTCAGGTGATGAGTTGGTTGAGGTTGAGAATCGGCATCAGGATCGCCAGGACGATCACCAGCACGCTGGCGCCCATGAACACCAGCATCGCCGGCTCGAACAGGCCGACCAGCATGGCGATGCCGTTGGACAGTTGGGTCTGCTGCTGGTGGGCGGCGCGTTCGAGCATGCTGTCCAGTTCCCCCGAGCGTTCGCCGCTGGCGATCATGTACAGCATCATCGGCGGGAAATCGCCGCTCTGTTCCAGGGCTCGGGTCAGCCCGCTACCTTCGCGCACCGCACGCGCCACGTCTTTCATACGAGTACGAATCTGCTGGTTGGCCACCACCTCGGCGGAGATCTCCAGGGCATCGACCAAAGGCACGCCACTGCGCCCGAGAATCGCCAGGGTGCTGACGAAGCGGGTGCTGTTGCTGGCCTGGATGACTCGCCCGAGCACCGGCAGGCGCAGCTGTGCCTGGTGCCAGCGCATCGCCAGGGCGGGCTTGCGCAGGGCCAGGCGCAGGCCGCCGGCGAGGCTGCCCAGCAGCAGGAGCAGGACCAGGCCGTAGTCCCGGGCGAAATCGCTGGTGGCGATCAGGCCGCGGGTCAGCACGGGCAGTTCCTGGCCGCTGTCGACGAACACCTTGACCACATCCGGCACCACGAAGCTGAGCAGGAAGCCGACGATGCCGAAGGCCGCCAGCATCAGGATGCTCGGGTACAGCATGGCCAGTTGCAGTTGCTGGCGGGCGGCATGCCGGGACTCGGTGTAGTCGGCCAGTTGCATCAGCACCTGGGCCAGGTGCCCGGCGCGCTCGCCGGCGGCCACCGTGGCCCGGTACATCGCGCTGAAGGCGCGGGGGAATTCGCCCATGGCCCGGGCCAGGTCGTGACCCTCCAGGACCCGCGCGCGGATCGCCAGCATCATGCTCTGCTGGGCGCGCTTGCTGCATTGGGCGGCGACCGCGGCGAGCACTTCCTCCAGCGGCAGGGCGGCCTGGACCAGGGTCGCCAGCTGGCGGGTCAGCAGCGCCAGCTGGGCCGGGCCCAGGCGCAGGCCGCTGGTCAGCGCGCCGCCGGCCGGGTCCTTCTGCCCGCGCGCCGGCTTGACCTGCAGGGCGATCAGGTTGCGCTCGCGCAGCAACTGGCGAACCTGCCGGGCGCTGTCGGCTTCCTGCACGCCGCGGGTCTTGCGCCCGGCGTTGCACATGGCGAGGTATTCGTAGGCGGCCACGGTCAGTGCTCCCGGGTGACGCGCAGCAGTTCTTCGACGCTGGTGACGCCCTGCAAGACCTTGTCGCGGCCGTCGGCGAACAGGCTGTGGGCATGCTGGCGCGCGTAGTGGGTCAAGGCGGATTCGCCGGCCCCTTCGTGGATCAACTGGCGCAACGGCTCGTCGAACAGCACCAGCTCGTAGATGCCCTGGCGGCCGCGATAGCCGCTCTGCTGGCAGGCCGGGCAGCCCACCGGGTGATAGAGCTGCGGCGCCTGTTGCGGGTCGAGGTGCAACTGCTGGCAGGCCGCGGCGTCGGCCGGGGCGGCGCGCTTGCAGTCGGGGCAGAGCACCCGCACCAGGCGCTGGGCGACCACGCCCAGCAGCGAGGTGCAGAGCAGGAAGGGTTCGATGCCCATGTCCAGCAGGCGGGTGACGGCACCGATGGCGCTGTTGGTGTGCAGGGTGGAGAGCACCAGGTGGCCGGTGAGGGAGGCCTGCACGGCGATGTCGGCGGTCTCGCGGTCGCGGATCTCGCCGACCATGACCACGTCCGGGTCCTGGCGCAGGATGGCGCGCAGGCCGCGGGCGAAGGTCATGTCGACCTTGGTGTTGACCTGGGTCTGGCCGATGCCGGCCAGGTGGTATTCCACCGGGTCTTCGATGGTGAGGATGTTGCGCGTCTGGTTGTTCAGGCTGCTGAGCCCGGCATACAGGGTGGTGGTCTTGCCGGAGCCGGTGGGTCCGGTGACCAGCAGGATGCCGTGGGGGCGCAGCAACGCATCCTCCAGCTTGCTGCGGATCGCCTCGGCCATGCCCAGGCGGCCCAGGTTCAGGCGCCCGGCCTGCTTGTCGAGCAGGCGCATCACCACCCGCTCGCCGTAGGCCGAAGGCAGGGTCGAGACCCGCACATCCACCTCGTGGCCGCCGATGCGCAGGGCGATGCGCCCGTCCTGGGGAATGCGTTTTTCGGCGATATCGAGCTTGGACATGACCTTGATCCGCGACACCAGCAGGCCGGCCAGCTCGCGCCGCGGGCGCAGCACTTCGCGCAGCAGGCCGTCGACCCGCAGGCGCACCGAGAGGTGCTGTTCGAAGGTTTCCAGGTGGATGTCCGAGGCCTTGACCTTGACCGCCTCGCCGAGGATCGCGTTGATCAGGCGAATGATCGGCGCGTCGTCCTCCTGCTCCAGCAGGTCGGTGATCTGCGGCAGCTGTTCGGCCAGGCTGGCCAGGTCGTCCTGGCCGGCGATCTGGTCGCCCAGGCCCTCGGCCATTTGCAGGGCGTCGCCGCGCCCGTCGCGGTACTGCTCGGCCAGGCGTTCGGCGAAACCTTCCGTGTCGAGTATCCGATGGCCCGACAGCGGACCGTGGCAGCGGCGGATCTCGGCCAGGATCTCCACCGGCGTGTCGCTGCGGCAGTAGAGCCGCAGACCGTTTTCATGGGGTTCGAGCAGCACCCCATGGCGCTTGGCGAAGCCAAAGGGCAGGCGGGCCAGCGGGCTCATCGGCGTGGCTCTTTGGCGCGCATGTCGAGAGTGCCGTCCTGCGGCGCGCTGTCGAACAGCTGGCGCGAGTCGGCGGGCAGGGCCAGGCCGTTGCGGCTGTCGCCATGGGTGCGCAGCTTGCGCAGGTCGTTGTACTTGCGGGTGCTGATGTCCACGGCATCGTTGCTGCCGCGCACCAGGGTCGGACGCAGGAAGACCATCAGGTTGGTCTTTTCGGTGACGTCCTTGGTGCTGGTGAACAGCCGGCCGAGTAGCGGGATGCTGCCCAGGACCGGCACCTTGCTGACCTGGGTCTTGACGTTGTCCTTGATCAGGCCGCCGAGCACGATGATCTGCCCGTCGTCGGCGAGGATGGTGCTTTTCACCGAACGCTTGTTGGTGATCACGTCGCTGGTGGCGATGCCGGGCGGGGCGCTGGCCAGCTCGGAGCTTTCCTGCTCGACCTTCAGGCGCAGGGTGTTGCCGTCGTTGATGTGCGGCGTCACCTTGAGGGTCACGCCGACGTCCTGGCGCTCCACGGTGGTGAAGGGGTTGCTGGCGCCGGCGGTATCGGTGGTATAGGAGCCGGTCTGGAAGGGCACGTTCTGGCCGACGAGGATTTCCGCGGGTTCGTTGTCCAGGGTCAGCAGGCTCGGGGTGGACAGCAGGTTGTTCTTCGAGTCGCTGGACAGCGCCGTGACCAGCGCGCCGAAGTTGCTGGTGCCGATGCCGATAATGGCGCCGTCCGGCAGGGTCACGCTCTTGTCCTTGGCCTGGCTCAGCAGGGTGCCGATCGACAGGCCGGTGCCGCTGAAGTTGGTGCCGCCGGCGACATTGCCGGCGCGGGCGGCCCACTGCACGCCGAGGGCTTCGTTGATGTCGCCGCTGACTTCGACGATGGCCGCTTCCACCAGCACCTGGGCCCGAGGCTGGTCGAGCTGGGTGATGACCTTGTCGAGCATGCTCAGTTGCGCCGGGTCGGCCATCAGCACCAGGGCGTTCTGGCTTTCGTCGGCGCTGACCAGCACCGAGCTGCCGCCCTTGCTTTCGCCAGTGCCGCGCTTGCCGTCTTCCAGGCGCTTGCCGATGCCGTCGAGTAGCTTCGACAGTTGCTTGGCATCGCCGTGATGCAGGCGCACCACCCGGGCGCTGTCGTTGGCGTTGCCCGGCACGTCCAGGTCCTTGACCAGCGCCGCCATGCGCTGGCGGTCCTGGGCGGTGCCGGCGAGGATCACCCGGTTGCTGCGGGCATCGCCCACCGCCTTGGCGCTGCTGGGGCCGTTGCCGGTCTGGCTGACGCTTTCGTTCAGGGTCCGGGCCACTTCGTTGGCCCAGGCATGCTTGAGGGCCACGGTGCTGAAGGAGCGGTTGCCGGCCTGGTCCAGTTCGTTGACCACCTGGCGGATCCGCTCGACGTTGCTGGCGCTGTCGGAGACCACCAGGGCATTGGAGCTGGCCGAGGGCGCGACATAGGCGTCGTCGCCCACCAGCGGGCGGACCACGCCGGAGATCTCGGCGGCGCTGGCGTTGCGCAGGTCCAGGACGCGGGTGACGAATTCGTCGCCCGACTGCTCGCTGGATTTGGTCTTGGCTTCCACCGCCGGCATGATCATGACCCGGTCGCCCTGCTCCAGGGCGACGAAGCCCTGGCTGCGCAGCACGCTGAGGAACAGCGAGTAGATGCCTTCCTGGTCCAGCGCCTTGGACGATTGCACGCTGACCTTGCCTTGCAGGCGGTTGTCGACCACCAGGGTCTTGCCGGTGATGCTCCCGACTTCATTGGCCAGGTCGCGCAGTTCGGCATCCTTCATGTTCAGCGTCCACAGGCGCTGGGTGGTGAGGGCGGCCGTACTGGGCAGGGCGTTCAACAACAGGCCGAGGCTGAGCACGGCGCCTGCAATCTGAGGCAGTTTCATGGTGTGTTCTCTATCGCTTGCAGAAGCGCCGTGGGTTGCGGGTCGGCGACCTCCGTCGGGGTTGTCTGGGGGCTGAGCAGGCGCATCGGTTGCCCTGGCAGCAGCAGGTTCTGTTCGCGGCCGTTACGCAGCACCACGACCTGGTCGGCGCCGACGCTTTTGAGCAGCGTGCCGTCGGGCAGGCGCTCGCCCGGGGAGTAGAAGGCGCGGCTGTCGGCGTACTGGATCAGCGCCCTGGATTGTTCCGGCTGGCTGCCTTGCAGGCTGGCGAGCAGGGTCAGCGGCAGGTTGGCCTGCGCGCTGTCGAATTCGATCGGTACGGCACCGAAGACCCGGGCGATGGTGCGTTCGTCCAGGGGCGCGGGCCGCAGCTTTTCCGCGCTGACGGTCGGCACTGCGCCCGGCACGGGCCGGCCGGCGATCACTTGCCGGTAGGCCCAACTGTCGAACCCCAGCCAGGCCAGCCACACGCCCAGGGCGATCAGGCTGGCGGGCAGAAGGCAACGGGTCCCGGGCCAGCGCGGGCGCCATGCAAGAAGCGTCTTCATGGGCGCTTGGGCAGCATGCGCCTGAGGACGCCATGGCCACGCACTTGATGGAGGATCACCGCGGCGATATGGCCGGCCACCAGCAGGGCCAGGGCCAGGCAGCTGTAATGGTGAAGCTCCTCGAAAAAGGTGATGGCCGCCGGATCCCGCAGCGGCTGCGGCAGTTGCAGGCCGAATACGTCGATCGGCCGCGACATCATCAGCACGCCGCTGAGCAATACGGTGCCCAGGGTGACCAGCAGGCCTGCGTGCCCGGCATGCACCAGCAGGCGCTCGGCCTTGTTCTGGTGGGCGGGGGCCGCGGGAGCGGGGTGGCGCAGCATGTACAGCAGCCGCAGGACGAACAGCGGCACCAGCAGGGTGGTCAGCGAAACGTTGATGAAGGCCAGGGTCTGTTTGATCTCTACGGAAGGTTGCAGCAGGAAGCTGGCGTAGCCGCTGAGGGTGGCCCACAGGACCACGACGGCGAACGTCCAGTGCAGCAGCCGGCGCGGTTTTGAATAATGAAGTTGGCTCATATCGGTTCCCTTGAGTCCGCCACGCGGTGCCGAAGCACCGTGTGGCGGTTGGTCAGGTCATGGATTACTTGCGAATCCAGGCGTCCTGCCAGTTGCTGCCGGTGCCTGGCTCATAGTGAGTGGCGCCAGCGTTCCACTGGATGCAGTAGCCGCTGTAAGGGAAGGGCTTGCACTCATAGACCTTGCCGTCCTTGCCCAGCACCTTGGTGCCGGCCTTGTAGCTGCTCAGGCCCTTGGGGAAGACGAAGTCGTATTCACTGGTGCCGCCACCCGTTTCTTCGGCCTTCAGGGTGATGCGCTGGCTCTGTTGCAGCTGCTCGCCTTTTTCCGGCTTGGCCACGACCACGACGTCGTACTCACCTTCGCTGACATTGCGCAGCGGGATGGAGAAGTGCGGCATGTTGTTGCCTGGCTCGGCCTGGACGTGGGCGATGCTTTCGTTCTTGCCGTTGAACACGGTCGAGCTGACGGTGTACTTGCCGCCCTGGGCGATCGCATTGAAGTGCAGGTCGGTGGCGCCGTCCTTCAGGGTGTACTCGGCTTGCAGGCCGGAAATCTTCAGCTCGCCCGGGATGCTCGGCTGGTCTTTCTGGATTTCCACGTTCACCACGTCGCTGCCCTTCTTGGCGTACATGGTGTTCTTGCCGTAGTGCGGCACCACTTCGTTGTTGGCGTTGAGCTCGCCCATGAGGTAGCCGGCGTTGGCCTTGTTGACCTTCTGCGCCAGCAGGAACGGCCAGGTGTTGGCCTTGGCCTGTTCCGCGGTCTCGATGTTCAGCACGGTCTGGCGGTTCTGCTGCTCGCCGGCGTTGGTGAACACGCGGGTCTTGACCTTGTCGCCGACACGCAGCTCTTCAGGCTGTACCGCGCCGAGGATTTTCCAGTCGGGAACCGGTGCGCCGTCGTTGTCGATGTTGACGTCGATGACCTGGTAGAAGGTCGCCGCGGTGTCGGCGATTTTCCAGGTGGCCAGGATCACGTGGTAACCGCTGCGGTCGGCCGGGATGTTGACCTTGTGCTTGGTCGTGCTGCCGCTCTGCGGACGCGCGCCGCCAGCGTTTTCATTGAGCAGCGGGGTCAGCTCGAACGAGTCGCGGGTCAGCGGCTGGTTCGGGTTCCAGTCTTTCTTGGTGATGTAGAACTGGTAGTAGGCGCTGGCGTGGCCGGCCTTGTAGTGCCAGGTGAATTCATTCATGCCTGGCTTGATGGTGGTTTTCTGCCAGCGGGTAGCGGTCTGCTCGTTGAGCTGGGAGAAGCTGGCGATACCGCCGGCCGGAATGGTGCCGTTGGCCGGGCCGCACTGGGTGAAGTCACCCGCGCAGTAATCCTTCGGGTAGTGGTGGGCCACCGATGGCGAGTACTCGACACTTTGCGGTTCGTACGTGACAGGGCCGCAATTGCCGTTGAGGTTGCCCCCGGCGGAGTTGCACATGAAGGCACGGGACTTCGGACTTTCGACGTAACCGTGGGCGAAGGCTTGCTGGGTGGCCAGGGATGCCAGGCCGAGGGTAATGGCCAGGGGCAGCTTGCGCAGGGCGCTGGCGCGGGTGCTAGGAAGCATCGAATCAACCTTTTTTAAGAGTTATGGAAGTCTTCGATGCCAGGTGCCCCATAGCGTCCCGGAGCCCCCGGTATCGAAGGGCGCCTAGGATGCCGAGCAGGCCTGGAGGCTTGTATGAGACGAGTACGAAAGGCGCGGGGAGGGAGTGGAACAAGATGTTTCAAGAAGTGCGCGCGAGCCCGGAGCGGGCCCGCGGGCCTGTGCCAGAGGGCTCAGCCGTGACGTTCGATGTCGGCCAGCATCCGCGCGATGACCTCCAGCAACGCCTCGCGCGGCCCGTCCACGGGGGCGCCTTGGCGGGCCGCCGTTTGCAGGTCGAGGCAGGCTTGCATCAACGCTGGCGAGTCGACCGTGCAGGCCAGCCCACTGAGCCGGTGGGCCCACTGGTCGATGAGTTCGGGGGTAGTCGGCAACGGTGCGTGTAACAGGTCGCGCTCGTGTTCCAGGTTGCGGCGCAGCTCCTGGAACAGGCGCTGCTTGAGCTGTGGGTCGTCCTGCAGGTTGCCCAGGTGCGCGAGGTCGAAGCTGGCGGGCGCCGTGGCGGCGGACGGCAGGCCGGGGGCCTGGGCAAGCGGGGCGTCGAGGGAAGGTGCCAAGGGTTCGAGCCCGTCGAGGATTTCCCGCAGACGCTCCAGGACGATGGGCTTGATCATCAGGTCGTCCATGCCGGCCGCCTGGCAACGCTGCTGTTCGTCGGCCAGGGCGCGGGCGGTGTAGCCGATGATCGGCAGCCGCGGTTGCCCGCGCGTCTGCTCGGCGGCCCGCACCTGGCGGGTCAGGGCATAGCCGTCCATGTCCGGCATGTTGCAATCGGTGACCAGTACATCGAAGTGTTCCTGCTCCAGGGCGTGCAGGGCGGCCCGGGCGTTGCTGACGTAGGTGCCCCGATGGCCGAGCCTGAGCAGTTGCTGTTCGAGCACCAGGCCATTGGTCGAGACGTCGTCGACGATCAGCACCTTCAGCGCGGCGCCCGGGGTATCGGTCGGTAGTGTCTGCTGTGGCTCGTGCGCGACCGGTTGCCAGGGCAGGATCAGCTCGAAGCTGACCCGGCAGCCCTGGCCCGGGGTACTGGCCAGGCGGATGTTGCCGCCCATGAGTTCGACCAGTTGCTTGCAGATGCTCAGGCCCAGGCCGGAACCTCCGTGCAGGTGGGCGATTTCGGCATGGGCCTGCTGGTAGGGCGCGAAAATCTGTGGCTGGAGCTCCTCGGCGATGCCGATGCCGGTATCGCTGACATGGAACATCAAGCGGCTCTGGCGGGGCGCCGAATCGAGCTCCTGGACCTGCAGTTCGACCTGGCCCCGGGCGGTGAACTTCAGGGCGTTGGACAGCAGGTTATGGAGGATCTGGGTCAGGCGCATGGCGTCTACCCGATAGCGCCGCCGCGGGTCCAGGCGGTGTTCCAGCTTGAGCTCCAGGTGTTTTTCCCGGGCCTGGACGGCGAACAGCTCGAGGCAGTTTTCCAGCAACTGGCCGAGGTCGGTGAGGCTCGGCGCCAGTTCCATCTGGCCGGTCTCAACCTTGTCCAGGTCGAGAATGTTGCCGATCAGGTCGATCATCGATTGCGCCGACTGCTGGGCGATGCCGAGGTTCTGCGACGGCGTGGGCGAGCCGCTGGTTTCCAGCTCCAGCAGGCCGACCATGGCGTTCAGCGGGGTACGCAGTTCATGGCTCATGGTCGCCAGGAACTGGCTTTTCGCGGCGCTGGCGTCCAGCGCCTGCTGCTGGGCTTCGAGCAGCTTGTGCTCCAGGTGCTTGCGCACGCTGATGTCGATCCAGCCACCCAGCAGCCCCTGTTGCTTGCCGAGGGCGGTATAGAAGGGCACCAGCCATTGGTAGATATGGCGGGTCTGGCCGTCGACCTCGATCACGCTGTCGAGGAACTGCGACTGGCGGCTATCGAGCAGCCGCTGGTGCTGTTCCTCCAGTTCCCGGGCCAGGGCGGGCGGGGCGATGCCCTGTTCCTGCGGGGTGGTGCCGCGGATCTCGTCGAGGGACCGGCCGAAAAACTGCTCGTAGGCGTGGTTGCAGGTGCTCAGGCGGCCTTGCAGGTCGCGCACGTACAGCGGGATGGGCAGGCCGTTGAGCAGGGCGAACTGGAAGGCCAATTGGTCCTTGAGCTGGTTCTGCGCGGCGCGGCGTTTGCGGATCTGAACCCGCAGGCGCCAGTTCCAGTGCAACGACAGCATCACCAGGACCAGCACCAGGGCCGCGGTCTGCCACACCCAGTTCGGCAGGTAGTCCCACAGCGAACCGCGGGCTGTGGGCAGCGCCAGAATGCTGATGCGGTCCTGGTTGGCGCTCGAGTTTTTCAACGAGTACAGGAGCTTATTGAGAATACTCAGCAGCTCGGGATGCTGGGCCGATACGGCGAACACCAGGGGCTCGGGCTGGGCCTGGAACTGCTTGCCGGTACGCAGCCGCGAATTGTCCAGTTGCTGGGCATCGGCGGCGCTGTTCAGGGTGGCGTCGACCATGCCCTGTTCAACCAGTTGCACGGCCTGGGAGTAATGATCGGTGAGCACCAGCTCGATGTTCGGGTAGCGGCTCTGGAGCAGGGATTGCAGCGGGTGACCGGCGGGAAGCGCCAGGCGCCTGCCGCTCAGGGCCTCCAGGGAACTGGGGGAACTCGCGTCGTCGCGGGTGATGAAGGCCCAGTATTCGGTGCCGAAGCCATCGCTGAACAACAGGTTTTTTTGCCGCGCAGGTGTCGGTGCCAGCGACAGGGCGATTTGCGCTTCGTCACTCTCCAGGCGCTGCTGGTCGGCGGCTGCGGATTGGCTGTCGATGATGTTCAGTTGCAACTGATAGTCGTCGGCCAGGCTGCGCAATACGTTGAAGGCCAGGCCGGCCCATTGGCCGTCGGCGTTGCGGTACAGGTAGTTGGGGATCTCGTGGGCGATCAGGTTCAGCGCCGGGAGGTGCTTGAGCCAGCTGTCTTCGGCGCTGTTCAGGGCGAAGGAGTCGGTCGGCGCGAACAGCCAGGGCGAGTGCTCCCAGTGCTGCAGGATCTCTTGCTTGCGCGCCCGGGAAACCGTCTTCAACGCGGCATTGACCAGGGTGACCAGGTTCTCGTCCTGCGCCCGCGCGGCGAAGCTGAAACCCATGGCCGGCAGGTTGGCGACGTATTTGTTCTGCAGCTTGAGGTTGGCCAGGCTGCGCATGTAGAAGTTGCTGCGCAGCTGGTCGCCGATCAGCGCGTCGGCCTTGCCGTCGGCCAGGCGTTGCAGGCCTTCGACAATGCTGTTGATCTCCACCAGTTCGGCCTTGGGGTAGGCCTCGCCGACGGTTCTGGCCTGCACGTAGTAGGCCGGCACCAGCACGCGTTTGCCCGCCAGGTCCGGGGGCAGGTCCTTGTCGGCGATGCGGCCGACGATGATCGGCTCGTTGTCCAGGTAGGGGGTGCTGTAGAGGAAGCCGGTCTGCCTCCTTTCGTACTCGGTGGCGCGCGGCATCAGGTCGATGTCGCCGGCGCTCAGGGCGGCGATCGCGCTGTCCACCGAAGGGTAGGGCACGCGCTGGATCGGCAGTTCGAGAAACTGGCTGATGTGGCTCAGGTAATCGTTGGTGATCTGGTTGAGGACATCGTTGCCACGGGGCTGCGGCCGCTCGTTGGAGGCGCTCACTTCGGCGACCCGCAGCGGGCGCGAAGGCAGGGCCTGGCGCATGGCGGTCAGGGCGTTCAGGGACAGGTTCAGCGACGTGGGCTGCGGTTCGGCGGCGTACAGGGAGGTGATGCTGCCGAGCAACAGGGCGATCCGAATGATCAGCCGGGGCAGGCTCGCTAGGGGATTCGGCATAAGGGTTTGGCGATCTCAGGTCAGCCCGACTTCCTTGATGTACAGGTAAAGGGCGGCGTTGTTGTCCAGGCCGAGCTTGCGCATGGCGTTGCTCTTCTGGCTGCTGATGGTCTGCTTGGAGCGATTCAGGTGCACGGCGATTTCATTGACCGAAAGCCCCGCACCGTACAGGCGCAATACCTCGACCTCACGGGGCGAGAGGGGCTCCGAACGGGATACGGGCTGGTCGTCGGGGTTGAGCAGGTGGCGGATGGACGGCGAGATGAAAGGCTTGGCCTGGCTGGCGCGAACCGCCATCTGCAGGTCGCCTTGTACGCCACGCTTGCTGATCAACCCCTGGACCCCGAGCTTGAGGATCGAGGCGAGCAGCGCCGGGTTGTTGAGCATGGTCACCACGATGACCGCGATACCGGGATGGCGCCGTCGCAATTGCTCGATCAGGCGGATGCCGTCGGCCTGCTGGCTGTGGGGCATCATCAGGTCGGTGATGACCAGGTCGCAGGGTTGCGTGGCCAACAGCTGGAAAAGCCCTTCGACATCCTGGGCCTCGCCGACGATCTGCAGGGTGTTGTCGCCACTTAGCGAAGCGCGGATGCCGATGAGTGTCAGCAGATGATCATCGACGACGATAACTTTCTTTTGCATCTGGGGCAGGTCCCTGTCCGTGCGCAACATGAGCGAGAGAATGAGTTAAGCAGAACCTGTGCACGTAGCTGCCTGTGTCAAAGGGATGCAAGGGTACTCCTGTCGCGTGGCGCGATGAAGTGTCCCGTGGCTTTCATGGCATGGCTTGCAACCTGCTGACATTCGGTACCTTAAGGTCGAACAACAGCTCATCGGTTGCGCGATCGAAATGGTCGATAAGGAAATCCAGCAATACACGCACGCGGGGAGTCCGATAACGATTGCCGTGTAATACCGCGTAGACGCCAGCCTCACGGACACAGAAGTCGGGCAACAGGATTTTCAACCGTCCAGCACGGATATCGTCTGCCGCATCCCAAATGGTCTTACGCGCGATGCCATGTCCGGCCAACGCCCATGTGCGTGCGAGGGCGCCATCGTTTGTTTCCCATGCCTGGCTCATCGGCACGGTGTGGTTCCATTCCTGACCGTCCACCACAAAGTGAAAGGTGTTTAACGGACCGGCAGACGTCACCAGCACGATGAACTTGTGGTTAACCAAGTCAGCAGGGGTCTGGGGTTCACCGTATCTCTCCAGATAATCAGGCGAAGCGCACAGTACTCGCCAGTTGGGCGCCAACTGTCGGGCGATCATCGAACTGTCATGTGGCTGCCCAAACCGGATTGCCAGATCGACATCGTCCTGCACCAGATTCGATACGGAATCCGACAGCGTCAGCGCGATGCACAGTTCCGGGTGCAACGTGCTGAATGCCTCAAGCCAGTCATTCAAAAGATTGCGGCCAAAATCGGCAGATGCGGATATCCGTACCTTGCCACACACTTCTGTTTGACTTGCTTGAAGCCCCGCTTCGGCCTCATCGATAGCCCGCAATGCGACCCAGCACTGCTGCAAATAAAACCGACCTTCTTCTGTGAGGCGCAACTGGCGCGTTGTGCGATCGAACAACTTGGTGCGCAGCGCCGCCTCAAGTTTGATAAGCCGCGCGCTGGCCGCGGCTGGCGACAGCGCCAGTTTGCGCCCAGCGGCAGACAAGCTGCCGAGTGCAGCTGCCTCGACAAACAAACGCATATCACCCAATCGGTCGGTAGCCATATTCAATTCAAATTTGATAGTTCGTCAAATGGTAGGCCAATTATCAAAGCTGTGGAAACTCACCACACTTTCGCCTCCCTTCTCTTTGAGCACAGGTCATGACCGGCGAATCGCAATTTGATAAAGGCTCTTTCACGACATTGGGCAATGTCGAGTACCGCATTACCGGGCGTCTCCCACTGAGGGCCCTGTTAGCGCTGACAATGGGTAGCTTTATCGCCACCGCCAACGAAACGTTGCCAGCAGGACTTTTGCCACAAATCGCCGAGGCGTTCAGTGTGTCGCAATCGTGGGCGGGTCAGATGGTGACCCTATGTGCATTGGGCTCAGGGTTGGCGGCTATTCCATTGACCCTCGCGCTGCAGGGCTGGCACCGGCGTTTGCTGCTGTTGCTGGCTGTTGGGGTGTTTTTCGCCTGTAATGCGGTGACTGCCCTGTCGCCCTGGTTTTCCTTGACGCTGGCTGCTCGCTTCGTGGCGGGGATCGCAACCGGCCTGGCCTGGAGCCTGCTGGCAGGCTACGCCAGACGTTTGGTCGCCCCAGCGCTTCACGGTCGCGCCATGGCCCTGGCCATGCTCGGCATCCCTTTGGCACTGGCCCTTGGTGTACCGCTCGGTGCCTGGCTCGGCCAACTTCTGGGGTGGCGTTGTGTATTCGGGACGCTCTCAGGGCTGAGCCTTTTGCTGATGGCCTGGATCTACCTGAACGTGCCTGATTATCCTGGACAACGCTCCGATCGCCGCCTGCCGCTACGTACGGTTCTGCAAACGCCAGGTGTGCGGCCTGTGCTGGCGGTGGTCATGCTCTGGATTCTG
The DNA here is from genome assembly GCF_000931465.1 of Pseudomonas sp. MRSN 12121. Classification (NCBI taxonomy): domain Bacteria; kingdom Pseudomonadati; phylum Pseudomonadota; class Gammaproteobacteria; order Pseudomonadales; family Pseudomonadaceae; genus Pseudomonas; species Pseudomonas sp. MRSN 12121. The sequence goes on along the minus strand of NZ_CP010892.1, from coordinate 5,769,771 downwards.
GCCCACTACACCCTCTATACCTATATCGCTGCGTTCTTGGCTTCTGTGGGATTGGCCAATCAGGTAGAGCGGGGCCTCTTTGCATTCGGCATTGCTGCCTTGGTCGGTCTATGGATGATCGGCATGCTGATCGATGGCAGGCTTCGGCATCTGATCCTGCTCAGCCTGACAGCCTTCACCCTGGTTTCGTTTGCTCTTGGGCTGGGTGATCTGCCCGTCAGTGCGCTCTATATCGGCATCATCCTGTGGGGGATGACCTTCGGTGGTGCACCAACCTTATTGCAAACCGCCTTGGCTGAAGCTGCCGGTGACGGCGCCGATATTGCCCAATCAATACTGGTGACCGTCTTCAACCTGGCGTTTGCAGGCAGCGGTGTGATTGGCGGCGTTCTCTTGGAAACCCGGGGGGCAAGCGCTCTTCCCTGGGTCGTGCTGGCTTTGTTGCTGCCGGCGCTGTTGATTGTTTCGATAGCCAAGGGGCACGCTTTCAGGGGGCACTAGCACCGAAGCGTTGAGGATTTACAGAGTTGCTGCCGCATAAGCGGGCGGGCGCTTACGCTGCTCACAGATCACTACATACCGACCTAAAGAATGCGCGCCCGTATTCTGAAGATCGCTTCGCGTCACGTACCAAGGCGGGAGCTGTATGGGGTCGTTCCGCACGTACGGATCTGGTGGAGTTGGCTGGTAACTGCCATTCCTGCCGCGACCGTTTTACTGGCTTGATCTTGAATCGAAATACTTCGGTTTTTTTTGTGGCTGAAAACAGTAGGGCCCCGTATGGGGCCCTACTGTTTTCAACACTCTCTCGCTTGAAGAGCGCTATTGTCAGTGGCGTCCTCGAACGCCACCGAGCTGCGGCTAAAGCGCCTCAGACGTTGAAGCGGAAGTGCATCACATCGCCATCCTTGACGATGTATTCCTTGCCTTCCAGGCGCCATTTGCCCGCTTCCTTGGCACCGGCTTCGCCCTTGAACTGGATGAAGTCGTCGTAGGCGATCACTTCGGCGCGGATGAAGCCTTTCTCGAAGTCGGTGTGGATCACGGCCGCGGCCTGTGGGGCGGTGGCGCCCACGCGGACGGTCCAGGCGCGGACTTCCTTGACCCCGGCGGTGAAGTAGGTCTGCAGGTTGAGCATTTCGTAGCCGGCGCGGATCACGCGGTTCAGGCCAGGCTCTTCCAGGCCCAGGGCCTCGAGGAACATGTCTTTTTCTTCACCGTCGTCCAGCTCGGCGATTTCCGCTTCGATCTTGTTGCAGACCGGCACCACCATCGCGCCTTCTTCCTCGGCGATGGCCTTGACCACGTCCAGCAGCGGGTTGTTCTCGAAACCGTCTTCGGCGACGTTGGCGATGTACATCACCGGCTTGGTGGTCAGCAGGTGGAAGCCGCGGATCACCGCCTTTTCCTCGGTGCTCATGTTCTTCATCAGGCTGCGCGCCGGCTTGCCTTCGGTGAAGTGGGCAATGAGCTGCTCGAGCAGGGCTTTCTGCGCCACGGCGTCCTTGTCACCGCCCTTGGCGTTGCGCGCGACTTTCTGCAGCTGTTTTTCGCAGCTGTCGAGGTCGGCGAAGATCAGTTCCAGGTCGATGATCTCGATGTCGCGTTTCGGGTCGACGCTGTTGGCAACGTGAATCACGTTGTCGTCTTCGAAGCAGCGGACCACGTGGGCGATGGCATCGGTTTCGCGGATGTTGGCCAGGAACTTGTTACCCAGGCCTTCGCCTTTCGAGGCGCCCGCCACCAGGCCGGCGATGTCGACGAACTCCATGGTGGTCGGCAGCACGCGCTCCGGCACCACGATGGCGGCCAGGGCATCCAGGCGCGGATCCGGCATCGGCACGATGCCGCTGTTCGGCTCGATGGTGCAGAAGGGGAAGTTCTCGGCCGCGATACCGGATTTGGTCAGGGCGTTGAACAGGGTGGACTTGCCGACGTTAGGCAGGCCGACGATGCCGCAGTTGAATCCCATGGTGTTTCCCCTCGGGTAAGAGTCAGGCCTTCTGGCTGTGCAGGTTTTTCATCGCGCGGTTCCATTCCCCGGCGAAGATATCCGGCAGCACGCCGAGGGCAAAATCGATGCTGGCGTCGAGCTTTTCCTGTTCGGCGCGTGGCGCGCGACCCAGGACGAAGTTCGAGACCATGCTGGCGACGCCGGGATGGCCGATGCCAAGCCGCAGGCGGTGGAAGGTATTCTGGTTGCCCAGTTGCGCGATGATGTCGCGCAACCCGTTGTGCCCGCCGTGCCCGCCGCCCTGCTTGAGCTTGGCGACGCCGGGTGGCAGGTCGAGTTCGTCGTGCGCCACCAGGATTTCTTCGGGCTTGATGCGGAAGAAACCGGCCAATGCCGCCACGGCCTGGCCGCTGCGGTTCATGTAGGTGGTGGGGATCAGCAGACGAATGTCCTGACCCTGGTGCGAAAAGCGCCCGGTCAGGCCGAAATACTTGCGATCGGCCACAAGGCTGACGCCTTGTTTGTCGGCGATGCGCTCAACAAAAAGGGCCCCTGCGTTATGCCGGGTCTGTTCGTATTCGGCACCTGGATTACCCAGGCCAACGATCAGTTTGATGGCAGTCACGATAGGGGCCCTTCCTTGGAGTGGTGGATAACATCGCCGCAACCCGGGAGAGCGGCGAAAACGGACGAAAAAAGCTCATTTACCATGGATGTAAACTCCGCGTTCCCGCCCGCTTTCTCGCTACGTTCCAGTCCGCGATGTTTCCGGCCACTCCGGCAAGCAGAGTGGATTACTCTGCAGCGCCTTCTTCAGCTTCTGGAGCAACACGTGGAGCGTGAACGTTGGCAACAGCCAGGTCGTTACCGTGAGCCAGGGCAACGAACTCAACGCCTTTAGGGGCCTTGAGGTTGGACAGGTGGATCACGGTGCCGATTTCAGTCTCGGCCATGTCGACTTCGATGAACTCAGGCAGGTCTTTCGGCAGGCAGGAAACTTCGATCTCGGTGGCTGCGCGGAAGATTTCGCCGCCTTTCTTGACCGGAGCTTCTTCGTTGATCAGGTGAACTGGAACCTTGGCGGTCAGTTTCTGGCCGGCAACAACGCGCACGAAGTCAGCGTGCATGATGAACTGCTTGGCTGGGTGACGCTGCAGGGCCTTGATCACGACGTTCTGCTTGGTGCCGTCGACGTTCAGCTCGATAACGTGGCTGAAGGCAGCTTCGTTTTCGAACAGCTTGGCGATTTCCTTGGCCAGGATGGTCACGGACTCGGCGTCCTTGTTACCACCGTAGACAACGGCAGGAATGTTCGCGGCATGACGCAGGCGGCGGCTCGCACCTTTCCCCAGGTCAGTACGCGCTTGAGCGTTCAGGGTGAAATCAGTCATTTCATATCTCCAAAATAGCCATTACCGAGTGGCGTTTGCGACCAGCGCCAAACACGGCATGGGCAAAAAAGCCCCGCCCCGGCAGTGGTGCCGGGGCGGGGCGCTTTTCGTCAACGAGACATTTCGAAAAGGGCAGGGCCCTTATCGGAACATCGCACTGATCGATTCTTCGTTGCTGATGCGGCGAACCGCTTCGGCAACCACCGGCGCGATATCCAGTTGGCGGATACGCACGCAGGCCTGTGCTGCGGCGGACAGCGGGATGGTGTTGGTCACCACCAGCTCGTCCAGCACGGAATTTTCAATGTTCTCGATTGCCCGACCCGACAGCACGGGGTGCGTGCAGTAGGCAAAGACCTTGGCAGCGCCATGCTCTTTCAAGGCCTTGGCCGCGTGGCACAGGGTGCCGGCGGTGTCGACCATGTCGTCAACCAGGATGCAGGTACGACCTTCGACGTCACCGATGATATGCATCACTTCGGAGTGATTGGCTTTCTCACGGCGCTTGTCGATGATCCCCAGGTCCACGCCCAGGGACTTGGCCACGGCACGTGCACGCACGACGCCGCCAATGTCCGGGGACACGATCATGAGGTTTTCGAAACGTTGGTCTTCGATGTCGTCCACCAGAACGGGGGAGCCGTAGATGTTATCTACCGGAATATCGAAGAAGCCTTGAATCTGGTCTGCGTGCAGGTCAACCGTGAGCACACGGTCGATGCCGACGACGGTCAGCATGTCAGCCACGACTTTCGCGCTGATAGCCACACGTGCGGAACGCGGACGGCGATCCTGACGGGCATAACCAAAGTAAGGAATTACAGCAGTGATTCGAGTCGCTGAGGAGCGGCGGAAGGCATCAGCCATCACGACGAGTTCCATCAGGTTATCGTTGGTCGGAGCGCAAGTCGGCTGAATAATGAAGACGTCTTTACCGCGGACATTTTCATTGATCTCAGCGGTAATCTCGCCGTCGGAAAACTTTCCGACAGAGATGTCACCGAGAGGGATATGCAGCTGACGTACGACACGCCGAGCCAGATCGGGGTTAGCGTTCCCCGTAAAGACCATCATCTTGGACACGCGCAGTACCTGAAGGCTGAGGGTATACCTGGATGAGTATAAGGAAAATGGCAGGGGCGGCTGGATTCGAACCAACGCATGGCAGGATCAAAACCTGCTGCCTTACCGCTTGGCGACGCCCCTGTATCTGTTGCATCAAGTGCCTGGCACTTGGTTCCTTTAGAGCAGACTTTGCAGCTTGCGATGCAACATCGAAACGTTGCTTCCTTTTGCTACAAACCCTGTAAGGGTCTCTGTAAGAAGGGCCGAGACTTTATCAGCTTCAGCTTTGCTTGGGAAGCCCCCAAACACACAACTTCCAGTTCCAGTCAGTTTTGCTTCGGTAAATTTACCTAACAAATTCAATGCGTTACGTACTTCTGGATAACGCCTTGCAACTACCGGAAGGCAGTCGTTTCTGTTGTTTCCCTCGGGAACGGGGCGCACTTTAATGGGCGCGGTGTCACGTGTCAACAGCGGATCCGAAAAAATTTCTGCTGTACTTACAGAGACTTGCGGCACCAGCACGAGATACCAGGGCTCCTCGGGTTCGACCGGGGTGAGTTTCTCCCCCACGCCCTCGGCAAAAGCGGCATGCCCGCGCAAGAAAACCGGGACATCGGCGCCCAGCCCCAGGCCCAGCGAAGCCAGCCGGTCGCTGTCCCAGCCCAGTTGCCAGAGATGGTTCAGGCCCAGCAGGGTGGTCGCCGCGTTGGAACTGCCGCCGCCGATGCCACCGCCCATGGGCAGGACCTTGTCGATCCAGATATCGATGCCCAGCGGGCAGGCCGATTGTGCCTGCAGCTGCCTGGCCGCGCGCACGATCAGGTTGCTGTCGTGAGGCACGTCGGGGAATTCCGTGTGCAGGCGAATGACGCCGTCGTCGCGGACGGCGAAAGTGATTTCATCGCCGTAATCGAGAAACTGAAAGATCGTCTGCAGTTCGTGGTAGCCGTCTTCGCGACGACCGAGGATATGCAGCATCAGGTTGAGTTTTGCCGGGGAGGGCAGGGTCAGCCGGGGGGCGCTCATGCTCATTGCCCCAGCTTGCGTGGTTGCCATTCCTTGATCACCAGCGTGACGTCAAGGTCCTGGCCATGCAGCTTGATGCGCTCGGGCAGCCAATAACCGTTCTGTTGCGCGTAGCTCAGGTATTCGACCTGCCAGTTATCCTGCTCGAGGCTGGCCAGGCGGCTGTCGCCGTCCAGGGTCAGGCGGCTCTTGCTGTCGGGCGCGGGCAGCCCGCGAACCCACCAGGCCAGGTGGGAAACCGGCAGCTTCCAGCCCAGTTGCTCTTCGAGCAGGGCTTCCGGGGTCTGCGCTTCATAGCGTCCCTGGTTGGCGACTTCCAGCGCGACCTGGCCGGGGCGGCCGGTCAGGCGGGCGGCACCGCGGCCCAGCGGGCCCGACAGGCGGATGTCGTAGTAGTCCTGGCGCTGCAGCCAGAACAGCGTGCCGCTGCCCGAGTCCTTGGGCGCGCGAATGCCGATCTTGCCGTTGATCTGCCAGCCGTCGAGGCCGCTCAGTTGCTGCTTGTGCTCGCGCCATAGCGCAGGGCTGCCGTGCCCCTCGACGGACTCGCGGGTACCGAAGCCGGAGCAGCCGGCGAGCAGGGCAATAAGGCTGAAGACAATAAGGTGGCGCAAAAACATAGTCTTAAAGGTTCTCTGATCCGGTCAGGCGTTTGATGGTGCTGCGCAGGATAGGGCTGTCGGGCTGGTCCTTGAGGAACTTGCTCCAGATCTGCCTGGCTTCGCGTTGCTTGCCGTTGGCCCAGAGCACTTCGCCCAGGTGCGCAGCGACTTCCTGGTCGGGAAAGCGCTCCAGCGCCTGGCGCAGCAGGCGCTCGGCTTCCGCCAGGTTGCCCAGGCGATAGTTCACCCAGCCCAGGCTGTCGAGTACCGCCGGATCGTCCGGGGTCAACTGGTGGGCCTGTTCGATCAGGGCCTTGGCTTCGGCGTAGCGGGTCGTACGGTCCGACAGCGTATAGCCGAGGGCGTTCAGGGCCATGGCGTTGTCCGGCTCGCGCTTGATGATCAGGCGCAGGTCCTTTTCCATCTGCGCCAGGTCGTTGCGTTTCTCGGCCTGCATCGCACGGGTGTAGAGCAGGCTGACATCGTCCGGGTATTGCTGCAGGGCTTGCTGGAGAATTTTCCAGGCCTTGTCGCCCTGATTGTTGGCGGACAGGGTCTCGGCCTCGATCAGGTACAGCTGGATGGCGTAGTCCGGCTGGGCGTCGCGGGCCGCGGCCAGGCGTTTTTCGGCGTCGGCGGTGCGGCCGTTGCCCATCAGGATATCGGCCTGGCGCAGTTGTGCCGGCAGGTAGTCGTTACCGGGGCCGACCTGGCCGTACTCGGCCAGCGCGCCCTGGGGATCGTTGAGTTCTTCGGCGATGCGGCCCAGGTTCAGGTGCGCCGAGTCGACATGGCTTTCCCGGGCGATCAGGTCTTCCAGATAGCCTTTGGCCTCTTGCCAGTCCTTGGCCTCCAGGCAGACCAGCGCCAGGGAGTAGCGCAGCTCGTCGTCTTCCGGATACTGCTGCACCAGGCTGGAGAACTGGGCCTTGGCGTCGTCCATGCGATCCTGTTCGACCAGCATGCGTGCGTAAGTCAGGCGCAGGCGCTTGTCGTCCGGGTATTTGCGAATGCTCTTTTCCAGCAGCGGCAGGGCTTCGTCAGCGCGGTTGAGGCTTTGCAGCAGGCGCGCGCGCAACAGGATCGGCGCGATCTCGCCTTCCTCCGGCGGGTTCTGCTCCAGCAGCTTCAGCGCCTCGCGGGTGTCGCCGTCCTGTTGCAGCAGCAGGGCTTTGCCGAACACCAGTTGGCCATTGTTCGGGTGTTTCTGCAGCAGGCGGTCGAAGCTCTTCATCAGGCCGTTACGAGTGTCCTGGTCGGTGTCGGCGGCCGACAGCGCGAGGAAGTCGAAATGCGTATCGCCCTTGCCCTGCAGGACTTTCTCCATATAGACCATGGAGTCGTCATAACGCCCGCTGCGGGCCAGCTGGATGGCCGCGGCGCGCTGGGCTTCCAGATCGTCCGGGGCGTTTTTCGCCCAGATCAGCGCGGTGTCCAGCGCGGCCTGGTCGGCGCCGAGGTATTCGGCGATGCGGAAGGCCCGCTCGGAAATGCCCGGGTCCTGGGTGTTGACGGCCTGGGTGACGTAGTTGTCCAGGGCAATGTCGAACCGGTTGCGTTGACCAGCCAGTTCCGCGCTCAGCAGGCTGAAGATCGTGTCTTCGCTGAACGAGGAGTAAACCTTGGGCTTTTCGGGAGCCGGGGTGCTGTCTTCGACCGGCGAGGTACCGTCCGGCGAAACGGGAGCCAGGGTCTGGCAGCCGCTGAGGAAGACAAAAGCAAGGAGCAGCGCGGAGGATCTATTCATATAGGAAGAGGATGACTAACCTGCGGTCGGAGCATCATGACACAAGCCTTCGGCCAAACATAACCGAGACTCGGCGGACGCCGGTAAGAGGCAGTCTATTGGGACAATAGTCGGCAGTGGTTGTTCTGAATCTTTCGAAGTAGGACAATTGTCGGCTTCTCGACATCATCAGCGACCTTGAATGGCCTTCCTTGCACTCGGTATTAACCACAAGACTGCTTCAGTAGACGTCCGCGAGCGCGTGGCCTTTACCCCTGAGCAGTTGGTTGAGGCCTTGCAGCAGCTCTGCCGCCTTACCGACAGCCGCGAAGCTGCGATCCTCTCCACCTGCAATCGCAGCGAACTCTATATAGAACAGGATCATCTTTCGGCGGATATCGTGTTGCGCTGGCTGGCCGAGTACCACCATCTGAGCCTCGAAGACCTGCGCGCCAGTGCCTATGTGCACGAGGACGATGCGGCCGTTCGTCACATGATGCGGGTCGCCTCAGGGCTGGATTCGCTGGTGCTGGGCGAGCCGCAGATCCTCGGGCAGATGAAGTCCGCCTACGCCGTCGCGCGTGAAGCCGGCACCATCGGTCCGTTGCTCGGGCGTCTGTTCCAGGCCACGTTCAGTGCCGCCAAGCAGGTGCGCACCGACACCGCCATCGGCGAAAACCCGGTTTCCGTGGCCTTTGCCGCGGTGAGCCTGGCCAAACAGATTTTCAGCGACCTGCAACGCAGCCAGGCGCTGCTGATCGGCGCCGGCGAAACCATCACCCTGGTCGCCCGCCACCTGCACGACCTGGGGGTCAAGCGCATCGTGGTCGCCAACCGTACCCTGGAGCGTGCCAGCACCCTGGCCGAACAGTTTGGCGCCCATGCCGTGCTGCTGTCGGATATTCCCCAGGAACTGGTGCACAGCGATATCGTCATCAGCTCCACCGCCAGCCAGTTGCCGATCCTCGGCAAGGGCGCGGTGGAAAGCGCGCTGAAGCTGCGCAAGCACAAGCCGATCTTCATGGTGGATATCGCGGTGCCCCGGGACATCGAGCCGGAAGTCGGCGAGTTGGACGACGTTTATCTGTATACCGTCGACGATCTCCACGAAGTGGTCGCCGAAAACCTCAAGAGCCGCCAGGGCGCGGCGCAGGCGGCGGAAGAGCTGGTGAACATCGGCGCCGAGGATTTCATGGTGCGCCTGCGCGAGCTGGCTGCGGTGGATGTGCTCAAGGCGTATCGTCAGCAGAGCGAACGCCTGCGCGACGAAGAACTGCAGAAGGCCCAGCGCATGCTGGCCAACGGCGGCAGCGCCGAAGAGGTCCTGATGCAACTGGCTCGCGGGTTGACCAACAAATTGCTGCATGCGCCCAGCGTCCAGTTGAAGAAACTGACCGCTGAAGGCCGCCTGGATGCGCTGGCCATGGCCCAGGAACTCTTTGCCCTCGGTGAGGGTGCTTCGGACTCTTCGGATAAAAAACCGCAATGAAAGCGTCACTGCTCAATAAGCTGGATGTCCTCCAGGATCGTTTCGAGGAATTGACCGCGTTGCTTGGCGACGGCGAAGTCATTTCCGATCAGGCCAAGTTCCGCGCCTATTCCAAGGAGTACGCGGAAGTCGAGCCGATCGTCCAGGGCTATAAACAGGTGCTCAAGGTCCAGGCCGATCTCGAGGGCGCCCAGGCGCTGCTCAAGGACAGCGACCCGGACATGCGCGAAATGGCGCTGGAAGAAGCCCGCGAAGCCAAGGAGCAATTGGCCGAACTGGAAGGCACCCTGCAACGCATGCTGCTGCCCAAGGACCCGAACGACGGGCGCAATGTGTTCCTGGAAATCCGCGCCGGCACCGGCGGTGACGAGGCGGCGATCTTTTCCGGCGACCTGTTCCGCATGTATTCGCGCTATGCCGAGCGGCGCGGCTGGCGGCTGGAGATCCTCTCGGAAAACGAAGGCGAGCACGGCGGCTACAAGGAAGTCATCGCCCGGGTCGAAGGCGAAAACGTCTACGGCAAGCTGAAGTTCGAGTCCGGTGCGCACCGCGTCCAGCGGGTGCCGGCCACCGAATCCCAGGGCCGTATCCATACCTCGGCCTGCACCGTGGCGGTGCTGCCCGAGCCGGACGAACAGGAAGCCATCGAGATCAACCCGGCGGACCTGCGGATCGACACCTATCGCTCTTCCGGCGCCGGTGGCCAGCACGTCAACAAGACCGACTCGGCGATCCGTATCACCCACCTACCGACGGGGATCGTGGTCGAGTGCCAGGAAGAGCGTTCCCAGCACAAGAACCGGGCGCGGGCCATGTCCTGGCTGTCGGCCAAGCTCAACGACCAGCAGACCAGCGCCGCGGCCAACGCGATCGCCAGCGAGCGCAAGCTGCTGGTCGGTTCGGGCGACCGCTCCGAGCGGATCCGTACCTACAACTTCCCTCAGGGCCGGGTGACCGATCACCGCGTCAACCTGACCCTCTATTCCCTCGACGAGATCCTCGCCGGCGGTGTCGAGGCGGTGATCGAACCGCTCCTGGCCGAATACCAGGCCGATCAACTAGCCGCATTGGGCGAGTAAATACCATGACCATCATCGCCAGCCTGTTGCGCGCCGCCCAATTGCCCGACTCGCCGACCGCGCGCCTGGATGCCGAACTGCTGCTGGCCGCGGCCCTGGGCAAGCCGCGCAGCTTCCTGCACACCTGGCCCGAGCGGATCGTGCCCAGCGAAGCGGCGTTGACCTTTGCCGAGTACCTGCAGCGCCGTCGCTCCGGCGAACCGGTGGCTTATATCCTCGGGCAGCAAGGGTTCTGGAAGCTCGACCTGGAAGTTGCGCCGCACACGCTGATCCCGCGCCCCGACACCGAACTGCTGGTGGAAGTGGCGCTGGAATTGCTGCCGGCCACGCCCGCCCGGGTGCTCGACCTGGGCACCGGCAGCGGCGCCATCGCCCTGGCTCTGGCCAGCGAACGCCCGGCGTGGCAGGTCACCGCGGTCGACCGCGTGCTGGAGGCCGTGGCCCTGGCCGAGCGCAACCGCCAGCGCCTGCAACTGGACAATGTCACCGTGCTCAGCAGCCACTGGTTCAGCGCGCTGGAAGGCCGGCGTTATCAGCTGATCGTCAGCAACCCGCCGTATATCGCCGATGCCGACCCGCACCTGGCGGCCGGCGATGTGCGTTTCGAGCCGGAAAGCGCCCTGGTGGCGGGCAAGGACGGGCTGGACGACCTGCGCCTGATCATCGCCCAGGCGCCCGCGCACCTCGAGGCCGGCGGCTGGCTGATGCTCGAGCACGGCTACGACCAGGCGCCGGCGGTGCGCGACTTGCTGCTGACCCAGGGATTCGTCGAGGTGCAGAGCCGTGTCGACCTGGGCGGCCATGAGCGCATCAGTCTGGGGCGCCTGCCGTGCTGAACGATCAGGAACTGTTGCGCTACAGCCGGCAGATCCTGCTGCAGCACGTCGACATCGATGGCCAGGAGCGGCTCAAGGCCAGCCGGGTACTGATCGTCGGCCTCGGTGGCCTGGGAGCTCCGGTGGCCCTGTATCTGGCGGCGGCGGGTGTCGGTGAGTTGCACCTGGCCGACTTCGATACGGTCGACCTGACCAACCTGCAGCGCCAGATCATCCACGACACCGATAGCGTCGGCCTGGGCAAGGTCGATTCGGCGCTGCGTCGGCTGGGCGCAATCAACCCCGAGATTCGGCTGGTGCCCCACCGCGCGGCGCTGGATGCCGATTCCCTGGCGGCCGCGGTCGCGGCGGTGGACCTGGTGCTCGACTGCACCGATAACTTCTCGACCCGCGAGGCGGTAAACGCCGCATGCGTCGCCGCGGGCAAGCCGCTGGTCAGCGGTGCCGCGATCCGCCTGGAAGGGCAATTGTCGGTGTTCGACCCGCGTCGCCCCGAAAGCCCGTGTTACCACTGTTTATATGGCCATGGCAGCGAAGCCGAGCTGACCTGCAGCGAAGCCGGGGTTCTCGGGCCGCTGGTAGGCCTGGTGGGCAGCCTGCAGGCCCTCGAGGCGTTGAAGTTGCTGGCGGGGTTTGGCGAGCCGCTGGTGGGCCGCCTGTTGCTGATCGACGCGCTGGGCACGCGTTTTCGCGAACTGCGGGTCAAGCGTGACCCCGGCTGCAGTGTCTGTGGAGGCTCACATGCGTGAAGCGCCGATCGGTGTCTTCGATTCCGGTGTCGGTGGCCTATCGGTGCTGGCGGAGATCCGGCAGCGCCTGCCCCACGAATCGCTGTTGTATGTGGCCGATTGCGGCAACATTCCCTACGGCGAGAAAACCCCCGAATTCATTCGCCAGCGTTGCAGCCTGATCGCCGGTTTCTTTCGCGAGCAGGGCGCCAAGGCGCTGGTGCTGGCCTGCAATACCGCGACGGTGGCCGGCGTCGCCGACCTGCGGCGCGACTATCCGCAGTGGCCCATCGTCGGCATGGAGCCCGCGGTCAAGCCGGCCGCCGCGGCGACCCGTAGCGGCGTGGTCGGCGTGCTGGCCACCACCGGCACCTTGCAGAGCGCCAAGTTCGCCGCCTTGCTCGATCGCTTCGCCACCGACATCCAGGTCATCACCCAGCCATGTCCGGGCCTGGTGGAACTGATCGAGGCCGGCGACCTGCACAGCGAGGCGTTGCGCCAATTGCTCCGGGGCTATGTCGAGCCGCTGCTGGCGGCCGGTTGCGACACCATCATCCTGGGCTGCACCCACTACCCGTTTCTCAAGCCCTTGCTCGGGCAAATGATCCCTGTGCACATCAGCCTGATCGATACCGGGGCCGCGGTGGCCCGCCAGCTGGAGCGTCTGCTCGGCGAACGCGAGCTACTGGCGGCGGGGCCTGCGCGCCAGGCGCGGTTCTGGACAAGTGGCAATCTGGCTCACTTCGGACATATCCTGCCCCTGCTCTGGAACGAAGCGGGAGCGGTGGAAAGCTTCGCGTCATAAAAAATCATGCAGAAGCGGCGATTTACGCTGAACTTCTGTTCACGCGCAGACTTCTACTAGCTGCAGAGTCGTAAAACACCATACGAATAGTTAAAAAAAGGATGTTCCTGATGAGAAGAATGTTCTGTTTGGCTGCGCTTGCAGCCGCGTTGTTGGGGCACAGTTTCTCGGCACAGGCGGCCGGCGTCGAGTTTTCGGTGGGGCAGACCAGCGACTCGACCCAGACCTATCGCCTGGGCATGCAGTTCGACTGGGATAAAAGCTGGTTGCAGAGCGACGTCGGGCGCCTGACCGGCTACTGGAGCGGCGCCTACACCTTCTGGGATGGCGACGACAAGTCGAGCAACCACAGCCTGTCGTTCTCGCCGGTGCTGGTCTACGAATTCGCCGGGCAGAGCGTCAAGCCTTATGTCGAGGCGGGTATCGGCGTGGCGGTGTTCGCCAACACCGAAGTGGAAAGCAACAAGCTCGGCTCGGCCTTCCAGTTCGAGGACCGCATCGGTTTTGGCCTGCGTTTCAACGGCGGGCATGAAGTCGGCATCCGCGCCACGCACTACTCCAACGCCGGCATCGCCTCTCCCAACGACGGCGTCGAGAGCTACGCGCTGCACTACACCATGCCGTTGTAAGGCCCGTTCAGCGATACGCCGTGGCGATGCCGCGGCGTTCGTTGAGACAGTCCGCTTCCCCCATCTCGAATTCCCGGCAGATCAGCGGACGTTGTTCGTAGATGCTGCACAGCATGCTGTCGCGATCCAGCGCGGCGCACCAGCCGTCGTCCAGGCGCCGCATGACCTCGCCCCCCCAGTCGTCGGTGTCGATAAATCGCTCCGGTACCCCGGTTTCGGTGATCAGCAGGACTTCCAGCTGGCAGCAGCAGGCGGCGCAGCTGGAACAGGTGACCGCCGTTTCGGCGATCTGGGTGACGGGAATAGTGGTCATGGGCGCGCAGTGTAAGGCACTGGGCCCGGCTTGTGTGCAGCCGGCGACAGGCGTTTGCCGGATCTCGCCTAGTCCTGTCCGCCCCTGGCGTCGACTCGCGAAGGCAGGTTCTTGAACGCCGCCAGGGCGCGTTCGCGCGACATTCCCAGATCGACCATCGGCGCCGGGTAGCCGGGTACGCCGAACAGCCCGCCCATGGCCGCCGGGTTGTGGATATCTTTGGCGTCCAGCCCCGCCAGTTCCGGCAGCCAGTGGCGGATGAAGGTGCCCTGGCTGTCGAACCGCTGCGATTGACTCAAGGGGTTGAAGATACGGAAGTAGGGCGCCGAGTCGGTGCCGGTGGACGAACTCCACTGCCAGCCGCCGTTGTTTGCCGCCAGGTCGCCATCGATCAGGTGGCGCATGAAAAATCGTTCGCCCAGGCGCCAGTCGATCAGCAGGTTTTTGGTCAGGAACATCGCCACGACCATCCGCAGGCGGTTGTGCATCCAGCCGGTTTCCAGCAACTGGCGCATGGCGGCATCGATGATCGGCAAGCCGGTACGGGCCTGTTGCCAGGCCGCCAGTTCATCGGGCGCGTCGCGCCAGGCCACGGCCTCGGTTTCCGGGCGGAACGCGCGATGCCGGGATACCCGCGGGTAGCCCACCAGGATGTGTTTATAGAACTCGCGCCAGAGCAACTCGTTGATCCAGGTGACCGCGCCGGGGTTGCCGCTGGCGAACTCGCCCTGGTTGGTCTGCAGGGCGGCGTGCAGGCATTGGCGCGGCGACAGCACGCCGGCCGCCAGGTAGGGGGACAGCTGGCTGGTGCCGGGCCTGGCCGGCAGGTCGCGTTCGGCCTGGTAGTGGTCGAGCCGGGCCTCGGCGAAATACCCAAGGCGCTGTTGCGCGGCCTCTTCGCCGGCCGGCCAGAGCGCTTGCAGCTGTGGGCTGGGCGTGGGGAACCCCTCGACATGCCGCGGCACCGCATCGGCGGGTATCCCCAGCGCCGCTTGTGCCCCGGGCGCCGCCACTTGCGCCGGCAGGGCGCTGTACAGCCGGCTGTAGCAGACCTTGCGAAACTGGCTGAAGACCTGGAAGTAACCGCCGCTTTTGGTCAGCACGCTGCCGGGCCGGAACAGCAGTTGGTCGAGGTAGCTGTGAAACCCCACGCCCTGGCTTTTCAGCAGGCTGGCCACCGCGGTGTCGCGGCGGCTTTCATGGATGCCGTATTCCTCGTTGACGTGCAGCGCCTCGACGGACAGTTGCCGGCACAGCTGGAGCAAGGCCTGGGGCGCCTGGTCCCAGGACGATGCTTCACGAATCAGCAGCGGGATGTTCAACCGCGCCAGGTCGCTGCTCAGCTGGCGCAGGTTGCGCAGCCAGAAGTCGACCTTGCACGGCGCGTCGTCATGCGCGAGCCATTGCCCGGGGCTCAGCAGATAGACGGCCACCGTCGGCCCGCGCTGGGTCGCGGCATGCAGCGCGGTGTTGTCGTGCAGGCGCAGGTCGCTGCGCAGCCAGATCAATTGCAGGGGGCGTTGCGGCATTAGAAGAGTCCTCGGCCGATCAGGGCCTGGTGCGCCGAAAGCGGGTCCTCGGCGAGGTGCAGGTCGGCGATTGTGTGGGTACAGGCGAGCAGCTCGGTGCGATGGATGCGCACCGCCGGCCCGACGATGAAGATCGGGCAGGCCAGGCCGGCGAGCTGTCGCGGCAGTTGCCGCGGATCGATCGATCGGCTCGCATACAGCAGCACGCCCCGGGCGCTCAGGAGGTCGGCGGCCAGGGCCAACTCGCCGGGCGGCAGCGGCCAGTCGAAGACCTCCACCGGGCAGTCGCTGTTGCTGACCAGCCAGGCGCTGAGCCAAAGGTGCGGCTCCAGCGGCAGTTCCGCATGGTTGACCAGCAGCAGCGGGGCGCCTTGCAGCTGGCGGTTGTTGTGGTAGACCCGCACGGCGAGCTTGCTGCGCAGCCAGGTATGGAAGAACACCCGTTCCATCTGGGTGCCGAAGCGCCCCTGCCAGCGTTGTTCGAGTTCGCCCAGCAGCGGTAGCAGCAAGTGTTCGCACAGGGTGCGTGGCGGGTAGAGGGCCATGGCCTGGTTGAACGCGTCGTCGATCTTGCGCTCGGCCAGTTGGCCGATGGCCTGGGTCAGGCGTTGGCGCTGCAACTGCCAATCGTTCGTCGCCGGTTCGCTGGAGGCCGGTGTAGCGTCCAGCAATTGCTTGACCTGGCTGACCGCGACGCCGCGGTCGAGCCAGGTCAGGATGTTCAGGATCCGTTGCACATGCTCGGGCGAAAACAGCCGATGCCCCTTGGCCGTGCGCTGCGGTACGACCAACCCGTAGCGACGCTCCCAGGCCCGCAGGGTGACGGCGTTGACGCCGGTCTGGCGGGTCACTTCGCGGATCGGCAACCAGCCCTGTTCCCGCGGGCGGTGGTGATCGTGGGGGCGGCTATCCGGGGTGTCGTTCATGGTTCAGAGCGCGTTGCGCAGGCCGAGGCGTTCCGGGTGCGGTTGCAGGTACACCTGTTGCGCGATGTAGGGATCGGGGTGCAGGCGCAGGTGATGCTTGAGCAGGGTCAGCGGCACCACCAGCGGCACGATGCCGTGACGGTACTGGGCGATGAGGTGCTGCATCTCCTGTTTGTCCTCGTGGCTGATGGCACGCTTGAGGTAGCCGCTGATGTGTTGCAGGACGTTGGTGTGGGTGCGCCGGGTGGCGCATTTCTTCAGGGCGGCCATCAACTGGCTGAAATAGCGCGGGCCGATGTGCGCCGGGTCGCTGTTGCCCATGCTGCCCAGCAGGGCGCCAAGGGCCTTGTACTGCACGGGGTCGTGGGCCATCAGCAGGTATTTGTAGCGGGCGTGAAAGTCGGTCAGGCGGCGACGGCTCAGACCTTGCCGGAGCAGGTCCTGCCAGGCGCTGTAGGCGAACACCCGGGTCAGGAAGTTTTCCCGCAGTACCGGGTCGTTGAGTCGTCCGTCTTCTTCCACCGGCAGGTCCGGGCGACGGCTGCAGAACGCCTGAGCATGGATGCCGCGGCCACTGCGCTCGACCGAGCGGCCGTGGTAGACCCTGACTCGCTCCAGCCCGCAGGAGGGCGATTGCTGCATGAAGATGTAGCCACAAATATCGTCCAGTTCGTCCGCCATGCGCTGGCCGTAGTCCGCCAGGGCCTGGGTGACGTCAAGGGTCGGATCGACACTGCCGACGGCCCGCGGTTGCCGTGGATCGCCCACCAGGCGAATGGGTTCGCGGGGTGTGCCCAGGCCGATGGCGACTTCCGGACACAGCGGGACCAGATCGAAAAACTCCGCAAGAACTTCGCCGCACAGGTGCGATGCCTTGTGCCCGCCGTTGTAGCGCACGGGCGCGCCCAGCAAACAGGCGCTGACGGCGATTTTCGGTTTGTGGGCCTGGCTCGGGCTGTGGGGCATGGGCATGGCTTCCGCGAGTATTCATGTACAAGAACTATTTTCTGTACAACTTTGCTCATCATAGAGCTGGGTATGTACAAGTCAAATATTTTGTACAGGTTTTCGGGTTGCGGGTTTCGCGCCCATAAAACTGTTCGACCCGGCGCCTATGAGCGCTGGCGCTGGAGCGTTTTTCCAAGGGGCGGCTTGTGCGGTGCGGGGTGGTTCGAGGGGACAATGCCTGGCGAGTTCCGGACTCGGAGGGCGGGCTGCTGCCCAGGGCGACAGCAGCGGGTCACGCGGGGTGATGCAATGAGCTACAGGCTTTCGTGCAACCGGCGGGCGGCCTCCTGTCCACTGAGCCAGGCGCCTTCGACACGGCCGGACAGGCACCAGTCGCCGCAGACGTAGAGCCCCAGGTCGACATCCGCCAGGGCGCCCCATTCGTGGCTGCTCGCCGGGCGAGCGTAGAGCCAGCGGTGGGCCAGGCTGAAGACCGGGGCGGGCATGGCGCTGTGCAGCAGTTCGGCGAAGGCGCCATGCAATTGTTCGATCACGGCTTCTTTCGGCAGGTCGATATGCTGGCGGCTCCAGGCGCTGCTGGCATGCAGGACCCAGGTATCGAGTTGGCTGTCGCGTCCTGGCTTGCTGCGGTTGCGGGCCAGCCAGTCGAGCGGGCTGTCCTGGACGAAGCAGCCTTCCACCGGGGTTTGCAACGGGGTTTCGAAGGCCAGGGCGACGGCCCAGGTCGGGTCCATCTTCACTCCGGCGGCGGCACTGGCCAGTTTTGGCGCGGCGGCCAGCAAGGCGGTGGCCTGGGGAGCGGGCGTGGCGATGATCACGTGGCTGAACGGGCCATGGGTGAAGCCTTCGGCATCCTGCAGGTGCCAATGCCGTTCGCCACGGTAGACCTCGGTGATGCGGCAGGCGAAGTGCACTTCCGTTTCGCCCAGCAGGCCGCGGGTGATGGCGCTCATGCGTGGCGCACCGACCCAGCGAGTCTGTTCGTCCGGCGACGGGGTGAGCTGGCCGCCGTGGGAGTTGTACAGCTGCGGCGCCCATTCGGCGGCCCAGCCATTGGCTTGCCAGCGTTGCACTTCAGTGACGAAGCGCCGGTCGCGGGCGGTGAAGTATTGTGCGCCCATGTCCAGCGAGCCGGCATCGCTGCGCTTGCTGGACATGCGTCCGCCGCTGCCGCGGCTTTTGTCGAAGAGTTGCACGGCATGCCCGGTATCCCGCAGCGCCTGGGCGGCGGAGAGCCCGGCGATGCCGGTGCCGATGATTGCGATGGGTACAGTCATAGGGGGCCTCGTTTTACCTTTCTGTGCAGATCACGCCGTGGTTAAATCTGTACAATTTTATTTTTTGGTATAACTTTCGGCGTCATCGGATTTACAGGGTGTCCTATTGTTAAACACAGAGCCTGCCCGATTGAAATGATCCCTGCTTATAAAAATAGACTAGGGATGCGGGTAAAACGCCACGCGAGGAAGATGTCATGCACATATTGCTGACCGGCGGTACTGGTTTGATCGGACGTCAGCTCTGTCGTCACTGGCTGACCCAGGGTCACCGACTGACGGTGTGGAGTCGCCGGCCCGACCAGGTGCCCGCCTTGTGTGGCGCTCAAGTGCGTGGCATCGCTCGCCTGGAGGAGCTGGCGCAGGAGCCGCTCGACGCCATCGTCAACCTGGCGGGGGCGCCGATCGCCGATCGCCCCTGGACCCACAAGCGCAAGGCGCTGCTCTGGAGCAGCCGGATCACCCTGACCGAAAGCCTGCTGGCCTGGCTGGAAAACCGTGAACAGAAACCCGGGCTGCTGATTTCCGGCTCGGCCGTCGGCTGGTATGGCGATGGCGGCGAGCGCGAGCTGAACGAGGACTCGCCCCCCGTCAGCGAAGATTTCGCCAGCCAGCTGTGCATCGCCTGGGAAGAGACGGCGCAACGCGCCGAGGCCATGGGCATGCGCGTGGTGCTGATTCGCACGGGCCTGGTGCTGGCCGCCGAGGGCGGTTTTCTGTCGCGCTTGCTGCTGCCCTTCAAGCTGGCGCTGGGTGGGCCGATCGGCAACGGTCGGCAGTGGATGCCGTGGATTCATATCAAGGATCAAATCGCCCTGATTGATTTTCTTCTGCACCGCAATGATGCCAGCGGTCCTTATAATGCCTGCGCGCCGACGCCGGTGCGCAATCGCGAATTCGCCAAGACCCTGGGGGGCGTCTTGCACCGGCCGGCCGTGCTGCCGGTGCCGGCCTTTGCCTTGCGCCTCGGCCTGGGGGAGTTGTCGTTATTGTTGTTGGGGGGCCAGCGCACGGTGCCAGCGCGCTTGCTGGCCGCCGGGTTCACTTTCCAGTTCACTGATTTGCGCGCGGCCCTGGACGACTTGTCCGGCCGCCTCTGAAATAGGACGTTGCATGACCGATCACGCGTTGCTCCTGGTCAACCTGGGGTCGCCGGCCTCCACTTCGGTGGCGGATGTGCGCAGCTACCTCAATCAATTCCTGATGGACCCTTACGTGATCGACCTGCCGTGGCCGGTCCGGCGCCTGTTGGTGTCGCTGATCCTGATCAAGCGCCCGGAACAGTCGGCCCATGCCTACGCTTCGATCTGGTGGGACGAAGGTTCGCCGCTGGTGGTGCTCAGTCGCCGTCTGCAGGCGGTCATGAGCCGCGAGTGGAAGCAGGGGCCGGTGGAGTTGGCGATGCGTTACGGCGAGCCGTCCATCGAGTCGGCGTTGTTGCGCCTGGTGGCCCAGGGGCAGAAAAGAATCACCCTGGCGCCGCTGTACCCGCAATTCGCCGACAGCACCGTGACCACGGTGGTGGAAGAAGCCCGGCGGGTGATTCGCGACCAGAAGCTTGCGGTGCAGCTTTCGGTATTGCAGCCATTCTACGATCAGCCGGAGTACCTCGACGCCCTGGTGGCCAGTGCCCGGCCGCATTTGCAGCAGGACTTCGACCACCTGCTGCTGAGCTTCCACGGTTTGCCCGAGCGGCACCTGAAAAAGCTCAACCCCGGTCACAGCCTCGAAGGCGATTGCTGCCGTGACGCGCCTCCCGAAGTGGCCGCCACCTGTTATCGCGGCCAGTGCCTGAATACCGCCCGGGCATTTGCAGAGCGCATGGGGTTGGAGGAGGGCAAATGGTCGGTGTCGTTCCAGTCCCGCCTGGGGCGCGCCAAATGGATCGAGCCCTACACCGAGGCACGCCTGGACGAACTGGCCCGGCAAGGGGTGAAGAAGATCCTGGTGATGTGCCCTGCTTTTGTTGCCGACTGCATCGAGACCCTGGAAGAGATCGGTGACCGCGGTCGCGAACAGTTCCGTGAGGCGGGCGGGGAGGAGTTGGTGCTGGTGCCGTGCCTGAACGACGACCCGCAATGGGCCAGGGCCTTGAGCGCCCTGTGCGAGCGCGCGCCTTTGGCCTTGTAGAACGCATCGCGGGCAAGCCTCGCTCCTACAGGAGCGAGGCTTGCCCGCGATGGATGTTCCGGCTGACGCCGATCCTCAGATCAGCGGTTCGTCAGCCTTCTTGTTCTTCCAGCCATCGTTGCCCGGCAGGATCAGGTTCAGCGCGATCGCGACGATGGCGCACAGGGCGATGCCTTTCAGACCGAAGTCGTCCGGACCGGTGCCGGTGCCGATCAACACGCCGCCGATCCCGAACACCAGGGTCACCGAGACGATCACCAGGTTGCGGGCTTCGCCCAGGTCGATCTTGTGGCGGATCAGGGTGTTCATGCCCACCGCGGCGATCGAGCCGAACAACAGGCAGAGAATCCCGCCCATCACTGGCACCGGGATGCTTTGCAGCAGCGCGCCGAACTTGCCGATAAACGCCAGGCTGATGGCGAAGATCGCCGCCCAGGTCATGATTTTCGGGTTGTAGTTCTTGGTCAGCATCACCGCGCCGGTCACTTCGGCGTAGGTAGTGTTGGGCGGGCCGCCGAACAGCCCGGCAGCAGTGGTGGCGATGCCGTCGCCGAACAGGGTGCGGTGCAGGCCGGGCTTCTTCAGATAGTCGCGACCGGTCACGCTGCCGACGGCGATAACCCCGCCGATGTGCTCGATGGCGGGGGCCAGCGCGACGGGGACGATGAACAGGATCGCCTGCCAGTTGAACTCCGGCGCGGTGAAGTGCGGCAGGGCCAGCCAGGGCGCCGCGGCGATCTTCGCGGTATCGACCACGCCGAAGTAGAACGACAGGGCGAAGCCCACCAGCACGCCGGAGATGATCGGCACCAGGCGGAAGATGCCTTTGCCGAACACCGCGACGACCAGGGTGGTCAGCAGCGCCGGCATCGAGATCATCATCGCCGTCTGGTAATGAATCAGCTCACTGCCATCGCCCGCCTTGCCCATCGCCATGTTGGCGGCGATCGGCGCCATGGCCAGGCCGATGGAAATGATCACCGGGCCGATGACCACCGGCGGCAGCAGCCGGTCGATGAAGCCGGTGCCCTTGATCTTCACCGCCAGGCCCAGGAAGGTGTAGACGAAACCGGCCGCCATCACGCCGCCCATGGTCGCGGCCAGGCCGAACTGGCCCTTGGCTAGGATGATCGGGGTGATGAAGGCAAAGCTGGATGCCAGGAACACCGGCACCTGGCGCCCCGTCACGAGCTGGAACAGCAGAGTCCCGAGACCCGCCGTGAACAGCGCCACGTTGGGGTCGAGACCGGTGATCAGCGGCATCAACACCAACGCGCCAAAGGCCACGAAGAGCATCTGGGCGCCAGACAGGACCTGGCGCCAGAGCGGATCGTTGAACTCGTCCTGCATGCTCAGGCGTCCTTCTGCTTGGTGCCGAAGATCTTGTCGCCGGCATCGCCCAGGCCCGGGATGATGTAGCCGTGTTCATTGAGTTTCTGGTCGATGGACGCGGTGTAGATGGTGACGTCCGGGTGGGCTTTCTCGACGGCCTCGATGCCCTCGGGAGCGGCGACCAGCACCATGGCGCGGATGTCCTTGCAACCGGCCTTCTTCAACAGGTCGATGGTCGCGACCATGGAGCTGCCGGTGGCGAGCATCGGGTCGATGATCATGGCCAGGCGTTCGTCGATTTCCGGAACCAGCTTTTCCAGGTAGGTGTGGGCCTGCAGGGTTTCCTCGTTGCGGGCCACGCCCACGGCGCTGACCTTGGCGCCCGGGATCAGGCTGAGCACGCCCTCGAGCATGCCGATGCCGGCGCGCAGGATCGGCACCACGGTGATCTTCTTGCCGGCGATCTTCTCGACCTGGACCGGACCGCACCAACCCGGAATCTCGTAGGATTCGAGTGGCAGATCCTTGGTGGCTTCGTACGTCAGCAGGGCTCCGACTTCCTGAGCGAGCTCGCGAAAATTCTTCGTGCTAATGTCGGCGCGGCGCATAAGGCCAAGTTTGTGTCGGATCAGCGGATGGCGGATCTCACGGATGGGCATAGGGAAAGGCTCCGGCGGCGGGCAAAAAAACCGGCCTAGATTAATCTATCCGAGGGTGTTGTCCTATAGACATCTCAGTACGTTAGTCCAGAAACGCTTGATCTGACCGGGCCGGATGCGTACCTTTGCCCGCTTTTCCGAAACTGCCACCCCCCTGGAGAGCGCCATGTCCGCTGATCTCGAGCATATCCGTCAAATCATGCGCGAGGCTGACTGCCTGTACACCGAAGCTGAGGTCGAGGCGGCCATCGCCCGAGTCGGTGCACAAATCAATGAACAACTGGCGGAGCGCAATCCGGTGGTGTTCTGCGTGATGAACGGTGGCCTGATCTTCTCCGGCAAGTTGCTGACTCACCTGCAATTCCCGCTGGAAGCTTCCTACCTGCACGCCACCCGCTATCGCAACGAAACCAGCGGCGGCGAACTGTTCTGGAAATCCAAGCCGGAAGTGTCCTTCATCGACCGCGATGTACTGATCATCGATGACATCCTCGACGAAGGTCACACCCTGGGCGCGATCATCGACTTCTGCAAACACGCCGGCGCCCGCGCAGTACACACCGCCGTGCTGATCGACAAGGACCACGACCGCAAGGCCCGTCCCGACCTGAAGGCCGATTACGTTGGCTTGCCATGCGTTGATCGCTACATCTTCGGCTACGGCATGGACTACAAGGGCTACTGGCGTAATGCTGCCGGGATTTTTGCCGTCAAAGGGATGTAAGTCATGAGCGAGCCGAGCTTTCTTGATCAGTCGTTGTTCCACGAGTTGGCCGAGAAAGCCTCGGCCAATCCCCGTGGTCGCCAGCACCACAACTTTCACGCCATGGAAGAGCCTTGCCACCGCATGGCCGTGGGTCTGCAACCGGCCACTTACATTCCTCCGCATCGTCACTTGAGCGCCGACAAGGCCGAGACCCTGCTGGTGCTCAAGGGACGCCTGGGCCTGCTGATTTTCGACGAGGCCGGCCAGGTTCTGGCGAAGCGGATCTTGCAGGCGGGCGGTGACTGCGTGGGTGTGGACCTTCCGGCTGGCGTCTTTCATGGCCTGGTGGTGCTGGAGCCCGACAGCCTGATGTTCGAGTGCAAGGCCGGTCCCTATCGGCCGGTAGGCGAGGGCGAACTGGCGGGCTGGGCGCCTCGCGAAGGCGAGCCGGGCGTGGCCGATTATCAGGCCTGGATGCGCGCCCAGTTCGACTGATCCCTTATCGCCACTGCCGTGGAGCAACAACGCGCGGGTTCTTCGTCGGGCGTTCGCGGTCTTCGGCGGTGGCCGGCAGAGTGGCTGAGATTTACAGCAAAAACCCATGCTAGAGTGCTCGGCCACCTGCCTGGAGCCTGTCATGAGCCTGTTGATTCGCAGTAGCGCGGCCCTTCTTCTGACCCTCAGCCTGCCCCTGGCCGCCGCCCCGGCGCCCATGCACGCGCAGTTCCTGCCGCCGGACGACCTGACCCTGCGCGACAGCGTTCCCGAACAGCAACAGCTGTTGCAGGTCACCGAGTATTCGGTGGTGATCGGCAGCCAGCGGCAATCCAATCAGCAACCGATCCCCGTGACCTCGCCTGTGCTGATCCGCCTCAAGGGCAAGCCGCTGAACAAGGGGGCGACCATCGGCCAGGTGCTGCTGAATTTCGACGGCGAGAGCAAAAGCCTGAAAAAGCCGCAGTTCGACGACAAGAGCAAGACCCTCACCCTGTTCTACCCGCTGGCCCAGTATCGGGTGGTGATGGACCTGCTGCGCAACGACACGGTGTATTGCCAGTTCCTCAGCTATGCCAACGGCCACATCTGGGCCGACCTGCACACTGGCGCGGTACGCTCGCGTTGAGGCGCGACGCGGCCTGGGGGTACACTGCGTGCCCCGTGAAATGTCTGCGAGCTGGAGTCGGCAATGCGTAAAGATAAGAAACAAGTGATTGGTGACGAGATCGGCGATGCGCAGATCAAGCTGTTCCTCGATTTCGAGCCGGCCGACGCCACTTCACCTTCCCTGCACAAACTGATCAAGGCCTATCGCGGCCTGCGTATCGACGATTTCGAGCGTTTCCTGGTGTTCTTCGTCGAGGCCGGCTACGACCTGAACGGGCAGGACGAACAGGGCAAGGACTTCGTGGCCCTGATCCAGGACCAGCGCAACGCCGCCGACTACATCGAACTGATCGACAAGGCTCGCGGCTGAACCGCGCGTTCCTGTAGGCGCGGGCTGGCTCGCGATCCTCGCGGCACTGCGCCAGGGCCATAAAAAAACGCCCCGCTCTCCTGGAGAGCGGGGCGTTTTTCATGAGCGGCTCAAGCGTAGCTTTCGGCTTCGCTGCTCTGCTCGACCAGCTCCAGGCTGACGTTGTTCTCGCTGTTGATCTTGCGATACAGCGCGGCGTCGGTTTCCAGGGCCTTTTCACGGGCCGGGAAGATTTCCTTGAGCTTGGTTGCCCACTCGCCGCTGGCCTTGGCCGGGAAGCAGCGCTCGATCAGTTCCAGCATGATCGAAACGGTCACCGAAGCACCCGGCGAGGCGCCGAGCAGGGCGGCCAGGGAGCCGTCCTTGGCCGCGACCAGTTCGGTGCCGAACTGCAGCACGCCGCCTTTCTTCGGGTCTTTCTTGATGATCTGCACCCGTTGGCCGGCCACTTCCAGGCGCCAGTCCTCGGCCTTGGCTTCCGGGTAGAAGCGACGCAGCGATTCCAGGCGTTGTTCCATGGACTGCATGACTTCGCTGACCAGGTACTTGGTCAGGTCCATGTTGTCACGGGCCACGGCCAGCATCGGGCCGATGTTGCCGGCGCGAACCGACATCGGCAGGTCGAGGAACGAACCGTGCTTGAGGAACTTGGTGGTGAAGCCGGCGTAAGGCCCGAACAGCAGGGATTTCTTGCCGTCGACCACGCGGGTATCCAGGTGCGGCACGGACATCGGTGGCGACCCCACGGCCGCCTGGCTGTAGACCTTGGCCTGGTGCCGCTTGACCACTTCCGGGTTGTCGCAACGCAGCCACTGGCCGCTGACCGGGAAGCCGCCGAAGCCCTTGCTTTCCTCGATACCCGAGGCCTGCAGCAGCGGCAGTGCCGCGCCACCGGCGCCGAGGAACACGAACTTGGCATCGACGTCGCGGCTGTTGCCGCTGTTGACGTCCTTGATGCTCACGGTCCAGCCGTTGTCCTTGTTGCGCTTCAGGCCGGTCACGCGCTTGCAGTACTTGACCTGGGCATCGGGCGCGCTGGTCAGGTG
Organism: Pseudomonas sp. MRSN 12121; assembly: GCF_000931465.1. Classification (NCBI taxonomy): domain Bacteria; kingdom Pseudomonadati; phylum Pseudomonadota; class Gammaproteobacteria; order Pseudomonadales; family Pseudomonadaceae; genus Pseudomonas; species Pseudomonas sp. MRSN 12121. Next base: position 5,744,077 of record NZ_CP010892.1, on the reverse strand, counting down.
CTTGAGCAACTGGTTGGTCAGGGCGCCGAAGTTGACGTCGGTGCCATTGATCACACGGGTGGCGGCGATGGTTTCGTCCGGCGCGCGGCCCGGCATCATCAGCGGCATCCACTCGGCCATCTTGGCCTTGTCTTCGGTGTATTCCATGTCCGCGAACGCGTGGTGCTGGCTCAGCTTCTCGAAGCGCTTCTTCAGGAAGGCCACACCGCTGTCGCCCTGCACGAAGCTCAGGTGCGGCACCGGGCTGATGAACGACTTGGACGACCCGAAAGTGCCTTTTTTGGTCAGGTAGGACCAGAACTGCTTCGACACCTCGAACTGGGTGTTGATGTGCACGGCTTTCTTGATATCGATGGAGCCGTCGGCGGCCTGTGGCGTGTAGTTCAGCTCACAGAGGCCGGCATGGCCGGTACCGGCGTTGTTCCACGGGTTGGAACTCTCCGCGGCTCCCGAATCCATCAGCTCGACGACTTCCAGCTTGATCGCGGGGTCGAGCTCCTTGAGCAGTACAGCGAGGGTGGCACTCATGATGCCGGCCCCAACCAATACGACGTCTACTGCTTCGTTATGCGCCATTAACGCGTCTCCAAAATCTGCAGCACCAAATTGACGGCATAGCTGCCAGGAGTTACGGGGCGGTTCACGTTATGCCCCAGGTCACTCATGGCCAGGATCGCCATGTCCGAATCTTCGCAATTTTTCGCAACTTCGACGGACGCTACCAACCGGGCCTGATCCGCGTATGAACGCATTTCAGGGCGGGGCGGGCAATTCGACTTATGGCCGAGGGTCCGTTTGTGCAACCAAATCCGTAGCGGACAGGCGTCAAGCGCAAGTATCTGAGGTGTGCTCGGTCCTGTGTAATCGGGCTGTTGTAGACGCTAATGGTGCCAGTACAGACGCAAAACTATTCATTTGCTCGCCACACTCTTGTGAAGTTGTGAAAACCCGTTTTTTCACGCTCTTTTGAAGACGTGAACCTCAAAAAAGGGCTGTCCAAGCCTGGCACCGACCCGAGGGGTGAATGCCGACATGGAGCATGTGGCATTAACGGGCGAACAACTCAGTGGCCGAGCAATGGCAGCTCTGCAGATGCGCGAAAAGCGGTGGGTTGCACGATGAACAGCAAGCACGCCGGCTTCACTCGATCTGTGTGGGCGGCTCTCTGTGGGCAATGCGGGGGAGCTGATGCTGATGCGTCAGCGATGCTGCGAGGCCCGATCAGGAGACGTCCTTATAATCGGGGGGAGATTGTAACGAAGAAACGCGCAGAAATGACCCTGTTTAATGACTTTTATTAGGCTTTTGGTCAGGTGGCCATCATCGGTTGCACCTGGGCACGGCCAATGCGCGGGCTGATACGGGCACTGGCGGGGAGCGGCTGGTGCAACCAGTTCAGGCGAATCTCCTCGATTTCCACCCAGCCGTCGCCCATCGGCGGCACCTTGCAATGCTTGAAGGCCTGGCAGCGCCCCTGCGGATCGAGGCGGGCGAAGCTGCGGTATTTCTGGCGCGGGGCGAACAAGGACCAGAGAAAGTGCATGGCGATATACCTGTTGGGCAGTTGCTGGGAAGAATGCCGCTCGGGAGTTACATGGTCGTGTAAAGCCGGTTACCGGGAGGTTACAGGAACCGGCTTGTATGGAACCTGTCTGAGAGCTGACTGACTCGAGCCGGGCCGCTGGTTAGCGGCGGCCGACCACCGCTATACTGCGCGCCTGTTTGTGCCTGATTTCTGGAGAAATGAGCATGTTGCAACGCCTGTTGTTCGGTTTGATCACTGTGACCAGCTTGACGCTGGTCGGCTGCGCCCATAGCCCGCAACAACTCAGCCCTGAACCGAAACTCACTACCCAGCTCGCGCCGGTCGGTCATGGCCAGCCCGTGGTGGTGAGAGTGGTCGATGGCCGTCCGTCGCCAACCCTGGGCACCCGTGGCGGGCTCTACCCGGAAACCAGCGCGATCACCGTCCAGGGCGCGCAGATCCTGCCGAAGTTGCAGGCCCAGGCCGAAGCCGCCGTGCGTCTGCTGGGCTTTACGCCAACCGCCAACGCGCTGAATGCCCCGCAGTTGACCGTGACCCTGGCCGAACTGAAGTACCAGTCGCCCAAGGAAGGCCTGTACGTGACCGAAGCCACCATCGGCGCGACCTTCCGCTCCGACGTGCAGAATGCCAACCGCCGCTACAGCGGCCGTTACGGCGCGTCCCTGGACCAGCGTTTCGGCATGGCGCCGAACCAGGAAACCAACACCAAGCTGGTCGGCGATGTACTGAGCGATGCCCTGACCCGTCTGTTCAAGGACCCGAGCATCGGCCAGATCCTCGGCGAGTAATGCGAGCCCTGTAGCCGCTGCCGAGCCCCAGCGAGGCTGCGACAAGGCCCGAAGGGCCTTGCTTGACGGCATAAGCGCCGTACACAAAAAAAGCCCGGTACCATTGGCAACCGGGCTTTTTTATTTCCTATTGATTCCTGCCGTACCCGAACTCACGCCGCCTCGACATAGAAATCCAGCACGCTGACCCCTGTCAGCAGGTCGGTTTCCGGCAGGTCCGCGTGCTGGTGCCCGCCGAGGGCGCAATACACCAGCCAGTGGCGGTCCTGGACGTTGAAGGCCAGGCCACCGACCAAGGCTTCCTGTTCGTCGCTGGGGGCGATCAGGTAGAGGCGATCCTGGTTTTCTGCATGCAGCATGACAAGCTCCGTGGCGATTTCGAGGGGCGCAAGACTGGCCTGTTTAGATGACGAACGTGTGACAGGACGAATTAGCCGGCCAGCGGTTTGTTATCTGTCGGAAAAACCGTGCACAAAGTGGGCCTTTGGGTAGAATCCGCGCCGCGGGTCGCAGGGCCCGCTGTCCGGTTTCATTCGAGGTTCGTGATGTCGTTGCAACTGATCTGGTCGCTGGCCAGCGCCCACCCCGCCAAACTGATCAATGTGCTTGCCTTGTTGTTCGCCTGTCCCGGCAGCTGGTTGCTGCACGCCACCCGGCGTCGCGAACAGCGGGCGCTGGCCCTGCTGGCGGCCCGCAGCGAGGCGCGTCCCCGGCAGGCATCGGCGCAGGTGCTGGACGACGCGACTTCACGCATGAATCGCTTCTTCTACCGCTTCGGTTTCGCCTGCCTGGGGCTGGCGCTGCTGGTGTCCTGGATCAGTACGCGATTCTGAGCGAGCCTGCCCGGCAGAAACGACAACGGCGCCCGCGGGCGCCGTTGTCGTTCATGCGGCAAGGATCATGGCAAGGCCAGGCCCGCCTTGACCCGATACTGGTTGCGCACCGGTGTCGCGTATTGCAGCACCAGGTAGGGGCGATGTTCCGCCGGGCAGGCGTCCAGGCGTCGTTGCCACTCTTGCTCGGCCTTGGCCAGTTCTTCGGCGGGGAACACCTGGGCCGCGCTGGGCACCTGCAACGCCGGATCGGCTTCGCTCCATTGGGCGTAGGCCAGGTAATGCACGGGAAACAGGCGGTAACCACCGAGAATCTGCCGGTCCATTTCCACTGCCAACTGCTTGGTGTCCTCGAAGATTTCGCTGATCGGCGCGGCGAAATTCACGTGGACCCGGCCCTTGTAACCGGTGATGCCCTTGGCGATGCTGATGTCGTCCTCGCCGGGCGCCTTGGTGTAGCTGCCGGTGGTGGCGCGGATATACAGCTCGCGGGCCTTGGCCTGGTCGCAAGGGTCGTATTCGTAGCTGATCGACACCGGGGTCAGGTTCAGCGACTGGATGACTTCGCCGAAGGGTTCGTCCTTGCGGCTCATGTGGAACATCTTGAGGATCGCCGACTCGGTACGGTCGTCGCCGTCCTTGGCCCGGCCCTCGGCCTGGGCGATCCAGATCGAGGCGCAGTCGTTGCGGATCGAGTGGTTGATATAGGCCGACAGCAGCTGGTAGGCGGCCATCTTTTCCCGGCGCCCGGTGATCGAGCGATGCACGATGAAACTCTTGTTCAGGCGCATCAGGTCGCTGACGAAGGGCTTTTGCAGCAGGTTGTCGCCAATGGCGATGCGCGGCGTCGGCAGCCCGGCGTGGTACACGGCATAGTTGACGAAGGCCGGGTCCATCACGATGTCGCGGTGGTTGGCGATGAACAGGTAGGCGCTGCCGGACTTGAATTGCTCGACGCCGGTATAGGTCACGCCGTCGGTGGCCCGCTCGATGGTGTGGTCGACATAGAACTCGACCTTGTCCTGCAGGGTCGCCACCGAAGTGACCGCGGCGAACTCGCGGCGCAGCCGATGGGCTATAAGAGGTTTGAGCAGCCAGCCGAAAGCGCCGGCAAAGCGCGGGAAGCGGAAGTGGGTGAGGATATCTAGAAACGCCTTGTCGCCGAGCAGCCGGGCCAGTACCGCGGGTACTTCGCTGTCGTCGTAAGGCCGGATGGCATCGAATTCGCCCATCATGCTCTCTTGTTGGAAACGGCTAGGGTAAGAAAAGGTTTGAATCGAAAAAATAGCCGGGCGCGGTCTGAAAAGTAAGCTCAGATCTCAATAGCCCTGCAAATAGACCGGCGATTATACGCACAAGTCACTCCGGAGGCCGCGATGCTGGAAACCGAACGCTATCAATGTCCCTACTGTGGCGAGGAAGCCGAGGCCGTGCTGGACCTGTCCGGGGGCGACCAGCAATACGTCGAGGACTGCCCCGTCTGTTGTCGGCCCATTGTGTTCATCCTGCAGACCGACGGGCAGGAATGGATGCTCGACGTACGCAGCGAAAACGATTGACGGAGGCGGCATGCAGCGCATCTACGAACCGGAAAACCTGCTGGAAGGCGAGTTGCTCCAGGGCATGCTGGCCAGCGAAGGCATCGAGGCGCACCTGGTGGGGCGGGATCTGCTCGGCGGCACCGGGGAATTGCCGGTGTTCGGCCTGCTTGGCCTGGCGGTGGACAACGACCAGGCGCAATACGCCCGGGAACTGATCGCTGCCTATAACGCCGCGCTGCCGATACCCGGCGACGAACCGGCCAATCATGCCGGCGTACTGATCTGTTAGGCTGGCGGCCGTTTTTCCAAGAGTTGCTTGCCCCATGTGTGGACGTTACGCCCTGTTTCGCTGGAACCCAGCGTTTGCTGCCTTGCCCGGATTTCCGGCGGACCAGCAGGCGCAGTGGAATATTTCGCCCAACGATTCGGTGCTGATCCTGCGCAGCAGCGACGGCCAGCGTAACCTGGCGCGCGCCCGCTGGGGGCTGACGCCGCCCTGGCTGACCGACCTGTCGCGTACCCCCGCCCATGCCCGGGCCGAGACCCTGGCCGAACAGCCGATGTTTCGCGAAGCCTTTCGCCAGCGGCGCTGCCTGCTGCCGGCCAACGGGTTCTACGAATGGCGGGGTGGCACTCGCAAGCGTCCGTACTGGTTGACGCCAGGGGAGGGTTCTTCGCTGTTCTTCGCGGCGATCTGGGAGGCTTATCCGGTGCAGGAGCAGGTCTGGCTGAGCACCGCGGTGGTCACCCAGCCGGCGGCCAGCCAGCGCCGGCCGCTGATTCTCGATGCCCAGGGCCAGGACGCCTGGCTCGACCCCGAGACCCCGCTGCCGGTGCTCCAGGCCTTGCTGGCCAGCCCCCCGGCCGCCTTGCGCGAGCGGGTGCTGGCCAACCTGGTGAACGACCCGAAGCTCAATGCCCCCGAGTGCCTGACGCCGGGCTGATCCGCTCGTCGGTAGGAGCGAGCGGGCGGCGATCCCCTTGCCCGCGATAAGGTCCAAGGGACCTTTCGTCGGTTTCAGACCTTGAACTGATTGATCAGCCGGCGCTGCTGCTCGGCCAGCTTGGTCAGGCCGGCGCTGGCGGCGCTGGATTCGTCGGCGCCGCCGGCCACCTCATTGGCCACCTGGCCGATATTGATCACGTTGCGGTTGATGTCCTCGGCGACGGCGCTCTGCTCTTCGGCGGCGCTGGCGATCTGGGTATTCATGTCGTTGATCACCGACACCGCCTGGGTAATGGTCTCCAGTGCCTCGGCAGCCTTCGCCGCGTGCTGCACGCTTTCGTCGGTGCGGTGCTGGCTGTCCTCCATGACCCGCACCACATCGCGGGTGCCTTGTTGCAGCTGCTGGATCATCGACTGGATTTCTTCCGTCGCCTGCTGGGTCTTCTGCGCCAGGTTGCGCACCTCGTCGGCGACCACGGCGAAGCCGCGGCCCTGTTCCCCGGCACGGGCCGCCTCGATGGCCGCGTTGAGGGCCAGCAGGTTGGTCTGTTCGGCGATGCCGCGGATGGCGATCAGGATCGCGTTGATGTTCTCGCTGTCCTTGGCCAGGGTCTGCACCACGCCCACCGCGCGGCCGATTTCCACGGCCAGGGCGCCGATGGCGGTCGAGGTGTCGCGCACGATGCGCATGCCTTGGCTGGCGGCCTGGTCGGCATGGTTGGCGGCTTGCGCGGCCTGGGTCGCGTTGCGCGCCACGTCCTGGGCAGTGGCAGTCATCTCGTGCACGGCGGTGGCCACCTGGTCGATCTCGGCCATCTGCTTGTGCACGCCCTGGTTGGTTCGAATGGCGATATCTGCGGTGTGTTCGGAAGAATCGCTGACGCTCTGCACCGACGTCACCACCTGGCTGATCATCGCCTGCAATTTGGCCAGGAAGGTATTGAAGCCCTTGGCGATCGAGCCGAGTTCGTCGGCGCGGTCACTGCTCAGGCGCCGGGTCAGGTCGCCTTCGCCCTGGGCGATATCGTCGAGCATGGCCACCATCTGCTTGAGCGGCCGGGCGATGCCGTGGCCCACCAGCCAGATCACCAGCAAGCCGAGACCGGCGATGATCAGGCCGACCATGGCCATGCCAAAGGCGTCGGCCTTGCGCTGGTCGGCCAGGTCGCCCTGCAGTTTCTGCAGGTCGGCCATGACCGCGTCCAGCGGCAGTTGCAGCATCAGGGTCCAGCGGGCGTCGGTCTGGCCGATGCCGAATGGCAGGTACAGTTCGATCCGGCCCTTGCTCTGGTCGACGCTGTAGTTCACTTCGTCGCGCTTGAGGCTGCCCAGCTTGGCGACTTCTTCGCTGTCGAGGATGTCGCTGACCTTCTCGCCGAATTTGCTCGGGTCCTTGGTGTAGGCCACCAGCCGGCCATTGCCGCCGATCAGGGCCATTTCGCCCACGCCCTTGTAGAGCTTCTGGTTGGCGCCCAGGAGCATGTCCTGGATGAAATTCACCGACAGGTCGGCGCCGACTATGCCCTGGAAGGCGCCGTCGAGCAGGATGGGTTCGATAAAGGAGGCGAGCATGACGATCTTGTCGCCAACCTTGTAAGGCGCCGGATCGATCACGCAGGGTTTCCTGCTTTCCTTGGAGCACAGGTAGTACTCGCTGGCGCGCACGCCGGTGGACAGGACCTTCTGGTCGTCCACGTCCACCAGTTTGTCCAGGGCCAGGCTGCCGTCCTCGTTGCGGAACCACCACGGCAGGAAGCGCCCGTTGCCGGCGTCGATCCCCACCACCTTGGTGTCGACGTAGGCGCTGTCGTTATGGTCGATGGCGTTCTTTTCCCAGCCTATATAGGCACCGAGGATCTTCGGGTTCTGCGCGACGTTTTCCTTGATCAGGTTGATCAGTTGTTCGCGGCTGAGCGTCAGTTGCGGATTGCCGCTGGCGTCCTTGCTGCCGAGCAGCGCGTTGACCCGCACCAGGCCGCCGGCGATCAGCAGGGGCGCTTCGAGTTCGCGCTGGATCTGGCTGACCTGGGTCTGCGCCAGCCCGATCAGGCGTTGCTCGATGACCTGCTCGAACTGGATCTGGGTTTGCTGCTGCACCATTTCCTGGGTCCGGGCGCCAGCGAACAGGGCGTACAGCACCAGGGCAACGACCACGCTGAGGACGATGGCGCCGGCCAGGGCGGCCACGGAAAACTGGATCGACTTGAATTTCATAAGGGCTCCGGACGCAGGAATGACGTCTGCCCCGTTGTATCGGCAAGGCCCCCCGCGGTCATGAGGCGAGGCGCGGAAAAATCGTCGTTTTCCAGGCGTGGATGTCGCGCATGGATAGCTGCCAGGCGTTGGCGGAGGCGGTGGGGCAGGCTGGGTGAATTTTTTCTGCGCGGTATCCGAAAACCGCGTGCTAAGCGTCCGGGTATCTGGCGCCGATACACAACTGGGCCTAGGATACGCGCCATGTTTCCAGGGAGTGTTTTCATGAGCAAGAAACAGGTTTCGGTTGCGCTGGCCGCGGCGTTGCTGCTGTCGGGTTGCCAATCGGTCAACACCACCAGTGGTGGTGCCGTCGGTGTCGATCGCAAGCAGTACATGTTCAGCATGTTGTCGACCGATGAGGTCAACCAGTCCTACGCCCAGTCCTATCAGCAGACGATCGGTGAGGCGAGCAGCAAGAATGCCCTGGATAAATCCAGTGCCAATGCCAAGCGCCTTCAGGCGATCGCCAACCGGCTGATTGCCCAGGCACCGGTATTTCGTCCGGACTCCGCGCAGTGGCAGTGGGAAGTCAACCTGATCAAGAACGACGAGCTCAATGCCAACTGCGGCCCTGGCGGCAAGATCATTTTCTACACCGGAATCATCGACAGGCTGCAACTGACCGACGATGAAATCGCCGCGGTCATGGGCCATGAAATTGCCCACGCCCTGCGCGAGCACGGCCGTGAAGCCATGTCCAAGGCCTACGGTGTCAGCGCGCTGAAGCAGATCGCGCTGATCGCCGGCGCCCCGCAGGAAGCGGTGGCCGTGGGCGACAACGGGGTCAACCTGCTGATGACCCTGCCCAACAGCCGCGGCAACGAGAACGAAGCGGACCTGATCGGCCTGGAGCTGGCGGCCCGCGCCGGCTACAACCCGAACGCGGCCATCACCCTGTGGAACAAGATGAGCAAGGCCTCGGAAGGCGCGCCACCTGAATTCCTCAGCACTCACCCGGCCTCCAGCAGCCGGATTTCTTCGTTGGAAGCGGCGATTCCCAAAGTGATGCCGCTGTACCAGCAGGCGAAGAAGTCCTGACCTTCCAGCGGCGTCGCTGACGCCGCTATCTGTTGTCGGAGCGAAGCTTGCTCGCGATGGGAGCGCCACGGTGCAACGCCGTGGCGCGACGCTTACACCCAGCCGCTGCTCTGCATGGCCTTGTACACCGCGACAATGGCCAGGATGAAGAACGCCGATGCCGCCAGGCGACGGATCAGGTTCAACGGCAGTTTCTCCGCCGCGAAGTTGCCGGCCAGGACCACCGGGACGTTGGCGATCAGCATGCCGGCGGTGGTGCCGATGATCACCAGCCACAACTCCGGGTATTGCGCCGCGAGCATCACGGTGGCGATCTGGGTCTTGTCGCCGATTTCCGCGAGGAAGAACGCGATCAGCGTGGTCAGGAACGGGCCGAACTTGCGGGTGGTGCTGGCTTCGTCGTCATCCATTTTGTCCGGCACCAGGGTCCAGAGCGCGGTGGCGGCAAAGCTCGCGGCGAGAATCCAGTGCAGGGTGGCATCCGAGAAGAAACTGCCGAACCAGGCGCCTACCGCGCCTGCGGCGGCATGGTTGGCCAGGGTCGCGGCGACGATGCCGGCGATGATCGGCCAGGGCTTGCGAAAGCGCGCGGCGAGAATGAGAGCAAGCAGTTGCGTCTTGTCGCCGATTTCGGCCAAGGCAACGATCGCGGTGGGAACCAGGAGAGAATCCAGCATCAGGGCATTCCTAAGGGGCGGGTCGACACGGCTATGACACGTACAGCCTTCCCGCCCCGGGTAAGGTGTGCGTGTCATAGGTCTTGTCAAACCCGGCGGTCCGTCTGTGCGGACTCTCGGGTCGCATGCGCCATGATCTGAGGATCAAGTATGTTGACGCATGCCGGGCGAGCTTGGCGCTCGCGGGAGACTACTCCCCTAGGACGGAGCGGATTCTGCCTAGGCGAAATCCATTCGGCAAGCGTTCTTTTGCAAAAAAGTGGTTAGCCGCGCCGGGCGCTGTAGATACGGAAACCATCGCCCTCGGCCCTGATCGAGCAGGGGCCCAGATGCTCTTCGATCAATGGCTGGTAACGCAGGAAGCTGTTGGCCACCAGCCGGAGTTCGCCACCTGTTTTCAGATGTTTTGCCGCTTTTCGCAGCAGGTTTTCCGTTGCCTGGTAGTCGGTATGGACCCCGGTATGGAAGGGTGGGTTGGTCAGGATGGTGTTCAGCCCCAGGGGCGCGGCATCGATGCCGTCACCGGTCAGCACTTCGGCTTGCAGCCCGTTGGCGGCCAGGGTCAGGCGGCTGCTGGCGGCGGCGAAGGCGTCGACATCGAGCAGGGTCACGCTGTTGTGCGGGTAGCGACGCTTGATCGCCGCGCCGAGCACGCCGGCGCCACAGCCGAAATCCAGCAGATGGCCGCCGGGCAGTTGGTCCAGGTGTTCCAGCAGCAGGGCGCTGCCACGATCCAGGCGGCCATGGCTGAATACGCCTGGCAGGCTGACCACCTTCAACGGCCCTTCGGCCAGCGGCAATTCGTATTCCTGGGCCAGGCTTTCCAGGGCGACGGCCTGCGGCGCCTGTTCCACCGTTACCTGCCACAGCTGGCAATGGCGCGCGCTGTCGAGCTTGCGTGGCTTGCCGAACGGAGTGAGCTGCTTGGCCGCGCGTTCGATGCCGCTGCGTTTTTCCCCGACCAGATACAGTTCGCATCCGCCCAGGCGCGAGGCGAGGGCGTTGAGCAGGTAGTCGGTGAGCTCCCGGGATTTGGGCAGGAACAGCACCGCGCTGGTAAACGCCTGCTCGGGGGCGTTCACCCCGAAGTGGCTGCGCCCGGCGAAACGGGCCTCCAACGCGGCCTGGTCGCCGGCGTGCCAGCTCCAGCCATGGGCCTGGGGCAGGCGGCCGAGCAGGTCGTCGGCGGGCAGGCCGGCCAGCAGCAGCGAGCCTTGGAACAAGTCAGCCTGACGAAGCAGTACTTCACTGCGCGGATCCATAATCTGCTCCTGGGAAAAAAGTGGCGCAGTTTATCAACTGACGACCCGCAGCGCTGTACCGCTGAAAAACGCCCGGGCGTTTTCCACCAGTTGGCCGACGATGCGCTGGCGGGCTTCGCGGCTGCCCCAGGCATTGTGCGGCGTCACGATCAGGCGCGGGATGTCCGGGGCCAGCAGTGGGTTGCCGGCGGTTGGCGGCTCGACGCTCAGCACATCGGTGGCGGCGCCGCCCAGGTGACCGCTGCGCAGGGCATCGGCCAGGGCCTGTTCGTCGATCAGGCCGCCGCGGGCGGTATTGACCAGCAACGCGGTGGGTTTGAGCAGGGCCAGTTCGCGGGCGCCGATAAAGTGCCGGGTGTGTTCGTTGAGTGGGCAGTGCAGGGTCAGCGCGTCGATCTGCGGCAGCAGCTCTTCCAGCGGCAACCGATCGGCGCGGGCCGGTCGGCCGGGAATCTGCCCCAGCAACACGCGCATGCCGAAGGCTTCTGCCAGGCGCGCAACGGCGCCACCGAGTTCGCCATGCCCCAGCAGGCCCAGGGTCTTGCCTTGCAGTTCGACGATCGGGAAGTCCAGCAGGCAGAACTGCCGGGCCTGCTGCCAGCGACCATCGGCGACCGCCTGGCGGTAGTCGCTGAAGCGGGTGGCGAGGTTGAGCAGCAGCATGAGGGTGTGCTGGGCCACCGAGGGGGTGCCGTAGCCCTGGCAGTTGGCGACCCGGATGCCGAGTGCGCGGGCGGCGGCGAGGTCGACGTTGTTGGTGCCGGTGGCGGCCACCAGGATCAGTTTCAGTTTGGGGCAGGCGGCCAGGGTATCGGCATCGAGCAGCACCTTGTTGCTGATCGCCACCTGGGCGCCCTGCAGTCGTTCGATCACCTGGTCGGGGCGGGTCCGGTCGTGCAGTTGCAGCTCGTCGAAGCTGTGACGCAGAGCATCGAGGTCGAGATCGCCGAGGTCCAGGGAGCTGTGGTCGAGAAAGACGGCGCGGCGATTGTTAGTCATCAACTGTACCTTTTGCACGAGGGGTCCGAAGGCGTAATCTGCCGAGCCTAACAGATGAAATAATTAGATACACAGGAGCGTCCATGTACCTCGCCGAGTTCTTGACCGTTGCCCTTATCCACCTGCTCGCCGTGGCTAGCCCCGGCCCGGATTTCGCGGTGGTGGTGCGCGAGAGCGTGACCCACGGTCGCCGTGCCGGCACCTGGACGGCCCTGGGCGTGGGCTGCGCGATTTTCCTGCACGTGGGGTATTCGCTGCTGGGCATCGGGCTGATCGTGTCGCAGTCGATCGTGCTGTTCAACGCCCTGAAATGGGCCGCGGCTGCCTACCTGCTGTACATCGGCTACAAGGCCCTGCGGGCGCAGCCTGCCAAGCCCGAGACCGAAAACCTGCACCTGGAGGCCGGTGAGCGCACCGCCCGCGGCGCCTTCACCTCGGGTTTCGTGACCAACGGCCTGAACCCGAAGGCGACGTTGTTCTTCCTGTCGCTGTTCACCGTGGTCATCAACCCGCACACCCCCCCTGGCGATCCAGGCCGGCTACGGGGTGTACCTGGCCGTGGCGACAGCCACCTGGTTCTGCCTGGTGGCGCTGCTGTTCAGCCAGCAGAAGGTCCGCGCCGGCTTCGCCCGCATGGGCCACTGGTTCGACCGCACCATGGGCGCAGTGCTGATCGCCATCGGAGTGAAACTGGCCTTTACCGAGATGCACTGAGTCGATGGCTTTCCAGGCGACCTTTAAGGTCTAGGATCTTTCTGATCGATATCTAAGATTTATCGTACAATCGCCCGCTTTTATGCTGCCCTGACACCTTGAGTGTCCGGCGCGGCGTGCGCGAGCGGACGTTTGATGACGATACAGAAAGTACCGCAGCAGTTGCTCTATCTGGTTTATGGCGACAAAGAGGTGTATCGCCATGAAGCGAAGTTCAGCATCCTGACGGCCCTTGACCAGAGCAGCGATGCCGACGCCCTGGTGATCCGGGTGATGACCGACCGCCCGCAGGATTACCACGGCTGGCCGGTAGAAGTGGTGCCCTTGAGTGCGCAGACGCTGCTCGAATGGCAGGGCGACCAGGGCTACTTCCATCGCCGCAAGGCCTGCGCCTTTGCTGCGGCGCTGGAGCTGGCGGACAAGACCCTGTTTGCCGATACCGACACCCTGTTCGAGGCTGATCCGCAGCGCCTGTTCGATCGTATTGCGCCGGGCCGCTACCTGGTCGACGAAATCGAGTTTCTCTGGTCCGAGGTCCGCAGCCGTCCGCAGTTCGCCCATCTCGATCGCCACTTGCAGGCCAGCGGCTATGCAGTGCCGGCGCAGCAACGCCTGTACAACAGCGGTGTCTGCGGCCTGACGGCCGGCGACGGCGCCTTGATGCAGACCTCGATCGCCCTGATCGACGAATGGAGCGCGCCGATCAAGGACCTGCACACCCTGGAACAGATCGCCCTGTCGTTTGCCCTGGGCGACCGGCCTGTAGGCGAGAGCACGGACTGCATCTACCACTACTTCTCCGACAAGGACTTCTTCCATGCCATGCAGGCGCTGTTCTTCCAGCGTCATGGCGAAGCCTTCCGCCCGGAGTTGCTGGCGATGCAGCGTGAGGTTCCGCGTCGCAAGCCTGTGCCTTCGTTGTTCCAGCGCTCGCGGATCAAGTTCTATTTGCAGCGCCAGGACAAGGACATCCAGAAAGTCGGGCGCGACCTGCTGTATGGCAGCCATTGCCCGGTGTCGCCCTATGTCGACGCCTGCCGGCATGTCTGGTGGGATCAGGGATTGCGCCAGATCCAGCGGCGGGGCATGAGCCAGCGCTCGTCGATTCGCGCCCTGGCGCAGGGCGAATGGCCCGCCGGCTGGCCGCGGCCGCGCAACCGCGACGTGGAAAAACGCCTGCGCCGCTATATGCAGCAGCACTTGCAGGCGCACGGGGCGGCACCTAAGTAGCGGGGCCCAGCGCCTTGAGCTGGTTCAGGGCGCCGAGGTATTCCCGCGGAGGGTTGCCCAGCAGGCGGCAGAACATCGTGCTGAAGGCCCGGGCGCTGCCATAGCCCAGCGCCGTCGCCACCTGCTGCACGCTCTCGCCGGCGATCAGCCGCGGCAGGGCTTCCATCAGGCGCAGTTGCTGGCGCCAGGCATTGAAGCTCATCTGCACTTGCTGTTGAAACAGCCGCGCCAGGGTGCGTGAACTGGCGCCGACCTGTTGCGCCCAGTCTTCCAGAGTATTGGCGTGGTCGGGCGCTTGCAGCAGCGCCTGGCAAATGGCTTGCAGGCGCCGATCGCGCGGCATGGGAATGTGCAGCGGCAGGTTTTCCAGGCTGGCCACTTCCTCCAGCATCAATTGCTGGATCAGCGGGTTCTGCGCATGTTCGCGCCCCTGGGCGGCGCGCAGGATCAGCTCGCGCAGCAGCGGCGTGACCGCCAGCACACAGCAGTGTTGCAGCGAGGCGGGCGACAGCTCGGGGGCGATGAACAACGAACGCATCTGCACCTCGCCCGCCATGAAGATTTCATGTTCCACCCGCGGCGGGATCCACACCGCGCGGGTCGGCGGCAGGACCCAGGCCCCCTGGGCCGTGACCACGCGCATGGTGCCGCGCACCGCATACAGCAGTTGCGCCTCGCGATGGCAGTGCAATTGCTGGTGGGCGCCGTCCAGGTAATCGCGCGGATGGGCGCACACCGGATTGTGTTGGAAGTGGCTGATCAACATGTCCGATCCAGTGACTTTATTGTCAGGAGTGCGTTTTCTGGCCAACCTAGCATAACGGCACATTTCCAACGAAACAGCGTGCCGTCATGAATCAGTCTCGAAACGTCATCCGCTATATCAACGCCGCCCATGTGATCGATCACATGTTCATGCTGATCTTTCCCGCCGCCGTCCTCGGCATGACCCAGGCCTTCGCCCTGGACTATGCCGCGCTGATCGGTCTATCCCTGGGCGGCTTCATTGCCTTCGGCGCCTGCTCGCTACCGGCCGGCTGGCTGGGCGACCGCTGGAGCCGGCGGCAGATGATGCTGGTGTTTTTCTTCGGCATCGGCGCGGCGACGGTGTTCACCGGCTTGAGCAGCACCCCGACGATGCTGGTGATCGGCCTGACGCTGATGGGGGTATTCGCCGCGATCTATCACCCGGTCGGTACGGCGATGCTGGTGGCCTATGCGCAGAATCGCGGACGGGAAATCGGCATCAACGGCATGTGGGGCAATCTCGGCGTCGCCTTTTCGGCCTTGCTCACCGGCTTGCTGGTGGCGCATTTCGGCTGGCGGGTGGCATTCATCCTGCCGGGGGCGGTGGCGATTCTCCTGGGGTTGGGGTTTGCCTGGCAGGTGCGCGAGGAGCCGGCTCCGCTGCGCCCCCACGTACCGCTCAAGGGCGCCAGTGGCCAGCGCATTTCCATGACCCTGGTATTTGCCGTGCTGGCCCTGGCCACCGCCACGGGCGGGGTGGTGTTCAACGCCACCACCATGACCTACCCGAAGCTGTTCCAGGAACGCCTGCAGGACCTGTTCGCCTCGCCGCAGGTGCTGGGCCTGGTGGTCAGCCTGGCGTATGCCTTCGGCGCGGTGGCGCAACTGAGCATCGGCCGGGTGTTGCACCGTTTCAGCCTGAAATGGCCTTTCATCCTGCTGACTCTGTGCCAGGCGCCGTTGCTGGTCGGTTTGGCCCAGGCCGAGGGCTGGCCACTGATCGTCCTGGGCGCCGCCTTCATGTTCGTGGTGTTCGGCCAGGTCACGGTCAACGACGCGATGGTCGCCAACTTCGTCGCCCCACAATGGCAGTCCCGGGTATTCGCCTTGCGCTATTGCCTGTCGTTCGGCGCCAGCGCCACGGCGATTCCCTTGATTGCGCTGGTGGAGCCGCGCCAGGGATTGAGCGGCTTGTACCTGATCCTCGGCGGCTTTGCCGCGCTGACCTTCGCCGCGGCCTTGATCTTCCCACGCACTCCGGCAGAGGCCGCGGCAGGGCAGACGGCGTGAGCGGCGTTGGCCGTGCCTGAGCGAAGGCGCTCGCGGTCGCGCGAATGCTGGCTTGAAGCTAGCATTCGTACGGCTCTGCAAATCATTCCTTTGGCTGATTTGGCGGAGCCGATGGCGCTCTAGAGTGAGCGTTCTTCAGCCACGACCGTGCAGTCACAAAAAGGGATGCTTATGTTGCAGACTCGCGTTATTCCGCCAGCCGAAGGCGCCTACCAATACCCGCTGCTGATCAAGCGGCTGCTGATGTCCGGGACCCGTTACGAGAAAACCCGCGAAATCATTTACCGCGACAAGCTGCGCTACACCTATCCGACCCTGATCGAGCGCGTGGCCCGGCTGGCGAATGTGCTGACAGAAGCCGGGGTCAAGGCCGGGGACACCGTGGCGGTGATGGATTGGGACAGCCATCGCTACCTGGAGTGCATGTTCGCCATCCCGATGATCGGCGCGGTGATCCACACCATCAACGTGCGCCTGTCGCCGGACCAGATCCTCTACACCATGAACCACGCCGAGGATCGCTTCGTGCTGGTCAACAGCGAGTTCGTCGGGCTCTACCAGGCGATCGCCGGGCAGCTGACCACGGTGGAGAAAACCCTGCTGTTGACCGACGGCGCGGAAAAGCATGCCGACCTGCCGAACCTGATCGGCGAATACGAAGAGTTGCTGGCGGCTGCCAGTACCCGGTACGACTTCGCGGACTTCGACGAAAACTCGGTAGCGACCACCTTCTATACCACCGGCACCACCGGCAACCCGAAAGGCGTGTACTTCACCCATCGGCAACTGGTGCTGCACACCATGGGCGTGTCGGTGATCATGGGCAGCATCGACAGCGTGCGCCTGCTGGGCACCAGCGATGTGTACATGCCCATCACCCCGATGTTCCACGTGCATGCCTGGGGCCTGCCTTATGTGGCGACCATGCTCGGCCTCAAGCAGGTTTACCCCGGCCGCTACGACCCGGAGTTCCTGGTGGAGCTGTGGCGCAAGGAAAAGGTCACCTTCTCCCATTGCGTGCCGACCATCCTGCAGATGCTGCTCAATGCCAAGGGGGCCCAGGGCACCGACTTCGGCGGCTGGAAGATCGTCATCGGCGGCAGTGCCCTCAACCGTGCGTTGTATGAAGCGTCCAGGGCCAAGGGGATTCAGCTGACAGCGGCCTACGGCATGTCGGAAACCGGGCCGCTGGTGTCGTGTGCGCACCTCAACGAAGAGCTGCTGGCGGGCACCGAGGACGAGCGCACGTCCTACCGGATCAAGGCCGGTGTGCCCGGGCCTCTGGTGGAGGCGGCCATCGTCGACGGCGACGGCAACTTCCTGCCGGCCGATGGCGAGACCCAGGGCGAACTGGTGCTGCGGGCACCCTGGCTGACCGAGGGTTATTTCAACGAGCCGCAGAAGGGCGCGGAACTGTGGGAGGGCGGCTGGCTGCACACCGGCGACGTGGCGACCCTCGACGGCATGGGCGTGATCGACATCCGCGACCGGATCAAGGACGTGATCAAGACCGGAGGCGAATGGGTCTCGTCCCTGGCCCTGGAAGACCTGGTCAGCCGCCACCCGGCGGTACGCGAAGTAGCAGTGGTGGGCATTCCCGACCCGCAATGGGGCGAGCGCCCGTTCGCCTTGCTGGTGGTCCGCGAGGGGCATGCGATCGGGGCCAGGGAGCTCAAGGAACACCTCAAGCCGTTCGTCGAGCAGGGGCACTTGAGCAAGTGGGCGATTCCCAGCCAGATCGCCCTTGTTACTGAAATTCCCAAGACCAGTGTCGGCAAGCTCGACAAGAAGCGCATCCGCCTCGACATCACCGAATGGCAGGCCAACAACAGCACCTTCCTCTCGACCTTGTGAACACCCTCTACCGTGCCCAAAAGGGCACGGTAGAGCCCACCAAGCAAGCGCTTGCCTTGTCAAATCGGAATTTTCAGCCATCCTTGCCGTGCCGGCATTCGCCGGACTGGCGAAAGGACCGTTCCAGAGTGGTTGGTGGCTGCAAATCACACTTTAGAGGGATCAAGCCGTACCACCTGCTGGCTATAGTCCGCCCAAGGATTTTTAAGAACGGGGCAACCGCACGACATGGGGCGATGCAACTTTGAACGGCTTCGGAACTGACTGGGTTCCGCTCGTTCAGAGCGTTTTTAAAAGTGCTCACTGCCATAACAATAAAGCACATGGAGTAGCGTCGATGACATCAGTAAACCAGTTCTGGCGCCGGGCGAAACTGCCACTGGCCGTCAGTCTCGCCTCTACGCTCGCCGGACCTGCCTTCGGCGTCAGTTTCAACATCGGTGAAATCGAAGGTCAGTTCGACTCTTCTCTGTCGCTGGGTGCGAGCTGGTCTACCCAGAGCCCCAACAAGAATCTGATTGGGGTCAACAATGGCGGGCACGGTCTGTCCCAGACCTCCGACGATGGCCACGCTAACTTCAAAAGCGGCGAAACCTTTTCCAAGATCTTCAAGGGCATCCATGACCTTGAACTGAAATACGGCGATACCGGCGTCTTCGTCCGTGGCAAATATTGGTATGACTTCGAACTCAAGGACGAAAGCCGCGAGTTCAAGGACATCAGTGACAGCAACCGCAAGGAAGGCGCCAAGTCCTCCGGCGGGCAGATCCTCGACGCCTTCGTCTACCACAACTATGCGATCGGCGAGCAGCCGGGCTCGGTGCGCCTGGGCAAGCAGGTGGTGAGCTGGGGTGAAAGTACCTTCATCGGCGGCGGCATCAACTCGATCAACCCGATCGACGTCTCCGCTTTCCGTCGCCCTGGCGCGGAGATCAAGGAAGGCCTGATCCCGGTCAACATGTTCTACGTCTCGCAGAGCCTGACCGACAACCTCTCGGCCGAAGCCTTCTACCAGCTGGAATGGGACCAGACCGTCGTCGACAACTGCGGCACCTTCTTCTCCCAGCCGGACATCATCGCCGACGGTTGCAGCGACAACCTGCGGGTGCTGAACAAGCGCTCGACCATTCCGGCCATCGCCCTGGGGCCATTGGCTGGCGCGGGCGTGGACGTCAACGAGGAGGGCGTGCTGGTACGCCGTGGCCCGGACCGCGATGCGCGGGACAGCGGGCAATGGGGCGTGTCCTTCAAATACATGTACGAGCCGCTCGACACCGAGTTCGGCGCGTATTTCATGAACTACCACAGCCGTGCGCCGATCTTCAGCGCCACCGGCGCGCCACAGTCGGTGTACAACCAGGTGGCGGCGTTGCCAGGACCTTTCCGCGCCCTGGGCCCGCTGGTCGTGGCGGGTAACTCCCAGTACTTCGTTGAGTACCCCGAGGACATCCGGCTGTACGGCCTGAGCTTCTCCACCACCCTGCCGACCGGCACCGCGTGGAGCGGCGAGATCAGTTACCGTCCGAACGCGCCGGTGCAACTGAACTCCACCGATATCCTGTTCGCCGGCGTTCGCCCGCTGGGCGGCACCCTGGCCAACGCCTCGCTGCTCAATGGCGTACCGGGCGAGGACCTGCACGGCTATCGCCGCAAGGAAATCACCCAGATCCAGACCACCTTCACCCACTTCTTCGACCAGGTCATGGGCGCCAGCCGCCTGACCCTGGTCGGTGAAGTCGGCCTGACCTACGTCGGTGGCCTGGAAGCCAAGTCGGACGTGCGTTACGGTCGCGACCCGGTCTACGGCCCGGGCGAGCTGCCGGCCACCGGTGGCCTGGATACCTGCTCGCAGATCCTCAACACCAGCACCATCAACGGCGCGGGCGCGGGGGCAGCGACCAACAACCGCAGCCGCAACTGCACCAACGAAGGTTTCACCACGCCGACTTCCTGGGGCTACCGCGGTCGTGCCATCTGGGAATACAACGACGTATTCGCCGGCGTGAACCTCAAGCCGAACGTCGCCTGGTCGCATGACGTCAGTGGTTACTCGCCCGGCCCAGGCGGCAACTTCGAGGAAGGCCGCAAGGCCATCAGCCTGGGCGTGGATGCCGAATACCAGAACACCTACACCGCGAGCCTGGCGTACACCAACTTCTTCGACGGCAAGTACACCACCGTGGATGACCGTGACTTCGTGGCCCTCAGTTTCGGCGTGAACTTCTAAGCACTGCATTTTCAGGAAGAACAAGAATATGAAAGTAACCAAGAGTCTGTTGCAGGTCGGTGTCCTCGGACTGTCACTGCTGGCGACCGGGGTCATGGCCGCGGTCTCGGCCGATGAAGCGGCCAAGCTGGGGACCTCCCTGACGCCGATGGGCGCGGAAATGGCCGGCAACTCCGCCGGCACCATTCCGGCCTGGAAGGCCATGCCGACCAACGCCGGCAGTGTGGACAGCAAGGGCTTCCTCGCCAACCCGTATGCCAGCGAGCAACCGCAGTTCACCATCACTGCGCAGAACGTCGAGCAGTACAAGGACAAGCTGGCCCCGGGGCAGTACGCGATGTTCAAGCGCTACCCGGACACCTTCAAGATGCCGGTCTATCCCTCGCACCGCGGGGCCACGGTGCCCGCCGAGGTGTTCGCCGCCATCAAGGAAAACGCCACCAAGACCAACCTGGTCAGCGGTGGCAACGGCCTGGAGAACTTCAAGACCGCGGTGCCTTTCCCGATTCCGAAAAGCGGCGTGGAAGTCATCTGGAACCACATCACCCGCTATCGCGGCGGCAGCGTGACCCGCCTGGTGACCCAGGCCACGCCACAGGCCAACGGCTCGTTCAGCCTGGTGTACTTCCAGGACCAGTTCGTGTTCCGCGACAAGATGAAGGACTACGATCCGGCGAACCCGGGCAACATCCTGTTCTACTTCAAGCAGAAAGTGACGGCGCCGGCGCGCCTGGCCGGTGGCGTGCTGCTGGTGCACGAAACCCTCGACCAGGTGAAGGAACCGCGTTCGGCGTGGGTCTACAACGCCGGTCAGCGTCGCGTGCGCCGTGCCCCGCAAGTGTCCTATGACGGCCCGGGCACCGCCGCCGACGGCCTGCGGACCTCCGACAACCTGGACATGTACAACGGCGCGCCGGACCGCTACGACTGGAAGCTGGAAGGCAAGAAGGAGATGTACATCGCCGCCAACAGCTACAAGCTCGACTCGCCGCAGCTGAAATACGCCGACATCATCAAGGCCGGCCACATCAACCAGGACCTGGCTCGTTACGAGTTGCGCCGTGTGTGGCATGTGGTCGCGACCCTGAAGGAAGGCCAGCGCCATATCTACGCCAAGCGTGACTTCTACATCGACGAGGACACCTGGCAGGCCGCGGTGATCGACCACTACGACGGTCGTGGCCAACTGTGGCGCGTGGCCGAGGCGCATGCCGAGAACTACTACGACAAGCAAGTGCCGTGGTACGCCCTGGAAACCCTCTACGACCTGCAGTCCGGCCGTTACCTGGCCCTGGGCATGAAGAACGAAGAGAAATCGGCCTATGACTTCGGTTTCACCGCCAGCACCAGCGATTTCACCCCGGCGGCCCTGCGCCAGGATGGCGTTCGTTAAACCGCGGTAAATCGAGGCGCATCCTCGATCGACGCCCCGACTGGTTCGGGGCGTTTTTTTTGCCCGGGATTTTCTCCCGGCTCGCGCCTACCGGTACGTTGCAAGCGCTGAAAAACCCGGTTGTATTCTTTTTCCAGCCATCTGTAGCAAAAATCTTCAACCGCTGGCCTTTTACCGCTAGTCTGCCGACATCTGTATTGCCGACAAGCACTTCAACAAGAGTTGGCCATGACTGATCTGTCCCGTATCCAGGGGCCTGCCAGTGCCGCCATGGCCGCACTGGAAGGGCGCTTCTACCGACCTCCCTTGCCCGACGCCTACGTATTGCGGCCGCGTCTGTGCGAGCGTTTGAGCGCGGGCCTCAATGGCCGGCTGCTGCTGGTCTGCGCCCCGGCCGGCTTTGGCAAGAGTTCGCTGGCGGTGGAGTTCTGCCAGGGCCTGCCCTCGCACTGGCGCAGCCTGTGGCTGGGGCTCAATCGGCGGGACAACGATCCGGGGCGGTTTCTCGAACGCCTGCTCGAAGGCTTGCAACAGTATTTCCCGCACCTGGGCAGCCAGTCGCTGGGGCTGCTGAAGATGCGCCAGCGCCATCAGCCCTTCGCTTTCGAGGAATGGCTGGATGGCTTGCTCGACGAGTTGGCGGAGCACCTTTGCAGCGCCTCCCCCTTGTTGCTGGTGCTGGACGATTACCATCTGGCCCAGGGCCCGGTGCTCGACCGCTGCCTGCAGTTCTTCCTCAACCATTTGCCCGATGGCCTGCTGCTCCTGGTGACCAGCCGCCAGCGTCCGGACTGGCACCTGGCGCGCCTGCGCCTGTCCCGGCAATTGCTGGAGCTGCACGAACAGGACCTGCGCCTGACCCACGACGAGTCCCTGGCCTTGCTCGATCGCCACAGCAGCTCGTTGCGCGGCGAGGCGCTGGAAAGCCTGATCCTGCGCAGCGAAGGCTGGGTAGCGGGCCTGCGCTTCTGGCTGCTGGCGGTGTCGGAGGCGGGCAATGGCGGTGCCTTGCCGCAGTCGCTCAATGGCGGCGAAGGCCTGATTCGCGACTATCTGCTGGAAGAGGTCATCGATTGCCTGCCGCCCGAGGTGCAGTCGTTCCTGTACGACACGGCGCCGCAGGAACGTTTTTGCAGCGAACTGTGCGATGCGCTGCGCGAGTCGCATGACAGCGCGGAAATCCTCCGTTATCTGCTGGCCCACCAGGTCTTCCTGGTGCCCCTGGACGAGCAGGGCCGCTGGTACCGTTACCACCATCTGTTTTCCGATCTGCTGCGCACCCGGCCGACCGCCAATGCGGTGTTGCCGCCGGCGACCCTGCACCTGCGGGCCTGCCGCTGGTTCAATGCCCAGGGCCTGCTGGACGAAGCCGTGGAACAGGCGTTGCGTGCCGGGCACCTGGATGTGGCGGCGAACCTGGTGCAGAACCTGTCCGAGGAGCAACTGCTGGCCGAGCAGAACGTCGGCATGCTGCTGCGCTGGAAAATGGATTTGCCCGACAGCCTGCTGATCAGCACCCCAAGGCTGATCGTGTTGTACAGCTGGGCGCTGGGGCTGGCTTGCCAGCTGGATGCCGCCGAGGAACTGGCCAGCCACCTGAGCCGTTTCCTGCCGGCCCCTTCGGCCACTGCGCAGAAGTCCATGCTGGCGCAATGGCTGGCCTTGAGCGGGATCATCGCGCGGGGACGCGGGCATCGCGAACTGACCCTGCTGTATTGCACCGAGGCCCTGGAAACCCTGCCGCACAAGCGTTACGGGCAACGGCTGATGTGCCTGTCGACACTCTCCAACCTGGCCATCGCCGACGCCGACCTGTGGCGGGCCCGGGGGCTCAACCGCGAATCCCTGGAGCTGGCGCAGCGGGTCGGCAACCCGCTGTTCGAAGCCCTGGCGCATTACGACCGGGCCCGGGTGTTACAGGCGCGCGGCGAGATCCTGCGGGCGCTGGACGAGGTGCGCCAGGGGTTGCAGCGTCTGTATGGGCTGTCCACGCAACGGCTGTACGCGGTGCGTGCGCGGCTGACCCTGTACGAAGGTTACCTGCTGGCCCTGCGCTGCCAGCCCGAAGCCGGGCTGGCGCGGTTGCAGGCGGGCCTGGTCGAAGCCAGGGCCTGTCGCGATATCAGCGTGCTGATCGGCCATTGCGTGATCGCCAACCTGGAAGGGCACAACGGCCAGTTCGCCAAGGCCTTCGCCGAACTGGCCGAGGCCGAGCGGCTGATGCACATCTGGGACGTGCCGCCGATCTATTACCTGGCCATGATCACCCTGGTCAAATGCGAGCTCTGGCTGGCCCAGGGCCGCACCGACCTGGCGCAAGCCTGGCTGGGCCGCCTGGGGCAGACCTACACCGGCGAGCAGGCGGCCGCGGCGCCGGAATTTCACCCGCAGCTGCCGTTGCACATCGAATTGCAACAAGCCTTGCTCGATAGTATCCAGGGCGAGCCGGCGCAGGCCGAACAGCGCCTGGACCGGCTGCAAGAGCATGGCCGGCAGACCGGGCGGCAGATGCTCCGTGTGATGGCGTTGAACCAGAAAGCCGCGCTGTTGCTGGCCCAGGGGCGTGACGCCGAGGCGCGGCAAGCCTTGGCCCAGGCGCTGGAGGCTGCCGCGGGCGGCGCGTTGCAGCCGTTCGACTGGGCCGTGCGCGGGCATCCGCACTGGCTGCGCGAACAACTGCAACAGAGCCCGGCGACGCCGCTACGGCAGACCCTACTCGAACGCCTGCCGGCCGCGGTAGCGCGCGAGCCGCTCGAGTCCCACGGCGAAGCCCTCAGCTCGCGTGAACTGGCGGTGTTGCAACTGATCGCCCAGGGCTGCTCCAACCAGGAGATCAGCGACCAGTTGTTCATCTCGCTGCACACCGTGAAAACCCACGCCAGCCATATCAACAGCAAGCTGGGGGTGGAGCGTCGTACCCAGGCCGTGGCCCGGGCCCAGGAGCTGGGCCTGCTGGGCTAGGCATGGCGGCGCAAGGGGCGGGCCGGCGCAGAAGCTATTCGCCAGGCGCAGGCTCGGGCGCGTCTGCGGCCGGATCGGCGAACTCCAGGCTCACGCAGAAGTGCTGCTGTTCGGTCGTGACTTCGATCCGCCAACCCAGTCGGGCACATAGCTGGCGCATCAGTTCCAGGCCCAGGCCGTAGCCGAAATCGCCGGATGGCTCGACCTGCCTGGTGTCACGAATGCGGTTGACGATACTCAGGCGCGGGTAGCGGAACCCGATCTCGATACTGCCTTCATCGGCGTACTGCAGGGCATTGCGCAGGAAGTTGCCGACCACGATGCGGCACGCGGTCAGGGGAAGGCGGCAGGGTTCGTTGTCGATGTCGAGGAGCAGTTCGATGTCCCGGGAGCCGATCAGGTAGCGGTGTTCCTCGATCAGCTCGTTGAGCAGCCCGCTCATGTCGACGGCTTCCTCGGGCAGGGCCTCGGGGAGTTCGCGGCTCATCCACAGCAGGGTTTCCGCGATGCGCTGCATGTTCAGCACCGAGCGCTCGATGCGTTGCAGGGGCAGCGGCAGGGCGCCGCCGGACTGCAGGGCCAGGAGTTCGATATTGGCCTTGAGTACCGCCAGCGGGGTGCGCAGTTCATGGCTGGTGTAGCGCAGCAGCCGGCCTTCGCGCAGGCTGGCGGCCTGGACCTGTTGCACGCTCTGGGCCAGCGAGTCGGCCAGCACATTGAATTCGGTGAAGCGGAAATTCGGACGCTGGCTGGACACCGCGGCCGGATCCTTCAGGGTGGTGGACCACTGGGCCAGCCGGCCGAGGGGGCGCACCAGCCACCAGACCAGCAGCACGATAATGATCAGCGCCGGGACGAACACCGCCAGGCTGATGAAATGGACGCTGTTGAGTTCGTGATCGAGATAGGCATCGGACAACGGCGTCTCGACCTCGCCCCCTTCTTCATGGTCGTGATCGACATCGAACATATACAGGGTTTTACCGTCACCCAGGGGCTGGGCCAGGATCGCCTTGACTTCGTCCTGTCCGTCGGCGTCCAGGTCGCCGAATACCCGCACGGCGCCGAAGGACAGGGTGGGCGGCGTATCCAGCAACTGGCGGATTTTCGGCGGCAGCGCTTCCTTGCCGATAACGCTGTTGAAGAAATAGTTCTGCGGTGGGGGCCGGTCGGGGTCTTTCTCGTAATGCCTGACGAAGTACAGGGCCTCTTCCTCCATCATGGCGCTGGCGGTGTAGAGCAGGCCGCGCACGCTGTATTCCGGCAACAGCAGGCTGTAGATCAGCAACACCACGGCGATCAGCAGCAGGAAGCTGCCGCTGATCACCCATTTCAGGCTCAGGCCCTTACGCATGGGGCCTCAGCTGTACGCCAACGCCAGGCAGGGTATGGATCAGCGGCTGGCCGAAGGATTTGTCCACGGTCTTGCGCAGGCGGTGCATGTGCACCTTGAGGGTGTTGCTGTCCGGCGGCTCGTCGCCCCAGATGCTGGCCTCCAGGCGTTCGCGGCTGACCGGTTCGGGGCTGGCGCGCATCAGGCATTCCAGCAGGGTCCAGCAGGTGGGCGTGAGGCGCAGTTCCTGGCCGGCGCGGCTGACCTGGCGGGTGGTCAGCTCCATGACCAGGTCGGCCACTTGCAGGCGGCTGGCCTGGCCGCTGCGGCGCAGGCTCAGGGCGCGGATCCTGGCTACCAGCTCGGCCAGTTCGAAGGGCTTGACCAGGTAATCGTCGGCCCCGGCGGCAAAACTCATGAGCTTGTCCGGCAGGGCATCGAGCGAGGTCAGCATCAGGATGGGCGTCTGGTTGCCTTGCTGGCGCAGCTGTTCGCACAACTGCTGGCCGTTGAGCCGCGGCAGCATGATGTCCAGGAGGATCACGTCGTAGTGCTGGGCGAGGGCCAGGTTGAGGCCGGCCTGGCCATTGCTGGCGTGGTCGCAGACCATGCCGCCGATCTCGAGGTATTCAATGACGGTGTTGGCCAGGTCGAGGTTGTCCTCGACCAGCAGCAGATGAATATGCATGGGAACGGCCCCCCCTGGACCCCTTGTCGCGCGATGGGCCGAAGGATAGCGGAGTCCGGTGGCCTGGTGCCGATGTTTACCTGGTGTTAACCCGGCGTTCTCTAGGCTGGCGGCTCTTCCCAATCCAGAGCGTGATGCCGCTATGAACCTGTCTTCGCTGATCAAGGGCACTCTGCTGGTCCTGATCCTTTTCGGCCTGATGGCTTGTGTCCTGCCCTCCAGGACACCATTGCCGCGCTTGGGGGCAGGAGGGTCCCTGAGCTGGTTCCTGATCGGACAAGACGTCGGCCGGACGGGGGCGGATCATGTTCCCCCGGCATTCTGACGACCCCGGCCGCGGCGTCGGTTATGGCGATCAATTGGTGCTGTGCCTGGTGCTGATTCTCGCTGTATCGATCGCCCTGGGCGTCTATATCGTTCGCTTCAACGCGCGCATCGACCAGCAGCGGGAATTGTCGCCGGTGCCCTTGCTCGAATGCGGCAACGGCCGCGGGGCGCTTATCGTCGACCCTCATGGGCGGCGCAGCGGCAGTGACAATTGCTACCTGATCGAAGAGGATAACTAGCCTCGGCGCCGCGCCCGCGCATGGTGCGGGTTCGAGCGCAAGAAACGAGGTTCTTGCGCTCGAACCCGGGATTACAGTGAGGGCGTACTGAGGAAAGGCTGACCAACCGCAAGGTTGCGGGCCCGATTTCCTTGGCGGATTGAAGGAGACCTAGCATGTCCTGCGTATTCAAATTGATGAACTCGCCTGTCGGCCAACTGACCCTGGTGGCCCGAGGCGCGAAGCTCGCCGCGATTCTCTGGGAAAGCGAACGCGAGAACCGGGTGCGTCTCGGCCCGCTGCAAGCGGCCGAGGATCATCCGGTCCTGCTGGAAACCGAGCGGCAACTCAACGAGTACTTTGCCGGTAGCCGCGAGCGTTTCGACCTGGCGCTGGATTTTGTCGGCACCGAGTTCCAGCGCAAGGTCTGGCAGGCGCTGTTGACCATTCCCTTCGGTGAAACCCGCAGCTACAGCCAGATTGCCGTACAGGTCGGCAGCCCCAGGGCCGTGCGTGCGGTGGGGGCGGCCAACGGCCGGAATCCGATCTCGATCATCGCTCCCTGCCATCGGGTGATCGGCGCCTCCGGCAGCCTGACCGGCTTTGCCGGCGGGCTGCAGGCCAAGCAGTACCTGCTGGCGCTGGAAGGCGAGCAGACGTTGCCGCTCACGTTCTAGCCGGGGGCGGTCTCCTGCCGCCGGGGCCGGTTTCGCGAAGCGTGACAGGCAAGATGCCGGCCCTGGCTGGGGCATTGCCTGTCACGACCGGGCTAGAGCGCTGGCTTTGATACTTGTTCGACGTGGCCGCGAATAAATAACGAGTGGCTTTATTTCGTCGTCAAAAAAACATCACAAATAGCTCTGTATACTTCCTCGCAAGTACAACTAAAGCCGTACAATGCGTTCACTTGATTTCCCTTTGACCATGCTTGAAGATATTTCGTCGGCGTATCCCGTTAACTAATTGGTACGTCCGCGCCATTATTACCCGATCGGACATAATAAAAAATCTTGCATTATCTTCGCCGTCGTCGCAGTGGCGAAGTAATCCTAAAAGACAATGAGTTCATGACATGGATAGTCGACTTAAATACTCAGACTTTATCGTCGCCGATGAGAGTCAATCAAACGTCTGTTTGCAATTAGAACTTGAAAAGCTGCTCGGTGACGTGCAGGGACTAAGTTATGCCTATTTTGCCGCGCCTAAAAACCGGGAAGTGACCCCGCTTATTGTTTCCAACTATCCCTCGCGCTGGCTCAAGGCCTATAAGAATGCCAACTATCATCTGATCGATCCGATCATTCATCACGGCCTTAAAAGTTGTGCGCCCTTTGCCTGGAGCGATGCCCTCCAGGCGTGTGGCAACGACAAGGGCCTGGAGCTGTTTCGCCGTTCCAGCCAGTACCGGATCTGTTTCGGCGCCACCTTTACCCTGCATGACGCCGGCGGCATGTTCAGTTCCCTGAGCCTTTGCGATAGCGGCCAGCAAGCCGATTTCGAGCGGCGCATGGCTGACCAGCAAGGGCAGATCCAGATGGCCCTGATCCGCTTTCACGGACGGCTGTTGAGCCTGCGCACGGTGGACGAACTGTTTCCCGAGTCGCAGAACGGTCCGCTTTCGGCCAGGGAGCTGGGGGTGCTCAAGCTGGTGATGATGGGCAAGGTCTACCGGGAAATCGCGCTGATGTGCGCGATTTCCGAGCGTACCGTGAAGTTTCACATGTCCAACATTTCCGAGAAGCTGCAGGTCTGCAATGCCAAGCAGGCGGTCTACGAGGCGCAGCGCCAGGGCATTCTCTGATCAGGCGCTGATCCGCCGGGGTTCGTCGAGGGGCAGCAGGCGGTGTGGCCACTGGCTGGCCTGGCGGGGCGACAGTGGATGCTTGCGCGCAATGCCGGCCAGCAGCCGCTGACGGTTGAGCTCGTTTACCGGCATGTCCAGCAAGAGCACCTTTTCCCCCGGCGAGGCTTCGCCGCTGTCCAGCACCTCGTAGTGCCAGCCGGCGTTGCGCACGATCCGCCCCATGGCGGCACTGACCACCGTGATGATCGACTCCAGGCCGCTGCCCGCGGCATGGTTGTGCATGCACAACAGCAGCATTTCGGTCAGCGGCACCGAGGCCAGGCCGAGTTGGCGCGAGCGGGTCTTGTCGACGAAAAAGCGGCTGGACTCGGCCATCAGCGCCTGCTTGGGCGGCTGGCAACGGAAAAAGTCCCGGAAGGGGCCTTCGACCATATACGGGTCCAGGGTGTTGATCAGGCGCAGACCGGCCAGCGGGATGTTGTCCCAGGTGCCGATCAGGTAGGTGGTCCGCTCGTTGTCGTATTCATCGAATTCGATGCCGTTGTTTATATTCACTTTCCAATTTAAACGATCGGCGAATACTTCTTTACGCAAACCATACAAGTCTGAAACCCAGGCATGGGGTGTCGCACTGTAGGCCAGTGCGTGAAACTCGATAGATTTCATGTGGCTAAGTCTCTTCCGTGAGAAGTGGTACTTAAGTACTAAGTGAAGGGCTGCGCTAGATGGGGAATCCAGGCGCGAGAAAGTCAATCGCATGACTGTTGTTAGTTTATCAATCTGCGCTCTGCGGCAACCTGTACTTAGGTGTAGTCGCCGCTGGCGTTGTTTGAAATTGTTAAGTCTGCGCTGATCTGTACCTAGATACAGTTGTCGGTCCCGGGCAATTACGACAACTTATGCCCGCCGGTGGTTAAGGCCTATTCGAGGTCGCCGCGATGCATTCTTCAATGTTGAACGAGTTTCAACTAGACGTCATGGCCGGTACTTGCGAATGCCACCACTTGCTTTATCGCCGAACATGCCACTGACAGTGCGGGCCTCTGGAACAGGCTTCTTCAGGCTGCGTGGCATCTCCAGCCAAGACATCGAAACAGGGAAGATCATGGAAAAGCCCGCTTCTTCAGCTCCGCGCCGGGTCGTTGTAACCGGTTATGGCGCCATTTGCTCGCTCGGCCAGAATGTCAACGCCATCTGGGACGCGATGATGGATTACCAGGTCGGCTACCGTCAGCACCGCTTCGACGATCCGAGCATCCATGCGCGTTACTTCGGCTTCATCGACGATTTCGGTCGTGAGGCGATGCGGCCGTTTTCGAAAAAGATCTCCAAGATGTTGCCGCTGTTCGCCAAGTACAGCCTGGTGGCCACCCATGAGGCGATCCACATGGCGTTTGGCGACACGCCGCTGGACGAGATCGTCTCGCCCTTCGATCGCGGGGTGATCCTGGGCACCGGCTGGGGTGGCCTGGACACCGCCAACTGCAACAACAACGAATATCGCGAGCAGGGCATTTCCACCTCGTTCGCCACCGTCATGTCGATGTGCAATGCCGCCACCGCCGGCATCACCATGAACTGGAACATGCGCGGTATCCAGAACAGCCCGGTGGCGGCCTGCGCCACCGGCACCATCGCCATCGGCGAGGCTTACGAAGCGATCCGCAGCGGCCGCGCCCAGGTGATGATCGCCGGCGGCAGCGAATCCCTGAAGGAGCAGTTCAACGTCTGGTCGGTGGATGTGATCCAGGCCCTGACCAAGGAACAGGAAAACCCACGCCTGGCCTGCTGCCCGTTCAGCAAGGGCCGCAGCGGCTTCGTGCTCTCCGAGGGCGCGGCGGTGCTGTGCCTGGAAGACTATGAGCTGGCCCGGGCGCGGGGCGCGAAGATCCTGGGCGAGATCACCGGCTACGCCAACTATTCGGACGCCTACGACATGACGGCCCCGGCCGAAGACATGCAGGCCCGGGTACGGGTGATCAATGACGTCTGCCGCCAGGCCGGCGTAGAGGCATCGCAGATCGACTACGTCAACCTGCACGGCACTTCGACGCCGCTCAACGATGTCAACGAAACCCGCTCGGTCAAGCTGGCCCTGGGGGACGCTGCCTACGGCATTCCGATGTCCAGCACCAAGTCCTATACCGGCCACCTGATCGGCGCCGCCGGGTCCATGGAGGCGATCTTCTGCCTCAAGGCCATGGCCCGCGGCACGATTCCGGCGACCATCCACATGGACGAGGCCGACCCTGACTGCGACCTCAATTACGTGCCCAACGAGCACCTGCATGGGCAGACCCTGGAGAACGTGCTGAACCTGAGCTTCGGCTTCGGTGGCGCCAACGCCGGCATCATGCTGCGCAAGGTGGTCTGATCATGCAGCTGCAATTCGGAGCCGAGCAGATCGAGGCCTGGGCCGGCCTCTCCGGCGATCGCAACCCGATTCATTTCGACCTCGAGGCGGCCCGCCGCATGGACGCCGCCGATGTGGTGGTGCACGGCATGCTGGCGCTGCTGCCGGTCAAGCACCGCATGGGCCGGGTGGCACAGGCGCTGGCCCAGGACTGGATGCAGTTCAAGGCGCTGCTCAAGGCGCCGGTGCTGCGCGACAGCACGGTCGCCCTGTCGACCCGCGAGCGCAGCGACAGCACCGGGTTCAAGCTGCATTCCAGCGACGGCGGCAGTGAACACGTCATCGGCCATGTACGCGCCGTCGAGGCTCCGGTCTGGTCTTCCACGACCCCGGGCTTCCTGCTGGCGCGCGAGGAGGTGATGGCCTGGCTCGCCCGCTTTCGCGACGACCTGGGGCGGGGCTTCGATGACTGGGTCGCGCTCGATGCGCTGGTCTTTTCCCACTTCATTCGCACCCAGCTGGGCGTGATCTTCGATTGCCTGTCGCCGCAATTCAGCCAGCGGCCGCGGCCAGGGCGGCTCGAGGACCTGGCCGACCATCTGGTGGTGCAGACCAGCCACCAGATCACCTTCTGCACGTCGCTGCGTTCCCTGGGCGAACTGCAGGCCGATATTCGCTGCGAGATCGACAACATCCACCTGATCGAAAGCCCGGGCAAGGCCGTGGGCACCCTCGATCTGGGGGTGCACGTCAGCGATCGCCACGTAATGACCATCACCCTGGGGCTGATGATAAAGGCCCTCCCAACCTCCCAAGGAGTTATGCAATGACCACCGTAGAGCATGTATTCGCCGTAGTTCGCGAGCTGATCCTGGAACTCAAGGATGTCGACGAAGACGCCGTGACCCTCGATACCAACATCGAGTCGATGGAGTTCGACAGCCTGGATTTCGTCGAGATGCAGGTCGTGGTGCAGAAGAAGATCGGCGTGGCGCTGGACCCCGATTCATTCGTCAGCCGCAAGATCGCCACGCTGCGCCAGTTGTGCGAGTTCGTGGTCGAGCTCAAGGAATCGGCCGCCGTACCTGCCTGATCGGGCAGGTCCACCGTTACGCATAGGAGCAAGGGAATGTCCGCGCTGATCAATAGTGTGCTCGCCATTTCAGAAGCAAGAGAATCCAAGGTCCGCAAGCTGAGCGAAGTCTCGCACCACAAGACCATGGACCACGCGACCGTACTGCCCTGGGACCAGGAAGTCGATCGCAGCCAGTACCCGAAGAACCCCGACCATCTGTGGATCAGCGGCACGCGTTTCTGCGAAGGCCTGAGCGAGGCGCAGAAGCTGGAGCTGGCCTGGCTGGAGACCGGTCGCGACATCTCCATGTTCATCTGGCTGGAGCAGACCATCCCGCCGCTGTACATGGGCTATGTCACCCAGTTCCATGACCGCATCTCCCAGGACCTGCAGGAGTACCTGATGATCTTCTCCAAGGAGGAGATCGTGCATACCCTGACGTTCAAGCGCTTCATGGCCAAGGCCGGCCTGCAGATATGGAATCCGCCGGTGGGGCTCTACGAGCTGCTCACCGAGACGCTGCCGAAGATGGAACCGGCGGTGGGCGTGCTGTTCACCCTGCTGATCGAGTGGGTCGCGGAAATGGGTGCGATGCACACCTCCCAGGGCGCCGGCATCGAGCCCATGACCCGCACCCTGTTCCGCGAGCATCACCATGACGAGGCCCGGCACATCGCCTTTGGCCGCTGGATCAGCGAGTCGTTCTTCGAAACGGCCAGCCCGGAATCCATCGCCCAGGTGAAGGCCATGAGCCGCCGGATCATTCCGGCGTTGATCGACATGTTCACCTACAACCCGGAAATCGCCCGGCACACCTCGTTCGAGTTCCCGATCGCGATGGACGACAAGGCGAAGATCGAGGAGGTCTGGCGCTCGGAACACAACGCCCGGCTCAATGACCAGCGCTTCACCGAGATCTACGCCTGGGTCGACAAGCTGGGGCTGCGGCAATGAGCCAGCCGTCCTGGGACGCCATCTTCGTCGGTGCCGGGATCACCAGCCTGGCCTGCGCGGCGATGCTGGTGAAGCGCAACCCCGGCGTGCGCCTGCTGGTGATCGACAAGCATATTGTCGTCGGCGGCTACGCCTCGACCTTCAGCCGGCCGAAGCAGGACGCGGTGTTCGACTGCAGCCTGCACAAGCTCAGCGGCATGGCCGAGGGCGGTAACCTGATCCGCATCCTGCGCGACCTGGAGCTGACGCAGGCACTGGAGCTGGTCTATCCCCGGGACTACTTCTGCGCCTACCAGGACGGCAACACCTTGCCATTGGCCAACGATGCGGACGAGGCGCAGCGCCAGCTGGCCGAGCGCTTCCCGCATCAGGCCGAGGCCATCGCGACTTTTTTCGAGCATGTGCGCACCTACGGGCGCAATGGCTATTACCAGTTCCAGATGCTCGACGGCAGCTTCGAACCGGACATGGCCCAGTTGCGCTTCGCCCATCGCCACCTGAAGCACAAGACCGTGCGCCAGGCGCTGCACGAGCTGTTCGACGATCCCTACCTGATCGAGATCCTGGCGGCGCCGGGCATCTATGTCGGGGGCTACTCGGAGGACCTGGGCTACCTGTATTACCTGCATGTGGTGTACGCCACGCTGAACCGTGGCAACGCCTATGTCGCGGGCTCCTCGCAGCTCCTGTCGAACCTGCTGGCGCAGCGTATCGAGCAGGCCGGCGGGCAGGTGCTGCTGAGCACCCGGGTCGATGGCGTGCTCACCGACGGCCAGGGCAACGCCACGGGCGTGCGTACCAACCGTGGCGTGTTCCATTCGTCGCGGGTGTACATCAACGCTTCGCCGCACTACGCGGTGCAGCAGCTGTTCGCGGCGGATGTGGAGCTGGCGGCCACCCGCGAGAAGCTCACCGCGCTGAAGCCGGCCCGCTCGACCACCACTGTGTACCTGGTGACTGACCTGCCGCCGGAGCAACTGGGCCTGGAGCACAGCGAGTCGATGCTGTTCGCCCGCGACCCGGCGGCCGGCGCCGAGCTGCGCATGGCGGCCGAGGCCAGTGGTTATGAGGCGGCCCTCAGCGAGCGGGCCTTCTGGGAAATGTCGCCGATCGAAGTCACCAACTATCACGCCCTGGACCCGACGGCGGGCCTGGTGGTGTGCATCAACGTGCTCGACTCGATCGCCCACTGGCCCAAGCGCCGCACCGCGGAGTACCGGGCCAAGAAGCAGCGGGCTGGCGAGGTCCTGGTGGAGCGCCTGCTGAGCCAGGTGCCGCAGTTGCGCGGGCATGTGCTGCATACCGAAGTTGCCACGCCCCACACCTATGTGCGCTTTACCAACAACACCGACGGCTCGGGGTATGGCGCGATGGTGGGGACCGACCTCAAGGGGCATGTGTTCCATCACGGGTTCCCGGTACAGGGCGTGCAGTTTCTCAGCGCCTGGGTGGCGGGGCCCAGCTACGAAGCCGCATTCGGCTATGCGGAGATGAAAGCCAGGCAATGGAGGCGGGCATGAGCAAGAACGAGCAATCCACCGGTTGGCTGGGGATCGCCATTTCCAAGCTGTTCATCCGGGTGATGTTCCGCCAGGTGCAGGGCTGGAAGCGCGAGGTGCCCGGCCGCGCGGCGGGCTTTGTCGAGACGGCGCGCGATGGCAGCCGGCTGGAGGGCGCTTCCCTGCGTACCACGGCCATGCACCCTCGCGGCGTGGTGCTGTTGTGTCATCCGTTCCTCAAGTACGGCATGCACTACTTTTTCGAGAACAAGCTGGACCAGGCCTTTCTCGACCAGGGTTATCACGTGGTCGCCTTCAACTTCAAAGGCTTCGGCCGCAGCACCATCGGCGGCCATGCGTTCGCCGACGATGTACTGGCGATTGCCCGGCGCGTGACCCGGGACAACCCCGGCCTGCCCATCCACCTGGTGGGCTGTTCGTTCGGTGGCTATCACCTGTCCCACGCCCTGGCGCGGGATGCCACGCCCTTTACCTCGGCGGTGCTGGACAGCGTGCCGATTTCGGTGCGCAGCTACTTCACGCGCGGGCCGCTGCGGCTGGCCATGCGCTGGATCAGCGGCAGTCGGCTGGCGGTCCCCACGGGCACCTGCGCCATCGATCGTTCGCTGCGCGGCGTGCGTCATTTGCCGATCGCCTATTTCTACGGGCGCAACGACCGCTTCATCCCGGATGCCAGCGTCGCGGGGCTCAGCCTGGATTGCGAAGCGTTGCATGTGGTCGGTTTCGACGATTGCCGCCACCTGGAAAACCACAAGAAACACCGGGACCGCTATTTCGAGGAAATCTTCGATTTCTTCGCCCGCGCGGAAGCCCGGAAAAACGCCGTGCCGGCCTAACGGCGGCAGGGATCATCAGGTCAAAGGATGTAGATCATGGATGTTCAGCAGTCTTCAAACGGTAAATGGGTGCTGGTCAGCGGCGGCAGTCGCGGCATCGGGCGCGCGCTGGTGCTGGCCCTGGCCCGGGAGGGCTATCAGGTCGCGTTCACCTATCAGTCCTCGGCCGACGCGGCCGAGCAACTGGAGCGCGAAGTGGCCGCCAGCGGCGGCCTAGCCCAGGGGCATGCCTGCGACGGGCGCGATCCGGCGTCGGTCGAGGCGGTGTGCGGGCAATTGGTGCAGACCCTGGGCGAGCCCTACGGCTTGATCAACAACATGGGCGTGACCGGCGACCAGCTGTTGTTCAAGTTCGACATCGAGCGTTACCGCGACGTGGTCGCGACCAACCTCGATTCGGCGGTGTATTTCAGCAAGTGCCTGGCCCCGGCGATGGCCGGCGAGCGGCGCGGCAAGATCTTGCACATGTCCTCGGTCAGCGGGCTCAAGGGCAACAAGGGGCAGCTGGGTTACTCGGCGACCAAGGCGGCGATGATCGGCATCACCAAGACCATGGCCCTGGAACTGGCGCGCTTCAAGATCACCGTCAATGCCATCGCCCCGGGTTTCATTGCCACCGAGATGGTCGAGCAGATCGCCGCGCCGGTGCGCAAGTCGATCACTGACACCATTCCCCTCAAGCGCTTCGGCGAAGTGCGGGAGGTGGCGGCCCTGGCCAGCTTCCTGCTGTCGCCCCAGGCCGACTACATCACCGGCCAGACCTTCGTCATCGATGGCGGCCTGACGGCCTGATTGGCAGTTCTGATCTGGCCGCAGAGCCAGGAGAAATCATGAGTCAAGAATACGATACCGTTTTCGTCGGCGCGGGCCTTGGCGCGCTCGCGAGCGCCAGCCTCATGGCGCAGCGGGGCCAGAAGGTCCTGGTGGTGGAAAAGCACAATGTCGCCGGTGGCTATGCCAGCAACTTCCGCCGCAAGGACTTCAATTTCGATGTGTCGCTGCATTCGTTCGACGGGGTGGTGCGCGGCGCCGAGTCGTTCAAGGTGATCGAGGCCTGCGGCGTGGCCGACAAGGTCGAGTTCCTGCATCACCCGACGCTGTACCGCTATCGCTCGGCGGACATCGACCTCACGGTCGGCCACCGCGACCTGGAAGGCTACAAGCGCGAGCTGTTTCGCTTCTTTCCCGACGAGGTCGACAACATCAACCGGCTGTTCGCCGAGTCGCAGCGCAACTACAAGGACCTGTGCGGTTTCCTGTATTCGCGCAAGCCGTTCTGGATGCGGCTGGTGGCCACGCCCATGGCGTATCCGCGGGTGCTCAAGTATGGCCACGAAACGGTGGACCACTACTTCTCGCGCTTCACTGCCAACGAGCGGCTCAAGGAAGTGCTGTCGGCGCAATGGAGCTACTACGGCCTGCCGGCCAAGGACCTGGCGTTCGGCTATTTCTCCTACCCCTTCATCGACTACCTGGAGAACGGCGGCTACTCGATCAAGGGCGGCTCGCAGGCCTTGTCCAACGCGCTGGTCGAGGTCATCGAGCAGCATGGCGGCCGGGTCGAGCTGGAGTCGTCGGTCAACCAGATCCTGGTCGAGCGCGGCCGGGTCGGCGGGGTGGTGACGCGCAAGTCGGGCAAGGTCAAGACCCGCAATGTCGTGGCCAATATCTCGCCCCATGCGGTCATGGCCCTGGCGGGCGAGCAGCACTTCAGCGACAAGTACCGCGCGCGGTTGCGCCGGCTCAAGCTGTCGGTGTCGGGGTTCCAGGTCTACCTGGGGCTCGACTGTTCGTTGAGCGAACTGGGCGTGGGCCCCGAGGAGTACATCCACTTCTTCGCCCCGCGCAAGACCCAGCGCGAGCAGTTCGAGCATATCCAGGCCGGCGAGCTGCACGGTGACAACACCAGCTGGTCGATCAACTACTTCTCCAACGTCGACGCCTCGATGGTCCCGCCCGGCAAGTCCAGCCTGGGCCTGTTCACCCTGACCGGGCCCAGCGAATGGCATTCCCTGGGCAAGCTCGACTACCGGCGCAAGAAGCATGAGCTGACCGAGCTGCTGATCGGCAACGCCGAGCGGGTGATTCCCGGTCTGCGCCGGCACATCGAGGTCTGCGAGGCAGGCTCGCCGCGCACCATGACCAAGTTCACCCATAACCCGGAAGGCGCGATCTACGGCTTCGAGCAGAGCACGCGACAGTCCGGCCTGTTCAACCGCTTCCCGCAGAAATACCCGGTCAAGGGTCTGTACCAGGTCGGCGCCTGGACATTCCCCGGCGCAGGCTTCATCGGAACGATGCTGTCGGCGCGCTTGTTGGTCGACCGCTATTTCTGAGCGGCGGCTTCCCAGTCAAACCAGACCTTCACGAGACTCACCATGACCTACGTAGTGACTGACAACTGCATTCAGTGCCGCCACACCAGCTGCGTCGATATCTGCCCCGCGGATGCCTTCCACCTGGGCCCCAACTTCATCGCGATCAACCCCCAGGAGTGCGTCGACTGCGGCCTGTGCCTGCCGGAGTGCCCGGAGGAGGCGATCCAGCCGGAGAACCAGCTCGATGACAGCAACCGCCATTTCATCCAGCTCAACGCCGAGCTGGTCCAGCACTGGCCGGTGATCCTGCAGCGGATTCCGCCCCTGGAACACCATGAACAGTGGAGCCGCAAGCCGAACAAGCTGCCGCACCTGATTCGCGAGGCCGACGCGGTCGACCCGACACGCGACCACCACCTGGCCCATGCCTGATACGCGACTGGAACCGTACCCCATGCAAAGCTTCGACCGATTCAAGACCCTCGAGAGCGACACCTTCGACGTGATAGTGGTGGGCGCCGGCATCGGCGGCCTGACAGCCGCCGCGACCCTGGCCAACCGTGGCAAGCAGGTGCTGGTGCTGGACATGCACTATGAAATGGGCGGCTGCGCCACGGTGTTTCACCGCAAGGGCAAGGACTATGAGTTCGACGTCGGCCTGCACTACATCGGCGATTGCGGCAAGCACGGCCTGATTCCGCGGATTCTGCGGGGCGCCGGCATCGACGACGGTGAAATCAAGTTCATCGAGCAGGACCCGGAAGGTTTCGAGACCCTGTGCTTTCCCGATTTCCAGTTCGCGGTGCCGCGTGGCTACGAACGTTTTCGCGAAAAGCTGCTGGAGGCCTTTCCCGAGGAACGGGCGGGCATCGACCGCTACTTCAAGATGCTGCAGCAGGTCTGGGATTTCATGGGCATCCACTCGCGCCCGCTGACGGCGCTGTGGGTGCTGCCGCGCTCGTGGATGCTGATGCGCCATGCCAATTCGACGGTGGCGCAGTTCCTCGACACCTGCACGCAGAACCAGCGCCTGCGGGCCATCCTCACGGGCCAGCTGGGGGTCTATCACCAGCCGCCGAGCCGCGCGACCATGGCCGGGCACGCGGCGGTGGTCAACCACTTCCTGCAGGGTTCCTACTACCCCTCGGGCGGTGGCCAGCTGTTCTCCGACAAGCTGGGCGCGGTGGTCGAGCGCAAGGGCGGCAAGATCCTCCTGCGCTCCAAGGTCGAACGCATCCTGATCGAGAACGGTCGCGCCGTGGGGGTCGAGTTCAGCAACAAGCACCTGGGCAAACGCGTGGTCAAGGCCGACGCGGTGATCTGCAACGCCGATATCAAGCAGGCCCTGCTGGGGCTGATCGGTCGCCAGCACCTCAAGCCCGAGACGGTGCGCCGCGCCGAGCGGTTCGAGATGTCCCCGGCCATGGGTGTGGTGTATCTGGGCATCGACATGGACCTCAAGGCCATGGGCCTGAAGAACACCAACTATCGCATCTACCCGGGCTGCGACTACGAGAAGGCCTATCGCGACGTGTTCGCCGGCGTGTTTCCCGAGGAGCCCCATCTGTTCATCGGCAACGCCACCATGAAGGATCCGGACAACCCGGCCATCGCGCCGCCGGGCATCTATAACCTGCAACTGATGTCGGCCGTGCCCTCGACGCCGCAGAGCTGGGGGGTGACCCAGGCCGAGCTGGACGATGGCAGCTATCGGAACAACCCGGCCTACCTGGCGAAAAAAGACTGGTATGCACGCCAGTTGATCGCCCTGGCGGAACGGGTGATCCCGGGGATGTCGGAACACATCGTCTACCAGGAAGTCTCGACGCCGTTCTCGGTGACGCGGTTCATCGGCTCCGAGGGCGGGACTTCCTACGGCCTGGCCTTTACCCCGGAGTACTTCCTGAACAAACGGCCGGGAGCCAAGACGGAAATCCGCAACCTGTACCTGTGCGGCGCGTCCACCCGGACCGGGCACGGCATCTTTGGCGCCATGACCGGCGGCGTGGAAGCGGCCGCGGCGGTCAGTGGCCGCCATGTGCGCTACCAGGTGATGGACATCGGCACCCGCGCCGAAGCGGCCACTCGCTGACGCCGTCCGCATGGCGCTCGCCGCTGGGGCGCCATGAGGTCTATGCTGCTGCGCTGGGGTCACAGGACTGATCCGTGACGGGCTTCAAGGAGCGAAGAAATGGCAAGTGAATACAACATGGCGCTGCTGGTCGGCGCCGGGCTCAGCCTGCTGGCGGCGCTGATGCATGTCGGGGTGATCATGGTCGGGCCTTCCTGGTATCGGCTGTTCGGCGCGGGAGAGCGATTCGTGCGGGCGGCCCAGGCCGGGCGCTGGTTCCCGGCGCTGGTCACGGCCGGGATCGCCCTGGTGCTCACGGCCTGGGCGGCCTATGCGCTGTCCGCGGCCGGGGTGATCGAACCCTTGCCGCTGCTGCGCCCGGCGCTGATCGCGATCACTCTGGTCTATCTGCTGCGGGGCCTGCTGGGACCGTTGGCGCTGGCGGGCACCGGGCGCAGTACGCGCTTTATCGTGGTCAGTTCGGCGATCTGCCTGGTGTATGGGCTGGTGCACCTGCTGGGCCTGGTGCAGGTCTGGGGAACCCTGGCCTAGGGGGGCCTGCTGCGTGGGGTGTTGAAAGTCGGGGGCGATTGCGGTCACCCTTGGCGCCATCGACCTGGTACCCGCCTTTCAGGACCCTTCATGAACAGCGCAAAACCCGCCCTCATCCGCGAAACCTTCCCCGTCGGCCCCTTGCAGTGCAACTGCACGATCATCGGCGATCCCGTGACCAAAAAGGCCATAGTCGTCGATCCGGGGGGCAATCCCGAGCTGATCATGGCGCGGCTCGATGCCCTGGGGCTGAAGGTGGTCAGCATCATTCACACCCACGCCCACCTGGATCACTTCCTGGCCTCCGGGCAGATGAAGGAGAAAACCGGCGCGACCCTGCATCTGCACAAGGACGATCAATTCCTCTGGGACAACCTGGAGATGCAGTGCGGCCTGTTCGGCGTGCCGTACACGCCGGTGCCGGCGCCGGATCGCTGGCTGGCGGACGACGAAGAACTGGCCTGCGGCTGCGGCGTGGCCCTGCATACGCCGGGTCATACCCCGGGCTCCATGAGTTTCTGGTTCGCAGAAGCTAAGCTGTTGATTGCCGGTGACACCCTGTTCAAGCGCGGGGTAGGGCGCACGGACCTGTGGGGTGGCGACCAGGCCACCCTCGTGCGTTCGATCCAGCAGCGCCTGTACACCCTCGACGAGGAGGCGGTGGTAGTCGCCGGTCATGGTCCGGACACCCGCCTGGGCGATGAAATGCGTGAAAATCCCTTTGTCAGGGCCTGACATTGCTGTCAAAAGTTTCACGGAATTTTTGTCCTAAGCCGTGTTCAAACGCCAGCAAAGGTCCGTTGCCAACGTCCGCTGCATCACAGAATGTAAAAAGTAGGAGCCTCTCCATGTTCACCTCGCGTCGTTTGATCGTTGTTGCTACCGCTGTGGCCTTGTTGTCCGGCTGTGCTTCGCCTAACCCCTATGACAACCAAGGGCAGGCCGACGGCTCCACGGGCATGAGCAAAACTGCAAAATACGGTGGCCTGGGGGCCTTGGCCGGCGCGCTGGCCGGTGCCGCCATCGACCACAACAACCGTGGCAAGGGCGCGCTGATCGGCGCCGCGGTGGTGGGTGCTTCCGCCGCCGGCTATGGCTACTACGCCGACCAGCAGGAAAAGAAACTGCGCGCCAGC
Source organism: Pseudomonas sp. MRSN 12121 (assembly GCF_000931465.1). Taxonomy (NCBI): domain Bacteria; kingdom Pseudomonadati; phylum Pseudomonadota; class Gammaproteobacteria; order Pseudomonadales; family Pseudomonadaceae; genus Pseudomonas; species Pseudomonas sp. MRSN 12121. Next base: position 5,702,590 of record NZ_CP010892.1, on the reverse strand, counting down.
ATGGCCAATACCGGGGTCGAAGTGCAGCGCCAGGGCGATCAGATCAAGCTGATCATGCCGGGTAACATCACCTTCGCCACCGACTCGGCGAACATCGCCCCCAGCTTCTATCAGCCGCTGAACAACCTCGCCAGCTCCCTCAAGGAGTTCAACCAGAACCAGATCGAAATCGTCGGCTACACCGACAGCACCGGCAGCCGCCAGCACAACATGGACCTGTCCCAGCGTCGTGCCCAGAGCGTGGCGACCTACCTGACTTCGCAAGGTGTCAGCGGGGCCAACCTGTCGTCCCGTGGCGCTGGCCCGGACAACCCGATCGCCAGCAATGGCGACGTCAATGGCCGTGCGCAGAACCGCCGGGTGGAAGTGAACCTCAAGGCGATTCCCGGCCAGCAGTATGGCGGCCAGCAACAGCCGGGTACGGTCCAGCAGTATCCGTAACTGATCGTTCGAACGAAGAAATGCCCGATCCTGTGATCGGGCATTTTTGTGTGGGGTCCTTGCCGGTCTCCTCACGGCTTTGCCTGCGAAGAGGCCGCTACCAAATCACCAGATAAAAAAAGCCCCCGGACAACCGAGTTGGCCGGGGGCTTTTCATGGGGCGCGAAGCCCGATTACTTCTTCAGGCCGTAATGCTCGTCGAGCATGCCAGGCGCGTTAGGCGACTTTGGCGCGTAGTCCCGTGGCGGTTCCTGGTCGCGCGGTGGCGTCAGGCGCTCGCGCGGTGCCTGCACCGAGTCGGAGTGCAGCGCGGCCAGCAGGCGTTGGCGAGTCAGTTCGTCCAGGGCCAGACGGTTGGCGCCCTCGGCGAGATGATCCTGTACTTCCTGATAGCTTTGAGTGAGTTTTTTCACCAGCGTGGCGGTGCTGTTGAAGTGGGTGACCACTTCGTTCTGATAGCTGTCAAAACGTTCCTGAATATCATCCAGCTGACGCTGCGTGCGGTTAGGCGCGGCATTCGGCAGCAGGCGAGCGACCAGAAATCCAATGGCGACACCCGCGATCAGGGCAAGAGTCGGCAACAACCAAACTAAGAGCGAGTGTTCCACGAGTCCTTCCTCTATAAACGGCTTTGCTTTACGTTAACGGCTCGAACCTGCGCTGTATACCGCGATTCACTCGCAATAGATTGGCACAGACAATTTGCTAGACGAGTCGACCCGATTCGAGGTCACGGAGTTCCTCCCTTGCTTATGCGTGAAACCCCCGTAGTGATTGCCGGCCCGGCAGGCCAGCTGGAAACCCTGTATCTGGATGTGGCCGATGCCCGTGGCGTGGCGCTGATCTGCCACCCGAACCCGGTGCAAGGCGGCACCATGCTCAACAAGGTGGTCTCGACCCTGCAACGCACGGCGCGCGATGCCGGCCTGGTCACTTTGCGTTTCAACTACCGCGGCGTCGGTGCCAGCGAGGGCAGCCACGACATGGGCAGCGGTGAAGTGGACGACGCCCAGGCAGCGGCCGAATGGCTGCGGGCCAAGCATCCGACGCTGCCGATGACGCTGCTCGGTTTCTCCTTTGGCGGCTTTGTCGCGGCCAGCCTTGGCGGGCGCCTGGAAGCCCGTGGCGAGGCGCTCGCGCACCTGTTCATGGTCGCGCCCGCGGTGATGCGTCTGCGCGATAGCGATTCGCTGCCGCAGAACTGTCCGCTGACCCTGATCCAGCCGGAAACCGACGAAGTGGTCGAGCCGCAACGGGTCTACGACTGGTCCGCTGCGCTCGAACGCCCCCATGAGCTGCTGAAAGTGGCAGAATGCGGGCACTTTTTTCATGGCAAGCTCACCGACCTCAAGGATCTGGTGCTGCCACGACTCTCGAATTGATTGCAGTCTGATAAGCGATTACCCATGACTACTCGTACGCGTATCCTCACCGGCATCACCACCACCGGCACGCCGCACCTGGGCAACTACGCCGGTGCCATCCGCCCGGCGATCCTCGCCAGCCGCGACAGCAATGCCGATTCGTTCTATTTCCTGGCGGACTACCACGCGCTGATCAAGTGCGACGACCCGCTGCGCATCCAGCGCTCGCGCCTGGAGATCGCCGCGACCTGGCTCGCCGGTGGCCTGGATGCGGAGCGCGTGACCTTCTATCGCCAGTCGGACATTCCGGAAATCCCGGAACTGACCTGGCTGCTGACCTGCGTGGCGGCCAAGGGCCTGCTCAACCGCGCCCACGCCTACAAGGCCTCGGTGGATAAGAACGTCGAAGCCGGCGAGGATCCGGACGCCGGTATCACCATGGGCCTGTACAGCTATCCGGTCCTGATGGCCGCGGACATCCTGATGTTCAACGCCCACCAGGTGCCGGTCGGTCGCGACCAGATCCAGCACGTGGAAATGGCCCGCGACATCGGCCAGCGCTTCAACCACCTGTTCGGCCAGGGCAAGGAGTTCTTCACCCTGCCCGAGGCGCTGATCGAGGAAAGCGTCGCCACCTTGCCGGGCCTCGACGGTCGCAAGATGTCCAAGAGCTACGACAACACCATTCCGTTGTTCACGAGCGCCAAGGAGATGAAGGACGCGATCTCGCGCATCGTCACCGACTCCCGGGCCCCCGGCGAAGCCAAGGACCCGGACAACTCGCACCTGTTCACCCTGTTCAAGGCGTTCGCCACGCCGACCCAGGCCGACGAGTTCCGTGGTGAACTGCTGCAAGGCCTGGGCTGGGGCGAGGCGAAGGGCCGTCTGTTCACCCTGCTGGACGACCAGCTGGGCGAAGCCCGCGAGCGTTATCACCAGTTGATCGAGCGTCCTTCGGACCTGGAAGACATCCTGCAGGCCGGCGCCAAGAAAGCCCGCGCCGTGGCCACGCCGTTCCTCAACGAGCTGCGCGAGGCGGTGGGCCTGCGTTCGTTCGTCAACCAGGTACAAGTGGCGGCGAGCACGAAAAAGAAAGCGGCCAAGAGCGCACGCTTCGTCAGCTTCCGCGAAGACGACGGCAGCTTCCGCTTCCGCCTGCTGTCCGCCGATGGTGAGCAATTGCTGTTGTCGCGTCATTTCGCCGACGGCAAGGCCGCCGGTGCCGTGACCAAGCAACTGCAAGCCGGCCAGGCGCTGGACCTGCGCAGCGAGGCACTGGGTTTCAGTGTCTGGCTGGAAGGCGAGTGCGTTGCCGACAGCCCCGCCTTTGCCGACGCTGCGGCCCGCGATGCGGCCATCGATGCCCTGCGCATCGCCCTGACGCCGGTACAGGACTAACCGCAATCGCCCGACCAAGGGCGGATTGCCATTCTCCAGGGCCGTCGCTACAGTGACGGCCCGTTTTTGTTGCCTTGCTAACGAATTATGACGCCCCTAGAACGATATCAAGCTGATCTGAAACGCCCAGAGTTCTTCCACGACGCCGCGCAGGAAACCGCCGTGCGTCATTTGCAGCGCCTGTACGACGACCTGATCGCTGCGTCGAACAACAAGCCGGGCCTGCTGGGCAAACTGTTTGGCAAGAAGGACCAGGCGCCGGTCAAGGGCCTGTATTTCTGGGGTGGCGTGGGGCGTGGCAAGACCTATCTGGTCGACACCTTCTTCGAGGCCTTGCCGTTCAAGCAGAAGGTCCGTACTCACTTCCACCGCTTCATGAAGCGTGTGCACGAAGAGATGAAGACCCTGGGCGGCGAGAAGAACCCGCTGACCATCATCGCCAAGCGCTTCTCCGAGGAAGCGCGGGTGATCTGCTTCGACGAATTCTTCGTTTCCGATATCACCGACGCCATGATCCTCGGCACGCTGATGGAAGAACTGTTCAAGAACGGCGTGACCCTGGTGGCCACCTCGAACATCGTGCCGGACGGCCTGTACAAGGACGGCCTGCAGCGCGCGCGTTTCCTGCCGGCCATTGCACTGATCAAGCAGCACACCGAGATCGTCAACGTCGACAGCGGCGTCGACTACCGCCTGCGCCACCTGGAACAGGCCGAGCTGTATCACTTCCCGCTGAACGAAGCGGCGCACGAAAGCCTGCGCAAGAGCTTCCGCGCCCTGACGCCGGAATGCACCCAGGCAGTGGAGAACGACGTGCTGATCGTCGAGAACCGCGAGATCCGCGCCTTGCGTACCTGCGATGACGTGGCCTGGTTCGACTTCCGCGAGTTGTGCGACGGCCCGCGCAGCCAGAACGACTACATCGAGCTGGGCAAGATCTTCCACGCCGTGCTGGTCAGCGGTGTCGAGCAGATGAGCGTCGCCACCGACGACATCGCCCGGCGCTTCATCAACATGGTCGACGAGTTCTATGACCGTAACGTCAAGCTGATCATTTCCGCCGAGGTCGAACTCAAGGACCTGTACACCGGCGGGCGCCTGACCTTCGAGTTCCAGCGCACCCTCAGCCGCCTGCTGGAAATGCAGTCCCACGAGTTCCTCTCGCGGGCGCACAAGCCTTAAGGGCGATACGGATAATAAAGAAGGGCCTGCATTGCAGGCCCTTTTTCATTTAGGCGGCTTGTTGCAGGAACTGCTGCCGGTACTGGTTGGGCGACAGCTCGGTGTGCTGGCGGAACAGCCGCGCGAAGAAGCTCGCATCGTCGTAGCCAACCTCGTAGCTGATGGTCTTGATGCTTTTGCGGGTTCCCGAGAGCAGGCCCTTGGCGGTTTCGATGCGCAGGCGTTGCAGGTAGTGCAGCGGTTTGTCGCCGGTGGCGGTCTGGAAGCGGCGCATGAAGTTGCGGATGCTCATGCCGTGTTCGCGGGCCACGTCCTCGAAGCGGAACTTGTCGGAGAAGTGCTCCTCCAGCCAATGCTGGATCTGCAGGATGATCACATCCTGGTGCAGCTTCTGGCCGCCGAAACCGATACGGCCCGGGGAATAGCTGCGCTGCACTTCGTAGAGGATGTCGCGGGCCACGGCCTGGGCAATGTTGGCGCCGCAGAAACGTTCGATCAGGTAGATGTACAGGTCGCAGGCCGAGGTCGGGCCGCCGGCGCAATACAGGTTGTCGGCGTCGGTCAGGTGCTTGTCCTGATTGAGCTGGACCTTGGGGAAGCGTTCGCTGAAGGCGTTGAAGAAGCGCCAGTAGGTGGTGGCTTCCTTGCCGTCGAGCAAGCCGGCTTCGGCCAGCCAGAACACCCCGGTGGCCTCGCCGCAGAGCACGGCACCGCGGGCATGCTGCTGGCGCAGCCAGGGCAGGATCTGTGGATAACGCTGGCAGAGGGTTTCAAAATCGTCCCAGAACGCCGGGAGAATGATCACGTCGGTATCTTCCAGGGCGCCGTCCACCGGGATGATCACGTCGCTGAAACTGCGCACCGGTGTGCCGTCGGGGCTGACCAGGCGGATTTCGAAGGCCGGAGTCAGGCCCTGGCCCAGTTGCTTGCCGTAGCGCAGGCTGGCCATATGGAAGAAATCCTTGGCCTGGGTGAGGGTGGAGGCGAAAACCCGGTCGATAGCCAGGATGCTGACGCGCCGCAAGGGCGTAGAAGTTTGGTTGGACATAATTCAATTGTTCTTATAGGGGAAAGTGGTCACCAGACGGCTGGATCGTCTTATTTTTTGTCGGATGTGTCCAGTGTCCTGTGATACAGCCGTGGGCTTAGGCTCTGTGGGCCAATCCCGGCTAACAACAACGACAGGTGGCTCCATGATTCCCAGAACCTTGTTCAGCTCCGAGCACGAACTTTTTCGTGACAGCGTGCGTACCTTCCTGGAAAAGGAAGCCGTGCCATTCCATGGGCAATGGGAAAAACAGGGTTACATCGACCGGGCCTTGTGGAACAAGGCGGGGGAGGCGGGGATGCTCTGCTCGCATCTTCCCGAAGAATACGGTGGCCTCGGGGCGGATTTTCTCTATAGCGCGGTGGTGATCGAGGAGGTGGGGCGCCTGGGCCTGACCGGCATCGGCTTTTCCCTGCACTCCGATATCGTCGCGCCTTACATCCTGCATTACGGCAGCGAGGCACTGAAACGTAAGTACCTGCCGAAACTGGTGTCCGGCGAGATGGTGACGGCCATCGCCATGACCGAGCCGGGCGCAGGCTCAGATTTGCAAGGGGTCAAGACCACCGCCGTGGCGGATGGCGACGACTACGTGATCAACGGCTCCAAGACCTTTATCACCAACGGCTACCTGGCCGACCTGGTGATTGTCGTGGCCAAGACCGATCCCAAGGCCGGGGCCAAGGGCACCAGCCTGTTTCTGGTGGAGGCGGATACGCCGGGCTTCTCCAAGGGCAAGCGGTTGGAAAAGGTCGGCATGAAGGCCCAGGACACTTCCGAGCTGTTCTTCCAGGATGTTCGTGTACCGAAAGAGAACCTGCTGGGGCAGGCCGGGGCGGGTTTTGCCTATCTGATGCAGGAGTTGCCGCAGGAGCGCCTGACGGTCGCCGTGGGTGGCCTGGCATCGGCCGAGGCGGCGTTGCAGTGGACTCTGGAATACACCCGGGAGCGCAAGGCGTTCGGCAAATCGATCGCCGACTTCCAGAACACGCGTTTCAAGCTGGCGGAAATGGCCACCGAAATCCAGATCGGCCGGGTCTTCGTCGACCGCTGCCTGGAGTTGCACCTGCAGGGCAAGCTCGACGTGCCGACCGCCGCGATGGCCAAGTACTGGGGGACGGACCTGCAATGCAAGGTGCTCGACGAGTGCGTGCAGTTGCACGGCGGTTACGGCTTCATGTGGGAATATCCGGTGGCCAGGGCCTGGGCGGATGCGCGGGTGCAGCGGATCTATGCCGGGACCAACGAGATCATGAAGGAAATCATCGCGCGTTCCCTGTAACGCCTTCTCCCCAGCCGGGAACGAGCCTGCATCGGTTCGTTCCCGGCCGGGGCAGCGCTTATGGTGCCGGGTTCGGGTGATCCTTGTGGATCGCCTCGATGCCGGCCAGGACCTCTTCCGACAACTTCAGCTCGAAACTGGCGATGTTGCTGTCCAGTTGCTCTAGAGTGGTCGCGCCAATGATGTTGCTGGTGACGAACGGCTGCCGGGTGACGAACGCCAGGGCCATTCGCGCCGGATCCAGGCCATGCTCGCGAGCCAGGGCGACATAACGGCTGCAAGCCGCTTCCGATTGCGGGTTGAAGTAACGGCTGAAGCGGCTGTAAAGGCTCAGGCGCCCTTTGGGTGGGCGCGCGCCGCCTTCGTATTTGCCGGAAAGAAAGCCGAACGCCAGGGGCGAGTAGGCCAGCAAGCCGCACTGTTCGCGAATGGCGACTTCCGCCAGGCCCACTTCGAAGCTGCGATTGAGCAGGTTGTAGGGGTTCTGGATCGATACCGCCCGTGGCCAGCCGCGACTTTCGGCCAGGGCCAGGAACTTCATGGTGCCCCACGGGGTTTCGTTGGACAGGCCGATGTGACGGATCTTGCCGGCCTTGACCTGTTCGTCCAGGGCCTCGAGGGTTTCTTCCAGCGGGGTGAAGTCTTCTTCCTTGTGCTTGTAGCCCAACTGGCCGAAGAAGTTGGTGCTGCGCTCCGGCCAGTGCAACTGGTAAAGGTCGATCCAGTCGGTCTGCAGGCGCTTGAGGCTGGCGTCCACGGCTTCGACTATATGCTTGCGGTTGTGCTTGAGCTGTTTGTCGCGAATGTAGTCGATGGTGTTGCCGGGGCCGGCGATCTTGCTGGCCAGAATCCAGTCGGCGCGATCGCCGCGGGCCTTGAACCAGTTGCCGATGTAGCGCTCGGTGGTGGCATAGGTGTCGGCCTTGGGCGGCACGGGGTACATCTCGGCGGTATCGATGAAATTGATCCCGGCGGCCTTGGCCCGTTCGATCTGGGCGAAGGCCTCGGCCTCGCTGTTCTGCTCGCCCCAGGTCATGGTTCCCAGGCAGATTGCACTCACGTTCAGGTCGGTCCGGCCTAGCTGGCGATAGTCCATCGGGTGCTCCTTCGGCAAAACAATCATAAAAGCAGGTTGAATTTTTTTTCGCAATCTGCATAATTCCGCAGCTCTTTCTGCAGTGGAAGTGATGCGCCGCCTGCCGAAGAATCTTGCCGTAAACGGACGCGCTGACCCGAGCCCCCGATAGCGTCTGTATCCGGCTGCCTTTGACTTGTCAAAGTACGCACTATTCAGTAAGATCCGCCGTCTAATTTACAGGGCGGCCCCTGAGGCTATAAAGAATGAAAACTTTTACTGCTAAACCGGAAACAGTTAAGCGCGACTGGTTTGTCGTCGACGCTGCTGGTCAGACCCTGGGTCGTCTGGCCACCGAGATCGCCAGCCGTCTGCGTGGCAAGCACAAGCCTGAATACACCCCTCACGTCGACACCGGTGACTACATCGTCGTGATCAACGCTGAGCAAGTACGTGTTACTGGTGCCAAGACCTCTGACAAAATGTACTACTCCCACTCCGGTTTCCCGGGCGGCATCAAGTCGATCAACTTTGAAAAGCTGATCGCCAAAGCCCCTGAGCGCGTGATCGAGACCGCGGTAAAAGGCATGCTGCCTAAGAACCCGCTGGGTCGCGACATGTACCGTAAGCTGAAAGTCTATGCGGGCGCTGCTCACCCTCATACTGCTCAGCAGCCCCAAGAACTGAAGATTTAACGGAATAGTTCATTATGTCGGCGACTCAAAATTACGGCACTGGCCGTCGCAAGACTGCAACCGCACGCGTTTTCCTGCGTCCGGGCACTGGCAACATCTCGATCAACAACCGTTCCCTGGATAGCTTCTTCGGTCGCGAAACTGCCCGCATGGTAGTTCGTCAGCCGCTGGAACTGACCGAGACCGTCGAGAAGTTCGATATCTACGTCACCGTTATCGGTGGTGGTGTGAGTGGCCAGGCTGGCGCAATCCGCCACGGTATCACCCGTGCCCTGATGGACTACGACGAAACTCTGCGCAGCGCTCTGCGTAAAGCTGGTTACGTAACCCGTGACGCGCGTGAAGTTGAACGTAAGAAAGTTGGTCTGCGCAAGGCGCGTAAGCGTCCGCAGTACTCGAAGCGTTAATTCGCTTTCGCGTTCAAGAAACGCCCAGTCTCCTCGCGGAGCTGGGCGTTTTTTTATGGGTGATTATTTTGCTGTGTGACAACTTGCCACATCCGTGGAGCCCCTATACTACAGGGCCTGGAGCCGGACCAAGTTGGTAATTACCTTGTCAGAGTAGGGGCTTTTCATTACCATTCGGCAAAATTTTTATAAGTTCAGATTTTTACTTAGTAGATGCCTGATTTAACAGGCCACAAAGCTGATGGGAGAGGACTGAATGAGCAATGACGGCGTGAATGCAGGCCGGCGTCGCTTCCTTGTAGCAGCTACATCCGTGGTAGGTGCTGCAGGAGCGGTGGGGGCTGCGGTCCCGTTCGTGGGGTCATGGTTTCCCAGTGCCAAGGCGAAAGCCGCAGGTGCACCGGTGAAAGTGAATATCAGCAAAATCGACCCAGGTCAGCAGATGATTGCTGAATGGCGGGGTCAGCCGGTATTTATCGTCCGCCGCACGCAGGAGATCCTGGGGAATCTCAAGAAAATCGAGGGTCAACTGTCTGACCCGGACTCCAAGAACTCGGTTCAACCGACCTACGTCGATCCAGAAGTGCGTTCGATCAAGCCAGAGATTCTGTTGCTGATCGGCATCTGCACTCACCTGGGTTGTTCTCCGACTTTCCGCCCCGAAGTGGCGCCTGCGGATCTGGGCAAGGATTGGGTAGGTGGCTATTTCTGCCCTTGCCACGGTTCCCACTACGATCTGGCTGGCCGCGTCTACAAGTCGCAACCTGCGCCTTTGAACCTGCCAGTACCCCCGCATTCCTATGAGTCGGATGACCTTATCGTCATTGGCGTCGATACGGAGAAAGCGTGATGAGCAAGTTCATGGATTGGGTTGATGCGCGCTTCCCCGCGACCAAGATGTGGGAAGACCATCTCAGCAAGTATTACGCTCCGAAGAACTTCAACTTCTTCTATTTCTTTGGCTCCCTGGCCCTGCTGGTCCTGGTCAATCAGATCGTTACCGGTGTCTGGCTGACCATGAGCTACACCCCGTCGGCGGAAGAGGCATTTGCCTCTGTCGAATACATCATGCGCGACGTCGAGTACGGCTCGATCCTGCGCCTGCTGCACTCCACTGGCGCCTCGGCGTTCTTCATCGTGGTCTACCTGCATATGTTCCGTGGCCTGCTCTACGGTTCGTACCAGAAGCCACGTGAGCTGGTCTGGCTGTTCGGCATGCTGATCTACCTGGCGCTGATGGCCGAAGCCTTCATGGGCTACCTGCTGCCTTGGGGGCAAATGTCCTATTGGGGCGCCCAGGTGATCATCTCGCTGTTTGGTGCGATTCCGGTCATCGGCAACGACCTGACCCAGTGGATCCGTGGTGACTACCTGATTTCCGGTATTACCCTGAACCGCTTCTTCGCCTTGCACGTAGTGGCCCTGCCGATCGTGATTCTCGGTCTGGTGGTGCTGCACATCCTGGCGCTGCACGAAGTCGGCTCGAACAACCCGGACGGCGTGGATATCAAGAAGCACAAGGACGAGAACGGCGTACCGCTGGACGGCATCGCGTTCCATCCGTACTACACCGTGAAAGATATCGTGGGTGTGGTGGTGTTCCTGTTCATCTTCTGTTCGATCGTGTTCTTCTTCCCGGAAATGGGTGGTTATTTCCTCGAGAAGCCGAACTTCGAACAAGCCAACCCGTTCAAGACGCCTGAGCATATTGCGCCGGTTTGGTACTTCACGCCGTTCTACGCGATTCTGCGTGCGGTTCCGGACAAGTTGCTGGGTGTCATCGCGATGGGCGCGGCGATCGCTGTGCTGTTCGTGCTGCCCTGGCTTGATCGCAGCCCGGTCAAGTCCATGCGTTACAAGGGATGGCTGAGCAAGATCTGGCTGGTGGTGTTCTGCATTTCGTTCGTGATCCTGGGGATCCTGGGCGTTCTGGCACCCACTCCGGGCCGTACGTTGCTGTCGCAGGTATGTACCTTCCTGTACTTCGCCTACTTCATTCTGATGCCGTTCTACACCAGGCTCGAGAAGACCAAACCGGTTCCGGAAAGGGTGACTGGCTGATGAAAAAGCTATTTGCTGTACTGATTCTTGCTGCTATGCCTGTACTGTCCTTCGCGGCCGAACACGGCGGTCCCGAGCTGGAAAAAGTCGACATCGACGTCTCCGACAAGGCCGCCATGCAGGATGGCGCGCGGACATTCGCCAACTACTGCATGGGCTGCCACAGCGCCAAGTTCCAGCGTTACGAGCGCGTCGCCGATGATCTGGGCATCCCTCATGATCTGATGATGAGCAAGCTGGTGTTCACCGGTGCGAAAATCGGCGATCACATGAGCATCGGCATGCAGCCGGCGGACGCCAAGACCTGGTTTGGTGCGGCTCCGCCCGACCTGACCCTGGTGGCTCGCGTGCGCGGTACCGACTGGCTCTACGGTTACCTGCGTTCGTTCTACGAAGACCCGGCACGCCCTTGGGGTGTGAATAACAAGGTCTTCCCGAACGTCGGCATGCCGAACGTCCTGGTCGGCCTGCAGGGTCGCCAGGTGGTTGGCTGCAAACAGGTGCAGATCGTCGAGGATGGCAAGAAGCAATACGATCCGCTGACCGGCACTCCATTGACCCACGAGGCCTGCGATCAGCTGACCGTGCTGCCAAAAACCGGCACGCTCAACGAGGCGCAGTTCGACGAGAAGGTCAAGAACCTGGTGACTTTCCTGGCTTACTCGGCTAACCCGGTCAAGCTGGAGCATCAACGTATCGGCACCTATGTGTTACTGTATCTGGCCTTCTTCTTTGTGTTCGCCTATCTGCTCAAGCGCGAATACTGGAAAGACGTTCATTGATAAAGCTGTAGTTCACTGCTGTTAATCGTGCGCGCCCAAGGGCGTCTCTGAAGGTGTAACGAGTCTGGTTCATCCAGGCGTTACGGGAGGCGCCCTCTGGGCGCGCTCGTTTTTCTGCTTCCGATAATTTCAACAAGCGAGGAGGACCGCCATGGGCGTGACCAATCGGTTGGCCTGTTACTCCGACCCCGCCGACCACTATTCCCACCGAGTACGTATCGTGCTTGCAGAGAAGGGTGTCAGCGCCGAGATCATCAGTGTGGAGGCGGGGCGTCAGCCGCCGAAGCTGATCGAAGTGAACCCTTACGGCAGTCTGCCCACCCTGGTCGATCGCGACCTGGCGTTGTGGGAGTCGACCGTGGTGATGGAATATCTGGATGAGCGTTACCCGCACCCGCCACTCCTGCCGGTTTATCCCGTGGCGCGTGCCAACAGCCGTCTGCTGATCCATCGGATCCAGCGTGATTGGTGTGGGCTGGTGGATCAGATTCTGGATTCCCGGACCAAGGAAGCCGCTCGCGTCCAGGCTCGTAAAGAGCTGCGCGAGAGCCTGACCGGGGTTTCGCCGCTGTTCGCGGAGAAGCCGTTTTTCCTCAGTGAGGAACAAAGCCTGGTCGATTGCTGCCTATTGCCAATACTCTGGAGATTACCGATTCTGGGTGTTGAATTGCCACGGCAAGCCAAGCCGTTGCTTGATTACATGGAGCGCCAGTTCGCCCGTGAGACGTTCCAGGCGAGTCTGTCTGGCGTCGAACGCGACATGCGCTGAGGCTTAAGGAGCCGCTATGAACTCCAGTCGACCTTATCTGGTCCGCGCGCTCTATGAGTGGATTGTGGACAACGATTGCACCCCGCACATGCTGGTCAATTCCGAATATCCTGCGGTGCAGGTGCCTCAGGGGTTTGCCAGTGACGGGCAGATCGTCCTGAATATTTCGCCGAGCGCCGTGCGCCATCTGCACATGGACAACGAAGTGGTGACTTTCGAGGGGCGCTTCGGTGGTGTGCCGCATAGCCTGTACGTGCCTGTGCCGGCGATCCTGGGGATCTATGCCCGGGAGAATGGCCAGGGCATGGTGTTCGATCTGGAGTCGCCCTTGGATGACGAGGACGACGAAATCGAGCCGGATGATGATATTCCACCACCGGACAACGAGCCGCCGCGCCCCAGTGGCCGGCCCAGCCTGAAAGTCGTGAAGTAATAAAAAAGGCGATCCAACCGGATCGCCTTTTTCATGTCTGGCTACTAGCCGGGATCAGTCGATGTACTCGAACACCTTGACGATTTTCTGTACCCCGGAAACGCCCTGTACCACATCGCTGGCGCGGGTGGCTTCCTGCCGGGTTACCAGCCCCATCAGATAGACGATGCCGTTCTCGGTGATGATCTTGATGCGCGAATCCGGGACGTTGCTGTTGGCCAGCATCTGGGTCTTGATCTTGGTCGTCAGCAAGGCATCGTTGCTGATCGCCAGCAAGGTGATGGGTTGCATGATTTGCAGCTCGTTATGCACTTTCTTTACGCGTTGTACGCCGCTGGCGGCTTGTTCGGCTGCGGCCTTGAGGTCCTCACGAGGCGTTTGCCCGACGAGCAGTACCACGCCGTTGAAGCTGGTCACGCCTACGCGCGAAGAGCCGTTGTCCAGATCCGGGTTGGCTTTGGCAACGTTGACCTCGACCTTGGTCTTGATCAACGAGTCATCGATCTTGCTGCCGAAGGTACGGGTACCGCGGTCGTCTTCGATCGGGCTTTCGCGGGTTGCGGTAATCACCGAGCTGCAACCGCTGATGCTCAAGGCGAGGGTCAGGGCCAGTAGGCCAAGGCGATTAGGGGTCATTCTTCACTCCCGAACAATTGGCTGTCGATCAGGTCGCAGAGGCAGTGGATCGCCAGCAGGTGGACTTCCTGGATACGTGCGGTGACATTGGCGGGTACGCGAATCTCGACGTCTTCCGGCAAGAGCAGGGAGGCCATGCCGCCGCCATCGCGACCCGTCAATGCTACGACAATCATTTCGCGATCATGTGCGGCCTGGATCGCTTGAATGATGTTCGCCGAATTGCCGCTGGTGGAAATGGCCAGCAGCACATCGCCGGGCTGGCCCAGGGCGCGAATCTGTTTGGAAAAGACTTCGTTGTAGCTGTAGTCGTTGGCGATCGAGGTGATCGTCGAGCTGTCGGTGGTCAGTGCGATGGCTGGCAGGCTCGGACGCTCGCGTTCGAAACGGTTGAGCAGCTCGGAAGAAAAATGCTGGGCATCGCCGGCCGAGCCGCCATTGCCGCAGGAAAGCATTTTTCCTTCGTTGAGCAGGGCGTTGACCATGACTTGGCTGGCTTGCTCGATGTGCGGTGCAAGAACGTCCATCGCCTGCTGCTTGGTGTCGATACTGGCCTGGAAAAGCTGGCGAATTCGGGATTGCATGTCCATCTGTGTGACCTTAAGTGGCGCGGCTTTCTCGCACGTGAATGTGCTGCCCGCAAAGCAAAGAGCAATAGTGTTGAATGAAAATATCCGGCTCGGCCCGAGAGCGTCGATCAGCTATCAAAGGCATTCCGTAGCCAGTTCAAATGAGTTGTCGTGCCTGGGGCGCTGTCTATGGCGACCACATCGAAACGGCAAGGGTGGTTGGACCAGCGCGACTCGCGCTGCAGGAAAAGCTGCGCGGCAAGTATCAGTTTCTGGCGCTTGCGCGCGTCGATACTGCCCAGTGCGCCACCCCATTGCGTGTGTTGTCTGTAGCGGACTTCGACGAATACTACTGTATCGCCGTCAAGCATGACCAGATCAAGCTCGCCACGCTTGCACGACCAGTTCCGCGCCAGCAGGCGCAGCCCCTGTTGTTCAAGATGCCGCAGCGCCTGGGCTTCGGCATCCTGACCGCTTTGCTGGCGGGATCTTTGTAGCATTAACGCGGGGTGTCGGGCAGTCGAGTGATCTGGCCGCTGACGAACTCCGCCCATGGCAGCTGGCGTTGAACGCGTTGGCTCGGGCTCATGCTCAGGCTGCCAGACAGGCCTTCGATACGGCTATCCGGCAGGGCCTTGAGCTGCCCCAGGCTTGGTGCCAGGCGATAGGCATCGGCACCCATTGCGTACAGCCGGCCCAGGCTGCCACCAGCCTGCGGCCATTGTGCGGCTACCTGCTTGCGCAGCGGGTCGTTGGCGTCCAGCAGCCAGGGCGTTTCACAGAAGCGCACGCCATTCATGTCGTTGTACTGGTTCTGGTCACCGCTGGCGCTGAAAACATGGGAGGTGGCATAGACCGGAACGTCGCCAGCGTACTGGAAGTTCAGTGTCGGCTTGATCTGCTGCGCCTGCTGAGGAGTGGAAGCCAAGAAAATGAACTCGATGTCCTGACGACGCGACGGTTGTGCCGCTACTTGGGTGCCGGCAGCGTTTTGCAGGCTCTTGGCGCGTGCTTCGCTCTGGCGCAGTTGGAACAGGTCGGCGATCTGCTGGGCCAGGGCTACTGGCTGGTCGACACGTTCGATACCGACCACGTTGCCGCCATTGGCTTCCCAGTCCTGGCGGAAGGCCTTGAGTACGCGGTCACCCCATTCGCCTCGTGGTACCAGGACGGCGGCGCGATGCAAGCCATCGGCGCGGGCGCGGCGGGATACTTCGCGAGCTTCGTCTTCGGCCGCCAGGCCAAACTGGAACAGCTGCGCGGGGGCCTGTTCACCTTCGCTGTAGTTCAAGGCCAGCGTGGTGATAGGAAGTTGCGGGCGGGCGGCGAGCTGTTTGACCAGCGGTTTTTCCAGCGGACCAACGACCAGTTGCACGCCATCGGCCTGGGCCTTGCGATAGAAATCATCCAGCGAAGTCAGGCGCGAGCTGTCGTAGAGCTCGATGCTGGGTGGTTTCTGCCCGGCTTGCTGGGCTTGATAATGCGCGGCCATGAAACCATCGCGAAGAGCCTTGGAGACCGCGGCCAATGGGCCCTCTTGCGGCAACAGCAGGGCGATCTTCGACAGAGGCTGGCTGGCTAGTTCCTTGAGCTTGGTCAGTGGCAACGGCAGTTGAATGGCTGCCGGGTGCTTGGGGTTCTGGGCGCGCCAGTTGTCGATAGCAGCCTGCTGTTGTTCCAGGGTGCCGGCGGTTTTTACCGCCAGGGCCAGGCTCATCCAGCCTCCCAGGTCATCGTTGCCGCCAGCCTGCAGTTGATCGGTCGGCAAGCTGGCAATCAGTGTCCAGATGGCCTCATGGTTCTTGCTTGCGGCGTCACCCTTGAGCAGTGGGGCGATGAAAATACGTTCGCGTGCCGCGGCAAGTGCCTGGCCGTCAGCTTCGAGTGCGCGGGCGTGCACGGTGCCCGTGCGGATCTGCTGGTCTTCCGGCAGTTCACCGAGGCGTTGCAGGCTTGGGTGGCTCAGGGCGGTCAGGGCTGCCTTCGGCTGGTTTCGGCTCATCGCCAGTTCCGCCGCCAGGGTGCTGGCGAACACCTGTTGGCCGGGCTTGAGCTGCTCCATCGGCACTTGTTGAAGAATTTGCGCGGCCTGGCCAGCGTTGCCCTGGCGATAGGCCAGGTCGGCGGCGCTCAGGCGCAGCAGGGCGGCCTTGTCGGGTGTTTTGCTGTTGGCGGCCTGCTCGAGCAATTGCTCGATGCTGGCATCCGGCGTCCGTGGAAGTTCGCCAAGGCTGGAGGAGGGCGAGCTGGCGCAGGCCGCGAGGAGGGCGGCGAGGCAGAGGGCAGAGAACAGCCGCAGGCAAGCGATCATGTAAGTGTTCCTGATACTCGATCAAATTAGCGTGGAATTGTACCCAAGCACTGGCCGGGGCGCGATGTTACTGGCAATAAACCGTCTATTTTAGGTCGTGCAAATGTTGCAGCGCTGCTGGAATGGCGTGTCATGTCACAGGCGCGACGCACCGGCAACACGTATTCCGAAGGCTTCTACGCGCTACAATGTCGCTTTTACCGATCAAGAGGTGTGCGCTTTGACTGTTCCAGGTGCTTTGAATTCCGCTGCTGGCTCGCTTTATGTGGTGGCGACGCCCATCGGCAACCTGGACGACATCAGTGCCCGGGCCTTGAAGATTTTGCAAGACGTGGCACTGATCGCCGCCGAAGATACGCGTCACTCGCAGCGCTTGCTGCAGCACTTCGGGATTTCTACGCCGCTGGCGGCCTGTCATGAGCATAACGAGCGCGATGAGGGTAGTCGTTTTCTGATGCGTCTGTTGGCCGGGGACAGCGTTGCGCTGATTTCCGATGCGGGGACGCCCTTGATCTCCGATCCGGGTTATCACTTGGTGCGGCAGGCGCGGGCGGCGGGTATCAATGTGGTTCCGGTACCGGGAGCCTGTGCCTTGATTGCAGCGCTGTCGGCGGCGGGCCTGCCTTCCGATCGCTTTATCTTCGAGGGATTCCTGCCGGCCAAGGCCGTCGGGCGGCGTGGGCGTCTCGAGCTATTAAAGGAAGAACCGCGCACGTTGATTTTTTATGAGGCGCCGCATCGCATCCTCGAGTGTCTGCAGGATATGGAGCTGGTCTTTGGGGGCGAGCGTCCGGCATTGCTCGCTCGTGAGCTGACCAAAACCTTCGAAACCCTCAAGGGCTTGCCGCTCGCCGAGCTGCGGGCATTCGTCGAGGCGGATAGCAATCAGCAGCGTGGCGAGTGTGTGGTGCTGGTCGCGGGCTGGTCCGCCCCCGAAAGCGATGAGGCCGTGAGTAGCGAAGCGATGCGGGTTCTCGATCTGTTGCTCAAGGAGATGCCGCTCAAGCGGGCCGCGGCCTTGGCAGCGGAAATCACCGGCGTGCGCAAGAATGTTCTCTATCAGGTCGCGCTGGATAAACAGAAAAGCGAGTAAACGCGACTGGCGGAGTGGCAAAAGGCTTTTAGCGCTTGTTCTTCCGCCGCTCTGCCGTTAACCTGCGCGGCGGAGAGTCGATTGGACAGTCGCTGCCCTCTATGAGAATTAGAGGGGGGAGGAAAGTCCGGGCTCCATAGGGCGGAGTGCCAGGTAATGCCTGGGGGGCGTGAGCCTACGGAAAGTGCCACAGAAAATAACCGCCTAAGCACTTCGGTGCCGGTAAGGGTGAAAAGGTGCGGTAAGAGCGCACCGCACGTCTGGTAACAGTTCGTGGCTAGGTAAACCCCACTCGGAGCAAGACCAAATAGGGTTCCAAGGCGTGGCCCGCGCTGGAACCGGGTAGGTTGCTAAAGATGTCCAGTGATGGCCATCGTAGAGGAATGACTGTCCTCGACAGAACCCGGCTTACAGATCGACTCTCCACCTTTCCCTCCCTGCTTGAATCCATAGCAGAAGCCCTTTTGTAATATCGAAAAGTTCTTACTCTTAATAAATCACTTTAACTTCGCGACGTAGCTTCTTGATTGAAGTGAAGTTGTTGTGCCAATTCCCTCGCCAAATTCCCGTTACCCCTCCTTTTGATCTCCTAAATCTCCGTTCTATAAGGCTTTTCCGTCGATCGGTGCCTTGACGGTGTGGTGGGCGCATTCCTATAGTGTGCGCAAGTGGCGGAAAGTGGCATGAAGTGGGTTTTTTGGACGTAAAACGCTAAAATTTGGAGAAACGCTGACGTGTTTCGCGGAGCTAACGCTATCAGTCTCGACGCCAAGGGCCGTCTCGCCATGCCGAGTCGGTACCGTGACGAGCTCGTTTCGCGTAGTTCCGGGCAACTTATCGTCACTATCGATGCCGTTGATCCCTGTTTGTGTGTTTACCCCCTCGATGAGTGGGAAATCATCGAAACCAAATTGCGTGCCCTGCCTTCGCTGCGTGAAGAAAACCGTCGCTTGCAGCGTTTGCTGATTGGTAATGCCGTCGACCTCGAACTCGACGGCAGTGGTCGTTTTCTGGTTCCGCCTCGTTTGCGCGAATACGCCAAGTTGGATAAGCGCGCGATGCTGGTGGGCCAACTGAACAAGTTCCAGCTGTGGGACGAGGATGCCTGGAATGCTGTGTCTGCAGCGGACCTGGCAGCTATTCAACAACCGGGCGCCATGCCCGATGAACTGCGTGATTTGATCCTGTGACTATTGATAGCGGCTTTAACCACATCACCGTACTGCTTGACGAGGCTGTCGAGGCTCTCGCTGTACGTCCTGATGGCTGCTATCTGGACGGCACCTTCGGTCGCGGGGGGCATAGTCGCCTGATCCTCAGCAAGCTCGGGCCGGATGGCCAGTTGCTCGGATTCGACAAGGATCCTCAGGCGATTGCCACCGGGCAAGCGCTAGCGGCCGAAGACGGCCGCTTTGTCGTTGTGCAGCGCAGCTTTGCCGAGCTGGGTTCGGAAGTGGCCGAGCGCGGCCTGGACGGCAAGGTCAGCGGCGTGCTGCTCGATCTTGGTGTGTCGTCCCCGCAGCTTGACGATCCCGAGCGCGGTTTCAGCTTTCTCAACGACGGCCCCCTGGACATGCGCATGGACCCGACCCGCGGGATCAGCGCGGCCGAGTTCATCGCCACCGCTCCGGTCGAAGAAATTGCCCGGGTGTTCAAGGAGTACGGCGAAGAGCGTTTTGCCGGTCGCATGGCGCGTGCCGTGGTCGAGCGCCGGGAAGTCCAGCCGTTCGAACGGACTGGCGATCTCGCTGAAGTCTTGAAAGTCGCGAACCCTGCGTGGGAAAAGGGCAAGAACCCGGCCACCCGCGCGTTCCAGGGATTGCGCATTCATGTCAACAATGAGCTGGGCGATCTCGAAGCCGGTCTCGAGGCCGCGCTGGAGTCTCTCGAAGTGGGCGGTCGCCTGGTGGTGATCAGCTTCCACTCTCTGGAAGACCGCATCGTCAAACTGTTCATGCGCAAGCTGGTAAAGGGTGAAACCGACAACCTGCCACGCAACCTGCCGGTGCGTTTCGAAGCGTTCGTGCCGAAAATCAAGATCCATGGCAAAGCGCAGTTCGCCTCCGAGGCCGAGCTCAAAGCCAACCCGCGTGCCCGTAGTGCTGTCATGCGCGTTGCGGAGAAGTTGCGGTGAGCAAGCTTTTCGCCAAGCCACTTCCAGGCGGGAGCTTTTTCATGCTCCTGCTGTTCATAGGCGTCCTGGTGTCCGCGATTGCGGTGTCCTACAGCGCGCACTGGAACCGTCAGTTGCTCAACACGCTGTACGGTGAGTTGAGTGTGCGCGACAAGGCGCAGGCTGAGTGGGGCCGGCTGATTCTGGAACAGAGCACCTGGACCGCCCATAGCCGGATCGAAGTGCTGGCCACCGAACAACTGAAAATGCGAATTCCTGGCGCGGCCGAAGTCCAGATGGTGGCGCCATGATGAAGCTTGAAGGCGCGCTCTTTCCCTGGCGATTCCGCCTGGTGCTGGGATTGCTCGGCGTCATGGTGGCGGCGATCGCCTGGCGCATCATCGACCTGCAAGTGGTCGACCGTGACTTCCTCAAGGGGCAAGGCGACGCACGCAGCGTTCGGCATATCCCGATCCCGGCTCACCGCGGCTTGATCACTGACCGTAACGGCGAGCCGCTGGCGGTCAGTACGCCTGTGACCACCCTGTGGGCCAACGCCAAGGAAATGCAGCAGGCCAAGGACAAGTGGCCCGCATTGGCGGCCGCCCTGGGGCAGGATCCCAAGGCGCTGGCCGAGCGTCTCGAGGCGCAGGCCAATAAAGAATTCATTTACCTGGTGCGTGGGCTGACCCCCGAGCAAGGCCAGCAGGTGCTCGACCTCAAGGTGCCGGGCGTCTATGGCATCGAAGAGTTCCGGCGCTTCTACCCGGCGGGTGAAGTGACCGCGCACATGGTCGGCTTTACCGATATCGACGATCGCGGGCGCGAAGGTGTCGAGCTGGCCTATGACGAATGGCTGGCCGGAGTCCCGGGCAAGCGGCAGGTCATCAAGGATCGGCGCGGCAGACTGATCAAGGATGTCCAGGTCACCAAGAACGCCAAGGCCGGAAAGCCCTTGGCGTTGTCGATTGACCTGCGCCTGCAATATCTGGCCAACCGCGAATTGCGCAACGCCATTGTCGAGAACGGCGCCAAGGCCGGTAGCCTGGTCATCATGGATGTGAAGACCGGCGAGATCCTCGCCATGGTCAACCAGCCGACCTACAACCCGAACAACCGTCGCAACCTGCAACCGGCGATGATGCGCAACCGCGCGATGATCGACGTGTTCGAACCGGGTTCGACCATGAAAGCCATTTCCATGAGTGCGGCGCTGGAAACCGGTCGCTGGAAGCCGAGCGATACCGTCGAGGTCTACCCGGGCACGCTGCAGATCGGCAAGTACACCATCCGTGACGTCTCCAAGACCGAAGGCGCAGTGCTCGACCTGACCGGGATTCTGATCAATTCCAGTAACGTCGGCATGAGCAAGATCGCCTTCGACATTGGTGGCGAAACCATTTTCCGCCTGGCTCAGAAAATCGGCCTCGGCCAAGACACAGGCCTCGGTTTCCCCGGTGAACGTGTCGGCAACCTGCCGAATTACCGGGAGTGGCGTAAGGCCGAGACCGCTACCTTGTCCTACGGCTACGGTATTTCGGTGACGGCGATCCAGCTGGTTCACGCGTTTTCGGCGCTGGCCAACAATGGTCGCATCGCGCCGCTGACATTGATCAAAACCGACAAGGCTCCGCAAACCACCCAGGTGATCCCGGAAAAGGTCGCCAAGACCATGCAAGGCATGTTGCAGCAGGTGATCGAGGCTCCGCGTGGCGTATTCCGCGCCCAGGTGCCGGCTTATCACGTGGCCGGCAAGAGTGGTACCGCGCGCAAAACGTCGGTGGGCACCAAGGGCTATGCCGAGAACTCCTATCGCTCGTTGTTCGCCGGCTTCGGCCCGATGAGCGATCCGCGCTACGCCATCGTCGTGGTGATCGACGAGCCGAGCAAGGCTGGTTATTTCGGTGGCCTGGTATCGGCGCCGGTGTTCAGCAAAGTGATGTCCGGCACCCTGCGCCTGATGAACGTCTCGCCGGACAACCTGCCGACCACCCAACAAGCCAATGCGGCACCAGCTAAAGGAGGGCGTGGCTGATGTCTCTTAGCCTGAACACTATTTTCGCCCATGCTGGTCGTGACCTGCTGATTCGCGAATTGACCCTGGACAGCCGCAACGTGCGCGCCGGCGATCTGTTTCTCGCGGTTCCAGGTGGCAAGTTCGACGGTCGGGCGCACATCGCCGATGCGTTGCAGCGCGGCGCTGCCGCGGTGGCTTACGAAGTCGAGGGTGCGACCGTCCTGCCGATTACCGATGTGCCGCTGATTCCGGTCAAGGGGCTGGCGGCGCAATTGTCGAGCATCGCCGGGCGTTTTTACGGCGATCCAAGCCGTAGCCTGAATCTGATTGGCGTGACCGGCACCAACGGCAAGACCAGCGTCACCCAGTTGGTAGCGCAGGCGCTCGACCTGTTGGGCCAGCGCTGCGGCATTGTCGGCACCCTGGGCAGCGGCTTCTATGGCGCGCTGCAAAGCGGGCTGCACACCACGCCGAACCCGATTGCGGTGCAGGCTACCCTGGCGGACCTGAAAAACTCCGGTGCCAAGGCCGTGGCGATGGAAGTGTCGTCCCACGGGCTCGACCAGGGGCGGGTCACTGCGCTGGCGTTCGACGTGGCGGTGCTGACCAACCTGTCCCGCGACCACCTGGATTATCACGGCACGATGCAAGCCTATGGCGCTGCCAAGGCCAAGCTGTTCGGCTGGGCCGACCTGGGTTGCCGCGTCATTAATATCGACGACGAGTTCGGCCGGTTGTTGGCCAGCGAAGAGCAGGATTCGCGGCTCATCACTTATAGCCTCGAGGATCCCCAGGCCTACCTGTATTGCCGTGAAGCCCAGTTCGATGACGAAGGCGTGCGTGCGACCCTGGTGACCCCGCAAGGCGAGCATCATCTGCGCAGCACCCTGCTGGGGCGTTTCAACCTGAGCAACGTGCTGGCGGCGGTGGGGGCCTTGCTCGGCCTGGAATACCCGCTCGACGAAATCCTGCGCGTGCTGCCGAAGCTGGAAGGACCAGCCGGCCGCATGCAGCGCCTGGGTGGCGGTTCGCAACCGTTGGTGGTGGTCGACTATGCCCACACTCCGGATGCCCTGGAAAAAGTATTGCTGGCCCTGCGTCCGCACGCCAAGGGCCGCTTGTTGTGCCTGTTCGGTTGCGGCGGCGATCGCGATCGCGGCAAGCGCCCGCTGATGGCCGAAGTGGTCGAGCGCCTGGCCGATGGCGTGCTGGTCACCGATGACAACCCGCGTACGGAAGATCCGTTGCAAATTTTCGATGACATCCGTGTCGGCTTCAGCGCGGTGGACAAAGTCGACTTCGTGGCCGGTCGTGGTCCTGCGATTGCCCAGTTGATTGCCGGCGCTTCGGCAGACGATGTGGTTGTCCTGGCCGGCAAGGGGCATGAGGACTATCAGGAAATCAACGGCGTGCGGCTGGACTTCTCCGACCTGGTGGAAGCCGACCGAGCGCTGACGGCGTGGGAGGTGGCCCATGCTTAAGGCCCTGAAACTCAGCGACATCAGCGTGCCGTTGGCGGGTCGCCTGCTGGCTGGCGATTGCAGCTTTGATGGCGTGAGCATCGACAGCCGGGCGATCAAGCCGGGCCAACTATTTATTGCCCTGGCGGGCCCGCGTTTCGATGGCCATGACTACCTGAATGACGTCGCGGCCAAGGGCGCCGTCGGCGCTTTGGTCGAGCACGAGGTGCCGGACAGCACGCTCCCGCAATTGCTGGTCAGCGACACCCGCAAGGCACTTGGCCAACTGGGCGCGTTGAATCGCGCGGCGTTCACCAAGCCGGTGGCGGCGGTGACCGGTTCCAGCGGCAAGACCACGGTCAAGGAAATGCTGGCAAGCATCCTGCGTACCCGTGGGCCGGTACTGGCCACGCGCGGCAACCTGAATAACGACCTGGGCGCACCGTTGACCCTGCTGGAGCTGACGGCGGAGCACACCGCGGCGGTGATCGAGCTGGGGGCGTCGCGTATTGGCGAAATCGCCTACACCGTCGCAATGACCAAGCCGCAGGTCGCCATTATCAATAACGCCGGTACCGCGCACGTGGGCGAGTTCGGCGGTCCGGAAAAAATCGTCGAGGCCAAGGGCGAGATTCTCGAGGGGCTGGAGGCTTCCGGCATCGCCGTGCTGAATCTCGACGACAAGGCTTTCCCGATCTGGAAGGCTCGCGCTGCCGGTCGCCAGGTGCTGAGTTTCGCCCTGACCAACGAGGCGGCCGACTTTCATGCCTCGAATATCCAACGCGATGCCCGGGGCTGCCCGAACTTCACGCTGCACGGCGGCAACGGGACCGAGCAGGTCCAACTGAATCTGCTGGGCACCCATAACGTGGCCAATGCCCTGGCCGCGGCTGCCGCGGCCCACGCCCTGGGTGTGTCGCTGTTCGGCATCGCTACCGGCCTAAACGCGGTGCAGCCGGTCAAGGGGCGTACGGTCGCCCAATTGGCGAAGAACGGCATGCGGGTGATCGACGACACCTATAACGCGAACCCCACGTCCATGTGCGCCGCCGTCGATATACTGGCCGGCTTTTCCGGTCGCACCGTCCTGGTACTCGGAGATATCGGCGAGCTGGGTGATTGGGCGGAGCAGGGGCACCGCGACGTGGGCGCTTATGCCGCCGGCAAGGTCTCGGCGCTCTACGCCGTGGGTCCGATGATGGCCCATGCGGTCGCGGCTTTCGGTGACCACGGCCAGCACTTTGCAACCCAGGCCGAGCTGATCGCAGCCCTGGGTGCCGAGCAAGATACAAACACCACCATTTTGATCAAGGGATCACGCAGCGCGGCGATGGAAAACATCGTCGTGGCCTTGTGCGGTTCCAGCACGGAGAAACATTGATGCTGCTGCTGCTAGCGGAGTACCTGCAACAGTTCTACAAAGGCTTCGCGGTCTTTCAGTACCTGACCCTGCGCGGGATTCTCGGGGTACTGACTGCACTGGTGCTGTCCTTGTGGCTGGGGCCGTGGATGATCCGCACGCTGCAGAACCGCCAGATCGGTCAGGCGGTGCGTAACGACGGGCCGCAATCGCACCTCTCCAAGTCGGGCACCCCGACCATGGGCGGCGCGCTGATCCTGTCGGCCATCGGTGTCAGCACCCTGCTGTGGGCCGACCTGAGCAACCGCTATGTGTGGGTGGTGCTGCTGGTCACCCTGTTGTTCGGCGCCATCGGCTGGGTCGACGACTATCGCAAGGTGATCGAGAAGAACTCGCGCGGCCTGCCTAGCCGCTGGAAGTATTTCTGGCAGTCGGTATTTGGCCTGGGCGCGGCGATTTTCCTCTATGTCACGGCGCAGACGCCGGTCGAAACCACGTTGCTGATCCCCATGCTCAAGGATTTCAGCATTCCCCTGGGCGTCGGTTTCGTGGTCCTGACCTATTTCGTGATCGTCGGCTCCAGCAACGCAGTCAACCTGACTGACGGTCTCGACGGCCTGGCGATCATGCCGACCGTGATGGTGGGCGGCGCCCTGGGCATCTTCTGCTACCTGTCGGGTAACGTGAAATTCGCCGAGTACCTGCTGATCCCTTACGTGCCGGGCGCGGGCGAGCTGATTGTGTTCTGCGGCGCGTTGATCGGCGCCGGGCTGGGCTTCCTGTGGTTCAACACCTATCCGGCACAGGTCTTCATGGGTGACGTCGGCGCGCTGGCGCTGGGTGCGGCCCTGGGCACCATCGCGGTGATCGTCCGCCAGGAAATCGTCCTGTTCATCATGGGCGGCGTGTTCGTGATGGAAACCCTGTCCGTGGTCATCCAGGTCGCTTCCTTCAAGCTGACCGGCCGCCGCGTGTTCCGCATGGCGCCGATTCACCACCACTTTGAACTCAAGGGCTGGCCCGAGCCGCGCGTGATCGTCCGTTTCTGGATCATCACCGTGATTCTCGTGCTGATCGGCCTTGCCACCCTGAAGCTGAGGTAGAACGAGTGTCCCTGATCGCTTCTGACCACTTCCGCATTGTTGTCGGCCTCGGCAAGAGCGGCATGTCCCTGGTTCGCTTCCTGGCGAACCGGGGTGTGTCGTTTGCCGTCGCCGATACGCGGGAGAATCCACCGGAGCTGGCCACGCTGCGCCGTGACTATCCGCATGTGGAGGTTCGTTGTGGCGAGCTGGACGTCGAGTTCCTGTGCCGTGCCGACGAGCTCTACGTGAGCCCGGGCCTGGCCCTCGCGACCCCGGCCCTGCAAGCCGCCGCTGCCCGCGGGGTGAAACTTTCCGGCGATATCGAGCTGTTCGCGCGTAACGCGAAGGCGCCGATCGTCGCCATCAGCGGTTCCAATGCGAAGAGCACCGTGACCACCCTCGTCGGGGAGATGGCCGCAGCCGCCGGCAAGCGGGTCGCCGTGGGCGGCAACCTGGGTACGCCGGCGCTGGATCTGCTCAGCGACGACGTCGAGCTATACGTCATGGAACTGTCCAGCTTCCAGCTGGAGACCACCGATCAGTTGGGGGCCGAAGTGGCCACCGTGCTGAATATCAGCGAAGACCACATGGACCGCTACAGCGGCCTGCCGGCCTATCACCTGGCCAAGCACCGGATCTTCCGTGGCGCCCGGCAAGTGGTGTTCAACCGCCAGGATGCCCTGACCCGGCCATTGGTCGGCGAAGGCCTGCCGTGCTGGACCTTCGGCCTGAGCAAGCCGGACTTCAAGGCATTCGGTCTGCGCGAGGAGAACGGCGAGAAGTACCTGGCCTTCGAGTTCCAGAACCTGATGCCGGTGCGCGAGCTGAAGATCCGTGGCGCGCATAACCAGTCCAACGCCCTGGCGGCATTGGCCCTGGGGCATGCGGTCGGCCTGCCGTTCGACGCCATGCTGGCGGCCCTGCGTACCTTTGCCGGCCTCGAGCATCGCTGCCAGTGGGTGCGCGACCTGGATGGCGTGGGTTACTACAACGATTCCAAGGCCACCAACGTCGGCGCCGCATTGGCAGCCATCGAAGGCCTGGGCGCGGACATTGAAGGCAAGATCGTGCTGATCGCCGGCGGCGACGGCAAGGGTGCCGAGTTCAAGGACTTGCACGATCCGGTGGCAGCCAACTGCCGCGCGGTGATCCTGATGGGGCGGGACGCCGAGCAGATCGGCGAGGCCGTCGGCGACTCCGTGCCGCTGATTCGCGCAGGTTCCCTGCTCGAAGCCGTGGCGCAAGGCCGTGCCGTTGCCCAGTCGGGCGACGTGGTGTTGCTGTCGCCAGCCTGCGCCAGTTTCGACATGTTCAAGAACTACGAAGACCGTGGTCACCAGTTCGTCCGCGCCGTGGAGGAACTGGCATGAACCTGAGAAACATCATCAAGCCTTACCCGTCGCCGCTGATCACCGGGCGTGGCATCGACCTCGACTTCCCGATGCTCGCCGGTTGCCTGACGCTGCTCGGCCTGGGGCTGATCATGATCGCCTCGGCGTCCACCGAAGTGGCCGCCGCGCAGTCGGGCAGTGCCCTGTACTACATGATTCGCCACCTGATCTACGTCGTGCTGGGGCTTGGCGCCTGCATCGTCACCATGATGATTCCGATCGCCACCTGGCAGCGCCTGGGCTGGATGATGCTGATCGGGGCGTTCGGTCTGCTGGTGATGGTGATCATCCCGGGCATCGGCCGTGAAGTGAACGGCTCGATGCGCTGGATCGGCTTCAGCTTCTTCAACGTCCAGCCGTCCGAGATCGCCAAGGTATTCGTGGTGATCTATCTCGCCGGTTATCTGGTGCGTCGCCAGAAGGAAGTGCGCGAAAGCTGGATGGGCTTCTTCAAGCCGTTCATCGTGCTGCTGC
Organism: Pseudomonas sp. MRSN 12121; assembly: GCF_000931465.1. Classification (NCBI taxonomy): domain Bacteria; kingdom Pseudomonadati; phylum Pseudomonadota; class Gammaproteobacteria; order Pseudomonadales; family Pseudomonadaceae; genus Pseudomonas; species Pseudomonas sp. MRSN 12121. The sequence continues at coordinate 5,675,144 of NZ_CP010892.1, read as the reverse complement.
CGATGGCCGGCCTGTTGCTGATGGAGCCGGACTTCGGCGCCACCGTGGTCATGATGGGCGCCGCGGCGGCGATGCTGTTCCTTGGCGGGGTCGGGCTGTTCCGTTTTTCCCTGATGGTGGTCCTGGCGGTGGCGGCGGTGGTATTGCTGATCCAGATGCAGCCGTACCGGATGGCGCGCCTGACCAACTTCGCCGACCCCTGGGCCGACCAGTTCGGTGCCGGTTACCAGCTGTCCCAGGCCCTGATCGCGTTCGGCCGTGGCGAATGGCTGGGCGTTGGCCTGGGCAACAGCGTGCAGAAACAGTTCTACCTGCCGGAAGCCCACACCGACTTCGTGTTCTCGGTCCTGGCCGAAGAGCTGGGGGCCGTGGGCTCGCTGTGCACCGTGGCGCTGTTCGTCTTCGTCTGTATCCGCGGCATGTACATCGGCCTGTGGGCGGAGAAGGCCAAGCAGTTCTTTGCCGCCTATGTCGCCTATGGCTTGTCGTTCCTGTGGATCGGCCAGTTCCTGATCAACATCGGGGTGAACGTCGGCCTGTTGCCGACCAAGGGCCTGACCTTGCCGTTCCTCAGTTATGGCGGCAGTTCGTTGGTGATCTGCTGTGCCTGCCTGGGCTTGTTATTGCGCATCGAGTGGGAGAGTCGGACCCACCTTGGCAGCGAAGAGATGGAATTCAGCGAGAGCGACTTCGCCGAGGAGCCAAGCCATGGGCGCTAACGTGCTGATCATGGCCGGCGGCACCGGCGGCCACGTATTCCCGGCGCTGGCCTGTGCCCGCGAGTTCCAGGCGCGCGGTTATACCGTGCACTGGCTCGGGACCCCGCGCGGCATCGAGAACGAGCTGGTGCCGAACGCCGGCCTGCAACTGCACCTGATCAACGTCAGTGGCCTGCGGGGCAAGAGCAAGCTGTCGCTGCTCAAGGCGCCCTTCGTGCTGATCAAGGCCGTGTTGCAGGCGCGCCGAATCATTCGTCAGCTCAAGCCGGTCTGCGTGCTGGGCTTTGGCGGTTATGTGACCGGCCCTGGCGGAGTCGCGGCAAAACTGTCCGGCGTGCCGGTCATCGTTCATGAACAGAACGCGGTCGCGGGTACCGCCAATCGGCTGCTGGTGCCGTTGTCGGCCCGAGTCTGCGAAGCTTTCCCGGACACCTTCGGGGCCTCCAGCAGCCGGCGTACCACCGGCAATCCGGTGCGCACCGAACTGTTCCTCGATACACCGCGCGAGGCCCTGGCCGGACGCAAGGCGCGTTTGCTGATCCTAGGCGGAAGCCTGGGCGCAGAGCCGTTGAACAAGTTGCTGCCTGAAGCCCTGGCGCTGGTCTCCCCCGAGCTGCGTCCGGAAGTGTTTCACCAGGCCGGCAAAAACCACGATGAAGTGACTGCAGAGCGCTATCGCGCCGCTGGCGTCGAGGCGCAAGTGCAGCCGTTCATCAAAGACATGGCCCAGGCCTACGGCTGGGCTGACTTGGTGGTCTGTCGCGCAGGCGCGTTGACCGTCAGTGAACTGGCTGCCGCCGGTCTGCCTTCGATGCTGGTGCCTTTGCCCCACGCCATCGACGATCACCAGACCCGTAATGCCGACTATTTGGCTCGTGAAGGCGCTGCCTTCCTGATGCCGCAAAGAACGACTGGCGCAGCGGACCTTGCCGCTCGCCTGACAGAGGTTTTGATGCAACCGGAACGACTCAACAGCATGGCCGGCGCAGCCCGCCGCCTGGCCAAACCCGATGCCACCCGTAACGTGGTCGATATCTGCCTGGAGGTGGCCCATGGTTGAGAATCAGAAAGCCATGCCACAACCGGAAATGCGCCGCATCCGCCGCATCCACTTCGTCGGTATCGGCGGCGTGGGCATGTGCGGGATCGCCGAAGTGCTGCTGAACCTGGGTTACCAGGTTTCGGGTTCCGACCTCAAGGCATCGCCGGTGACCGAGCGCCTCGAATCCTTTGGTGCGCAGATCTTCATCGGCCATCGCGCCGAGAACGCTGCCAATGCCGATGTACTGGTGGTCTCCAGCGCCGTGAACACCTCCAACCCGGAAGTGGCCACCGCCCTGGAGCGCCGGATTCCGGTGGTGCCACGCGCGGAAATGCTCGCCGAGCTGATGCGCTACCGGCATGGCGTCGCCGTGGCCGGCACCCATGGCAAGACCACGACCACCAGCCTGCTCGCGTCGGTATTCGCCGCCGGTGGCCTGGACCCGACCTTCGTCATCGGTGGCCGGCTCAATGCCGCGGGCACCAATGCGCAGTTGGGCACCAGTCGCTACCTGATCGCCGAAGCCGATGAAAGCGACGCCAGCTTCCTGCACCTGCAACCGCTGGTGGCGGTGGTGACCAACATCGACGCCGACCACATGGCGACCTACGACGGCGACTTCAACAAACTGAAGAAAACCTTCGTCGAGTTCCTGCACAACCTGCCGTTCTACGGCCTGGCCGTGCTGTGCCTGGACGATCCGGTAGTGCGTGAGATCCTGCCGTTGGTCAAGCGTCCGACCGTCACCTACGGTTTCAACGAAGACGCCGACGTCCGTGCCATCAATGTACGTCAGCAGGGCATGCAGACCTTCTTCACCGTGTTGCGCCCCGATCGCGAGCCGCTGGACGTCTCGGTGAACATGCCGGGCAACCACAACGTGCTCAACGCGTTGGCGACCATCTGCATCGCCACCGACGAAGGCATCAGCGATGAAGCCATCGTCCAGGGCCTGTCGGGCTTCCAGGGCGTCGGCCGACGCTTCCAGGTCTACGGCGAACTGCCGGTGGACGGCGGCAACGTGATGTTGGTGGACGACTACGGCCACCACCCGACCGAAGTGGCGGCGGTGATCAAGGCCGTGCGCGGTGGCTGGCCGGAGCGTCGCCTGGTGATGGTCTACCAGCCGCACCGCTTCAGCCGCACCCGCGACCTGTACGACGACTTCGTCCAGGTGCTGGCCGATGCCAACGTGCTGCTGTTGATGGAAGTCTACCCGGCGGGCGAAGAGCCGATCCCCGGGGCAGACAGCCGTCAGCTGTGCCACAGCATCCGTCAACGCGGCCAGCTGGACCCGATCTACATCGAGCGTGGGGTCGACCTTGCGCCGCTGGTCAAGCCGCTGCTGCGTGCCGGCGACATCCTGCTGTGCCAGGGTGCCGGTGATATCGGCGGGCTTGCGCCGAAGCTGTTGAACAGCCCGTTGTTCGCGGGTGCCGTGCCAGCCGGCCAGGGGAAGTCGAAATGACCGCCGCCTACGCCACGCTGTTTTCGACCCTCGCGCCGCAGGACTTCGGCCGTGTCGTCGTGCTGTTCGGCGGCAAGAGCGCCGAGCGCGCCGTTTCGCTGAAGTCTGGCAATGCCGTGCTGGAAGCGTTGCTGAGCGCCGGTGTCGACGCCTTTGGCATCGATGTTGGCGACGACCTGTTGCAGCGTCTGTTGAACGAGAAGATCGACCGCGCCTTCATCATCCTCCACGGCCGCGGCGGTGAAGACGGCAGCATGCAGGGCCTGCTGGAGTGCCTGGGGATTCCCTACACCGGCAGCGGCATCCTGGCTTCGGCGCTGGCGATGGACAAACTGCGTACCAAGCAGGTCTGGCACAGCCTCGGTATTCCGACGCCACGCCACGCCGTGCTGGGCTCCGAGGCTGACTGTATTCACGCGGCTGCGGAACTGGGCATGCCTTTGATCGTCAAACCGGCGCATGAAGGTTCCAGTATCGGCATGGCCAAAGTGAACTCCGCGTCCGAGCTGATCGACGCCTGGAAAGCGGCCAGCACCTACGATTCGCAAGTCCTGGTCGAACAATGGATTCAAGGTCCGGAGTTCACCATTGCCACGCTGCGCGGCCAGGTGTTGCCACCGATCGCCCTGGGCACGCCGCACACCTTTTACGACTACGACGCCAAGTACCTGGCCTCCGATACCCAGTACCGGATCCCATGCGGCCTCGACAGCGACAAAGAGCAGGAGCTCATGGACCTGACGGCGAAAGCCTGCGGGGCGCTCGGTATCGCCGGTTGGGCGCGTGCCGACGTGATGCAGGATGCCGACGGCCAGTTCTGGTTCCTGGAAGTGAACACCGCTCCCGGCATGACCGATCACAGCCTGGTTCCGATGGCGGCCCGCGCCGCCGGTCTGGATTTCCAGCAGCTGGTCCTGGCCATCCTGGCAGAAAGTGTCGTCCGTAACGCAGAGCCGAGGGGTTAAGGCCATGCAAGGCGCGCATCTACGTCATCAGCAACCCGCACCCGGCCGCAAGCCGGTGCCGCGTGGTGCCAGCCGAATGGTGGCCAAGGAGCCGATGTCGGCGCGCCTGCCGAAAGCCAATTTCGGTGTGCTGAAAAGCCTGATGTGGCCGGTATTGCTGGTTGCGCTGGGGTTCGGCACCTACGAAGGCGCGCAGCGCCTGTTGCCGTATGCCGACCGGCCGATCACCAAGGTCGCGGTGCAGGGCGACCTGAGCTACATCAGCCAGCAGGCGGTGCAGCAGCGGATCGCGCCTTATGTCGCGTCGAGCTTCTTCACCATCGACCTGGCGAGCATGCGCACCGAGCTGGAACAGATGCCGTGGATCGCGCACGCCGAAGTGCGGCGCGTGTGGCCGGACCAGGTGGTGATCCGCCTGGAAGAACAATTGCCGGTGGCCCGCTGGGGCGACGAGGCGCTGTTGAACAACCAGGGCCAGGCCTTCACGCCGCGTGAACTGGCGAACTATGAGCACTTGCCACAGTTGTTCGGCCCACAGCGGGCCCAGCAGCAGGTGATGCAGCAATACCAGGTCCTGAGCCAGATGCTTCGGCCGTTGGGCTTCTCCATTGCTCGTCTGGAGTTGCGCGAACGCGGCAGCTGGTTCCTGACCACGGGCGCCGGCAGTGCCGGCCCTGGCATCGAGCTGTTGCTCGGACGCGATCATCTGGTGGAGAAGATGCGCCGCTTCATTGCCATTTATGAAAAAACGCTGAAAGAACAGATTACGAACATCGCGCGCATCGACCTGCGTTATGCCAACGGCCTGGCCGTCGGCTGGCGGGAACCAGTTGCGCCCACGACGGCCCAACCCGCCGTCGCGAAGAATTAAGAAGAGGCAGGACCATGGCAAACGTGCAAAGCGGCAAAATGATCGTCGGTCTGGATATCGGCACCTCCAAGGTGGTGGCGCTGGTGGGCGAGGTCGCGGCCGATGGCACGCTGGAAATCGTCGGTATCGGTACCCATCCGTCGCGCGGCCTGAAGAAGGGCGTGGTGGTGAATATCGAATCCACCGTTCAATCGATCCAGCGTGCGGTAGAAGAGGCGCAACTGATGGCCGGCTGCCGTATCCACTCGGCATTCGTCGGTGTGGCGGGCAATCACATCCGCAGCCTGAACTCCCACGGCATCGTGGCTATCCGCGATCGCGAAGTGAGTTCGGCGGACCTGGAACGGGTACTCGACGCGGCACAGGCCGTGGCGATCCCGGCCGACCAGCGAGTGCTGCACACCTTGCCGCAGGACTACGTGATCGATAACCAGGAAGGCGTTCGCGAGCCCCTGGGCATGTCCGGCGTGCGCCTGGAAGCCAAGGTGCACGTGGTGACCTGCGCGGTGAATGCCGCCCAGAACATCGAGAAATGCGTGCGCCGCTGCGGCCTGGAAATCGACGACATCATTCTCGAGCAACTGGCCTCGGCGTACTCGGTGCTCACCGACGACGAGAAAGAGTTGGGCGTGTGCCTGGTGGATATCGGCGGCGGCACCACCGACATGGCGATCTTCACCGAAGGTGCGATCCGCCATACCGCGGTGATTCCGATCGCCGGCGATCAAGTGACCAACGACATCGCCATGGCGCTGCGCACGCCGACCCAGTACGCCGAAGAGATCAAGATCCGCTACGCCTGCGCCCTGGCCAAGCTGGCCGGTGCCGGCGAAACCATCAAGGTGCCGAGCGTCGGCGACCGTCCGCCGCGCGAGCTGTCGCGCCAGGCCCTGGCCGAAGTGGTCGAGCCGCGCTACGACGAGCTGTTCACCCTGATCCAGGCCGAGCTGCGCCGCAGCGGCTACGAAGACCTGATCCCGGCCGGCATCGTGCTGACCGGTGGCACCTCGAAGATGGAAGGTGCGGTCGAACTGGCCGAGGAGATTTTCCACATGCCGGTGCGCCTGGGCGTGCCGCACACCGTCAAGGGCCTGTCCGACGTGGTGCGCAACCCGATCTATTCCACCGGCGTGGGCCTGCTGTTGTACGGGCTGCAGAAGCAGTCCGACGGCATTTCGTTCTCCGGCATCGGCAGCCGGGACAGCTACAGCAGCGACGAACCCAAGGCGGCCCTGCTCGATCGCATCAAGAGCTGGGTGCAGGGCAACTTCTGAAGATTTACCGCAACACCGTTGTAAGCAGTAGGCGAAAAAACTAGAGAAATGAAAGGAGAGGGAAAATGTTCGAACTCGTAGACAACATCCCCGCAAGCCCGGTGATCAAGGTTATCGGTGTCGGCGGTGGCGGCGGCAACGCTGTCAATCACATGGTCAAGAGCAACATCGAGGGCGTCGAGTTCATCTGCGCCAACACCGATGCTCAGGCGCTGAAGAACATCGGCGCGCGGACCATCCTGCAACTGGGTACCGGCGTCACCAAGGGCCTGGGTGCCGGTGCCAATCCTGAAGTCGGCCGTCAGGCCGCGCTGGAAGACCGCGAGCGCATCGCCGAAGTGCTGGCGGGCACCAACATGGTGTTCATCACCACCGGCATGGGCGGTGGTACCGGTACCGGTGCCGCGCCGATCATCGCCGAAGTGGCCAAGGAAATGGGCATCCTCACCGTTGCGGTGGTGACCCGTCCGTTCCCGTTCGAAGGCCGCAAGCGCATGCAGATCGCCGATGAAGGCATCCGCGCGCTGAGCGACAGCGTCGATTCGTTGATCACCATTCCCAACGAAAAGCTGCTGACCATCCTCGGCAAGGACGCGAGCCTGCTGTCGGCTTTCGCCAAGGCCGACGACGTGCTGGCCGGTGCCGTTCGCGGTATCTCCGACATCATCAAGCGTCCGGGCATGATCAACGTCGACTTCGCCGACGTGCGCACCGTGATGAGCGAAATGGGCATGGCAATGATGGGCACTGGCTGCGCCAGCGGTCCTAACCGTGCGCGTGAAGCCACCGAGGCGGCGATCCGCAACCCGCTGCTGGAAGACGTGAACCTGCAAGGCGCACGCGGCATCCTGGTGAACATCACCGCCGGTCCCGACCTGTCCCTGGGCGAGTACTCCGACGTGGGTAGCATCATCGAGGCCTTCGCTTCCGAGCATGCGATGGTCAAGGTCGGCACCGTGATCGATCCGGACATGCGCGACGAGCTGCATGTGACCGTGGTCGCCACTGGCCTGGGTGCAAAAATCGAGAAGCCTGTGAAGGTCATCGACAACACCGTTCAGACCACCATGGCCGCTGCACAGGCGCCAGCACCTGCCCGTCAGGAACTGCCGTCGGTCAACTACCGTGACCTGGACCGTCCGACCGTGATGCGCAACCAGGCGCAATCGAACGCGGCGACCGCGGCGAAGCTGAATCCGCAAGATGATCTGGACTATCTGGACATCCCGGCTTTCCTGCGTCGTCAGGCCGATTGATGGAATGTATCAGGGGTATAAGGGTGATTGGTGTTCAGCAAAGGTCTGGTCTGCTATTATCGCCAGCCTTTGTTGATACCAGTTCGCAATTTGCGCTGAAGCGGCCCAAGCCATGATTAAACAACGCACCCTGAAGAATATTATCCGTGCCACAGGTGTAGGCCTGCATTCTGGGGAGAAGGTTTACCTGACCCTCAAGCCTGCGCCTGTCGACACCGGCATTGTGTTTTGTCGTGCCGACCTGGACCCTGTGGTGCAGATACCTGCTCGCGCGGAAAACGTTGGTGAAACCACTATGTCGACCACCCTGGTCAACGGTGACACCAAAGTGGACACGGTGGAGCACTTGCTCTCGGCCATGGCTGGCCTGGGCATCGATAACGCCTACGTCGAGCTCTCCGCGTCCGAAGTCCCGATCATGGATGGCAGCGCTGGACCCTTCGTATTCCTGATTCAATCTGCCGGCCTGGAAGAACAGGACGCAGCCAAGAAGTTCATCCGTATCCTGCGTGAGGTGACGGTGGAAGACGGCGACAAGCGCGCCACTTTCGTGCCTTTCGACGGTTTTAAAGTGAGCTTTGAGATCGATTTCGATCACCCGGTTTTCCGTGACCGCACCCAGAGTGCAAGCGTGGACTTTTCCAGCACTTCGTTCGTAAAAGAAGTCAGCCGCGCCCGTACCTTTGGTTTCATGAGTGACATCGAGTACCTGCGCAAGCACAACCTCGCACTCGGCGGCAGCGTGGAAAACGCCATCGTGGTCGACGCGGATGGTGTACTGAACGAAGACGGCCTTCGCTATGAAGACGAATTCGTGAAGCACAAGATCCTCGATGCAATTGGTGACCTCTACCTGCTGGGCAACAGCCTGATAGGCGAGTTCAAAGGCTTCAAGTCGGGCCATGCACTGAACAACCAGCTTCTGCGCAAGCTCATTGAGCAGAAAGACGCTTGGGAAGTCGTGACCTTCGAAGATGCCAGCACCGCACCGATCTCTTACATGCGTCCGGTTGCGGCCGTGTAAGTAACACTCTCTTTCTTTAGTTTTTAAAGGCTGCCTTCGGGTGGCCTTTTTTTATGCCGGTGGATTCATGCGCGGCTGATGAGGCTTGCCCGCGATGAAGCACCCGCCTCAATCCTGCGCGACCACCCGATTCCGCCCTTCGGCCTTGGCCCGGTACAGCGCTTTGTCGGCTGCCGAGCACAAGGCTTCCAGGCTGGATTTTTGTGAGCTCGACCAGGTGCTGAGGCCGATGCTGATGGTGATCGGCGAGGCTCCGTCCCGGATGGGAGGCAGGGCCTCGACGGCCTGGCGGATATGTTCGGCGATCTGCCGGGCGCCTTCGTGGTCGGTCTCGGGCAGGACCACGGCGAACTCCTCGCCGCCATACCGCGCGGCCAGGTCGCCGGGGCGGCGAATGTTGCCGCTGATGACCCGGGCAACGAGACGCAGGGCCTTGTCGCCCAGCGGATGGCCATGGCGGTCGTTGAAGGCCTTGAAATGATCGACATCGAGCATCAGCAGCGACAGGGCATTCTGCGTGCGCTGCGCGCGTGCCCATTCGCGGGTGAGGGTCTGGTCCAGGCTGCGGCGGTTATCCAGGCCGGTGAGGGCATCGGTGGCGGCCAGTTGTGCGAGCTCCAGCTCGGCATGCTGGCGGCGACGCAGTTCCCGGCACAGTAAGCAGGTCAGCCACAGCAGGCCCAGGCACAGCGCTCCGGTGGCGCCCCCGACCGCCAGCGCGGTGCGTTGCCAGGAGGCGAAGACCTCCTGGCTGGAGAGCGCGACGATCACGATCAGCGGCAGGTTGCCGACCTGGGAGAAGGTGTACAGGCGCGGTTGCTGGGTGCTGGACAGGCCTTTGAAGCTGCCGTTGCCTTCGCGCAGGATGCGGATGAAGTTGGGCCGCTGGCTGAAGTCCTGGCCGATCAGGTTGTCGGCCCGCGGTGGTTCCTGGGCCAGCAGGATACCGTCACTGCTGATCAGGTTGACCGAGCTGTCGCGGCCGACATTCAGGCTCTTGAACAGCTGGCTGAAGTAATCCAGGCGCATCGCCGCCTCGGCCACGCCAAGGAACTCTCCGTGCTCGCCGGAGACCCGTCGGCTGAAGCTGATGCGCCAGTCCAGCTCGGGAGGGCGGGCGCGGAAGGGGCGGCTGATCAGCATGCCCGGATCGGGGTTGTGCACATGGGACTGGAAGTACTCCCGATCGGCGAAGTTGCCCTGGCGCGGCTCGACCGAAGCGGAGTCGGCGAGCACATCGCCATGGGCATCGAGCAGCAGGATATTGCCCTTGTAAGGGGCCGCGGTGGCCCGATCGAACAGGGCCATATGGCGGATGGTCGGCGAGACCTGTTTCAGGTCCTCGCGTTGCGAAGCGCTGATCAGGCCGCGCAGGGAAACGTCGTACAGCTCGACATTACGCAGCACGTCGGCGTCGATCAGTTGCACGATGTTGGACGCCGCGCGAGTGGCGGCCATTTCGACGCTGCCGCGTTCGCGAATCAGCAAGAAAGTCACGATGCTCAGGATGGAGATGACCATCAGCGAGCTACCAAGAATCAGCATCCTTTCCGACCGTGTCAAAGTGGTCGTGTTGCGGGGTGTCGCACTACTCACACTCATGGTTCTGACTTCTGCGATGTATACGTTGTAAGGGTGTTCCGGTAAGGCGAGCAGAGTTGCAGAGACCGATTGCGCCTGCGGGCGCATGTATAAATCCCGGACAAGAAAAAGGCCAGCAAAATGATGCTGGCCTTTTGCTGATTCGAGCTTAGAACAGATTGAGCGGGTAATCGACGATCACCCGGTATTCGTCGGTGTCGTTGTCCAGCGCGCCATAACCGTTACCGCCACGGTTGGTCGCCCATTGCAGGCGGACCGACAGATCCTTGGCCTTGCCGCCCTGGACCACATACTTGAGGTCCACGTCGCGCTCCCAATGCTTGGCATGCTCGCCATCGGCGCTGTACCACTGGGCATAGCCGGGGCTCTGCGGGTCGACCTTGGTCAGGTCCAGTTCGCCGCGCGAATAGGAGAGCGCCGAGGTCAGGCCCGGCAGGCCGAGGCCGGCGAAGTCGTAGGCGTACTTGAGCTTCCACGAGCGTTCGTTGGGGCCGTTGAAATCCGAATACTGCTGGGAGTTGTCCAGGTAGATGCTGTCGCCCTGCTGGATGTAGTCGAAGGGCGTATTGCCATTTACCCGCTGGTAGGCGGCAGTGAGGCTGTGGTGCCCGACGCCGACGGTGAAGTGCAGGCTGTAGGTGTTGTTGTCGATGTCGCCCAGCAGGGCGTCGCCGGTGTCCTGGGTGTGATAGAAGTGCAGCCCCGGATTCAGGCTGACCAGTTCGTTGACCGCGTAGGTGTAGTCCAGGTCGTAGTAATACTGGTTCCAGATGTCCTTGAGCTCGGCTGCGTACAGGCTGCTGGTCAACCCGCTGGCGCCGCTCCAGGCCACGCCGGCCCAGTTCAGGTGTCGGCTGTCGACGCTGTTCGCCGGATTGCTGTAGGCGCTGCCGATACGCTGGCGGCCGCTCTGGTTGTAGAGCTTGGTGAAGCTGGCCTGGCCGCCTTCGAGCTGCCAGCCGTCGAAGCTGTGGTTGGTCAGGCTGACGCCGCGGAAGGTCTGCGGCAGCATGCGCGACTGGCCGCCGGCGATCACCGGGTTGTTGAGGAACAGGTCGCCGGCCTTGAGCTCGGTGTCGAAGGCGCGAACCTTCAATGTTGCACCGGCGGTGGAGAACGCCGTCGGCGCTTTGCCGTTGCCGTCGCTGATCGGCAGGATGCTCGAGCTATCGGTGCCGCCACCGCCATCGAGCTTCAGCCCGAGCATGGCGTTGGCGTCGATGCCGAAACCGACCGTGCCCTGGGTGTAGCCGGACTCGAAGATGCCCAGGAAGCCCTGGCCCCATTCAATGTTGTCGTCGTTCTGCTGGTGACGGTTGCGATTCATGTAGTAGTTGCGGGCGTTGAGCTTGAGGCTGGCGCCTTCGACGAAACCTTCAGGGCGGGCCTCGTCGGCGGCCTGCACGCAGGGGGCGATAGTTGCAGCCATTGCAATGAACAATGGGCTGAGTGTTGATGTGACCTCCACCGGTATAGCGCTCCTTGGATAAATGACGATCGTTGTTATTGTCGAATCGGGTGTTTCTTGTTCTGGATGAAACGAATGGAAAGTCCGGCGCTACATGCAAAAAAAAGCCGCTGTTGTCAGCGGCTTTAAGACAACTTACTCCAGGGTTAGAGCAGAGAAGTTGTCGAGGGAAACGAGTCGGTCATGAATATCAACTGTCTTTGCGAACTTCCGGCTGGCGTTGTTCCGCGGTGATTTCCTGCGGCTCACTGCCCTGTTGCTTGGCAACCAGCGCTTCCCGGGCTTCCTGGAATGCAGCGGCGCGCGCGGCGTTATGCGCGGCGAAAGTCTGCGATTCTTCGGCCATGGCCATAGGGGCCAAGAACAGGGAGGACAAAACAAACGCGCTGGCAATACCCATACTGTTGGACATTTCTGAAGACCTTCTTGCAGAGCAAGTTCAAATTAGGTGCGACAAAAATATAACTTCAACGCCGTTGGAAAAAGCGCCGAACAGGATAAGGACTGTTACCACAAAAGCAATAGTTATTGCCTCTTTCGTAGGAGCCGGCTTGCCGGCGATGCAGTCGATGCGGTGTGCCTGGTGCACCGCTATCGCGGGCAAGCCTCGCTCCTACAGGTCTGCGGCGATCCATTTTTTGTAGGAGCCAGGCTTGCCGGCGATGCAGGCGATGCGGTGTGCCTGATGCACCGCTATCGCCACTCAGGCCGGCAGGTAGAGGCCGAAGGTGTTGATGCCTTTATCGCTGCGTACGAATACGTCGCCGCCGTGCATCAGGGCGATGGCCTTGACGATCGCCAGCCCCAGGCCGTGGTTGGCGCCGCTGTTGCTGCGGGAGGCATCGACCCGGTAGAAGCGCTCGAACAGCCGGGGCAGGTGTTCGCTGGAAATGGCCTGGCCCGGGTTGCTGACGGCGATCGCCACCTGGCCTTCCCGGGCATCGATTTCTACCCGGATCACCTGGCCGGGCCGGGTGTGTTGCACGGCATTGCTCAGCAGGTTGATCAGCGCCCGGCGCAGGTGGGCGATCTCGATCCGCACCAGGGCATCGCCACTGACCTCGACCTTGACCTGGGCGTCCTCGAGGATGAAATCCAGGTAGTCCAGGGTGGTCGCCACTTCACCGGCCAGGGAGGTGCTGGTGAGCTTGGTGGCCTTGCTGCCCTGGTCGGCGCTGGCCAGGAACAGCATGTCGTTGATGATCGAACGCAGCCGTTCCAGCTCCTCGAGATTGGATTGCAGCACCTCGAAATAATGCTCGGCGGAACGCCCGCGGGTCAGCGCCACCTGGGTCTGGCCGATCAGGTTGGTCAGTGGCGAACGCAACTCGTGGGCGACATCGGCATTGAACGACTCCAGGCGCGAATAGGCTTGTTCCACCCGCTCCAGGGTCGAGTTGAACGAATTGGCGAACTGCGTCAGCTCCGGCGGCAGCGACGACAGTTGCAGGCGCCCGGACAGCCTTGGCGGAGCCAGGCGCTGGGCCTCCTCGGATAACCTGATCAAGGGCTTGAGGCCGATGCGCGCCACCCAGTACCCCAGCGCCGAGGCCAGCAGCACGCCGACGATGGCCAGGCTGATAAGGGCGATCAGCAACTGGTGCTGGGTCTCGTAGACCGCTTCGGTGTCGATGGCGATCAGAAAGCGCAGCGGCGGTCGCTGCTCCTTGGCCGGCAGCTGGCTGACCAGCACTTTCAGCGGATGGCGATACTCGGGCAGGGTCAGGTCACGCATGCCCACCGGGCCCTGGGCGAAACGCCGGAGCCGCTGATCGGGGTCACCGTATTCGTAGGCGGGGTCGCTGCTGACCACCCAGAAGCGGATGCGTTTGTCCTCTTCGCTGAGCAGCTTGAGCTTGTTGTGGATCTTGGCCCAGTGCTCCGGGTTGCCGAAGCGGGTCAGGGCCGACTCCAGCACGCTGTAGCGCGCGTCCAGCTCGGCCTCGGGCAGCAGGCCCAGGCCCTTGTCCACCTGTTGGTAGAGCGCGCCGCCGATCAGCAGGAACACCAGCAGCGCGACCAGGGTGAACAGCCCGCTCAGGCGCAGGGCGATCGAGTTACGAGACACTGCGGTTCTCCAGCACATACCCCATGCCGCGGATGGTGTGCAGCAGCTTCTGTTCGAAGGGCCCGTCGAGCTTGGCCCGCAGGCGCTTGATCGCCACCTCGACGACATTGGCGTCGCTGTCGAAATTGATGTCCCAGACCATTTCCGCGATCGCGGTCTTCGACAGGATCTCGCCCTGGCGCCGGGCGAGCACGCTGAGCAGCGAGAACTCCTTGGCGGTCAGGTCCAGGCGCGTGCCGGCCCGGCTGGCCTTGCGGCTGATGAGGTCGATCCACAGGTCGGCGATGCTGATCTGCACCGGCTCGTGGCCGCCGCTGCGGCGGGTCAGGGCCTGCAGGCGCGCCACCAGTTCGAGGAAGGAAAAGGGTTTGCCCAGGTAATCGTCGGCACCGTCGCGCAGGCCCTTGATGCGGTCTTCGACGCGCTCGCGGGCGGTGAGCATGATCACCGGCGTCTGCTTGCGCGCGCGCAGGGCCCGCAGCACGCCGAAACCGTCGATGCCCGGCAGCATCACGTCGAGCACGATCACCGCGTAGTCGCCTTCCAGCGCCAGGTGCAGGCCCTCCACGCCATCGCGCGCGAGGTCCACGGTATAGCCTTGTTCAGTCAGGCCGCGGTGCAGGTAGTCCGCGGTTTTTTCTTCATCTTCGATAATCAGAACGCGCATGACCCCGCCTCAGGATGTAGTCGCCAGCGCCGGCGCTGGTATGGGCCGATGGAATAGCCGCTCGAGCCACAAGTATATGACCGGAGTGGTGAACAGCGTCAGCGCCTGGCTCACCAGCAGGCCGCCGACCACGGCGATCCCCAGGGGCTGGCGCAGCTCGGCGCCGGCGCCATAGCCGAGCATCAGCGGCAGGGCGCCGAGCAGGGCGGCGAGGGTGGTCATGATGATTGGCCGGAACCGCGTGATGCAGGCCTGGTAGATCGCCTCCTGCGGCGACAGCCCGCCCTCGCGCTGGGCCTCGAGGGCGAAGTCGATCATCAGGATGCCGTTCTTCTTGACGATGCCGATCAGCAGCACCAGGCCGATCAGCGCCATGATCGAGAAGTCCTGGCCGAGCAGCCAGAGCATGATCAGCGCGCCGAGGCCGGCCGAGGGCAGGGTCGAGATGATGGTCAACGGATGCACGAAACTCTCGTAGAGCACGCCGAGGATGATGTACACCGCCACCAGCGCCGCGAGGATCAGCCATGGCTGGCTGGCCAGGGAGCTCTGGAAGGCCTGGGCCGCGCCCTGGAAGTTGCCGGCGATGGAGGCGGGCATGCCGATCTCGTTCTTCGCCTGGTCGAGCATGATCACCGCATCGCCCAGGGCCACGCCGGGGGCCAGGTTGAACGACAGGTTGGCGGCCGGGAACATGCCGTCGTGGGCGATGGACAGCGGGCCGACGGTGGGCGGATCGACCTTGGCCAGCGCCGACAGCGGCACCATCTCGCCGCTCAGGGGCGAGCGCAGATAGAAGTAGTTGAGGCTCTCGGCCTTGCCACGCTGCTTGGCGTCCAGTTCGAGAATCACGTTGTACTGGTTGGTCTCGGTCTGGAATTCGTTGACCTGGCGCTGGCCGAAGGCGTCGTAGAGGGCTTCGTCGACGTCGGTGGCGGTCAGGCCGAAACGCGCCGCGGCGCTGCGGTCGATGCTGATGTGGGTGATGCTGCCGCCCAGTTGCAGGTCGTTGGACAGGTCGCGAAAGGCCGGGTTGGCCCGCAGTTTTTCCGTCAGGCGCTGGGTCCAGGTGGTGAGGGTCGGCCCGTCGTTGCTCTTGAGCACGTACTGGTACTGGCTGCGGCTTGGCCCGGAGCTGAGGTTGATGTCCTGGCCGGCCCGCAGGTACAGGACGATGCCCGGCACCTTGGCCAGTTGCGGGCGGATGCGGTCGATGAACTGGCTGGCGGAGACGTCGCGCTGGCCGCGGTCCTTGAGGGCGATCCAGAAGCGGCCGTTGGCGATGGTCTGGTTGTTGCCGGTGACGCCCACCGAATGCGAGAAGGTCTCCACCGCCGGGTCGGCGCCGAGGATCCGCGACAGGGCCAGGTGTTTTTCCACCATGTCCGGGTAGGAAATGTCGGCCGCCGCTTCGCTGGTGCCCAGCACGAAGCCGGTGTCCTGCACCGGGAAGAAACCCTTGGGGATGAACACATAGCCGGCGACGGCCAGGCCCAGGGTCAGGCCGAACAGGCCGAGCATCAGGCGCTGGTGGGCCAGTGCCCGGCGCAGCCCGCGTTCGTAGACGGCCAGCAGGCGTTCGCCAAAGCCCGGGCGATCATGCGGATGATGAATCGGCGCGCGCATGAACAGCGCCGCCAGGGTGGGCGCCAGGGTCAGCGATACCGCGACCGAAATCAGGATGGTCGAGGTGGCAGTCAGGGCGAACTCCTTGAACAGCCGGCCGACCACGCCCCCCATGAACAGCAGGGGAATGAACGCGGCGATCAGCGAGAAACTGATGGAGACCACGGTGAAGCCGATTTCCCCGGCGCCCTTGATCGCCGCCTCGCGCATGCCGTCGCCGGCCTCCAGGTGGCGATGGATGTTCTCCACCACCACGATCGCGTCGTCGACCACGAAGCCCACCGAGATCACGATCGCTACCAGGGTCAGGTTGTTCAGGCTGAAGCCCATCACGTACATCAGGGCGAAGCTGGCCACCAGCGACACCCCGAGCACGCTGGATACGATCAGCGTCGCCGACAGCTGGCGCAGGAACAGCGCCATCACCGCCACCACCAGCAGCACCGCGATCAGCAGGGTGAGTTCCACTTCGTGCAGGGAGGCGCGGATGGTCGTGGTGCGGTCCGAGAGCACGGTCACGTCCACCGAGGCCGGCAGCATGGCTTGCAGCCGCGGCAGCTCGCCCTGGATGCGGTCCACGGTGTCGACGATGTTGGCCCCCGGCTGGCGGAAGATCACCAGGTTGAGCCCCGGCTGGTCGTTGGACCAGGCCTGCACATAGGCGTTTTCCGGACCGCTGATGACCCGCGCGACGTCCTTGAGCTGCACCGGCGCGCCGTTCTTGTAGGAGACGATCAACTGGGCGTAATCGTCGGGATGGAACAGCTGGTCGTTGGTCGACAGGGTCGAGATGCTCGACTCACCGTACAGCGCGCCCTTGGCCAGGTTGAGGCTGGCCTGTTGCAGGGCGACGCGGATGTCGGCCAGGGTCAGGCCGATGGCCGCCAGCCGGTCGGGCGAGGCCTGGACGCGGATCGCCGGGCGCTGCTGGCCGGTGATGTTGATCAGGCCGACGCCGTTGATCTGGCTGATCTGCCGCGCCAGCAAGGTTTCCACGTAGTCGCTGAGCTCGGTGCCGGGCATCTGTGTGGAACTGATGCTGAGGATCAGCACCGGGCTGTCCGCCGGGTTGACCTTGCGCCAGGTGGGCAGGCTCGGCATGTCGTTGGGCAGCTTGCCCGAGGCGGTGTTGATCGCCGCCTGCACTTCCTGGGCGGCGGTATCGATGCTCTTGTCGAGGGTGAATTGCAGGGTCAGCAGGGTCGAGCCCAGGGCACTGCTGGAGGTCATCTGGGTCATGCCGGGGATGGCGCTGAATTGCACCTCCAGCGGCGTGGCCACGGACGAGGCCATGGTTTCCGGGCTGGCGCCGGGCAGTTGCGCGCTGACCTGGATGGTCGGGAACTCCGCTTCGGGCAACGGCGCCACCGGCAGCCTGGGAAAGGCGATGGCGCCCAGCAGTACCAGGGCGAACGTCAGCAGCAGGGTGGCGACCGGATGGTCGACGCACCAGGCCGAAATCGAGCCGCGGCCCTTCATGGCTGCGGCCCCGTATTCGCCGCCTGGATCTGCTGCGGCGGTTCGCTGAGCACTTCGATACGCGCGCCGGCCTTGAGCCGCGACTGACCGTCGCTGACCAGCCGGTCGCCGGCCTGCACGCCCTGGATGATGTTCTGGCCGCTGTCCTGGTAGACCATCTGCACCGGGACGATTTCCACCTGGTCGTCCTTGACCCGATACACGAAGTGTTTATCCAGGCCGCGTTGCACCACGCCGGGCGGGACTACCAGGGCGCCTTTGTCCACGGCGGTGCGGATCTTGATGGTCACCAGCTGGCCGGGCCAGAGTTTTTGCCCGGGGTTGTCGAACTCGGCCTTGGCGCGGATGGTCCCGGTATTGGTATCGATCTGGTTGTCGATCAGGCTCAGGTGGCCTTCGCCCAGGCGGTCGCCGGTCACGCTATCGGTATCGGCGCCGAGGTAGGCCTCCACCGAGGCCGGGGGGGAGGTTGCCAGCAGCCCCTGCAGGCTTGGCAGCATCTGCTGCGGCAAGGAAAACTCCACCGCGATCGGATCGATCTGGGTCACCGAGAACAGGCCCTGGGTATCGCTGGTGCGCAGGAAATTGCCTTCGTCCACGGTACGGATGCCGACACGGCCGGACACCGGCGAACGAATCTGCGTGTAGGACAGTTGCACCTGCGCCGCATCGATGGCCGCCTGGTTGCCCTGGGTGCTGGCCTTGAGCTGGTTGACCAGTGCCTGCTGCTGGTCGTAGGTCTGCCTGGAGACGCCGTCGTCCACCGACAGCAGCTTGTAGCGTTGCAGGTTGACCTGGGCCACTTGCAACTGCGCCTGGTTCTGCGCCAGTTGCGCTCGGGCCTGGTCGAGGCTGGCGCGGATCGAGCGGTCGTCGAGGGTGGCCAGCAGGTCGCCGGTCTTCACCAGCTGGCCTTCCTTGACCAGCAACCGGGTCAGGATGCCGTCCACCTGCGGGCGGATCACCACGCTGTGCAGCGACAGCACCGAACCTATGCCGGTCACGTGCCGTGGCACATCCTGCTGGGCCACGCTGACCACTCGCACCGGCACCGCGGTGGGTGCGGCGAGCTTGGCGCCGGGGGGCTTGAGCTGGAGCCACAGGCCCCCGGCAACGATAACGGCGAGCACGCCTGCGAGCACAACGACGGTTTTTCGATTACGCATGGACGCCAGCGCCGGGGGGGCAAGGGGAACGGGAAAACGGCCAGTATCAATGGCCCCGTTATAGCCGGCCAACCGGGTCAGCAACGTGACGCCTGCCTGACAGCGCTGTCAGCAAAGGCCGAACCGGGGCGTCGGGCGGCAGGTTAAAGATCGGCGCTGCGCAGGTATACTGCCGGCCCTCGCGGCCCGGTTCATCGGGTCGTTCCGCACCCGGAGCCACCATGACCTCTCCTGATCAATCGCCTGTGCCCGACGCTCCTGGCGCCGAGCAGGCTGCCGACGCCAGCGCGCCTGGCAACGGCAAGCCGGCGATCGCGCCGTTCAAGTTTCCATTCAAACCGTCCGAATTCGCCCAAGCCAGGAATAACCAATTGCCCTGGTACAAGAATGGCGTCGCCGACGGTCACGCCAAGACCCCGGGCGCGGCGCCGCCCGGCACCCGCCGCTCGATGGGCAAGCGCTGATCCGGGCGCTTTTTCAGCTGCCGCCTGCGTGTCGGCAGCAGGTCAGGCGGCGCGCAGGGAAATGAAGGCGTAGGTGAGCGGTGCCTCGGTCACGACCTGGGCGCCGGCGTCCTGCACCTGGGCGGCGACGTCCGTCCCTGAGACATGGAACTGCCATTCGCCGGGCGCTGCCGTCGTCGCTTGCGCCTGGACCTGCTCGATGGCTTCGGCCAGGGCGGCCATGTCCGGCAGGTAGGCGGTAAAACCATCGCCCTTGAGTGCAGTGGTGTGAATCCCCAGCCGTTGGCAGATGGCTTGTTTACTGTGGATATCGTCGCGGTCGGCCTGGCGCGAGCGCTGGATCAGTTCGGCCAGTTCCTGGTCCGCCAGTTGGCCGCCAACGATCAGCGCCGGGCCTTGTTCCCAGGATTCGGGCGGGCACTCCTTGAGCGCCGGGTTGAGCGGGATGTGCGGGTTGATCTCCATCGGGTAGATGCGGCAGACCAGCGGCCGGCGTTCATAGATCCGGCAGAGGTTGTCTTCGTCAAGATTCCGGCAGGGGCCGACGTTGTAGGCGGCGAAGGTGATCGCCACATGGGCCTGGGCCTTGCCGCTGGGCACCAGGCAGGAGCGTCGTTCGGCGTGTTCACGCTGCCCGGCCGGCAGCCCCAGGCCGTTGCCCAGGAAGCCCTCCACCAGCACGATCACTTGCCCGCCATCCCGCGCCCACTGGCGTGCTTCGCCGAGTGTCAGGGGAACGTGGTGGTCGTTGCAGCACTTGCCGCAGCCTATGCAGGAAAAACGAGTATTCATTGAGCACGCAGCCATCGTCGAGAGGCGGGAGCGGCGACGGAAAGTCTTGCGCTACCGGGTTGAGGGCATTCTCGAAGCAAGTTGTGCGCCAGTCATTGAGCCTGGGCGCCGAGGGCGGGACGGATCGAATCCCACTCGGTGACATGGGCGCTCTTGCGCTGTTTGTCGTACAGGCACAGTTCGACGCCGGTCTGGCCCTTCATGTGTTTTTGCGGATATTGGCCCTGGAGCAGCAGGGCGCTGTAGCCGACCCGATCGTCGAACTGCGCGGCCTGGCCGATGGCCTTGGTGTTCTTCAGCTGGCTGGCCTTGAGGCAGCTGGCCAGGACCTGCTTGTCGAATGCGGCCCAGGCATCGGGGCTGGAGGCTTGGGCCGGGTTGGCGAGGAGCGCGGTCAACAAGGCGAGGCTCAGGGACAGGGTTTTCATGGCAGGTGTTCCTCCATTCACGGTCGTGCCCGGGAGTATGCCTGAGGCACACACGATGAAAGTCCGCCGCTGGCTTTGCGGTGGGGCAGGTGGAATTACGCCTGCTTCGCAGGCGATCGCAGCCTCGCTCACGCTCGGCAGCGGCTACTGGAATCGGGTGGTGCCTCAAGCTGGCGTGCAACACAAAACGTGTAGCCGCTGCCGAGCGCCAGCGAGGCTGCGATCGGCAACGCAGTTGCCGCCAAACCTGACTCCGCGGTGGGTCAGGTGGAATGCGTCGCTTGGGGAACCTGCTCGCGACGGATGACCTGCATGCCCACGCTTTCGTAGAGCCCGCGGGCGCGCTGGTTGTCTTCCAGCACCCGCAGGTCGACAAAGGCCTCGCGGCGCTGGCGAAAGATCTCGAAGGCCTGCAGCAGCAGCGCCCGGCCCAGGCCCTGACCACGGGCCCGCGGGTGCACCACCAGATCCTTGATATAGGCGCTGGTCCAGGCCTGGACCACGCCGACGACGCCCTCGGCATCCCGGGCCACCAGGCACAGTTGCGGGTCGTATTCGGCGTCGCTTTCGAAATGCTGGCGCCAGCTGTCCAGCGCCGGCACCCGGCCCCCGCCGTCCTGGTAGCCGAGGTGCATCAGGCCATGCACGGCTTCGGCCAGCTCCGGTCGATAGCGTTCGAGGGTGAAAGCCTCGGGCCAGGCCCCGGACGGCAAATCCCCGGTCAGGTCGCGTCGCATCAGCAGGCAGTAATCGCTGGCCACGGTTCAGGCCCCCTGGCCGGCGACGTGCCGGGCCGCTTCGATCAGGCAGCGGGTCAGGTCCGGCGAGGAGAACTTGGTCAGTACCGCGTTGGCCCCGGCCAGGCGCGCCTTCTCCGCGTTCATCGCGCTGTCCAGCGAGGTGTGCAGCAGCACGTACAGGTGGGCGAAGTCCGGGGTCTCGCGCAGGGTGCGGGTCAGGGCGTAACCGTCCATTTCCGACATTTCGATATCCGAGACGATCAGGTTGATCTCCTGGGCCGTGCCTTGCAGGTCCAGCAGGCAGTCGATGGCTTCCTTGGCGCTGCGGGCGGTGTGGCACTGCAGGCCGAGGTTGCGCAGGGTGTGCACCGATTGCTGCAGGGCCACCTGGCTGTCGTCCACCACCAGGATCCGTGCGTTGCCCAGCAGTTCGGCGTCTTCCATGCTCAGTTCGGTCGGTGCGGTTTCGATCTGCGCCGGCGCGATGCCGTGGATGACCTTCTCGATGTCCAGCACCTGCACCAGCGTGCCGTCGACCTGGGTCACCCCGGTGATGTAGGCCTTGACCCCGCCGGAGCCGTAGGGCGGCGGACGGATGTCGGTGGTCAGGCAATGCACGATCTTGCTCACCGCCTGCACGTGCAGGCCCTGCTTGGAGCGGCTGACGTCGGTGACGATCAGGCAGCCGCCGTCCGGGTCTTCCAGCGGCCGTTCGCCGATGGCCCGGCTGAGGTCGATGACCGACAGCGAATTGCCGCGCAAGGTGGCGATGCCTTTTACATGCGGGTGCGATTCCGGCAGCCGGGTCAGCGGCGGGCAGGGGATGATTTCACTGACTTTGAGCAGGTTGATCGCCATCAGCTTGCCGCTGCGCAAGGTGAACAGCAGAAGCGAAAGAGAGTCTGCGCGGGCTTTGTTGGAGGACATAAAAACCTTCTGTGGAAAAAGGTGGTTCGCGCAACGAGGTCGCGAACAGCTAGCGATAACGGGTTATCGACGCATAGGGGGCTGGCTTTAGGCGCATTGTCGGTTTCCGGGTCAATGCATCCAGTATGGCGGCAACTGTAGGAGCGAGCTTGCTCGCGATAGGCCGCAGGCCGTTTGTGAGCTCACTGGCGCCTCGCGAGCAAGCTCGCTCCTACAAGGTTCGCGCTGTTTATTTTAGTCCCAGGCGCTTGGCCAGGCGCCCCAGGTTGGCCCGGTCCAGGCCCAGTTCGCGGGCGGCGCCGGCCCAGTTGTGCTGGTGGCGTTCCAGGCAGGCGTCGATCAACTGGCGCTGGAAGTTTTCGGTGGCCTGGCGCAGATCGCCAGCGGGGTTGTCGGCCAGGGTGGCCGGGGTTGCCGGCTGGGGCTCGAGGGGAGGCAGGGCGGCCGGCAGGTCCAGGTCGGCGGCGCTCAGGCTGAGAATCCTCGGCCGCTCGCGGTGGTTGCCCAGCGCCTTGAGGGCGCTACGGCCGATCAGGTGCTCCAGTTCGCGAACGTTGCCCGGCCAGGCATACGCCAGCAGCGCCGCCTGGGCATCGCTGGTCAGGCGCAGGCTGCCCAGGCCCATGCGCGAGCGGTTCTGCTCGAGGAAAAAACCGCTGAGCAGCAACACGTCGCGACCGCGATCGCGCAGCGCCGGCACCAGCAGCGGGTACACGCTGAGGCGGTGATAGAAGTCCGCGCGGTAGCGGCCAGCGCGGACTTCTTCGGCCAGGTCGCGGTTGGTGGCGGCAATCAGGCGCACGTCGACCTGATGCTCCTGGTCCGAGCCCAGGCGTTGCAGCTGGCCGCTTTGCAGTACGCGCAGCAGCTTGGCCTGTACGGTCAGCGACAACTCGCCCACTTCATCGAGAAACAGCGTGCCGCCATTGGCCAGCTCGAACTTGCCGCGCCGGTCGCTGGTGGCGCCGGTGAAGGCGCCGCGCACATGGCCGAACAGTTCGCTTTCCACCAGGGTGTCGGGCAGGGCGGCACAGTTGAGGCTGATCAGCGGCCGATGGGCGCGGGGCGAGGCGGCGTGGATGGCCTGGGCCACCAGTTCCTTGCCGACCCCGGTTTCGCCGGTGATCAGCACGGTCAGGTCGCTGCCGCCGACCAGGCCGATCTCTTCCTGCAAGCGCTTGTGGGCCTTGCTCTGGCCGATCATCTCGCGATGCTGGCCGCTGGCCTGGCGATAGACCTCGGCGCGCTGGTGCTCGTCTTCGGCGCGTAGCGCCAGGCGCTCGATGCGCTCGGCGGCGTTGACCGTGGCGGCCGCGAGGCTGGCGAAGGCTTGCAGGGCGTCCAGTTCGATCGGCTCGAAGCGCTGAGGGTCGAGGGCATCGAGGGTCAGCAGCCCCCAGGGGCGTTCGTCGATGAACAGCGGGCAGCCCATGCAGTCGTGGACTTCCAGGTGCTCATGCAGACCCTCCACCAAGCCGTCGTAAGGGTCCGGCAGCTCGCTGTCGCTGGCGAAGCGGGTCGGGCCGCTGTGGCTGAGCAGGGCGGCGAAGCGCGGGTGTTCGCTGACCTTGAAGCGGCGGCCCAGGGTGTCGGTGCTCAGGCCGTCCACCGCCAGCGGTACCAGCCATTCGCCGTCCAGGCGCAGCAGTGCGGCGGCGTCGCAGGGCAGCAGGGCGCGCATGGCTTCGAGCAGGCGGCGGTAGCGCTCGCCTTCGGGCAGTTCGCGGGACAGGTCGGCGACCAGGGGCAGCAAGGCGGTCAGCAGGGATTTTGCGGTCATAATGACTCCGTATGGTCTTAATGACTATAAATGCCGGATGGTCGATATGACCATTTATATTTTAACTTATTGATTTTTATGGTTTTTATTTTTGGCATGAAAACTGACTGGTAAAGGGCAACCTGCAAGAAACCAGAAAGCCCAGGAGTCGTCCCATGCTTAGCGTCGAAGATCGTGCCATCATCAAATCCACCGTCCCGCTGCTCGAAAGCGGTGGCGAAGCCCTGATCACTCACTTCTACCGGATGATGCTCTCCGAGTATCCGCAAGTGCGCCCGCTGTTCAACCAGGCGCACCAGGCCAGCGGCGATCAGCCGCGGGCCCTGGCCAATGGCGTATTGATGTACGCCCGGCATATCGACCAGCTCGACCAGTTGGGCGACCTGGTGGCGAAGATCATCAACAAGCACGTGGCCCTGCAGATCCTGCCGGAGCATTACCCGATCGTCGGCAGCTGCCTGCTGCGCGCCATTTCCGAAGTGCTGGGCGACGAGATTGCCACGCCGGCGGTGATGAGCGCCTGGGGCGCGGCCTATAACCAGCTGGCGGATATCCTGATCGGCGCCGAAGGCGCGATCTACGACCAGAAGGCCCAGGCCCCGGGCGGCTGGCGCGGCGCGCGGGACTTCACCCTGGTCCGTCGCGAGCAGGAGAGCGCGGAAATCACCTCGTTCTATTTCGAGCCTGTGGACAAGGGCCCGATCCTCGCCGCCGAACCCGGCCAGTACATCGGCATGCAGCTGTTCCTCGAGGGCGAGGAAATCCGTCGCAACTACTCGCTGTCGGCCCTGTCCGACGCCGGCCAGTACCGCATCAGCGTCAAGCGCGAAGCCGGTGGCCGCGCCTCCAACTACCTGCACGATGCGCTGCAGGTCGGTGCGCGTATCCAGCTGTTTCCGCCGGCGGGCGAGTTCACCCTGACGGACAGCGACAAGCCGCTGGTGCTGATCAGTGGCGGCGTCGGCATCACCCCGACCCTGCCGATGCTGGAAGCGGCGCTGGCCACCGAGCGCCCGGTGCACTTCATTCATTGCGCGCGCAATGGCCGGGTGCATGCATTCCGCGACTGGGTCGACGGCCTGGCCGAGCGTCATCCGCAGCTCAAGCGCTTCTACTGCTATGCCGAGGACGACGGCGTCAGCCCGGCGGCGGACAAGGTCGGCATGCTGAGCCAGGAGCAACTGGCCCAATGGTTGCCGCAAGAGCGCGACGTGGATGCCTACTTCCTCGGTCCGAAAGCCTTCATGGCGGCGGTCAAGCGCCACCTCAAGGCCCTCGGGGTGCCGGAGCAGCAAAGCCGCTACGAGTTCTTCGGCCCGGCCGCGGCGCTGGAGTGAGACCTGCGCCAGCCTCCGTCCGGAGGCTGGCTTTCCGCTTGCCGCTGACGCTCGGTCGCCCAGCGGCGGCGGTCCCAAAGGATTGCTAAAAATCCTTTAAAGGTTAATCCGTTCTTAACCTGTTTATCGTTAATTCCCCGATGCTGATGATAGGCGTTCATTCGCACTGATCAGGATCATTCCATGCAGTTCCCAGCCATTTCCCGTCTCACCCTGGCCGCTACCTTGCTCGCCAGCCCCCTGGTTTTCGCCGAGCCGGCCTTGCTCCAGGCGCAGACGCTGATCGTCGATCAGAGCCTGCCCAAGGCCCAGCAACAAGCGATGGAGCTGGCCGCGCGCCGTTACGGCAGTTTCTGGAACAGCGGCGACGAGAGCCTGGCCAAGGCGGCGCTGGCGGAGCACTTCGTCGACATGACGCCGCCCGAAGGACGGGTCCAGGGCCCGACCGGGCCCTTGCTGGCCTCGCGCTTCTTTCGCACGGCGGTGCCGGACCTGAGCGCCGAGATCGAGCAGATGATCGTGGCCGGGGACCGGGTGGTGGTGCACCTGCATTTTCGCGGGCATTTCAGCGGGACCTTCAATGCACTCAAAGGTCATGGTCAGCGTGTAGACTTCCGGGCAACCGATATCTATCAGATCGCCGATGGGCGGATCGCCGCCAACTGGCATATCGAAGACAACCTCAGCCTGATGCAGCAACTGCAAGCGTTGCCGCCGGGTTGAACCACACACAGGAAAGGAATTGAGGATGACTGACGACACACTGCGCCTGGGGCGCGAGCGACGCTTTCTGGTGTTGCTGGGGGTGATCTGCCTGGCGTTGATCGGCGGTGCGCTGTACATGCAGGTGGTGTTGGGCGAGGCCCCATGCCCGTTGTGCATCCTGCAGCGCTACGCCTTGCTGCTGATCGCCATTTTCGCCTTCATCGGCGCCGCCATGCGCACCCGTCGCAGCCTCACCGTGCTGGAGGTCCTGGTGGTCCTCAGCGCGCTGTTCGGCGCCGCAGTGGCGGGGCACCACGTCTACACCCAGGCGCATCCCGCCGTCAGTTGCGGCATCGATGTGCTGCAGCCGATCGTCGACAGCCTGCCGCTGGCCACGGTGTTCCCGCTGGGGTTCCAGGTCGACGGTTTCTGCTCCACGCCGTACCCGCCGGTACTGGGCCTGTCCCTGGCGCAATGGGCGCTGGTGGCGTTCGTCCTGACCCTGGTATTGGTGCCGCTGGGCATTGTGCGCAATCGTCGCCAAGCCGCCTGATCGGGTGGAAAAGACCCCGGTCGCCGACGTTCGGTGGCCGGGGTTTTTTTGTGTAGGACAAGGTGCGCAAGGGGGGCTGATATGGGGCAACGGAGGGCGCGGCAAAAGTGCGACATGTTGTCACATGGAGGCTGTCGCAGCGGCATTTGGGTCGGTGGTCATGGAGCGTTTTTTGTAACACTGGTGGCGATGAATGCCTGTCAGTTCGTCTCGCTGCGCAAGGTGCCTCGGGCGCCGGGCGCGGGGTTCTGAATAAACCGGCTCAACCCTCGTATTACAAGGGATAGCGCGGTGACATCGGTTTTTTCCCAAGGGCGAAAGGCGGCTTTTTCGAGCGGGCGGGGAAGGCGTTTTTGGGGCTTTTTAATGCGAATGAATATCGATATGATCGCGAGCCTGGGCAATAACCGTCACTCATTGTTGCGCTAGCCGATAAAAATTATTTCGGGATAAGACATGGTGTATAGAACCCTACCTATCTACAATCGCCCGCACTGAAATTCCGGCGCTGCTCACCCCTGAGCTTACGGTGGCGGTCGAGGAGCGTTGGACGCTCCATGCGACCCCGGGTGTCGGCACCTTCCAAATTTCCGCACCAAATGGAATTGGTCTGTAACAAGGCCTTTGACCACGAATTCGAATAAGAACTCACTGCTAGCCCAGGATTTGTCGATCAGCGCGTAATGCGTCGGGCAGGCCCTTATTCAATCGAAGAAAAAATGCCAACCCTTGGCACGGTGAAGTGTTGGCGATCAAAACCCAACTGCATTGCGCAAGCTGCTTTAGAGGTCGTGAGATGAGTAAAAACAGGTACCCCCGATTACTAGGCTTTTTGCCGCTGCTCAGCATGTTGTTGCTGGGAGGCTGCAAATGGACCTTGCTCGACCCCAAGGGACAGGTCGGTCTGGATGAACGAAACCTGATCATCACCGCTACCCTGCTGATGTTGCTGGTCGTGGTCCCGGTGATCGTGATGACCCTCGCGTTCGCCTGGAAATACCGCGCCTCCAACACCAGCGCTACCTATGCGCCGAAGTGGTCGCACTCCACCAAGATCGAAGTCGCGGTGTGGCTGGTACCGATCCTCATCATCATTGCCCTGGGTTATGTGACCTACAAGTCCACCCACGCGCTGGACCCTTACCGTCCGCTGGAGTCCGAGGCCGCGCCGATCAACATCGAAGTTGTCGCGCTGGACTGGAAGTGGCTGTTCATCTACCCCGACCAGGGCATCGCCACCGTCAACAAGATCGTGTTCCCCGAGCACACCCCGGTCAATTTCAAGATCACCTCCGATGCCGTGATGAACTCGTTCTTCATCCCGGGCCTGGGCGGCCAGATCTACGCGATGGCAGGCATGCAGACCAAGCTGCACCTGATCGCCAACCAGAAAGCTGAAATGGAAGGCATCTCCGCCAACTACAGCGGCGCTGGCTTCACCGGCATGAAATTCAAAGCGATCTCGACGAGCCAGGAAGACTTCAACGCCTGGGTTGCCGAAGTCAAGGCCGCACCTAAACAGCTTGATCAAGCTGAATACGACGCTCTGGCCAAGCCAAGCCAAAACAATCCTGTCGCGCTGTACTCCTCGTTCACGCCGAACCTGTTTCAGAAAATCGTCGACAAGTACGAAGGCATGAAACCAGGCAAGCCGGTCGAGCACGAGAAGAAAGAAGTGGCCGCTGCAGAGATGGACATGAGCTCGCATTCAGCTGCTGGGGCAGAGGAGTAAACGATGTTTGGTAAATTAAGTCTGGACGCGATACCGTTCCACGAGCCGATCGTCATGGTGACCGTTGCCATGATCATCCTCGGTGGTCTGGCGCTTGTCGCGGGTATCACCTATTTCAAGAAGTGGTCCTACCTGTGGACCGAATGGCTGACCTCGGTCGACCACAAGAAAATCGGCGTGATGTACATCATCGTCGCCATGGTCATGCTCCTGCGCGGCTTCGCCGACGCCATCATGATGCGTACCCAGATGGCCATGGCCACCGAGGGCTCGCCCGGCTACCTGCCGCCTGAACACTATGACCAGATCTTCACCGCCCACGGTGTGATCATGATCATCTTCATGGCGATGCCTTTCTTCACCGGCCTGATGAACCTTGCAGTGCCGCTGCAGATCGGCGCGCGTGACGTTGCCTATCCGTTCCTCAACTCCCTGAGCTTCTGGCTGCTGGTTTCCGGCGTCGTGCTGATCAACCTGTCCCTGGGCGTCGGCGAATTCGCCAAGACCGGCTGGGTTGCCTATCCGCCGCTGTCGGGCCTGCAATACAGTCCGGGCGTGGGTGTGGACTACTACATCTGGGCGCTACAGCTATCAGGGCTAGGGACGACGTTAACGGGGGTCAACTTCCTGGCCACCGTGCTGAAAATGCGTACCCCTGGCATGAAGCTGATGGACATGCCGATCTTCACCTGGACCTGCACCTGGGCCAACGTGCTGATCGTCGCTTCGTTCCCGATCCTGACCGCTACGCTGGCACTGCTGACCCTCGACCGTTACATGGATTTCCACATTTTCACCAATGAACTTGGTGGCAATCCGATGATGTACGTGAACCTGTTCTGGGCCTGGGGTCACCCTGAGGTGTACATCCTGATCCTGCCGGCGTTCGGCATCTTCTCCGAAGTCATCTCGACCTTCTCGGGCAAGCGCCTGTTCGGCCACCACTCGATGATCTACGCTTCCGGCGCGATCTCGGTACTGGGCTTCATGGTCTGGCTGCACCACTTCTTCACCATGGGTTCGGGCGCCAGCGTCAACGCCTTCTTCGGCCTGGCGACCATGCTGATTTCCATCCCGACGGGGGTGAAGCTGTTCAACTGGCTGTTCACCATCTACCACGGTCGCCTGCGCTTCACCAGCCACGTGTTGTGGACCCTGGGCTTCATGGTGACCTTCGCCATCGGCGGCATGACCGGCGTACTGCTGGCCGTTCCGGGTGCCGACTTCGTGCTGCACAACAGCCTGTTCGTGATCGCGCACTTCCATAACGTGATCATCGGCGGTGCGGTATTCGGCTACATCGCAGGTTTCGCCTTCTACTTCCCGAAAGCGTTCGGCTTCAAGCTGCACGAAGGCTGGGGCAAGGCGGCGTTCTGGTTCTGGATCTCGGGCTTCTTCGTCGCGTTCATGCCGCTCTATGCACTGGGCTTCATGGGCATGACCCGTCGCCTGAACGCCACTACCAACCCTGAGTGGGTGCCGTACCTGTACGTCGCCATGTTCGGTGCGGTGCTGATCGCCTGCGGTATCGCCAGCCAGCTGATCCAGCTGTACGTCAGTATCCGCGATCGCAAGCAGAACCAGTGCGTGTCCGGCGACCCATGGAATGCCCACACCCTGGAATGGTCGACTTCGTCGCCACCGCCGTTCTACAACTTCGCCGTGCTGCCGAAGGCCAACAGCATCGATCCGTTCACCGAAGCCAAGGAAGACGGTACCGCGTACCAGAAGCCTGCTCGCTACGAGCCGATCCACATGCCGAACAACACCGCCACCGGCCTGGTGATGGGTGCTCTGCTGACCGTGTTCGGTTTCGCGATGATCTGGCACATCTGGTGGATGGCGATCGCCAGCCTGGCTGGCACCGTGATCTATTTCGTGATCCACGCGGCGCGTGATGATCAAGGCTACATGGTGCCGGTCGACGTGATCGAACGCATCGAAGCCGAGCAGCACGCTCGCCTGGTCGCCGAGAAGAAGATCCCGGCCAACCGTGTAGAAACCTCGTTGGAACAGGCTTAAACCATGTCGAACTTAGTGACCAATGCTGGACACACCCATGTCGATGACCATGGGCACGATGACCACCACCACGACTCGGGCGAGATGACCGTATACGGTTTCTGGCTCTACCTGATGACCGACTGCATTCTGTTTGCGTCGATCTTCGCGGTGTACGCGGTACTGGTAAACAACGTAGCGGGTGGCCCGGCGGGCCACGACATCTTCGAACTGCCTTACGTGCTCGGCGAAACCGCCTTGCTGCTGTTCAGTTCGATCACCTACGGCTTCGCCATGCTGGCGTTCTTCCGGGGTAACAAGAAGCAGGTCCTGGGCTGGCTGGCCCTGACCTTCCTGTTCGGCCTGGGCTTCATCGGCATGGAGGTCAACGAGTTCCACCTGCTGATCTCCGAAGGCTACGGCCCTAGCCGTTCGGGCTTCCTGTCCGGGTTCTTCACCCTGGTGGGCACCCACGGTCTGCACGTGACCGCCGGCCTGATCTGGATGGCCGTCATGATGTATCAGGTCAACAAGCACGGCCTGACCGCGACCAACAAGACCCGCCTGAGCTGCCTGAGCCTGTTCTGGCACTTCCTGGACGTGGTCTGGATCTGCGTCTTCACCGTTGTCTACCTGATGGGGACCCTGTAATGGCTAATGCACACTCCCATGACAGCCATGATGCTGGCCACGGCAGCGTCAAGTCTTACGCTATCGGCTTCATCCTGTCGGTCATCCTGACCCTGATCCCGTTCGGCCTGGTGATGTACCCGACCTTGCCGAAGTCGATCACCTTGATGATCGTCCTGGCGTTCGCGGTGATCCAGGTCCTGGTTCACCTGGTGTACTTCCTGCACCTGGACCGCTCCGAGGCCCAGCGCAACAACGTGATCGCGTTCGTCTTCGCTGCCCTGGTAATCATCCTGCTGGTTGGCCTGTCGCTGTGGATCATGTTCAGCATCCACACCTACATGATGGCGAAGTGAGGTAAGACCCGATGTCGCTCAAGCACTTTATCCAAATCACCAAACCGGGGATCATTTTCGGTAACGTGCTTTCGGTGGCGGGCGGTTTTTTCCTGGCCTCCAAGGGACATGTCGATCTGGCCATCTTCCTGGCCGCGATGATCGGCACGTCCCTGGTGGTGGCTTCCGGTTGCGTGTTCAACAACTGCATCGACCGCGACATCGACCTGAAGATGGAGCGCACCAAGAACCGCGTGCTGGTCCAGGGCCTGATTTCCCTGAAAGTGGCCCTGGCCTACGCGACCATCCTGGGTGTCGCCGGCGTTGCGTTGTTGTACAAGGTGGCCAATCCGCTGGCGGCGCTGTTTGCCGTGATCGGCTTCGTCATCTACGTCGGCTTCTACAGCCTGTACCTCAAGCGCAAGTCGGTGCACGGCACGCTGGTGGGCAGCCTGTCCGGGGCGATGCCACCGGTGATCGGCTACGTGGCCGTGAGCAACAGCTTCGACATGGCCGCGCTGACCCTGCTGGTGATGTTCAGCCTGTGGCAGATGCCGCATTCCTACGCCATCGCGATCTTCCGCTTCAACGATTACCTGGCCGCATCGATTCCGGTGCTGCCGGTGAAGCGCGGCATCCTGGTGGCCAAGAAGCACATCCTGCTCTACATCCTGGCGTTCCTGGTGGCGACCCTGATGCTGACCTTCAGCGGCTACGCCGGCATGAGCTACCTGGCCGTGGCGGCCGCGATGGGCATGTACTGGCTGTACATGGCCTGGACCGGCTACAAGGCGGTGGACGACACCGTCTGGGCACGCAAGCTGTTCGTGTTCTCGATCTTCACCATCACCGCGCTGAGCGTGATGATGTCCCTGGATTTCAAGGTACCCAGCGAGCTGCTGCTGACCTACGCGCCGTAAGTGGCAAAGGTTGTAAAAAAGCCCCGCCTTCGAGAGAAGCGCGGGGCTTTTTTTTGGCCTGTGCGGCGGTGGGCCCATCGCGAGCCTGCTCGCGATGGCGCCATACCAGGGCTTACTGCTGCAGCGCGCTGTAGCCTTCGAACGCGGTCTGCTGCTGGATCGCGGTGACGATGTTCTTGCGGGTGGCCGGCTGTTCGTTGCCGTCCTTGTCGAAGAACACTTCGCTGGTCAGCTCCGCCTCGTCGCCTTCGCCGACGAAGGCGAAGCCGAGGAATTCGAAGGCTTCGCGGTCGACGTTGGCCTTGGAGCGCGGGCGGATCGGCAGGGTGACGCTGATGCCGTCCTTGCTGATGGCGAACACTTCCATTTCCTTCTTCGGCCGTGCCTTGCTCTTGCCGCCGCCCGGGTTGCTGATGGCCTGGTGAGTCTGGTTCAACACCTTCAGCGCCAGGCCGTAGACCAGCTCCTGGAAGCTCGGGTCGTCCTTGTAGCTGGACAGGATGCGGCTGATCGGGAATTTGCTGCTCAGTTCTTCCAGGGCGGCGCTGTCGGCGGCCTCGGCGTCCTTGAGCTGTTTGAGCTGGCCCATCAGTTCATAGGCGCGGTCGTCGTCGAAGCGGTCGTGAGCCTGGCGGATCTCGGTGCGCAGCTCGCGGATCTGGTCGCTTTCCTTGGAGGACTGGAAAGCGTCGAGGACCATCTCGCTGATGGTCTTGGCCTGGGAAACATGCTGTGAAAGATTGATGGCGTTTTCGTATTCGGCTTTGGACGACAAGGCGTTTACGGATTCTTCTGTACTGGA
Organism: Pseudomonas sp. MRSN 12121; assembly: GCF_000931465.1. NCBI lineage: Bacteria > Pseudomonadati > Pseudomonadota > Gammaproteobacteria > Pseudomonadales > Pseudomonadaceae > Pseudomonas > Pseudomonas sp. MRSN 12121. Next base: position 5,642,303 of record NZ_CP010892.1, on the reverse strand, counting down.
ATCAGTCATTGATTTTTCACTACTTCTTTTAACTGGAAATGAGGCTAGAAAAGCACCGGGCCTTTTCAGGGCGCCTAATTTAGGGGACCGGGGGCCCATTGTCACGGGCCAACGGACCGGTGCCGGAAGGCGTGGCTCTACTGACCGGCGATCGGCGGGAAAATTCCGGCGCCGAACCTCCTGGCCGAGTGCTGGCGGTGCCTGCCTCGTTTCCTTCAGTGTCGCAGTGGCCGGTGGAACTCGGCGAACGACACCATGCGCTGGCGCGTCGGGTCCCAGAGCTTGAGCCGCAGGCAGCGATAGATGTCCCGCGGGTGCAGGGAGGTGGTGATGGGGTTCTGCAACGCCGGGATCGCCGCCATGGCCTCCGGCAGGCGGTAGAAGGGAATCCCCGAGTTGGCGTGGTGCACATGGTGGTAGCCGATGTTGGCGGTGAACCAGGCCATGAGCGGCCCGGTGCGCATGTAGCTGGAGGAGAACACCGCGGTGGCGGCGTAGTCCCAGTCGGCGCGCGCGGGGTAACGCACACCGGGAAAGTTGTGCTGGCAGTAGAACATGTAGGCGCCCAGCGCCGAGCCGGACAGGCTGGGGAGCAGCACGCCGTACAGCAGGATGTCCGGTGCCAGCAGCGCCAGGCCGATGGCGCTCGCCAGGTTCAGCGCCAGGGCCAGCAGCGCCCAGGGCCGGTGCCGCGGCTGGGTGAGCAGCGACACCAGGCAGATGCTGAAGATAAAGATGCTGAACGAGGCCAGCAGGATCATCAGCGGGTGCCGGGCGATGCGGTAGCGCAAGCGCTTGAGGCGCCCGGCCCGGGCATATTCCTCGGTGGACAGCAGCGGGAAGGTGCCCAGGTCCGTATGGGTGGACAGCAGCGGCAGGCGATTGTGTTCCGCGCCGACGTACTGGCAGCTGTGACCGTGGTGATAGTCGTGGGACTGCTTCCACAAGGTCGGCGGGGCCATCAGCAGCAGGCCGAAGGTCTTGAAGAACACCTCGGCGAAACGCGACCCCTTGAGAATCGCGCCGTGCATGTAGTCGTGGTACAGCACGAACATGCGCACCAGCGACAGACCCAGCAGCACGCTGCACCCCAGGCGCAGCGGCCACCACAGCGGCATGGCCACGGCCGCGCCGAACAGCCCGATCACCAGCAGCGTCGAGTAGAAATGCCACCAGCTCAGGCGGCGGTTTTCCACGGTGAAAGGCAGTGTCTGGCGAATCAGCTCCTTGCCGTAGCGCGCCAGCGCCTCGCGGTCCAGGCCGTCGGTGGGCCAGGGGATGGTCCCCGCCGGCGGGGGCTGCGAGGTGCGATCGGGCGGGCAATAGGGTGGGGCGGTCGGGGTGTCCAGCGTGCGCATGGGGGCTGCTCTCCTTAGCCGATGACCGCTTCGTGCGGGCGATGTTGCAGGAACAGCGGCGGGCGCCGGTCCTTCCAGGGCCGCGCCTGCTCCAGCTGGCCGGCCAGGCGGAACAGCAGGGCTTCCTCGCCGAAGCCCGCGCTGAACATCAGGCCGATCGGCAGGCCCTCGGCGTTCCAGTGCAGCGGCAGGGAAATCGCCGGTTGCCCGGAAGCGTTGTGGATGGCGGTGAAGGGGCTGTAGTCGATCAGCGGGCCGTAGGTGTTTTCCAGGTCGCTGGAATGGATATCCACCACCCCGTTGCGCAGCGGCGGCCGGGCCAGGGTCGGGGTCAGCCAGCAATCGTAGGTCTGGTGGAAACGCGCCATTTCCCGGCCCACCTGTTGCAGCACCAGTTCGGACATCTGGTACTCCACCGCGCTGACCCCGAGGCCGCGTCGATGCACGGCCTGGGTCAGGTTTTCCAGTTCGCCGGGCAGCGGCCCGCGCCCCAGTTGCAGGCTCATCAGTTCCACGGCGAAGGCGATGCCAGAGAACCACAGGGCGCTGAAGGCTTCGGCGAAGCTTTGCAGGTCCAGTGGCGGCGCGGCTTCTTCCACATGGTGGCCGAGGGATTCGAGCAGGCGCGCGGTGCTTTCCACCGCGGCGATGCAGTCGGGGTGCAGCGGCCGCCCGGCCGGGTCGGTGCTGGAGAAGGCGATGCGCAGGCGCCCGGGTTCACGCTCGAGCTGGTCGAGAAAGCGCCCTTGCATGGGCGGCGCGCGGTACGGGTCGCCCGGCACCACGCCGTGGGTGGCGTCCAGCAGGGCGGCGCTGTCGCGCACGCTGCGGGTCAGCACATGTTCGTCCAGCAGGCCGCTGAGCAGTTCGCCGAAGTCCGGGGCCAGGGAATTGCGCGCCCGGGTCGGCTTGAGGCCGACCAGCCCGCAGCAGGATGCGGGAATGCGGATCGAGCCGCCACCGTCGTTGCCGTGCGCCGCCGGCACCATGCCGGTGGCTACCGCCGCGGCGGCGCCACCGCTGGAGCCGCCGGTGGAATATTCCAGGTTCCACGGGTTGCGCGCCGGGCCGTAGAAGGCGCCTTCGGTGGTCGGCAGGATGCCGAATTCCGGGGCATTGCTCTTGCCGACGAATACCAGCCCGGCCTGGCGAAAGCGTTTCACCAGCTCGCAGTCCTGGGGCATGACCCGCGCTTGCAACATGCGCGAGGCCAGGGTCGAGGGCAGGTCCTGGCAGTCGCCGAGGATGTCCTTGAGCAGGAACGGCACGCCGTGCAGCGCGCCCGTGGCGGGTGCGTTGTCCTGGGCGGCGGCCTGGGCCCGGGCCTTGTCGTAGGCCTTGTAGACCACGGCGTTGACCGCCGGGTTGAAGGCCTCGATGCGGCGTATGGCTTCCTCGAGCAATTCGGAGGGGCGTACTTGCTTTCTTTTGACCAGATCGGCCAGGCCGACCGCATCGAAGCTGGCGTATTCGCTAAAAGACATCCTGTTCTCCCGGTGCTGCGCACGCTGATGGCGGTGCCGGAACGCTCCCGTTCCGGCCGGTTTTGTTCATGACATGGCTGGTTACACAAGCCCGGCTTGCGCAGGTTCCGGATATCGACTTCACCTCATTGCGGGGGGCATGACAGTGGTAACCGGGGCAAAAAAGCGGGCGTGCGGCGAACCATGGGGCGAATATGCGCCGGGGGCGGAAATTGCGGGTATACGCCGTTCGGAGTATTAACTTCGACTGCGCGCTCCCAGAGGATGATCAAGCGTAATGGATGCGCAAGGCCGCATGTTTCGGGCCTTGCGGGAGATGGCTAAGTACGGCTGCCTGGACAAAATAATGACTACGAACGACCACGATAGCGACGTTCCGTATGCGAATTTTTCGGAATGTCTGCAGCTTCACGCCCATACGATCCCGGACCGACTGGCCTATCGTTTTCTGCACAACGGGCGCGACGAAGCAACCCTGATCACCTTCTCCGAACTGGACCGCGCGGCACGAGCGGCCGCGGCCCGGTTGCAGGGGCATTGCCTGGCGGGGGACCGGGTGCTGATCCTGCTCAAGCCGGGCCTGGACTATGTGATTGCCTTCATGGGCTGCCTGTATGCCGGGCTGGTGGCGGTGCCGGCCTACCCGCCGGGGGCGACCAAGACCCTGGACCGGCTCGACGGCATCGTCGACGACTGCCAGCCCACGGCGGCGCTGGCCAGCGGCGAAGATGTCGCGACCATCCAGGCCCGGCTGGGGCACGCCGCGCGGCCCCTGGTGCTGGACATGGCGACCCTGGACCTGGCGCTGGCCAGCCAGTGGCGCAGCGTGCCGGTGACCCGGGATGACATCGCCTTCTTGCAATACACCTCCGGTTCCACCGGGACGCCCAACGGGGTGGCGGTGACCCACGGCAACCTGATCCACAACTCGCGCAGCATCAGCCGCGGCTTCCTGACCCACAAGGACAGCCACCTGGTGAGCTGGCTGCCGCCGTACCACGACATGGGGCTGATCGGCGGCATCCTGCAGTCGCTGTTCGTCGGCTTCGGCTCGACGCTGCTGGCGCCGATCCACTTCCTGCAACGGCCGCTGCGCTGGTTGCAGGCCATCAGCACCTACCGCGGCACGGTCAGCGGCGGGCCGAACTTCGCCTATGAACTGTGCCTGCGCAAGATCAAGGACGAAGAGCTCGCCGGCCTCGACCTGAGCTGCTGGGAGGTGGCCTTCAACGGCGCCGAACATGTGCGGGCGCAGACCATCGCCGCCTTCCAGGCGCGTTTCGCCCGCGCCGGCTTTGCCAGCACCTCGGCCTTTCCCTGCTACGGGCTGGCCGAGGGCACGCTGATGGTCAGCGCCGGCGGCAGCAAGCGCGAGCCGGTGATCCGCCAGTTCCATGCCGGCCTGCTGGAGGACAACGTGGCGCGCCTGCATGACGGCCCGGGCCACGAGGCCGAGCTGCGCCTGCGCACCCTGGTCAGCAGCGGACGCGGCATTCCGGGGCAGGGGCCGTTCATCTGCGACCCGCACACCGAGCAGCCGCTGGAGGACGGCCGGGTCGGGGAAATTTGCATCCTCGGCGACAGCGTCGCCAGCGGTTACTGGCAGCGCCCGGACAGCACCGCCGCGGCCTTTCGCCCGGCCCCGCCGACGCTTGGCTGGCCGCGCTACTTCCGCACCGGCGACTTGGGGTTCCTGCTCGACGGCGAGCTGTTCGTCACCGGCCGGCTCAAGGACCTGATCATCGTCAATGGCGTCAACCATCACCCCGGCGATATCGAGAACACCGTGCTGCGCACCCATGACAGTTTTCGTCCGGACGGCACCGCGGCCTTCAGCATCGATGCCGGCGACAGCGAGCAGGTGGTGATCGCCCAGGAGATCGAGCGGCGCGCCTTGCGCAGTTTCGACTTGCCGCAGCTGTTCGGCGAATTGCAGACGCGGCTATGGCAACAGCACCAATTGGCGCGGCCGGTGCTGTTGCTGGTATTCGGCGGGTCGTTGCCGCGCACTTCAAGCGGCAAGATCAAGCGCCAGGAATGCCGCAAGCAGTTCGAGCCCTGGCTGGCGGCGCTGGATGGCGCGGCGCCGGTCGAGGCCCATCCCCTGGACAAATCGGTGGTCGCGGTGCAGAGCAATGGCCGGATCCTGCGGGACATCACCCTCGATACGCAGGTCGTGCAAGCATGACTAGCCTATCGATCGGCCCGGTGCATGCGCACAAACCCGCGGCGCTGCTGTTCGCCCAGCCGGCCTTCTGCGAGCCGCGGCTGGAACTGGCCAGCCGCCCGCGGACGGTGCTGGCGCTGCCGCCCACCGACAGCCAGCAGCGCCTGCAACTGACCAGCGTGCTCAACTCCATCACCTCGGCGCGCAGCATCGCCGAGCTGACGCAGCAGACCCAGCTGGCGCTGCCGCAGATCCTGCCGTGCGAGAACTTCGTGTTCGCCAGCGGCCGGGTCCGCGCGCACCGGGTGTTCTTTTCCCACCTGATCCATCCGGACACGGTGTCCGACAGCCTGATCAAGGCCATCGTCGGCCGCGACGGCATGATCCCGCCGCTGGGCATCGACCCCATCGAGCATTGCGGGCGCCCCAAGTTCACCACGGTGGAGCGCCTGGGCAATTCGGCGGACCAGGTGTGGGCGAAGATCTTTCGCGAACACGGGATCCGCAATCTGGGCTGGACGCTGTTGCCCGGGCTGCACCGCAATACCTTCACCGGCTATTTCTTTCACAACATCTCGGCCACCGTGGCCCATGAAAGCAAGATGCGCATGATGGTCTTTGCGCCCTACCTGCACATCGCCCTGAACCGGGCGCTGGGCAGCAAGCTGCTGCGCCACAACCCGGGGCCGAACCATCAACTGTTATCCGTGCTGTCCGGCCGCGAAGCGGAGATTTCGCGTTGGGTGGCCCGAGGCAAGACCAACTGGGAGATTGGTCAGATCCTCGGCATCAGCGACAAGACCGTGAAGACCCATCTGCAGAACATCTTCTTCAAGCTCCAGGCGTCGAGTCGGGCGCAGATCGCGGCGTTGTTCTGCGACGAGTGAGGGCGCCTGCCTGCCGTTTATCCAGTAACCATCCCACAGTGCTGACGGGGCTCGGCGCTTTCCGGTCGCGTGCGCCTTTGTAGCCGCTGTCGAGCCCTAGCGAGGCTGCGATCGACCGCGAAGCGGGCGCAGGATTTTGAAATCGCTGGAGGACCTTCGGTCCTATCGCAGCCTCGCTAGGGCTCGGCAGCGGCTACAGGATCGCGGGTAGATCGGGACCTTGTGTAGGGGCGAGCTTGCTTGCGATCAGATTGTTGGGATGAGACAGGTTTTGCCTTGTAGGACGCTGTCTGAAAGTGAGGCGCTTCGCTTTCTTTCGTAGGGCTTTTCCGAGAAGCTCTGGGCCGCTTGTGTCTGGGAAGGGCGCTGTCTAGCCTCGGGTTCGTCACTGAATTTTCGGTGATCGGGTTTAGCAGCTCGCTTCCAAGTCACGCAGGTATTGCGCTCAACTCAACCAGTTATTTCGGTTGCTGTCATGGCGGCTATGCGTGGGGCACCCTTGGGTGCGCCGGAATTCTTGGACCGGTCTGCTAACCCGCGTATAGCTGCCACCCTTATTCGTTTAGCAGCGGTCGGTGGTGGCTCCATTCCAAGAGGATCCACCATGAAAAAGCTCGTCCCCGATCCACCTGTTTCTCTTCTTTCTGCACGTCGCAATCCAGAACATGACCTGACGAACAAGGCGGTCCTGCATTCCCTGGCCAAGGGTTCGGGGGAGGGGCTTCTCTTGCAGTCCCTGGGCTCCACCGCGGGGCATGCGGTGGGCCGCGATTCGCTGTTTGCCGTGCGCGAGGGCGTCAATGCCGAGGAGGCGCTGGTGCATGTGTCGATCCTGCTCAAGGCGGCCGAGGAGGTCTCCGACGAGATCACCGAACGGGCCAGCGGCGTGGAGCGCGGTCTGATCTGGTCGATGATCCACTCGGTGGAAATGGCGCGCGCCGTGGTGGATGCATTGCTCGACGGGTCGGCAAGCCCCCGCCGCTCCCCGTAGCCGCTGCCGAGCCTTAGCGAGGCTGCGATAGGACCGCAGGTCCTCCGGCGGTATCAGGATCCTGCGCCCCCTTCGGGGTCGATCGCAGCCTCGCCGGGGCTCGGCAGCGGCTACAGAGTTATGTGCTGCGTGTGCCATCCCGTGACGCCTTGCGGCCCGCCGCTACTCCTTACGGAGTATTGAGCGCAGGCCCCATCGCGCCGAGCATCTGGGTGTAGCAAATGGCCGCCCTGCCGCGGCCATCCACACTCAAAACGCGTTTGCATCAAGACGCCTGTCCAAGCGTTCTCCGCGGCTTTTCAGCTCGGGTGGCGCGGGCCAACGGCCATGCAAAGGAAGCGGAATACGCTGGGAGGCGACTGTGCACATAGACGAAATAACCTTTGCCGTGACCGAGACCCTGGCCAGCCTGCTGGAGGTCGATTCCGGGTCGCTGGATGTCGAGCGTTCGTTCCATGAAATGGGCGTCGACTCGGTGCTGATCGTCGGGATGTCCGCCGAGTTCGAGGACCGTTTCGGCATCTCCCTGGACCCCGAGCTGGCCTACCAGCACGACACCGTGCGCAAGGTCAGCCAGCACCTGTACGGCGTCATCAACCAGGGCGCGCTGCAGGCCCTGGCGGAGGTGAGCCATGGCTGATTCGCTGCTCAATGTCACCCGCCAGGAACTGCTGGAGTTCGTCGGCCTCAACGAGACGGTGGTGCGTGCCCAGGGCACGCGTATCGAGACCGCCAGCGGCCAGACCCTGATCGACTTCGTCGGCCAGTTCGGCGCGGTGCCTTTCGGTTATGGCGCGGCACCGGTCACCGAGGCGATCCAGGCGTTCCTCGCCAGCGGCCAGCCTTCGCTGATCCAGCCGCTGATCAACCCCGCCGCCGAAGCGTTGGCGCGGCGCCTGATCGAGCTGGCGCCGGGCACGCATTCGAAAGTGACCTTCACCACCAGCGGTGCGGAGACGGTCGAAGCGGCGATCAAGCTGTGCCGCGCCGCGACCCAGCGCGAGCAGGTGATCGGCACCCTGACCGGCTTCCACGGCAAGACCCAGGGCGCGGTGGCGGTCACCGGCAAGGCCATCTATCGCGAGCCGTTCCAGATCCGCGCCGAGGGTTTCAGCCATGTGCCCTATGGCGACCTGCAGGCCCTCGAAGAACAACTCAAGGGCCGTCGCGCCGCGGCCTTTTTCGTCGAGGCGGTGCAGGGCGAGGCGGGCATGATCACGCCGCCGCCCGGCTACCTGCTGGCGGCGCAGCAGCTCTGCCGGCAGTACGGCACGCTGTTCGTGCTCGATGAAATCCAGACCGGCCTGGGGCGCACCGGCGAGCTGTTCGCCGCCACCGCCCACGGCCTGGAACCGGACGTGGTGCTGCTGGCCAAGGCCCTGGGCGGCGGGGTCGCGGCCATCGGTGCGTGCATCTACGGCGAGCAGTGCTGGAGCCGCGATTTCGATCGCCATCACAGTTCCACTTTCGCCGTGAACGGCTTCAGCGCCACCATCGGCCTGGCGGTGCTCGACCAGCTCACGGCCAACGACGGGGCGCTGCTCAAGCACGCGGCAGAGCAGGGCGCCTACCTGCACGCCGGCTTGTCGCGCCTGGTGCGCAACTATCCCGAGGTGTTCGAAAGCCTAGACGGTCGCGGCCTGATGCTCGGCCTGAAATTCCGTCGCTGGAGCGGCGAGCGCCTCTACACCCTGTCCCTGGCCAGTGCCTTCGGCGCCCTGGTGCCGATCGTCTGCGGCTATCTGAAAAGCCGGCATGGGGTGTACTGCCTGCCGACCCTCACCGAAGGCAATGTGCTGCGCATCCAGCCGCCACTGTGCATCGAGCGCGCCGATATCGACGTGCTGCTCGAAGGCCTTGAGGCGGTGGCGGAGTTGGTGGTGCACGACCAGCAACACCGCTTGATCCTCGAGGCCCATGGCTACGCCGGGCCACGGGGCGCCCTGAGCCCCTGGAGCGCGCCCGGCAAACTGCGCAGCGGCGGACGCTGCCTGGGACGCTTCGCCTTCCTGCTGCACCCGACCACCGCCGAGAGCGTCAACGGCGACAGCGTGGTGGACGGCCTGGGGCTGTCGGCGGCGGAAAAGACCTTCATGCAGGGCTGGCTCGACGACTTCTCCGAATGGGCCAAGCCCGACCTCGACGCCGGCGTGTCCTACCACGCGCGGCGGGTCTACAACGATGCCGGCGACTACGTCGAAGGCTGGCTGGTCGGCAGCCTGCTGCTGCCACGCGACCTGATGCGCCTGAGCCTGGGCAAGCGGCGCAAGCTGCTGGCCAACTACCTGGACAGCGTCGCCGGGCTGGAGGTGGATTTCGTCGGGCTGGGGGCCTACACCTCGGTGATTTCCAGCGCCGGCCTGGACGTCGTCAACCCGCGTTTCCACACCACCACCGGCAACAGCCTGACCGCCATGGTCGGCGTCGATGCGTTGCTGAGCACCTGCGCCAACCGCGGCGCGCCGCTGGCCAAGCGCCTGACCGGGGTGATCGGCGCCTACGGTTCGGTGGGGCGCCTGGCCAGCCTGCGCCTGGGACGCTTCTGCGAACACCTGGTGCTGCTCGGCAACGCCGCCAATCGCGGGGCGATGGACGAGCTGCGGCTGGTGGCCGGCGAGCTGTATCGCGATGCCCTGTTGCAGATCCAGGGCGGCCACAGCAGCGGCATCGCCAAGAGCCTGGTGCTGTTGTTACCGAGCCTGGCCAGCGTCGAGCAGTTGCTGGACCGCGACCTGAACGACGAAAACCAGTTGCGCGCGCTGTTCGACAGCGTCGATGTCCTGGCTCGCAGCAAGCCCCAGGCGCAGCCGCCGCTGGTGATCACCGCCGACCTGGCGAGCTGGTTGCCGCGCCTGGAGGCGGTGCTTTCGGCCACCTCCAACGGTTCGGCCTTCATCGACCCGGTGGCGCTGCACCACAACGCGATCATCTGCGACTGCGCGCAGCCGCCGGACATCGGCCACGCCACGCTGATGCTGCGCCCGGACGTCACGGTGATCGAAGGCGGCCTGATCCACCTGCCCGACCGCGGCCAGCGCTTCGGCCAGCAGAACCTCACCGGCCTGCCCACCGGCGTGACCTTCAGCTGCCTGGCCGAAACCATGGTCCTGACCATGGCCGGCCTGCGGCGCGACTACAGCATCGGCAAGCGCCCGCCGCTGGCGGATGCCGAAGCGATTTTCGACCTGGCCCGAGCCTTCGGTTTCGCCCCCGCGGTGGAGCAGTTGATCGAAAAAGCCGGTTAACCCTGACCACGAGAAAGGAGTCCCCACCATGTCGATGCACAACGCCCGCAACGCCACCGAGAAGTACCTGCCAGGCTTGCTCGCCGCCCTGCGCGAACGTGGCCTGAGCGCCCTGGAACAGGCCGAGCCGGCCGAGCTCTGCGCGCTGTTTCGCGATTACCGCGCCGCCGGCCTGATCATCCCCGAGACCTACGGCGGCCTCGGCGCCTCGCCGGAGGAAACCGTGGAGATCCTGCGGGCCATCGGTTCGCTGTGCCCGTCCCTGGCGGTGATGATGACCATGCACCACCACACCATCGCCACCATCGTGCAACTGGGCGGGCTGATCCCGGCGGCGGAAGAACTGCTGTGGGGCATCACCCAGAACCAGTTGCTGATCGCCTCGGCCTTCGCCGAGGGCAAGCCGGGTTCGCAGATCTTCAACGCCAGCGTCAAGGCGCGGCCGGTGGAGGGCGGCTTCGTCCTCGACGGCAGCAAGAAGCCTTGCACCATGAGCCACCACATGGACGTGATCGTGGTCGGCGTCGCCTGCGAGCAGGACGACGGCAGCGTCAGCCAGGGCTTTGCCGTGGTCTTCTCCGACGGCAGCAACGTCACCCGCGAACCCTTCTGGAACGCCAGGGTACTGCGCGCCACCGACAGCAACGAACTGGTGTTCAACGGCGTGTTCGTGCCCAGCGAGCGCATGCTCCTGGCCGATGGCGCCGACAGCGCGGAGGTGGCCGCCACCGCCATGGAAACCTCGCTCAACGGCCTGAGCTGGTTCCAGCTGATGGTGGGTGGCAGCTACCTGGGCGTGGCTTCGGCACTGGTCGAGCGGCTGTTGCGCAAGCCCTTCGCGGATCCTGCGCAACTGGCCCTGCTGGGCATCGAACTGGAAGGCGCCCACCAGGCGCTGATCGGCACCGCCGGCGAATTGCAGGCCCAGCAGGACACGCCGATGAACACCTACAACAAGGCGCTGTGCACCCGCTTCCTGGTGCAGGCGGCGATCGAGCGCTCGACCAACCTCAGCGTCGAGCTGCTGGGCGGCATGGAGTTCATCGCCTCCGACGAGGTGGCCTACCTGCTGGCGGCCTCCCGGGCGATCTGCTTCCACCCGATCTCCCGCAGCGCCGCCACGCCGATGCTGGCGCAGTTCCTGCGCGAGTCCTACAGCGTCTGATTCGCCTGCTACCGCGGTCGCAGGCGCGGCGCCCCGGCGTCGCCTGCGGCACCGGCAACATGCCTAATGGAGTAGAAGCATGAGTAGCGATTTTCTCTATCCGCAGCGGCCGGCCAACGTCGGTCGCGGGTTTCACTGCCTGGCCATTCCCCTGTTCGGCGTGCTGCTGGTGTTCAACACCGCGGCCATCGCCGTGATCCTGACCCTGTCCTACAGCCTGCACGCTGGGCGCTGGCTGCTGGCGCGGCTGCCGGGCGTGAGCGCGCTGAGCGGCTGGCTGGTCCGGGCGTATCACCGGTTGTTGCAGCCCCTGGCCGACCGGCTGCTCAAGGACCCGCGCGACGAGCCGATCCTGGCCGCCGCCATCAGCCTGGGCCTGACCGCCGGGCCGGTGTTCATCGCCCAGCTGTGGCTCAAGGAAATCTCCTGGCTGCTGGTGCTGCTGTTCTATGCCTGCGTCTATGGGCCGAACATTCGCGGCTTCGTCCGTTCCTTCAGTGCCATGCACCAGGAAGGCCATGTGCCCGGCGGCATCTTCAAGCGTTCGAGCCTGCTCGATCGCTGGGTCGGCAACTCTTTCCTGTACATGTTCTTCGCCATTCCCATGGGCCTGATCCCCCACGCGGCGGCGCACTTGCAACAGCACCACCGGGAGAACGCCGGGCCGCTGGATGTCTACGCCACCGCGCGCTACAACCACGCCAGCGCCTGGGATTTCGCCGTGTACATGGTGCGCGAGGTGATGTACCAGCAGTTCATGGTCTCGCCCTGGCTGTACTTCAAGAGCAAGCACAAGCGCAGCCAGGCGCGGGCCATGGTCATGGGCAACCTGGTGCACGTCGGGCTGTTCGTCGCGCTGGCGCTCTACAGCCTGCCGATCGCCGTGCTCTACATGCTGGTGCCCTGGTGCGCGAGCAATTTCCTGATGGGCGTCATCCACTGGAGCCAGCATGCCTTCTACGGCGGCCAGCAAGACCCGCGCGACTGGATGTACAACACCGTCACCCTGCTGGAAACCCCGGTCAACAGCTTCAACGAGGGCTACCACGCCTGCCACCACCACTGGGCCATCGGCCACTGGTCGGAGAGCCCGGCGCTGTTCGAACGGCTCAAGCCGGAACTGGCCGCCGCGGGCTCCATGGTGTTTCGCGACCTCAGCGTGTTCGACCTGTTCGTGCTGCTGATGCTGCGTCGCTTCGACACCCTGGCCCACAAGCTGGACTGGTGGGAGCCGCTGGACCACGCCGGGAAAGTCCGGCTGTTGCGCCAGCGGGTGCTGCCGGCGCCCATCGCGGCCCACGAGCGTGCCCATCAACGGCACCTCGACACCCCGCAAGACGCCCATGAACCTACCCCCGCGCGCAGCGCCCTGGGCCAGCCATGAACCGACCCCTGACCTTGAAAGTCGCCGCCATCGAGCGGGAAACCGACGACGCGGTGACCATTCACCTCAAGCAGCCGTTGCTGCGCAAAGTCCGCTACAGCGCCGGGCAGTACCTGACCCTGGAGGTCGACGTCGATGGCGCCAAGGGCTGTCGCGCCTATTCCATCAGCAGCACGCCGGGGCTGGACAAGACCCTGTCGATCACCGTCAAGCGGGTGGCCGGCGGCAAGGTGTCCAACCGCCTGGTGCAGGAGTTGAGCGCCGGCGACGCGGTGCAGACCCTGGGCACCCACGGTCGCTTCACCTTCGTTCCGCAACCGGGCCAGGGCCGGCACCTGGTGCTGCTGGCGGCGGGCAGCGGGATCACGCCGATCTTCTCGATCCTCAAGTCGGCGCTGCACTTCGAGCCGGACGCGCAGGTGTCGCTGATCTACGGCAACCGCAACCGGCAGTCGGTGATCTTCGGCGACAAGCTCGACCAGTTGCGGCAGACCTTCGGCGAGCGCTTGCAACTGGTGCACGTGCTGTCGCGGCCGCAGGGGCCGGGGGGCCAGGAAGGGCGCCTGACCCGGCAGCGGCTGCTGGACCTGCTCGGCGCGCTGCCCGGGCCCCAGGCCCGCGAGTACTACAGCTGCGGCCCCAGCGGCATGATGGACGAGGTCAGCGCCGCCCTGGAGACCCTGGGCATCGCCCCGGAACGCGTGCACCAGGAGCGCTTCACCCCGGCCGAGGCCCCGACGCCCGGCGGTGATACGGCCAAACGCGTGGAGCTGCTGATGCAGGGCCAGGCCCATCGCTTCACGGTCGCCCCGGGCCAGAGCCTGCTCGACGCGGCCCTGGCCAACGGCATACAGCCACCGTTTTCCTGCCGCAGCGGCTTCTGCACCGCCTGCGTCTGCACCCGGTTGGCGGGGCAGGTACGCATGCGCGAGGACCACGGGCTGTCGGCGGACGAACTCAACCGGGACCAGGCACTGCTGTGCGTGGGCTACCCCATGACAGACGACGTGCGCCTGCAAGTCGATTAGCGATCCAGACAGAGGAAGGTCAATTCATGAGTCATTCAACCCATCACGGCGCCGCGGACCAACTGCGGCTGGCCAAGCGCGCCGAGCTGCGGGTCGACCGCGAGCGCCTGGCCCAGTTACAGGCGCTGATGCAGCCGCAGCCGCTGAAGTTCGCGCTGTGGTCGTTGCTGCATGTGCTGGTCTGGTGCGCGGCGGCGTTGTACATCCTGCTCGGCGACAACCCCTGGGGCATGGCCCTGGCGGTGCTGGTACTGGGCAACCAGCTGCATGCCTTCACCGTGCTGCAACACGACTGCGGGCATGCCAGCGCGTTCCGTTCGGCGGCGTGCAACCTGTGGCTCGGACGCTTCATGGCCTGGTTCATCGTGTTCCCGTTTTCCTCCTTCACCGAGTGCCACAAATACCATCACCGCTACCTGGGCGACCCGGACCAGGACCCCGACGACTGGAACTACACCGGCGGGGTGAAGTGGATGTTCCTGCGCATCGCCGTGTTCGTGCCGCGTTTCATCTACTTCTCCCTGGTGCGCTACGGCAAGGCGGTGCGCAACCGGGTCCTGCGCGAGCTGGCGTTCAACCTGCTGTCGATGGCGGCGATCGGCGTCTGGTGCCATAGCCAGGGCCTGCTGCTGCAATTCGTGCTGATCTTCGTCGCGCCGCTGCTGGTGCTGGCGCTGGTGATCAACCCGATATCCCGGGGCTACGAACACTTCCCCATGGCCACCCTGGAGGTGGACGACCCGCAGCGCCTGGACCTGGCGAAAAACACCGTGACCGTCAGCGACCGGCTGATCGGCCTGCTGTGGGCCAATATCAATTACCACGTCGAGCATCACATCTACCCCGGCGTGCCCTTCGTCAACCTGCCGCAACTGGCGGCGCTGCTGGCCGACAAGCCTTACCTGCGCGACCGCTGGCTGCTGGCGCGGATGTTCGCGCGACGTCCGGTAACAACTTGCACCGAACCTCGGCGGGCAGCGTGAGCTACATTTACTGCGCCCAACGGACTGCCACCCACCGAGGACTCACGGATGACCTGTATTTTCTGCCAGATCGCGGCCGACCAATTGCCCAGCGCCATGGTCTATCGCGACCCGTACTGCATGGCGTTCATGGACGTCCACCCGCTGGGCCAGGGCCATCTGCTGCTGATACCGCTGGCCCACGTGGAGAAGCTCGAACAGCTGCCCACGGTCGTGCGCCAGCACCTGTACCAGGTGTTCGACACCTTGCTCGCCGCCCAGCGGCGCGCCGGCTTCGGCGTGGAGGGCACGCACCTGATCGTCAACGACGGCAAGGCCACCAACCAGCACATTCCCCATGCCCACCTGCATCTGGTGCCGCGGCAGCGGGGCGATGGGCTGGGCTTTGGGATGCGCATGTTCATGCATTTCACCGGCATCTTCGGCCGTCGCACGCCGCTGGAAACCCTGCGGCGCCAGGCCCTGGTGATTGCCGCCGAACTCGACCCGCAGGCGCTGGAGAACCTGGCGCACCGCACCAGCCAGTTGCGCGCCGAATCGGCCTAGCCACTCGGGCCGCCGCACGGCCCGTCCTCGATCCAGCGCATTGCGCAAACGCCAGCCGGGCATGGGCTGTGGACAGTCGCGCCCGGTGTTTTTGCCGACAGGAGTCAGGAACATGAGTGCGTTATCCAAGGAGCAGGCCGATCCGGCGCGGGTCTACCGGGTGCTGATCATCGGTGCCGGGTTTTCCGGGATCGGCATGGCGATCAAGCTGCGCGAGCGCGGCGAGGAGGATTTTCTCGTCCTCGAACAGGAGGCCGGCGTCGGCGGTACCTGGTGGGTCAACCAGTACCCCGGGTGCGCCTGCGACATTCCCTCCCACCTGTATTCGTTTTCCTTCGAGCCCAACCCCGGCTGGTCGCGGCGCTATTCGCCGCAGCCGGAGATCCGCGACTACCTCAAGCACTGCGCCGACAAATACCGGGTGCTGCAACACTGCTGCTTCGACACCCGGGTCACCGGCCTGCGCTGGCTGGAAGAACGCGCGCTGTGGCAGGTGACGGACGCCCGCGGCGGCGTGCGCTTCGCCCAGGTGGTGGTGGCCGGCACCGGGGCCCTGTCGACCCCGGATTACCCCCGGTTGCCGGGGCTGGAGCGTTTCAAGGGCCGGGTCTTCCATTCCCAGCGCTGGGATCACGACTACGACCTGGCCGGCAAGCGGGTCGGGGTGATCGGCACCGGCGCCTCGGCGATCCAGTTCGTGCCGCAGATCCAGCCACGGGTGGCCAGCCTGGCAGTGTTCCAGCGCACGCCGCCGTGGATCATCCCCAAGCCGGACCGGGCGTTCTCCGGCATGGCCCAGCGCCTGCTGCGGCGATTTCCGGCGCTGCAGCGGCTGCTGCGCGGGCTGATCTACACCGCCCATGAAACCCGGGTCCTGGGCTTCGTGTTCAATCCGCGGCTGATGGGCCTGCACCAATGGCTGGCGCTCAACCTGCTGCGGCGCCAGGTCAAGGACCCGGAGCTGCGCCGGCGCCTGACCCCCGACTACCGCATCGGCTGCAAGCGCATCCTGTT
This sequence comes from Pseudomonas sp. MRSN 12121, assembly GCF_000931465.1. Lineage (NCBI taxonomy): Bacteria > Pseudomonadati > Pseudomonadota > Gammaproteobacteria > Pseudomonadales > Pseudomonadaceae > Pseudomonas > Pseudomonas sp. MRSN 12121. The sequence continues at coordinate 5,626,051 of NZ_CP010892.1, read as the reverse complement.
GTCCAACGACTATTTTCCGGCCCTGGCCCAGGCCAACGCGCGGCTGGTCACCAGCGGCATCCGCGAAGTCACCGAGGATGCGCTGGTCACCGTCGACGGCCAGCGCCACGTCCTGGACGCGCTGATCCTCGGCACCGGCTTCAAGGCCCGCATGCCGTTCCCGGCGGGGATGATCCTCGGGCGCGGCGGGGTGGACATCGTCGAGACCTGGCAGCAGGGCAGCGAAGCCTACAAGGGCACTACGGTCAGCGGCTTTCCCAACCTGTTCCTGCTGATGGGGCCCAACACCGGCCTGGGGCACAACTCCATCGTCTACATGATCGAGTCGCAGATCGCCTACATCCTCGGCGCCCTGGAGACCCTGCAACGGCTGGGGGTGACCAGCCTCGACGTCGATCCGCAGGCCCAGGAACGGTTCAACCAGGGCCTGCGCGACAGGCTGCGCGGCACGGTGTGGAGCGTCGGCAGTTGCCAGAGCTGGTACCGGGACCCGCACAGCGGGCGCAATGTCGCCCTGTGGCCGGGGTTCACCTGGCAGTTCCGCCGGCAGACCCGGCGTTTCGATGCCGAGGCCTACCGCCTCACCGCCCCCATCCAAGGAGTGAAACCATGAGCCATCCGGGCAAGAGCGTGTTGCTGTTCGGCCTGTACATGTTGCTGCTCGGCGCCGCGCTGGTGCTGGCGCCCAACCTGCTGTTGCCGCTGTTCGGCTTTGCCCCGACCGACGAGGTGTGGATCCGGGTGATGGGCCAGCTGGCGCTGTACCTGGGGGTGTATTACGTGTGGGCCGGCTATACCGAACGGCGCGAATTCATGGCCCTGACCGTGGCCATCCGCCTGTCGGTGCCGCTGTTCTTTGCCGCCTTCGTCACCGCCGGGCTGGTAGCGCCAGTGCTGTTGCTGCTGGCCCTGCCGGACCTGTGCAGCGCGCTGTGGACCTGGCGTGCGCTGAAGGCGCCGCAGGCTTCGCGCCAGCCGCTGGGGAGCGCCTGAACCCTCACGCCTGGTGCTGACCGCCCCGTCGACTAACCCCGGCGGGGTACTCTCTTGAAGTGATTACCTTGCGGCCGCGGGCCCTCCATACTCGCTGCCAGCCCGCCGGGTGCCGCCAATGCGGCGTTCCAGGACCCGCCGGCACTTCAAGGGACCCACAATGAAAATTGAACTGATGCAACTGGCCGGCCGCGACGGTGACACGGCCTACAACCTTGAGCGGGTCCTGCGGGGCATTGCCGACTGTGCTGACGACATCGACCTGCTGGTATTCCCGGAGACCCAGATCAGCGGTTTTGCCAATCGGCAGCAGTTGCCCGAGGTGGCCGAGGCCGTGGACGGGCCGAGCATCCAGGCGGTGTTGCGGGCCGTGCGCGAGAAGGGGGTCGCGGTGGTGGTCGGCATCGCCGAAGCCGCCGCCGGTCACTACTACAACACCTCGCTGCTGGTGACCCCCGAAGGGATAGCGACGAGTTATCGCAAGACCCATCTGTGGCCCGACGAGCGCGGCCTGTTCCAGCCGGGCGATCGCTACACCACCGTGCTCTGGCGGGGTGTGCGGGTCGGGCTGCTGATCTGCTACGACATCGAACTGCCCGAAACCGCCCGTGCCCTCGGCCAATTGGGCGCCGAACTGATCCTGGTGAGCAACGGCAACATGGACCCCTACGGCCCGGTGCACCGCACCGCGATCATGGCCCGGGCCCAGGAGAACCAGGCGTTCGCGGTGATGGCGAACCGCGTCGGCGATGGCGGCGATGGCCTGGTGTTCGCTGGCGGCAGCGCGGTGGTCGACCCCTTCGGCCGGATGCTGTTCGAGGCCGGTCGCGACGAGTGCCGGCAGGTGCTGGAACTCGATCTCGGGCAACTCAAGGCTGCCCGCCGCGACTACGACTACCTGCGCGACCGGCGCCTGCACCTGCCCGGCGAATGCGTCGAACATGCCGACGGCCGTCGCGAGTTGTTGATTCCCTAAGTCCCACCGCTGTTTTTCCGCCGCTTTCGGCCCTGCCATAACAATCCACAATCAGCAGGCGCGGTACACGTCCGTGGACGGGTGCCAACGCTCGGAGCCCTCAGATGAATGCTATCCGTTGTTTACCCCTGGCCCTGGTCGCACTGTTCGGTTTCGCTACGGCCCAGGCCGCCGAACCGAGCGTGCACTTCTATAACTGGTACGACTACATCGCCCCGGACACGCCCGGCCAGTTTCACAAGGAAACCGGCATCAGCGTGCTGCAGGACACCTTCGACAACAGCGACGTGATGCAGAGCAAGCTGATGGCCGGACGCAGCGGCTATGACGTGGTGGTGGCCAGCAGTGACCTGTTGCCGAACCTGATCAAGGCCGGGGTGCTCCAGGAGCTGGACCGCAGCCAGCTGGGCAACTGGTCGCACCTGGACCCGGCGATGCTGGCCAAGGTGCAGAGCAACGACCCCGGCAACCGCTTCGCCGCGCCTTACCTGTGGGGCACCACGGGCATCGGCTACGACGCCGACAAGGTCAAGGCGCTGCTCGGCGACCAGGCGCCGGTGGACTCCTGGGACCTGATCTTCAAGGAAGAGAACCTGGCCAGGCTCGGCCAGTGCGGGGTCGCCATGCTCGATGCCCCGGGGGAAATCATCCCGATCGCCCTGCATTACCTGGGCCTGCCCTACAACAGCCAGAACCCCGAGGACTACAAGAAGGCCGAGGCCTTGTTGCTCAAGGTGCGCCCGCATATCCGCTACTTCGACTCGTCAAGATTCATCACCGACCTGGCCAACGGCAACATCTGCGTGGTGGTCGGCTGGAGCGGCGGGGTGTTCGATGCCCAGGTCGCTTCGCAGAAGGCCAACAACGGCCGTCATCTGCTCTACAGCATTCCTCGTGAGGGCGGGCCGGTCTGGATGGAAAACCTGGTCCTGCTCAAGGATGCGCCGCATCCACAGGACGGCCTGAAGTTCATCGACTACCTGCTGCGCCCGTCCGTGATTGCCCAGTCATCCGACTACCTGGGCTACCCCAACGCCAACCGCGATGCCACTGCCCTGGTGGACCCGAAGATCCGCGACAACCGCGAGGTCTATCCTTCCGCCGAGGTGATGGCCACGCTGTTCCCGCTGGAACCGCTGCCGCTGAAGATGGAGCGGGTACGCACCCGGGTGTGGAGCAAGGTCAAGACCGGGAACTGACCCGGGAAGGCCGCTGCGGGCCGGAGAGAGGAGGGCGCTGCTGCGGTTTGCGCAAGCAGGAGCAGAACTGGCTACATCCGTGTAGCCAGCTCCGAAGGGGCGGTACTACGCATTGTTCAATAAAGCTCCTGAGCAAAGTCGCAGTGAGTCAGGCCGGATATCTCGATCATATCCACGACGGGTTCTTCATCGAACTCGAACCCGCTGCCTGAGCGCCCTGTGTCGCTATTACTTGAGCGTTACATCGAGCATCGGCGGGATGTAGCCATAGTCGTACTCGGCCACCACGAAGGTCTGCTGGCCTTTGATCCTGATCTCCACCGTCGGTGCTTCGGTGCCGCCGATACGGATGCCGCCATCGGCGGTCGGTACGCTGTCGATGAAGGAGGTCACCAGGCCGTTGGGCATCACACAATGCGAGTAGGTCTGGAACGGCTGGGACGATGGATTGCCCAGTACCAGGCCGGAACCGTTCAACGGCACGTAGGGGCCGAACAGCGAGTCCGCGACGAAACCGTACACCCCGTCCGGCCCGGTCACCCCGTCGGCATAGGTGAAGGTGTGGCTGATGGTGAACAGGTAGTACTTGCCGTCCTGGAACACGAAGTGCGGGCGTTCGGTCTGGTCGTTGACGCCGACCGCGGTCAGCAGCGGCGGCAGCATTTCCCAGTCGTCGCCGTCTTCGTCGCGGGCCACGGCGATACCGACGCAGGCGGTCTGGAAGCGCGAGTTGCCGACGTCTTCATGGCCGGGCGGCACATCGCCGATTTCCGCTTCGCCGACCTTGTGCGAGCCGCGCTCGCCGGCCACGTTGCCCTCGAACAGCATGTACAGCTTGCCGTCGTTGGGGTCGCGAAACGGCCACGGGTCGCGGAAACCCCAGAACGGGTTCTGTGCTTCGGTCTGGTACATCTTGCCGTCGGCCTCGAACAGCGGCTTGACCTTCTCGAAGCCGACCAGGCTGACGCCATGCTCGGTGGTGACCACGCGGCCCCGTACCTTGACGATGGTCGCGCCCGGCGTGACGGCGGTGTAATACAGGTCCACCTCACCCCGTTCGTTCAACAGGACCGGTGTGCCGGCCCATTCGCGAACGGTCGGCGAGACCCCTTCGGCCATGACCCGGCCGCCGAGCTCCCAGTCCTTGCCGGTACGGGAAAACCAGTAGTACATCTTTGCCCGGCCGTGGCGGTCGTTCCAGTCGCGGGTGATGTCGTAGTTGCCGTTTTCATCGAGGTACTGCGGGTCGTTCGGATGACGATCGGCGGTCAGGGTGAAGATCACCGACCAGCCGTCGACGGAGGTTATGTTTCCGTCCATGTCGCGCAGCGGCATGGTGTCCCAGATGAATACTTGGTCGCTCAGGACCGGGAAGTCCGCGCTGACCAGCGGCTGGGTGGTGGTGGGATCGTCCGCATGGACTTTCAGCGCATCGGCGCGGGTCCACAGGCTGGGCCGATGGGGTGTTTTGCCAAATTTCTCAGGATTGTTTTGCATAGGAATTACCTCGTCCGTGAATGGATGCGGATAAATAACGCATCAGAAATACTGTATGTGCATACAGCAATTTCATCTTGGGCGAGTCGGTTTTTCGGGTCAAGGATGAATTTGCATTTATGCATAATTGGCGCTTTTGCATAAGCTGATACGTTTCAGCTTGAGGAGTTTATAGAAGTTGGTTTTCTGCCAGTTCCACGACGATGCCTGCAAAGTTCATTCTTGCAACCGCTGGTCGGGCCGAGGGCAGGAAGGGAAGTGGGGACAGGGAAAAGGGCGGAGGCGCAGGCTGGACGGATCGGTCAACGCCGCCGAGCGCTGCGAACATTGTCGCTGTCATCTCACGGACGTAGCCTGAATCGCTCTTCGCCTGGATCACTGTCAGCAGAGGGGATAGGTCAATGAAAGGAGCCATCGACGCCTGGGCACAACCGGCCAACGGCCGGGCACGGCAATTGTTGCCGGAGGTGGTGCGGCTGTTCGAGAAGTCGGGTTCGGCGCGCTGGCTGGACCAGCCGCTGAGCATCGAACAGACCGTCGAGCTGATGGACCAGGCCGGGGTGGAGAAGCTGATGCTGGCGGCCTGGTGCCGGCCGGAGCGCTGGGTGTTCAGCAACGATGAAGTCGCGGCCTATACCCGGGCCTATCCCGAGCGGTTCGTGGGCGTGGCCGCGGTGGACCTGAGCCGGCCGATGGCGGCGCTGGCCGAGTTGCAACGGGCTGTCGAGGAACTGGGCTGCAAGGCCCTGCGCATCGTGCCCTGGCTGTGGAAACTGCCGCCCAACCACCGCCTGTATTACCCGCTGTACGCCAAGTGCGTGGAGCTGGGCATCGCCTTCTGCACCCAGGTGGGCCACACCGGCCCGCTGATGCCTTCGGAAACCGGGCGGCCGGTGCCCTATCTGGACGAGGTGGCGCTGGACTTTCCGGAGCTACGAATCGTCGCCGGGCATATCGGCCACCCCTGGACCGACGAAATGATCGGCCTGGCCTGGAAGCACGACAACCTCTACATCGACACCTCGGCCTACCTGCCGGCCTATTACCCGCCGCAGCTGCTGCACTTCATGCGCACCTACGGCCAGGACAAGGTGCTGTTCGGCAGCAACTTCCCGCAGCTGCCGTTCGACAAATGCATGGCCCAGGTCAAGGCGCTGGAGTTGCCCGCCGAAGTGCAGGAGCAATTCCTGCACGGCAATGCGCGGCGGGTGTTTCAGCTGTAGGCCGCCGGTTATTCCAGCCGTGCCAGGCAGGCCTGCAGGATATCCAGGCCTTCCTCCAGCACTTCGGATTCGATGGTCAGCGGCGCCAGCAGGCGGACGATGTGCCGCGCCTTGCCGCTGGGCATCAATAGCAGGCCGGCTTCCCGGGCGGCAACCAGCAGCGCGCTCAGTTGCTCCGGGGCCGGTGAGCCATCGGCCTTGACCAGCTCGATGCCGCGCATGGCGCCGACCCCGGTCAGGCGCCCGAGGTAGGGCGTCAGGCGCTCGGCCTGCCAGCGCTGGTAGCGGCTGACAATCGCCTGCTCCTGGCGTTCGCCCCAGGCTTGCAGGTTCGAGTCGCTCATTTCTTCCAGGGTCGCCATGGCCGCCGCGCAGGCGATCGGGTTGCCGGAATAGGTCCCGCCCAGGCCACCCCTGGGCAGGTTGTCCAGCAAGGCCTTGCGCCCGAGCACCGCGCCCAGCGGCACGCCGCCGGCGATGCTTTTGCCCAGCAGCACCAGGTCCGGCTCGATCCCCAGGCGCGAGAACGCGAAGCGCTGGCCGGTGCGGCCGAAACCGGACTGGATTTCATCGACGATCAGCAGGATGCCCTGCTCGTCGCAGAAGCGCCGCAGGGCCTTGGCGAAGGTGCTGTCCAGGGCCAGGAAACCCGCCTCGCCCTGCACCGGCTCGACGATGAAACAGGCCACTTCGGCGACGTCGATCTCGACGCTGAACAAACGCTGCATGGCCTTCAGCGCGTCCTCGCAGGTCACGCCGTTGTCCGCGCTGGGGTAGGGCAAGTGATACACCGGGCCGGGCAGCACGCCGATTTTCTGCTTGTAGGGCGCGACCTTGCCATTGAGGTTGAGGGCCGCCAGGGTGCGGCCATGGAAACCGCCGTCGAAGGCGATCACCGCCGTGCGCCCGGTGGCGCCGCGGACGATCTTCAAGGCATTCTCCGCCGCCTCCGCGCCGCTGTTGGTGAGCATGCCACTGACCGGATACCCCAGCGGCACGAACCGCGCCAGCCGCTCCATGAATTCCACGTAAGGCCCATGGGGCGCCGCGTTGAACGCATAGTGAGTCAGCCGGGTGGCCTGCTGTTGAATCGCCGCCACCACCCGCGGATGGCAATGCCCCAGGTTGAGCACGCCAATCCCCCCGACAAAATCGATATAACGCCTGCCATCCTCGTCCCACACCTCGGCATTGCAGCCATGGCTCAGGCGGATGGGATGCACGATGGAAATCGACTGGCTGATGCTTTCGCTGCTCATGGACTAAAGGCTCTGGCTAGCTGGAACGTGGGAGCTATCTAAGCCAGGAGCGAGGTGGGGTCGCAAACGAAATAAAGTGCGGGGGTCAGTATGAAAATTCTGGTTGGGGATTGGGGGGCTTTCTATAGGGTAGGGAGGAGCTGGCTATGCGGCAGTGAACGAACTCGGCCTGTATGACGCGGACGGGGATCTTTTCTGAGTGGCCTACACGGCAGTGAACAAAGAGACCTCCGTCCTGCGCGACGGCGAACTTTTCTGAGCTGTCTACACGGCAGTGAACTCACCGGTGGCCGCTGCCTACACGGCAGTGAACGACGAAGCGCTGGCCGGCAAGTACACCCACAATTTCTGAACTGCCTACACGGCAGTGAACTAGATCGAGCGGCAGGATTTCCCGCTGCGCCCTTTCTGAGCTGCCTATACGGCAGTGAACGGTTCGATAATGATCACCGGGTCATTGTTCTCGTTTCTGAGCTGCCTATACGGCAGTGAACATCACCCACTTCTGGCCGGGGCCGTCGGGGTTTTTCTGAGCTGCCTATACGGCAGTGAACTTCACTGGCCACCCCGGGCGCCTCCTGGCCCTTTTCTGAGCTGCCTATACGGCAGTGAACTCGACCATAAACTCCCTAACCATTTGTTCCCGAAGAAAAACTACCCCAAAACCAGGTTTTCAGGCTTTTTTTGAGACCCCACGTAAGTCCTTGATTTTACGTGGGGCATTTCGGTCGGGGGAAAAGAGGGTCAGAACCAGGGGACGGTTGCCGTGCTGCTCAAGCCATAGCTGCCGAAGCGGCCGGGTTGCGGGGTGTCGAGCAAGGGGCCGTGGCGGATGAACAGGCGAAAGACCTGGCCGCTGCCGTGGCTGCGCAGTTGCGCGAAGGGCAGGTTGCAGTGCTTGGCGGCGGTGTCGGGGATGCGTTCGCGCGCCTGGGCTTCGCTCAGGGCATGGCGCTTGATCAAGCGGCGGCGCAGGCGTTCGGGGTTGCTGTCCACCTGGACCCGGCTGACGTGGCGGTAGCGCACGTTGGCGGGCACCGGGCTTGGCTTGCCCACCTGCACGTGATCGCGCATGCCGCTCAGCCAGTTCAGCGCCAGCAGGCTGGCGAGCGCCTGGGCGCTGCCGTGCAGGCGCAGGTGCGCGCCGAGGTTGCGGGCCGGGTTGTCGATCTGCGGAAAGCTGATCCCGATATCGTCTCGGCGCAGGTCATGCAGGCCGCGGTGCAGCTTGGACAACAGGGCACTCATCAACTGCGTCGCCGCGAACTCCGGGTCGGCGCGCAGTTGCAGGTCGATGTAGTGGTCCATGGCTTAGCCCGCCTCGCCGAAGACGCCGCCACGAATCAGGGTCGCGATCACGAAATGTTGCTGGTCGAGGGCGGGGACCTTGTCCTTGAGGACCCAGTTGTCCAGCAGGGTGTAGAAGTCATCGTTGGTCTTGCGCGGCTGCCGGTAGGCTTTGCCTTGGGTGGTCACCGAGCCGTAGGGTTCCACGGCGATCGGGCCGTTGACGTCGGCCTGCTGGTACCAGGTGTCGATACTGCGGATGGCGTTGCCGATCTTTTGTGAGTGAAGGCCAGCCACGTCGTTGACCTGATAGAGCGTCTTGCTTTTGTCGCCGCGTCCGCGCTCCAGGATCAATTCCTGGGAAGGGAAGACTTCCTGGCCGACGCCCATGCGCACATAGGCGGTGATCCCCAGCAGTACATGCTGGTGACCGGCCAGGCCCTGGGCGATCAGTTGGCCCACCTGGTCCAGCGCGCCCGCGCTTTCGGCGCTGGCGTCGAAGTCGCGCAGGGACAGGGCCAGGCCGTCGAAGGTCCACTCGCTGGCGGCCTGGCCGTCGACCAGATGGGCGATGTGGACTTCTACCTGCTCCGCGCCGATGCGGTTGCGCCACAGGAAACGACCGTTGGCCAGGTTGTGGGCATAGCGCCGCGCCAGCTCCTGGAAGCCGTTGGCCTGCACGTAGCTGTCGACGGTGGCGAGCAGTTTTTGTCGGTAGTCGAAGTCATTGCAGGCCGAGGGCTGGCCGGTGCCGCCCAGTACCCGCAGGGTAAAGCTGACGCGCAGGGTGTCGGCGTCATGGGGCAGGGCGGCGACGTCGACGGTTTGCAGGTTGGGGTTCTCGATGGCGGCGTCGAGTTTCGCCGGGTCCTGGTCCTTGGTTTTCAAACGGTTGGAAATGGTGCCACGCACCGACTTCTCGCGGATGGCCACGGGCGTCCATTGCTTGCGCGAGTGCCAGTCGCCAGCATGAAACAACGCGTCGGAGGGATCTAGCTTGCGCTCGAAGGCGAGCACGGAAGCGGTCTTGAGTGTGTCGTTAGCCATAGTCAGCATCCTTTATGAAGTAGGCGATGAATCAGTCGAGGTCGTACAGCGCGGTAGGTCGGTAATCGTTGTGGCAGCGATACAACCCCTGTTCGGGGTGCGAGTCGGCATACCAGAGCAGTTGTTGCGGCGATTGCAGGCGGTGCGGGCTGATCCATTGGCCGATGCCGTACAGGCTCTCGACGAAACGGAAAGCGGTGTGCCCGTCGCGGGCGTTGCTCACCGAGCCTGGTTCCAGCACCTCGCCCAATGCCCCATAGCCGACCGGGATCGGCACGATCCAGCCCAGGTTTTCCCGGTCGTGGGTCCAGTTGCCTTTGCTTGCGCCGTCCTCGGCGTCTGGCGCGTAGTTCCAGTTGATACGGGACAAGGACAGCCAGGCGTCCAGCTTGGTCGCCTCAGGGGTAGTGGCTTGCAGCGCCTGATGGCGTTGCTCCAGCAGGTCCTGGCGATCGACCAGCACGAAGCCCGGCAGCAGGCGCAGCTTGGCGCGGTTGAACAGTTCGTGGCGGGCGCTTTCATCGCCGGTCAGGGGCAGCAGATAAGGTCGCTGTCTGCCGGGAGTCGCCGTGGAGGGAATCACGCTGCCGCCGGCGATCCGCATCTGTAGCAGCAGGTCGCGTACTTGCCGGGCGAGCTCGTCGCCAGTGCCAGGGGCGGTGTTGAGCGCTTCGCTCTGGACGGCCAGCACCAGGCTGATTTCCAGGTGGATGCGCCCCTCTTCGACAATGGCTGCGGTGCTGCCATCCCGGTTAATCGGGTTGCGGGTCAGGCGCAGGGTATTGATGAAGCCGTCTGCGGTGATCTGTTCTTGATGGCGGTGGACGACCACGCCGATGGCATTGAACTGAAGGTCCAGCCCGGCGGCCGAGGTCTTGCGCTCCAGGGCCCACATCAGGCCGAGAAAGGCGGTCATCGAGGGAAACCCGTGGGTCAGCGGGCTGGACAGCGCATTGGCGTTTTGTACACGCAGGCGCGGGATGATCAGCAGGTGCTCGAAGGCTGGGCAGTCAATCATGGAGGGGCTCCGGGCCATTGCTTGAAGGGCGGACGCGGCGTTGCATCGGCGCGGGCCACTCGGCGTCGATCAGCGCTTGCCTGGCCCAATGGGCATGCTCGACATCGCCCACCGGCAGGCCGCGTTGCTGGAGAATGGCGTTCAGCCAGTTGCCGAAGCGGTGGGCGACCTGGTCGGGCCAGTCCTTGAATTCGAAGGCGGCATTGAAGGCCTGGTCTTGCTCCTGGTGATCGTCGCGCAACGGCAATTCGGTACGTCGCGGATCGAGCCACAGTTGTTCGCACAGCGGCAGTTCACAATCGCGGTGGCGGCTCCACCCTGGCTCCAGCCGTTCGCGACTGGCCAGGCCGAACGCCGCCAGTGCCTGGCCCAGGCCCTGTTCCAGGCGCGTTCCGCGTTCCAGGCGTTCGCGTTGGAGTCGGGTAGCCAGGGTCTTGGGGGGATCGCTTTCCAGCAAGGCGCATAGCCCCTGAATCAGTTCCTCGACCCCTTCGAATCGGCGAAAGCGCTCGAATACGGATGACTCAGACAGAAAGGGCCCAGGCTGGGCCTGCTGCCATTGGGGGGGAAGGGACGCCAGCAGGTAGTTCACACCGCCGCGCTCGCTGTTGAGTTGGCTGACGTTTTGCGGCTTGGTGCCCCCGAGTTTGCGCACCACCAGGTTGCGGTAGTCGCGGTATGGCCCGTCATGAGGGACGTTGGCGCGTTTGGCCTGGCGTGCGGCCTTGTTGCTTTCGCCGAAGCGTGCGTCGTTGATTTGCGCATGCGCCGCATGGGCCAGGCTGCTGGAGAACAGCGGTTGCAGCAGGTGGAAGCCAGTGTCGTCGCCGGGTTCACCGCTGACACTCCAGTAAACCTGCTTGGCCAGCGCATGGGACGACCAGCGTTCGGCGGGGCGGATCAAGCCCTTGAAGGCGCTCGCCCATTCCCGGGCGGTGCCGGGGTCCGGATGCAGGGCCTGCAACAGGTCCTGATCGTCCTGGAGCAGCCAGTCGAGCAGCCGGCGCTCTTCGACTTCGAGCTTGAGAAATTTATAGACGTCGAGGGCGGCGGCGTTGCCGACCACATCGTCGGCGCAGTCGTTCGCCAATACGTGGGTGCCGACTTCCGCATGCCGGGGCAAGCCAGCCGGGGTGACGTGCAGGCTGCTGCCACGGGCGTCGGGGTGGGTGGCCTTGAGCACGTGGGTTACGGCCTGGATCTGCGAGACCCGCCGCGCGGCATCGGCCAGCCAGGTGCCGTAGTCGTATTTGGCGGTGGTTTGCGCGTCGGTGTCGTCGCCTTTGAGCTTGGCTTCGCGACGTTCATGGATGAAGGCGGTGATGGCGGAATGAAAGAGGGTAGAGCGTTGTGTTGGAGCAGATTCATTGTTCATGTCATGAGTCCGTTCGAATTGACGTCCAGGGGAGATGCACCAATACCTCTCAGGGAAACTGGATAGTAATCAGGTTTTTTTAAAACCAACCACGCTTTATTCGCTTTCAGATAATGCTGAATCAGCAGCTCAGAAAATGCTGTGTTTGCTTTACCTCCACTGCTGAACAAGCAGCTTCAAATAGCCGGGCAGGGTCTTGCCCGGCTTACTTTTTCTTCGTAAACCCCAGCACCGGGTGATACCGCCAGCCATAGGTGCTTTGCGGCACGCTCAGCACGGTGAAACGTTCGGCGCATTTCTCCAGCGCCAGGCCTTGCGCTTCGCCCAGCTCGCCCAGCAATGCCATCAGTTCATGCTGCCCCCAGGGTGAAATGCCCGGGCCCATCCGTGCGTCGAGGTCGACCCGCTCCAGCAGGCTACCTTCCACGGGGACGTAGATCGCCGGCTTGCCGCGTTGGGCTTGCTCGTGGATCCGGTGCAACACCAACTGTTCCTGGTCCTCATCCGGCAGAAACACCAGTTCGGTTTCCCTTAGCGTGCTTTCGCGAAAGGGTTGCTGCTGCGGCAGGGCCCAGGTCAGGGCCGCGTTGGGGTATTGCCAGGCGCAGGCAGCGTCCAGGGCCAGCTCCGGCTGCTTGACGCCGCGGCGGGGCGCCTGGGTGGCCTGGCTGCGGTCCTTGGGCAACATCCGGGCTGCGAGCCGCGCATGTTCCAGGTCGACCAGGCTGAACTTGGGCTGCCGGTCGGCTGCGGGGCGCGGCTGGATGCGCGGGCGAGCGGTCAGGGTTCGATATTCGTCTTCTGCCAACAGCTTGCCCAGGCGATGACTGGCCAGGCGGAAAGGATGGTCGATCGGGCTGTCTTCCTGCTCGAAGCCGGGCCGCACAAACGCAGCGGCTTGACCGTGCCGATCCTGGTTTTTTTCAAAGTGCCGCAGGTTGGTATCGAAAATGAAAATGTTCGGCGACTGGCAGGGCCGGTTGCGGTGGCGCTGAACCCGGCCTGCCAATTGAATCAATGAGCGCATGGACGAGGGCTCGACTATGGCCCAGTCGTAGTCGTGATCCCGGCCGACCTCTGTCACCGGCGAACCGAGGACGACGAACAGATGATTGTGCTGGGGAAAACTGTCGATAGCGCGGCGTATTTCGGGCAGTCGATAGACCGCCTGCTCGTCGCGACGGTTGAGCGCGCTGTCGAGTTGGCGCTCGATGGCCGAGCGCTGCAACAGCGGGAAGCGGGAGTGATAGACGCACAGATGGATGTGATGGTCGGCATCCGCCCCTAGCTGGAACAGCATCTGGGCGACATCGAACAAGGGGTCGATATTGGCCATGCGGACCAGGCCAAAACTGATCCGCTTGCCACTGTGCGGGCAGGTCTGGGCATGACGAGTGTGTGCCTGCAACCAGGTTTCATGCACCTGCCGGGCATAGCTCGCGCGAATCGCCTCTTTGTCGGTGGCTTCGATCTTCAGCGGCACCAGCTCGCCGCGCCGCCGTGGCTCGACTTTTTCCAGGGCCTGGACCCGACGCTCGACGAATTGCCTGTGCTGTTCGAGAAAGTGCTCCGGGTCCTGGCATTGCAACGCATGGCTGCCGAACTCGTCGACCCACAGGCAGGGGATCTCGGGCTGCGGCGCATGTTGTTCCCGGGGCGTCCCGCGATTGCGCCGATAGTGTCGGCGCCCGGCCCGATAGGCCTGGAACATGCCGTCCAGCAGGGCGGGCGGCAGGGTGGCCGAAGACAGCAGTACGCGGCTGCCGAGCATGCCCGCCCAGTGCACCAGGCGGGTCAGCGCGGGCAGATCGGCGAGGTCGAAATCATCCAGTTCGTCGAGCACCAGGTCGCTGCTCATCAGGCGCAGCATGGGGGCGATCTGCCGGCCGGCGCGTTGTGCCTCGGTGGCGGGCATCAGGTGGTCGATGGTGCATGCCAGCATCGGCGCGCTGAGCAACGAACGAATGGCCGGGTCGTCCATGGCCTTCGACAGCAAGCCATGATCGGCGCTCTGGCCTTCGTACAGGACATGGCTGTCTTCTTCGATCAGCCTTTGCGTGGAGGCCGAGCCCGTCGCCTCGGCCTGCGCCTGGAAGTGGTCGAACAGGGCACGGCTGGCGGAGCCACCGACGCGCACGGCCAACTCATCCTCGGCCAGGTGCAAATCCTGGCGATAGCTGTTCGCGGTTTGCAGGGTCAGGGTGCGCAGGCCGAGGGCGAAGGTGCAGCGCATGCCCAGCTGCGGATCGGCCAGGGCATACATGATGCGGGCGTTGGCCAGGGTCTTGCCGCACCCGGTGGAGGCCATGTTGACGATGAAGGCACCTTCGGCGAAGGCCTGCGTCCGCAGGCTGGTGGCGGCATCGCTGGCTTTGTCCTGCCAGCGAAAACGCTCCGAGGCGCTGCGCTTTTTCAGGCCCCGGTGGCGAGCCAGGCGCGGGAGATGGCGTTCGAAGCCAGGCAGGCCGTGAACGATGCTGGCGCTCAAGCGCGCGACGCCCAGCAGATGCTCATCCAGCGGTTGCTTCAAGGAGCCGTCGGTATGGGTATTGGCATACAGCAGATGGGTGTTGTCACCTCGTACCCGCTGGGCGGAATCCGGTGGCAGGGCAGAATAGTGATGGTCGGCCAGCATCAGGCTCAGGCGTGCCAGGTGCATGACATAAGGGTTGTCCAGCCAATCGCGCTTGCCGGCCTTGCCATGCAGGACCGACAGTTGTCCGGCGATTTTTGCCGCTTGCGTGCGCCATTTGGGAAAGGTCACCGGCAGCGCATGCGCAAAATTCCAGTAGGGCTCCATGGCGTCATGGGGAGCGGCACTTTTGAGTTCGTTCCACTCGTGGGTGATGCCTTCGAGCAAACGGGGCAGTTGGGCGGGATTGAAGGTCTTGGACTTCTGTCCGAACCAGGGCTGTTGCTGGTCGAGGTTGCCCTCGGCAGGAAGTACCGGCAGGCGATGATGGCTGACGACCAGCCAGGCAATGGCGCTGGCCAGAGGCGGTAGCTGGCGAAAGGGCGGTGGTGCGCTGGCGTCCAGGCCGTCTCGAAAATAGCGCTCTGCGGCGGTCCAGCTGGCGTCGTCGGCCTCCGTTGGCGCGGCCAGGCGCGCCAGCCAGGTCGGGTCGTCGTCCTGGCCGACGAAGGCGAGGAACAACCGCAGCGAAACCCATTCGTGGCGGAACAGGTTTTTCTCCGTCCTTTGCTGGCGCAAGCGTTCTTGGAAAGCGAGGCTGGCTTTGCCCAGGTCGTGCAGCAGGGCCGACAGCTGGGCCAGCAGCTTGATGTCTTGTGCGGTGTGCCAGTCGTTCTCGTCGTTTTGCCGCAGCACGTTGCGCCGAGTGATGTTGGTGGGGACCGCGCCTTGTTCGTTGAAGCGGCTGGCGTCACCGACTATCCACAGCAGTTCGCTGTGGTCGAGCCCTCTGATCCAGTGGCAGGCCACCGCCGTGTTGCGCCGCGCGGTCTTTTTCAACAAGCGCCGCAGGGTGTCGAGGCCGGCCTGGGTGATCGCGGTTTGCCAGGTCCGGTCGCCGCGGCGTTCGGCGAATTGATCGAGAATCCGCCGGGTTTCGGTCAGTGCCCGCTTGTCGCATTGGCAGATCAGCAGAATGTTCAAGGGGCTGGCGTTCCCAGTTGTTGAGCAAGCTCTTTGAGGCTGTCGATCATGAAGTCCAGGGCTTCGCTGCGGGTCAGGTTTTCGATGCAGGCCTGGCGGAAGGCCTGCTCATCGTCGCCGCGCATGGCCGAAATAAAGGCTTGCGGCAGGATGAGCCCGTCCTTGACCAGATCGGCCACGTCGAAAACCAGCCCGCCACGTCGGGTCTTGCCGTGCAGGACCGCCAGGCCATGAGGCAATCCCAATACCCAGGTGGCGGTCGCCGCCAGGCCATAAGCCAGGTAGTTGCCATGGTCGAGAAAGCGGTTGGCCGGATCGTTGCCCGTGCCGCGCTTGGCCCTGACGAAGTCGCCATACTGCATCGCATTGGCTGCCAGTTTGAACAGGCGCTTGGTCAGGCGTGCCTCTTCGGTCAGCAGGAAGCTATGGTCCGGGGCCGCGTTCAGGCGGTCCAGGGATTGCTGGAGGGCCTGTTCCAATTCCACGGGATCGATCCGAACCCCTTCCTTGGCGAACAGCCCCTTGGCTCCCCAGTGGCGTCGAACGTGTTCCAGGCGCAGTCGTTGAAAGGCCTTGGCCGCTTCCAGGCGGAGCTTGTCGTCGAACCAGAAACTGACCCAGCGCTGCAGATACTCGGTGGGGCGGTACTCGCTTTGCGGTGAGAACCAGGCGACTTCGATATCGATCTCGTTGGCACTGAACAACGGCGTGCCACCGCCACCGCAAAAACCGACCAGGACCCCGGCTCGGGCCAGTTCGCGCATGGCGGCCTGGGTCACCGAGGTGCCTGTACCCAACAGGACCGTGGTGGTATTGGCAATCGGGATATTCCAGTAGAGCGATTGTTTACCGGCGTCGGTCACGTATTCGACGCGCCCGCCGTTGACCAGTACCCGGCAGTGCTGCAGGTAATAAATGTTCGCACGCTTGGAGTGCAGGATCGTTTTCAGATCCGAGGGGCTGAAGTCTTCCATGTCTGAATCGCCAGGTGCGTCCGTTCAATAAACCGTGGGGATCGATGCGAGGAGATAGTGTGCCTTCGCCTTTCGTTTGCAAAGCTGGAGTTTGGGAGGAAGGCCAATCAGGGGCTTTGAAGAGTGCATGGGTAGGCATGCTTTTGGGCTTGGTGTCGTTAGATACACAGGGATTTGCCTTTGGCATATCCATGCTGCTCGATAGACTGGACATACATTGAACCTGTCCCGGAGGTGATGTCATGGAGCAAGGATCAGTATTCAAAAAAAACCGTGGCCAGGCTATCCGGATGCCCAAGACGGTGGCTTTTCCTGAGGAGGTCACCCGGGTAGATATCGTTGCGATAGGACGCGCCCGGATCATTACACCGGCGGGCGAAGCCTGGGACAGCTGGTTCGATGGCGAGCCAGTGAGCACGGATTTCATGGTTGAACGGGATCAGCCAGCGGAACAAGCACGTGAGGCGTTCAACCGCTAGTACGGCCGGCAGTACAGCAGCTCAGTGCCATTGATAGCGCTGACTTGTATCAGTCCTCATCCGGCGCCAGCATCCGCGTCTTCGGTGCGCCATTGGCG
This sequence comes from Pseudomonas sp. MRSN 12121, assembly GCF_000931465.1. Classification (NCBI taxonomy): domain Bacteria; kingdom Pseudomonadati; phylum Pseudomonadota; class Gammaproteobacteria; order Pseudomonadales; family Pseudomonadaceae; genus Pseudomonas; species Pseudomonas sp. MRSN 12121. Next base: position 5,609,010 of record NZ_CP010892.1, on the reverse strand, counting down.
TTGTGCTGGTAGATCTCCCGGGGCTGGCCTTGTTCGTTGAAGAATACCTGGCCGATGCCCGCTGAGTTCCACAGGCGCTCGCCGGCTTCGCGGTGTTCGGGGCTGTAGGGCACCACGCGCATCCGTCGGCGGCGGGTGAACCAGTTCAAGGGCGAGCGTGGCGAATAGAGCCAGCGGTTGAGGCGGTCGAACCATTCCAGCAGGGTCGGCGGGAATTCGTTCTTGATGCCGCTGCTGGTGATCTGCCAGATCTTCGGGCCGCCCTTGCGATGGCGGATCAGCACTTCGTAGACGAAGGAATAATGCACGTCGCCGGAGAGAATCACGTAGTTACCCGGGGTGCGCGAGTGGCGGAAGATATTCAGGATCACCTGGGCCGCGCCGCGGTGCGCCATCCAGTTTTCCGCGTCCACCAGCAGCGGGTAGCCGCACCAGCTGAAGACCTTCTGCACCGTTTCGATCAGCTTGACGCCGAACACCGGCGCCGGTGACACGATGATCGCCGAGGGGTGATCCAGCAGTTCGTGTTGCAGTTCGCTCAGGGCTTCCCAGTCCAGCAGGCCCGAGGGCTGGCCCAGGTTGAACTCGCTGCGCCAGCGTCGGGTGCGGGTGTCCAGCACCACCAGCGCCGGGGTGGTGGGCAGGGTGTATTGCCAGTGCTGGAAGCGCAGCAACTCGTCGATCAGCCCGTCCTGGGCGTTGTAGTCCAGGCGGGGCGCAGCGCCCTGGGGTTCGGTGTGCAGCGCCTGGGTATGTTGCAGCAGCTTGGTGAAGGCGTCCGGGTTGTTGCCCCAGCCCTGGCACAGCATGTAGGCCAGCAACGCATTGCCGATGATGCGTTTGGAGAACGGGTGGCCGTAGGCGGTTTCCTCCCACTGGGCGCTGAGGTTCCAGTCGTCGGTGATGTCGTGGTCGTCGAAGATCATCAGGCACGACAGATGGGCGAAGACCCGCGCCACGCCGCCCAGACCCTTGGCGAAAGCCTCGATCCGCAGCTGTTCGCGCTGGTAGCGCTGTTGCTCCCTGGGCGCCAGTTGCGGTGGCCGAGGATCGATCAGGCGCCAGGGCACCGGCGACCAGACCAGCAGGTACATGGCCATGACCTCGGCGAAGGTCACCAGGTGGTTGTCGGCGCTGCTGCTGGTGAAAATCGGCTTCTTCACCCCGCCGAAGAAGCGTTCGCGCAGGGTCTCGTTGCTCTTGAGCGCAGGCAGCAATTCGGCGCGCTGGTAATAGCTGGCGCGATGCCGGTAAAGCGCGGCGCTGTCGTCCACCACTGCGCCTTCCAGGTGTTCGTCGAATAGCCCCAGGCGCTCGATCAAGGCATGAATCGCCCGCAACATCGGCCCGGCCACGTCGTCGGCGTACACCTGGTCGCCGGTCATCAGCATCAGCGCCGGGCGCTGCTGCGGCTCTGGCGTCTGCGCCAGCAGGCGGTCGACACAGAGCAGCCCCTCGTCCGCCGAGTGATGGGGCTTGCGGCAGGAACCGTGGAGCAGGTTGTCGATGCGGCTGTGCAGCACGAACACCGGCATCTCGGCGTCGGCATACAACAGATGGGGCGCCCAGTCGGCGATGGCGCGGGCACCGTCCGCGGCGTCGTCGATCAACAGGTCATAGGCAATCGCCACATCCTGAGGCAGGGCGCTGTCCAGGGGGACGTCAATGAGGTGAATGAAAGCCTGGCGGCCCACCGGGATGATCCGGCAATGCCGCGCCTCGAGGGATAGTTCCTGGGCCGGGCCGTTGTCGGGTTGCAGGCGCAGGGTCAACGGCAAGGCTCGCGAACCCACCAGCCACAGCACCAGCCGCGTCGGCTCCAGGCGCCGCAGCAGCGGGCCGGCGAGCACAGGGGGCAGGGTGTCCGTGGAGGTGGTCAGGGGCATACGCAATGGTGTCTCGTGGGTCGACGGGGGCGCCATGGTAGCGCAGCCGCTGTCGAAGAAATGTCGACAGCGGGCGCCGGTTCGGGCCAATTGTTTCGGATTATTTACTGGCGCTGGCCATCATCACCCCGAAGCCGAGGAAGGTCACCCCCGACAGCCTGCCGGCGATCCGCGCGCCCCGGCGGCTGGACAGCCAGCCCCTGGCACCGTTGGCCGCCAACGCATAGGCACTGTGCACCGCGATCACCAGCAGGCTGTAGGACGCCACCAGCATCAGGAACTGACGGGAGTAACTGGCTTCGGGCTGGATGAATTGCGGGAACACCGCGAGAAAGAAAAAGCCGGCCTTGGGGTTGAGCAACTGGATCGACAACGCCTCGACAAAGCGCCGCCAAGGGCGGCTCGCGCTGGCACTCAGTTCGGGGATAAAACCCTGGGTGCGCCACATTTTCACTCCCAGATACAGCAGGTACAGGGCGCCAAGGTACTTGAGCAGGGTAAAGGCCGTGGCCGAGGCGGCGAGGACCAGTCCCAGGCTGCTGGCGGAAATCCCGGCCACCACAAAGGCCCCCAGGGCGATGCCGAGGATGCCCGGCAAGGCCCCGCTCCAGCCGTGGCGCAGGGCGTTGGACAGGGTCAGCACCACCCCGGGGCCGGGGCTGAGAATGGTCAGGGTGGCCAGCAGCAGGAACAGTCCGTAACTCGCCATGGGGTACTCCGCAAAAGGGGGCGATCGAGAGGGGGAGGCAGTGCCGTGCAGGGTGACCGGGCGCTAACCCGCTGACAAACGCTTTAATTGCACCGCTGCTGTGCCTAAATCAGACCTGTACGGCCTAGCCGCCCAGTCAGCGAGGGTGATCCGCTGTTGGAGTGGTGGGTCGACACTCGATTGCTTGCGATACGGCGTATTGATTGGGTAACTGCGGCGTTCTCAAGGCCATCGCGGGCAAGCCTCGCTCCTACAATTTCCTCAACCGCCTTCCCGGAGGGGACGCTTCAGTGGCTGCTGGTCCGTAGCGGCAGCTGCGCCGGGTTATCCACCGCGTCCTGCTGGATCTGCGCTTGCATCCACTCGATAAACACCAGGGCTTCGGGGGCGGCGTTATCGGTGATCGCGTAGTAATAGCGGGGCAGGGGTTGGCGCAGTGCCGGCAGCGGGCAGACCAGGCGCCCACTGGCCAGGTCCTTGGCCAGCAACGAGGCCGGGCACAGGGCCAACCCCAGGCCGTCGACACAGGCCTGGAGCACGAAGTGCAGATGGTCGAAATGCAAGGCCGACGAATGGCGCAGCGGCTTGAGCTGGCAGTGCTCCAGCCATTTCGGCCAGTCGCTGGCGCGGGTGCGGCTGATCAGCAGAGTGTGTTGCGGCAGGTCCTTGGGACTGCTTAGCGGCGTCTCCTGCAACAGCGACGGCGCCGCCACCACCAGGAGTTCGTCCTCCAGCAAGCGCTGGGGCTGCAGCGCCGACGACCAGCCCGAGCGGCCGCGGCGGATCACCAGGTCGAAGGTCTCACGGACCGGGTCGGGAGGCTGGGTGCTGGTCACCACCTCCGGCTGGATCTGCGGGTACAGCGCCATGAATTGCGGCAAACGCGGAATCAGCCAGCGCACGGCAAACGACGGCCGCACATTGATCCTCACCTTGCGCAGCGCCGCCCCCTGGCGCAGCGAAGCGGCCGCCTGGGCGATCTGGGTCAGGCCCAGGCTCACCTGCTCATAAAAAGCCTGCCCGGCGGGCGTGAGGACCGACTGCCGGATACGCCGCTCGAACAGCAGCACCCCCAGGTGCTCCTCCAGCAACTTGATATGCCGGCTCACCGCACTGTGGCTCACGTGCAACTCATCCGCGGCGCGGCTGAAACTCTCATGGCGAGCAGCGGCGGCAAAGGCGCGAACGGCGTTCAAGGGGGGGAGGTCGGTGATCATGTGTCTAATTTAGTCACCTGTGGGGAGTAATTGAAGCGTTCGTCAGCGTGGGTGTAGGGCATCACGCTGCAAGCTGTTCGTGGCCCACCATGCCCGCTGCCCATTCCGCGCCACCGATAAAGCCTCAGAGATCGATCAAGGTGCTACAGGTTTATTGATTTCTCGAAGGAGATCGGCAACGGGCAACTCCATGGGCTTGGAGTAATAGGCCTTGTAACCATAGGCGGTGATGACGGCTTTGCAGGGGAGAGCCTTCTTGTTGGCCAACAGCCTGTTCAACTCATCGGCATCAAGGTTTCTACGGGATTGCCCTTTATTCAGGGTTTCACTCAAAAAAGCCTCAGTGATGAAGTCTGAGGATGAGCCATTGGTGCGCGCGGGGGCTTGCTGGATTCGGCCATACGCAGAGCGCTCAATCTCATGCTCTACGGAAAAGTCATCGTCATCTTCCAGGGCACAAATCAGCCGAGCGGAAGCAATGCCTTCTCCAGTACCTCGCCCATACAGGTCCAGGATATTGAGGCTCGAGTGGTAGCGAATGACGTAGAGCGGTAGATCGCCTTTGCGCTCAACGGAAACGAAGTCCAGGTCCGCGGGAGGTTGTCCATGATCTTTGGCACAGGAAGCACAGGCAATCATCAGTAGTAGCAGGAATGCTCTTTTCATTTGTTCGCCAACTTCTCAGTGATGGATTCAAAAACTATATTGCAGGCAGACTGTAGACCAGCGATCGTTCGAGTGAACATGCCCTCGGCATTGGCATGATTGATGTCCATGTTGATATTCAAGTCAGGTCCACTGGTTATCGTCCATCTTTCCCCGAACTCCGCGACATTATCAGAGTCATCCGGCTTGGATGGCGTAGCCCTGATGTTGATCCACTTTTGAGCTACAGGAGTAGGTATGGAGCCACCAATATCCGAGCCAAGCCAGACTAGCGTGCCTTCCCCAACGGGGTCCAAAGTTATCAACATGGTGATGGTGTAGCCCCAATCGGCCATGGTCTTGGTCAACTGTGCGCTGTTCCAGCCACCTAGACTGTGGCCAATAATGTAGATAGGACATGACTTGTAGGGGATGATATTTAGGACATTTTTTTGAATGTCTTTTTTACCTCTTATTTCGTTGTATCCCAGCCACTCGGATCTGTACTTTCCTTCTTGTTTTAAAGTAATTGCTCGGTTGTCCAGATGGTCTTGAGCATAGGTTATGTTTTTATAAGGGGCCGCGAAGTAATAACTCTCCTTGTCCCCAGCACCCCCCACAAAAAATACAATGGCCTTGGTGCTCTCGATAGGAACGACTTTATCGCTCTTGTCTTGTTTGTCCGTAAGCCTGTGCTCGGCTTTCAACTTGAGGGATTTACCGTCCGCCGAGGTAATGGTGTTGGCGTCCATGCGTCACTCTTCCAAAAATAACTTGATGCTCTCTGCAATATGCGAGCTGATTTCGTGGGTGAAACCGGCGGCGTCCGAAACGCCATGCTCAAGGCGCCCATCGGCCCGCTGAATGGCGTAAGGATGATTGGGCATCGGTTCGCCGGTGACATCGTTCACCAGCTTCAAGCGGTCGGTGAAGTTGACCGGCATGGGCAGGAGCCCGCTGAAGGGGGCATTGACCACGGTATCGCCAATGATCACGGTGCCGGAACCGCCGATGATGATATTGCCGTGTCCACCGGTGCTGTCCAGCGTGGCGGCGTTCAAGCCGTTGATGAATACAGTGCTGGAAACAGCGCCCGTTATCGGGCTGCCGCAAGCTGATTGGTCACTCTTACGAGCGGCGGCCAGGCCGTCGAAAATGACATTGGGCGAACCCGTGACGATAGGGTTGGTGCCGTGACCCGGAAGTGGGCAGGCGGTGGGGTCGCTGACGCGAGCTGCGGGTTTACCACTCATTTCTATTCCTTGAAGTGTTGCGAATCGTCCATTTAGGGCGCGCATGATGCAGTAGCCGAGCCGGTTATTAAAACCTGGACGTCGCTCATCAGATTCAACTTTTATTAAGCATCAGGCATGCGTGTTCAGGCGCAAAAAGCCCTCCGCCGGAAACCGAGGGAGGGCTGCATGCAAGACATGGTGAAACTACCTATTTTTAATCATCGCCGGTTGGGGTCTTAAGTACCCAATGGTTTTCCCCGTTGGGTGTTGGAGTCATGGTGTTACCAATGCCGAACGAGCGAATGGAGCTCGGATTGCCAACCGGGTACCAGATTCCGCCTTGTGGACATTTTTCGCCGATTTCGGCGGTTGCGCCTGCTTTGAGTGCCATGTGTATTTCTCTTTGAGTGCCACCAGGATTAGTGACCTCCGAACCTTGACACTGCGCTTTTTAAAAACAAATCAGGTCAGAGTTATCTTCCTTTTTATAGGTCCTATCTGATTGATTCTGATTGAAGTGGCTGACGCATAGCCTCAGACGAGGCTCTCTGGCCCACTTGTTTCAGCGGTGGTGCTCAAGGCAGGTACTTTGCTCGGCCTCAAGCCGAAGCCCTTTGTAGCTCCCTACTCTGCACCAACACCTGCGGCTCCCCCTGCCTGATCACCCAGCGGATCAGTTCGCTGACGCTGATACGGTGCTGGCGCTCGATCCATTCCAGGCCTTCGGGGCTGTAGTGTTCGTTGTAGCGGCTGAGGGTCAGGTGTTGCTGGTCGGGGGAGAGGCGCAGGCTGACCTCGCGGCATTGCAGGGAGGCGTCGCCGTGTTTGGCCACGCGTTGCAGCAGGACCAGGGCGTCGGTTTCAGAAATCATCATGGGGCGCTCCTTCACAACGGGATTTGGCGGGCTCGGTAGCGCCTTGCTTGCCTTCCTGGATGAAGGCGGCGCGGTGTTCGGCGTTCACGTCGCGCAGGGCGCTGTAATAGTCGGGCATGGTTTTCAGGCTGTCGGTGAGAGGCAGCAGCTCGGCGCGGCCGTCCACTACGCCACCGACCAGGGCGATGGTGCCCAGGGTTTGCACGGTGTCGCTGTTGTCGCCGAAGGGGTCGACGAAGAAGCCGAGGATCCGGCCTGTGGCGTCGCGGCTGTTGCTGGTGCCCAGCAGCGGCAGTTCGACGATCGGGCCATTGCCGATGCCCCATACCCCGAAGGTCTGGCCGAAGTCGGCGGTATGGCGCGGGATGCCGAGCGGGTCCGAGACGTCGATCAGGCCGAGCAGGCCGACGGTGGTGTTGACCGCGAAGCGCCCCAGGGTATTGACCGAGCGCTGTGGGTTGCCTTGCAGCAGGTCGTTGATGAATACCTTGGGTTCGCCGAAGTTGCTCGCGAAGTTGTGCACGCCCTGTTGCATGAAGTCCGGCAGGTGCCGGTAGCCGCGAGCCACGGGCGCCAGGGCGTAATCGTCGACGGCCCGGTTGAAGGCGAACACGCCGCGGTTGAACGATTCGGCGGGATCATGGACCGGGTACTCGGCCTCTGCGCAAGGGGGCGGTGTGACAGGCCCCGGACTGGTGCAACCCGCCAGGTAGGATAGGGACAGCAGCAGGGTGGTATGGCGGAGCAGGCGGACAGAGTACAGGTAGGAGCGCATGGGCGGCGGACCGGGGGAAAAGGGAGGCCGATGCTGGCATGGGCGTTTTGCGCAAAGATGTCTGCTTTGTTGCCGGGCTGTCGGTTTGTTACTGCGTTGAAATATATGACGGGTCGGGCCGAATGGTTTTGAATGAAGGTCTTTCCGAGCTTGAGTGAAACGCATTGGTGAGCAGTCTGTTGATCGTGGACGACGACCTTGAGGTCCTCGCGCTGCTGAAGAAATTTTTTGTGCAACACGGCTACTCGGTGGACGTCGCCACCGAGGGCGCTTCGTTGTGGGCCGCGCTGGAGCGACAGGTGCCGGACCTGATCATTCTCGACCTGATGCTGCCGGGGGAAAACGGCCTGACCCTGTGCCAGCGCCTGCGCCAGCAGCACGCGGTGCCGGTGATCATGCTCACCGCCATGGGCGAGTTGAGCGACCGGGTGGTAGGCCTGGAGATGGGCGCGGACGACTACCTGAGCAAGCCGTTCGATGCCCGTGAGTTGCTGGCGCGGGTGCGCGCCGTATTGCGCCGGGCCGGGGAGAGCCGGCCGGTGAGCGGCGAGTTGCCCCGGCCGCTGATCCGGTTCGCCGACTGGCAGCTAGACCTGACCCGTCGCGAATTGCGTTCGCCGGACCAGGTGATGATTCCGTTGTCGGCGGGGGAGTTCGACCTGTTGCTGGTGTTCGTCGAACATCCGCAACGCATCCTCAGCCGCGAACAGCTGCTCGACCTGGCGCGCGGGCAGGCCCATGACGCCTTCGATCGCAGCATCGATGTGCAGGTCAGCCGCCTGCGGCGCAAGCTGGAGTTCGACACCAAGCGCCCGGCGATGATTCGTACCGTGCGCAATGGCGGCTACCTGTTCACCCCCAGCGTCACCCGCCAATGAAGGCGCCCGGGCTCGCCCGCCCGCGGGACACCATCACCCGCTGGATCGCTCTGACCACCCTGATGGCGATGCTCACCGCCCTGGCCTTCAATGCGCTGTTCGTGCAGTTGGCCGGGGTCTGGGCCAAGCCGCCGTTGAGCGAGTCCGGCCTGGTGGAAAAGATCGCGTCGATCAGCAATATGATCGACGCCGCGCAACCGCAGCAGCGCGCGCACCTGGCCGAGGCCGTCAGCGATCACGGCCTGAGTGTGACCTGGCATGCCTCGCGGCGGGACATCGAGGTGCCGAAGGTCGATGAGCCGGAGTATCGCGAGGGCTCGACGCGCCTGGAGCAGTTGCTCAAGGTGGGGGGCGGGGCTATCGAGGCCTATCAGCCCAGCGACTGGCCGGGGCCGGGCGGGCATTATGCGTTGCTGATTCAATTGCGCGATGAGTCCTGGTTGATGTTCTCCGCCGTCTCGCGCAGTTGGGGATTGGACGAAGGGCCGCGCAACCTGATCGTGATCGGCCTGGTGCTGTTTTCTACCGTGCTGGTGGCGCTGATCGCCACCCGCCGCCTGGCCCGCCCCCTGCAGCAGTTCGCCCTGGGCGCGCGGCGTTTTGGCGTGGACTTTCGCGCGCCGCCCATCGAGCCGGTGGGGCCGCATGAAATTCGCCAGGCGATCCTCGCGTTCAACGCCATGCAGGCTCAACTGCAGCACTTCATCAAGGACCGCACGCAAATGCTCGCGGCGATTTCCCACGACCTGCGCACCCCCCTGACCCGCATGCGCCTGCGTGGCGAATTCATCGAGGACCCGGAACAGCAGCGGCGGTTGTTCCACGATGTCGACGAGATGCAGGCGATGATCAACTCGGCCCTGGATTTTTTCCGCGACGATGCGCGGCTGGAGCAAGCGACCTCGTTCGACCTGGCGGAACTGCTGCAAACCCTGATCGACGACTACCGCGACCAGTCCATCGACATCGCGTTCAGCGGCCCGCCGCGCCTGGTGTATTTCGGTCGGCCGCTGGGGCTCAAGCGGGTCATGAGCAATCTGCTGGAGAACGCCATCAAGTACGGCAGCGAGCCGGCGATCGAGGTGCTGGCCGATGCCGAGCAGGTGAGGGTCTGCGTGCTGGATCGCGGGCCGGGGATTCCCACCGAGTGGCATGAGCACGTGTTCGAGCCGTTCTTCCGCATGGAAAGCTCGCGCAACCGTAATACCGGCGGCGTCGGCCTGGGGCTGTCCGCCGCGCGGGCGATCGTGCTGGAGCACGGCGGCGAACTGCGGCTGCACAACCGCGACGGTGGCGGGCTGGAGGCGTGGGTGCTGTTGCCGGTGCAGGGCATCTAGGTCGTTGCGGCCCTTCCCTGGGTGGGTGACGGTCCGGGAAGGGCGCTGGCGGTCGGCCGCCTAAGCCGGGGTCGCCAGGGGATTGCGCGCCGGTTCCGCGGCCGCCTCGTTGTACAGCCGCTCGTCTTCCTCCATGACCCGCGAAGCCCGGCCGACCAGCAAGGGATCGGGTTGGTGGGCCACGCGCAGGTTCTTGCCCGGGTAGTCGAGCGAGTGCAGGAAGTGACGGATGCAGTTGATCCGCGCGCGTTTCTTGTCGTCCGACTTGATGACCGTCCAGGGCGCATCGGCGGTGTCGGTGTGGAAGAACATCGCCTGCTTGGCGGCGGTGTATTCGTCCCACTTGTCCAGCGACTTGATGTCGATGGGTGAGAGTTTCCAGTGCTTGAGCGGATCGTCGCGGCGGGAGATAAAGCGGCGCAGTTGCTCGTCGCGATTGACCGAGAACCAGTACTTGAACAGCAGGATGCCGCTGTTGCACAGCATGCGTTCCAGGTCGGGAGTCTGGCGCATGAACTCCAGGTATTGCAGGGGCGAGCAGAAGTCCATGACCCGCTCGACACCGGCGCGGTTGTACCAGGAGCGGTCGAAGAAGACCATTTCCCCGGCGGTCGGCAGGTGCTGGATGTAACGCTGGAAATACCACTGGCCCTGTTCCTGCTCGCTGGGTTTTTCCAGGGCGACGATCCGCGCACCGCGCGGGTTCAGGTGCTCCATGAAGCGCTTGATGGTGCCGCCCTTGCCCGCGGCGTCGCGGCCCTCGAACAGCACCACCACCCGTTGCCCGGTTTCCTTGACCCAGCTTTGCACCTTGAGCAGCTCGATCTGCAGCTCCTGCTTGGCCTTTTCATATTCGGCGCGACGCATGCGGCTGCGATACGGGTAACTGGCGGGCAGTTTGGCCGTGGAGCTGTCTTCGTCGCTGCCATGGGGCGCGCTGGCCACCTGCAGGGCCATCGGCTGCTGGCTGATGGCACTGATTTCGGCCTCGGTGGTTTTGGCGGCGGCCGGTTTGGCGCTTGCCCGAGGCCGGCGCGGGCGCGGGGCGGTTGGTTTGCGCGGAGCGCTTTTGCTGCTGGAAGCAAGCGCTGGCTGGGCTGTTTCGGCGTGGGGTGGGGCAAGGGGGAGTGCGGTGGACTCTTCGCTCATATCGGGCCTGTCTGATCGATTCAAGGTCTTTCAGACAGTCTAGGGCGCACAAAACCGGGCTTCTTGATGCGTATCAAGGAAGCTTTTACCTGCCCTTGTAGGAGCGAGGCTTGCCCGCGAGACAGGCGCCACCGGGTATCAGCTTGTTGCGTGATCGTTCATCGTGAGCAAGCTTCGCTCCTACAGGTTTTCCTGGGGCGGCACTTTTCTGCAGGCGAAAAAAAAGACCTTGGATTTCAAGGTCTTTTTAATGTTTGGTGCCCCGAGGGAGACTCGAACTCCCACTCCTTTCGAAAACGGATTTTGAATCCGCCGCGTCTACCAATTCCGCCATCAGGGCTCAATGGCGGCGAAGTATAGAGAGGCGCCTACCGTTGGTCAATCAGGTTTCATGGTCAATTTTGGCTATTTCCGCTAAACTTTCCGGCCCTGCTAGACGAACCCCATCATGCGTGTTGCCGACTTTACCTTCGAACTCCCTGATTCGCTGATCGCCCGCCACCCCCTGGCCGAGCGTCGCGCCAGTCGCCTGTTGACCCTGGACGGGGTGACCGGCGCCCTGGCTCACCGTCAATTCACTGATTTGCTTGAGCATTTGCGCCCGGGCGACTTGATGGTGTTCAACAACACCCGGGTGATTCCGGCGCGTCTGTTTGGCCAGAAGGCCTCCGGCGGCAAGCTGGAAATCCTCGTGGAGCGGGTGCTCGACAGCCACCGTGTGCTGGCCCATGTACGCTCCAGCAAGTCGCCGAAACCGGGGTCGAAGATCCTCATCGAAGGCGGCGGCGAAGCCGAGATGCTGGCCCGTCATGACGCGCTGTTCGAGCTGGGGTTCGCCGAGGAAGTGCTGCCGTTGCTGGAGCGCGTCGGCCATATGCCGTTGCCTCCTTATATAGACCGCCCGGACGAAGACGCGGACCGCGAGCGTTATCAGACCGTGTATTCCGAGCGCCTGGGCGCCGTGGCCGCGCCGACCGCGGGGCTGCACTTCGACCAGCCGCTGCTGGAGGCGATCGCCGCCAAGGGCGTCGAGACCGCGTTCGTGACCTTGCACGTGGGGGCCGGCACTTTCCAGCCGGTGCGTGTGGAGCGCATCGAAGATCACCATATGCACAACGAATGGCTGGAAGTCAGCCAGGAGGTGGTGGATGCGGTGGCCGCGTGCCGGGCGCGCGGCGGCCGGGTGGTGGCGGTGGGGACCACCAGCGTGCGTTCCCTGGAAAGCGCGGCGCGCGATGGCGTGCTCAAGCCGTTCAGCGGCGATACCGACATCTTTATCTACCCGGGCCGGCCGTTCCATGTGGTCGACGCCCTGGTCACCAACTTCCATTTGCCCGAGTCCACGCTGTTGATGCTGGTTTCGGCCTTCGCCGGCTATCCCGAAGTCATGGCCGCCTACAAGGCCGCCGTCGACAATGGATACCGCTTTTTCAGCTACGGTGATGCGATGTTCATCACCCGTAATCCCGCCCCCCGCGGCCCAGAGGAAACAGTATGAGTCGCACCTGTCGTATGTCGTTCGAGCTGCTCGCCACCGATGGCAAGGCTCGTCGTGGTCGCCTGACCTTCCCCCGCGGTACCGTCGAGACCCCGGCCTTCATGCCGGTGGGCACCTATGGCACGGTCAAGGGCATGCTGCCGCGGGACATCGTTGCCACCGGCGCCGAGATCATCCTGGGCAACACTTTCCACCTGTGGCTGCGCCCGGGCACCGAGGTGATCAAGGCGCACGGCGACCTGCATGACTTCATGCAGTGGAAAGGCCCGATCCTCACCGACTCCGGCGGCTTCCAGGTGTTCAGCCTGGGCGCCATGCGCAAGATCAAGGAGGAAGGCGTGACCTTCGCCTCGCCGGTCGATGGCGCAAAAGTCTTCATGGGGCCGGAAGAGTCGATGCAGGTCCAGCGCGACCTGGGCTCGGACATCGTGATGATCTTCGACGAATGCACCCCGTACCCGGCCGACGAAGACGTCGCGCGGGTGTCCATGGAGCTGTCGCTGCGCTGGGCTCAGCGCTCGAAGAACGCCCATGGCGACAACACGGCGGCGCTGTTCGGCATCGTCCAGGGCGGCATGCACCAGGACCTGCGCATGCGTTCCCTGGAAGGCCTGGACAAGATCGGCTTCGACGGCCTGGCCATTGGCGGGCTGTCGGTGGGCGAGCCCAAGCACGAGATGATCAAGGTGCTGGACTACCTGCCGGGCCAGATGCCAGCAGACAAACCTCGTTACCTTATGGGTGTTGGCAAGCCGGAAGATCTGGTTGAGGGTGTGCGCCGCGGTGTGGACATGTTCGATTGCGTGATGCCAACCCGCAATGCCCGCAACGGGCATCTGTTCATCGATACTGGCGTGCTGAAGATCCGTAACGCGTTCCATCGCCATGATGATTCGCCGCTGGATCCGACCTGCGATTGCTATACCTGCCAGAACTTCTCCCGCGCTTATCTGCATCATCTGGACAAGTGCGGCGAAATGCTGGGGAGCATGCTCAATACCATCCATAATTTGCGTCATTACCAACGTCTTATGGCTGGTTTGCGCGAGGCTATTCAACAGGGTACATTGGCCGCCTTTGTCGATTCCTTCTATGCCAAACGCGGGTTGCCCGTGCCGCCTTTAGAATAAGTTCTAAAGACGTTAAGACCCCCTTTTTGTAATTATCCGGAGTGTTACATGAGCTTTTTTATCCCGACTGCAATGGCTGACGCCGCTGCACCTGCTGCAGGCCCTGCTGGCACTGGCTTCGAGTGGATTTTCCTGGTGGGTTTCCTGGTCATCTTCTATCTGATGATCTGGCGTCCGCAGGCCAAGCGCGCCAAAGAACAGAAGAACCTGCTGGGCAGCCTGCAGAAAGGTGACGAAGTTGTGACCACTGGCGGTATCGCCGGCAAGATCACCAAAGTGACCGATGATTTCGTAGTGCTGGAAGTTTCCGACGCTATCGAGATGAAGTTCCAGAAAGGCGCTATCGCCGCCACGCTGCCAAAAGGCACGCTGAAGGCGATCTAAGTTTCATCTTTTACCAATCGACGGGGCGCGCAAGGCGCCCCGCTTCATAAACGGGCGGCGTGATGCTGAACAAATACCCTCTGTGGAAATACGTACTGATCCTGGCGGTGCTGGCGATCGGTTTTATTTATTCCGCTCCCAACCTGTACCCCGATGATCCGGCCATTCAGGTCAGTGGCGCGAGCACTGCGCTGCAGGTCACTCAGGATGACCTGGACCGCGCGAGCAAGGCGCTTGGCGAGGCCGGGATCGCTGTCAAGGCTTCCTCCGTCGGGGCCAAGGGCAAGGGCGGCCTGCTGCGTCTGACCAAGCAGGAAGACCAGCTTCCCGCCAAGGACGTCGTGCGCAAGGCCCTGGGTGACGACTACGTCGTTGCATTGAACCTGGCGCAAACCACCCCGCAATGGCTGCGTAACCTCGGCGCGCACCCGATGAAGCTGGGTCTGGACTTGTCCGGTGGTGTGCACTTCCTGCTGGAAGTGGACATGGAAAAAGCCCTCGACGCACGCCTGAAAGTCTACGAAGGCGATGTGAAGAGCCTGCTGCGCAAAGAGCGTCTGCGCTATCGCAGCCTGCCGCAGCTCAACGGCGCCATTCAACTGGGCTTCAGCGACGACGCGACCCGTGAACAGGCTCGTGCGCTGATCCGCAAGAACTTCAACGATTTCGACATTGTGCCGGCCGATCTCAATGGTCAGGCGGTGCTGCGTCTGGCGATGACCCCGGCCAAGCTGGCGGAAATCCGTGAATACTCCATCAAGCAGAACTTGACCACGGTCCGTAACCGCGTCAACGAGCTGGGTGTGGCCGAGCCTCTGGTCCAGCGCCAGGGCGCCAACCGTATCGTGGTTGAGCTGCCGGGCGTGCAGGACACTGCCGAAGCCAAGCGTATCCTGGGCAAGACGGCCAACCTGGAGTTCCGTCTGGCCGCCGAGCCGGGGGCTTCGAAAGCCACTTCCGAATCTTTCGAATTCCGTGAGGGCAACCGTCCTCCAGCCCTGATCGAACGTGGCCTGATCATCACCGGTGACCAGGTGACCGACGCCCAGGCGGGCTTCGACGAGCATGGCCGTCCGCAGGTGAACATCAAGCTCGATGGCCACGGCGGTGAGCTGATGAGCCGTTCGACCCGTAGCAACGTCGGTCGCAGTATGGCGGTGATCTTCATCGAGCAGAAGCCGACCACCACTTACACCAAGCAAGTGGTCGACGGTGTCGAGAAAGACGTCGCGGTGCAGAGCTTCAAGGAAGAGAAGAAGATCATCAGCCTGGCGACCATCCAGTCGCCGCTGGGCAGCCAGTTCCGCATTACCGGCCTGAACGGCCAGGGCGAGTCCTCCGAACTGGCGCTGCTGTTGCGCGCCGGTGGCCTGGCCGCGCCAATGTACTTCGCCGAAGAGCGCACCATCGGCCCGAGCCTGGGTGCCGACAACATCACCAAGGGTATCGATGCGTCGCTGTGGGGCATGCTGTTCGTGTCGCTGTTTATCATCGCCATCTACCGCTTCTTCGGTGTCATCGCCACCGTGGCGCTGGCGCTGAACATGGTGTTGCTGCTGGCCTTGATGTCCTTGCTGGGGGCTACGCTGACCCTGCCGGGTATCGCCGGTATCGTGTTGACCATGGGTATGGCGGTAGACGCCAACGTGCTGATCTTCTCGCGGATCCGTGAAGAGATCGCCGCCGGCATGACCGTGCAGCGGGCAATCAACGAAGGCTTCGGCCGGGCATTCACCGCGATTCTCGACTCCAACCTGACCACCTTGCTGGTCGGCGGGATTCTCTTTGCCATGGGCACCGGCCCGGTCAAAGGCTTTGCGGTGACCATGTCCCTCGGGATCTTTACCTCGATGTTCACGGCCATCTGGCTGACCCGCGCGATGGTCAACCTGATCTTCGGCGGTCGTGACTTCAAGAAGTTGTGGATTTAAGGGGCTGCCATGTTACGTACTATCAACTTCATGGGCGTGCGCAACGTTGCGTTCGGCCTCACTGTGCTCCTGACCGTTCTGGCGCTGTTCAGCTGGTTCCACAAGGGGCTGAACTACGGCCTGGACTTCACCGGCGGTACGCTCATCGAGCTGACCTACGAGCGTCCGGCGGATGTGATGAAGGTTCGCGCGCAACTGAGCGAATCCGGCTATCACGAAGCGATCGTGCAAAGCTTCGGTGCGACCACCGATCTATTGGTGCGGATGCCGGGTGAAGACCCGCAGCTGGGCCACCAGGTGGCGGAAGCGCTGCAGAAGACTGGCGGCGACAACCCGGCGCAGGTCAAGCGCGTCGAGTTCGTCGGCCCGCAAGTGGGTGAGGAACTGCGCGACCAGGGCGGCCTCGGCATGCTGATGGCGCTGGGCGGGATCCTGATCTACCTGGCTTTCCGCTTCCAGTGGAAGTTCGCGGTCGGCGCCATCGTTTCGCTGATCCACGACGTGGTGGTGACCGTGGGTATCCTGTCGTTCTTCCAGATCACCTTCGACCTTACGGTGCTGGCGGCGGTACTGGCGATCATCGGTTATTCGCTCAACGACACCATCGTGGTCTTCGACCGGGTGCGTGAGAACTTCCGCGTGCTGCGCAAGGCCAGCCTGATCGAGAACATCAACATCTCGACCACTCAGACCCTGCTGCGCACCATGGCGACTTCGATCTCCACGCTGCTGGCGATCGCGGCGCTGCTGTTCTTCGGTGGCGATAACCTTTGGGGCTTCTCCATCGCGCTGTTCGTCGGCGTGCTGGCGGGTACCTACTCGTCGATCTACATCGCCAACGTGGTGCTGATCTGGCTGAACCTGAGCAGCGAGGACCTGATTCCTCCGGCCAATACCGAGAAGGAAGTCGACGACCGTCCATGACGGTTTTCGCCTCCCGGCGGTCAGTCAAAAAGGCGCGAGCATTGAACTCGCGCTTTTTTTTATGCTCCAAGGCTGGGAGAAGCGCGGGCATGTCCCGCTTGTGATGGTCAGGAGGTTCATGTGAACAAGTCGTTGCTGGTTGGTGCGGTATTGGGTGCTGTCGGTGTGACTGCCGGGGGTGCTGTTGCCACCTACAGCCTGGTGAAAAGCGGCCCTGAGTATGCGCAAGTGCTGGCAGTTGAGCCGGTCAAACAACAGATCAAAACCCCTCGCGAGGTGTGCAAGGACGTCACTGTGACGCGCCAGCGGCCGGTGCAGGATCAGCATCAGATCGCCGGTACGGTGGTCGGTGCGCTGGCTGGCGGTCTTCTGGGGAACCAGATCGGCGGCGGTACCGGCAAGAAGATCGCCACGGTCGCGGGTGCGGTCGGCGGAGGTTATGCCGGCAACAAGGTCCAGGAGGGCATGCAGGAGCGTGACACCTACACCACCACTCAGACTCGCTGCAACACGGTCAATGACATCAGCGACAAAGTGGTGGGTTATGACGTGAAGTACGAGTTGAATGGCAAGCAAGGCCAGGTGCGCATGGATCGTGATCCAGGCAGCCAGATTCCGGTCAACAAGGAAGGCCAGCTGATCCTGGGGCAGAACCAGGTGGAGCACTAAGCCTTTCGGCGTCAATCATGAAAAAGCACCCTGCGGGGTGCTTTTTTATTGCCAGTGGTTCAAGGCTTCTGTAGGAGCGAGGCTTGCCCGCGATCCAGGCGCCGCGGTGTGTCAGTCTCTTTGGGGTGAAGCTATCGCGGGCAAGCCTCGCTCCTACAACCTGCGTAGTAAATCGCAGGCATAAAAAAAGCACCCCGCGGGGTGCTTTTTCTGTCGCTGGCGCTTAGCGCTTCAGCGAGGCCGGCAGGTGCGGCTGGATGGCGGTGAGGACCGCCTTGAAGCATTTGGTGTTGCCCGCTACCACGTGGCCTTTCTCCAGGAAGTCGTGACCGCCGGTGAAGTCGCTCACCAGGCCGCCGGCTTCTTGGATCAGCAGGGCGCCCGCCGCCATGTCCCACTCGGACAGGCCCGACTCCCAGAACGCATCGAAACGACCGGCGGCCACATAGGCCAGGTCCAGGCTGGCAGCGCCGGCGCGGCGAATGCCGGCGGTCTGGCCAATCAGGGCGCGGAACATGCCCAGGTAGTTGTCGAGGTTGTCCATCTGGTCGTCACGGAACGGGAAGCCGGTGCCCAGTAGGGCGCCGTCGAGGCTGGTGCGACCGCTGACGCGCAGGCGACGACCGTTCAGTTGTGCGCCGCGACCGCGGCTGGCGGTGAATTCTTCCTGGCGCACCGGGTCCAGGACTACGGCGTGTTCCAGGCGACCACGGTATTTGCAGGCGATGCTGACAGCGAAATGGGGGATGCCGCGCAGGAAGTTGGTGGTGCCGTCCAGTGGGTCGATGATCCACAGGTAGTCTTCACCTTCGCCGCTGCCGGCGTGCAGGCCGGTTTCTTCGCCGAGAATGGCGTGGGTCGGGTAGGCCTTGCGCAGGGCGTCGATGATCTTCTGTTCGGCGGCGCGATCAACTTCGGACACGTAGTCCTTGGCGTCTTTTTCGTCGACCTTGATGGTATCCAGGCGCTCGATGGAGCGGAAAATCAGTTCACTGGCGCTGCGGGCGGCGCGCAGCGCGATATTCAGCATTGGCTGCATGGATAGGTCACCTAAGGTTGTTAAAGAAAGCCGAGCATTCTAGCAGAAAACTTTTGCAGATGAAGGTCGACATTCGCTCCGCTTGCCGTGATCTGTCGCCAGGGTCGGTAAATGCAGGCATATTTTGACGAACGGCGGTCCGTGCCGGGCGGTCGGTTTTTTGCGGGCGTCAATCTTTTAAGGCGAGCCTGTTGGCTGTTCTGTAAGATTTGCTCCCCTTTCTTCTTGTACGAGAGCGCTTCCCTTGCTGCAGAACATTCGTGTCGTCCTGGTCAATACCAGTCATCCCGGAAACATCGGCGGGGCTGCGCGTGCCATGAAGAACATGGGGCTGTCGCGGCTGGTGCTGGTCGAACCGCGGGTCTTTCCATCTCCCGAGGCCGATGCGCGAGCGTCCGGGGCCACCGACATTCTTGAAAACGCTCGGGTCGTCGCCACCCTGGAAGATGCCCTGGCGGGCTGCACCCTGGTATTCGGTACCAGCGCCCGGGACCGACGGATTCCCTGGCCTTTGCTCGATCCCCGTGAGTCCGGGGTCAAGGTGGTGGAGGAGGCTGGGCAGGGGGCGCAAATCGCCTTGGTGTTCGGCCGTGAAGATTCCGGCCTGACCAATGACGAGTTGCAGCGATGTCACTTTCACGTGCATATCCCTTCGGACCCGGCGTTCAGTTCGCTGAACCTGGCGACGGCGGTGCAGGTGCTGGCTTATGAAGTGCGTATGTCCTGGCTGGCGACCGGTGTCCAGCCGGGCAAGGTCGAGAAGGATGAAGGAGGGGCGCCGCGTAGCGATGAGCTGGCGACCATGGATGAGCTGGAGCGGTTCTACGAGCATCTGGAGCAGACGCTGGTAGCCATCGATTTCCTCGATCCGGAAAAACCGCGGCACTTGATGGCGCGCCTGCGTCGGTTGTATGGACGCAGCTCGGTGAGCCGGGCGGAAATGAATATTTTGCGTGGCATCCTCACGGAAACCCAGAAAGCGGCCCGTGGCGAGCTCCTTGAGCGGAAGAATGATGATGTTTGAGCGTTTGCGTGAAGATATCCAGAGTGTTTTCCATCGTGACCCGGCGGCGCGTAACGCCTTCGAGGTCCTGACCTGCTATCCGGGCATGCATGCGATCTGGATTCACCGCTTGTCCGGTGCCTTGTGGGGCATGGGCTGGAAATGGCTGGCGCGCCTGGTGTCGAACTTCGGGCGCTGGCTGACCGGCATCGAGATTCACCCGGGGGCCAAGGTCGGTCGCCGCTTCTTCATCGACCATGGCATGGGCATCGTTATTGGCGAGACCGCGGAAATCGGTGACGACGTCACTCTCTACCAGGGTGTGACCCTGGGGGGGACCAGTTGGAACAAGGGCAAGCGCCATCCGACCCTGGAAGACGGTGTGGTAGTAGGCGCGGGCGCCAAGGTGCTGGGGCCGTTCACTGTGGGTGCGGGGGCCAAGGTCGGCTCCAATGCGGTGGTGACCAAGGCGGTGCCGGCGGGCGCCACGGTAGTGGGGATTCCTGGGCGGATCATCGTCAAGTCCGACGACGAACAGGAAGCCAAGCGCAAGGCCATGGCGGAGAAGCTCGGTTTCGATGCCTACGGCGTCAGCGAGGACATGCCTGACCCGGTGGCGCGAGCCATTGGCCAGTTGCTCGACCACCTGCAGGCCGTCGACGGGCGCCTGGAAGGGATGTGCGGCGCCTTGAAGGATCTGGGCAGTAACTACAGTGCCAAGGATCTGCCGGCGCTGCGCGATGAGGATTTTGCCGGGGTCAAGGACAAGGGCGATAGCCAGGTCGGCTGAGCCTTCCGGCTGCTTGGCGCGAGCAGCTTGCCTCATGGGAACTGCTCGCGATAACGCCCCGAAAGGGCATTGGCGACCCACCGGTCATTCGTCTGATTGCGGGTGTGCCATTGCGTAACAGACTTTGCTATCATTCGCGCGCTCTTTTGCGGGTAAACCTGACTAAAGTAGTAGGTCTTATAGTTGACTTAATTACTCGGGAATTGCATACTCGCTCCCATCCCGAAACACTCCGTGGTACCTGTCCATGCGACTGACTACAAAAGGCCGATACGCGGTAACAGCCATGCTTGACCTGGCGTTGCACGCGCAACATGGGCCGGTGTCCCTGGCCGATATCTCTGAGCGCCAAGGCATCTCCCTGTCCTATCTCGAACAGCTCTTCGCCAAGCTGCGCCGTAGCAATCTGGTGTCCAGCGTGCGTGGTCCAGGCGGTGGCTACCAGCTGTCGCGGGACATGCAAGGCATTCAGGTGGCCCAGGTGATCGATGCGGTGAACGAGTCGGTCGATGCAACCAAATGCCAGGGCCAGGGTGACTGCCATTCCGGCGACACCTGCCTGACTCACCACTTGTGGTGCGACCTGAGCCTGCAGATTCACGAATTTCTGAGCGGTATCAGCTTGGCCGACCTTGTGACTCGCCGTGAGGTGCAAGAAGTAGCCCAGCGTCAGGATCAGCGCCGCTGTAATGGCAAGGCGCAGCACCTGGACAAGATTGAAGCGTCCGCCGTCGAATGACAGCCAAAGAGCTAGCGGCACGCCAGCCAGCCTGATTTAGGAGAGAGTCCATGAAATTGCCGATTTACCTTGATTACTCAGCGACCACCCCGGTCGATCCGCGCGTCGCGCAAAAGATGAGTGAATGCCTGCTGGTCGACGGGAACTTCGGTAACCCGGCGTCCCGCTCCCACGTGTTCGGCTGGAAAGCCGAAGAGTCGGTGGAAAATGCCCGTCGCCAAGTGGCTGACCTGGTCAATGCCGACCCGCGTGAAATCGTCTGGACCTCCGGTGCCACCGAGTCCGACAACCTGGCAATCAAGGGTGTCGCGCATTTCTATCACACCAAGGGCAAGCACCTGATCACCTCGAAGATCGAGCACAAGGCTGTCCTGGACACCATGCGCCAACTCGAGCGTGAAGGCTTCGAAGTCACCTACATCGAGCCTGGCGAAGATGGCCTGATCACCCCGGCCATGGTTGAAGCCGCCCTGCGCGACGACACCATCCTGGTGTCGATCATGCACGTGAACAACGAGATCGGTACGGTCAACGACATTGCCGCGATCGGCGAGCTGACCCGCTCCAAAGGCATTCTGTTCCACGTCGACGCCGCTCAGTCCACCGGCAAGGTCGAGATCGACCTGCAGGCACTGAAAGTCGACCTGATGTCCTTCTCCGCCCACAAGACCTACGGTCCCAAGGGGATCGGCGCGCTGTACGTCAGCCGCAAACCGCGGGTTCGCCTCGAGGCGACCATGCACGGTGGCGGTCATGAGCGCGGCATGCGTTCCGGCACCCTGGCTACCCACCAGATCGTCGGCATGGGCGAAGCCTTCCGCGTCGCCAAGGAAGACATGGCGGCCGAGAATGTGCGCATCAAGGCGTTGAGCGACCGTTTCTACAAGCAGGTCGAGCACCTGGAAGAGCTGTACATCAACGGCAGCATGACCGCCCGTGTACCGCACAACCTGAACCTGAGCTTCAACTATGTCGAAGGCGAGTCGCTGATCATGGCGCTCAAGGACCTGGCGGTTTCCTCCGGTTCGGCCTGCACCTCGGCGTCGCTCGAACCTTCGTACGTGCTGCGTGCCCTGGGTCGCAACGACGAACTGGCACACAGCTCGATCCGCTTCACCTTCGGCCGCTTCACCACCGAAGAAGAAATCGATTATGCCGCGCAGAAAGTCTGCGAGGCCGTGACCAAGCTGCGCGCTCTGTCGCCGCTGTGGGACATGTACAAAGATGGCGTCGATATCTCGAAGATCGAGTGGGCGGCACACTAAATATAGAAGCCGCCAGATACAGATCCTGTAGCTACGCGGCGCTGACGCTGGCGTAACTGCAGGGCCTCAAGAGCGGCCCTGATGAGTGAGGATTAAGAATCATGGCTTACAGCGAAAAGGTCATCGACCACTACGAGAACCCGCGTAACGTCGGCAAGATGAACGCGGAAGACCCCGATGTCGGTACCGGCATGGTCGGTGCTCCAGCGTGCGGCGACGTCATGCGCCTGCAGATCAAGGTCAACGAGCAGGGCATCATCGAAGACGCCAAGTTCAAGACTTATGGCTGCGGTTCGGCCATCGCCTCCAGCTCCCTGGCGACCGAGTGGATGAAAGGCAAGACTCTGGATGAAGCAGAGACCATCAAGAACACTCAGCTGGCCGAAGAACTGGCCTTGCCGCCAGTGAAAATCCACTGCTCGGTACTCGCCGAAGACGCCATCAAGGCTGCCGTTCGCGATTACAAGCAGAAGAAAGGCCTGATCTGATTTCGCGGATCCGCTTTCACAGATTGAGCGACAAGTAAGGAGTCACGATGGCTATCAGCATGACAGAAGCGGCTGCTCAACACGTGCGACGCTCCCTCGACGGGCGCGGCAAAGGTGATGGGATTCGCCTGGGTGTTCGCACCACAGGCTGTTCCGGCCTTGCCTATGTCCTGGAGTTCGTCGACGAGATCAGTGAAGACGATCAGGTGTTCGAGAGCCATGGCGAAAAGGTGATCATCGATCCGAAAAGCCTGGCCTACTTGGATGGCACCGAACTGGACTTCGTCAAGGAAGGGTTGAACGAAGGCTTCAAGTTCAACAACCCCAACGTGCGCGGTGAGTGTGGCTGCGGCGAAAGCTTCAACGTCTGAGGCTGCTCGTGGGTACTCCTTGTCATTTCGCTTTATTTGAACTGCAGCCGAGCTTCCGCCTGGATCTCGAGCAGTTGGCCGCGCGCTACCGAGAGTTGGCGCGTGCCGTTCATCCTGACCGTTTCGCTGATGCTTCCGAGCGTGAACAGCGAGCGGCGCTGGAACAGTCCGCCAGCCTCAACGAGGCCTACCAGACCCTCAAGAGCCCTCCTAAGCGCGCGCGGTACTTGCTCGCCATGGGTGGCCATGAGCTGCCGCTGGAGGTCACGGTGCACGATCCGGAGTTTCTTCTGCAGCAGATGCAATGGCGCGAAGAGCTCGAGGATCTGCAGGACGAGGCCGACCTGGGCGGTATCGCCGCTTTCAAGCGCCGCCTGAAAGTGGCTCAGGAAGAATTGAACGAAAGCTTCGCAGCCTGTTGGGACGATGCCGCGCAACGCGAACAGGCCGAGCGCCTGATGCGGCGCATGCAGTTCCTCGACAAGCTCACCTACGAAGTGCGCCAGTTAGAAGAGCGCCTCGACGATTAACCCAGTGCCGCTCCGGTCGCACGCCTGATATACAGATAAGTCCAGATAAACATGGCCCTACTGCAGATCGCCGAACCCGGCCAAAGTCCGCAACCGCACCAGCGTCGCCTGGCTGTGGGCATCGACTTGGGTACTACCAATTCGCTGGTCGCTGCCTTGCGCAGCGGTCTTTCCGAGCCGCTGCCCGACGCCAGCGGCCAGGTCATCCTGCCGTCCGCCGTGCGCTATCACGCCGACCATGTCGAGGTGGGCGAGTCCGCCAGGCTGGCGGCGTCCGCCGATCCGCTGAATACCGTGTTGTCGGTCAAGCGCCTGATGGGGCGCGGTCTGTCCGACGTCAAGCAACTGGGCGAGCAACTGCCGTACCGGTTTGTCGGTGGCGAATCGCACATGCCGTTCATCGACACGGTCCAGGGCCCGAAAAGCCCGGTGGAGGTCTCCGCCGATATCCTCAAGGTGCTGCGTCAGCGCGCCGAGGCGACCCTGGGTGGTGAGCTGGTGGGGGCGGTGATTACCGTTCCGGCCTATTTCGACGATGCCCAGCGCCAAGCGACCAAGGATGCGGCCAAGCTGGCCGGTCTGAACGTATTGCGCCTGCTCAACGAGCCGACCGCGGCGGCCGTGGCCTATGGCCTGGATCAGCACGCCGAAGGGGTGGTGGCCATTTATGACCTGGGTGGCGGGACCTTTGATATTTCCATTCTGCGCCTGACTGGCGGCGTCTTCGAAGTCTTGGCTACCGGGGGCGACAGCGCCCTGGGCGGTGATGATTTCGATCACGCGATCGCTGGCTGGATCATCGAGAGCGCCGGCTTGTCCGCTGATCTCGATCCGGGCGCGCAGCGCAATCTGCTGCAGACCGCCTGCGCCGCCAAGGAAGCGCTCACCGATGCCGCGTCCGTCCAGGTGACCTATGGCGCCTGGTCGGCGCCGCTGACTCGCAGCGCCTTCGATGCGCTGATCGAGCCGATGGTGGCGCGCAGCCTCAAGGCCTGCCGGCGCGCGGTGCGGGACTCCAATGTCGAGTTGGACGATGTGCGGGCGGTGGTC
Source organism: Pseudomonas sp. MRSN 12121 (assembly GCF_000931465.1). Classification (NCBI taxonomy): domain Bacteria; kingdom Pseudomonadati; phylum Pseudomonadota; class Gammaproteobacteria; order Pseudomonadales; family Pseudomonadaceae; genus Pseudomonas; species Pseudomonas sp. MRSN 12121. Next base: position 5,584,493 of record NZ_CP010892.1, on the reverse strand, counting down.
ATGGTCGGCGGTTCGACCCGCGTTCCGCGGGTTCGTGAAGCCGTCGCCGAAATGTTCGGGCGCCAGCCGCTGACCGAAATCGACCCGGATCAGGTGGTAGCCATTGGTGCCGCGATCCAGGCCGATACCCTGGCTGGCAACAAGCGCGAAGGTGGCGAGCTGCTCCTGCTCGATGTGATTCCACTGTCCCTGGGGCTGGAAACCATGGGCGGGCTGATGGAGAAGGTGATTCCACGCAACACCACGATCCCGGTCGCCCGCGCTCAGGACTTCACCACCTACAAAGACGGCCAGTCGGCCATGATGATTCATGTGCTGCAGGGCGAGCGCGAGCTGATCAGCGATTGCCGCTCCCTGGCGCGATTCGAGTTGCGCGGTATCCCGGCCATGGTGGCTGGCGCGGCGAAAATTCGCGTGACTTTCCAGGTCGATGCCGACGGCCTGCTGAGCGTATCCGCTCGCGAGCTGGGTTCGGGCGTCGAGGCCAGCATTCAGGTCAAGCCGTCCTACGGCCTGACCGACGGCGAGATCGCCCGGATGCTCAAGGACTCCTTCCAATACGCCGGTGATGACAAGGCCGCCCGCGTGCTGCGTGAGCAGCAGGTCGATGCCCAGCGCCTGATCGAGGCGGTGCAGGGGGCGCTAGAGGCGGACGGTGAGCGTCTGCTGGACGCCGAGGAGCGCATGGTCATCGAGTTGCAGATGCAGGAATTGAGTGAATTGATGCGTGGTACCGATGGTTATGCCATCGAGCAGCAGACCAAGCGTCTGTCGCAAGTGACCGATGCGTTTGCTGCCCGCCGCCTGGACTCGACGGTGAAAGCCGCTCTGGCGGGGCGCAACCTGAATGAAATCGAGGAATAACTGATGCCGCAGATCATTTTTCTGCCACACGCCGTGTTTTGCCCGGACGGCCTGGTTGTAGAGGTCGAGCCGGGGACTTCGGTTCTGGAGGTGGCGCATGACAACCACATCGAGATCGAGAGTGCCTGCGGCGGCGTCTGTGCCTGCACCACTTGCCACTGCATCATTCGCGAAGGATTCGACTCGCTGAACGAGGCCGACGAGCTGGAAGAGGACCTGCTGGACAAGGCCTGGGGCCTGGAAGCGCAATCGCGCCTGTCCTGCCAGGCGATCGTCGGCGAGGAAGACCTGACCGTCGAAATTCCGAAATATTCGCTCAACCATGCAGCCGAAGCGCCGCACTGATTCAAGGAATCATCATGAGTCTGAAGTGGGTTGATGTGCTGGAAATCGCGATCCAGTTGGTCGAGGCCAAACCGGACGTGGATCCGCGTTATGTAAATTTTGTCGATCTGCACCAATGGGTTCTGGCACTGCCGGAATTCAGCGACGATCCGGCTCGCGGTGGCGAGAAGGTTCTTGAAGCCATTCAGGCTGCCTGGATCGAAGAAGCAGACTGAGTCTGGCCCGTACGCAGTTAGGCAATCCCTATAAACCCGCGTATAATTCGCGGGTTTAATTTTTCGCTTTAATCACCGTTTCTGGAGTTACACCATGGCTGTTCAACGTACTTTCTCCATCATCAAGCCTGACGCTGTTGCAAAAAACGTCATCGGCGAGATCGTTACCCGTTTCGAAAAAGCTGGCCTGCGCGTTGTAGCTTCGAAAATGAAGCAACTGTCGAAAGCCGAAGCCGAAGGCTTCTACGCTGAGCACAGCGCTCGTGGTTTCTTCGGCGAGCTGGTTGCCTTCATGACTTCCGGTCCGGTTGTCGTCCAGGTTCTGGAAGGCGAAAACGCTATCGCTCTGAACCGTGAGCTGATGGGCGCTACCAACCCTAAAGAAGCTGCTGCCGGCACCATCCGCGCCGACTTCGCCGAGTCCATCGACGCTAACGCCGTTCACGGTTCGGACTCCGAAGCTGCTGCTGCACGCGAAATCGCTTACTTCTTCGCTTCCACCGAAGTGACCACTCGCTAAGCCAAAAGGCCTGTGAGTGAAGGTGAAACCATGACTACATCGACTGGCAAAACTAACCTGTTGGGTCTGACTCAACCGGAAATGGAAAAATTCTTCGACTCAATCGGGGAGAAGCGTTTCCGTGCCGGTCAGGTAATGAAATGGATTCACCACTTTGGGGTCGATGATTTCGACGCCATGACGAACGTCGGCAAGGCCTTGCGCGAAAAGCTCAAGGCCGTTGCCGAAATTCGCGGTCCGGAAGTGGTCAGCGAGGACATCTCCAGCGACGGCACCCGCAAATGGGTGGTGCGCGTGGCGTCCGGCAGCTGCGTCGAGACCGTTTACATTCCCCAGGGCAAGCGCGGCACCTTGTGCGTTTCGTCCCAGGCAGGCTGTGCCCTGGATTGCAGTTTCTGCTCCACCGGCAAGCAAGGCTTCAACAGCAACCTCACCGCCGCCGAAGTCATCGGCCAGGTGTGGATTGCCAACAAATCCTTTGGCAGCGTCCCGGCGACCGTCGACCGTGCCATCACCAACGTGGTGATGATGGGCATGGGTGAGCCGCTGCTGAACTTCGACAACGTCATCTCGGCCATGCGCCTGATGATGGACGACCTGGGCTACGGCATTTCCAAGCGCCGCGTGACCCTGTCGACCTCCGGCGTGGTGCCGATGATCGATGAGCTGGCCAAGCACATCGACGTCTCCCTGGCGTTGTCCCTGCACGCACCGAACGATGCGTTGCGTAACCAGCTGGTGCCGATCAACAAGAAGTACCCGCTGAAGATGCTGCTCGAATCCTGCCAGCGCTATATGTCGGCGCTGGGCGAGAAACGTGTGCTGACGATTGAGTACACCCTGCTCAAGGACGTCAATGATAAGGTCGAACACGCTGTCGAAATGATCGAGTTGCTCAAGGACGTTCCTTGCAAGATCAACCTGATCCCGTTCAATCCGTTCCCGCATTCCGGCTACGAGCGGCCAAGCAACAACGCCATTCGCCGGTTTCAGGATCAACTTCACCATGCAGGCTTCAACGTCACCGTGCGCACGACCCGCGGCGAGGACATCGATGCGGCCTGTGGACAACTGGTAGGGCAGGTGCTGGATCGCACCCGTCGTAGCGAACGTTATATCGCCGTGCGCGAGTTGAGCGTCGACGCCGATATGCCGCAAAGCGCTGCGAATCGTACCTGAGAGAGGATCTCCATGACCTTGCGCGTCGCGCTGCTTCTGCTTTTTGTCAGCCTGTCGGCTGGCTGTGTTCTTTCGGGGGATTTCAACCCGATGAAGACAAGCAAGGGGCGGGACGAGGCGCGTGAGGCTTATGTCCAGCTGGGCCTGGGGTATCTGCAGCAAGGCATGACCGAACGGGCGAAGGTGCCGCTGAAAAAGGCCCTGGAGCTGGACGAGTCGGATGCCGACGCCAATGCCGCCCTGGCGCTGGTGTTCCAGGCCGAGATGGAGCCCGAGCTGGCTGACCAGCATTATCGCAAGGCCCTGGCTTCTCGCCCCTCCGATGCCCGTATCCTGAACAACTACGGCAGTTTCCTCTTTGAGGAAAAACGTTACAAAGATGCTTATCAGCGCTTTGAACAGGCGGCTGCTGATACCCTGTACCCCGAGCGATCCCGGGTGTTCGAGAACCTTGGCATGACTGCCGCGGTACTGGGAGAGCGTGACCTGGCCCGCCAGCATCTGGAAAAAGCCTTGCGCCTGAACCGCCAGCAGCCACGAGCGTTGCTGGAAATGGCTGAGTTGTCCTTCGAAGACAGGCATTATGTGCCCGCACGCGACTATTACGATCGTTTTAGCCTGCTGAGCGAGCAAAATGCACGTAGTCTATTGCTCGGCGTTCGGCTGGCAACGGTGTTCGAAGATCGCGACAAGGTCGCCAGTTACGGCCTGCAATTAAAACGACTCTATCCCGGTACGCCGGAATATCAGCAATACCTGTCGGAGCAATGATGAAAGCGGCGCATCCCGAAGTTCTAGCAGCGACTCGCGTAAACCCCGGTGAGACCCTGCGTCAGGCCCGCGAAAGCAATGGTTGGGCCTTGGCTGACGTGGCCCTCAAGCTCAATCTCACCGCTACCTCGTTGAGCAACCTGGAAGCAGGCGCTTTTGACAAGCTGCCGGGACACACCTTCGCCCGGGGGTATATCCGTGCCTACGCCAAGTTGCTGGGGATGGATCAGGCCGTTCTGGTCCAGGCGTTCGACCAATACACCGGCACCGACTCCCAAGGCAGCAATGTGCATAGCCTGGGTCGCATCGAAGAGCCGGTGCGGGTATCGCATACCATTTTGCGCATCGTCAGCCTGTTGCTGCTGATTGCGGTCATCGGCGGCGGCTTTGTCTGGTGGCAGGATCAAACCTCCTTGCGTACCAAGGAGCTGGTCGGCCTCAATCAGGAACACGTCGAGGTCGAAGGCGCCGACGGCACCACGCAGATTCATCCGATCGACGAACCGGAAGACCAGGCGGTCGTGGAAGGCCAGGCCGAGGGCGAAACCCCGGTACAGAGCGATGCTCCTGTTGCTCCAGGCCAGGTGCAGACGGATGCGACGGCTGTCGCTCCGAGCGCTCCAGCTGCCACGCCTGCCGCTCCGACTTCGGGGCCGGTACTCGTGGCTCCTGTTGCCCCGGCCGCGACTGTTCCGGTTGCGCCGGCTGCTCCAGTGGTGGCGGCCGCTGCCGCTCCGGCAACGCCAACCGCACCCGCCGCGGCTCCGGTCGCCGGCGCCGGCCAGGTACAGATTCAATTCACAGCCGATTGCTGGACCCAGATCACCGATGGCAGCGGCAAGGTGCTGTTGAGTGGTCTGAAGCGCAAGGGCGAAACCGCCGACGTATCCGGCAAGCCGCCTTTTGCCGTGCGCCTGGGTTACGCCCGTGGTGCGCAGGTCAGCTACAACGGACAAGCGGTCGATGTGGCTCCGTTCACCAGTGGCGAGACTGCTCGCCTGAAGTTAGGTCAATAAGTCATGCACGGCGAATCTCCAATCAAGCGTCGCGAGTCCCGCAAGATCTGGGTCGGCTCGGTACCAGTGGGTGGTGATGCCCCCATTGCCGTACAGAGCATGACCAACAGCGATACCAACGATGTGGCGGCCACCGTCGCCCAGATCAATCGTCTGGAGGCTGCCGGTGTGGACATCGTGCGAGTTTCCGTGCCGGACATGGATGCGGCCGAGGCTTTCGGTCGTATCAAGCAACAGGTCAAGGTGCCCTTGGTCGCCGATATCCATTTCGACTACAAGATCGCCTTGCGCGTGGCCGAACTGGGCGTCGACTGCCTGCGGATCAACCCCGGCAACATCGGTCGTGAAGACCGTGTGAGGGCGGTGGTGGATGCGGCCCGTGATCGAGGGATCCCGATCCGTATCGGCGTCAACGCCGGTTCCCTGGAAAAAGACCTGCAGAAAAAATACGGCGAGCCTACCCCGGCCGCGCTGGTGGAGTCGGCTCTGCGCCATGTCGAGCACCTCGAACGCCTGAATTTCCAGGACTTCAAGGTCAGTGTGAAGGCGTCCGACGTGTTCATGGCCGTCGAAGCCTACCGCCTGCTGGCCAAGGAAATCGTCCAGCCGCTGCACCTGGGGATCACTGAAGCCGGTGGTTTGCGTTCAGGCACGGTGAAATCCGCCGTGGGCCTCGGTATGCTGCTGGCCGAAGGGATTGGCGATACTATTCGCATCTCGTTGGCGGCCGACCCGGTCGAGGAAGTGAAAGTCGGCTACGACATTCTCAAGTCCCTGCATCTGCGTTCCCGTGGCATCAACTTCATCGCCTGCCCGAGCTGCTCGCGGCAGAACTTCGATGTGGTCAAGACCATGAACGAACTGGAAGGCCGTCTCGAGGATCTGCTGGTGCCGCTGGACGTAGCGGTCATCGGTTGTGTGGTCAATGGCCCGGGTGAAGCCAAAGAGGCGCATATCGGCCTGACCGGCGGGACACCGAACCTGATTTACATCGACGGCAAGCCGTCGCAGAAACTGACGAATGACAATCTTGTGGATGAGCTGGAAAAGCTGATCCGTGAGAAGGCGGCTGAAAAGGTCGAAGCCGAAGCAGCGCTGATCGCTCGCGGCTGAGCCCGACTGAAGAGCCGAACGAATTTAAGGATTTATAGTGAGCAAGTCTCTCCAAGCCATTCGTGGCATGAACGACATCCTGCCCGAGCAGACGCCCCTGTGGCGCTATTTCGAAGGCACTGTTGCGCGGCTGCTGGATAACTACGGTTACAAGCAGATCCGTATGCCGATCGTCGAATTCACCGAGCTGTTCAAGCGCTCCATCGGTGAAGTGACCGACATCGTCGAAAAAGAGATGTACACCTTCGACGACCGTAACGGCGACTCCCTGACCCTGCGTCCGGAAGGCACCGCCGCTTGCGTACGCGCGGTGCTCGAGCACGGCATCACTGGCGGTGGCCAGGTGCAGAAGCTCTGGTACATCGGCCCGATGTTCCGCCACGAACGCCCTCAGAAAGGCCGTTATCGCCAGTTCCACCAGATTGGTTGCGAAGTCTTCAACCTCGATGGTCCGGATATCGACGCCGAGCTGATCGTGCTGACCTGGCGCCTGTGGGGCGAGCTGGGCATCCGTGATGCGGTCAAGCTCGAACTGAACAGCCTGGGAACCGCCGAGGCTCGTGCCCGCTATCGCGATGCGCTGGTGGAATTCCTGTCGGCGCGCATGGACAAGCTGGATGAAGACAGCCAGCGCCGCCTGAAGACCAATCCGCTGCGCGTACTCGACACCAAGAACCCGGACACCCAGGCAGTATTGGTGGACGCGCCCAAGCTGGCCGACTACCTGGACGAAGAGTCCCGCCTGCACTTCGAGGGCCTCAAGGCCCGCCTGGATGCCGCCGGCATTCCTTACGTGATCAACCCGAAGCTGGTTCGCGGGCTGGATTACTACAGCAAGACCGTTTTCGAATGGGTGACCGACAAGCTCGGTGCCCAGGGCACGGTCTGCGCTGGTGGCCGCTATGACGGCCTGGTCGAGCAGATGGGCGGCAAGCCTACTCCGGGCGTCGGTTTCGCCATGGGGATCGAGCGCCTGGTATTGCTGCTGGAAACCCTGGAGCAGGTTCCTGAAGAGATCTCGCGCCAGGTCGACGTTTACCTCTGCGCCTTCGGGGAGGCTGCCGAACTGGCTGCCCTGGCGTTGAGTGAGCGTGTTCGTGACCAGTTGCCGAACCTGCGCCTGCAGATCAATGCCGGTGCCGGCAGCTTCAAGAGTCAGTTCAAGAAAGCCGACAAGAGCGGTGCGTTGTATGCACTGATCCTCGGCGACGATGAATTGGCCCAGCAAGTGGTAGGTTTCAAGCCCCTGCGTGGCCAGGGCGAACAACAAAGCATTGCCTGGGATGCGCTCGCTGCACACCTGGCCACCTGCGTCGTGCAGGGTTGAAGCTGTCAAACAGCCGATTTAGCGAATAAGGAGTATTGGGGTGTCGAGTACCGAAGATGAACAGCTGGCGGATTTGAAAGACTGGTGGTCGCGTAACGGCAAGCCTCTGGTTACCGGCGGCCTGTTGGCGCTGGTCATCGTGTTCGGCTGGCAGGCCTGGCACAAGTATCAGAGCAATCAGTCGCAAGGCGCCTCGATGCTCTACCAGCAATTGCTGGAAACCACACTGACGCCTGACGGCAAGCCCGATGCAGCCCGCGTGGCGGACCTGGCCGGCAAGCTCAACAGCGAGTTCGGCGGTACGGCCTATGCCCAGTACGGCAGCCTGTTCGTCGCCAAGGTGGCGGTCGATACCGGCAGGCTGGACGACGCGGCCAACGAGCTCAAAGCCATCGCCGACAAGCCGGTCAACCCGACGCTGGGCGAGATCGCCCGCCAGCGCCTGGCCCAGGTGCTGGCGGCGCAGAACAAGGCCGACGAAGGCCTGAAACTGCTCGAGGGGGATACCGACAAGGCTTTCCTGGCCACTCGCGAAGAGCTCAAGGGGGACCTGCTGGTCCAACTGGGGCGGACCGACGAAGCCCATGCTGCATACGAAAAAGCCAAGGCTGCACTGTCCGACGAAGCGGCGGTCGGTGGCCTGCAAATCAAGCTGGACGACCTGGCCAAAGGGGATGCGTGACGTGATCCGTTGGAAACATGCAGCATTGCTGGCCCTGGCCGTTCTGGCGGCGGGTTGCAGCAGCAACAGCAAGAAAGAATTGCCACCGGCTGAACTGGTCGACTTCAAAGAAGAAGTGGTCCTGCAGAAGCAGTGGAGCCGTTCGATCGGTGACGGTCAGGGCGAGACCTACAACATGCTGGTTCCGGCGATCGACGGCAGCTCCATCTATGCCGCTGACGTGACGGGCGTGGTAGAGGCGCTGGATCGCATGAACGGCGACGTCAAATGGAAACAGGATCTGGAGTTGCCAGTATCCGGTGCCGTTGGCGTGGGTTATGGCCTGGTCATGATCGGCACCCTGAAAGGTGAAGTCGTCGCTCTGGATGCGTCCAATGGCGAAGAGAAGTGGCGTGCGCGGGTGACCAGCGAGGTCCTGGCGCCACCGTCCACCAATGGTGACGTGGTTGTGGTCCAGACCCAGGATGACCGTGTGATCGGCCTCGATGCCGCCACCGGCAACCAGATGTGGGTCTACGACAGCACCCCGGCGGTACTGACCCTGCGCGGCACCAGTGCGCCAATCACCACCAACCGCCTGGCGGTGGCCGGCCTGTCGACCGGTAAAGTGGTTGCCCTGGATATCCGCAACGGCGTGCCGGTGTGGGAGCAGCGTGTGGCTATTCCGCAAGGTCGTTCCGAGCTGGACCGGGTGGTCGACATCGATGGCGGCCTGCTGCTGTCCGGCGGCACCCTGTATGTCGCCAGCTACCAGGGTCGCGTCGCGGCGCTGGACCTGGAAAGCGGTCGCCCGCTCTGGCAGCGTGATGCTTCCAGCTACGCCGGTGTCGCTCAAGGTTTCGGCAGCGTCTATGTGAGCCTGTCCTCCGGCACGGTCGAAAGCGTCGACGAGCGTTCCACCACTGCCCTGTGGAGCAACGACTCGCTGGCTCGCCGCCAACTGTCGGCTCCGGAAGTCTTCTCCAGCTATGTGGCGGTAGGCGACCTGGAAGGTTACCTGCACCTGCTGAGCCAGGTGGATGGCCGTTTCGTCGGTCGTGAGCGTATCGACAGCGACGGCCTGCGCGCTCGTCCGCTGGTGGTGGGCAACATGATTTATGTGTATGGCAACAGCGGCAAACTGGAAGCCCTGACCATCAAGTAATGGTTTGACTATGCTTGGGGTTGATCCCCAAGCGGCCTTGCCCTGGCAAGGTTCGCAGCGCTTTTTTCGTGCTGCCCCGAGCACCAGCCGCTGCCCCGCAGCGGCTTTTGTATTTTCTGAAATAACGCAGTGGAGAGCCGCATGGTTCCCGTAATCGCCCTGGTGGGCCGACCGAACGTCGGCAAGTCCACCTTGTTCAACCGCCTGACTCGGACTCGCGACGCCATTGTCGGCGACTTGTCCGGTCTGACCCGTGATCGCCAATACGGTGAGGCCAAGTGGCAAGGGCGTACCTATATTCTGATCGACACCGGCGGTATTTCCGGTGACGAGCATGGCATGGACGAAAAGATGGCCGAGCAGTCGCTGCTGGCCATCGAAGAAGCCGATGTCGTTCTGTTCCTGGTCGATGCCAAGGCCGGTTTTACCGCTGCTGACCAGATGATCGGCGAGCACTTGCGCAAACGTAACAAGACCTCGTTCGTGATCGCCAACAAGGTCGACAATATCGACCCGGACATGGCCCGGGCCGAGTTCGCCCCCCTGGGCATGGGCGACGCGATCCCGATCGCCGGTGCCCATGGCCGCGGTATCTCGCAGATGCTGGAAATCGCCCTGGGCGAGTTCCCTAAGGATGACGCGGACGAGCCGGAAGAGGGTGAGGAAGAGGTCGTTGCCGAAGGCGAGGAAGCCAAGCGCATTCCCGGGCCGAGCGAGAAGGACGGTATCAAGATCGCCATCATCGGTCGTCCGAACGTGGGCAAGTCCACGCTGGTCAACCGCATGCTCGGCGAAGACCGGGTCATCGTCTACGACCAGCCTGGCACCACCCGCGACAGCATCTACATCCCCTTCGAGCGTAACGACGAGAAGTACACGCTGATCGACACGGCCGGTGTGCGCAAGCGCGGCAAGATCCACGAGGAAGTCGAAAAGTTCTCGGTGGTCAAGACCCTGCAGGCGATCAAGGACGCCAACGTGGTGATCTTCGTCATGGACGCCCGCGAAGGTGTGGTGGACCACGACCTGAACCTGCTGGGCTTCGCCCTGGAAGCCGGTCGCGCCCTGGTCATCGCCTTGAACAAATGGGACGGCATGGACCCGCGCGAGCGCGACTATGTGAAGACCGAGCTGGAACGCCGGCTGTTCTTCGTCGACTTCGCCGACATCCACTTCATTTCGGCGCTGCACGGTACTGGCGTCGGCAACCTCTACCAGTCGGTGCAGAACTCCTTCAAGTCCGCGGTTACCCGCTGGCCGACCAGCCGCCTGACGCAGATTCTCGAAGACGCCGTAAGCGAACACGCGCCGCCGATGGTCAACAACCGTCGCATCAAGCTGCGTTACGCTCACTTGGGCGGCGCCAACCCGCCGCTGATCGTGATCCACGGGAACCAGGTCGAGAAGGTGCCGAAGTCTTATGTGCGCTACCTGGAAAACACCTATCGCCGAGTCCTGAAGCTGGTCGGTACGCCGATCCGTATCGAATTCAAAGGTGGCGACAACCCGTACGAAGGCAACAAGAACACGCTCACCGACCGTCAGGTCAACAAGAAGCGGCGTCTAATGTCGCACCACAAGAAGGCCGAGAAGAAGCGCCGGGACAAGCGCTGAGGCTCATGCGGGGTGGCTTGCCGGCAGCGGCGGGCAGCTCGCTTCCACAGGTCTTCATGTGAGAGAAAGGGCGCTTTTGGCGCCCTTTTTCATGCCTGTGGTTTGGGCTATTCTCGGGGCCTCCCGTGCCGCCGTAGAGCCGGGTGTTCAGCAGGGAATCACCCATGATCACCAGTAAGCTGCCGAATGTCGGCACCACCATCTTTACGCAAATGTCACAGCTCGCGGTGGAAACCGGCGCGCTGAATCTGTCCCAGGGTTTTCCCGACTTCGATGGTCCGCAGGCCTTGCGTGATGCTGTGGCCCGGCATATCGCCAGCGGCCATAACCAGTACGCGCCGATGACCGGACTACCGGCCTTGCGCCAGCAGGTAGCGGCCAAGATCGCCCGCAGTTATGGCGTGCAGGTGAATGCCGATACCGAGGTGACCATTACCCCCGGCGCTACCCAGGCCATCTTTTGTGCGATCCAGGCGGTGATCCAGCCTGGCGATGAAGTGATTGTCTTCGATCCCTGCTACGACAGTTATGAGCCCTCGGTCGAGCTCGCCGGCGGGCGCTGCGTGCATGTGCAGCTGGGCCTGGACGATTTCGCCATCGACTGGCAGAAGCTCGGCGAAGCGCTGAGTCCGCGGACCCGGATGATCATCCTCAATGCGCCGCACAATCCCAGTGGCGCGCTGATCAGCCGTGCCGAACTGGACCAGTTGGCCGCGCTGATTCGCGACCGGGACATCTATCTGGTCAGCGACGAGGTTTATGAACACCTGGTGTTCGACGGCACCCCGCACGTCAGCGTGCTGGCCCACGAGGAGCTCTACCAGCGGGCATTCGTAGTCAGTTCCTTTGGCAAGACCTATCACGTGACCGGTTGGAAGACCGGCTATGTGGTCGCTCCGCCGGCCCTGAGCGCGGAACTGCGCAAGGTGCATCAATATGTCAGCTTCTGTGGCGTGACGCCTTTGCAGTACGCTCTGGCGGACTACATGGCCGAACACCCGGAACATGTCGAGGAGCTGCCCGCTTTCTACCAGGCCAAGCGCGACCTGTTCTGCGATTTGCTGGCACCTTCTCGGTTCAGCTTTACCCGGGTGGCCGGCACCTATTTTCAACTGGTGGACTATTCGCGGATCCGCCCGGACCTGAATGATGTCGAAATGGCGATATGGATGACCCGTGAGCACGGTGTCGCCACCATTCCGGTGTCGGTGTTCTATCGCGAGCCACCGCAAGGCCAGCGCCTGGTACGGCTATGCTTCGCCAAGCGCGAGGAGACGCTGCGCCAGGCAGCGGAGAAACTATGCGTGATCTGAGTGCTTTGCCCAATCTGAATGTGGCGCTGATCCAGACTTCTCTGGTCTGGCATGACCGTCAGGCCAACCTCGAGCATTTCGAGCTGCTGCTCGAGCAGGCCCGCGGAGCTGACCTGATCATCCTGCCGGAGATGTTCACCACCGGATTTTCCATGGAATCCGAAACCCTCGCCGAGGCGGAAAACGGGCCGACCAGCAAATGGTTGCGCAATCAGGCCGCGCGGCTCGGGGCGGTGATCACCGGCAGCGTGATTATCCAGGCTGCCGACGGCAGCCACCGCAACCGTCTGTTATGGGCGCGCCCCGATGGCGAGCTCTGGCATTACGACAAGCGCCATCTGTTCCGCATGGCGGGGGAGCACGATCACTACACGCCGGGCGAGCGCCAGGTGCAGTTCGAGCTCAAGGGTTGGCGTATCCGGCCATTGATCTGCTACGACCTGCGCTTCCCGGTGTGGAGCCGCGATCCCCGGGACACCGATTTGCTGTTGTATACGGCCAATTGGCCGGGAGCGCGGCGCCAGCACTGGAATCGCCTGTTGCCAGCCAGGGCCATCGAAAACCTGTGCTATGTGGCGGCGGTCAATCGCGTGGGGACCGATGGCAAGGGGTTTGCCTACACCGGCGATAGCCAGGTGCTGGACTTCCAGGGCGAGACCTTGCTGGGGGCCGGCGAGGCCGACGGGGTATTCCATGTCAGCCTGGATGCGGCGGAGCTGGCTGCCTATCGGGCGCGTTTTCCGGCCTACCTGGATGCGGACACCTTCGAATTCACCCAGGCTTAAAGAACGCCTGGGGTATGCCGTTAAGGGAAAGAGGATTTACAGGGAGACTCACCATGACCAGTATCGGTGCTGTGGGCAGCACGCCATTTCCATTGGCCGCCACGCCACAGAAGCTCAACATAGCCGAGCCGCCGGCCAGCCCGCTTGAAGAACAGGATGAAGGCGTTGCGAATGACCGTGATTCGGTAAGCGTCGACATGCAGGAATACGCTGCCAAGGCCGATCTCAAGTCGAACCCCGCAGACCTCGTCGCGCAATTGCAGAAGCAGATCGACGAGACGGAAAAGACCCTGACCGAGCAGCAGTCGCAGTTGTCCGGCGTGCAGAAGGGCCAGGCGAGCGAAGAGCAGAAGGCACAGCAGGCGATGGAGGTGCAGGCGCAGATCGCGATTACCGCCAGCAACCTCCAGGTATTGCAGGCCGCCTTGCTCCAGGCCTTGACGGCACGCATCAACACCACCGCCTGAGCACCAAGGGGCGGCCATAAAAAAGCCCCGGATCAACCGGGGCTTTTTTCTACGCGGGAAACCGTCAGGCAGCTTTCGCGTCCGTCTGGCTCAGGGAGCGGTTCAGGGCGCTGAACAGCGCCTTGAAGCTGGCGGTGGTGATATTTTCATCGATGCCCACACCGTGTACCGCACGTTCGCCGTTCACTCGCAGTTCGATGTAGGCCGCGGCCTTGGCGTTGGTGCCGGCGCCGATGGCATGCTCGTTGTAGTCCATGATCTCCACCGGAACCGGCAAGCCGGCTACCAGGGCTTCCAGGGCGCCATTGCCCTTGCCGCGCCAGTGCAGGTTGGTCTCGCCCTGGCCCTTGCCGGAGACTTCCACTTCCACGGCGCTGTGGCCGTTTTCTTCCTGCAGGCGATGGCTGACCAACGCGTATGGCGTGTTGGCTTGCAGGTACTCGCTGTGGAGCAGCGCGTGGATCTGCTGGGCGGTCATCTCCAGGCCGAGGCGATCGGTTTCGCGCTGTACTACCTGGCTGAACTCGATCTGCATGCGACGTGGCAAGCTGATGCCGTACTCCTGCTCCAGCAGGTAGGCGATACCGCCTTTGCCCGACTGGCTGTTGACGCGAATCACCGCTTCGTAGCTGCGACCGATGTCCGCCGGGTCGATCGGCAAGTACGGTACTTCCCACAGCGCATCGGATTTCTGCTGGGCGAAGCCCTTGCGGATCGCATCCTGGTGCGAGCCGGAGAACGCGGTGTGAACCAGGTCGCCGACATACGGATGGCGAGGGTGCACCGGGATCTGGTTGCACTCTTCGACCACTTTGCGTACGCCGTCGATGTCGGAGAAATCCAGCTCGGGATCGATGCCCTGGGTGTAGAGGTTCAGGGCCACGGTGACCAGGTCGACGTTACCGGTACGTTCACCATTGCCGAACAGGCAGCCTTCGACGCGATCGGCGCCGGCCATCAGGCCCAGTTCGGTGGCGGCCACGCCGGTGCCACGGTCGTTGTGGGTGTGCAGGCTGATGATCACGCTGTCGCGGCGGTTGATGTGACGGCAGAACCACTCGATCTGGTCGGCATAGATGTTCGGCGTCGCCACTTCAACGGTGGCGGGCAAGTTGAGGATCACCTTGTTCTGTGGGGTCGCGTTCCAGACTTCGACCACCGCGTCGCAGACTTCCTTGGCGAACTCCAGCTCGGTAGCGCTGAAGGTTTCTGGCGAGTATTCGAACTGCCACTGGGTTTCCGGCTGCTGGGCGGCGTATTTGACGAACAGCTTGGCGGCGTTCACCGCGATCTCTTTCACGCCGGCCTTGTCCTGGTTGAAGACAATGCGGCGGAACGACGGGCTGGTGGCGTTGTACAGGTGAACGATGGCTTTTTTCGCCCCACGCAACGACTCGAAGGTGCGTGCGATCAGGTCTTCGCGGGCCTGGGTCAGCACCTGGATAGTGGTGTCGTCCGGGATGTGGCCTTCTTCGATCAGGGTGCGCACGAAGTCGAAGTCGGTCTGCGAGGCGGCCGGGAAGGAGGCCTCGATTTCTTTCACGCCCACGGCGACCAGGGTTTTCCAGAAGCGCAGCTTCTTGACCGCATCCATCGGCTCGATCAGCGACTGGTTGCCATCGCGCAGGTCGGAGCTGCACCAGATCGGCGCGCGGGTGATGGTTTTCGAAGGCCAGGTGCGGTCCGGCAGGTTGATGGTCGGAAACGCGCGGTACTTCGAGGACGGGTCTTTGAGCATGCTCATGGGGAAATCCTTATTGTCCGGGCCGAAAAGAGGCGGCCTGCCGATGAATCAATGGGGTGTTGTGAGTATTTGAAGCAGGGGACGAGGTACCGCGACTCACCCTGGCAGTCGTGCGCTGACGAGGCAGAGGCTTCGGTGTTGACGACGCTGAATGAGGGTGTGAGAGGTTTTCATGCCTTCAACCCTAACCACTGGGGTGAAAGATGGCAAGTAGTCGAAAAAAATTGAGATAAATCTCTTAAAACCGAGATTCGGCGAGATTTTATTCTGTTGCGGGCAGGGAAGTTTCGCTCTTATTGCGCAGACTTTTTAACCTGCGCAATCCCGGCAGGAGCAAGCGCACCCCTGCCGTTTGCGGGGGGCTCAGGGCTGGAAGGCACCGATAAAGATCGCCGGATCGACGCGGGCATCGTTCAGGCTGACGTTCCAGTGCATGTGCGGCCCCGTGGCCCGGCCGGTCGAGCCGACTTTCCCCACCACGCTGCCACGAGCCAGTTGCTGGCCCGGCTTCACGTCGATTTTCGACATATGGCAGAACATGCTGATAAAGCCCTGGCCGTGGTCGACGAAGACCGTGTTGCCATTGAAAAAGTAGTTACCGATCAGGATCACCTTGCCGGCGGCGGGGGTCTTGATCGGCGTTCCGGCGGGCACCGCGAAGTCCAGGCCGGCGTGGGGATTGCGCTCTTCGCCGTTGAAGAAACGGCGCACGCCGAATTTGCTCGACAGCGGGCCGTTCACCGGTTTGTCCAGCAGCAGGTTGCTCGGGGTATTCGGGCTGAAACTGCGATAGGCCCGGACCTGCTCGGCCAGTTCGGCCTCGATGCGCTTGAGGTCGGCCGGGTCAGGGTTGACCTGGCGCTTGTTCTTCAGCGTGATGTGTTGCTCCGGGTATTTCTTGCTGCCCACGTTGAAGCTCAGGTTGCGGCCTGCTGTGCTGACCTGCTGGACACCGGGTTTGACGGTCAGGGGAATGCCGACGATCGCCAGCCAGTTGTTCTGCTCCTTGACCACCAGCAGCGGTTTTCCCTGGTAGCTGGCCTTGGGCGCCTGGGCGCCGGTGCCGAGGTCGATCACCGCGACGCCGCCGGGCACCGGTTTGTTCAACAGGCGGGTGATGTAGCTGTCGGCATGGGCGTTGAAAGTCAGGCACAGCAAGAGCAGTGAGCAGAGAACACGCGGCATGGATCAATCCAGTAAAGAAAGGGTGACAGGTGTCAGGTGATTGTCCTCGACGCGGACTTGCAGTTCGCCTTCGCCGAGCCGCGCCTTGAGGCGCTGTCCCGGTTGGGTCTGTCCGGCGCTGCGGATGGCCTGGCCACGTTCGTCCAGGAGGATGCTGTAGCCTCGTCCCAGGGTGGCCAGCGGGCTGACGACGTGCAGGGTCTGCATCTGGCTGTGCAATTGCAGGCGACGGGATTTCAGGCCTTCGCGCATGGCGCGGGGCAGCCGTTCGGCCAGGCTGTCGAGGCGTTGCCGCAGCAGCGCCAGCTGGCGCCCGGGGTGTTGGCCGGCGAGCCGGGTTTCCAGGCGGATCAGGCGTTCGCGGCGGGTGTTGAGGCTACGCTCGAACGCTCGACGTATGCGCATATCCAGGTCATCCAGGCGTTGCGCTTGCTGGCGCAGCCGCTCGCCCGGGTGACGCAGGCGCCGGGACATGCCTTCCAGGCGCAGGCGATCGCGCATCAGGCGGTCGCGCATGCGAAGCACCAGGCGCCGATGCAGGCTTTCGAGCCGGCGTTGCAGGTCGCTGGAGTCCGGGGCGAGCAGTTCGGCAGCCGCCGAGGGCGTTGGGGCGCGCACGTCGGCGACGAAATCGCTGATCGACACATCGGTTTCATGGCCCACGGCACTGACGATCGGCGTGACGCAGGCATCCACCGCGCGGGCCACGGCCTCTTCGTTGAAGCACCAGAGGTCCTCCAGCGAGCCGCCGCCGCGGGCCAGGATCAGCGCATCGAAGCCTCGGGCATCGGCCATCTGCAGCGCCCGGACAATCTGTGCAGTGGCTTCGCGCCCCTGCACGGCGGTAGGAATCAGGGTCAGCGCCACTTGCGGCGCCCGGCGGCGGAACACGCTGATAATGTCGCGAATCACCGCGCCCGTCGGCGAACTGATGATGCCGATACGCTGGGGATGAGCGGGCAGCGGCACCTTGCGTTCGGCGCTGAACAGGCCTTCGGCGCTGAGCTTTTCCTTCAGGGCATCGAAGGCCAGGCGCAGGGCGCCATCGCCGGCTGGCTCGACGGTATCGAGGATCAGTTGATAGTCGCCGCGGCCCTCGAACAGCGAGACCTTGCCGCGTACCTTGACCGCCAGGCCGTCCTTCAATGCCTGGCGCACCCGCGCGGCATTCTGCCGGAACAGCGCGCAACGCACCTGGGCGCCGCTGTCCTTGAGGGTGAAATACACATGGCCGGACGCCGGGCGGGCGAGGTTGGAGATTTCGCCTTCGACCCAGATGTTGCTGAACACGTCTTCCAGCAACACCCGCGCACGGCCGTTGAGCTGGCTGACGGTCAGGACTTCGCGGTCCAGGCCGAGTCTTGCAAAGGGATCTTTAATCATGGGGCGCAGTTTAAAGGCATTCGGCGAACAATCTCCATGGATCGAAACAAAAGGAGACGATGCCTCCACCGGCTAGGACGCGAGGGCGCCATGGAAGTGTTCGATGAACTGTTTGACCAAAGGTGTCGGCTGCTGTCGGCAGGCGAGGGCGACCGTGCTTTGGCACGCCGGGTCCGCCAGGGGCAGGAAGCGCAGGCTGGCGGGGGCGATGTCGCGCATCGACTCGGGCAGCAGGGCGATGCCGAATCCGGCCTGGATCAATTGCAACTGGGTGGTCTTGCGCGATAGCACCCGCGCCGCCTTGGGGAAAAAGCCCTGGCGCATGCACAACTCGGCCGACAGGTAACTCAGGCCGCCACGTTGCGGGTGAGGAATGGAGATAAAGGCTTCGTCGCGCAGTTGCGCCAGGTCGATGCCCTGGGGCGGTGGATTCAATGCCAGGGTGTGGCCGGACGGCACGGCCAGCAGCAGGCGTTCGCTGAACAGTGGAGTGATCTGCACCCCCTCGCGTTGGCGCAGTACGGGCAGTCGCAGCAGGCCGATATCCAGCCGGCCTTCGGCGACTTCCTCCAACTGCGCTTCGGAGGACAAGGTGGCGATATCCATCGACGCGCCCGGGCACTCTTCCACATAGCGGCTGATGGCCTGCAGCAACCGGCCGCTCATGGACACCGTGCTGGAGTGGCTCAGGCGTAGCGTCCCCCATTGCCCCTGGCCGACCTGGGTCGCCAGTTCGCTGGCCTTGTTCAGCTCGTCCAGCAGGTTGCGCGCTCGCGGGTAGAAGGCCGCGCCGGCCGCCGTCAGCCGGGGCAGGCGCGCGGTCCGCTCGAACAACGGGGTTTGCAGGTGGTTTTCCAAGTCCTTGATCTGACGGCTGAGGGCGGACTGGGCGATGAACAAGCGTTCGGCCGCCGCGCTGAAACTGCCGCTGTCGACGATTTCCACGAAGTAACGCAATTGCCGGGTTGAAATCACCAGTCATGCCTTTTTGAGATGGGTGGAGGGCTTTGATGATATTAGTCGCAAGGCTTCCCGCTGGCTAAAGTCATTTCCGGATCAATAAGGATGACGAGTCGATGAGCATGGTTGAGTTGTTGGGGCAGTGGTCATGGGGCGCGAGTGGCTGGTTGGCGATCGGTCTGGGGATCGCCCTGGCGTATATCGTGTTCGGCATTGCCGGGTTCGGCACGGCGCTGGTGGCCGGTCCGGTCCTGATCCTGTTCATGCCGCTGTCGAAGATCGTGCCGTTGCTGGTGCTGCTGGATTTCGTCGCGGCGTTCGGCAATCTCCTGCCGTCGCGCCGGGACGTCGAGCGTGCCGAACTGCTGCGCCTGCTGCCGTGCATGGCGCTGGGCTGCACCCTGGGGGTGATTTTCCTGCTCAACCTCAAATCCGATGTGCTGCTGCTATTAATGGGGCTGTTTATCAGCGCTTATGCGGTGTACAGCCTGTGGGTCAAGGCGCGGCCCAAAGCGCTGGCGGCGGGCTGGGCGATTCCGATGGGGACCGTGGGCGGGCTGTTCGGCGCGCTGTTCGGCAGCGGCGGCTTCTTATATGCCATCTACCTGAACAGCCGCCTGCCCAAGGATGCGGCGCGGGCCACCCAGAGCGCGTTGATCAGTTGCAGCACCGTGGTGCGCCTGAGCCTGTTCGCCATCGCCGGTGTTTATGCGCAACTGCCTTTATTGGTGCTGGCGCTGTGCCTGGTGCCGGCTATGGCACTGGGCTTGTGGATAGGTCGGCGCCTGACGATGAGGCTGTCCCGCGAGGCGTTTGTCCGGCTGGTGACCTGGCTGGTGCTGGCCAGCGGCATTGCCCTGATCACGCGGTATCTGAACACTTGACCTCTGGAGTTCAGGGATTAAGCTGCGGGCCCTCGGACCTGCCCGGCGCGCCGGCTTCTACACTGAATCTGTAGGCGGTTTGCCGGCGATACGGTCCGGGCAGGCGACGCAGACTTTCCTTCAGACGCTTCAGGCCCCACCCATGAACTCGCAAAGCATCATCGTCCCGAAAATTTCCACTATGCCGGTTCACGAACCCCGTGCCCGGGCAATCGTGCGTTGGCTGGTGCGCAAGAATATCGTCGAGGAAACCCTGAGCACCTGTGGCCGTACCGGCAACCGCATGGGCCACGCCATTGCGCCCGGTGCGCGGGAGGTAGTGCTGCATCCGGACGCCTTGCCGTTCGGCGAAGCGATCAACGGCCTGGAGATTATCACCAAGCGCTGCATCTATACCCCTTCCAAGGGGTTTCTCGAGGAAGCGGGCTGTGCCGAATGCCGGCAGGAAGTGGGGGAGGCGCTGTTCGAGAGCCTGGAGGACTGGATGCCCGGGCGCACCGATAACTTCATCTGCCCCGAATGCGGCCACGAAGACGATATCAATGGCTTTCTGTTCCTGCAGGAGTGCGGGTTTTCCAACCTGGGGTTCATCTTCAACAACTGGGCCGAGGCCGGCTTCAAACAGAGCTTTCTCGATGAGTTCGCCGATTGGCTGGACCAACCGGTGAGCTGGGTGAAAGTGGAACTCTAGAAGCGCATCGACGAGGGGGAGGGAAGCGCCGGGCCAGAGCGCAATGGGCCGGTGAAACGGAGGCCGCGGCGCGGCAGAATCCCCATCCATCACTCCATTGATAATTCACAGACTTTTACATTGAGCCCGGGTAGGTGTCTGAGTATAATGGCGCGCTTCCATTTTCCCGCCCGGGAGCCCCCGCGATGCTGCGTATCAGCCAAGAAGCCCTGACCTTCGACGACATTCTCCTAGTGCCCGGTTATTCCGAGGTACTTCCTAACGAAGTCAGTCTCAAGACCCGCCTTACCCGTGGCATCGAGCTGAATATTCCACTGGTTTCTGCCGCAATGGACACCGTTACCGAAGCCCGTCTGGCAATCGCCATGGCTCAGGAAGGTGGCATCGGCATCATCCACAAGAACATGACCATCGAGCAGCAAGCTGCCGAAGTCCGCAAGGTCAAGAAGTTCGAAGCCGGCGTGGTCAAGGACCCGATCACCATCGAGGCTGACGCCACGGTCCGTGACCTGTTCGAACTGACCCGCATGCACAACATTTCCGGCGTTCCGGTACTGCACGATGGCGACCTGGTCGGCATCGTCACTTCCCGTGACGTGCGTTTCGAAAGCCGCCTGGACGCCAGCGTCCGCGAAGTGATGACGCCTAAAGAGCGCCTGGTCACGGTCAAGGAAGGCGCGGACAAGAACGACGTGCGCGAACTGCTGCACAAGCACCGCATCGAGCGCGTGCTGATCGTCGACGACAAGTTCGCCCTCAAGGGCATGATGACTGTCAACGACATCGAGAAAGCCAAGGCTTACCCGCTGGCCAGCAAGGACGATCAAGGTCGTCTGCGCGTGGGCGCTGCCGTCGGTACCGGTAAAGACACCGGCGACCGTGTTGCAGCCCTGGTCAATGCCGGTGTGGACGTGGTGGTGGTCGACACCGCCCACGGTCACTCCAAGGGCGTGATCGACCGCGTTCGCTGGGTCAAGGAGCACTACCCGCAAGTGCAGGTGATCGGCGGCAACATTGCCACCGGCGCTGCTGCCAAGGCACTGGCCGAGGCTGGCGCCGACGCGGTCAAGGTCGGTATCGGCCCTGGCTCGATCTGCACCACCCGTATCGTCGCCGGCGTCGGCGTCCCGCAGATCAGCGCGATCGCCAATGTCGCCGCCGCCCTCGAAGGCACCGGCGTGCCACTGATCGCCGATGGCGGCATCCGTTTCTCCGGTGACCTGTCCAAGGCTATCGTCGCTGGCGCTTCGGCCGTGATGATGGGTTCGATGTTCGCCGGTACCGAAGAGGCGCCAGGCGAGATCGAACTGTTCCAGGGCCGTTCCTACAAGGCTTACCGCGGCATGGGTTCGCTCGGCGCCATGTCCCAGGCCCAGGGTTCTTCCGACCGTTACTTCCAGGACTCCGCCGCGGGTGCCGAGAAGCTGGTTCCGGAAGGCATCGAAGGCCGTGTTCCCTACAAGGGCACCCTGACCGCCATCATCCACCAGTTGATGGGTGGCCTGCGTTCTTCCATGGGCTACACCGGTAGCGCCAACATCGAAGAAATGCGCACCAAGCCGGAGTTCGTACGCATCACGGGCGCCGGCATGGCCGAGTCCCATGTGCATGACGTGCAGATCACCAAGGAAGCGCCGAACTACCGCGTAGGTTGATGCTTCAAGCAAAACGTTCAATGACCGGGGCTGTTTTATTCAGCCCCGAGTCGTTTCTGAATCACGACTGTTTTCGAATTACCTAGACGAGACTGAATCATGGCCCTCGACATTCACGCTCACCGTATCCTGATCCTCGATTTCGGTTCCCAGTACACCCAATTGATCGCTCGTCGCGTGCGTGAAATCGGCGTGTACTGCGAACTGCATCCGTTCGACATGGACGACGAAGCGATTCGCGAATTCGCCCCCAAAGGTGTCATTCTCGCCGGCGGCCCCGAGTCCGTGCACGAAGCCAACAGCCCGCGCTGCCCGCAAGCGGTGTTCGACCTGGGCGTACCGGTCTTCGGTATCTGCTACGGCATGCAGACCATGGCCGAGCAGATGGGCGGCAAGGTCGAAGGTTCAGAGCTGCGTGAATTCGGTTATGCCCGCGTCGACGTGGTCGGCAAGAGCCGCCTGCTGGACGGCATCGAAGACCACGTGGACGCCGACGGCCTGTTCGGCCTCGACGTATGGATGAGCCACGGTGACAAGGTCACCAAGATGCCGGAAGACTTCCACATCCTGGCCAGCACCCCGAGCTGCCCGATCGCTGGCATGTTCAACGACGACCTGCGCTACTACGGCGTGCAGTTCCACCCGGAAGTGACCCACACCAAGCAGGGCGGTCGCATCCTGTCGCGCTTCATCCTCGACATCTGCGGCTGCGAAGCCCTGTGGACGCCGTCGCATATCGCCGACGACGCCATCGCCCAGATCCGTGCCCAGGTCGGCACCGACAACGTGCTGCTCGGCCTGTCCGGCGGTGTTGACTCCTCGGTGGTCGCGGCCCTGCTGCACAAGGCCATCGGCGACCAGCTGACCTGCGTATTCGTCGACAACGGCCTGCTGCGCCTGCACGAGGGCGAGCAAGTGATGGCCATGTTCGCCGAGAACATGGGCGTCAAGGTGATCCGCGCCAACGCGGAAGAGCAGTTCCTCAACAACCTGGCCGGCGAAGCCGACCCGGAGAAGAAGCGCAAGATCATCGGCCGGACTTTCATCGACGTGTTCGACGCCGAGTCCTGCAAGCTGGAAAACATCAAGTTCCTGGCCCAGGGCACCATCTACCCGGACGTGATCGAGTCGGCCGGCGCCAAGAGCGGCAAGGCCCACGTGATCAAGTCGCACCACAACGTGGGCGGCCTGCCGGAAGAAATGAACCTCAAGCTGGTCGAGCCGCTGCGCGAGCTGTTCAAGGACGAAGTCCGTCGCCTGGGCCTGGAGCTGGGCCTGCCGTACGACATGGTCTACCGTCACCCGTTCCCGGGTCCGGGCCTGGGCGTGCGCATCCTCGGCGAAGTGAAGAAGGAATACGCCGACCTGCTGCGTCGCGCCGACCACATCTTCATCGAAGAGCTGCGCAAGGCCGACTGGTACCACAAGGTCAGCCAGGCGTTCGTGGTGTTCCAGCCGGTGAAATCGGTGGGCGTGGTCGGTGACGGCCGTCGTTACGCCTGGGTCGTGGCCCTGCGTGCCGTGGAAACCATCGACTTCATGACCGCACGTTGGGCGCACCTGCCTTACGAGTTGCTGGAAACCGTCAGCGGCCGGATCATCAACGAAATCGAAGGCATCTCCCGCGTCACCTACGACGTGTCGAGCAAGCCGCCAGCCACTATCGAGTGGGAATGATCCTGGCCGAGTGATCGGCTGCTGATCCATTCGCAGTAAGCAATGGCGATCGAGACCTTTGGGTGTCGATCGCCATTTGTGTTTCAGGGTTTATGAAAAGCCCGGTTTCCAGCCCTCCCGCAACACCAGGAAAGAGATGGGCCAATTGGCGCCCGGCGCTCTTGTGTACCCTCATCGATAGACATTTATCAACCTCCTGTGGTGGCCCTGGCGGCTTCGACGCAGGTGTTGAAGTAATCGATGGTTGTCAGTTGACAACCTTGTCATTGTTGACGAGACTGGAGGCCATGGATGGCTCGCACACCTCATCCCAAGAAAGACATTGAAATGGCCCTGCGCTACGCCGAATGGCAGGGCTGGCGTGTCGAAGTCGGCGGCGGTCATGCCTGGGGCAAGATCTATTGCCCCTACAACAGCGAGGTGTGTCGTTGCGGCGAGTTCTGCATCACCAGTGTGTGGTGCTCGCCAAAAAATCCTGCCCAGCATGCCCGCGCTTTGTGCCGGGTCGTCGACAACTGCACGCTGAACCAGCTGCGCGGCGGGAAGTACCCGCAACCTGCTCGGGAGTAACGATCATGGAGTACCTGTTCACCCTCAACTACCTGCTGCCGGCCGATGATTGCGATCCGGACGCGCTGGTCGAGCGTCTTGGCGCCGGCGGTTGCACCGATGCCCTGGTCGGCACCGGGCTGGCGGGGCGCCTGGCGCTGGAGTTCAGCCGCGAGGCCGAGAGCGGCGAAGCGGCCCTGCTCAGCGCCCTGGGCGACATCAAGCGAATCATCCCGGATGCGCGGCTGGTCGAGGCCAGCCCGGATTTCGTCGGCCTGAGCGAAATCGCCGATATCGTCGGCGTGTCCCGGCAGAACATGCGCAAGCTGATGCTCAACCATGCCGGCAGCTTCCCCCTGGCGATCCACGAGGGCAGCGCCTCGCTCTGGCACCTGGCGGAAGTCCTCAGCTGGCTCGACGCCCGGGGCGGCTACGAACTGCAACATCCGGTGATCGAAGTGGCGCGGGTCGCGCAGTCGGTGAACGTCGCCAAGGAGGCCCGGCGGGTGGGGCCGCCGAGCCATGAACTGATGGCCTTGCTCGGCTGAAGGGGCTGCTGTGCCGCGGGCGCGTCCGCGGCTGGCGGCAGCAGGGTGCTGCGGTCCGGCCGCGGCCTGGGCACTCGACGGCTTTCTCATGAACGGCATCGATTGTGCCGAACCTCCAGCCTGGGCTGCGGCCTCTCGCCGCGCCGGCCTTACTGTTTCTCAACTGCGGGTGTATCGTATTCGCCTTTTCGGGCCCCGGCCCGCCGTAACTATGTGAGGTAGTCGAGTCCATGTCCTTTACCCGTCGACAGATACTTGGTGGTCTGGCCGGTCTTGCAGTGGTTGGCGTGGGCGCCGGTGGCGCGTCGCGCTACTGGCTGGGCAAGATGGCCGACGCCGAGGCGGGCCATGATTATCAGCTGATCGCCGCGCCACTGGATGTGGAGCTGGTGCCGGGCCACAAGACCGAGGCCTGGGCTTTCGGTCCTTCCGCGCCGGGCACCGAACTGCGGGTACGCCAGGGCGAGTGGTTGCGGGTACGATTCATCAACCACCTGCCGGTGGCCACCACCATTCACTGGCACGGTATCCGCCTGCCGCTGGAAATGGACGGCGTGCCTTACGTTTCGCAGTTGCCGGTCATGCCGGGCGAGTATTTCGACTACAAGTTCCGCGTGCCGGACGCCGGCAGCTACTGGTATCACCCGCACGTCAACAGCAGCGAAGAGCTGGGGCGCGGCCTGGTCGGCCCGCTGATCATCGAGGAGCGCGAACCCACTGGCTTCACCTACGAACGCACCTTGAGCCTGAAAAGCTGGCATGTGGATGAAGAGGGCGCTTTCGTGCCGTTCAGCATTCCCCGCGAGGCGGCGCGTGGCGGTACGGCGGGGCGTCTGTCGACCATCAACGGCGTGCCCCAGGCTGTGGTGGAGATTCCGGCCGGGCAGATCACCCGCGTGCGCCTGCTCAACCTGGACAACACCCTGACCTACCGCATCAACATTCCTGATGTCGACGCCCGGATCTACGCCCTGGACGGCAACCCCATCGAGCCGCGTCCGCTGGGCAAGGAGTATTGGCTGGGGCCGGGCATGCGCATCTGCCTGGCGATCAAGGCGCCGCCCGCTGGCGAAGAGCTGTCGTTGCGCAACGGCCCGGTGCGCCTCGGCACTTTCCGTTCGGTGGCCAACAGCGATGCGCCGACCGAATGGCCGCCGGCATTGCCGGCCAATCCGATCGCCGAGCCCGATATCGAGAATGCCGAGAAGCTCAACTTCAACTTCGAGTGGGTTGGCTCGGTCTCGGTGAACGTGGACAATGGCAAGCCGCCCAGCCTGTGGCAGATCAACGGCAAGGCCTGGGACATCACCGACAAGACCTGCGCCGACCGTCCTATCGCGACGCTCAAGAAAGGCCAGAGCTATATTTTCGAACTGAAGAACATGACCCAGTACCAGCATCCGATCCACTTGCACGGCATGAGCTTCAAGGTCATCGCCTCGAACCGCAAGAAGATCACCCCCTACTTCACCGACACCTACCTGCTGGGCAAGAACGAGCGGGCGCGGGTGGCGCTGGTGGCGGATAACCCGGGGGTGTGGATGTTCCATTGCCATGTGATCGACCACATGGAAACCGGCCTGATGGCCGCCATCGAGGTGGCCTGATGCGGCAGATTCGCCCGGCCCGGATCATCGATCGCAGCCGCGACCAGGACTTCATGCGTGAAGCCCTGGTTCTGGCCGCCCAGGGCGCGGCGTTGGGCGAGGTGCCGGTGGGGGCGGTGCTGGTGCAGGACGGGGAAATCATCGGTCGCGGCTATAACTGCCCGATCAGCGGCAGCGACCCCAGCGCCCATGCGGAAATGGTCGCGATCCGGGCCGCGGCCCAGGCGGTCAGCAATTACCGTCTGCCCGGCAGCACCCTTTATGTGACCCTGGAGCCGTGCAGCATGTGCGCCGGGCTGATCGTGCATTCGCGCATCGCCCGGGTGGTGTACGGCGCGCTGGAGCCCAAGGCGGGAATCGTGCAGAGCCAGGGGCAGTTCTTCACCCAGGGCTTCCTCAACCATCGGGTGCTGTTCGAGGGCGGGGTCCTGGCCGAAGAGTGCGGCGCGGTGCTGAGCGAATTTTTCAAGGCCCGTCGGGCCAGCCGCGACTGAACACCTCTCCTACAGCTTCAGGCGATTTATTTCCTGGCGACGATCACGGCGCGCATCGGCGCCGGCAGGCCCTCGATGGTCTTGCTGTGGTCGTTCGGGTCGAGGAAGTCGCTCAGCGACTGGTATTTCATCCACTCGGTGCCGCGCTGTTCCTCGACGCTGGTCACGCTGACATCCACGCATCGCACATCGCTGAAACCGGCACGGCGCAGCCACAACTCCAGGGCTGGCACCGACGGCAGGAACCATACGTTGCGCATCTGCGCGTAACGGTCTTCCGGCACCAGCACCTGGTGCTGGTCGCCTTCGACCACCAGGGTTTCCAGTACCAGTTCGCCGCCTTTGACCAGGCAGTCCTTGAGCGCCAGCAGATGCTCGATCGGCGAACGGCGGTGGTAGAACACGCCCATGGAAAACACCGTGTCGAAACCTTCCAGGTTGGGCGGCAGGTCCTCGAACGGAAACGGCAGGTGCCACACCGAAGGCTCCGACAGGTAACGCTGCACCGCCTGGAACTGGCAGAAGAACAGCCAGTTCGGGTCGACGCCGATCACGCTGTGGGCGCCGGCGCCGAGCATGCGCCACATGTAATAGCCGTTGCCGCAGCCGACATCGAGGATGCGCTTGCCTGTGAGGTCCAGGTGCGGGGCGACCCGCGACCATTTCCAGTCCGAGCGCCATTCGGTATCCACATGCACGCCGAACAGGTCGAACGGGCCCTTGCGCCAGGGCGACAGGCCCATCAGGGCGCTGCGCATCCGGGCGCGGGTGGCGTCGTCACAGTCGGTGTCCAGGGTCAGGCCATCAAGCAGGTCGACCTCGGTCGGCTGGATGTCTGGCAGCGCGTCCAGGGCGCTTTGCCAGCGTGCCAGGTCGCCGTGGCCCTTTTCCATCTTGGCGTCAAGTTGCGCTTGCAGGGTGTTGGCCCAGTCGGCCAGCGGCGTGCCGGCCAGGCGGCGGGCGAGGGGGGACAGATCAATCATGGCAAGGCAATCAACGAGGCAAAGTTAAGACATTGGAACCACGGCACGACTTTCGAGAACCCGGCGGCCAGCAGGCGTTCGCGGTGTTCTTCGAGGCTGTCGGGCTTCATGACGTTTTCGATGGCGCTGCGCTTCTGGGCGATTTCCAGTTCGCTGTAGCCGTTGGCACGCTTGAAGGCAACGTGCAGGTCGGTAAGCAGCGCATGCTCCTCGGGGTCGTTGAAGCGCAGCTTCTCCGAAAGGATCAGTGCGCCGCCGGGCAACAGTGCCTGGCGGATAGTGCCGAGCAGGGCCAGGCGCTGCTCGGGGGCGATGAATTGCAGGGTGAAGTTCAGCGCCACCACCGAGGCCGGCTGGAACTGCAGGGCCAGGATGTCGCCTTCGATCACTTGTACCGGCAACAGCTCCTGGAACATCGAGTCCTGGCCGTTGAGGTATTCGCGGCAACGCTCGACCATCGCCGCGGAATTGTCGACGGCGATCACCCGGCAACCGTCGGTGCGCACATGGCGGCGCAGGGCCTGGGTCACGGCGCCGAGGGACGCGCCCAGGTCGTAGAGCACGCTGTTCGGCTGGGCGAACTGGGCGGCGAGCACGCCGAGGTTCTCGACAATGGTCGGGTAACCCGGCACCGAGCGCTTGATCATGTCCGGGAACACCCGCACCACGTCCTCGTTGAAGGCGAAGTCGGGCACCTGGGCCAGGGGCTGGGCGAAAAGGCGATCGGGTTCTTTGCTCACGGCGGTTCCGGCGGTGGAGATAGAAAGAGGGGCGGCATTTTAGCCAAGTTGGCGCAGTGATGCGCGTTCTGTCTGATAAAGCGCGGCTGGATACTCCGGCCCCTGTAGCCGCTGCCGAGCCCGGCGAGGCTGCGATCGGTAGCGCAGCTACCGCGGCGGTCCTTCAGACAAACCCCATGGGCAGGTTTGGCGAGGACTGCGTCCTCGATCGCAGCCTCGCCGGGCTCGGCAGCGGCTACAGGGTTAGGGGGTAGTGGGCTTCTGGCTGAAGGCCGAGGCGGCGATGCCCCACTGTCCCAGCCAGTAGCTGAGGATGATCAGGTAGGGCGCGGCATCGAAGGCCATCACGAAGCGGCTGATGCCGATCACGCTGTCGGAGAACACGAAGGCCACGGCGCCGGCAGCGGCCAGTTGCGCCGAGCGTTTGGGCACGTTGCTGCCCAGGCGCGCGAGGGCCCGCCAGAGCATGGCGCTGATGGCCAGGCCGTAGACGATCACCGGCACCAGCAGCGGGCCCAGGTTGTGGCTGATCAGGATGCCCAGCAGTACCGCTCCGGCGCCCAGGGCCAGCAGCAGAGGGCCGAGCGCCAGGCGTCGGCAATCGCTGGTGTAGGCCTTGAGGTAGGCCAGGTGCGCGACCAGGAACGCGCCGAGGCCGAACACGAACAGGTCGGCGGGCCAGGCCAGGAGTACGTCGCCGAGCAGGGAGAACAGCAGGCCCAGGCTGATCCAGCGGCGATACTCGCTGGGCGGTGCGTCGTGCAGCCAGCCGAGCAGGGCCAGCACCGGCAGAGGCTTGACCAGCAGGCACAGCAGCGTGGCGTGGATGCTCAAGCCGTAGAGGAAGGTCGCCGCGCCCATCAGCGCCAGGATCAGCCAGCCCATGTCACTTGACCGAAATGGCGCAGTCGAAGGCTTTCACCGGCGCAACTTCCGGGGCCCAGGGCTGCTGGTAAGTCAGCAGCAGGCGCCCGGTACCGGCGGCGAACGCCTGGAACCGCCAGGTGGACTGGCCGCCGCTGCCCACCAGGCCGCTGTCCTCGGGGTTGCTATAGACCTCAGGGCTGATTTTGCGCAGCACGCCGCCGGCCGAGTCCTGGATCGCCCAGCGATACCCGGTGGTCGGGTTGCTCGGCAGGGTCAGGATCAGGTTCTGCCCATTGCTCAGTTGCACAGGGCATTCGCTCTGGTTCTCGACCGTGACGTTTTGCTTGGGTTGGCTGGCACAGGCGGTGAGCAGGGCAAGGCTGAGGGGCAGAAACAGACGAATCGGTGACATGGGTCAGAAAGCTCCGGTCGTGACAAAGGGCGAGCATAACCGAAGATTGAGGAATGTGTGGCGGGGCAGAGATTCTGTAGGAGCGAGGCTTGCCCGCGATGGCCTCGCCGCGGTGTGCCTGACACACAGCGGCGTTTAGATCGCGGGCAAGCCTCGCTCCTACAGGTTTGCGTTTAGAACAGCACCTTGGCTACATCGGCAAAACGCTTGGCGAAATGCACGGTGATGCCTTCCTTGAGGTAGTCCGGCAGTTCCTCGAAGTGGCCGCGGTTGGCTTCCGGCAGGATCAGCTCGAAGAGCTTCTGCCGGCGCGCCGCGATGACTTTCTCGCGGACCCCGCCGATGGGCAGGACGTGCCCGGTCAGGGTCAGCTCGCCGGTCATGGCCACGCCTTTTTTCGGTGGCTGGCTACGAGCCAGGGACAGCAGGGCGCTGGCCATGGTCACTCCGGCGCTCGGGCCATCCTTCGGCGTGGCGCCTTCGGGTACGTGCAGGTGGACGAACGCCTCGTCGAAGAACTTGGTATCGCCACCGAACTGCTTGAGGTGCGAGGTGACGTAGCTGTAGGCGATTTCCGCCGACTCCTTCATCACGTCGCCCAACTGCCCGGTGAGCTTGAAACCGCGGTTGAGGGTGTGGATCCGCGTGGCTTCGATCGGCAGCGTGGCGCCGCCCATGCTGGTCCAGGCCAGGCCTGTGATCACCCCGGTGCCGCTGAGCACCTGCTCGTTGCGGAACACCGGCATGCCCAGGGAGGCTTCCAGGTCCTTCGGGCCGAGCTTGATCACCGCGTCCGGCTCGTCCAGCAGCCGCACCACGGCCTTGCGCACCAGTTTGCCCAGCTGCTTTTCCAGCTGGCGCACACCGGCCTCGCGGGCGTAGCCGTCGATGACCCCGCGCAGCGCCGCGTCGCTGATGCTCAGGTTGGCCTTGGACACGCCGGCCTTTTCCAACTGCTTGGGCCACAGGTGACGCTTGGCGATGGCCAGTTTTTCCTCGGTGATATAGCCCGACAGGCGAATCACTTCCATCCGGTCCAGCAGCGGGCCGGGGATCGAATCCAGGGTGTTGGCGGTGCAGACGAACAGTACCTTCGACAGGTCCAGGCGCAGGTCCAGGTAGTGGTCGAGGAATTCCACGTTCTGTTCCGGGTCGAGGGTTTCCAGCAGCGCCGAGGCCGGGTCGCCCTGGTAGCTCTGGCCCATCTTGTCGATCTCGTCGAGCATGATCACCGGGTTCATCACCTCGACCTCTTTCAGCGCCTGCACCAGCTTGCCCGGCAGGGCGCCGATGTAGGTGCGGCGATGGCCCTTGATCTCGGCCTCGTCACGCATGCCGCCCACGCTGAAGCGATAGAACGGCCGCCCCAGGGACTCGGCGATGGACTTGCCGACGCTGGTCTTGCCCACGCCGGGCGGGCCCACCAGCAAGACGATGGAACCGCTGATCTCGCCCTTGTAGGCGCCGACCGCGAGGAATTCGAGAATCCGGCTCTTGATGTCGTCGAGCCCGGCGTGGTGCTGGTCCAGCACCTTGCGCGCGTGCTTGAGGTCGAGCTTGTCCTCGCCGTACACGCCCCAGGGCACCGCGGTGGCCCATTCCAGGTAATTGCGGGTGACCGCGTACTCCGGCGAGCCGGTCTCGAGGATCGACAGCTTGTTCATTTCCTCCTCGATACGCTTCTGAGCCTGGGGCGGCAGCACCTTGCCTGTCAGGCGCTGCTCGAACTGCTCGATGTCGGCGCTGCGATCATCCTTGGTCAGGCCCAGCTCCTGCTGGATGACCTTGAGCTGTTCCTTGAGGAAGAATTCGCGCTGGTGTTCGCCGATCTTGCGATTGACCTCGGCGGAAATCTCTTTCTGCAGGCGCGCGACCTCGACTTCCTTGCGCAGCATCGGCAGGACTTTTTCCATGCGCTTGAGCATCGGCACGCAATCGAGCACTTCCTGCAGCTCGTTGCCGGTGGCCGAGGTCAGCGCGGCGGCGAAGTCGGTCAGCGGCGACGGGTCGTTGGGGCTGAAGCGGTTGAGGTAGTTTTTCAGCTCTTCGCTGTACAGCGGGTTGAGCGGCAGCAGTTCCTTGATCGCGTTGATCAGTGCCATGCCGTAGGCCTTGACCTCGTCGGTCGGTTCGCTCGGCTGGTGCGGGTATTCGACTTCCACCAGGTACGGCGGGCGATGGTGCTTGAGCCAGGTGCGGATGCGCACGCGGGTCAGGCCCTGGGCCACGAACTGCAGCTTGCCGTTCTCGCGGCTGGCGTGGTGGACCTTGACCAGGGTGCCGTACAGCGGCAGGGACGAGGTGTCGAAATGCCGTGGGTCTTCCGGCGGCGTATCCATGAAGAACAGCGCCAGCGAGTGATGTTCGGACTTGCTCACCAATTCCAGGGTCTCGGCCCAGGGCTCTTCATTGACGATGACCGGCAGCACTTGCGCCGGGAAGAACGGCCGATTGTGGATCGGGATGATGTAGACCTTGTCCGGCAGGTTCTGCCCGGGCAGGGCCAGGCCGGTAGCGGAAGACGGATGAAGTTCGGCGTTTTCCGGGTCGGCGTATTCACTCATGGTGTCAGGAAGTTCTTGCTGGTCGCTCATGGGGCACCTGCGCAATGGGGTATGCCCAGTTAGATGGGGCGGTGGATGAGCGGTTTCAATGGTGCGCGAGCCGGATCAATTATTTCAGTCCTTGTCAGCGGCACGCGGTGCAATTTCCCGAGCCGCGACGGGGAGGCTGTCATTTTTGCGTCGGGGCGTTGGTAAATTGGCGGCGACAGAAAAATGACATTAAAACCCCCTGATTTTATTGCGTGATCTTCTGGTCTTGGCGGTCTAATCTGGACCGATTAAATGCCATTAGGGAAATGGCATTTATTTGACGCATCTACAGCTGCCCAGAGGGACGCGTAATGATCAAAGGACTTTGCAGCGGGGCGCGGCGGGTGTCGCCGTGGGGATGTAGGGACGACGAGAGCGGGGTCGAGGCGGCGAGAGCCGACTCATGAAGTGGCGCCATACATTCCAGGTAAGGATCACCGGGGTACTGGCGCTATTGCTGTTGATCGTGATCGGGGTGGTGTATTTCGCCGTCAAGGCCGCGACCAACCATGCGGTGGAAAACCAGGCGCAAGTACAACTGCAGACGGGCACCCGGGTGTTCGAGCGTCTGCTCGAGCTGCGCGGCCGACGGTTGCGTTATGGCGTGGACTGGCTGGTGGTGGACTCGGAGTTTCGCCAGGCGGTGATCAACGGCGACGCCCAAGAGATTCTCGAAGCGCTGCGCCAGCACGGCACCGGGACCCGCGGCAGCGAGCTGTTCGTGCTCGGAGGCGAGGGGCGGGTGATCGCCAGTACCCTGCCGGCGATTGCCGAGCATGAGTATTTTCCTTACGACCAGGCGCTGCGCACGGCCTTGCGGCAGAACAAGAGCATGTTGATCGTCGCGCTCAAGGGCCAGCCCTACCTGCTGGTCCAGGGCCAGGTGCTGACGCCGGAGCATTTGCACCGGGTGGTCATGGCGTTCCGCATGGACGACCTGTTCGCCAACGAGCTGCGTTCGATGAGCAACCTGGAGGTGTCTTTCCTCACCCTCCAGGAGGGCCGCGCCGGGGAGTTGTTCAGCACCCAGCCGGATATTTTCTGGGCCACCGTCATCACCACCTTGCGCAATGTGGCCTGGCGTTCGCGACCGCAATTGAGCGATGCCCACGGCAAGCGTTTTCTCAACCAGGCGTTGCAACTGGCCAATACCGGCGATCCCGGCGATCCGCAGGTCCTGGCGTTGCTGCAAAGCCCGCTGGATCATGCCTTGCAAGCCTTCGCGCCGCTGGACCGGGAGTTCCTGGCGATCGCCGTGGCGGCGCTGGTGATCTCGCTGGCCGGAGCCTTGTTCATGGCGCGGCGGGTGTCGCGGCCGTTGACGGTGCTGGCCGAGGCGGCCCAGCGCATCGGGGCGGGCAACTACCAGACGCCGGTGGTGCTCAAGCGCACCGACGAGTTCGGCCTGCTGGCCGATGCGATCAACGCCATGCAGAGCGGCATTGCCAGTCGCGAGCAGCAACTGGCCCACAATGCCCTGCACGACCCGCTGACCGGCCTGCCCAACCGCGCGCTGGCGATGGAGCGCCTGAGCAACGCCATCGGTGCCGGACGCAACGTGGTGCTGTTGTACCTGGGGATCGAGGACTATCGGGCGATCAACGAAGGCCTGGGCCCGGAGGGCGTGGAGCAGATGATGCGCGAAGTCAGCCGGCGGCTGTCGGAGACGGTGTCCGCCGGGGACACCGCCGCGCGCATCACCGCCAACGAGTTCCTGTTGCTGCTGGAAAACACCGAGATCGATGGCGCGGTGGCCATGGCCGATCGGCTGCATGCGCTGTTGAGCCGGCCCCAGACCCTCCATGGCGATGAAGTGCAGCGCCAGGTGTGCATCGGCGTGGCGGTCTACCCCACCGACGGGCAGTCGGCGGAAGAGCTGATCAGCCGCGCCGCCATCGCCCGTCACGATGCTGCGACGCAGCCCGGTTACTTGCAGATCTACCAGCAGGATCGCGACCTGGCCCATCAGCGCCAGGTGGGGTTGATCCGCGACCTGCGCCGCGCCGCGGCGGAAGGCGAGTTGTTCCTGCTGTACCAGCCCAAGCTGGACTTGCGCCATGGGCATGTGCACCAGGCCGAAGCCTTGCTGCGCTGGCAGCACCCGGAGTTCGGCATGGTCTCGCCGGCGGAATTCATCCCCCTGGCCGAGCGTACCGGCAGCATGAACAGCCTGACCCTGTGGGTGATCGAGGAGGGGATGCGGCAACTGGCCGAATGGAACATGCGCGGGCTGCACCTGCAGCTGTCGCTGAACATCTCGGTGGACGACCTGCATGGCGTGGACCTGGCAGCGCGGGTGAGTGTGCTGCTGCAGCGTTACCAGCTGTCTGCCGAGCAACTGATCTTCGAGATCACCGAAAGCGCCATCATGCGTCACCCGGAGCAGGCGCTGGAGATGTTGCAGAGCCTGCGCGACTGCGGCATCAGCCTGTCGGTGGACGACTTCGGTACCGGTTATTCGTCGCTGGCGCAATTGCAGCGCCTGCCGGTGCAGGAGTTGAAGATCGACCAGTCGTTCATCCGCAATCTCGACGAAACCAGCGGCGACGCGGTGATCGTGCGTTCCACCATCGAGATGAGCCACAACCTGGGGCTCAAGGTGGTGGCCGAAGGGGTGGAGCAGGAGCGCAGCCTGCGCCTGCTGGAGCGCTGGCATTGCGACACGGCCCAGGGCTACCTGATCAGCCGGCCGCTGGCCGCTGCGGCGTTCGAGGCGTGGGTGATCAAGTCGCGGGTATCGAGTTGAGCCACGCGGGAGGGGCGGCCCGGGAGTTGCGGGCCGGCCATCCGCGGGCGCTGCTGTGCCCGGCAGGCCACCTGTCGCGGTAAACCTCGCTCGGCAGGGGCTGGCTTACTGCTTGGTGCACTCGGCGGGGAGCGCTACCACTCCGCCCATGGAGGCGAAGGCGACCATGCCGCCACTGGGCAGGATGCAGTTGTATTCGCCGTTGCTGGTGCTGGCGGTGAAGTAGGTCTGGGACGCGTCGCTACGCACGTTGGAGACTGTGGTCACGGGCTTGCCGAGGGTGGTCTGGGCGCGGTTCTTGAGGTCGTCGTTGCTCGGTTTGGCAATCGCGCAGCCGCCCAGGGCGAGGGCCAGGATACTGAGCAGGGTGAGGGGGCGGAGGCTGGAATGGAGCTTCATGATGACTCTTCCTTGGCGTTGTTGTGTTTTCCACGGCGCAGCCGCTCCCGACGCCGCGCAATGGCAGCGTTGGGAGAAACGGGTGGTTGGTTGGCACTATATCGGTGCGCTGGGAGAGGGTCGATTAGCACAAATGGGCTAATGTCCCTTTGCAATGACGGGCGGTTGTGCTGGCAGGACCGGTGTAGCGCAGCCGGTCCGGAGTCGAGGTTCAGGCCAGCAGGGGCGCCTGCAGGCGCCGACCCAGCACGTCCAGCAAGTCGCAACCGTCGCGCAGCGGGATGACGCAGAGTTGGGCGAAATCCTGCAACAGCGCCGGGTTGCCGAGCAGGTTGTCGTCGCTGGCGATGTTCTCCAGCAACTGGGCCACGGCGCGGATCCGGTGCGCGGCGGCCTCGTGCAGCACATCCAGCGGCGCCTCGGTGTCGATCAGCAGCGTGGGAATGCTGCAGTCGTTGCTGGTGAGGGCCATGTAGCGGCGGGGTGGGGTGTCGTCGGTTGTGGCGGGTGGATCGGGAACGACCTTTTTCATTGAACTGGCTCCAGTACGCCCAGGGTCATCAAAAGGGTTCCTACGCCCTGTCACTGAATTGGCAGTGACAGGCCAAACCATAGAGTCCGGGTCCCAGCGGGACAAGGTGATGGGAGTCGACGCGTGCTGTAGGAATTTTCGCTATCACCCCCGGATCGACATTGGTCCTGTAGCCGCTGCCGAGCGTCAGCGAGGCTGCGAACGGCCGCGCAGCGGACGCCAAACCAGGCAACGCGGTGTGTCAGATTAATTGGGGATGCCGATCTTGCGTCTGCTGCGCAGACGATCGCAGCCTCGCTAGCGCTTGGCAGCGGCTACATGGATCTCTGTTGCCTGGCGGGCCTTGTGGTGGTTGGGAGGGCCCTATCGCGAGCAAGCTTCGCTCCTACAGTCGATCAGCGTACGGCAGCAATGCCGCTGCGGGATCGACATTGGTCCTGTAGCCGCTGCCGAGCGCTAGCGAGGCTGCGATCGGCCGCGAAGCGGACGCCAAACCAGGCAACGCGGTGTGTCAGATTAATTGGGGATGCCCGATCTTGCGTCTGCTGCGCAGACGTTCGCAGCCTCGCTGATGCTCGGCAGCGGCTACAGAGGCTCTATCGCCTGCGGGGCTTGTGGCGGTTGGGCGGGCTTATCGCGGGCAAGCCTCGCTCCTACGGGGGAGCGCTGCTTTTATAGGAGCGAAGCTTGCTCGCGATGGCGTCGGTACAGGCAACAAAAAAGGCGGCTACCCGTGGGTAGCCGCCTTTCGTTCACCGCTGGTAACGCTTATTCCGACAGTTTGTAGGCAATGATGTAGTCGCCCATCTTGGTGCCCAGCGAGCCGTGGCCGCCCACGACTACCAGCACGTACTGTTTGCCATCCTTGCCGGTGTAGCTCATCGGCGTGGCCTGGCCGCCCGCTGGCAGGCGGGATTTCCACAGTTCCTTGCCGTTGTTCACGTCATAGGCGCGGATGTACTGGTCCAGGGTGCCGCTGAGGAAGCCCACGCCGCCGGCGGTGACCATCGAGCCACCCATGCTCGGCACGCCGATAGGCAGGCCGATCGGCACGGGCGAGCTGTCACGGCTGGTGCCGTTCTTGTGCTTCCACACCACTTTGCTGGTGGTCAGGTCGATACCGGCCACATAGCCCCAGGCCGGGGCCTGGCAAGGGACGCCGAACGGCGACATGAACGGGTGCATGATCACCGCATAAGGTGCGCCGGTGTTCGGCTGCACGCCGGAGGTTTCGCTTTCGCGCTTGCTGCCGGCGGCGACTTCGGCGCGCGGCACCAGCTTGGACACGAAGGCCATGTAGTTCGGGCTGGTGAACAGCAGGTGGCGGACCGGGTCGATCGACACGCTGCCCCAGTTGAACACACCGACGTTACCCGGGTAGACCAGGCTGCCCTGGGTCGACGGAGGGGTGTACTGGCCTTCGTAGCGCAGTTCCTTGAACTGGATGCGGCACAGCATCTGGTCGAACGGCGTGGCGCCCCACATGCCTTTTTCTTCCAGCGGCGGCGGCAGCAGGTTCAGGTCCGAACGGGCCTGGGTCGGTGCGGTGTGGTCGCCTTCGACCGCGCCGGTCGGTGCCGGTACTTCGCGGATCGGCACGATCGGGGTGCCGTCGCGACGGTCCAGCACATACAGGCTGCCTTGCTTGGTGGGCTGGATCAGCGCCGGCTTCACGCCGTCGGCGGTCTTCAGGTCCACCAGGGTCGGCTGGCTGCCCACGTCCATGTCCCACAGGTCATGGTGGGTGAACTGGTAGTTCCAGCGCAGCTTGCCGGTGTCGATCTCCAGGGCGACGGTGCCGGCGCTGAATTTCTCGGCGCCCGCGGTGCGGTTGCCGCCCCACTGGTCAGGCATCTGGTTGCCGAGCGGCAGGTAGATCAGGCCCAGCTTCTCGTCGACGCTGGCCAGGGACCACATGTTCGGCGAGTTGCGGGTGTAGGTCTTGCCTTCGGCGAGC
This sequence comes from Pseudomonas sp. MRSN 12121, assembly GCF_000931465.1. NCBI lineage: Bacteria > Pseudomonadati > Pseudomonadota > Gammaproteobacteria > Pseudomonadales > Pseudomonadaceae > Pseudomonas > Pseudomonas sp. MRSN 12121. The sequence continues at coordinate 5,546,531 of NZ_CP010892.1, read as the reverse complement.
GGAGCGGTCTCGTCGGGGTTGCCGGCGTCCCAGTTCCACACCAGGTGGCCGTCGTGCACGTCGAACGCGCGGATCACGCCGGACGGTTCGTTGGTCGACTCGTTGTCGGTCACGTGGCCGCCGATGATCACCAGGTTGCGGGTGATGGCCGCCGGCGACGTCGAGTAGTAGCCGCCTGGCGTGAAGGGGCCGATACCGGCTTTCAGGTCCACCGCGCCTTTGTTGCCGAAGTCTTCGCAGACCTTGCCGGTGTCGGCGTTGATCGCGATCAGGCGGGCATCGGCGGTCGGCAGGAACAAGCGGCGCGGGCAGCTGGCGGCGATGGCCTGGCCGGCGGCCGAGAGGCTGGCCGGGGTGCTGCTGGCGTCGCTCTGGGTGAAGTTGGCTTCGGCGTAGTACGACACGCCACGGCAGGTCATGTGGGCCCAGCCGCGGAAGTCATCGCCGTTCGGACCCTGGATTTTCGGGTCGAAACGCCAGATTTCCTTGCCGGTGTCCGGGTCCAGCGCCAGCACCTGGCTGTGGGCGGTGCAGGCATAGAGCTTGCCGTTGACCTTCAGCGGGGTGTTCTGGTTGGTGATTTCCACCGGGTCCTTGGCGGTCGGCATGTCGCCGGTGCGGATGCGCCAGGCTTCCTGCAGCTTGCCGATGTTGGCCGGGGTGATCTGCTTCAGCGGCGAGTAGCGATCGCCGAATTCGGTACGGCCATAGGCCTGCCAGTCGCCTTCGGGCATGGCGGGCGCGGCGCTGGCGGTGTCGGCGGTTTCACGGCCCAGTTCGCCCGAGATTTCGCCCGGGTTGGTGAACTGGCTGCCGAGCGCGGCGCCACCGGCCAGGACCACGGCCACGCTCAGTACCGCGGTGCCCAGCGGCGCCGGGCCGTTGCGCAGCAGCGGACGACGGAACCAGGGCAGCAGCAGGACGATGCCGAGGACGAAGAACAGCGACAGGCGCGGCACCAGTTGCCACCAGTCCAGGCCGACTTCCCACAGGGCCCAGACGGAGCTCAGGAACAGCACCACCCCATACACCAGCAGCGCCGCGCTACGACCTGCCAGCAGCAGCACGCCGCTGAGGATCAGGCCGAGACCGGCCAACAGGTAGTACAGCGAGCCGCCGAGCATGCTCAGCTTGATCCCCCCGGCCAGCATGGCCAGGCCCATTAGCAGCAGCAAGATACCGAGCAGGCTTGGCAGCAAGCGGCTCGGACTTGAAGCACCCTCAGTGCTCATAGTGTGGTTCTCCGTGATGTTTAAGGTAGTCCCGCGCATGTTCACTGTAGATGACGATCAGGCACGGGCTTGGTTCAGTGTTGTTTGGGGAAAACAGTTTTCTTCAGATTGGGCGGGCCACCGGGCCCGTCAGAACGAACTCTGGATCTTGATGCCACCGACCAGTGCGTCGTCGACCTTGTCCACGCCACCCGGGTGGCGGATGTATTGCAGGTTCGGGCGCACGGTCAGCCAGTTGGTGACGTGCACGCCGTAGTACAGCTCGGCGCTGTATTCGGTGTCCTGGGGCGGCAGGTAGGCCAGGTTGTCGTAGTCCTGGACGAGGCGGGCGCGGTTGCTGGCCTCGGCATTCTTGCGATAGGCCGGGTTGACGTGGATCCGGGCCATGGCGAAGCCGATGTCGTCCTTGGCGCGGGCATCGAACAGGCCCTTGTAGACCAGGCCGGCCTGGACGTAGTTGTCGATGGCGTTGGTCTTCTTGTCGTGCATCGTCGCGTTGGCGAACAGGCTCAGGCCGCGCGAGTGGTCGCTGGCCAGGCTGGTGACCTGCTGTTGCGCGTCCAGCCACAGGCCGTGCTTGCTCGAACTGCTGCGATAGGCCTCGCCGCTCAGGGCGGCCGGCTGGCTGTTGCTGTCCTTGTAGACGTCGCTGGCCTTGGCGCTGCTGTAGTAGTAACCGGCGCGGTATTCGCCCGGCAGGTCATTGAGCTTGGGTGTCCACACCAATTCGACCGGCAGCAGGGTGCCCTGGGTGCCGCTGCCGCTGAGCTTGAAGCCGTTGCCGCGCTCGAGGTTGGACGGGTTCTGCTCGAAGGCGCCGATCTGCGCGTAGAGCTCAGGCGTCAGGTGATACTTGACCCGCAGCGCCCACTGGCTGACCGGCCAGTTGTACCAGACGCTGCCGGCCCAGTTGCCGACCTGGGAGCCGCAGAACGCCAGGTTCTGGAAATCGCAGGGGAAGCTGTTGAAGTCTTCGCCCTGCCCGAAGCGGCCGACCTTGATGTCCAGTTTCTGGTCGAGGAATTTCTGCTGGTACCACATCTGCGTCAGGCGCCAGGTCTGGCCACGGCCCCAGACTTCCTGGGCCGAGCTGAAGCCGCCGACGCGCGGGTCGTTGATGCGGTCGTTGCTGATGTTGTCGCCGTCGCGCTTGGTCACCGTCAGCTGGAACTCGGCATCGTGCCAACCGAGGATCTTGTCCAGGTCCAGGTGGCTGCCGAAGGCGAACTGGTCGCTGAAGCGCGCGGTGCGGTCATGGTCGTAGCCGCCATGCAGGTTGGAACCCATTTCGCCGACAAAGTCGATCTTGAAGTCGTAGCCTTTTTTCGCCAGTTCTGTGCGGGCGCCGTTCCAGTCTCCGAGCATCCAGGGCGATTCGCTGTCGAAGGCCGGAGCGGCCTGGGCGCAGGTGGCAAGGCCGAGGGCGCCGAGCAGGGTCATGGCTTTCTGGCTGGCGATCGGGTGAAAGACAGCGCTGTCTTTTAGAGGCTTGAAATTAGGCATAAGTCGTTGAATGAGTGCTTTTTATTGATGGGCAGAAACAGCAAATATCGTCCGTTGCGGATCTCGGGGGGATCGCAGCGGCAGCTACTGTTTTTAAGGACGAAAATCGATTCAGCTTTGGCGGCGGGAAGGATAAAGCGCCTTCTCATGGAGAGAAAGCGCTTTTCGTGACATGAATCATTTCGGATTCGGTAACAGTATGTCTTTGCGCGCAGCCGGCGTGGCGCCGTTGTTTTTCCAGGCGCGCTCGACGACCTGCTTCAGACTTCCTTTCTCCAGCCGGAGAAGGTGATGGAGGTGCCTTCTTCCTCTTTATCCTTGATCTCGATCTGATAAGTACCGCCGCCCGCCACGCCCTCGATCAGCGCTTTTTCGTCATTGGCCCGCAGCTCGGCGCCTTTTGCCTGTTGCTGGTAGAACTTCACGACGTCGGGGAACGGCGTGTAGGTTTGCAGCAGCACCTCGAAATCATGCCGCGGCCTGCCCGCCATTTCGTCGTAGTCGCCGTAAATCGGCGCGCCTTTGAGGCCCGGCGTGGTGAACACGCCGTCCACGCCAGCGCCCACCAGGTGGGAGTTCCTGGGCAGCAGCCCGAGCATCGCCTGCGGGAAGTCGGCAGGCAGTTGCGCGGCATTCCAGGAGTCTTTTTTCGGTGCCGTGGTGATGTACTCGACGGTGGCGATCTTTTGCGCCTTGGCACGGGTTTCGGGGTCTTCGCTTTCGGCCCAGTACGCGACCATGGGCGGCAGCTCCTTGCTCCAGGCAATGATCGGCTCGGCGTCACTCTTCTTCGCGTCTTTGGCCTGGAAGACGGTCAGCACGGTTTCCGGCCCCGGGTTGCAGGACAACGATTCTTCCCTGGACTTGACGGTGCAGTGTCCATTCACCAGGCCAACGGCGAGCAGTTGCCCCTTGTCGTCCAGCAGCAGGGCGGCGCGTTCGTCGCCATGATTGCCGTCGTCCATGGCGGTGAGCATTTTGCGTCCGGCGGGCACGCCCTCGGTAAAGGTCGTGAACTCCGAATCGAGGGCTTCCAGGACCTGGGTCACGATCAGGGTGTTGTCGTTGGTGAAGCTGCCGGTGGCATAGCCGATGAAATCAACCAGGGCCGCGCGGACCGCCGGATCTTCATTGAGCTGCGGCGGGCGTGCCGGGGCGGGGGCGTCGGTGAGCAGCAGCACGGTGCTGCCATCCGCGCGTTTTTCCGAGTGAAGCGACAGCGCGGCGGCATCCAGCGAGCAGGTCAAGGCCAGGAGCGCGGCGAGCGAGCGTGTGAGGTTGAGCAAGGGGCATTCCTTTGTGGGGTGGAGATCCGTTTCTGCAGCAGGTTGCGTGTCGAGGGCCGGGCTTCGGGCCGGTAGGGTGGGGACGCAACCGTGGAACAGGTGGCGCATTTTGCCGGGTCATGGTCCGGCGGTACAGCCGGAAATGGCAGAACGCCATGGGGCTGCGGTTCTAAGGTGTGAGCCGAGGGGATTCATCGCAGGGGGAATCGCAGCCCGAAGGCTGCGATTTTCTGGCGCTGGGTCAGAAGGTGGTGCGCAGGCCGAACTCGACGCTGCGGCCCTGGGCCGGGGCGATGTCGCGCAGGATCGAGCTGGCGTAACGCACAGTCTGGTTGGTCAGGTTCTCGCCCTTGACGAAGGCCAGCCACTGGCTGCTGCCGATGTCGAAGTGATAGCCGGCACTGGCGCCGAGGGTGGTGTAGCCGTCGGTGCCGCTTTCGTTGTCGGGCACGCGACCCTGGCTGGCGGCGTGTTCGACATCGATGCGCGCCTGCCAGCGGTCCAGTTCCCACAGCAGGCCGCTGTTCAGGCGCAACGGGGCGATGCGCGGCAGGGCTTCGCCGTTGTCCAGGTTCTTGGCCCGGGTGTAGTCGCCGGACAGTTCCAGGGCGAATTTGCCGTAGGCGCTTTCGCCGAGTTTCCAGTGGTCCTGGGCCTCGATCCCGGCAAACCGCGCGCGGACTCCGGAGTAGGTGTATTCCGGCATGCCGCCGGCGTCTTCCTCGCCTTCGTCGTTGAGGGTGCGGCCGCTGCCGAGCAATCCGATGTAGTTGGAGAAGTGGCTGTAGAACACCCCGACGCTGCCTTTATGGGTGCCGTTGTCGAAACGCAGGGCCAGGTCGCTGGACACGGCTTTTTCCTTCGACAGGTTGGCGTCGCCGATTTCATAGGTGCCGGTCGCCACGTGGGCGCCGTTGGCGTACAGCTCGTAGAAGGTCGGCGCGCGTTCGGTGTAGCCCAGGGTGGCGGCCACGGACCAGATCGGCGTCAGGGTATAGACCGCGCCGGACGATAGGCTGCCGGCGGTGAAGCTGCTGGCGTTGTCGGCCTGGCTGAAGCGCTCGTTGCCTTTGCTGTCCGGGTCGACGCGGGTGTGTTCCAGGCGCCCGCCGAGGCTCAGCTTCAGGCGCTCGGTGGCTTGCAGCTCTTCGAGGATGAACAGTGCGGCGCTGTCGGTGTCGGTCTGCGGTACGAAGGCTTCTTCGCCGAGGGCGGAGAATTCGCTGCGGCTGACCTGGGTGCCGATGACCCCGTTGAGTGGGCCCAGGGGCTGGTGGCGGGCTTCGACGCGGGCTTCGTAGCCCTTGTTCTTGAAAATGGTGCCGGTCTCGCCGCCTTCGATTTCCCGGTGCTCGTAATCGGTGTAGCCGGCGTCGAATTTCAGCGAACTGAAAGGACCGTCGAGGTTGCGCAGTTCCGAGGCGAAGGCGTAGTGATCCTGCTTCATGCGGATACGCACATCGTCTTCGGCGGGGGAGCCGTAGTTGGAGTCGTAGTTGCTGTAGGACAGCCCGGCGTAACCGTCGTCCCAGGTGTAGGAGCCGCCGACGGCGCCGCCATCCTGACGGCCGTCGCTGTTGCCCAGGCGGCCTTTCTTGCCGTCGCCGTCTTCACTGGGCGGGGCGTGGCGGCTGCGGGCGTAGCCGGGAATCTTCAGGTCGTTGAATTGCCGCGAGTTGGCATCCAGGTGCAAGGCGAATGTGCCGTTGCCGGCTTCCAGCTTGCCGGCGCTGCTGCGGGTGGTGTCGGCGCCGCCGTAGCGCAGTTCACCGGCCCCATGGATACCTTCGATGGCTTCGGTGGGGATGCGGTTGTCGAAGGTGTTGACCACGCCGCCGATGGCGCTGCCGCCGTACAGCAGGGCTGCCGGGCCGCGGACGATCTCGATGCGGTCGACGTTGACCGGGTCCAGCGGCACGGCGTGATCGTAGGACAGCGACGAGGCGTCCAGGGCGCCCACGCCGTTGCGCAGCAGGCGGATGCGATCGCCATCCAGGCCGCGAATGATCGGCCGGCTGGCGCCCGGGCCGAAGTAGGACGAAGACACGCCCGGCTGCTTGTTCAAGGTTTCGCCCAGGCTGCCTTGTTGTTGCAGGGTCAGGTCGTCGCCTTCCAGGACCGTGCTTGGCGCGGCCGTTTGCTGGCTGCCCAGCGGGTTGGCGGTGATGACCTGCGGCTGCAACTCCAGGGCGTGGGCCTGGGAGCCGAGCAGCAAGGCGGCGGAGAGCGGCGTCAGGCGCCAGAGTAATGAGCGGGAGGGGCGGTGGGTGTAGAGGGACATCGGTCATTCCTTGGCAAGCGTAGCGGCGGGGCGCTTTGAGTCAAAAGAGAACAGGCCGACACGGCGAAGTGTCTGGATCGGGGGGGTTGTCTTGTATTGATACAATATAACATCTCTTTTTGTGTAAAAAGAAAGGAACTTTTTCAGACATCTTTTTCCGTAGGAGCGAGGCTTGCCCGCGATCAACGACGACGCGGTGCATCAGGCAGTACGCGGTGCCTGCATCGCGGGCAAGCCTCGCTCCTACAGGGGGGGCGGTGTCCGGGATCTCACCTACAGTTATTCGGTAACCGCACCGGCCCTTCCACCGGATCGACGCCTCGGCTAAGGTGCGCGACTTTCCTTTTTCCTCTTGCTCGAAGGCCCGGCATGACTGCAACGAACAACGACCCGCTGCACGGCGTCACCCTGGAACAGATCCTCAAGGCGCTGGTGGAGCATTACCAATGGCAGGGGTTGGCCGAGCGTATCGATATCCGTTGCTTCAAGAGCGACCCGAGCATCAAGTCGAGCCTGACCTTCCTGCGCAAAACACCCTGGGCGCGGGAGAAGGTCGAACAGTTGTACGTGAAGTTGCAGCGCACCAAACGCCCGCTCTAAGGCCATCCGATGGCGCTCGAACCGGTTTTTCCCGCAGGCGGCAAGCGCTTGTTCACGGCGCTGGCAGCCGTGCTCGGCTGGGCGGGGCTGACGATCCAGCTGTACTTGATCCTCCATCTGCGCTGGACAGTGGAAGCCAGCCTGCTGGGTGGGCTGATCAACTTCTTCAGTTTCTTTACCGTACTCACCAACACCCTGGCGGCGGTGGTGCTGACGTGCGCCCTGGACCTGCGCCGCTCGCGCGGGCAGCGGTTCCTCCTGCAACCCTGGGTCAGCAGCGGGATCGCCGTCAGCATCCTGGTGGTGGGGCTGGCGTACAGCTTGTTGCTGCGTCACTTGTGGCACCCGCAGGGCTGGCAGTTCATCGCCGACGAGTTGTTGCACGACGTGATGCCGCTGCTGTTCCTGGCCTACTGGTGGTGGTGCGTGCCCAAGGGCGAGTTGCGCCTGCGGCATGTCGCCGGCTGGATGCTTTACCCGCTGCTGTATTTCGCCTATGTGCTGCTGCGCGGGCATGTGCTGGGGCTGTATCCCTATCCTTTCATCGATGTGGACAGGCTGGGTTATGCCCAGGCGTTCGTGAACGCGCTGGGGATCCTGGCGGGGTTCGTGCTGGTGGCGCTGGGGATTGTCGGGTTGGATCGTTGGTTGGGGCGTCGCTTGATTGTGCGGTGACGGGAAGAGCCGAGATTCCTGTAGCCGCTGCCGAGCCCGCGAGGCTGCGATCGAGGACGAAGTCCTCGCAAAGCCTGAGCATGTGGTGTGCCGGGAAGAACAGGTCGCCTGGTTTTACGACCGCTTCGCGGCCGATCGCAGCCTCGCGGGCTCGGCAGCGGCTACAGGGCCAATGTTGATCCGGGAGCCGTGCTGTCGCGATAGGCGGCGAAGCCGCCGCTTTTATTCTTCCTCGCTGCTGTCCAGGCGCCAGTAACCGGCGGCCTTGACGAACTCATCGTCCAGCCGGTGCTCGTCCAGCAGCACCCGGCGCACCTGGCGCGAGACTTTGCTTTCGGTGGCGACCCAGGCATACAGCTTGCCGCCCGGCAGCGCCAGCCCGCGCACCGTGTCGAGCAGGTCCTGGCTGCGGTCGCGCTCGACCCAGATCACTTCGACCTGCGCCGCGCTCTGCAATACCTGGCGTTCAGCCGCGTCCTGCACCTCGATCACCGCCAGCACCTGGCGTCCGGCCGGCAACTCTTCGAGGCGCCGGGCGATGGCCGGGATCGCGGTTTCGTCGCCGATCAGCAGGTAGCTGTCGAAGATGTCCGGCACGATCATCGAGCCGCGCGGCCCGCCGATATGCAGGAACTGGCCGGGCCGGGCCTGTTCGGCCCAGGTCGAGGCGGGGCCGTCGCCATGCAGGACGAAGTCGATATCCAGCTCGCCGGTCTCCAGGTCGTAACGCCGCGGCGTGTAGTCGCGCATGGGCGGCATCGCGCCGTTGTCCTTGCCCGGGCCCAGCACCAGGGTTTCCAGGGCCGCCTGCTGTTCGGCGTTCTGCGGGAACAGCAGCTTCACATGGTCGTCGCTGCCCAGGCTGATGAAGCCGGCCAATTCCGGACCGCCCAGGGTGATGCGGCGCATGCGCGGGGTCAGGTCCATCACCCGCAGCACTTGCAGGCGGCGGCGCTTGATCTCGTGGCTGACCCGGTGAATGGTTTTCGAATGGTCTGCGGTCATTGTTCTGACTCCTTGGGGGCTGGGCCGTCGACGATGGCGCGGGCCGTGTTGTTCAGCAGGTCGCGGACCCGCACGATTTCCTGCGGGTTCCAGCGTCCGTGGTGCATCTGCAGGGCGTGGCGCAGGTTGTGCACCGCTTCGTGGATTTCCGCCGGGCGATCGTGGCCGCGCAGCGAGCGCTTGCTGACGTCGATGCGCATGCGCACGCCGTCCAGAGCAATCGCCTGGTCCTGCAGGGACAGACGGCCGGCATCGGTCACGCTGTAGCGTTTTTTCCCGCCTTCGGCGTCGCCGCTGATCAGTTCGCTCTCTTCGAGGAAGGTCAGGGTCGGGTAGATCACGCCCGGGCTCGGGCTGTAGGCGCCGTCGAACATGCCTTCGATCTGGCGGATCAGGTCATAGCCGTGGCACGGCTGTTCGGCGATCAGCGCCAGCAACAGCAGTTTCAGGTCGCCGGGAGCGAAGACTCGCGGGCCGCGGCCGCCGCGCTCGCGTCCGGGACGCTTTTCAAAACCGTCATGGCCATCGCCGAATTCGCGGTGGTGGGGGTGGTGCTCTCTCATTTTCTCTTTCTCCTGTGTGATTAAGACATAACTTAAGATATATCTTAAAATCTGCGCAAGCCCTTTTACGCGAGCCCGGCCAGCCGTCTGTCGGAGAGAAAGAGTGGAAATACTTGTAGCCGCTGCCGAGCCTGCGAGGCTGCGATCGGTCGCGAAGCGGCCGCAAACCGGCCCCCCCGTTGCTCCAGATACAACAGCGGAGGCCGGTTTTGCGAGGACTTCGTCCTCGATCGCAGCCTCGCAGCCTCGCAGGCTCGGCAGCGGCTACAGGATAGGGGGAGGAGTCAGCGCTGGGCCAGGCTGCCCAGGCATTGGGTATTGCTGCCCGGTTGCAGGTAGGGCGTGAGAATCGGCGCCATGCCCTTGAGGACCTGGACCGGCAAGGCCGAGGTGAACTTGAAGGCTTGCGCCGAGGCACCCGGCACATAGGCGGTCAGGGTGCCGAAGTGGTTCTCGCCGATATAGAACACGAAGGTGGCGGTGCGGTTGATGGATTTCGAACTGAGAATCCGCCCGCCGGAACCGATGGCCTCGATCCGGTTGTCGCCGGTGCCGGTCTTGCCGCCCATGGCCAGCGGGGTGCCGTCGGCCAGTTTGAAACTGCCGGAAACGCGCTTGGCGGTGCCGGCATCCACCACTTGCGACAAGGCGCCGCGCAGCGCGGTGGCGACTTCCGATGGCATCACCCGCTTGCCCTCGGCCGGGTCGTTGGTGAGCCGGGTTTCGTAAGGGGTATCGGCGGCGAAATGCAGGCTGTCGATACGCAGGGTCGGCATGCGTACCCCATCGTTGAGGATGGTGCCGACCAGCTCGGCCAACGCCGCAGGGCGGTCGCCAGAGCTGCCGATGGCGGTCGCCAGCGAGGGCACCAGGTGGTCGAAGGGATAGCCGACCTTCTGCCAGCGCTGGTGAATGTCGAGGAACGCCTCGATCTCCAGCATGGTGCGGATGCGGCTGTCGCGCGCGCTCTTGTGCCGGCTCTTGAACAGCCAGCTATAGACTTCCTGGCGTTCGAATTCGCTGGCCTTGACGATCTGGCTGAACTTGGCGTCGGGGTTGTTCAGCAGGTAGCCGAGCAGCCACAGGTCCAGCGGGTGCACCTTGGCGATGTAGCCCTGGTCGGGCAGGTCGTAGGCGCCGGGGCCGTAGCTGTAGTAGAGCTTGTCGAGGCGCTCGTCGGTGAGTTTTTCCGTCAGCTTGGCGCCCTTGAGGTGCGAGCGCACGAAGGTGTTGAAACTGCTCTGGCTGGCTTCCGGCAGCAGATAGCGGTGCACGGCGGCCAGGCGGATCGCGGTCGGGTGCATGCTGTCCAGGAAGGTGTCCAGGCGTTCCTGGGTGTCCTTGTTGCGGTATTTCTTCCAGAACCGCAGCAGGAACGAGGTGCCCTCGCGGTCGGCGAACCGGGCCAGGTACTCCTGGCGCCGCGGGTCGCCGTCGTCCTTGAGCAGGGCGGCACTGTTGTTGGGGCCGGCGTAGGTGCTGTAGCGCACCAGGTCGCGCATCAGGCGGATGAACGGCAGGTTGATGGATTCGCGCAAGGCGTCGCGCAGGGTCGGCAGGCGGCCGTTGTCTTCCTTGCGGAAGTTATGAAAGGTGTGCAGCCCGCCGCCGGTGAAGAAGCTTTCGCCGGGGCTGGCCGAGTATTTGCGATCCAGGGCCGCCTCGAGCATTTTCGGCAGGCTGCGATCGTTGTTCTGGATCAGGTAGTCCACGGCCCAGCGGCTCAGGCGATCCTGTTCGGCGATCTCGACTTTCTTCAGCGCCGCGGCCGTTTCGGCGCCGTACTGGTCATGCAGCTCGGCGATGATCTGCAGGTAGGTGGTCAGCACCCGCAGCTTGGCGGTGGAGCCCAGTTCCAGCTTGCTGCCTTCGTTGATGTCGAAGGGCTGGTCGGTGCTGTCGGTCTGCACCCGCACCCGCGAGCCGTCCGGCGTCAGTTCCAGCAGGGTGAAGCTGTAGCGGACCTGGGTGGTGCTGGTCGGGGTCAGCAGGCGTTCGCCGAGCAGGCCGATCTGGCCCGCGAACACCGGGTCGGCCAGGTGCTTGAGGTATTCGGTGGCCTGGCGTTGCAGGTCGCTTTGCAGGGTGCTGGTGGCCGACAGGTCGAGGCGGTCGAGGTCGTACAGCGGCCGGTTGAGCAGGCCGGCCAGGCGGCTGCGGGCCACGCTGATGCCCTTGTTGGTCTCGATCGGCTGGATCGTCGGTTGCTGCACCCAGTCGCGAAAGGTGGCCTTGCTCGCCAGGGCCGCAGCCGACAACGGCGCGTCGATCACCCCGTTCTGGGTCAGCAGGCGGATATGGCTGTCGGTGAGTTCGGCCAGTTCCTCGCGGCCCTTGGCCAGGTAATGCGAGGGGCGGCGCTGGGCGATCATCAGCGACAGTACCTGGCGCAGGGCCAGGCCTCGCTGCGCCAGGCTCTGCGGGTCGCTGGCGGTGCTCGCCAGCTGCTGGTTGACCTGGGCGAAGTCGGCGCCGTACCAGACCCGCAACCCTTCGGCCATGCCATGCACTTCGCCGTGGCCGGGCACCGCCGAGAGCGGCACGCTGTTGAGGTAGTCGCGGACGATCCGCCGCCGGGCCTCGAGGGTCTGCTCGCCGCCCTGGTAGGCGCGCACGCCGGCGGAAATCATCTGGCGGATCTTCTCCGCGCCGGAGACGGTCAGGCCGTCCGGGGAGTGCCGGTATTTCTCCAGTTGGGTGGCCAGGGTGCTGCCGCCGGCGGTCTGCCCGGGCAGGTGCAGCAGCTTGGCCACTTGCGACCAGGCCGCCTTGGCGAAGCGCGGCCAGTCCACCGCCGGGTTGGCCAGGGGCTGGTTGGGGTCGAGCAGCTCGCGGTTCTCGATGAACAGCAGGCTGTGCACCATCACCGGCGGGATGGCGGCGAAGTTCGAGTACAGCTGTTGCGGGTACTTGAACTGGTAGAGCGGCGCTGCACGACAGTCGGTGATCGACAGCCCGGCCTGGATTTTCTCGGAATAGGGTACGAAAAAGCCGCTTTCGCTGTAGTTCATCAATGAGGCCGAGAAGCGCGACTGGGCTTGCACCACATAGCCGCGCTTGAGCAGGCGCGGCACGAACTCGTCGAGGGCGCTGTAGCCCAGGCGCTTATCGAAGGGCCCGGCGCCGGGGTAGACGATGGCGTCGCTGGGGCCGGGGGCCATGGAATAGCTGAGGTCGGCGGCGAACTTGCTGAATTCGCGGGCCTGCAGTTTCGAGGTGCGTACTTCCTTGGAGGCGGCAAAGCCCAGGGCGACCAGCGCCATCAACAACAGCAGCCAGAACAGCCGCCACCAATGCCGGCTTGAGTGGGATTTTTCAGGGATAGGCGCTTCTTCCACGCGATCGGTTGGCACTACGGTTTTTCTCGAATCGGTCTGCCACAAAGCACCCATAGTCGACTGATCCATTCACGCAGATTGATCGGACTTGCCTGAAGCTTAGACGGTGGTGGCCGATGGTGAAAAATTTGTGCGCGGCCTGAAGGCATTCGCCTCCCGCTGTAGGAGCGAGCGTGCTCGCGAGGGTCGTCACCGATAGCGCGGTGGATCCGAAGCATTGCGGCGCCCTCGGTTCATCGCGAGCAGGCTCGCTCCTGCAGGGTATGGGGCGAGGCTAAAGAAGCCTGAGATAGAGCCATCATGACCGGTAAATACGCCCTAGGTAGGGGCATGACGCTGCCCCATGGCTGTGCAATACTCGGCGCCGTTCAAAAATGACAAAAGGCGAAAATCTCAGGTAATGCTCCTCCGCAAAACCCGCCAATACCGAGATTTCTCTCTGAATTTAGCTGCTTTTAGAGTGAAAAAGCCTCTCGCGAGCTTTTTATACTGCACGCCCCACTGATCTTGCAGGATTTGTCCTACAAGACGCGTCGGCCCACAAGGTCGACCCGCTCTGGCGGGCACGGATCATCCGTCCATGCCTTGCAGATTCGGTGGCTCATATCCAATAACAAGATGAGGTTGTACCCCATGCCCGTTGGCAACCACCTGCCCCACGGCGAGACCGCTCAAGGCGGCCCGCTGAAACGCGAACTCGGCGAACGGCATATTCGCTTGATGGCGCTTGGCGCCTGTATCGGCGTCGGTCTGTTCCTCGGCTCGGCCAAGGCCATCGAGATGGCCGGCCCGGCCATCATGCTGTCCTATATCCTCGGCGGCCTGGCGATCCTGGTGATCATGCGCGCCCTCGGCGAGATGGCCGTGCATAACCCGGTCGCGGGTTCCTTCAGCCGTTACGCACAAGACTACCTGGGCCCGCTGGCGGGCTTTCTCACCGGCTGGAACTACTGGTTCCTGTGGCTGGTGACCTGCGTCGCGGAAATCACCGCGGTGGCGGTATACATGGGCATCTGGTTCCCCGATGTACCGCGCTGGATCTGGGCCCTGGCGGCCCTGGTGAGCATGGGCTCGATCAACCTGATCGCGGTCAAGGCCTTCGGTGAGTTCGAGTTCTGGTTCGCCCTGATCAAGATCGTCACCATCATCGCCATGGTCATCGGCGGCATCGGCATCATCGCCTTCGGTTTCGGCAACGACGGTGTGGCGCTGGGGATTTCCAACCTGTGGACCCACGGCGGCTTCATGCCCAACGGCGTGACCGGCGTGTTGATGTCGTTGCAAATGGTGATGTTCGCCTATCTGGGCGTGGAGATGATCGGCCTGACCGCCGGTGAAGCGAAGAACCCGCAGAAGACCATCCCCAATGCCATCGGCTCGGTGTTCTGGCGCATCCTGCTGTTCTATGTGGGCGCGCTGTTCGTGATCCTGTCGATCTACCCCTGGAACGAAATCGGCACCCAGGGCAGCCCGTTCGTGATGACCTTCGAGCGCCTGGGCATCAAGACCGCGGCCGGCATCATCAACTTCGTGGTGATCACCGCGGCGCTGTCGTCGTGCAACGGCGGCATTTTCAGCACCGGGCGCATGCTCTACAGCCTGGCGCAGAACGGCCAGGCCCCGGCCAGCTTCGCCAAGACCTCGAACAGCGGCGTCCCGCGTCGCGCGTTGCTGCTGTCGATCTTCGCCCTGCTGCTGGGGGTTCTGCTGAACTACCTGGTGCCGGAGAAGGTGTTCGTCTGGGTGACGTCCATCGCCACCTTCGGCGCGATCTGGACCTGGGTGATGATCCTGCTGGCGCAGCTCAAGTTCCGCAAAGGCCTGAGCGCCTCGGAGCGTGCGGGCCTGAAGTACCGCATGTGGCTGTACCCGGTCAGTTCCTACCTGGCGCTGGCGTTCCTGGTGCTGGTGGTCGGGTTGATGGCCTATTTCCCCGACACCCGCGTGGCGCTGTATGTGGGCCCGGCGTTCCTGGTGCTGCTGACGGCCTTGTTCTATCTGTTCAAGCTGCAACCGAACGATGCGCGACAGGGCGCGGTGCGCTCGGCCTCGTAAGGCCAGTCTGCAAGACAGGAAAAGCCCCGGTCAGTGACCGGGGCTTTTTTCATGGTGGCGGGTCAGCTCCCCAACAGCCCGGTGGTGTCGGCATCGAACGCCGTTTTCGCCTGCTGCGCCGCGGCCCTCAACAGGGCCAGCAGCGCGGTTTCGCTGTACAGCCGGGTGCTCGCCAGGTGCTTGGGCGTCGGTTCGATCGGGATCAGCACGTCTTCATCGCGGGCGTGCAGCCAGATCGCCGCGACATGCAGCGCCGAGACGAACAGCAGGCGCAGTTCATAGGTCCGGCCCTTCAGGTGCGGGGTGTTCTCCGCCAGGTTCAGGGCATTGACCGTGGCCGCTGCCAGGGCGCCGTGGTTCAGTGCAGAGAACTCGACCTGGCCGCCGACTTCCGCCAGTTGGGCGTCGGCGATCGGCCCCGCGTCGCCGAACACCAGGTAATGCCAGTCTCCCGCCGTGGCCTGGGTGAGGCCCTGGCCCCGGGCCAGGTCTTCCAGGCTCAGGGAATAACCCCGGCAGGGTTCGGACAGGCTCACATTGCCGGACGTGGCCTGGGCGAACCGGCGATTGACACCGAAGCCCTGCTGGCGCAGCGCGGCCTGGAGCGCCGGGCGCAGAGCCTGGACGCCGTTAGCGGGCGCCTTGGGATAAGTCAGTTG
Source organism: Pseudomonas sp. MRSN 12121 (assembly GCF_000931465.1). Lineage (NCBI taxonomy): Bacteria > Pseudomonadati > Pseudomonadota > Gammaproteobacteria > Pseudomonadales > Pseudomonadaceae > Pseudomonas > Pseudomonas sp. MRSN 12121. Next base: position 5,531,334 of record NZ_CP010892.1, on the reverse strand, counting down.
CATGGGGGCCTCCTAGTTTTTGCGGGTGAAGTAGGTGGTGGTCCAGTTGCCGCCGCCGTTGTACGAGCGGGGGAAACTATTGAGCGCACGGGTCGAATAGCCGTAGATCGAGTCGGCAATCAGCAGATAGCCGCCGTTGGTGCCGTGGATCGCCAGGAAGTGCGCGCCACCGCCGAACCAGGCGCAGCGCAGGCCGATGGGGCGCCCCAGGCCGATCTGGTTTTCGATGGCCGACAGGGACAGCGAGCCCTGGCTCATGCCGCCAAAGCTGCGGGTGGTCCGCAGGGCGGAATCCAGGTAGCCGTACACGTTGCAGGGGCCCGGTTGGCTACAGCAGGAGTTGCGGCCCAGCTCGGCGTTGGCGACGCCGCACTGGGTCCAGGCGCCAGTGCCGTAGTAGTGGCCGACCGAGGCCGACAGGGCGGCCCAGCACCAGTTGGTCTGGGTCTGCTGCTGAATGTTGAAGTTGAGGCTGGCGGCGGCCCGGCCGGCGCGCTCCGCGTGGTGTTCGACTTCGTTCAGCCCGGCGTTGAACAGGCTGCTGGCCAGGCACTTTGGCAGCTCCCGGGCGGGGCCTGTACGGGTGAAGGGGGTGTCTTCAAGGGTTAGCATTTTTCATCCTCCATGAGTGAAAACAAGCGTCCAGCTTGCGTCGTCGTTGCATGTTTCGATAAAGCGGCATTGCAAGGGCCCTGGCCGGCTGACGGGGTTGCCATCCTCGATGGCCTGCTCCGGCCGGGCTCAGGAGTAACCTTAGTTGCGATATGCATTTGTGCAAATTATTTTATGCGTAAATGCAAAATAAGAGTTGTCGCACGGGGCGCGGAGCGGATCAGGCCAGTGGATAGTGGCACTCCCCGCTGGGCGACTACCGTTTCATCGTCCTGGAGGAGCCGCGGCCGATCACGACGCTGCGCTGGTGAAGGCCGGCCACCGGCCTAGACATCGATAATCACCAGGGTGCCATGGCTGCCGGGCAATACCGCGTGCGCCAGCCCGGCTTCGACCAGGTACATCTGGCCCGCGCCGACGCTCACCTCGCGGCCGGCGATGCCCAGGCGCAGGCAGCCATGGATGACCAGCAGGGCTTCGTTGTAGTCGTGGCTTTCTTCGGCGTGGGCTTGTTGGTCCATGCGCAGGACCTTGATGCGTGCCGGCCCGACCTGGCCCACCACGGAGGATTTCCAACTGGTGGGCAATTGGCTGGACAGTGAATCGAATGACAGCAGCGGCATGGGGAGCTCCCAGGAGTCAGGGGGTAGCGCTGTGCTTTCGGTGGTCCGGTCAAGCGGCGAGGGGGTGTTCGTTCAGAATTCGTCCATCAGCAGCACCCGGCCTTCCCTGGCCTGGAAGGCGTTGATCCGGGGCACCAGGCGGGTGAAGTGTTCGGTCTGGCAATGGGCGGTGAGCGCGGCGCGGTCCGGCCACTGTTCGATAAAGATGAAGTGCCCCGGGTCTTGCTGGTCGACGAACAGGTCATAGGCGATGCAGTCCAGTTCCTGGCGGGTTTTCTCCACCAGTTCGGCGTACCAGGGGCGCACGGTGTCGAGGTGTTCGGGCTTGATGAAGTCTTCGGCGATGACTTTGAGCACTGCGGGCATCCTTTGCGTAATGGAGAGGCAACGCCCCGCCGGGGTGGCGGGGCGCAGCGTGGGTCAGGCGGCGGCTTCGCTGTTCGGCTCGAAGCTGTCGGCGCGGGCCAGCTGCCACATGCGCGAATAGAACTCGCCATTGACCGCGCCGGTGAGCAGTTCGCCGGGCTTGAGGAACACATGCAACTGCGAGAACAGCTTGATCTCGGTGGCCGACATGCGCCGTACCAGGTGCTTGGCCTCCAGCTGCGAGGGGTGGGTCAGGCCGGCGGCGGCGAGCATCTCGGCCAGGGCCTTGAGGGTGTTGCGGTGGAAGCTGTACACCCGCTGCGCCTTGTCCGGCACCACCAGGGCACGCTGGCGCAGGTTGTCCTGGGTGGCGACGCCTGTCGGGCACTTGTTGGTGTGGCAGCTTTGCGACTGGATGCAGCCGATGGCGAACATGAAGCCGCGCGCCGAGTTGGCCCAGTCGGCGCCGATCGCCAGGACGCTGGCGATGTCGAAGGCGCTGACGATCTTGCCGCTGGCGCCGAGCTTGATCTTGTCGCGCAGGTTCAGGCCCACCAGGGTGTTGTGCACGAACAGCAGGCCTTCGCGCATCGGCACGCCGATGTGGTCGGTGAACTCCATCGGTGCCGCGCCGGTGCCACCTTCCTTGCCGTCGACCACGATGAAGTCGGGGAGGATGCCGGTTTCCAGCATGGCCTTGGCGATGCCCATGAATTCCCACGGATGGCCGAGGCAGAGCTTGAAGCCAACGGGTTTGCCGCCGGACAGCTCACGCAGCTGCTGGATGAAGTGCATCATTTCCAGCGGTGTGGAAAAGGCGCTGTGGCTCGACGGCGAGATGCAGTCCTCGCCCATGCGCACGCCGCGGGTGTCGGCGATTTCCTGGGTCACCTTGTGCCTGGGCAGGATGCCGCCGTGGCCGGGCTTGGCGCCCTGGCTCATCTTGATTTCGATCATCCGCACCTGCGGGTTCTGCGCCTGCGCGGCGAACCGTTCCGGGTCGAAGCGACCCTCGCTGGTCCGGCAACCGAAGTAGCCGCTGCCCAGCTCCCAGGTCAGGTCGCCGCCGTGTTCCCGATGATAGGGGCTGATGCTGCCTTCGCCGGTGTCATGGGCGAAGTTGCCGAGCTTGGCGCCCTGGTTGAGCGCGCGGATGGCGTTGGCGCTGAGGGAGCCGAAGCTCATGGCCGAGATGTTGAACACCGAGGCGGAGTAAGGCTGGGTGCACTGCGGGCCGCCGACCGTGACCCGGAAGCTGCTCGGGTCGCTCAACGGCGCCGGGCGCATGGAGTGGCCGATGAACTCGAAGCCCGATTGATAGACGTCGATCAGGGTGCCGAACGGCTTGTCGGCGGTTTCGTTCTTGGCCCGGGAATAGACCAGCGAGCGCTGGGCCCGGGAGAAGGGCAGGGCGTCGCTGTCGGACTCCAGCAGGTACTGGCGGATTTCCGGGCGGATGCCTTCGACCAGGTAGCGGATATTGCCCAGGATCGGGTAGTTGCGCCGTACCGCGTGCGGGCTTTGCAGCAGGTCGAAAATGCCCAGCAGGCTCAGCAGGGCGGTGACCAGCGTAATCGGCCAGAGCCAGTCATATTCGAGGAAGGGCAAGCTGGCGAGGGTGAAAATCACGCAGGCAGCAAAGAAGGCGTAGCGGCTCAGGAGGGACAGGCTCATACGGTTTCCTTGGTTCGGACTCTATAGATTTCGTTTTTTACGACTCATTCTTCTAAGTTGGCCAACGATCTTGTTGTTATGGGAAGCGGTTGTCGCGCGACAGGCGGGCTGCGCCTGCAGGCAGATCGAAAACAGCTCGGGCCGGGCCACGATTGCCCGGCTTGCCGTGGATATTCTTCATGGAGTTTCACGGGTGCAGCGACTGGCAGCTTACGAGCGATCTTGTGGAAGGAGCAACCGCTGCGCTTGCAGGCGCCGGTTTGCGGTCTTGCGCTTTCAGCGCCAGGGGATGAAGAGGCGGAGGCGCGCCAGGGGATTCAGGGGCTTTCTTGTTGCGACTAGTTCTCGTTTGCCTGGATTTATATGTTATTGTATAACGTATTGGATCCTGACCAACCCGGAGGTCCCCATGAAAGCCAATATCCATCCCGCCTATCGCACCGTGCTGTTCCACGACACCGCCGCGGACGTGTACTTCCTGATCGGCTCCACCGTGGACACCGACCGTACCCAGCGCCACAGCGATGGCCATACCTACCCCTATGTCACCCTGGACGTCTCCAGCGCTTCGCACCCGGTCTACACCGGCCAGCAGCGCAAGACCCAGTCCGAAGGCCGGATCGCCGGTTTCAACAAGCGTTTCGCGTCCTTTGGTTCGAGCAAGGCCAATCAGTCTTGAGAGGTGTTTTATCGCCAGCCCGCTCGCGCCACGGCGTGACCCTGTCGGGCGAGTGCGCTGGCGATGCCGCGTCCTGGAACCGGTTCTCGGATGAATGGTATTAAATGGCCATCATTGGGCCAGTAAAAACTTCTACGCTTGATTCAAGGACAAGGACAGCTGCTGCCACCGACAAGGAGTATGTGCACCGACGTTGACCCGAGGTGTCGCCATGGGTGAGCCAAGCGTTGCCGATTCCCCGCGCCTGTCCGGCGTCTTGCTGGTCGATGAACAACCCGGCGTACTGCAGCGCCTGGGCCAGTTGTTGCGCCACGAACCCTATGTCCTGCACCTGGCGTCCAGCGCCGCCGAGGCGTTGCAGATCCTCGCCCGCGAGCCGATCGACCTGCTGATGAGCAGCGCCCACCTGCCGCAGATGGACGGCGCGACGCTGCTGGCCCTGGCCCATCGGGACTATCCGGCGATCACGCGGATCCTGCTCACCGGCGAGCCTGACCTGGCGCTGATCGCCAAGGCGATCAACCAAGGCCAGGTCTATCGCTACCTCAGCAAGCCGTGGAATGACGATGAGATGCTCCTCACCCTGCGCCAGGCCCTGGCTCATCGGCATGCCGAACGCGAACGCCTGCGCCTTGAAGCACTGACCCGGCAGCAGAACGGCGAGCTCAAGGCGCTCAACGCGGCGCTGGAAAAGCGGGTTGCGGCGCGCACCGCCGAGCTGCAACAGACCGCCGACATGCTCGACCTGGCCTATGAGGAGCTCAAGCACAGCTACGCCACCAGCACCGAGCTGTTCTCCCTGCTGGTCAACCAGCGCTTGCCGCCCTCCCGGCAGACCAACCGGCAGGTGATCGAGCTGGTGCGGGCCTACTGCAAGATCCACGGGGTCGACGAGGGCAGCCGCCGCGACCTGGGCATGGCGGCGGCGCTGTACAACATTGGCAAGCTGGGCTGGAGCGACAGCATGATGATCGCCCCGGCGGACCTGCTGCACCATCCGGAGCGGGAGCGTTACCGCGATTACCCGAAACAGAGCGAGTCGCTGCTGATGACCCTGGAGCCGATGCAGGACGCGGCGCGGTTGATCCTGCATCACCAGGAACACTGGGACGGCAGCGGGTTTCCCGACCATCTCAAGGGGGAGGCGATTCCCTTCGGGTCGCGCCTGCTGAAACTGGCGGTGGACTTCGTCGAGCTGCAACGCGGCCTGATCCTCGAGCGCCACATGAACAGCGACGAAGCGCTGGTGTACCTGCGCAAATACGCCGGGCGCCTGTACGACCCGCAGCTGCTGGAGGATTTCGTCCAGGTCTGCGCGGCCTACCTGCGCGACGTGACCCTGGGCGATCCGTCGGTCAAGGTCCTGGGCTCGCGCGAACTGCAGGAAGGCATGGTGCTGGCGCGCAATCTCAACGCCGATAACGGCATGTTGCTGCTCAATGCCGGCAAAGTGCTCAACGGGCCGCTGGTGGACAAGCTGATCGCCTACGAAGCCATGGAGGGCGCGCGCTACAGCATCTTCATCAAGCTGCCCGACGAGGAGCAGGGTGTATGGAAAAAACAGACGCCGACTGTGTCGTGACGACCTCTTGCCGGCGTGGGATGCTTGCCGCCCTTCGCGTACCCGATCCAGGTTTTTCATGACTCTTGCCAGCGCCACCCCCCCTCTTATCCACATTGCCGCGGCCCTGCTGGTCGCGCCGGACGGCCGTACCCTGCTGGTGCGCAAGCGCGGCACCCAGGCCTTCATGCAACCGGGCGGCAAGATCGAGCCGGGCGAGTTGCCCAGCCACGCCCTGGCCCGTGAACTGGAAGAGGAACTTGGCCTGCGCATCGCCCCGGACGACGCCCGTTACCTGGGCCGTTTTTCTGCGCCGGCGGCCAACGAGCCGGGCCATGTGGTCGAGGCGCAATTGTTCCGCCTCGACCTGGACAGCGACCAGGTCACGCCTGAGGCCGAGATCGAGGAGGTGCGCTGGGTCGATCCGGCGAACGCCGATGAACTCACATTGGCACCATTGACACGCGACCTGATCTTGCCGTTCTATCGCGCCTCGCAACTGGCTTCGGCCTGATTTTTAGGACAAAGGATTGCCCATCATGATTCCCATCCACGACATGTTGATCTTCATCGCCGCCGCACTGCTGATGGTGCTGACCCCAGGCCCCAACATGATCTACCTGATTTCCCGTTCGATCTGCCAGGGGCGCCGTGCAGGTGTGATCTCGCTGGTCGGCGTGGTGGCGGGGTTCTTCGTGCACCTGTTCGCCGCGGCGATCGGCCTGACCGCGGTGTTCATGGCGGTGCCGCTGGCCTATGAAGTGCTCAAGTGGCTCGGTGCCCTGTACCTGATGTGGCTGGCCTGGCAGGCGCTCAAGCCGGGCGCGCGTTCGCCGTTCGAGGCGCAGCAGCTGCCGCCGGATTCGTCGCGCAAACTGATCCTGATGGGCTTTCTCACCAGCGCCCTGAACCCGAAGATCGCGGTGTTCTACCTTTCGGTCTTTCCCCAGTTCATCAGCCCGGAGCACGGCTCGGTGTTCACCCAGAGCATCATCCTCGGCCTGACCCAGATCAGCGTGAGCTTCAGCGTCAACCTGCTGATCGCGCTGTTCGCCTCGGGCATCGCCGCCTGGTTCGTGCACAACCCGCTGTGGCTCTCCACCCAGCGTTATTTCATGGGGTTCGTGCTGGCGGGGCTGGCGGTGCGTTTGCTGCTCGATCAACGCCAGACGGTCTGACCCGCTGGTTCACCCCGGGACCCGCCACCGACCATGATCATCCAACGCCTCGATACCACTCACGCCAGCGCCTACCGGGCGCTGATGCTCGAGGCCTATGAGCGCCATCCGCAGGCGTTCACCTCCAGCGTCGCCGAACGTGCGGCGATGCCCCTTAGCTGGTGGGAATCGCGCCTGGACAGCCCGCTGGAGCTGCTGCTCGGGGCGTTCGAGGACGACCGGCTGGTGGGGATCGTCGGGCTGGCGTTCGAGATCCGGGAAAAGGCCCGGCACAAGGCTACGCTGTTCGGCCTGTATGTCACGGCAGCCCAGCGCAACGCCGGGCTGGGTTACCAGCTGATCCAGGCGCTGCTGCAGGAGGCGCGCCAGCGCCCCGGGTTGCGTCTGGTGCAACTGACCGTCACCGCCGGCAACGACGCCGCCCTGGCCCTGTACCGGCGCTGCGGCTTCGTCCAGTTCGGCCTGGAGCCGCTGGCGGTACGGGTGGGCATCGAGTACTTCGATAAGCTGCACTTGTGGCGCGAGGTCGGTGCCGCACTTTGAGCCCAGGCTCGCTCCTGCCTTTCAACGCACCGCGCTGACCCCGTCCAGGGTCGAGAACGAGGTGTCCTTGGCCGTCAGCAGGAAATCGCGCATATAGGGCGCATCCAGCATGTCGGCGCGGATCGCCGCGTACAGCGTGGCGAACAGGCCCTTTTCCCCCAGGCGCTTGGCCTTCACGTAACCCCGCGAGCTGTACTCGTGCAGCGCCCAGTGGGGCATGCCGCACACCCCGCGGCCGCTGGCCACCAGTTGCATCATCATCACCGTCAGCTCCGAGGTACGCACCTGGGCCGGCTCGATGTCGGCCGGTTCCAGGAAGCGGGTGAAGATATCCAGGCGGTCGCGCTCCACCGGATAGGTGATCAGGGTTTCGCTGAGCAGGTCTTCCGGGACGATATAAGGCTTGCTCGCCAGGCGATGCTGGTTGGCCACCGCGAGCATGGCTTCGTAGGTGAACAGCGGCACGTAGGTGATGCCCGCCAGCTCCAGCGGGTCGGAGGTCACCACCAGGTCCAGGTCGCCCCGGGCCAGGGCCGGCAGCGGGGCGAAGGAAAACCCCGAGGCCAGGTCCAGCTCGACTTCCGGCCAGGCATCGCGGAACTGGTCGATGGTCGGCATCAGCCACTGGAAGCAGCTGTGGCATTCGATGGCCATGTGCAGGCGACCCGCGGTACCGCCGGCCAACCGGGCGATGTCCCGCTCGGCGGCGCGCAGCAGGGGCAGGGTGGCGTCCGCCAGTTGCAGCAGGCGCAGGCCGGCGCTGGTGAAGCGCACGGGCTTGGTCTTGCGCACGAACAGCGGCATGCCCATGCGCTCTTCCAGCTCCTTGAACTGGTGGGACAGGGCGGACTGGGTCAGGTGCAGGCGTTCGGCGGCTTCGACCAGGCTGTCGGCTTCGCGCAGGGCGTGCAGGGTCTTCAGGTGACGGATTTCGAGCACCGGGGTCTCCATGAGGAAATTTTGTGATCAACACGAAAAGGTTGAGTTTGTCTCATGTTGTCCTGGCTGTCGACAATGGCGCCATCTTTTACAGGGAGGAACCCACTCATGGCCTTGGCCCACACTCTTGGTTTTCCGCGCATCGGCGCCGACCGCGAACTGAAAAAAGCCCTGGAAGCCTACTGGAAGGGCGACCTCGACCAGGCGGCGCTGGAACAGGCCGGGCGACAGTTGCGGGCCCGGCACTGGCAAGTGCAGAAGGACGCCGGCATCGACCTGCTGCCGGTGGGCGACTTCGCCTGGTACGACCAGGTTCTGACCCACTCGCTGACCTTTGGCGTGATCCCCGAGCGCTTCGCCAGCCGGCGCGATGCCCAGGGCCGGCCGACCCTCGACACCCTGTTCGCCATGGCCCGCGGCGCCTCGGCCGCCTGCTGCGGCGGCGAGCACGGCAAGACCCAGTACGCCCAGGAACTGACCAAGTGGTTCGACACCAACTACCACTACCTGGTCCCGGAATTCAGCGCCGACCAGTCGTTCGCGCTGAGCTGGGAGCAGCTGTTCGATGAGGTCGACGAGGCTCACGCCCTGGGCCACCGGGTCAAGCCGGTGCTCATCGGCCCGCTGACCTACCTGTGGCTGGGCAAGGCCAAGGGCAAGGATTTCGACAAGCTCGAACTGCTGGAGCGCCTGCTGCCGGTCTATGGCGAGATCCTCAACCGGCTCAAGGCCCAGGGCGTGGAGTGGGTGCAGATCGACGAGCCGATCCTGACCCTCGACCTGCCGCAGGCCTGGAAGAGCGCCTTCGAGCGGGCTTACCACATCCTCCAGTATTCGCCGCTGAAAAAGCTGGTGGCCACCTACTTTAGCGGCCTGCAGGACAACCTCGGGCTGGCCGTCGGCCTGCCGGTGGACGGCCTGCATATCGACGCCGTGCGGGCGCCGGAGCAACTGACCCAGGTGCTCGACCGCCTGCCGACCTACAAGATTCTCTCCGTGGGCCTGGTCAACGGCCGCAACGTCTGGCGCTGTGAGCTGGAGCAGGCGCTGCGGCAGCTGCAAGCCGCCCAGGAGCGTTTTGGCGACAACCTGTGGGTCGGCAGTTCCTGCTCCCTGCTGCACAGCCCGGTGGACCTGGCCCGGGAAGACCAGCTGGATGCCGAGTTGAAAAGCTGGCTGGCCTTCGCCGTGCAGAAATGCGGCGAGATTTCGGTGCTGCGCGATGCCCTGAACGATCCGCAGGCCCCGGCCGTGCAAGCGGCCCTGGCCGAAAGCCGCGAGGTGCAGGCCAGCCGCGCGCGGTCGCCACGGATCCACAAGGCCGAGGTCCAGGCGCGGCTCAAGGCGGTCGGCGCGGCGGACAGCCAGCGCCAGTCGCCGTTCGCCCAGCGCATAGCCCTGCAGCATGCGCGCCTGAAGCTGCCGGCCTTTCCGACCACCACCATCGGTTCGTTCCCGCAGACCGCGTCGATCCGCCTGGCCCGCCAGGCGTTCAAGCAGGGCAAGCTGTCGAACAACGATTACAACGACGCCATGCGCTGTGAAATCCGCCATGCGGTGCAGGTCCAGGAACGCCTGGGGCTGGACGTGCTGGTACACGGCGAGGCCGAGCGCAACGACATGGTCGAGTACTTCGCCGAGCAACTGGACGGCTACCTGTTCACCCGCTTCGGCTGGGTGCAGAGCTACGGTTCGCGGTGCGTGAAACCGGCGGTGATCTACGGCGACCTGAGCCGCCCGCATGCCATGACCGTGGACTGGATCACCTATGCCCAGAGCCTCACCGACAAGGTCATGAAAGGCATGCTCACTGGACCTGTGACCATGCTGATGTGGTCTTTCCCCCGCGAGGACGTGCCGCGCGAAGTGCAGGCCCGGCAACTGGCGCTGGCCTTGCGCGACGAGGTGGTGGACCTGGAGCGGGCCGGGATCAGGATCGTGCAGATCGACGAGGCGGCATTCCGCGAAGGCCTGCCGCTGCGCCGGGCGGACTGGCAGGCGTACCTGGACTGGGCGGTGCACGCCTTCCGCCTGACGGCCAGCGGGGTGCGCGATGAAACCCAGATCCATACCCACATGTGCTACAGCGAGTTCAACGACGTGATCGAGGCCATCGCGGCGATGGACGCCGACGTGATCACCATCGAGACCTCGCGTTCGGACATGGAGCTACTGGAGGCTTTCGAGGCCTTCGCCTACCCGAACGACATCGGCCCGGGGGTCTACGACATCCACTCGCCGCGGGTGCCGGACACCGCCGAAATGGTCAAGCTGATGAGCAAGGCGGTCCGGCGCATCCCCGCCCGGCGCCTGTGGGTCAACCCGGACTGCGGCCTGAAGACCCGCGCCTGGCCGGAAACCGAAGCGGCTCTGGTCAACATGGTCGCCGCCGCCCGCCAGCTGCGCAGCCAGCTGGCCTGAGCCCGGCAACCCCCAACCTTTGTAGGAGCGCAGCTTGCGCGCAATGCTCGCCAACGATAACGCGGTGCTTCTGTATAGCCGCGGTGTCTGTGGGTTCATCGCGCGTACGCTGCGCTCCTTCAAAAGTCACGTCGAAAACGACCATTTGGCAATCTTCATCAAACTGTCACGCAACTGTGGCAGCGCGCTCGCTCAAAGTTCATCAGACTCGCGCTCTACTGGGGTTCTGCGTTTTGGTGTTTTTCCATGTGGGCACGTTTTTTTTCCATCACCGTTTTCCTGGCCGCACTCATGTGCGGCTTGCCGTCTCTGGCGGCGTCACGCTGCGATGTCAACGTACCGACCCAACGGGTCGAGCTGGAGCAGGTCAGCCTGGCCTACCAGAGCATCGGCCGCGCCTCCGATCCGGCCCTGCTGCTGGTGATGGGCCTGGGCGGGCAGTTGATCCACTGGCCCGACGAAGTGGTCGTCGCCCTGTGCCAGCAGGGCTTTCGGGTGATCCGCTACGACAATCGCGACGTCGGCCTGTCGACCTGGCGCCAGGCGCCGGCCAGCGCCAACCTGACGTTCGAGGTGCTGCGCTACAAGCTCGGCCTGCCGGTGGCCGCGCCCTATAGCCTGACCGACATGGCCGACGATGCCCTGGGCCTGATGAATGCCCTGCAGGTCGAGCAGTTCCATGTGCTCGGCGCGAGCATGGGCGGCATGATCGCCCAGCACCTGGCGGCCATGGCGCCGCAACGGGTCGAGAGCCTCACGCTGATCATGACCAGCTCCGGGGCCGAAGGCCTGCCGGCGCCCAACGCCGCGCTGGTGCAGCTGTTGTCGCGGCGCAGCGCGCCGAATCGCGAAGTGGCGCTGGAGCAGCAGGCCGACCTGCTGGCCGCGCTGGGCAGCCCGCAGGTCACCGACGATCGCCAGGCGCTGTTGCACCAGGCGGCGGTGGCCTATGACCGGGCCTTCAATCCGGAAGGGGTGAAGCGGCAGATCATGGCGATCCTCGCCGAGCCGAGCCGTGTGGCCCTGCTCAACCAGTTGCGGGTGCCGACCCTGGTGGTGCACGGCACCGCCGATCCGTTGTTGCCGGTGATGCATGGCGTGCACCTGGCGGCGCATATCCAGGGCAGCCAGCTGAAGCTGATCCCCGGCCTGGCCCATCGCTTCCAGGAAGCCTTCAAGGCGCCACTGCTGGCGGCGGTGCTGCCCTACCTGCAACGCCACCGCGAAGACACTTCGCATTGGGCACAGATCGATCCGCAGCGCGCGCCGAACCTGCTCTGACCCTGTCTCCTGCAAGCCTGTGGCGGGCCCGGTTTCTACGGGGCTGTGGTGGGCTTGGCTTTTGTAGGAGCCAGGCTTGCCCGCGATGAAGGCTACGCGGTGTGTCTGAAATAGCCCCCCCGCGAGCACCAGGCCCTGGCGGGTCAGCGCACGATCTTGTCGACCTGGATCCCGAGCTTTTTCAGGCGGTACCAGAAGCTGCGTTCGGAAATGCCGATCAGTTGCGCGGCGGCGGCCTGTACGCCGTTGCTCTGTTGCAGGGCGGCGAGGATGTAGGCTTTTTCCACTTCGGCCAGGGCCGCGTCCAGGTCGCCGGGCACCTCGAGGCTGTCGCCCGGCAGGGCGCGGGTGCCGGTGTCGGCGGCGTGTCCGCTGAACAGGTAACCCGGCAGGTCGCCCTCCTCGATGACCGACCCCGCGGCGACGATGGTCGCCCGCTCCACGCAGTTCTGCAGTTCGCGGATGTTTCCCGGCCACGCGTATTGGGCCATGGCCTGCAAGGCCTGCGGGCTGAAGCCGGTGATGCGCTTGCCGGCGGTGGCGCCCAGGGTGTGGGCAAAATGCCGGGCCAGCGGCGCGATGTCCTCGACCCGTTCGCGCAGGGCGGGCAGGGGGATCGGAAAGACGTTCAGGCGGTAGTACAGGTCTTCGCGAAATTCCTTGTTGGCCACCGCTTCCAACAGGTTCTTGTTGGTGGCGGCGATCACCCGCACATCGACCTTGCGTTCGCGCGGGTCGCCCACCGGCTCGATCACCCGCTCCTGCAGGGCGCGCAGGATCTTGGCCTGCAGGGCCAGCGGCATGTCGCCGACCTCGTCGAGAAACAGCGTGCCCTTGTCCGCCTGCTGGAAGCGCCCGATCCGGTCCGCCACGGCGCCGGTGAAGGCGCCCTTGCGGTGGCCGAACATCTCGCTCTCCAGCAGGCCTTCGGGAATCGCCGCGCAATTGACCGCGACAAAGGGCTTGTTGGCGCGGTTGCCGTGCAGGTGGATGGCCCGGGCGACCATTTCCTTGCCGGTGCCGCTTTCGCCGGTCAGCAGGATGGTGGCGTTGCTTTCGCGCACCGAGTCCACCGCCTGCAGCACTGTGCGGAAGGCCGGGCTGTCGCCGACCAGGCTGTCGATCTGCCGCTGCTCGTCGAGCTCGGCGCGCATGCGCTGGTTGTCCTTGAGGATGTCGCGAAACTGCAGGGCCTTGCTGACGGTGATGTCCAGCTCGTCGATGTCGAAGGGCTTGGCGATGTAGTCGTAGGCGCCGTTGCGCATCGACTGCACGGCGTTTTTCACTGTGCTGTAGGCGGTCATGACGATCACCGGGACCTGCGGGTAGCGCTGCTTGATCTCGGCCAGCAGTTGCGGGCCGTCCATGCCGGGCATGCGCCAGTCGCTGATCACCAGGTCGATCTCTTCCTGCTCCAGCACCTTGAGCGCATGCAGGCCATTGCCGGCGGTGAACACCTGGATGCCATCCTGGCTCAGCGCCGAGGCCAGCAGGTCGCAGAGTTTGGGCTCGTCGTCGACCACCAGCAGGTTATGCGTCATGGCTGTGCCTTTTGCTCGTCTTCGTCTTCATCGTCTTCGTCATCCTCGCCCTTGGCCGGAATGTACAGGCTGAAGGTGGCGCCGGCATCTATTTCGCTGCTGCATTCGATGTGCCCGTCGTGGTTTTCCATGATCGAGAACACCTTGGCCAGGCCCAGCCCGGTGCCCGAGGCCTTGGTGGTGACGAAGGGGGTGAAGATGCGTTCGAGCATGTCCGGCTCGATGCCCTGGCCGGTGTCGCTGACGCGCAGGATGGTGTGCTCGGCGTCCTGGGCGATGCCCAGGGTCAGGCGGCCGCCCACCGGCATCGCGTCGATGGCGTTGAGGATCAGGTTCAGGCAGGCCTGCTTGAGCTGGCGCGAATCGGCGTAGAGGGTTGCGCCCGGCGCCTGGTCGTCGATCTGCGCATCGATCTTGTGGCTGGCCAGTTCCGGCTCGCAGAAGCCGATCAGTTCCTCCACCAGCGGCCGCGCCGCCAGGGTCGCGCGGATCGGTGCGCTGGGCTTGGCGAAGTCGAGGAAGTCGGTGATCAGGTCGTTGATCCGGCTGACTTCGCTGATCACGTATTCCAGGTGGCGCTTGTCGCCCTCGGGCAGGTTCGCCCGACGGTGCAACAATTGCGTGGCGGTCTTGATGATGCCCAGCGGATTGCGGATCTCGTGGGCCAGGCCCATGGCCACCTCGCCCAGGGCGTGCAGGCGGTCGCGCCGGCGCAACTGAGCTTCCAGGTGCTGCAATTCGCCCAGGCGTTCGCTCATGTGGTTGAAGGTGCTGCTCAGTTCCGCCAGCTCGTCGCTGCCGATCACCGGCACCCGCTGCCGGTAGTCCCCGGCGGTCACCGCCCGGACCCCCTTGGAGAGGCCGCGCAGCGGCAGGGTCAGGCGTTGCGAGACCAGCCAGCCGACGGCCAGCGAGGCGGCGGAGCTGAGCAGGAAGATCAGGATGAACAGGTTGCTCTGGTTGACCAGCCCCATCAGGCTGCTGTGGCGCAGCAGGCCGCTGAAAATCACCCCCACCAGGTCGCCGCTGTCGTTGAAGATCGGCCGGTACAGCCCGCTGTAGCGGCTGGTGAATTGCTCCGTGGGCTGGCGGGTGTCGCGCAGGATGCTTTCGATTTTCTCCGGCACCTGGCTCGGGTGGTCCTCGAAGCGCTGGGTGGCGAAGATCTCCGCGAAGTCGTTGGCCTTGGCCAGGTACAGGCGCAGGTCGAGGGAATGCACGTCGGCCACGCTGGTGAGAAAGCTGGCGTCCAGGTAGGTGGCGATCAGCAGCTGATAGTCGATGCCGTCGAGGCTGGTCTGGAAGGTCGAGACCACCGCGCCGGTGGCCACACCGCCGATTTGCAGGGTTTGCAGCACGGCGTTGGGGGCCAGGCTGATCTGCCCGACGATATCGTCGGCGGCGGTGCTGAACACCACCTGGTGGTCGCGCTTGCGGATCAGCGCCACCACGTCGATGCCCATGGAGTCGGCGATGTCGGCGGTCAGCTTGTCGTGCCGGGCCGCGGCGCGGTCGGTGGGCGGCCGGGCATAGCGCAGGAACAGCTGGGCGATACGGGCGTTGTCGCGCAGGGTCTCGGTGATTTCGTCCTCGACGATCTTGGTCGATTCCTGCAGCCAGACCCGCACGTTGCTGTCGAAGATCTGCGACAGGGTGGTGGCCGCCAGTTCCGCGGCGATCATGGTGGGAATCACGCTGACCATCCAGAACGCCAGGACCAGCTTGCGCTGCAGGCTCCAGCGGGAGATGGCGAAGGGGCGGGGAGCGCGTCGGTCTTTTCTGGTCATGAACTTTCGCTTAGTGCAGCGGCCATGGCGGGGTCGGAGCGATCCGGCCGGAGAACATGTTTCAACCCTTTGAGCAGGGTGTCGAGCAGCGGATTGCGATGCTGGAAGAACAGGCTGTTGCCAGTGAAGCGGCACCCCAGGCGCAGCTTGCTGGCATAGCCGGCCTGCCCGCATTCGTACAGCGCGATCCGCTGCTCGATACAGTAGTCGACATTGGCCATCCAGCTGCGCAGATACAGGTTGTGCTCACGGCTGGCCTCCAGGTCATGGGCAAAGAATTTGTCGATCAGCCGGTGCTCGTCGAGCAGCACCAGGTTGAAGGCCACCAGTTGCTCGCCGACCCAGTACAGCACACAGGCGGCACGCTCCGGCAACTGCTGGAGGATACCGGTGAAGTAGCTGGCGGGTAAGCGTTCGAATTGCAGGTCGCTGCGTTGCAGCGTGGCTTCGTACAGGCGGCTGATGTCGGGCAGGACGTCGTCGACGTTGTGCCGCCATTCGATCCGCGGCCCGGGTCCGCGCAACGTGCGGCGCAGGCCCTTGCGCGTGGATTTGCCCAGCGTGCCCAGGTAGGCGTCGAGCGAGGCGAAGGGGATCGGCAGCAGGGCGCTGGGCAGGCTGGGCATGCTGTGCAGGCCGAACGTCCGGCAGCTGGCGGTCCACTGCCGGTCGTGGCTGGCGGCGTCCTTGACCGCCAGCAGGCCGATGCCCTGGGCGTCGGCATCGCGCCGGGCCAGGTGCAGCAACTGCTCCAGCAGGGCCTGGCGGCGAACGGCGGGGATATGGCTGGCGGTGCCGGCATGGCACTGTTCGGCCACCGGCGAGCCCAGGGCGTACAGGCGCAGTTGCAGCAGCCCGGGCCACCAGCGTTGCAGGCGCTCGGTCAGGCGTTTGGCCGGTCCTGAAACCGTGGTGTCCAGGCGGTAGTACGTGGTGAAGGCCGGGGCGACCGCCACCAGCCGCGCATCCTCGAACACCGCCAGGTAGCGCCAGCTGAAGTCCTCGATGCCGGCGTCCTCGACCGCCCGGTAATAATCCCAATCTTCCAGCGCCCCGGGAAAACAGTCGTTCCAGGCGCTGCGGTCGATGGCCCGGATGCTCGAAAAGGCTTGGCTGGTGATCACGTCCGGTCCTTGAGTCAGGCGAGTTGCAGCTGGTTGCCGTATACCGCGGGCTGTGGGGCTGTCTGGCGTTCGATGAAGTCCACGCTCAACTCCACCACCCGGCGGTACTGCAGGTCGACGGTGATCATGTGGTAGCAGTTGTCGAGCAGCACCTTGACCACCGGGCCGCCGAGCTTGCGTTCGACGTAGTCGGCGTTCCAGCGGCTGGTGATGTCGTCCTCGATGGAGTGCAGCACCAGCGCCGGGGTGGTGATCGACGGCATGCGTTTCTTCACCACCGCGTTCATCCGGTGCAACTCGCGCACGGTCACCCCTTCCATGGTCAGCAGGCCGGCACTGCTGCTTTCGCCGGCCTTCATCTGCCGCTCGACCACCGCCCGCAGGCGCGGGTTCTTGATGCCGTACGGCGGCTTCTCCTCGAAGCTGCAGATGTGCACGCCGAACGGGATCTTCATCAGCAACGGCGTGAGGAACGCCAGCTTGTTGATGCTCCAGCCGTCGTACTTGAGCGTGGTCGAGTACATCAGCAGGCCGCTGACCTGGCCCGGGTGCTCCGAGGCCAGGTACATGGACATCACGGCCCCCATGGACAGGCCGCCGACGAACACCTGGCGGTGCCGGCGACGGATGCCGGCGAACGTCCGGCGCACGCCCTCGTACCAGTCTTGCCAGCCGGTGGCCTGCAGGTCGGCGTTGTTGCCGCAATGCCCGGCCAGGGTCGGCACGTAGACCGTGCACCCCGCCGCGGCGAGGCCGGTGGCCACCCGCCGCAACTCGGTCGGGGTGCCGGTGAGGCCGTGGATCAGCAACACCGCGACCTGGCCGTCGCCGAGGACGAAGCCGGCATCGCCTTCGCCCAGATCGATCTCGGCCGCACTCATCGCTTCATGGCCCGGTCCAACAGGCGGTCGAGCAGGGCGATGCCAAGGTCGATCTCCGCGTAGCTGATTTCCAGCGACGGGGCCAGGGTGATGACGTTCTTGTAGTAGCCGCCCACATCGAGGATCAGCCCCAGGCGCCGGCCGTCGATCTCGATGTCGCCCTTCATGCCTTCCTCGACCATGTAGTCCAGGGTCGCCTTGTCCGGGGTGAAGCCGTCGGGGGCGCAGATCTCGCAGCGCAGGGCCAGGCCCAGGCCGTCGACGTCGCCGATGATCGGGTAGCGTTTCTGCAGGTCCTGCAAGCCGGACAGGAAGTACTTGCCCTTCTCCATGACCATCGCGCCGTAGTCGATCTCGCTGGTCATCTTGAACATCTCCAGGCCCACCGCGGTGCCCAGCGGGTTGGAGGCGAAGGTGGAGTGGGTCGAGCCTGGCGGGAACACCTTGGGGTTGATCAGCTCTTCGCGGGCCCAGATGCCGCCCAGCGGGTTGAGGCCGTTAGTCAGGGCCTTGCCGAAGACGATCACGTCGGGTTTGACGTCGAAGTGCTCGATCGACCACAGCTTGCCGGTGCGGTAGAAGCCCATCTGGATTTCGTCGACCACCATCAGGATGCCGTGCTGGTCGAGCACATGCTTGAGCTCGCTGTAGAAGTTCATCGGCGGGATCACGTAGCCGCCGGTGCCCTGGATCGGCTCGACGTAGAACGCCGCGTATTCGCTGGCGCCGACCTTCGGGTCCCACACGCCGTTGTACTCGGTCTCGAACAGCCGGGCGAACTGCTGCACGCAGTGGCTGCCGTACTCTTCCTTGGTCATGCCCTTGGGGCCGCGGAAGTGGTAGGGGAACGGGATGAACTGCGCGCGCTCGCCGAAGTGGCCGTAGCGGCGACGGTAGCGGTAGCTGGAGGTGATCGACGAGGCGCCCAGGGTACGGCCGTGGTAGCCGCCCTCGAAGGCGAACATCAGGCTCTTGCCGTGGCTGGCGTTGCGTACCACTTTCAGCGAGTCCTCGATGGACTGCGAGCCGCCGACGTTGAAGTGCACGCGGCCGTCGAGGCCGAACTTCTTCTTGGCGTCGACCGCGATCATTTCCGAGAGCTCGATCTTGCCCTTGTGCAGGTACTGGCTGGCGATCTGCGGCAGGGTGTCGATCTGCTGTTTCAGGGCGTTGTTCAGGCGCGGGTTGGCGTAGCCGAAGTTCACCGCCGAGTACCACATCTGCAGGTCGAGGTAGGCCTGGTCTTCGGTGTCCCAGACGTAGGAGCCTTCGCAGCGGCTGAAGATCCGTGGCGGTTCGATGTAGTGGACGGTGTCGCCGTAGGAGCAGTACTTGGCTTCTTTTTCCAGCAGTACCTGGTCTTCCGGGGTAGCGATACGAATGTCAGACATGGTGAAAGAGTTCCTGGGTGTGTACGGAATGTTCGGAGGTGGCGTCGGCGGCGAACACGCCGGCGTTGGCCGCGTCGTTAGGCAGAAGGGCCAGCAGGGCCGGCAGTTCGGCGAAGGAATCGAAGGCCGCGTGGGCGATGCCGTGGCGCTGGCAGTATTCGGCCAGGCGGCCCTTGGCGAAGACGAAGTCGGCGCTGGCGGCCACGCACATGTCGGACTGGCCGTCGCCGATCACCAGCACCCGCTTGCCCTTGGGCGTGGACTTGCACTTGCAGTTGCCCGAGGCGGCGCGGCAGGCGTCGCTGGCGTATGGGAAGTCGATGCGCCAGCTGTTCTGGTCGACCTGGCGCAGGCGGTTGGCGAGGATCGGCAGCAGGCTCACGTAGTGGCGCGCGAGGATCCGCGCGATGCCTTGCTCGATGCCGTCGCTGACCACTTCCAGGGACGCGCCCAGGCCGATCACGTGGTCGACGAAGTCGGGGAAGTCCGGATCGATCTCGACGCTGTCGAAGTAGGCCAGCAGTTCGGCCGGCGAAGCCTTGACCAGCGCCAGCTGGCGGCTGAGGCATTCCCGGGAGCCGATATGGCCGTCCAGCCATTGCTGCTCGATGTCTTCCCAGCTCGGGTCGGCGAAGCGTTGAAGGACGTTATCGATCACGTCGGTGCGGGAGATGGTCCCGTCGAAGTCACACACGATATGCCAGTGCATCATCTGCAGTTACCTGTTGTAGAGGAGCGCACCTTGCGCATGCCAGGCACTGGAGCAGGGACTGTGCCAAGTAGCGCGAGCCCAGGCGGGCCGGGCCCTGGGTGAAAAAATCAGGCAGGCGCGGGGGGCTGGAGCTACAAATTTTGTAGCTCGCTACAAACAACATCAGTGCTTGCGCGAAAGGGCCGGGCTGGTGATTGATGCGCGCATCGCCATTCCAGGAAACCCGCGCCATGTTCAGCTTCACACGCTCCGCCCTGCTTGCCGTCCTGCTGATCCAGGGGGTTGCCTGCGGGGCTTTCGCCGAGGACGCAGGCCAGGATGGATTGAGCGGCGCGCTGGGCCTGGGCATCGGTTACCAGCCCCATGATCCCAGCGGCAGCCGGCATGACACCGTGCCCTTGCCCTATGTCGACCTGGAGTGGGGCGATGTCAGCCTCGACACCGACGACGGCCTGACCTGGGACGCCTTCAAGGCCAAGGGTTTCAGCGCCGGGCCCTATATCAACTACCTGCCGGGGCGTAATGCCAATGGCTCGCTGCGTGGCCTGCGGGACGTGCCGAACATGGCCGACGTCGGCGGTTATATCCAGTACGCGCCGGACGATTTCTGGCGCCTGTTCGCCTCCATCGGCAGCGCGGTGGCCGCGGGCGAGGGCCAGGGCGGGCTGCTGGGCAAGGTCGGCGGCGAGATCGGCTATCCGCTGGGCCTGGGCATCATCGGCAGCAATAACCTCACCGCGCATTTCGCCGACGCCCGGCAGACCCGGACCTTTTTCGGCATCAGCGACGAGGAAGCCCAGGCCACGGGCATCGGCGCCTACCGCGCCGGCGGCGGCTTGCAGAACCTGACCCTGACCCAGAACCTGCAGGTGCCGCTGGGGGACAACTGGTCGTGGATGACCAGCGCCAGCTGGATCCGCCTGACCGGTTCGGCGGCCGACAGCACCCTGGTGCGCGAGCGCGGCGAGGTCAACCAGGGCCAGGTGCAGACCGCCCTCAGCTACCACTTCTGAGGCCTCCAGGCCCGCGATCGCGGGCAAGTCGGATCGCCGCCAGCTCGTTCCTACAGGAAAGCGCGGCAACTGTGGCATGCACGGCCTCTGTAGGAGCGAGGCTTGCCCGCGATCCGGCCGCCGCGGAGCACCTGAAACTCCGCGTCATCGTTCATCGCGAGCAAGCTTCGCTCCTACAGGAACGCGGGGCAGCTCGGGCATGCGAGGCTTGCCTGAAACCCCACGTCAGCAAGCGCCTTGGCTGACTTGGTCCACCCTTTGCACTGACCGCCATGAACCCACTTTTCCAGGAAGTTCTTCATGGCTCGTCCCGTTTATCGCCTGCTCGCCCATTCGCTGTGGGACCTTGTCCCGATTGTCCTGGGCGTCGCGCATCTGGCGTTTGTCCTGTGGCTGGTACTGGCCTTCCACAGCCTGTCGTGGTGGGTGATCCTGCCGGCGGCGGTGCTGTATGCGATCAGTCTGTCGTGGAGCATCAACAGCATTTCCCATAACCAGATCCACAACGCCTATTTCAGCCTGCCGTGGATGAACCGCGGCTTCGACCTGCTGCTGTCGGTGACCATCGGTTTTTCCCAGACCCTGTACCGCGACATCCACAACCGCCATCACCGCGGCAACTCGGACCGGCCCACGCCGGACGGCACCACGGTCGATCCGCTGTCGATCTACCTGCATGGCCGCGACGGCCAGCCGGACAATGTCTGGGCCTATACCTTCCTGAGTTTTTTCCGCGACGACCCCAAGGCCATCTACCAGGAAATGCAACGCAAGCGCCCGGCGGACGCGCGCTGGGTCAAGGTGGAAATCGGCGTGACGCTGCTGGGCTACGCGGCGCTGGCGCTCTACGACTGGCACGCGGTGCTGGTGCTGCTGCCGTTCTGGTACCTGGGGCAGTGCCTGTCCTCGCTCAACGGCTACTACGAGCACCTGGGGGGCAACCCGGACCTGCCGATCGCCTGGGGCGTAAGCAGCTACAGCCCGCTCTACAACCTGCTCTGGATGAACAACGGCTACCACGCCGAACACCACTACCGGCCGAAGATGCACTGGACGCGGGTCAAGGCCTTCCACCGCGAGATCCACGCGCAGCAGCGGGCGGCGGGGGTCAAGGTGATCCCGCTGGCCCATGGCTTGGGCTTCTTGCTGAAACACCCGCAACGCTGACGCCGCGTACCTGTAGCCGCTGCCGAGCCTAGGCGAGGCTGCGATCGACCGCGCAGCGGTCGCCAAGCCAGGTCACACCAACCTTCAGGCATAGCGCGTCGCCAGGTTGGCAGGGCTGCATCGGAATGCCGCCCACCCGATCGCAGCCTCGCCGGGGCTCGGCAGCGGCTACAGGGCATTAGGCGACCTCTCTGTCCTAGGCTTCCTCGCCCTCGGCCAGCAGGGCGATGCCGCCGATGATCACGAACACCCCCACCCAGTGCAGCAGGCTGATCTGTTCGCCCAGGCCCAGCCAGGAGCCGAGCAGGACCACCACGAACACCAGCGAGCTGAGGGGGAAGGCCAGGGACAGGCTGCTGCGCCGCAGGATCAGCATCCACACGAAAAAGGCGCCGATGTAGCAGGCGATCGCCAGCAGCACGCCCGGGTTGACCGCCACGGCAGCCAGCCATTGCAGGTTGAAATCCATCTGGCCCAATTGATCGCCGCCCACCTTGGTGGCGATCTGGCCGGCGCTTTCGAAGCCGATCAGCAAGGCCCAGAGCACCAGCGTGCCGAAGCGCCCGTGAAGCCAGTCATGAGTCTGTGCAGTCATGCCAAATATCCTTGTGAATCGTCGAGAGAGGTCAGGTGCTGGCGACGTACACCAGCATCACGCCGAGGGTGATCACCAGGGTGCCCATCCAGCGCCGCCGGCTGACGTGTTCGCCGAGGATCACCTTGCCGGCCAGCACCACGCCGCAATAGCCCAGGGCCGCCGCCGGGAACAGCAGGCTCAGCGGCGCGCGCGACAGGGCTTCGAGCCAGACGAAGAACTCGACCACGTAGGCGCCGATGCCACACCACAGCAGCGGGGCGTTGAACACCTGGCCCCAGAAGGCATTCAGGCGGAAACCGCCTTCCAGCTCCGGCAGGCGGTCCAGGCCGAGTTTGAAACAGAGCTGGCCGACGACATCCAGGAGGATGGAAAAGGCCACCAGCAAGACAACGGTCAGGGTCACGGGAACAGCTCCTCGAACAGCGCCATCAGGGCTTCGTTGGTGGTCGCGTTGCGCAGCAGGTCGGCCTCGCTCCAGCGCGCCGCCGGTGGCTGGTCGGAGCGCGCTTCCCAACGCTTGAAGGCGTTGCTGAAGGCGGGCGCGGCGAACTCGCCGCAGACGTCGATGCCGAGGATGCGCTTGGCCGCCGCCAGGCTGCGCAGGGCTTGCAGCAGGTGGGCCAGGCGCATGCCGCCCTGGTCCCAGTTGGTGGCCGCATCGGCGCTGGCCAGCACGTCCTTGTCGATGGTGATCCAGATCGCCCGGGTGGGCAGGCTGTCGATCAGTTGTTCGAGAAACGCGGTCCAGTCGAGCCCGGCCAGGTTGCGCCAGTGCAGCTGGTTTTCCTGCTGCCGGTGCCCGGCGCCGTCGCCGATCCGGCCCCAGACCTTGGACGGCTCGTGTTGCCAGGGAAACAACTGCAGCCTGCCCTGGCGCAGCGCGCCAAGGTTGCCGCCGCGCAGCTGCGGGTTGTGCAGGTCGTCGCTGCACGGCCCGAGGGTGACGATGCGCTGGATATGTGGCAACCGCAGCGCCCGGTTGACCCACGAACCGCAGTGCCGGCGGGGCGCGAAGCGCACCCAGTCGGGATGGTTGTCGAAATGGATCAGGCTCACCGGTTCTTGCAGGCCGGCGAGGAAGGCCGGGGTCAGGTGGTGATAGTCGCCGGAGCCGACAAAGAAGATTTCCGGTTGCGGGCCGCTGTGGACGGGCCGCTGGCCGAGGCGTTCGGTGAAGCGGCGATAGGTGCGTTCGGTGGACCAGAGGCGCAATTGCGGGCCGAGGTCCAGCAGGTCCAGGCGCCGCGCCAGGCCGCTGCGCAAGCGGCGTTGGACAGGCTCCTGGGCGGTCAGGCTGTGGTCGAGATCGAGAATGTTCAAAACAGGCTTTACCCTTGGCAGCGCCCCTCGAAAAAGCCGGCGTCACGGGTCGCAAACGCAGGCAGAGCGGGCTTTCCCGGGTAAATGCAAGGGCCGGGCCAGGGCGCCGGACGCCTGTAGCCGCTGCCGAGCCCGCGAGGCTGCGATCGCCCCCGCAGGGGGCGCAGAGGTCTTGAGATCGCCGAAAGCCTTATCGCCCGAACGCGGCCCGGCTAAAGGCGCAGGGGGCCGTCAGGCGTGGACGCGGACCCAGACGCTGACCAGCACGGTGGCGGCCATCAGCCAGGCCACCGCGGCTACCGCCAGGGAGGCTTCCAGGCGCAAGCGGTCGACCAGCACATAGAGGGTCGCCAGGTACACGAAGTAGGGAATGATCGACCACATGCCGAAGACGATGGTGGTCTTCAGGTCGTCGATCGAGCGGCCCTTGCCGACGATGTAGTGGGCGATCAGGGCGAAGGTCGGGAACAGCGGCACCAGGCCGGCGATGTAGTAGTTGCGGGTCTTGGCCAGGGCGGCGAGGATCACCACCACGGCGGCGCCCAGGCAGGCTTTCAGCAATAAGTCCACGGTACTTCTCGCAGAGGTTGGTTAGTGGCTCAGGCCGTATTTCTTGACCTTGTCGAACAGCGTGGTCTTGGCCATGCCCAGCTCCTGGCTGGCCTGGGTCAGGTTGCCGCCGCTGCGCTGCAGGGCGTCGCTGAGCAGGTTGCGCTCGAAGGCCTCGACCGCCTCGGCGAACCCCAGGCCCTGGGCGGCATTGCCCGCGGCCTTCTTGAACGCCGGCAAGCCCAGGGCAAAACGTTCGGCGACGTTACGCAACTCGCGCACGTTGCCCGGCCAGTCGTGGCTCATCAGGTTCGACAGGGTCTGGTTGTCCAGCTCCGGCGCGGCGCGGTCGAAACGCAGCGACGACTGCTGCAGGAAGTGCTCGAACAACTGCAGGATGTCCTCGCGCCGTTCGCGCAGCGGTGGCAGCTCCAGGGTCACCACGTTCAGGCGGTAGTACAGGTCGCTGCGGAACTGGTTGGCGCGCCCCAGCTCGTCGAGGTCGGACTTGGTCGCGGCGATCACCCGGCAGTCCACCGCCACGCTCTGGTTCGAGCCCAGGCGTTCCAGGGTGCGCTCCTGCAACACCCGCAGCAGCTTGATCTGCAGGTTCATCGGCATGCTTTCCACTTCGTCGAGGAACAGCGTGCCTTCGTGGGCGTGCTCGATCTTGCCGATGCGGCGCTTGCCGGCGCCGGTGAAGGCGTTGGCCTCGTGGCCGAAGATCTCGCTTTCGAACAGGTTCTCCGGCAGGCCGCCGCAGTTCAGGGCGACGAACTGATGGGTGTGGCGGCGGCTGAAATCGTGCAGGCAGCGGGCGACCAGTTCCTTGCCAGTGCCGGTCTCGCCTTCGATCAGCACGTTGGCCGAGGTATCGGCGACGTTGGCGATCAGTTCCCGCAGGTGCTGCATGGCGGGCGAGCGGCCGATGATCCGGCCTTCGAGGGAATCGCGTTCGGCCAGCTGGCGACGCAGCGACGACACTTCCCGGGCCAGCCCGCGCTGCTCCAGGGCGCGCCGGGCGACGTCCACCAGGCGCTCGGGGGAGAAGGGTTTTTCCATGAAGTCATAGGCGCCTTTCTGCATCGCGCCGACCGCCATGGAGATGTCGCCATGGCCGGTGATCAGCACCACCGGCAGGCTGCGATCGCGGGCCTTGAGGCGGGTCAGCAGTTCCAGGCCGTCGATGCCCGGCAGGCGAATGTCGCTGATGACGATGCCGGCGAAGTTGTCGCCGACCCGCTCCAGGGCTTCCTCGGCGCTGCCCACGCCGACGCAGGGAATGTCTTCCAGGGCCAGGGCCTGCTGGCAGCCGAGCAGGACATGGGGATCGTCTTCGACGATCAGGACGGTAAGGTCGTTGTTCATAGCGGCTCGGCTTGTGTGGGGCTGACCAGGGGCAGGCTGAGGACGAAGACGGTGCCGCCGTCGGCCGGATCCTCGACGCCCAGGTTGCCGCCCGTGGCGGCGGCCAGGCTGGCGGACAGGGTCAGGCCCAGGCCCAGGCCCTGTTCGCCGGGTTTGGTGGTGAAGAAGGGTTCGAACAGATGCTTGCGCGCTTCGGCGTCGATGCCGTGGCCGTTGTCGCGCACCCGCAGGCGGTATTTGTCCTCGCTGCTTGCGCCTTCCAGCCACAGCTGCGGCCGTGGCTGGGCCTGCATGGCGTCCAGGGCGTTGCCGATCAGGTTGACCAGGATCTGCTCCAGGCGGGTCTGGTCGATCTGCAACTGCACGTCGTCGAAGTCGCGGTGCAGCTGCAACGGCAGGTTTTCCAGGCGCGCATTGAGCACCTGCAAGGCCGCGTCCACCGCCTTGCCGAGGCTCGCCTGGCCCTGGTCTTCGCCGCGCCGGGCAAAGGAGCGCAGGCTGGCGGTGATGCGGCCCATGCGGTCGATCAGTTCATTTATGGTCTTGAGGTTGGCGCTGGCGGTGTCCAGGGCGCCGCGCTCGAGAAAGCGCACGGTGTTGCCGGACAGGGTGCGCAGCGCGGCCAGCGGCTGGTTCAGTTCATGGGCGATGCTGGTGGACATCTGGCCGATGGCGGCCAGCTTGCCGGCCTGGACCAGTTCGTCCTGGGCACGGCGCAGGGTTTCCTCGGCCTGGCGGCGTTCGCGGATCTGGCTCTTGAGCCGCTCGTTGCTGGCGCGCAGGTCGGTGGTGCGCTCGGCGATCCGCCGTTCGAGCTGGCTGTTGGCTTCTTGCAGGGCCTCGCGGGCGGCGAGGCGGGTGGCCAGGACCTTGCGCCGTTCGTTCCAGGCGATCAGCAGGAAGGCCACCAGCGCGAAGGCCACGGCCACCAGGATGCCCTGGTTGATGGCTTCGCGGCGCAGGTCCTTGAGCGGGGTCAGCAGGGTGAAGTTCCAGGGCGTGTCGCTCAGGGGCCGGGTCTGGGACAGGTAGCTGATCTCCTTGTCGTCGGACACCAGCTCGGTGTTGGCCGGGAAGGTCAGCTTCTCCACGCCTTCGGCCAGGCGTTCGCGGGCCAGGGGTTCCAGCTCGTTGAGGGTGAACCAGTAGTACTGCAGGCTGCGGGCCAGGCGTTCCTTGGTGTCGTCGCTCAGCGGGCGTACCGACCTCAGGCGCCGGGCCGGGTCGCTGGAAAGGATGATGATGCCGTTCTCGTCGCTGACGAAGGCTTCCAGGCGGGCGCGCTGCCAGCGTTCTTCCAGGGCTTCCAGGCGCACCTTGACCACGGCCACGCCGATGATCTTGCCCTGTTCTTCCAGGCCGTGGGCCAGGTAGTAGCCGGGTTCGCCGTTGGTGCTGCCGATGCCGTAGAAGCGCCCGGGCTGGCCGCGCACGGCATTCTGGAAATAGGCACGGAACGACAGGTCTTCACCGAGATAGCTGTCGACGTCGCGCCAGTTGCTGGTGGCCAGCACGCGGCCGGTGGTGTCCATCACATAAATGGCCCGGCTGCGGCTGCGCCGGTTCAGGCCTTCGAGGTAATCGTTGACGGTCTGCCGGTGCTCCGGCGTCGGGTCGTTGAGCAGCAGCGAAACGCTGGATTCGAGTTCCAGCAGGCTGGGCAGGTAGGTGTATTTGCTGATCTCGCTTTCGACGGCGCGAGCGTGCAGTTCCAGCTGGCGTTCGCCGTTCTCGCTGAGGCTGCGGATACCGTAGTGTTCACTGACCCAGAAGCCGACATAACCCAGGCCGATCATCAGCAGGATGACCAGTGGCGGCAGGAACAGGTGGCGGATCAGGCGGGGTTTCACGGCAAGTGATGGCGGCGCTGCGCGATAGAGATTGGGGTCGCATTTCATCACAGATGCCTTGGGTCAACCACTGCACGATGGCTGTAGCCGCTGCCGCGGGCTGCGACCGCTTCCGAGGGAAGCTGGTCGCCGCTCGCGGCGGCGCTACAGGCTGTGCTTCATCAGTGCTGCAGGATTTTTTCGAGGAAATGCTGCGCACGCTCGGAACGGGCGTTGATGTCGCCGAAGAATTCCTCTTTCGGGCAGTCTTCGATGATTTTGCCGGCGTCCATGAAGATCACTCGGTCCGCGACCTTGCGGGCGAAGCCCATTTCGTGGGTCACGCACATCATGGTCATGCCTTCGTGAGCCAGTTGCACCATGACGTCCAGCACTTCGTTGACCATTTCCGGGTCGAGGGCGGAAGTCGGTTCGTCGAACAGCATGACGATCGGGTCCATCGCCAGCGCACGGGCGATCGCCACACGCTGTTGCTGGCCACCGGAGAGCTGGCCCGGGTGCTTGTGGGCGTGGGCGGCCAGGCCGACACGCTCGAGCAGTTGCAGGCCTTTCTTGGTGGCTTCCTCTTTGCTGCGGCCCAGCACCTTGATCTGCGCGATGGTCAGGTTCTCGGTGATGGTCAGGTGCGGGAACAGTTCGAAGTGCTGGAACACCATGCCCACGCGGGAACGCAGTTTCGGCAGGTTGGTCTTCGGGTCGGCGATGGAGGTGCCGTCGACCACGATGTCACCTTTCTGGAACGGCTCCAGGGCGTTGACGCATTTGATCAGGGTGGATTTGCCGGAGCCGGACGGGCCGCACACCACGATCACTTCGCCTTTCTTGACCTCGGTGCTGCAATCGGTCAGCACCTGGAAGTCCCCATACCACTTGTTGATGTTCTTGATAGAGATCATATGGCAAACCTTTTTTGCAGACGCTTGACCAGCTGCGAGGCGGCAAAGCTGATTGTGAAATACACCAGACCGGCAACGATCAGGAACTCATTGGAACGGCCGATGATGTCGCCGCTCGAACGCGAGGCATTGAGGAAGTCCACCAGGCCCACGGTGTACACCAGCGAGGTGTCCTGGAACAGGATGATGCTCTGTTGCAGCAGCAGCGGGGTCATCTTGCGGAACGCCTGGGGCAGGATGATCAGGCGCATCATCTGGCCGTAGGTCATGCCCAGTGCCTGGGCGGCGCCCATCTGGCCCTTGGGGATCGACTGCACGCCGGCCCGGACGATTTCACAGAAGTACGCCGCTTCGAACATCATGAAGGCCACGATGCACGAGCCAAAGGCGCCGATCGGCGTGTCTTCGCCGGTGATCCAGCGCAGCACGAACGGCACCGCCAGGTAGAACCAGGTGATCACCAGCAGCAGCGGGATGGAACGGAAGTAGTTGACGTAGACGCCGGCGATGTTCGACAGCAGTTTGTTATGGGACAGGCGCATCAGCGCCAGGATGGTACCGAGAATGATCCCGCCGACGACGCCCAGGGCCATCAGCTTGAGGGTCATCAGCATGCCGTTCCACAGGCCGGGAATGGCCGGGACGACGCCAGAGAAATCGAATTCCATTATTTGCCCCCCACGGAGATCAGGCCGGGCACCGCGACTTTCTTCTCGACCAGGCGCATCAGCAGCATCAGGCTCATGTTCAGGGTGAAGTAGATCAGCGTGGCCAGGGTGAAGGCTTCAAACAGGTTGGCCGAGAATTCGGCGGTCTGCTTGGTCTGCGCCAGCAGCTCCATCAGGCCGATCAGCGAGGCGACCGAGGAGTTCTTGAAGACGTTGAGGAATTCCGAGGTAAGCGGCGGAATGATGATCCGGTAGGCCTGGGGCAGCAGCACGTTCCAGTAGATCTGCGGCAGCGAGAAACCCATGGCGCGGGCGGCGGATTCCTGGCCGCGCGGCAGCGCCTGGATCCCGGTGCGCACCTGTTCGCAGACCCGGGCAGCGGTGAACAGGCCCAGGCACACGACGACGCTCAGGTAGGCCGAGGTGGTCGGGTTGAGGTCCTGCTTGAACCATTCCTGCAGGTTGGCCGGCAGCAGGTCGGGTACCAGGAAGTACCAGATGAACAGCTGAACCAGCAGCGGCACGTTACGGAAGATCTCCACGTAGACGGTGGCGATGCCCGCTACCAGGCGGTTCGGCACAGTCCGCATGACGCCCAGGATCGAGCCCAGAAACAGCGCGACGATCCAGGCCACCACGGCGATGGCGATGGTCCAGCCCAGGCCCGCGATGAACCAGTCGAGATAGGTCTCGCTGCCCACGCCGGTGGACTTGAAGAACACGCCCCAGTCCCAGTTGTAATTCATTAGGGTCTCCCCCTGATCGATCGATGTACAAGCACCCGCTTGGGGAAATCCTTTCCCGCCCGGATGACGGCCAGGCACACACGATCGGCTCGACAACCACCGGTTCGAGTGTTTCCAAAAATGCCAGCAGGTAGTGACAGGCTCCCGAGGGGCCGGGCCCCTCGGGAGACAAGGTTAGTCAGGAATCAGGACTTTTTGTCGTCAGCCGCTTTGTCGGTCGGGTTGGCGATCAGGGCCTTGAGCTCGTCGCTCATCGGGAACATCAGGTTCAGGCCTTTTGGCGGGATCGGCGATTGGAACCATTTGTCGTAGATCTTGTTGATCTCGCCCGACTTGTAGGTAGCGACGATGGCGTCGTCCACGGCTTTCTTGAACGGGGCATCGCCCTTGCGCACCATGCAGCCATAGATTTCATAGGATTGCGCGGTGCCGGTCACGGCCCAGTCGGTCGGTTTGCGAGCCTTGGCCATTTCACCGGCCAGCAGCGCGTCGTCCATCATGAAGGCCACGGCGCGGCCGCCTTCGAGCATCTGGAAGGACTCGCCATGGTCCTTGGCCGAGATCACGTTCATGCCCATCTGCTTGTCGGCGTTCATCGCCTTGAGGATGCGCTCGGAGGTGGTGCCCGCGGTGGTGACCACGTTCTTGCCTTTCAGGTCCGGGAAGTCCTTGTAAGGCGAATCTTTCTTGGACAGCAGGCGGGTGCCGATCTCGAAGATGCCGACGGAGAAGTCGACCTGCTGCTGGCGCTCGACGTTGTTGGTGGTGGAACCGCACTCGACGTCCACGGTGCCGTTCTGCACCAGCGGGATACGGGTCTGCGAGGTCACCAGGTTGTATTTGACCTTGAGGTCCGGCATGTCGAGGTCCTTTTTCAGGGCTTCGACGATTTTCAGCTGGATGTCGTGGGAGTAGCCGACTGGAACGCCGGAGGCATCCGCGATGTAGGAGAACGGGATGGAAGCGTCGCGATGTCCGAGGGTGATGGTGCCGGAGTCTTTGATTTTCTTCAGTGTGCCGGTGAGTTCGGCGGCAACCACTGGAGTGCTAATCAGAGCGGCAGCGATAGCTGCGCCCAACAGATGGGGAACGATGCGCATCAATATTTCCTCGACATTTGTTTTTTTTATGAAGCCAGTTCGACGGGCTCTCTTATACAGCGAATGCCTTGACGGCTCCTGATGAGTGTTGGCGCATCAGGCATTCGTCGAAGAGTGTAGAGCATGAGTCGTGCCAGGCCAGCTAATCCGTATCAACGCCTTGATTTGAAAGGCTATTAAATATTTGTGGCGGAGATTGTCGGCAGTCTTTATCCGGTTATCCGAATCGACCCGAAAGTCGCGTTCGGAAAACCGAATGCCCAGCAAGGCCGGGCCTATCCCCTGTAGGAGCGAGCTTGCTCGCGATAGCGATCCGACTGTCTACACCTATGTCGAATGTCGCGCCGTCATCGCGGGCAAGTCGGATCGCCGTCCGCTCGCTCCTACATAAAGCGGCGGGCATGAAAAAGCCCCCGGGCCGTGCGGCGCGGGGGCTTTTTATGGGGGCGGCGATCAGGCGGCTTCGATCTTCGCCCGGTTCTGCTCGACCTTCTGCAGGTACTGCTGCAGGTTCTCCTGTTCGGCTGCGGTGGTGAACAGCCCCAGCTTGCTGCGGCGCCAGAGGATGTCCTGGGCGTTGACCGCCCATTCTTCGCTGCACAGGTAGTCGACTTCACGGGTGTACAGGCCGCCACCCAGGTGTTCGCCCAGGTCGCTCAGGCTGTGCACGCCTTCCAGCAGGCGCCAGGTGCGGCTGCCATAGCTGGTGGCCCAGCGACGGGCGATTTCGCTGGGGATCCAGTCGAACTTCTGGCGAATCGCTTCGGCCAGCGCCTGCGGTGTGCTCATGTCTTCGCCGCCGGGCAGGGTCGAATGCGCGGTCCAGCTCGGCTTGATGCCCTTGAAGAAGGGGGCCAACTGGGCCATGGCCGACTCGGCCAGCTTGCGGTAGGTGGTCAGCTTGCCACCGAACACCGACAGCAGTGGCGCCTCGTCGGTACCGCCGGACAGCGCCAGGGTGTAGTCGCGAGTCACGGCCGACGGGTTGTCGGACTCGTCGTTGCACAGCGGGCGCACGCCGGAGTAGGTGTGCACGATGTCCTGGCGGCCCAGCTGTTTCTTGAAGTGGGCGTTGACCACTTTCAGGATGTAGTCGGTTTCGCCCTCGGTAATCGCCACCTTCGCCGGATCGCCGGTGTACTCGCGGTCGGTGGTGCCGATCAGGGTGAAGTGATTCAGGTACGGAATGGTGAACACAATGCGCTGGTCCTCGTTCTGCAGGATGTGCGCGTGCTCGCCTTCGTAGAGTTTCGGCACGATGAGGTGGCTGCCCTGGATCAGGCGGATGCCATAAGGCGAGTCCAGCTTCAGGTCGTCCTTGATGAACTTGGCGACCCACGGGCCGGCGGCGTTCACCAGTGCCTTGGCGCGGATCGAGAACAGGCTGCCGTCGGCGCGTTCCAGGTGCAGGTGCCACATGCCCTTGCTGCGACGGGCGCTGACGCAGCGGGTCTGGGTGTGCACGTGGGCGCCTTTTTCGCGGGCGGCCATGGCATTCAGGACGACCAGGCGGGCGTCGTCGACCCAGCAATCGGAGTATTCGAAACCCTTGCTGATCTCGGCCTTCAACGGGCTGTCGGCGCCGAACTTCAGGCTCTTGGAACCGGCGAGTTTTTCGCGCTTGCCCAGGTGGTCATAAAGGAACAGGCCGGCACGGATCATCCAGGCCGGACGCAGGTGCGGACGGTGCGGCAAGACGAAACGCATCGGCTTGACGATGTGCGGGGCCTTGGCCAGCAGCACTTCGCGCTCGGCCAGGGCTTCGCGCACCAGGCGGAATTCGTAATGCTCGAGGTAGCGCAGGCCGCCGTGGATCAGCTTGCTGCTGGCCGAAGAGGTGTGGCTGGCCAGATCGTCTTTTTCGCAAAGGAACACCGACAGGCCGCGTCCGGCGGCATCGGCGGCGATACCGACCCCATTGATCCCACCGCCGATCACGGCAATGTCGTAAATCTCGGCAAGAGGGGGCGCGGGCAAGGTGGAAGTGGGCATCGGCTGGCCTCGTGTTCTTTTGATATTTGAAATCGAACATGAATGTTCATTTGCGAAAATGGTAGCGCAGAAACCGGGCGACAGCCAGTCGACTTCGATTGAAAAAACTCATCGAAAGGCAGGGAAAGGAAAATTTACGAACATTGTCGGACGGACGGCAGGCAAGGGAGGGCGCGCGCCATGTAGCCGCTGCCGAGGTCTGGCGAGGCAGCGGCTACAGGCTACGGGCTACAGGATCAGACGACTTCCAGGCGGATCTTGTGCTGTTGCAGCAACTGGGTCAGGGCTGGAACCGGCTGCTGGTCGGTGACCAGGCAATCGATCAGGCTGATGGGGCCGAGGCGGATCATGGCGTTGCGTCCGAACTTGCTTGAGTCGGCGGCCAGGATCACCTGCCGGGCGTTGGCGATGATCGCCTGGGAAACCCGCACTTCCTGGTAGTCGAAATCCAGCAGGCTGCCGTCTTCGTCGATGCCGCTGATGCCGACCAGGGCGAAGTCGACCTTGAACTGGTTGATGAAGTCGACGCTGGCCTGGCCGACCACGCCGCCATCGCGACGCACATTGCCGCCGGTCAGCAGCACGTCGAAGTCGTCCTTGGCGCTGAGCATGGAGGCCACATGCAGGTTGTTGGTGATGATCTTCAGGTGGCTGTGGTTGAGCAGCGCCCGGGCGATGGATTCGGTGGTGGTACCGATGTTGATGAACAGCGAGGCGTGATCGGGGATTTGCGCGGCAATGGCTTCGCCGATGCGTTGTTTCTCGTCGCGCATCTGGTCGGCGCGCATCGCGTAGGCGGTGTTTTCGACACTGGAATCGTAGGCTGCGCCGCCGTGGTAGCGGCGCAACAGATTGGCTTCCGCCAACTGGTTGATATCGCGGCGGATGGTTTGCGGGGTGACGACGAACAGCTGGGCCATCTCCTCGATGCTGACGTAGCCGCGTTCGCGGACCAGCTCGAGGATTTGCTGCTGGCGGGGAGGCAGATTCATGGGGCGTCCTTTGGGCTGCCGTGCAAAATTTGCCCATGATGCCGCAGGAATGTGCTCCCTACCAGTTACAACTCGATACGAATCCGCGACTTGGCTTATTCAGCGCCTTCGTGCGGTTCCCAGTCGCGGGTGCGGCTGACGGCCTTTTTCCAGCCGGCGTAGAGTTTTTCCTTCTCGGCCTCGCCCAGTTGCGGGGCGAACTCGCGCTCGATCAGCGCCTTGCCGCGCAACTCCTCCAGGCTGCCCCAGAAACCGCAGGCCAGGCCCGCCAGGTAGGCCGCGCCCAGGGCCGTGGTTTCGCGCATCTGCGGGCGCTCGACCTGGGTGCCGAGGATGTCGGCCTGGAATTGCATGAGGAAGTTGTTGGCCACTGCGCCACCGTCCACGCGCAGGGCCTTGAGGCGTTCGCCCGAGTCTTGCTGCATGGCGTCCAGGACGTCGCGGGTCTGGTAGGCGATCGACTCCAGCGCGGCGCGGATGATGTGATCCACGCGCACGCCACGGGTCAGGCCGAACAGTGCGCCACGGGCATAAGGGTCCCAGTAGGGCGCGCCCAGGCCGGTGAAGGCCGGGACCAGATAGACGCCGTTGCTGTCCTTGACCTTGCCGGCGAAGTATTCGGTGTCGTGGGCGTCGTTGATGATCTTCAGCTCGTCGCGCAGCCACTGTACGGTGGAGCCGCCGTTGAACACAGCGCCTTCCAGGGCGTAAGCCACTTCGCCGCGCGGCCCGCAGGCGATGGTGGTGAGCATGCCGTGCTTGGACTTGACCGCCTTGTCGCCGGTGTTCATCAACAGGAAGCAGCCGGTGCCATAGGTGTTCTTCGCCTGGCCCGGCTCCACGCACATCTGGCCGAACAGCGCGGCCTGCTGGTCGCCGGCGATGCCGCCAATGGCGATGCCGCTCTTGGTGCGGCCGTAGATTTCCGAGGACGACTTCACCTCCGGCAGCATTTCCCGGGGGATATCCAGCACGTCCAGCATCTTCGCGTCCCACTCCAGGGTGTGGATATTGAAGAGCATGGTGCGCGAGGCGTTGGTGTAGTCGGTGACGTGGGTCTTGCCGCCGGTGAATTTCCAGATCAGCCAGCTGTCGACGGTGCCGAACAGCAGTTCGCCGTTGCGCGCGCGTTCGCGGCTGCCTTCGACGTTGTCGAGGATCCACTTCAGCTTGGTGCCGGAGAAGTACGGGTCGGTGACCAGGCCGGTGGTGTCGCGGATGTACTCTTCCAGGCCGTCGCGCTTGAGCTGCTGGCAGATCTCGGTGCTGCGACGGCACTGCCAGACGATGGCGTTATAGATCGGCCGGCCGGTGGTCTTGTCCCAGACCACGGTGGTTTCACGCTGGTTGGTGATGCCGATGGCGGCGACCTGGTCATGGTGCAGGCCGGCCTGGGCCAGGGCCTCGACCATCACCGCGCTCTGGGTGGCGAAGATTTCCATCGGGTCGTGCTCGACCCAGCCGGCTTGCGGGTAATGCTGGGCGAATTCACGCTGGGCGGTGCAGACGACGTTGGCATCGCGATCGAAGATGATCGCGCGCGAGCTGGTCGTACCCTGATCGAGGGCAATGATGTAGTTCTTATTCTGGATGTCGGTCATGTCGATTGCCTTGGACGAAAATAAGGAAGTGGGCTGAGGGCGCGGGATCGGTAGTGGGCAGGACCCCGTGCCGCCGGTTTCAAGAAGTTCTTACTTTGCCGTCAATGGCTTGCTTGGCATCCGTGGGTGCGGGAACAGCGGCGGGCAGGTGGCGTGCGATCAACCCGCGATAGGCCACGGCGCCGAGGCAGGCGCCAAGGATCGGCGCGAAAATCGGCACCAGGAAATACGGAATATCGCGCCCGCCGGTAAAGGACACCTCGCCCCAGCCCATGAAGAATGTCATCAGTTTAGGGCCAAAATCCCGCGCCGGGTTCATCGCGAAACCGGTCAATGGGCCCATGGCGCTGCCGATCACGGCAATCAGCAGGCCGATCAGCAAGGGAGCCATAGGGCCGCGCGGCAGGCCATTATTGTCGTCGGTCAGGGACATGATCACGCCCATCAGGATCGCGGTAATCACCACTTCGACCAGGAAGGCCTGGGCGGTGGACAGGGCCGGGTTGGGGTAGGTGGAAAACACCGACGCCAGTTCGAGGCTGGCCTGGGAGCCGCGGACCATCTGATGAGCCTGTTCGTAATCGAAGAACAGGTTGCTGTACAGGGTGTAGACCAGCAGCGCCGCGCAGAAGGCGCCGGCGACCTGGGAGAAGATATAGAACGGCAGTTTGCGTTTTTCGAAATCGGCAAAGATGCACAGCGCGATGCTGACGGCGGGATTGAGGTGCGCGCCGGAAACGCCGGCGGTGAGGTAGATCGCCATGCTGACGCCGATCCCCCAGATGATGCTGATTTCCCACAGGCCAAAGCTGGCGCCCGCGACCTTGAGCGCGGCGACGCAACCGGTGCCGAAGAAGATCAACAAGGCGGTACCCAGGAATTCGGCCATGCATTGGCCGGAGAGCGACGGTTGTTGTAGCGCAGTTGTCATTGAAAACCTCGGTTTTTGTTGTTGTCTGGCGCCGGCCTGGATGGCTCTGGTCGCGATTTCCAGCCTTGGCGGGATCCCCATCCCGGTCTCGGCTCACTGCTGGGTACGACGTTGAATCCGGTACATGATATTCGCAAACGAAAAAATATAGACAAGAAAGATTGCTGTCAAAGGTCGAAAGTGAACCATTGGTCATTTAATAACTATCAGTTGTATGAATGATCTTGCGCAGGGCGCAGCGGTTCTGGGCAAAAGTCCCGGCCGGCGCGGCCTCGGTGATAGTCGAGGTGGTTGTGAAGGGCGCGGGAATAGAGCCTTTTTCCGACGGATATCCTAGAATCGCCGGCACCTTCCTCATTCGTTTTCCCGCCAATGGAGTTGCCATGACCCCTGCACTGGATCTGCTGAAGAAAGTTCGCGCCGAACATCGTGTGCACAGTTACGAACACGACCCCAAGGCCGCGTCCTATGGCCTGGAGGCAGCGGAAAAGCTGGGCCTCGATCCGGCGCAGGTGTTCAAGACGCTATTGGCCAGCAGTGAAAAAGGGGAGTTGCTGGTGGCAGTGGTTCCAGTCGTCGGAAGCCTCGATCTCAAGGCGCTGGCCCATGCCGCTGGGGTGAAGAAGGCCGAGATGGCCGACCCGGCCGCGGCGCAACGGGCCACGGGCTACCTGTTGGGCGGGATCAGCCCGCTGGGGCAGAAAAAGCGCCTGCGCACCTTTATCGATAACAGTGCCCAACCCTTTGCCAGCATTTTCGTCAGCGCCGGTCGGCGCGGGCTGGAGGTGGAGCTTGCCGCCGCGGTATTGGCCGAACACACCCAGGCGACATTCGCCGATATCGGTCGCGACTGATTCAGCGCGCCGCGCCGCGCTGGGCTGTGGTGTGGGGCAGGTGGGGTAGAAGAGGACAGCGGAGCCGGCGCACCGGCTCCGGGTCGATCAACGGGCGCCGCTGTAGCGACGAACGCCCGATTCGCTTTGCGGCAGCTGGGCCGCGGTGCTGCCGGAGGCCTGGAACAGCACCAGGTGCTCGGCGGCCACGCGGATCCCCACGTCGGCTCCTACCTGATGGTCGGCATGGCTCGGGAAGATCGATTCCAGCTGGCTGCCGGTCGGCAGTTGCAGGCGGTACAGGGTCGACGCGCCCTGGAAGCTCTTGCCGACGATCCGCGCCTTGAGGGCGCTGTCCGGGGCGTAGACGATATCGTCCGGACGTAGCAGGACATCCACCGCGCCGCCGGCTGGCCAGGTGTAGGCGCGATTGCCGCGCAGCACGCCCAGCTCGGTCTGCACCGACTCCGGACTGTCCAGCTGGCCGCGAATGAAATATCCCTGGCCGATAAAGCTCGCCACGAACGGCGTCAGCGGTTCGTGATAGAGGTTGTACGGGGTGTCCCACTGTTCCAGGCGTCCTTCCTTGAACACACCGACGTGGTCGCTGACGGCAAAGGCTTCTTCCTGGTCGTGCGTGACCAGAATCGCGCTGGTGCCCCGCGCCTTGAGGATGTCGCGGACCTCGTGGCTGAGCTTGCGGCGCAATTCGCCGTCGAGGTTGGAGAAGGGTTCGTCGAGCAGCAGCAACTGCGGTTCCGGCGCCAGTGCCCGGGCCAGGGCGACCCGTTGCTGCTGGCCACCGGACAGCTCGTGGGGGAAGCGTTTGCCGAGGTTCTTCAGGTTGACCAGTTCCAGCATCTCTTCGACGACCCGCTGCTTCTGTGGATGCTTGCGGATGCCGAAGGCGATGTTGTCCGCCACGCAAAGGTGGGGGAACAGGGCGTAGTCCTGGAACACCATGCCGATTCGCCGCCGTTCCGGGGCCAGGGTGAAACCGGCGCTGGAAATGGTCTCCCCGGCCAGCTGGATCTCCCCTTCGTGCACCGGTTCGAAGCCGGCAATCGCGCGCAGGGTGGTGGTCTTGCCGCAACCGGAAGAGCCGAGCAGGCAGCCGATATCACCGGCGTTGAGGTGCAGGTTGAGGTTCTGTACGACCCGCTGGTCCTGATAGCCGCAGGCGAGGTTGCGCAGGTTGAGCAGCAGTGACTGGCTCATGCGTGGTGGTACGCCGGCTCGACCAGAAACTCGAGCAGGGCCTTCTGTGCGTGGAGACGGTTTTCTGCCTGGTCCCATGCCACGGAGCGTGGGTCGTCCAGCAGATCGAGGCTGATTTCTTCGCCGCGGTGGGCGGGCAGGCAGTGCATGAACAGCACATCCTCGGCGGCCAGGTCGAGCAGGGCACGACTGACCTGGAACGGCGCGAACAGCTTGAGGCGCTCGGCGGTTTCTTCTTCCTGGCCCATGGAAGTCCAGACATCGGTGCTCACCAGATGGGCGCCGATGACCGCGTCTTTCGGATCGCGCACGATGCTCACCCGGTCGCCGGCGCGGGCGACGAATTCAGGGTTGGGGTCGTAGCCTTCGGGGCAGGCGATGCGCAGTTGGAAGTCGAACTGGATCGCCGCTTCTATATAGCTGTTGCACATGTTGTTGCCGTCGCCGATCCAGGCCACGGTCTTGCCCTGGATCGAGCCGCGGTGTTCGAGGAAGGTCTGCATGTCCGCCAGCAACTGGCACGGATGCAGGTCGTCGGACAGGCCATTGATCACCGGTACGCGGGAGTTGGCCGCGAACTCGGTCAGGGTGCTGTGGGCAAAGGTACGGATCATCACCGCATCGAGCATGCGCGACATCACGATCGCGCAGTCGCTGATCGGTTCGCCACGGCCCAGCTGGGTATCCCGTGGGGACAGGAAGATCGCCTGGCCGCCGAGCTGAATCATGCCGGCCTCGAAGGAAAGACGGGTGCGGGTAGAGGACTTCTCGAAAATCATCCCGAGAACGCGGTTTTTCAGGGGCTCGAAGAGTACGCCGCGATTACGCAGGTCCTTCAGCTCGATGCCTCGACGAATCACGCTGACCAGCTCTTCGGGCGTGCAATCCATCAGGGAGAGAAAGTGCCTTGCGCTCATCATTAACTACCTTTTTGCAACAGACCGCAGATACTCAAAGCCTTGTTTAATCGAGAAACGGGCGAGACCTGCGGCGAAAGCCGCACGGGGCGACGAAATAGGGGAAGGCGCGATCTTATAATTAAATGTCGCGTCTTACCAATAGTAGGCTTGGTATCCGGGCTTTCACCCTGTTCAACCAGGGGCTCTGCCAGATCGGCATGCGCCGCTGTGCGGGGCGTTGCTCCCCCGGGTGCCGGGCGAGCAGGCCCCCTTTTTACACTGCGCCTCGGCCGCTTTGCAACGCGGCTCCCGCCACACGCCGCTATCTGGCATCTGGTTGGCGCGACTTGGCATTTCCCTCCAGGGTTTTCTGCGAGCATTGGCCTAGGGCGGGCGCCAGGCCCCGAAGCGTCGTCATACCCTGCGCTTGAGGTCCCTGGCCTGAAACCTTTCCCGAGGCAGAAGGCTGAGGTTATAAAGGCGCACCGGCAACAGGGAAGTGCTTGGAATGGAATCGAAAGAACAGCAACTGAAGACCTTGTTGGGGTTGACCACGCGCACCCTGACCGACCTGACCGCTTCCATCACCTCGATGTCTTTCGAGTTGTTGCGCAGCGAAGACAGCGTGACGCGTAACGCCGCGCGCCAGATGATCGAGCGCATGTTGAGCATCAGCAGCAACCTGGACGAGCACTGGCGATTGCTCGCTGAGTTCAATGGGGCGGAGGGCGAGCAGGCTCCGCTGGACGGCATGACGCCCGTCGCGCATCAGGACGATCCTCCCCGGCTGCCTTCCAGTTGAGCCATCGGCTGGCTTGATGCCGGTCGATTCACAAGACGAACGTCTCTGGCGCCGATGCCGGTCCGGCAGCATAGTTTTGTTCCCGCGGCCTGACGCTGGCCGCCCGAATAAAACAGAGACTGGCCATGACCAAGACTCTCCACCACCGTGCCTGCCACCTGTGCGAAGCCATCTGCGGCTTGACCATCGAAACCACCGACCTCGACGGCGCCGGCCCGCGGATAACGTCGATCAAGGGCGATGCCCAGGACAGCTTCAGTCGTGGCCACATCTGCCCCAAGGCCGTGGCGCTGCAGGATATCCAGAACGATCCGGACCGGCTGCGCCAACCCATGCGCAGGGTCGGTGGCGAATGGCAGGCCATGGAGTGGGACGAGGCTTTCGACCTGGTGGCCGAGCGGCTGGCGGCGATCCAGGAGCGCCATGGCAGCGATGCGGTGGCGGTCTACCAGGGCAATCCCAGCGTGCACAACTACGGGCTGATGACCCACAGCAACTACTTCCTCGGCCTGTTGAAGACCCGCAACCGTTTTTCCGCCACGTCGGTGGACCAGCTGCCGCAGCATTTGAGCAGTTACCTGATGTACGGCCACGGGTTGCTGCTGCCGATCCCGGATATCGATAACACCGATTGCATGCTGATCCTCGGCGGCAACCCGCTGGCCTCCAACGGCAGCATCATGACGGTGCCGGATGTGGAGAAGCGGCTGAAGGCGATCCAGGCGCGAGGCGGCAAAGTGATAGTGGTCGATCCGCGCCGGAGCGAGACGGCGGCGATGGCCGACCAGCATGTGTTCATTCGCCCGGGAGGCGACGTGGCGCTGCTGTTCGGCATGCTGCAGACGATCTTCGAGGAAGGCCTGGGGCGCGACACTCATTTGCCGGTGGACGGCCTGGAGCAAGTACGCCAGGCCGTCGCCGGCTTCAGCGCCGAAGCCATGAGCCCGTTGTGTTCGGTGCCGGCGCCGCGGATCCGCCAGCTGGCGCGGGATTTCGCCGCGGCAGACAAGGCCGTGTGTTACGGCCGCATGGGGGTGTCCACGCAGTCGTTCGGCACCCTTTGCCACTGGTTGGTGCAGTTGCTCAACCTGGTGACCGGGAATCTCGATCGGGTCGGCGGGGCCTTGTGCACCGAGCCCGCGGTGGACCTGGTGGCGGCGACCTCGGGTGGGCACTTCAATGCCTGGCAAAGCCGGGTTTCCGGGCGTCCGGAGTATGGTGGCGAACTGCCGGTGTCGGCGCTGGCCGAAGAGATGCTGACCGAAGGGGCCGGCCAGGTCCAGGCGCTGATCACGGTGGCCGGCAACCCGGTGCTGTCCACGCCCAACGGGCGGCAGCTGGAACAGGCCCTGGACGGCCTGGAGTTCATGGTCAGCGTCGACCTGTATATCAACGAAACCACGCGTTACGCGGATCTGATCCTGCCGTCGACCTCGGCGCTGGAAAACGATCATTACGACACCACCTTCAATATGTTCGCGGTGCGCAATGTCAGTCGCTTCAACCGGGCGATCCTGCCCAAGCCTGAGGGAGCGCTGCATGACTGGGAAATCTTCGTCGGCCTGGCCAGGGCCTTCGCCGCGCGCACCGGCAAGGAACTCAAGCCGACCCTGCCGCCGGCGCAGATGGTCGACAGAGGGCTGCGGGCAGGCCGGTATGGCGAAGCGTCCGCGTTCAAGCTGTCAGTGGCGACGCTGGCCGATCATCCCCATGGGATCGACCTGGGGCCGCTCGGTCCCAACCTGGCGGCGCGCCTGAAAACCGAGAACCGTCGGGTGCAGGCCGCTCCGGCGGCGATCATGGCGGACCTCGAGCGCTTTGCCACGCTACGGGCGCCCGAGGCCGACGAACTGGTGATGATCGGCCGGCGTCATGTACGCAGCAATAACTCGTGGATGCACAACTACCATCGGCTGGTGAAGGGCAAGCCACGGCATCAGTTGCTGATGCACCCCGATGACCTGGATCGCCGCGGCTTGACCGACGGGCAGCGCGTGCGAGTCAGTTCGCGGGTCGGGGCGATCGAGGTGGAGGTCCTGGCCAGCAGCGAGATGATGCCCGGCGTGGTCAGCCTGCCCCACGGCTGGGGGCATGGGCGGCCGGGCGTGCAGATGAGCATCGCCATGGCGCAGCCGGGATCGAGCGCCAATGACCTGACCGACGAGCGCCAGCTGGACGAGCTGTCGGGCAATGCGGCGCTCAATGGCGTGCCGGTGAAGGTGGAGGCGGCCTGAGGAGTCTGTCGGAGAGGCCGAGCATGGTGCTCGGCTTTCCGTTACAATGCGCCACCGTGTCGACAACAGAGTCGGAAAGTTCAGCCGAGGTGCTCCATGGATATCATCGAAACTATTAAAGAGCAGATTGCCAACAACACCATTCTGCTTTACATGAAAGGTTCGCCGAATGCCCCACAGTGCGGCTTCTCCGCGAAAGCCGCTCAGGCCGTGATGGGGTGTGGCGAGAAGTTCGCTTACGTGGACATCCTGCAGAACCCGGAAATCCGCGCCAACCTGCCTAAATACGCCAACTGGCCTACTTTCCCGCAACTGTGGGTAGCGGGTGAGCTGGTCGGCGGCAGCGATATCATGGCCGAGATGTTCGCCAATGGTGAGTTGCAGACCCTGATCAAGGCCGCCGCTGAAAAAGCCGCCGCCAAGACCGAAGCCTGATTCGCCCGTTGCGGGCGCGACAGGTTCGCGCCCGTACGTTGCGTGGTTTTATCCACGCAATAAAAAAGCCCCGCCCTCGTAAGAGAGGCGGGGCTTTTTTATTGTGGCGAAGAGTTACTCGTCGCCCATCTGCGATTGCA
This sequence comes from Pseudomonas sp. MRSN 12121, assembly GCF_000931465.1. Classification (NCBI taxonomy): domain Bacteria; kingdom Pseudomonadati; phylum Pseudomonadota; class Gammaproteobacteria; order Pseudomonadales; family Pseudomonadaceae; genus Pseudomonas; species Pseudomonas sp. MRSN 12121. The sequence continues at coordinate 5,488,669 of NZ_CP010892.1, read as the reverse complement.
GGTAGTTTTCCAGGCCGACTTTATCGATCAGGCCCAACTGGGTTTCCAGCCAGTCGATATGTTCTTCTTCCGACTCCAGGATGTCTTCCAGCAGCTCGCGGCTACCGAAGTCGCCAACCGACTCGCAGTGGGCGATGGCGGCCTTCAGGTCGGCGTGGCCGGTGCGTTCGATGCGCAGGTCGCACTCGAGCATTTCCTTGGTGTGTTCGCCGATGTGCAGCTTGCCCAGGTCCTGGACGTTTGGCAGGCCTTCGAGGAAGAGGATGCGCTTGATCAGCTTGTCCGCATGCTTCATCTCGTCGATGGACTCGTGATACTCGTGTTTGCCCAGCTTGTTCAGGCCCCAGTCTTCATACATGCGTGCATGCAGGAAGTACTGATTGATCGCGACCAGTTCATTGGCAAGGATCTTGTTGAGATGCTGGATGACTGTGATGTCGCCTTTCATGATGGGGTCCTGCCCTGTAATTAGCGGTATAGGGGCAGAGTCTGAGCCGCACAATCATGGGTGTCAAACCTAAGTTATTGAATAATATATGAAAATTAATCGGAATAAGAATGTTTGTGTTCTGCGTTTTGACGCTAAGCGATTGAATTACAGGCATAAAAAAGCCGGACATGAAGTCCGGCTGTTTTAAATGCTGTTAATTACGCGGCATTAAATTCTACGGGATAAGGAATCGCGGGCTGGCTGCTTTGCAGTTCGGTCAGTGTTTCACGAACGACCTGCTTGGCCAGGCAGGCACACTTTCCGCATTGACTGGCAACGCCGGTCGCCTGGCGTACTTCACGATAGCTGCAGCAGCCGTCGTAGATTGCATCGCGGATTTGTCCGTCGGTGACGCCAGTGCAAAGGCAGACATACATAAGTGAGAACCGTCGCTGGGTTATGGCTCAATGCGACGGATCTTAATGTTAACGAGAATGATTGTCAAAGTGGTTTCCCCGAGCTTTTAATCGAACTTGTTTCGGGCAGACGAACGGTTTTTCCAGCCTGGCGGCGGGGCGTTCCAATGGGATGGTTTTTGGCTGCCCGGGCCCGGCTGAGCGAAAAACCACTAAGGACAGCTCAAGGACGAGGTGTATGATGGGCGGTCCTTACGAAGCGGGATCGCGTCACAGGGCTGTCGCCTGGCGGCGTCAGACTGGACGGGGTCTCATCTTCATCCGATCACACAAGGAGATATCCAATGAGCGTACTCGTAGGCAAACAAGCCCCTGATTTCACCGTTCCAGCTGTCCTGGGCAATGGCGAAATCGTCGACAGCTTCACCCTGTCCTCGGCCATCAAAGGCAAATACGGCCTGGTGTTCTTCTACCCGCTGGACTTCACCTTCGTCTGCCCGTCCGAGCTGATCGCCCTGGACCACCGCATGGCTGACTTCAAGGCGCGCAACGTGGAAGTGATCGCGGTTTCGATCGACTCGCACTTCACTCACAACGCCTGGCGCAACACCCCGATCAATGCCGGCGGCATCGGTCAGGTGCAGTACATCATGGCTGCCGACATGAAGCACGACATCGCCAAGGCCTACGACGTAGAGTCCGAAGGCGGCGTGGCTTTCCGTGGCGCGTTCCTGATCGACGACAAGGGCGTCGTGCGTTCGCAGATCGTCAACGACCTGCCACTGGGTCGTAACATGGAAGAGCTGATCCGCCTGGTCGACGCTCTGCAGTTCCACGAAGAGCACGGCGAAGTCTGCCCTGCCAACTGGAAGAAGGGCGACAAGGGCATGACCGCTTCGCCAGAAGGCGTTGCTGCTTACCTGAGCGAGAACGCCGGCAAGCTGTAAGCCGCGCTTCACGCATAAAAAAACCGGCCCCAGGGCCGGTTTTTTTATGCGCGTGGATCAACGACGGGATCAGTCGTCGAAGTCTTCCCAACCGCCCATTTCCTTCCAGCGATTGACGATGCCGCAGAACAGGTCGGCGGTTTTCTCGGTGTCGTAGCGGGCGGAATGCGCTTCACGGCCATCGAAGTCGATGTCGGCGGCCTGGCACGCCTTGGCCAGCACGGTCTGGCCGTAAGCCAGGCCAGCGAGCGTTGCGGTATCGAAGCTGGAGAACGGATGGAACGGGTTGCGTTTCATGTCCAGCCGCGCGACCGCCGCGTTGAGGAAGCCCAGGTCGAAGCTGCTGTTGTGCCCGACCAGGATCGCGCGCTTGCAACCATTGGCCTTCAGGGCCTTGCGTACGCTGCGGAAGATATCGTTCAGCGCGGTTTCCTCGCTGACGGCCATGCGCAGTGGGTGATCGAGCTTGATGCCGGTGAACTCCAGCGCCGCCGGCTCGATGTTGGCGCCCTCGAAGGGCTCCACGCGGAAAAACAGGGTGTGCTCCGGGAACACGAAACCCTTTTCATCCATGCCGATGATGGTCGCGGCAATTTCCAGCAGGGCATCGGTGGCCGAGTTGAAACCACCGGTTTCAACGTCGACCACTACGGGCAGGTAACCGCGAAAGCGTGCCGCCATTGGATGACGCGAGCCACCACCGCCTTGGCCGTCCTGCTCGTCGTCGAAATGGTCTTCACTCACGCGTGTTCCTCCAGCAGGCGCCAGCGCAGTTTTTCACCGGCGCGCAGCGGGATGACAGTCAGCTCGCCGAAAGGCAGGCTGGCAGGGGCGGTCCATTCTTCACGGACCAGGGTGATGCGATCGGTGTTGGCGGGCAGGCCGTAGAAGCGCGGGCCGTTGAGGCTGGCGAAGGCTTCCAGCTGGTCCAGCGCATTGCGCTGCTCGAATGCCTCGGCATACAGCTCGATCGCGGCGTACGCGGTATAGCAGCCGGCACAGCCGCAGGCGGCTTCCTTGGCATGCTGGGCATGGGGCGCCGAGTCGGTGCCGAGGAAGAACTTCTGGCTGCCGCTGGTGGCGGCCTCGAGCAGCGCGTCCTGGTGCACGTTGCGCTTGAGGATCGGCAGGCAATAGAAATGCGGGCGAATCCCGCCGACCAGCATGTGGTTGCGGTTGTACAGCAAGTGATGGGCGGTGATGGTCGCGCCGACGTTGGCCGAGGCCTCGTTGACGAACTGCACGGCTTCACGGGTGGTGATGTGCTCGAACACCACCTTGAGCGTCGGGAAGCGTTCGACGACACGGCGCATGTGCTCGTCGATGAACAGCTTCTCGCGGTCGAACACATCGACTTCGCCGCGGGTGACTTCGCCATGGATCAGCAGCGGCAGGCCGACTTCGGCCATGGCTTCCAGCGCCGGGAAGATCTTGTCGATGCTGGTGACGCCCGAGTCCGAGTTGGTGGTCGCCCCGGCCGGGTAGAGCTTGGCGGCATGGACGAAACCGCTGGCCTTGGCCGCACGGATTTCGTCGGGCTGGGTGCGGTCGGTCAGGTAGAGCACCATCAGCGGTTCGAAGCGGCTGCCGGCCGGCCGTGCAGCGAGGATGCGCTGGCGATAGGCGTCGGCTTCAGCGGCATTGCGCACCGGAGGTACCAGGTTAGGCATGATGATGGCGCGACCAAAGGTACGCGCGACATCCGCGACAGTATTGGTCAACACGGCACCATCGCGAAGATGAATATGCCAGTCGTCGGGACGCAGCAGGGTCAGGCGGTCGGACATTGGGGGGTTCCAGGCGGGTCAAACTCCGGTGAATGCTACCGGAAAAGACTCTTGCAGGCACTCGCTATCAAGTTTTGCGTGAAGCTTCCGATATCCCGAAGGTATGCCGTAAACAGGCATGTCGATTTTCGTGATGTACAAGTCAGTGGAGCCTCCCGTGCGCCAGCGTTATCTAGCCTTGCTCAGTGTGTTTGTCAGCTTTCCCGCGATGGCGCTGACTTTCCAGACCCGTCTGGAGAGCATTGAGTGGACGGTCGAAGGCGACAAGTTCGAGTGTCGTCTGAGCCAGCCGATCACCGATTTCGGTTCCGGGGAGTTCGTGCGCCGCGCGGGTGAGCAGGCGACATTCCGCCTCAAGACTTATAACCCGATGCTCGCCGGCGGTTCGGCCACGCTGCTCGCGGCCGCCGCGCCGTGGCAGCCGGGACGTGGCGACATCAACCTGGGGGCGGTGCGGCTCGGCAGTGGTGATGTGCTGTTCAACAGCTCGCAACTACAGGCCGGGCGACTGATCGGCGGGCTGATAGATGGCCGCAGCCCGGTGGTTCGCCATTATTCCCGCGAGGGCGGGGTGTCCGAGGTGCGCCTGCTGCCGGTCAAGTTCAGCAAGGCTTATGGCGACTATCAGCGCTGTGTCGCCAAGTTGCTGCCGATGAATTTCGATCAGGTCAGGCAATCGGAGGTCGGCTTTCCCGGGGGCGGTATCGATCTGGATGCCAAGGCCAAGGCGAAGTTGCAGGTGATGCTCGAGTTCCTCAAGGCCGATCCGACGGTCAATCACATTCAGCTCGACGGCCATTCGGACAACAGCGGCAATCGCTTGACCAACCGTGACCTGTCGCGCCGCCGGGCGTTGGCGGTCATGGAGTTCTTCAAGGCCAACGGCATTCCCGAATCGCAGATCGAGATGCGCTTCCATGGCGAACGCTACCCGTTGGCGCCCAATACCAATGCCGCGAACCGAGCGAAGAACCGTCGGGTGAATGTGCAGCTCGAGCGAGTCCCGGTGGTGGAAAAACCGGCTCCCCAGGCGACGGCTCCCGCCAACGCCGCGGCGACTTCCTGAGACGGCTATCGTCGTCGCTCGCTCGACATAATCTGTCGCTTCATCGTCATAAGCTGTCGCGCCTCTGTAAATTTTCCGCATTGATCGGTAAACTCGACGGCTTTCCGTAGAACCCCGTGGAGTGATGGCATGGCGGACGTAAACAAGGTCGTTCTGGCGTATTCCGGCGGCCTGGACACTTCGGTGATCCTCAAGTGGCTGCAGGATACTTATAACTGTGAAGTGGTGACGTTCACCGCTGACCTGGGTCAGGGCGAAGAGGTCGAACCTGCACGTGCCAAGGCGCAAGCCATGGGCGTGAAAGAGATCTATATCGACGACCTGCGCGAAGAGTTCGTTCGCGATTTCGTCTTCCCGATGTTCCGCGCCAACACCGTCTACGAAGGTGAGTACCTGTTGGGTACTTCCATCGCTCGTCCGCTGATCGCCAAGCGCCTGATCGAAATCGCCAATGAAACCGGCGCCGACGCCATTTCCCACGGCGCCACCGGCAAGGGTAACGACCAGGTTCGTTTCGAACTGGGCGCCTACGCCCTGAAGCCAGGCGTGAAAGTGATCGCTCCCTGGCGTGAGTGGGACCTGCTGTCCCGCGAGAAACTGATGGACTACGCCGAGAAGCACGCGATCCCGATCGAGCGTCACGGCAAGAAGAAATCCCCGTACTCGATGGATGCCAACCTGCTGCACATCTCCTATGAAGGCGGCGTGCTGGAAGACACCTGGACCGAGCACGAAGAAGACATGTGGCGCTGGACCGTCTCCCCGGAGAAGGCTCCCAATACCCCGACCTACATCGAGCTGACCTACCGCAACGGCGACATCGTGGCGATCGACGGCGTCGAGATGACTCCGGCCACCGTGCTGGCTACCCTGAACCGCATCGGCGGCGAAAACGGCATCGGCCGCCTGGACATCGTGGAAAACCGCTATGTCGGCATGAAGTCCCGCGGCTGCTATGAAACCCCGGGCGGCACCATCATGCTGCGCGCTCACCGGGCGATCGAATCGATCACCCTGGATCGCGAAGTGGCTCACCTGAAAGACGAGCTGATGCCCAAGTACGCCAGCCTGATCTACACCGGCTACTGGTGGAGCCCGGAGCGCCTGATGCTGCAACAGATGATCGACGCTTCCCAGGCTCATGTGAACGGCGTGGTTCGCCTGAAGCTGTACAAGGGCAATGTGATCGTCACCGGTCGCAAGTCCGACCAGTCGTTGTTCGACGCCAACATCGCGACCTTCGAGGAAGATGGCGGTGCCTACAACCAGGCGGACGCGGCGGGCTTCATCAAGCTCAACGCCCTGCGCATGCGTATCGCAGCCAACAAGGGCCGGACACTGTCCTGATACCTGTGGTCGTTTGAAAGAGCCCCGCCATGAGCGGGGCTTTTTTATGCCGGATGATTAATTGTTTAAAGCCGACAAGTGCCTGGTTAAGTCATTTCAGTCATTGATTGTCTCAAGGCTTATCTGACGTTCCTTTGTATGTTTTCTTCAATACGAAGTGTAGGCGGGGAGGCGAACTTTAATATATCGGCAACTTCATTAAAAAAACTTGTAAGGCAAATCCGTATTGCTTGTAAGGAACTTCTCTGGGCGCTGCTGGCACTGGGGCTGGCCATGCCACGGGTCAAATGACTGGGTTATGGTGCTGGCTTAAAACCAATAGCGAACTCTGGACTTACCCATGAAGAAAGTTTTGATCGTAGATGATCATCCCGTCACTCGTCTGGCCGTGCGCATGCTGATGGAGCGTCATGGCTTTGAAGTTGTTGCCGAGGCGGACAATGGCATGGATGCCCTGAAACTGTCTTATGAACATGTTCCGGACATCCTTATTCTTGATATTGGTATTCCCAGGCTCGATGGCCTGGAAGTTATTGCCCGACTCGCCTCGAAATCCATGCCGACCAAAGTACTGGTATTGAGCCTGCAAGTACCCGGTCCTTTTTCCATGCGCTGCATGCAGGCGGGCGCGGCGGGTTATGTGTGCAAGGAACAGGACATCACCGAATTGATCAGTGCCGTCAGGGCGGTATTGGCCGGCTACAGCTACTTTCCCAACGAAGCCTTGCATACCCTGCGCTCGAGCCTGGGCATCGCCAGCGAGGAGGGCATGCTGTCGAGCCTTTCCGGCCGGGAACTCATGGTCTTGAAGCAACTTGCCGGAGGCCAGACCAACAAGGAAATTGCCGAAGGCCTGTGTTTGAGCAGCAAGACGGTCAGCACCTACAAGAGGCGCTTGTTGGGCAAACTCAATGCTCGCTCGCTGGTGGACCTGATCGAGTTCGCCAAGCGCCATCAGTTGGCATGAAGGCCTGCTGATGGCGGCTGGCTTGAATGCCAGGTTGCTGCAGGAGAATGGGGCGTAACAAAAAAGCCTCCGTGAAAGGAGGCTTTTTGTTACTAGAGATCAAAGTCGTAATCGGCCAATTGCTTTTGCAAGCGCCGCTCCTCCAGGAGGTTGTCGATGGTCCGACGTTTGCTCAAGTTGGTCTTGGCTACCTCTACCACAGGCTCGGCATCTTCGGTTTCAACGGCGACGAAGTCGTCTTCTACGTCCAGTTGTTCTTTGCCAGTACTCATAAGGTCAACTCCAGGCTGATACTGCCATTGGCGCTCCTTATATCGATATTCTCAGGACTGGTAAAAAAGATTTTTTCAATCGACCCATCATCGAAATCAATAATTGCTCAATCGTCGGAGGTCTTGTGCTTGTATTCGCACAGGTCCTCGATTCGACAGCTTCCGCAACGCGGCTTGCGGGCCAGGCACACATAGCGGCCATGCAGGATCAGCCAGTGGTGAGAGTCGAGCAGAAACTCCTTGGGCACGAACTTCATCAGCTTGTGTTCCACCTCCACAACATTCTTTCCCGGAGCCAGACCCGTGCGATTGCTCACCCGGAAGATATGCGTGTCGACCGCCATGGTCAGTTGGCGGAAAGCGGTGTTGAGCACCACGTTGGCGGTTTTGCGGCCAACGCCCGGCAAGGCTTCGAGTTCTTCCCGGGTCTGCGGGACTTCGCCGTTGTGTCGTTCCACCAGCAGGCGACAGGTCTCGATGACGTTTTTCGCCTTGCTGTTGTACAGGCCGATGGTCTTGATGTACTCGGACAGCCCCTCGACACCCAGGGCGTGGATGGCGGCCGGCGTATTGGCCACCGGGAACAGCTTGGCCGTGGCTTTGTTGACCCCGACGTCGGTGGACTGCGCCGAGAGGATCACGGCAATCAGCAGCTCGAAGGGCGACGAGTAGGCCAGTTCGGTTTTCGGTTCCGGATTGTCTTCGTGCAGCCTGCGGAAAATTTCCAGGCGTTTTGCGGCATTCATGGGTGAGTCATTTCCTTGAAGGCGATCGGTGTGAAGAGGCGGTCCAGGCTTGCCTCGCGGCCAGCAGCAACCCCAGCAGGATAAAACCGCCGGGGGCGAGCGTCAGCAGGTGCAAGCCACCTGGCGAAGCCAGGGCCCAGCCCGGCCAGTCGACGTCGGTGATGCCCAGCAGCCACGGCAGGTGCTGGCCGATGTGGCCGTGGCCGAGTGCCTCGCGCAGGGCGCCGAGAGCGATCAGCAACAGGCAGAACCGGGCGGCGAAACGAAAGCGTGCGGGCTGCCGGAAAAAATCCTGATGCTCCAGCACCACGCATTGCACGGCGATCAGGCCCAGGTACAGGGCCAGTTGTCGTTGCAGTTCCAGGGCCCAGGCCTGGGCGACGAGTATCGCGCAACTGGTGAGCGTGGCGCTGAGCAGGATACTGGCGAGCAGCCGGCCCTGGCCAGTCAGGCGTGGGCGCAGGACATTCAGGCACAGGCCGAACACGCAGCCCACGCCGAGGAACGCCAGGCCCAGGCCGAGGGCCTTGACCAGCGAGTCGCTGGCGCCGATCAGCGGCGCCAGCATCAGCGATTGGCCCAGGGGCGACGACTTATTCATGGGCAGGATTTCCCAGCAGTTGCTCACGATGCGCGTCGAAGTAGCGCAGGCTGTCGTGGATCCCATCGATCACGGCCCGTGAGGTGATGGTCGCCCCCGCCATCTGGTCGAATTGACCGTGGTCCTTTTTCAGGCCCCAGCCCGCGTCGCCCGGATCTTCCAGGGACTTACCGATAAACCCTTGCAGCCAGGCGCCGGGGCGTTCGGCGATGCGCGCGCCCAGCCCGGGTGTCTCGGCGTGTCTCAGCGGTTTGCTGCCCAGCAGCTTGCCATCGGCGGTGATCGCGATCAGCAGTTCGATCGGGCCGCCATAGCCGCTGACCTGGCTGCGCAGCAGCACGGCGCTGGCTTGGCCGTTGCGGCTGGCGCGGTAACCGCCGAGCAGCGTGCTGTGGTCCAGCGGCACGTTATCCAGGGGCAGGGGATGATCCAGCGGCTGGTTGTCGTAGCTCTCGGCCGGCAGGATCTGCAACAGCTCGCGGGCCTGGATGGCGCGTTGTTCGCACTCGATACGCGGCGCTGTGACCTGCTGGACGAAGAACGTACCGCAGGCGCCGCCCACCGCCAGCAGGAGCAGCATGCCCAGGCCCGTTGCGCGGCTCATGGCAGGGACGGCTCGCGGGGCGCGGCGGCCAGGCGTTCCAGGGCCGGGACCGCGAGGTTCATCAGCAGCACCGCGAAGGCGACGCCGTCCGGGTAGCCGCCCCAGGTGCGGATCAGGTAGGTCAGCAGGCCGACGCCAGCGCCGAACAGCAGGCGGGCCCTGGCGCTTCGGGGGCCGGAAACCGGCTCGGTGACGATAAAGAACGCGCCGAGCATGGTCGCGCCCGTCAGCAGATGGAAAACCGGCGAGCCGTGGGAGTCGGACCCGGAGCCGTTCCAGCACAGCAGGCTGATGACGAACAGGCTGCCGAGCATGCCGGCCGGCGCGTGCCAGCTGAATACCCGTTGCTGCAACAAGAAGGCGCCACCGGCCAGAAAGGCCAGGTTGATCCATTCCACGCCCCGGCCGCCGACATGGCCGAAAGCGCCGTTACCGGCGAAGAGTTCATCGATGGTCAGGCTCTTGTCGATCCGCAGGCTGTCGAGTGCCGTGGCCTGGGCCCAGGCGTCGGGGGCGCTGCCGGAGATGCCGAAGACCTGTTGCAGGCCCGCCAGCAGGTCCAGGCCATGGGGCGCGGGCCAGTGGGTCATTTGCTGCGGAAACGACACCAGCACCAGGGCATAGCCGAGCATGGCCGGGTTGAACGGGTTCTTGCCGACCCCGCCATACAGGTGCTTGCCGAACAGCAAGGCGCCGGCGGCCGCGCCGACGGTCAGCCACCATGGGCAATATGGCGGCAGGGCCAGGGCGAGCAGCGTAGCGCTGACCAGCGCGCTGCCATCGCCAAGAAACGGCCGCCATGGCCAGCCGCGCAGCCTGAGTACCGCGGCCTCGACGGCGAGGGCGGTGACAGTAGCCAGCAGCAGGTTGATCGGGACGCCCCAGCCAAACCACCAGACCAGTGCCAGCAACCCCGGCAGGGTCGCCAGCAGGACCCGCCGCATGGCGTGGCGCAGGCGTTCGTCCGGTTGTTCAAGGGGCGTCATGGGCGTGTACCTGGCGCTCGGCTTCGGCCAGTCGCTCGCGGGCCTCGGCCAGTTGCGCCGCTGGGGTGTCGCCGTGACGTTCCAGCTTGCTGACTTCTGCTCGGGCGTAAGCCAGCTCGGTTTTCAACTGCCGCAGGCGCGCGTCGATCGGGCGCTTCTCGACCCGCACGAGATCGGGCGCCGGCTTGCCGCAGGCCTCCTCGGCTTGGTGCAGGGCCTGCTCCGCGTCCTTCAGCGTCTGGGCGAGACTGGCCAGTTGCTCGGCCGGCGCCTGGTTGTCCTGGGCTTTTTTCAGTTCCGCGCGCCGCATGGCCAGCTGGATCTTCGCCCGCTTGAGCTCGGCGTCCTTGGCAGGAGCTGGAGCGGCAACCGTTTCTACTGTGTTTTCGAGTTGGGCGAGGGCCTGTTCGGCGGCTTCGAACTGGCGTTGCAGGACAATCAGTTGCGCCTGCTGCTCGAAGGTGGGCGGATGGCCGAAGGCTTTCAGCGATTTGTTCAACTGGGCCCGGCTCATCGCCAGGTCGATCTTGGCTTTTTTCACCGCCGCATCCACCGCAGCGGCTTTTTGCGCCCGTACCCGCTCGATGGCGGCCTGTACCGGGTTCGCGCTGCCGGTGCCGGGTTGCTCGGCCCGCTGCGCCCGCGCGGCGCGCTCGACCTGCTTGCGTTGTTCTTCGCGTTCCAGCCGGGCGTTGCGGCGCTCGAAACGCAGTCGTGCATGATCGCGCTTGGCGGTCCTGGCGCGTTGTTCTTCGGGGCTGGTGGCCAGGCCACCGACGATCGCCACGACCGTGCCGCGGGGCAGCGGGTGCATCTCGATGCAGTCCACCGGGCACGGCGCCACGCAGAGGTCGCAACCGGTGCATTCGTCGACCAGGACGCTGTGCATCTGCTTGGCCGCACCGACGATGGCATCCACCGGGCAGGCCTGGATGCACTTGGTGCAACCGATGCATTCGGCCTCGCGGATGAAGGCCACCTGGGCCGGCGCCGGGCCGCGGCTGATATCCAGCTCTACCACCGGCACGTTCAGCAGCCTGGCCAGGCCGGCAATGGTCTCGTCGCCGCCGGGCGGGCACTTGTTGATCGCCTCGCCACGGGCGATGCCTTCGGCGTAGGGCTTGCATCCGGCATGGCCGCATTTGCCGCATTGGGTCTGCGGCAGCAGGGCGTCGATGCGTTGAATCAGACTCATGTCTTGAGCAGTCCGTTGAAACCGAGAAACGCCACCGCCATCAGGCCGGCGCTGATCAGGTCGATCGGCAGGCCACGAAAGGGCAGGGGCACATCGTTGTTGAGAGTACGCTGGCGCAGGTCGTCGAACAGGCTCGACACCAGCCAGAAACCAAGGCCCGCACCCAGGCCCAGGGCAGCGCTATAGGCGAGCCCCCGGTTGGCTTCGGCCGCCAGCAGCAAGGCGCCGAGCACGCCGGCATTGCCCAGCAGCAAGGGCCAGAGACCGCCGAACGGCAATCCGGGCAACAGCCGGGCCAGCAGGCCGAGCAGCGGTGCGATCAATAGCACGGCCAACGGCAGGAACACGAACAGGTGCAACGCGGTCAGGCCCAGCGGCACCAGCACCCATTGATAAAGTCCATGGCCCAGCAGGCTGCAGAGCAGCATCAGGCCGCTGGTGGCGATGCCCAGGGCGTGCACCCGCTGGCGCGATCCGGTGCCGGCCTGCAACAGCGGATCGACGCCCAGCGGCCAATACAACACGAAGTTGTTGATCAGGGCGGCGCTGATGAGCGTGAGGACAATCTCGGTCATGTTCGTGGCCGGTAAGGGCGGAGTGCATAGCTGAAGACTAGGCAATTATCCGGCAAGGGCGCAGGCCCATCCAGATATGAAAATCCCCCCGCCACGCGACGGCGCGACGGGGGGATTGGTCCTGCAAGCGGGTTTACTTGATCCGCTGGCCCGGCTTGGCGCCGCTGTCCGGGCTCAGCAGGTAGATTTCTTTGCCGCCGGGACCGGCCGCCATCACCATGCCTTCGGAGATGCCGAATTTCATTTTCCGTGGCTTGAGGTTGGCGATCATCATGGTCAGGCGGCCGTCGAGCTTGGACGGATCCGGGTAGGCGCTCTTGATCCCGGAGAACACGTTGCGTTGCTCGTCACCGATGTCCAGCGTCAGGCGCAGCAGCTTGTCGGCGCCCTCCACGTGCTCGGCCTTGACGATCAGGGCCACGCGCAGGTCGATGGCGGCGAAGGTGTCGAAGTCGATTTCCGGCGACAGCGGGTCCTTGGCCAGTTCGCCATTGCCGGCCGGGGCGGCTGCGCCGGTGTCGGTCTGGCTGGCGGTCAGGTCTTCTTTCGAGGCGTCGGTCATGGCTTGTACTTTTACCGGGTCGATCCGCGTCATCAGCGGCTTGAATTCGTTCAGCTGGTGGTTGCTCAGCAGGGTCTGGTGGTCGTTCCAGGTCAGCGGGGCGACGTTGAGGAACGCCTCGGCATCGGCGGCCAGCAGCGGCAGCACCGGCTTGAGGAAGATCACCAGCTGGCGGAACAGGTTGACGCCGGTGGCGCAGATGGCCTGGACCTCGTCCTGCTTGCCTTCCTGCTTGTTCAGCGACCAGGGCGCCTTGTCGGCGATCCAGGCGTTGGCGCGGTCGGCCAGGGCCATGATCTCGCGCATGGCACGGGCGAAGTCGCGGGCTTCATAGGCATCGGCGATGCCTGGCGCGGCGGCCAGGAAGGCGTCGGTCAGTTCCGGCGCGGCGTTGCGGTCCACCAGCACGCCGGCATTGCCCTTGTGGATGAAGCCGGCGCAACGGCTGGCGATGTTCACCACCTTGCCCACCAGGTCGGAGTTGACCTTCTGCACGAAGTCTTCGAGGTTCAGGTCCAGGTCGTCGACGCCGCGGCCCAGCTTGGACGCATAGTAGTAGCGCAGGTATTCCGGCGACAGGTGGTCGAGGTAGGTGCGGGCCTTGATGAAGGTGCCGCGGGACTTGGACATCTTCTGGCCGTTGACGGTCAGGTAGCCGTGCACGTTGATGCCGGTCGGCTTGCGGTAGCCGGCGCCTTCGAGCATGGCGGGCCAGAACAGTGCGTGGAAGTTGACGATGTCCTTGCCGATGAAATGGTACAGCTCGGCCGTCGAGTCCTTGCCCCAGAACGCGTCGAAGTCCAGCTCCGGCGTGCGGTTGCACAGGTTCTTGAAGCTGGCCATGTAGCCGATCGGCGCGTCCAGCCAGACGTAGAAGTACTTGCCCGGTTCGCCCGGGATCTCGAAACCGAAGTACGGCGCGTCGCGGGAGATGTCCCACTGCTGCAGGCCGACGTCCAGCCATTCGGCGATCTTGTTCGCCACGGCGTCCTGCAGGGTGCCGCTGCGGGTCCACTCCTGCAGCATTTGCTGGAAGTCCGGCAGCTTGAAGAAGAAGTGCTGGGAATCCTTGAGCACCGGAGTGGCGCCGGAGATCGCCGACTTCGGATCCTTCAGGTCGGTAGGCGCGTAGGTGGCGCCGCACTTTTCGCAGTTGTCGCCGTACTGGTCTTCGGTGCCGCATTTCGGGCAGGTGCCCTTGATGAAGCGGTCGGCCAGGAACATTTGTTTTTCCGGGTCGAAGTACTGGGTGATCGAACGCGTGGCGATGTGCCCGGCGTCACGCAGCTTCAGGTAGATCTGGCTCGACAGCTCGCGGTTTTCCTCGGCGTGGGTCGAGTGGAAGTTGTCGAAGTCCACCAGGAAGTCGGCAAAGTCGGCGCTGTGTTCGGCCTGGACATTGGCGATCAGTTGTTCCGGGGTGATGCCTTCCTTTTCCGCGCGCAGCATGATGGCCGAGCCGTGAGCGTCGTCCGCGCAGACATAGATGCATTGATTGCCGCGATGCTTCTGGAAGCGCACCCACATATCGGTCTGGATGTACTCAAGCATGTGGCCAAGGTGGATCGAACCATTGGCATAGGGCAGGGCGCTGGTGACGAGGATCTTGCGTGGCTCGGACATGGGGCTCGGCTACTTGATGAAACGGAGGTCGGCCACTATAAAGCGCCGGCGCATATTTTTCACCCTTCGGGCCGGTTTCCGGATGCGCTGGTCACCGGCGGGCATGACCCGCGGCCGGCTCCCTCGCCACGGATCGGTGTCCGGCGTAGGATAGCCGCCTGATTTTCCAGTCTTGTTATCGGAGTTGCCCATGAGCGCCGTCAATCGCGCAGCGGTGGAAGCCGTGCTTCGCCAGTACACCGACCCTTACCTGAACCAGGACCCGGTCAGCGCCGGTTGTGTCCGTTCCATCGAGGTCCAGGGCGACCGGGTAACGGTCCAGCTGGAGCTGGGCTATGCCGCAGGCCTGTTCAAGAGCGGCTGGGCGCAGATGCTGCAACTGGCCATCGAAGGTCTGGATGGCGTGAGTTCGGCCAAGGTCGAAGTCACCAGCGTGATCGCCGCGCACAAGGCCCAGGCCCAGGTGCCGGGACTGGCCAACGTCAAGAACGTGGTGGCGGTGGCGTCCGGCAAGGGCGGCGTGGGCAAGTCCACCACCGCGGCCAACCTGGCCCTGGCCCTGGCACGCGAAGGCGCCCGGGTGGGGATTCTCGATGCCGACATCTATGGGCCGAGCCAGGGCATCATGTTCGGCATCGCCGAGGGCACCCGACCGCAGGTCAAGGACCAGAAGTGGTTCGTGCCGATCAAGTCCCACGGGGTCGAGGTCATGTCCATGGCCTTCCTGACCGACGACAACACGCCGATGGTCTGGCGCGGCCCGATGGTTTCCGGCGCCTTGCTGCAACTGGTGACCCAGACCGCCTGGGGCGACCTGGACTACCTGGTGATCGACATGCCGCCGGGCACCGGCGATATCCAGCTGACCCTGGCGCAGAAGGTCCCGGTGGCCGGCGCGGTGATCGTTACCACCCCGCAGGACCTGGCGCTGCTGGACGCGCGCAAGGGCGTGGAGATGTTCCGCAAGGTCAACATCCCGGTGCTGGGCGTGGTGGAAAACATGGCCGTGCACATCTGCTCCAACTGCGGTCATGCCGAGCACCTGTTCGGCGAAGGCGGCGGCGAGAAGTTGGCCACCCAGTACGGCGTCGAACTGCTGGCCTCGCTGCCGCTGTCGATGCTGATTCGCGAGCAGGCCGACGGCGGCAAGCCGACCGTGATCGCCGAGCCGGAAAGCCAGATCGCCATGGTCTATCAGGAACTGGCCCGCCAGGTCGGAGCGCGCATCGTGTTGCAGGAAGCCGCGGCACCGGCGATGCCGAACATCACCGTCAGCGACGACTGAGGCGCTGGCGAACAAAAAAAGCCCGGTGCGTTACACCGGGCTTTTTTGTGGGAGACGGATCAGGGCAAGGCTCAGATACGCAGGCCGCCGTCCAGCTCCAGGATCCGCCCGGTGTAGTAATCGTTCTCGAAGATATAGACCGCCGAGTGGGCGATCTCTTCCGGCTTGCCCATGCGCTTGAGCGGGATGCCGGAGGTCATCTTCTCCAGGGCCTCGGGCTTCATGCCCAGGGTCATTTCGGTCTCGATGAAACCTGGGGCGATTCCCGCCACGCGGATGCCGTAGCGCGCCAGTTCCTTGGCCCAGGTCACAGTCGCGGCGGCGACTCCGGCCTTGGCGGCGGAATAGTTGGTCTGGCCGATATTGCCGGCCCGGGAGATCGAGGAAATGTTGATGATCGCGCCACTGTTCTGCAACTCGACCATCTTTGCCGCGACTTCGCGGGTGCAGAGGAAGACCCCGGTCAGGTTGACGTCGATCACCGATTGCCACTGGGCCAGGCTCATCTTGCTCATCTGGCCATCCTTGACCTTGAGCAGCAGGCCGTCGCGCAGGATCCCGGCGTTGTTGACCAGGCCGTGGATGGCGCCGAAGTCCGCGGCCACCTGGGCGACCATGTGTTCCACCTGTTCTTCATTGGCGACGTTGCACAGATAGGCACGGGCTTCGCCACCCGCGGCCTGGCAGGCGGCGACGGCCTGGTCGAGCTTTTCCTGGTTCAGGTCGACCAGTGCCAGCCGCGCCCCCTTGGCCGCGAAATACTCCGCCATGGAGCGGCCCAAACCCTGGCAACCGCCGGTGATAATGATTACTTTGTCATTGAGTTGCATTCGCATGCCCCCGTAGCAGGTCTGGAGTGGTGTCCTTGGTTAGGCGCCTCTCTTGCGGCGGGCATGGCCTGGCTGCAGAGTGAGAATTGCCCCGATGGCGTCGCTGGAACTTTGCTCCAGACGCCCGTCCGTTTTCGACGGATTCTATATAAGGAGTCATAAATTGAGCGTTGAAGCTGCCAAGCATGCACGAGAATTACTGCTCAAGGAATACCGTGGCGTGTTGTCGACGCATTCCAAGGCCATGCCGGGTTTTCCCTTCGGCTCCGTGGTTCCTTATTGCCTGGACGAGCAGGGGCGGCCGCTGATCCTGATCAGCCGCATTGCCCAGCACACCCACAACCTGCTCAAGGATCCCAAGTGTTCGCTGCTGGTGGGCGAGCGCGAGGCCGAGGATGTGCAGGCGGTAGGGCGCCTGACCTGCCTGGCCGAAGCGGAAAAGATCGCCGACGCCGCGGCGATCGAGGCGGCAGCCGAACGCTATTACCGGTACTTTCCGGAGTCGCAGAACTATCACCAGGCCCATGATTTCGATTTCTGGTTGCTCAAGCCGGTGCGTCATCGCTACATCGGCGGCTTTGGCGCGATCCACTGGATTGACCAGGTGACGCTGGCCAACCCGTTCGCCGGCAAGGCCGAGGCGAGCATGATCGAGCACATGAACAGCGATCACGCCAAGGCCATCGCCCATTACGTCGAGCTGGCCGGGTTGCCGAAAACCGCCGCGGCGCAACTGGTCGGCATCGACACCGAGGGCATGCACCTGCGCATCGGCCAAGGGGTGTACTGGCTGCCTTTCCCAAGCCCCTGCAATACGCCGACACAAGTGCGCGAGGCCCTGGTTTTCCTGGCTCACGCCGAACAATGGCCGAAAAAGGCCGGTGCTGAGGCTTGAAATCACGAATTGCCGACGTCATCTAGGGTCTACTGGAAGGACTTCTTCCGTAGAGGAAACCATTTGATGCGCCCTTTTCTGTTGCTCTTTCTGCTGTTCCCGGTGCTAGAGCTGTTCGTCTTCGTCAAGGTCAGTGCGGCGATCGGGTTTTTCCCGGCGCTGCTGCTGATTATCCTGGGCTCGATGCTGGGTGTGCTGGTGCTGCGTGTCGCGGGGCTGGCCACGGCGTTGCGCGCCCGTGAAAGCCTGAACCGCGGCGAGTTGCCGGCCCAGACCATGCTCGAAGGCCTGATGCTGGCCCTGGCCGGCGGCCTGTTGATCCTGCCGGGTTTCATCAGCGATGTGTTCGGCCTGCTCCTGCTGCTGCCGATCACCCGCCGCCTGATGGCCGGCAAGATGCGCCAGCGTGCCGAAGAACAAGCCATGCGCCAGCGCGCCTTCGCCGACGACATGCAGGCCGCCCGCGGCGGGCCCGCGCCGCAGCGTCCCGTGGGACGCGAGCCGAACGTGATCGAAGGCGAATTCGAACACCGCGATTCCTGACCCTGTAAATGAGCGACACGGCACCTTCGGGTGCCGTGTTCGTTTTACCCGGCTGAAAATCAAAAAAATTTCACCAGGTTGCCCTTGTAATAGGCTTGCGTGCCCTCATGTATCGGTCACCGCAAGGTTTCTGGTGGTGACACCAGACAGACTTCCGCGTCTCGCTCGTCGAGCCGTACCCGGCCACGCCGGATTTGTTAACCCGCCGGTACGACACCGGCCGCTGAAAACCATAATTAGGAGAGATCGACAATGAAGCTTCGTCCTCTGCATGACCGCGTCGTCATCCGTCGCAGCGAAGAAGAAAAGAAAACCGCTGGCGGTATCGTTCTGCCAGGTTCGGCTGCTGAGAAAGCCAACAGCGGTGAAGTGATCGCTGTAGGTACCGGCAAAGTGCTGGAAAACGGTGAAGTACGTGCGCTGGCCGTGAAAGTGGGTGACAAGGTTGTGTTCGGCCCTTACTCCGGCAGCAACACTGTGAAAGTAGACGGCGAGGACCTGCTGGTAATGGCCGAGAACGAGATTCTCGCTGTTATCGAAGGCTGATTACCCGCTCATTTTCCCGTTACTACAAAGTATTTAAGGAATATCGATCATGGCTGCTAAAGAAGTTAAATTCGGCGACTCCGCCCGCAAGAAAATGCTCACCGGCGTTAACGTCCTGGCTGACGCGGTAAAAGCGACCCTGGGCCCGAAAGGCCGTAACGTGATCCTGGAAAAGAGCTTCGGCGCTCCGACCATCACCAAGGACGGCGTTTCCGTAGCCAAGGAAATCGAGCTGGAAGACCGTTTCGAGAACATGGGCGCGCAGCTGGTCAAGGACGTTGCCTCCCGTGCCAACGATGACGCGGGCGACGGCACCACCACCGCTACCGTCCTGGCTCAGTCGATCGTCAACGAAGGCCTGAAGGCCGTTGCTGCCGGCATGAACCCGATGGACCTCAAGCGCGGCATCGACAAGGCGACCATCGCCATCGTCAAGGAGCTGAAGGCCCTGTCCAAGCCATGCGCGGACACCAAGGCCATCGCTCAGGTCGGTACCATCTCCGCCAACTCCGACAACTCCATCGGCGACATCATTGCCGAAGCCATGGAAAAAGTCGGTAAAGAAGGCGTGATCACCGTTGAAGAAGGCACCGGCCTGGAAAACGAACTGTCCGTCGTTGAAGGCATGCAGTTCGACCGCGGCTACCTGTCCCCTTACTTCGTCAACAAGCCAGACACCATGGTTGCCGAGCTGGACAGCCCGCTGATCCTGCTGGTGGACAAGAAGATCTCCAACATCCGCGAAATGCTGCCAGTGCTGGAAGCCGTTGCCAAAGCCGGCCGCCCACTGCTGATCGTGGCTGAAGACGTCGAAGGCGAAGCCCTGGCGACCCTGGTTGTGAACAACATGCGTGGCATCGTCAAAGTCGCTGCCGTCAAGGCACCAGGCTTCGGCGACCGTCGCAAGGCCATGCTGCAGGACATCGCCGTTCTGACCGGCGGTACCGTGATCTCCGAAGAGATCGGCCTGAGCCTGGAAAGCACCACCCTGGAGCACCTGGGCAGCGCCAAGCGCGTGACCCTGTCCAAGGAAAACACCACCGTGGTCGACGGTGCTGGCAACCAGTCCGACATCGAAGCCCGTATCGCTCAGATCCGTGCCCAAGTGGCCGAGACTTCCTCGGACTACGACCGTGAAAAACTGCAAGAGCGCCTGGCCAAGCTGTCCGGCGGCGTTGCGGTGATCAAGGTTGGCGCTGGCTCCGAAGTTGAAATGAAAGAGAAGAAAGCCCGCGTTGAAGACGCCCTGCACGCTACCCGTGCAGCCGTCGAAGAAGGCGTGGTGCCTGGCGGTGGCGTGGCCCTGATCCGTGCCCTGCAAGCGATCGTCGACCTGAAGGGCGACAACGCTGACCAGGACGTGGGTATCGCGGTTCTGCGTCGCGCCGTTGAAGCTCCGCTGCGCCAGATCTCCGCCAACAGCGGCGACGAGCCAAGCGTTGTGGTCAACGAAGTGAAGAACGGCAAAGGTAACTTCGGTTACAACGCTGCTTCCGGCGAATACGGCGACATGATCGAAATGGGCATCCTGGACCCAACCAAGGTGACCCGTTCGGCGCTGCAAGCTGCTGCTTCCATCGGCGGTCTGATCCTGACCACCGAAGCAGCTGTGGCTGACGCACCGAAGAAAGACGCTCCAGCTGGCGGCGGCATGCCAGACATGGGCGGCATGGGTGGCATGGGCGGCATGATGTAAGCCAGCCTTACCCCCTGCAACGAAAAAGCCCCGCCGGTGAAAGCCGGCGGGGCTTTTTTATGGGCGGGGCATTTGCGCCAGGGCCATCGTGAACCCTCTCGTTCCCGCCGCCCTGGGGATGGCTGCGGGAACGGGCCTGTCCGGCGAAAGGCCTCAGGCGTTTGCCGGTTCCGCTTCGAGGAGCGGGTCAGCCTTGCCTTGCGGCTTGTAGAGAATGAAGTAATACGCCCCCAGGCAGATCAGCCAGCAGAAAATCGCCGTCCAGACGTTGTGGGAGAAGAAGTGCGCGCCTTGCAGCATGCGTCCGATCGAAAACACCGTGCCGAGGGCAAAGGCAAACACCAGCGCCTGGCGCGCCAGGCGCGGGCGGCGATCACGCAGGACAAAAAACAGGGCGAACAGGGTAAAGCCGGTGGCCGCATGGCCGCCTGGCCAGCAGCGGCCGGGCTTGTCGGTCGCCGGTCGTGGGCTGAGCAGCTCGCTGTAGGTTTCCTTGCCACCGAACTCTTTCAGGCTCCAGGGGCATTGCACGGCGGTGATGGCCTTGACCGGGGTGACGAAGGCCGTGGCCAGGCCCAGCGACAACACCAGGCAACCCAGCTCGCGCTTGAAGGGCTTGAGCCGCTGGATGAAAAAGGCGCCGATGAAACCGACGATCGCCAGCACCGAAAAGGCGATGACCACCTGCTTGGCCCGGTCGTGCAGGATGTTTTCCAGGAAATAGCTATGGCTGCCGATGAAGCCACCCGCGGCGGGATCATAAAAGGCCTTGGCCAGGTCCATGTCCAGGGAGGTCAGTTCGAGCAGGAGCAGCATGATGGCGGCTAAGCCGGGAATGCCCAGGCAGATCCAGCCGTTAAGAGGTCTGGAGGCAGGGCGGGCAAGGGATGAGGCCATGGAAAATCCTTCGAAGGGCGCGTTGCGGTCGCGGAGTCCCGCGGAGTCTGGGCACGCCGCTGTTGGCAGCGTGTGAAGCATGAGTGAAAAACTTGTCAAGGCGGCAGTATCCCATGCCGGCATTCGCCGCAGCGTATTGAACGGCCCTAGCCGTCAGCCACGCTTGGCCTTAAGCTGCCGAGCCAAGACGGTCGCAACCCTGTACGGAGAAAGTGCCCATGCGAATCCTGTTGGTTGAAGACAACCGCGATATTCTGGCCAACCTGGCAGATTACCTGGGGCTCAAGGGCTACACCGTGGATTGTGCCCAGGATGGCCTGTCGGGCCTGCACCTGGCCGCCACCGAACATTACGACCTGATCGTGCTCGACATCATGCTGCCGGGCATCGACGGCTACACCCTGTGCAAGCGCCTGCGCGAAGATGCGCGCCGCGATACGCCGGTGATCATGCTCACCGCGCGCGATCAACTGGATGATCGCCTGCAGGGATTCAAGTCCGGGGCCGACGATTATCTGGTCAAGCCGTTTGCCCTGTCCGAACTGGCCGCACGCATCGAGGCGGTCATGCGCCGTACCCAGGGCGGCGGGCGCCGCGCCTTGCAGGTCGGCGACCTGAATTACGACCTCGATACCCTGGAGGTCACCCGCGAAGGGCGCCTGCTCAAGCTCAACCCCGTGGGGCTCAAGTTGCTTGCGGTGCTGATGCAGAAAAGCCCGCACGTGTTGCGCCGTGAAATCCTCGAGGAAGCGCTGTGGGGCGACGACTGCCCGGACAGCGACAGCCTGCGCAGCCACGTTCACCAGTTGCGCCAGGTGATCGACAAGCCGTTCGGCAAACCGTTGCTGCATACCGTGCACGGTGTCGGTTACCGCCTGGCTGAGGGTCGTGATGGAGTTTAAGCAAAGCCTTTCCCAGCGGATCATCATCGCCTTTGCGTTGATGAGCGCGCTGGTGGCCGGAGCCTTCGCCATGGGGATCGTGGCGACGGTGCACCTGGTGGAAGAAAAGCTGATTTCCGCGGGCCTGGGAGGCGACCTTCAGCGTCTGTTGCTGATGGACAACGTGTCGGACTGGAGCCACCGTCCCGAACCGGACCAGCTGTTCTACTTCAGCGGCGGGCGCGGCGACTTCGAGTTGCCCAAGGACCTGCGGCATCTGGATCCGGGCTTTCACGAAGTATTTCGCGAGCAACTGTCGTATCACGCGATGGTCGAGGTGGTCGACGGCCGGCGCTACGTGCTGCTGCAGGACCAGAGCGATTTCGAGGAGCGCGAGCGGGTGTTGTTCGCCGTGGTCCTGGTGGGCTTCGTGCTGAGCCTGGCTCTGGCGGTGTTCCTCGGTTGGGTGTTGGCACGCCGGGTCATGGCGCCCGTGGTCAGGCTGGCGCGCCAGGTGCGCCATCGCGATCAGTTGCTGGGACTGGCGCCCCCCTTGGCGCCGGACTATGCCGCCGACGAGGTGGGGGAACTGGCGGTGGCTTTCGACGCGACCCTGGGGCGTCTGCGCCAGGCCCTGACTCGCGAGCGCCTGTTCACCAGCGACGTCAGCCACGAATTGCGCACGCCGCTGATGGTGCTGGCCACCTCCTGCGAGCTGTTGCTGGAAAACCCGGCCATCGATCAGCGCGGTCGCAACCAGGTCGAACGCATCGCCCGGGCGTGCGGTGAAATGCGCGAACTGGTGCAGACCTTCCTGATGCTGGCGCGGGCCCAGCGCGATGAGGGCATGTCGCCCCAGTTCACCCTGAAGCAGGTGGCCGAGGACCTGATGGGGTTGTGGGGCGAGCCGATCAGGCAGAAGGGGCTCGAACTGGTGTTCGAGCCTGGTCAGCCACTGGATACCCGTTATAACGCCACCTTCCTGCATGCGGTGATGGGCAATCTGTTGCGTAATGCCCTGCATTACACCGAACAGGGTTTCATCCGCCTGAGCCTGGAGCCCAGCGGCTTTGTGGTCGAGGACAGCGGCGTTGGCATTCCCGAGGAAAAGCGCGAGGCCATGTTCGAGCCCTTCGTGCGTGGCGACGAGAAGCGTGGCGAAGGGCTGGGCCTGGGCTTGTCGCTGGTGCAGCGGATCTGCGAGGACCAGGGCTGGAGCGTGACGCTGAGCACCATGGAACCCAATGGCTGCCGCTTTCATGTCGAGTTGAACCGTCATACGGCATGAGGGTCTTTATCACCTGTGGACTGGGGGCAGACGGTCGGAAATCTGCGTGAATGATGGCCCCAGGCCACCTGTGAGAGGCTGTAAAACCCTGAAATATTTCCACTCTGGACCGGACGAAGTTTTCACAAAGACATGACCTGAAGCTGACAAGCCGCTGCCTAAGGTGGGCCATCAGATTCAGGAGACTGTGTGATGGCCCCCCCGATCAAGCTGGAATTTTCCGACAAGTACGACGAACAACACGCGCAGGAGTATCTGCTCAAGCATCAGGACGGCATGTCCCGCCGTTTGTCCCACAAGCGTGACGAGCAACTGGCGCGTGCGGCGCTGGCCATGGCCGGCGAACCGGGCCTGGTGCTCGACCTGCCCTGTGGGGCCGGGCGTTTCTGGCCCTTGCTGGCGGAAAAGCCCAACCGGGTGATCATCGGTGCGGACAACTCGGCGGCGATGCTGAAGATCGCCACGGTGGCGCAACCGGCCGAGGTGGTGAAACGGGTACGACCTTTGCAGACATCTGCGTTCGACATCGACTTGCCGGACAACGCCGTCGACAGCATTTTCTGCATGCGGCTGCTGCACCACATTGGCGAGTCGGACCATCGGATGGCGTTGTTGCAGGAGTTTCAGCGGGTTACCCGGGACAGCGTGATCGTTTCGTTGTGGGTCGATGGCAATTTCAAGGCCTGGAAACGCAAGCGCATGGAAGTGCGGCGCAAGCAGGAATCCGGGCAGGAAGGTTACCAGAACCGTTTTGTGTTACCGGCTGCTACGGTTGAAGAAGAATTCAAGCAGGCGGGTTTTCGTGTCCAGGATCATCTGGACTTTTTTCCGCTCTACGCCATGTGGCGAGTCTACGTATTACGCAAGAGGTAACAGGATGGCCGTTGAATGTGCACCGGAAATGGAAGTCGCTGCTGTAGACCGTTTCGACTACTTCTGGAGTCGGCAGGGCGAGTGGGTCGAAGAGCCGAATAAGCGTCGTGGTGGAGAAAGTGGCGTTCAACGTATTACCGGTGCCGATGGGCGGACGCTGTATGCCAAGCGGCAGGTGGGCCATATCTATCGCAGCTGGTTGCATCCTTTCGGACGCCCCACGGTGCTGCGCGAGCAGGATGCGCTCAAGGGCCTGAGCCAGCTCAATGTGAACGTACCGCAATTGGTGTTCTGCGGTGCCCAGCGGGATTCCCAGGGACAATGGCGGGCATTGCTGGTGACCGAGGCCCTGGAAGGTTTCGTGGAAATCGAGCAGTGGTACGCCGCTGGCGAGCGCGAGCGCCATGGCGAGGCGTTGCACGAGCGGGTACTGAAGGAATTGGCGGCCACCCTGGCGCGGATGCACAAGGGCCGCTGGCAGCATGGCTGCCTGTATATCAAGCACGTGTTCGTGCGGGTCAGTGGCGAGGGGGAGGCCGCGAAGGTGGAAATCGCCTTGCTGGACTTCGAGAAATGCCGCCAGCGGCTGACCGCCAAACGGGCTGCGGCCCATGACATCAAACAATTGCGTCGCCACTCGTCGTGGAATGCCACGGACTGGGACAAACTCTACTACTTTTATAAAACGGCGTTTGGCAGCGCTATCAAAGGCTTATAGCGATGAAACTCGAAATTGCGCGAGGTTTGTTTTTAGTAGGAGCCTTGGCAGTTGCCTCCTTGGCGGTGGCTGCCTGGGAGCAGCCGCGCATGGAAGTTCTCAGTAGTACACAGGCAGGGGCCAATTGCCCTTTGCCACGGGTCGCGAAAGTGCCCAAGACCACCGTCGCGGCGCGACCTGACCAGGATCTGCTGTTGTTCATGTTCGGCCTGACTCAGGCCATGAAGCCGCAGAGTTGAATACCCTCGAACCCGGATAAGAGGCCTCGCATTGCGAGGCCTTTTTTATTGCGGCCCTCATGGTTCCGCCTTGGCCAGCAAGGTGTAGATGCAGGGCAGTACGAACAGGGTGAACAGCGTGCCGATCGACATCCCCGTGGCGATTACCGTCCCGATGTCGAACCGGCTGACCGCACCGGCCCCAGTGGCGAGGATCAGCGGCACCATGCCGAAGACCATGGCCGCGGTGGTCATCAGCACTGGCCGCAGGCGAATGGCCGCCGCGGCCTCCACGGCCTCGCGCGGGGTCAGGCCCTGGTCCTTGCGCAACTGGTTGGCGAACTCGACGATCAGGATGCCGTGCTTGCTGATCAGGCCGATCAGGGTCACCAACCCGACCTGGGTATAGATGTTCATGCTCGACCAGCCGAGAAACAGCGGGATCAGGGCTCCGCAGATCGACAGCGGCACCGTCACCAGGATCACCAGCGGATCGCGGAAGCTCTCGAACTGCGCCGCCAGCACCAGGAAAATGATCGCCAGCGCGAGGCCGAAGGTCACCCACAGCGCATGGCCTTCCTGGACGAACTGGCGCGAGGCGCCGGCGTAGTCGAAGGCGTAGCCCGGAGGCGCTTCCTCTTCGGCGATCTGGCGCACGGTATCGATCGCTTCCCCCATGCTGACGATCGGGAACCCGGAAATGGTGGCCGCGTTGAGTTGCTGGAACTGGTTGAGCTGCCGCGGCCGGGCGCGATCGGTGACGGTGATCAGGGTCGAGAGCGGCAGCGCCTCGTCCCTGGCGTTTTTCACGTAGTAGTTGTTCAGCCATTCGGGATTGTCGCGATAGGGGCGCTCGACCTGGGCGATGACCTTGTAGCTGCGGCCATCGATGGTGAACCGGTTGATTTCCGCCTCGCCCAGCAAGGTCGCCAGGGTGCTGCCCAGGTCCAGCATCGACACGCCCATCTGTGCCGCCTTGGCCCGGTCGATGTCGACCACCACTTCCGGCTTGTCGAACGCCAGGTCGATATCGACGAAGGCGAACTTGCCCGACTCCATGACGCGCTTCTTCACCCGGTTCGAGAGTTCCAGCAAGGATTCGTAATCGTTGGGGCTGTTGATGATGAAGGCGAACGGCAAGCCTTCACCGGTGCCCGGCAGGGACGGCAGGTTGAAACCGAACACCTGCAGCCCGGCGATGCCCGCGAGCCGGGCCTGGACCTCGGGGAGGATCTGCATCTGCGTGCGCTGGCGTTCGTTCCAGGGCTTGAGCAGGAAGCCGCCGATCCCCGATTGCACGCCGTTGAAGCCATTGATCTGGAACGACGAGTAGTACTCGGGGAAGGTCTTGAAGATCTCCAGGAACTCGTCGGTATAGGCGTTGAGGTAATCCAGGTTGGCCGGCTGGGGCGCGGTGGCCATCATGAAAATGATGCCCTGGTCTTCGTCCGGGGCCAGTTCCGACTTGGTGAACTTGAGTAGCGCCGGAATCAGGCACAGCACGATCAGGGCGAACACCAGCACCACCGGCCGGGTGTCGAGGGTGCCATGCAGCAGGCGCTGGTAGCGCTGCTTGAGCCCCTCGAAAATCAGGTCCAGCCGATGGGCCAGGCCGCTGGGGTTCTGTTCGTGGCGCAGGAGCAGGGCGCACATCATCGGCGACAGGGTCAGGGCGACGATGCCGGAAATCACCACCGCCCCGGCCAGGGTCAGGGCGAACTCCTTGAACAGCGCCCCGGTGAGCCCCTGCAGGAAGCCGATCGGGGCATAGACCGCGGCCAGGGTAATGGTCATCGACACCACCGGCATGGCAATTTCCCGGGCGCCTTCGAGGGCCGCCTCCAGGGGCGTCTTGCCTTCTTCGATATGCCGATGGATGTTTTCCACCACCACGATCGCGTCGTCCACCACCAGGCCGATGGCCAGCACCATCGCCAGCAGGGTCAGCAGGTTGATCGAGTAGCCCATCAGTTGCATGAAGAACATCACGCCGATCATCGACAGCGGGATGGTCACCACCGGGATCACCACCGAGCGCAGCGCGCCGAGGAACAGGAAGACCACCACGATCACGATCAGCACGGCTTCGAACAGGGTTTTCACCACCTCGTTGATCGAGGCCTGGATGAACAGCGTGGCGTCGTAGGCGATCTCGGACTTGAGGTTGGGCGGCAACTGGGCCTCCAGCTCGGGCATGATCTTGCGCACTTCCCTGATCACCTCCAGCGGGTTGGCGTTGGGGGTGGCCTTGATGCCGATATAGACCGAAGGGACGCCGCCGAAGGAACTGATGGCGTTGTAGTTCTCCGCGCCCATCTCTACCCGGGCCACGTCGCTGAGCAGTACCCGGCTGTCGCCGTCGGTCCGCAGGGGGATGGCGGCGAAGGCTTCGGCGGTCTTGAGTTCGGTGCTGGCGTTGATGCTGGTGACCACGTACTCGCCCTTGATCTCGCCGGCGGCGGATAGGAAGTTGTAGCGGCGCACCGCGCTGGTCACGTCGCTGGCGCTCAGGCCGTAGCCGGCGAGTCTGACCGGGTCCAGCCACAGGCGCATGGCGAACACCTGGTTGCCGAGGATTTCGGCTTCGGCCATGCCCGGCAGGGTCGCGAGTTTGGGCTGGATCACCCGGGACAGGTAATCGGTGATCTGCGGGTTGCTCAGTTGCTGGCTGAAAAAGCTGATGTACATCAGCGCCGAGGCATCGGCGGCTTCCTTGCTCAGCACCGGGTCCTCGGCGTCCTGGGGCAGTTTGTTCTTCACCTCGTTGGCCTTGGCCAGCAGCTCGGTGAACAGGCGGTCGCTGTTGGCGCCGATGCGCGCGTAGACGGAAATCACCGAGAAGTTCTGGCGGCTGACCGAGGTCATGTAGTCGATGCCCTCGGCGCTGGCCAGGCTCTGCTGCATCGGCTGGGTGATATAGCCCTGGATGGTTTCGGCGTTGGCCCCGGGATAGGCGGTAGTCACCGTGATCAGGGCGTTTTCCATCTGCGGGTACTGGCGCAGCGGCAGCCTGCTCCAGGCCTGGAACCCCAGCAGCACGATGAGCAGGCTGACCACGGTGGCCAGGACCGGGCGGCGGATGAACGGATCGGTAAAGGCCATGGGGATTCCTCGATCAGTCCACGCGTGGCTGGCTGCCCTGTTCGGTAGGCAGCCGCTTGTCCGGGGTGGTGGCGATGCGGGCGCCATGGTCCAGCTTGATCTGCCCGCCGCTGACCACCTGTTCGCCGCTGCTGACGCCCTTGTTGATCAGCACCAGGCCGTTGCGTCGCTCGCCGGTTTCGACGAAGCGCCGCTCGGCGATCAGGACCGGCTGGCCCTGGCTGTCTTTCTCCGGCTGGCCGTCGGCGGTCTTTTTCTCGCTGACCACATACAGCGAATTGCCGTACAGGGTGTAGGTAATGGCGCTTTCCGGCACCACCACCCGGGGCTGCGGGTCGGGCAGCAGCACCTGCAGGTTGGCGAACATTCCCGGCAGCAGCTTGCCGTCGGGGTTGGCCAGGGTCGCGCGGACCTGCACGTTGCGCGTGCTGTCTTCGACCTTGGGGTTGATGGCGCTGATGCGGGCGTCGAACGTTTCCCCCGGGTAGGCGGACACCGCGACGCTGACCGGCTGGCCCAGGGCGATTTTCGGCACCGCCTGTTCCGGGACGAAGAAGTCGACATACAGGCTGCTGAGGTCTTGCAGGGTCGCGATGACGGTGCCGCTGGCCAGGTAGTCGCCGACATCTACCTGGCGAATGCCGATGGTGCCGTCGAAGGGCGCGAGCAGGCGCTTTTTTTCCAGCGCCGCCTTGAGCTGGTTGACCGTGGCCTTGTTCTTTTGCAGTACCGCCGACAAGCGATCGAACTCGCCGCGGGAAATCGCCTGGCTGCCCACCAGCTGGCTGCCGCGGCCGAAGTCCAGCTGGGACAGCCCCAGGTCGGCCTGGGCGGTTCCCAGCAGGGCGCTTTCCACAGCGCTGTCGAGTTGTAGCAGGGGCTGTCCGGCCTTGACCTTCTGCCCGGACTCGAACTGCAGCGCCTTGACGGTGCCCGCCACTTCCAGGCTGAGGTTGACCCCTTGCAGGGCCTTGAGCGTGCCGACCGTGGGCAGGCGCGCTTGCCATGGCTGTTCATGCGCCGTGGCCACGGCCACGCTGATGGGCGGCTTGGGCACCGAGAAAAGCTGGATCTGCCGATAGATGGAGAGGGCCTTGTAGCCCGCCAGCGACAGCACGATCAACAGGACGACAGCCAACATGACAAGCAGGCGGCGGCGCAGCATATTCCGGTCCTTTGGAAAAGCGAAGCTGGGAAAACGCAGCAGGTAGCCGGGACATTACTCCGACTTTCCGGGGGCATCCAGATAACAATCCGGTTATCTGGAGGTCCCGTTTTCCGATGCCGTCAGGGCAGAAAAGCTAGACCAGGTGCAAATGGTTGTCCCAGAGCCCTGCCGGCAGATCCAGGGGTTTCGCTACCAGTTGTGACTGGCGACAGTCGTAGAAGCGGCAGCGTCCCTGGCCCGAGGTCACGACGAAACCGTCGGCCACCGCACCCACGCCGGCGCAGTCTGGCAGGGGCGCGTCCAGGCGCACTTCGGCGCTGTCCAGGTCCCAGATGAAAAAGCGGTTGCCGCGCGGGGCGGTGAGCGCCACCAGGCGCAGTTCGCTGTGCACCGCGACGCTCGCTGTGTAGTGCCCCATCGCCTGCAACTGCTGTTCGGCCACCGGGAAGGCCTGGAAGGGTTGCCCCGGCCGCTTGATCGCCAACAGCTGCGAGGACTCGTGGGCGGCGCCCATGAATTGCTGGCCGGTGACAATGGTGCCGTCACTGGCGATGCCCATGTGCCGCACGCTGTTCATCTGCTGGGCCAGGGTTTCCTTGCTCAGCAGGGTGCCGTCGCGCTGCATCAGGACCAGGCTCGGTTCCATGGCATCGAGGTTCATCTCGACGCGGCTTTCGGCCTCGGTGCGGATCCCGCCATTGGCCACCACCAGGGTTTCGCCGTCCGGCAGCCACGACACCTGATGCGGGCCGATGCCGTGGGTCGGGATCTCGCCGCTGTGTACCAGGCGTTCGCCCTCGAAGCGGTACACGCCAAGCAGGCCGCGGCCCGGATCGCGGGTATCGTTTTCGGTGGCGTACAGCCAGTCGCCGCTCTTGTGGATCACCGCATGGCCGTAGAAATGCCGGTCCGGTTGCGAGGCCAGGGTCTGCAGCAACCTGCCGTCGCGCAAGTCGATCAGGTAGCTTTCGGTGCCCGGGCGACGGGCCACGAACAAGGCGATCGGCAGCGTCGGGTGGTTGATGATGTCGTGGCAGCGTTGACCGACCCGGGTGGCGAACACGGGCTTGCCATCCAGGCGATAACCGACGGCGTAATGCTTGCCGTCGCCGTCATCCCGCGCCGAGAGCAGCAGCGGGCCCTGGTCCTTGTGCTTGAACAGCGTCCAGCCACCCAGTGTGACGGCGCTCAGCAGCAGGCTGCCGAGTGCCAGAGCCTGACGTCGCAGCATGATCAGTCACCGTCGTTGGCGTTGAAGCCCAGTTGGATGCCCAGCGCCTTGGCCAGTTCGCCTTCGTGCAGGCGGTGGACGACGTTGAGGCTGTCGTAGAGATCGTTCAGTTGCTGGCGGCCAGCGTCGTCGGCCAGCAGTTCGGTGAGCGAACGCTGGGTGCTGGCGAACAGCTTCAGCGAAGCGGCGTAGGCGGCGTCGATCTTGTCGGCCAAGGGTTTCTGCTCGGCCGGCAACAGGCTGCGCAGGCCTTTGTTGTCGACCCCGGCCCAGACGGTCTGGGCGGCGGCGAGGCTGGCTTCCAGGCTCTGCATCGACGACTGGCTGCGCCAGGCATCGGCCTGGAACGGCTGTGGAATGCCCTTGCTCTGGCGGCCCATCGGCGTGCCGAGTTTTTTCTTCAGGGTGTCCAGCGCGGTGACCTGGACCCGCAGCAGGTCGGCGATGGCTTCATGGGAGTCGGCGTAGCGCTGGTTGGGGAATTTGCTCAACTGCGCGAGCATCCCGTCATTGGTGTTCCAGCGCGACAGGATCTCTTCGGCGAGCTGCTTCTGGCGTTCGCCGATGGCGGTCAGCAGTGGGCAGTAGCGGGCTTTCTGCGCGCTGTCGGCCATGTCGATCTTGCTGTCGAAAAGAATGTATTCGTAGGCCGAGAGGCCCTGCACCACGACGCTGGACTTGGCCAGGGCGGCGGCGTCGATCTGTGGCGTGGCAGTCACCAGTTGCTCGACCTGACGGCCGACCAGGTTCTTCTTGTCGGGCCAGAATTGCACCTGCCAGGAACGGTTGCCCTCGGCCAGCGGGCCGATCAGCAGCGGTTGCAGTTCGGCCCAGGCCTTCTGCGCGTGCAGGAAGTCGGCGCGGGCGGTGTCCAGGCTCTGCTTGCCTTCGCAGAAGGCCAGGGCACTGATCGCCAGTTGACGGTCGGCTTCGACCCAACGGCTGTACGTCGGCAGGATCACCTGCTTGGCGATGGCCGCCGAGGTCACGGCTTGTGGGTCCTGGGGCGAGCAGGCGCCCAGGGCGAGGGCGGCAAGGCTGGTGAACAACAGCTTGGGACGGAACATGTTCGGGCTCCCGTTTCTTGTAAGAAGGCGTTAAAGAGAATTCAGGAAGGCCAGCAGCGCGGCGCGCTGCTCGGCGTTGAAGGATAAAACCTGTTGCTGCGCCGCCCGGGCTTCGCCGCCGTGCCAGAGCACGGCCTCGAGCAGGTTGCGGGCGCGGCCGTCGTGCAGGAACTGGGTATGGCCGCTGACCGTCTCCGTCAGGCCGATTCCCCACAACGGTGGCGTGCGCCAGTCGCGGCCGCCGGCCTGGAATTCGCTGCGGTGGTCGGCCAGGCCTTCGCCCATGTCGTGCAGCAGCAGATCGCTGTAGGGGCGGATCACTTGATTGGCCAGCTCGGGTTCCGCGGCATCGGTGGCGGTGGTGAATTGCGGGGTATGACAGGACTGGCAGCCGGCCTGGTAGAACAGGTTCTTGCCGGCCAGGACCTGCGGCGAGTCGACGTCGCGCCGCGCCGGGACCCCGAGGTTGCGGCTGTAGAACAGCACCAGGCGCAGGATGTTGTCGCTGACTTCCGGTTCGCCGTCCGGGCCATTGCCGTTGGGGGCTTGCTTGCAGGCGGTCTGGGCGTCGGTGCAGTCATCGAAGGGTCTCAGGCGGGTGGTCAGGCCCATATCACCAGAGAACGCGTGAACATTTTGTTGATTGAGGTTCGGTTGCCCGGCTTTCCAGCCAAAACGCCCGAGCACGGTCTTCTGCTGCGCATCGTCCCAGACCCGGTTCGGCCGTCCGGCGATGCCGTCATTGGCCTTCGCCTGGGCCTCGGCGTTGGCCAGGATCGCCGCCTCGGGGATGGCTTCGAGCAGGCCCAGGCCGATCATCGGCGGCGCCACGCGGGCCGAGAAACGGGTGTCGGGATGCATCGGGCCATAGCCGAGCTGGGTGATCTGCAGCTTCGGTTTGCGCAGTTCGACTTCGCTGCCGTCCTTGAAGCGCACGCTCAGCGGTTCGTAGTCGACCCGCACCTTGCCTTCGGGGGCTACGCCAGGCACCGCCATGTCCTGGAGCTGCCCGCCGTAGACCGGCTCGGGCACGATGCCCAACTGTTCGATGACCTTGGCGTAGGCCGGAGCGTCGGGGATCGACAGGCGCACCAGCATCGACACCGCGTTGTCCGAGTCGGGCGTGGGCGGGTGGCCGCGGCCGTCCTTGATATGGCAGTTCTGGCAGCCGTTGGTGTTGAACAGCGGGCCCAGGCCATCGCGGGCGGTGGTGGTCGAGGGGGCGATGACCCAGGGGTTGCGGAAGAAGCTGTTGCCGACACTGAAGTCCAGGCGCCGGCTCGGCGACAGGTTGGCCGACGGCATGGAAAAGGCGTTCTGGTCGCTCTTGCGCACGGTCGCGTCACCCCCTGCGCGCGCTTCGCCGGGCTCGGCCTGGGTAAAGCGCGGGGCGTCATCGCAGGCGCTCAGGCTCAAGGCCATGAACAGCACAGACCAGCGAAGCAGCGACGGGGGCATCGGATATCCTGCAAGGCGAGCAAAACAAGGGCGCAAAGTCTAACAGGACAGGGGAGTTTGAATAAGAGGAATTATCGTTCCGCTTGACGTGGGACAAGGCTGTCCGGGGCCCGCTGACCCTGCGGCAGTGGCTGCCGGACGACGGGCGACAAAAAAGGCGACCCGAAGGTCGCCTTTTCATGTTCGCAACGGCGATCAGAACTCGTGATCGGCGTTGTCCGGGTTCAGGTCGCTGATGCCCAGCTTGCCCGCGGCCTGTTCGATCGAACCGGTCTGCTTGACCAGGGCTGCGATGGCGTCGCGCACGATCTGGTTGCCCGCGTCGTTGCCGGCGGCGATCAACTGGTCGTAGTGCTCGCCCTTGTTGGCGTGGTCGACCATGACCTGGATCTTGGCTTCGGTGGCGGCCAGGTCGTTCTTCAGCGCGGTGTCGGCGGCCGGGTCGACTTTCGCCACCAGCGACGACAGGCTGGCGCCGGTCAGCTGGGTGCCGTCCACGCGGGTGTATTCGCCCAGGTAGACGTTGCGGATGCCCTTGGCATCGTAGAAGTGCGAGTTGTGGGTGTTGTCGCTGAAGCAGTCCTGCTCGTCTTCAGGGGAGTTGGCTTCCAGGGAAACCTTCATCCGCTCGCCCGCCAGTTCGCCCAGGGACAGGCTGCCCATGCCGAACAGCATTTTGCGCAGGCCGCTTTCAGCCGGTTCCGCTTCCAGGGTGGCGCGATAGTTGTCGGCCACGTTCGGTTTCCAGTTGCCGACCATTTCTTCCAGGTCGCTGACCAGCAACTGGGTCACGGCCTTCAGGTAGGCGCGACGACGGTCGTTGTGGCCGCCGGTGGCGCCGGCGCCTTCCAGGTAGTCCGAGGCCGGACGGTTGCCGGCGCCAGGGCCGGTGCCGTTCAGGTCCTGGCCCCAGAGCAGGAATTCGATGGCGTGGTAGCCGGTGGCGACGTTGGCTTCGGAACCGCCCAGCTCGTTGAGGCTGGCGAGTTTTTCCGGGGTGATGTCCTTGACGTCGACCTTGTCTTCGCCGATCTGGATCTCGGTGTTGGCGATGATGTTGGCAGTGGCGCCCGGGTTGCCCAGCGCGTGCTCGTAGGACTTGTCGACGTAATCGATCAGGCCTTCGTCCAGCGGCCAGGAGTTCACCTGGCCTTCCCAGTCGTCGATGATGGTGTTGCCGAAGCGGAACACTTCGCTCTGCAGGTAAGGCACGCGCGCGGCGACCCAGGCGGCCTTGGCGGCTTTCAGGGTGTCGGCGTTGGGTTTGGCGAGGAAGGCGTCGATCGCGCTTTGCAGGGTTTTCGCGGTGGATTCGGCATCGCTGTAGACGGCGTAGACCATGTCGGCGTAATGCGCGACGACCGCCTTGGCGGCCGCTTCGTCGACCTTGCCGGCCGCAGGCGTGGTCGCTGGGGCCGAGGTGCTGGCGGCTGGAGTAGCGGCTTGCGGCGCGGCAGCCTTGTCTTTGCCTTCGCCGCAACCGGCGAGGGAAATAGCGATGGCCAACAGACTGGCGGTAGCCAGAGGCATACGAATCATGGCGAACATCCTGCTTCGAGAGAGGGGTGGAATGGCGCGGAGGGCGCGTAAAACTGCGACATAATGCGAAAGATTTGCATTATGTGTAAAGACTTGGGGTTGGAAATATTTCCCATTCACACCGCGCTTGCTCTGGATCAAGCCTGCGCGTGCATTCGGGGTTCAGAGGATCGCGGCGTTGCTGCGCTGGGCCTGTTTCAGGTAGGCGCTCAGCTCCCGTGCGGGCAAGGGTTTGCTGTAGTGATAGCCCTGACCTTCGTGGCAGCCTTCGGAGATGATGTAGGCCTCCTGCTCGGCGGTTTCCACGCCTTCGGCGATCACTTGCATGCCCAGGCTCTTGCCCAGCTGGATGATCGCCCGGACGATGGTCGCATCGTCGTCGTCATCCAGCAGGTCCTGGACGAAGCTCTTGTCGATCTTGATCTTGTCCAGTGGCAGGCTCTTGAGATAGCTCAGCGACGAATAGCCGGTGCCGAAGTCGTCGATGGCGATCAGCGCGCCGGAGCGACGCAGGCTGAGCAGGTGCTGGGCGGCGGTGCTGATGTCTTCCATCAGGCCGGTCTCGGTGACTTCCAGCTCCAGGCTGCGCGGCGGCAGGCGGTAGATCTGCAGCAGGTTGTTGACCACCCGCGGCAGCTCGGCGTGGTGCAGTTGCACGGTGGACAGGTTGACGGCCATGCGCAGGTCGCTGAAGCCCAGGTCATGCCATTCGCGCAACTGGCGGCACGCCTGGTCCAGCACCCATTCGCCGATGGCGATGATGGTGCCGTTCTGTTCGGCCAGGGGAATGAACAGGTCCGGCGGCACGAAGCCGTGTTCCGGATGCTGCCAGCGCAGCAAGGCCTCGACGCCGACCACGCGGTGATCGCGGTAGCTGATCTGCGGTTGATAGACGAGGTGGAACTGTTCGCGGCTCAGGGCTTCGCGCAGGTCTTTCTCCAGCTCGCGGCGCCGGCGCATCTCGCTGTCGACGCTGGCGATATAGAACTGGTAGCGATTGCGCGACCGGCTCTTGGCCAGGGTCATGGTCTGTTCGGCCTTTTGCAGCAGCTTCTCGGTGCTGTCGCCGTCCTCCGGGAACAGGGTGATGCCGATGGTGGCGCGCAGGCGGATTTCCTGGTGGTCGAGGGCGAACGGCGCTTCCAGGTCGTCGAGGATGCTCTGCGCCAGTTCGGCGGCTTCGTAGGGTTGTTCGATGTCGGCCTGGACCAGGGCGAACTGATCGCCGCCCAGGCGGGCGAGGGCGCCGAGGCGGCCACTGTGGGCACGCAGGCGATCGGCCAGGGCCAGCAGCAACTGGTCGCCGGTCTGGTAGCTGAATTGTTCGTTGATGCCCTTGAAGTCGTCGAGGCCGACACAGAGCACTGCGACCCGCCGTTGCAGGCGCCCGGCATCGATCAGGATCTTGTCCAGTTGCTGCTGCAATTGCTGGCGGTTGGGCAGGCCGGTGAGGAAGTCGTACTGGGCCATGCGCAGCAGGCTGTTTTCCGCTTCATGGCGCAGGTGGGTGTTGCGTTCGATCGAGGCCAGCAACTGGTTGGCGGTGTTGATCCAGATTCCCAGTTCGTTGCGCTCGTGGCCCTTGAGCAATGGAATCTGGTGTTCGCTGGGGCGGTCCGGATTGATGGTGGTCAGGTGTTCGATGATGCGCGACAGCGGCTTGGTCAGCAGCCAGTGGTAAACCAGGTACAGCACCAGGCCCATGGCCAGGGCGCGCAGGACGCCGGAAACGAAAATGATCACCGAACTGACGATGAAGCCCTGGCCATAGGTGGCCGTGTCGAGGGTGATGCTCAGGTCGCCGTAGTATTCGCTGTAGGGGCCGCGACCCACCAGCTGGGTGGTGAAGGTGCGCTCCTTGCCCAGGATCAGGTCGGTCAGCCAGCGGCTGGAGGACGCCTGCAGGTCGCGGGTCTTTTCCGCGAGCATGGTTTCGTTGGGATGGCCGATGGACGCCATGCGCACGGCATCGTCCTGGAACAGGCCTTCGATGACTTGCATGCCCATCTCGCGGTCCAGGCTGTAGACGGCCTGGGTCGACGGGTCGCGAAACATGTCGAGAATGCGCTGGGCATCGCTAGCGACCGCCTGCCGAGTTTTATAAGCATCGAAGACGATTTGTGCGCAGCTCAGAACTACGCCCACTATCAGTGCCGACAGCAGCACAACCCGGAGCAACTTCACCGACAAGCTGTTTTTGAGTTCCAGCTTCAAAGGGTTATTCCTTGTTCCGTGCGTGTAGCGTCAAGTTGCCATGAGTATTGGCAATCCCGGGGTGGCAGTCAAAGGGACAATCATGCCCAGGATATTCCACCTGTAGGCTTGGCCGGAATGCCTGGACCTGGCATATCCGCGCTCGTTGGATCTATGTCGGTAGCCAGGCCTCGCAACTTGAGGCTGGGCGACAGTTTTTAGCCGGGAGGATGTTAACGCGCCACGCTGGCGGAGCAAGCCGGACCTCGGCCTGTAGAATGAAAAAACCCGGCATTGCCGGGTTTTTTTCACTGCAAACGGGCTCAGGCGACGAAGGTCTTGCCTTCGAACTGCTCGGCCACGAATTTCCAGTTGACCAGGTTCCAGAACGCTTCGACATACTTTGGACGCAGGTTGCGGTAGTCGATGTAGTAAGCGTGTTCCCAGACGTCGCAGGTCAGCAGCGGGGTGTCGCCGCTGGTCAGCGGGTTGCCGGCGCCGATGGTGCTGGCCAGGGCCAGGGAACCGTCAGCCTTTTTCACCAGCCAGCCCCAGCCGGAGCCGAAGGTGCCGACGGAAGTCTTGGTGAATTCTTCCTTGAACTTGTCGAACGAACCGAACGCTGCGTTGATGGCTTCCGCCAGTGCGCCGGTTGGCTGGCCGCCGGCGTTTGGCGCCAGGCAGTTCCAGTAGAAAGTGTGGTTCCAGACCTGAGCGGCGTTGTTGAAAATACCGCCCGAGGAGGACTTGACGATCTCTTCCAGGGTCTTGCCTTCGAACTCGGTGCCTGGCACCAGGTTGTTCAGGTTCACGACATAGGTGTTGTGGTGCTTGTCGTGGTGGTATTCCAGGGTTTCCTTGGAAATGTGCGGCTGCAGGGCATCGTGTGCGTAGGGCAGCGGCGGCAATTCGAAAGCCATGATGATTCTCCTAATCAGGTCAGTTGCGGTGAGCGCAAGGCCGATCACGGGCGGCCAGACAAGCGCCGGGGAGTTTGTACTCTTTGCGGCGCAGGGTTCGGATCATAGCACCGGGGGTCGGGCTTAACCACGCAACAACTGTGTGGGATAGAGGTTCCAGAGCCTTTTGGAATAAATCACCCAGCGGTCACCAACTGCAGCGCCACGCTGAACATCATCACCGCTACCAGAAGGTCGAGGATGCGCCAGGTGCTCGGGCGCGCCAGCCACGGTGCCAGCCAGGCGGCGCCCAGGGCCAGGGTGAAGAACCACAGCAACGAAGCGCTGGCCGCGCCGACCACATAGGCGCCGGGCTCGGTCTGCTGGGCGCCCAGCGAGCCGATCAGCAGCACCGTGTCCAGATACACGTGAGGGTTGAGCAGGGTCACCGCCAGCGCGCTGAGCAACACCGCGCGCAGCGAGCGCACGGTCTGGTTCTCGCCTTGCTGCAGGCTCTGTTTCGAACAGGCGCGCCGCAGGGCCTGGCTGCCGTACCAGATCAGGAACGCGGCGCCGCCCCAGCGGGCGATCGCCAGCAGCGTCGGGTTCTGCGCCAGCACCGTGGCCAGGCCGAAGACCCCGGCCGCCACCAGCAACGCATCGCAGGTCACGCACAGCACGGCCACCGGCAGGTGGTGTTCGCGCCGCAGGCTCTGGGCCAGGACAAAGGCATTCTGGCTGCCGATCGCCATGATCAGCCCGGCCGCGACCAGCAGCCCGTTAACGTAGCTTTGCCACATAGCGTCTACTCCTCGCCCGCCGCCAGTTGCCGCAACACGTCCATGGCGCGATCGGCATCGGCACGCCCGACAAACAGATGATCGTGGTAGTAGCCGGCGATCACGTTGCAACTGATGCCGGCCTGGCCCAGGGCGCCGGCGAACGCGGCGGTCAGGCCGACCGCTGCCAGGGCCGAGTGCACATTCAGGGTGATCCAGGCCGCGACGTAGTCGAACCCCAGCCCCAGCCGTTCGGCTTGCTGGCGTTCGAGGATCACCGTCAGCCCTTCCCGTTCGCGAAAGCTGCCGAGCACTTCGCAGCCTTCGAGCTGCGCGTGATCGGCGATGGAGCAGAACACGTAATCGCCGGGGTTGAGCTGCGGGCTCATGCTGCGCAGCAGGATATCGAGGGAGGTTTCGCCAGCCATGAAAAAGGTCCTTGGACGAGAAAGCATGCTGGCTATTTTCCGGTGGCAGCCTGTATAAGAAAAACCAATATTGCTGATCGCTCATTAGGAGAACTGATGTTCGACTATAAGTTGCTGTCTGCCCTGGCCGCGGTGATCGAGCAGGCCGGATTCGAGCGCGCGGCGCAGGTGCTGGGGTTGTCGCAATCGGCCATTTCCCAGCGCATCAAGTTGCTCGAGGCGCGGATCGGCCAGCCGGTGCTGGTGCGGGTCACGCCACCGGCACCGACGGAAATCGGCCGGCGCCTGCTCAACCATGTGCAGCAGGTGCGCCTGCTCGAGCGCGACCTGCAGAGCCAGGTGCCGGCCCTGGACGAAGAAGGCTTGCCGGAACGCCTGCGCGTCGCCCTCAACGCCGACAGCCTGGCGACCTGGTGGGCCGAGGCAGTAGGGGATTTCTGTGCCGAGCAACATGTGCTGCTGGACCTGGTCGTCGAGGACCAGACCGTGGGGCTCAAGCGCATGCGGGCCGGGGAAGTGGCGGCCTGTGTCTGCGCCAGCGAGCGGCCAGTGGCCGGTGCCCGCAGCGTGCTGCTGGGCGCCATGCGCTACCGGGCCCTGGCCAGCCCGGCATTTCTCGAGCGGCATTTCCCGCAAGGCGTGCAAGCCGGACGCCTGGCCCGGACCCCGGCCCTGGTGTTCGGCCCGGACGATTTCCTGCAGCACCGCTATCTGGCGGCGCTGGGGGTGGATGGCGCTTTCGAGCACCACCTGTGCCCTTCGTCCGAGGGCTTCATTCGCCTGACCGAGGCCGGCCTTGGCTGGGGGCTGGTGCCCGAGCTGCAGGTCCGCGACCAGCTGGAACGGGGCGTGCTGGTGGAGCTTTTGCCGGATAAACCGATCGATGTGCCGCTGTACTGGCATCATTGGCGCAATGGTGGCCAACTGCTGGGCCTGCTCACCGAGCATCTGGCACGCTCTTCGGCGCAATGGCTGGTGCCGTTGCAGCAGGCATGAGCGTCAAGCATCAAGCGGGCGGTGCAGAGCCGGCAGTGGGTAAGTATTTCTAGGAGCAAGTCATGAAAATTCTGGTCACCGGCGCAAGCGGTTTCATTGGCGGGCGCTTCGCGCGCTTCGCTCTTGAGCAAGGCCTGGAAGTACGGGTCAACGGGCGTCGGGCCGAAGGTGTCGAGCATCTGGTGCGGCGCGGGGCCGAGTTTGTCCAGGGTGACTTGAGCGATGCGCAGTTGGTGCTCGACCTGTGCCACGGGGTCGACGCCGTGGTGCATTGCGCCGGGGCGGTGGGGCTCTGGGGGCGTTACCAGGACTTTCACCAGGGCAACGTGCTGGTCACGGAGAATGTGGTCGAGGCCTGTCTCAAGCGTCATGTCCGGCGCCTGGTGCACCTGTCGTCGCCGTCGATCTATTTCGATGGCCGCGATCATCTGGGGCTGACCGAGGAGCAGGTACCCAAGCGGTTCAAGCACCCTTATGCCGCCACCAAATACCTGGCCGAGCAGAAGGTGTTCGGCGCCCAGGAGTTCGGCCTGGAGGTGCTGGCGCTGCGCCCGCGTTTTGTTACCGGTGCCGGCGACATGAGCATTTTCCCGCGGCTGCTGAAGATGCAGCGCAAGGGGCGCCTGGCGATTGTCGGCAACGGCCTGAACAAGGTCGACTTCACCAGCGTGCAGAACCTCAATGAAGCGCTGCTCAGTGCCCTGCTGGCCAGCGGGTCGGCGCTGGGCAAGGCCTACAACATCAGTAACGGCGCGCCGGTGCCGTTGTGGGACGTGGTCAATTATGTGATGCGCCAGATGGAGGTACCGCAGGTCAGGCGCTACCGTTCCTTCGGCCTGGCCTACAGCGTGGCGGCGCTCAACGAAGGTTTCTGCAAGCTCTGGCCGGGGCGTCCGGAGCCGACCCTGTCGCGCCTGGGCATGCAAGTGATGAACAAGAATTTCACCCTGGACATCAGTCGCGCCCGCCATTACCTGGACTACGAGCCGAAGGTCAGCCTGTGGACGGCGCTGGACGAATTCTGCGGCTGGTGGAAGGCCCAGGACATAAGCTGAAACCAATCACTGAACCGAGTCCGGGGTTCAGGGTCGATGAGTGCGGCGGGTTCGCGGTTTATACTCGCCGCATTTCAGCTATCACGCGGTTCATAAAGGTTGCCCCATGCGTAACGATGCCAACGACGACTTCGACGATGTTCCGAGCCTGCGGGCCGATACGCTCGACGATGACTTCCCGACCACGGCCACTGGCCGCGAACGGACTTCGGTCCATGCGCGCAGCGTGCCGGCCGCCAAGGCCAAGGCGTCGAACGCCGGGCCGCTGTGGGCGCTGGTCGGCGCCTTGTTCTTCGCCTTTATCGGCCTTGCCTGGTGGAGCTTCCAGCAGATTTCGCTGATGGAGCAGCAACTGGTCGCGACCCAGGAAAGCTTCGCCCGTATCAGCGAGGAAGCGGCGGGACGCCTGCAGGACATTTCCGGCAAGGTGGTGGCCAGCCAGTCCAGCGTCAACAGCGACAGCGAGGCCCTGAAGTTGCAGCTCAAGCAGCTCGAAGGCCGCCTGCAGGACCAGAGCAAGCAGCAACAGGGCGTGGCCGGACAAGCCACGGACCTGGACAAGCGCCTGGCCCAGATGACAGCCCAGGCCACCGAGCAGCAGGCGGCCAATACCCAGTTGCAGGCGCAGGTGAAAACCTTGGGCGCCGAACTGGCCGCGCTGAAAAGCGCCCCGGCCGATACCAGCAAGGTCGATGCCCAGTTCAAGAGCCTGAACGCCGAGATCGCCGCCTTGAAAAAACAGGGCAACCCGAGCGCGGCCATCGAGCGCCTGGAACAGGACCTGATCGTGCTCAAGAGCCAGCAGGACAATCGCCCCGCCGCGGCTCAGGGCGGCGCCAACACCGCCGAGTTCGACGCCTTCCGTGGCCAGGTCACGCGCAACATCAATACCCTGCAGAGCCAGATCCAGAACCTGCAACAGCAGCTCAACAACCGTCCCTGACCCTCGCGGCCTGCCCGCGCGTGGCGCGGGCAGGCCAGCGGTTTCTGCCGCCGCCTGGCGCGCCTGAACTCGACCCTCTTGCATAGCCGTCTACGCTCTTGAAACACCAACAAGAACGGGGGATGTGCCATGAGGATATTGCTGCGAAGCATTGGCTTGGGCTGGTTGCTGATGCTGTGTTTCAGCCAGGCGCAGGCCGCGCCGGCCGCGGACGACGCCACGGCCGCCAAGGCCCTGCTGGAAAAGGCCCTGGCCTATTACCACGAGCATGGCGACAAGGCGTTCGCGGCCTTCAGCCGCCAGGGCGAGTTCGTCGACAAGGACCGTTATGTGTTCGTGGTCGATACCCGGGGCGTGATGCTGGCCAGCGGCGGGCCGTCGTCGGCGCTGATCGGGCGCGACGTGTCCGAAGTCCTCGGGCCGGACCTGCAGAAGGCGTTCAAGGACGCCCTGAAGATTCCCGAGGGCAATGGTATCCAGCAAGCCGAATACCGCTGGCAGAACTGGGCCGACGGCAAGGTCGAGCGCAAGCACGTGTATTACCAGCGCATCGGCGAACGGATCCTCGCGGTCGGCTATTACCTGCCACGGGCGTCCGCCGAGCAGGCCAGGGCCCTGCTGGACAAGGCGGCGAGCGAACTGGCCAAGGACGAGAAGGGCACGCTGACGGCGATCAACTCACTCAAGGGTGGCTTCCTGCAGGACGACCTGTATGTGTTCGTGGTCGACCTGGAGAACCAGCGCTACGTGGCCCATGGCACCAACCTGCGCTTGATCAACACCGATTTCGGCAAGGTCAGGGACCCGGACGGCAAGCCGGTGGGCGAGCCGATCCTGGCGCTGATGGCCCACCAGGATCAGGGCGAATACGCCTACCGCTGGAAGAACCCGGTGACCGCCAAGGTGGAGGACAAGCACGCTTACCTACGCAAGGTCGGGCACTTCCTGGTGGCGGTGGGGTACTACA
The DNA here is from genome assembly GCF_000931465.1 of Pseudomonas sp. MRSN 12121. Taxonomy (NCBI): domain Bacteria; kingdom Pseudomonadati; phylum Pseudomonadota; class Gammaproteobacteria; order Pseudomonadales; family Pseudomonadaceae; genus Pseudomonas; species Pseudomonas sp. MRSN 12121. The sequence continues at coordinate 5,446,050 of NZ_CP010892.1, read as the reverse complement.
GCCCATGAGGGCTTGAGAGCCTCGCGAGCCGGCTCGCTCCCGCAGGGTTGTGCGGGAGCGATGCGTTATTCGAGTTTTTCCTCACGCCCCCGCAGCAGCACGTTGGGCATCGCCAGCGCTGCCGCCAACCCCAGCAGCGACACCGCCGCACTGACCATCAGCAAGTGCTGGAAGGTTTGCAGCAATTCGCCCCGCAGTGCCTCCTGCGCCGGCCCCGCCGCGGCGTTCAGGCCGTCGAGCAGCACGTTGCCCGAGCCTTCGCCGAGCAGGGCCGAGCCGCTCAACTGGGCGAAACTGGAGCCCTGCAACAACGCCAGCAACAGCGCCGACATCAAGGCCACGCCCACCGCGCCGCCCAGGGAGCGGAACAGGTTGGTGGTACTGGTGGCGACGCCGATGTCCCGTTGCGCCACCGAGTTCTGGCTGCCCACCAGCGAAGTCGGGAACTGCATGCCGGAAGCGATGCCGCTGAGCAACATGAACAGGCTGCTCTGCAAGACCGCCTGGGGCGGGCTGAAGGCCATGCCGAGGATGCTCAGCGGCATCAGCAGGGCGCCCCCCAGGATCATCGGTTGGTAACGGCCGGTCACCGAGGTCAGGCGCCCGGCGCAGTAAGCGCCGATCGGCAGACCCATGGCCAGGGGCAGCAGGTGCAGCGCCGCGCTGTCGGCCCCGGCGCCGGTAACGCTCTGGAAGCGCAGCGGCATCAGCACCACCAGCGAGATGGCCTGGAAGCTGGTGAAGAACACGGTGCACCAGCACAGCAGGGCATTGCGGTTGGCGAATAGATGCATGGGCAGCAAGGGCTCCGGCGTGCGCCGTTCATGCCAGGCGAACAGGGCCAGGGCGATGACGGCAAACGCCAGCAGGCCAGCTACTTCAGGGCTGCGCCAGGCATGGCCTTGGCCGAAGTGGGTGATCGCCAGCAGCAGGGCGGTGAGGCCGACGATCATCAACAGGGTGCCGAGGTAATCGATGATCGGCTTGCGCTGTGGAATCGGCAGCCCACGCAGGTTGCGCCTGGCGATCAACCACGCGCCCAGGCCCAGCGGCAAGTTGATCAGGAACACCCAGCGCCAGGACAGGTACTCGGTCATGTAGCCGCCGAGCACCGGGCCGGCGACGCTGGCCACCGCGTACATGCTGCTGAAATAGCCCTGGTAGCGCCCGCGTTCGCGGGGCGGCACGATGTCGCCGATAATCGCCTGGCTGACGGAAATCATCCCGCCGGCGCCGATGCCCTGGAAGATCCGCGCCAGCACCAGTTGTTCCATGCTCTGGGCCATGCCGCAGAACAGCGACGCGAGGGTGAACAGGCCCATGCCGAACAGCATCAGTTTGCGGCGCCCGTAGAGATCGCCGAGCTTGCCGTAGATCGGCACCGACACGGTCATGGCCACCATGTAGCCGGAAATCACCCAGGCCAGCAGGCTGACGTCCTTGAATTGCGCAGAGATGGCGGGCATGGAGACGGCGACGATGGTCTGGTCCAGGGCGCCGAGGAAGATCGCCAGCATCAGGGCGATCAGCACGCTGCGAAGAGCCGGTTTGAGCGGGCCAGGCTGGGTGGGATGAGTCACGAACGAACCTGTGGGCAGTGAGTGGCCCGCTGTAGGCAAGGCGAGCGGGAAGGCTCGCCAGTGTACTCGATAGGTTCCTACTCGATAGCCTCGTAAGGAAGCCCGACGTAATTTTCCGCGATGGTTTTGCGCCCGGCCTCGGAGTCGACGAAGTACGCTAGCTCCGACTCGGCGATGCGTTGGCTGAAGTCGTCGGCATCGGGAAAGCGATGCAGCATGGCGGTCATCCACCAGGAGAAACGCTCGGCCTTCCAGATCCGCCGCAGGCAGATCTGCGAATACCGTTGCAGCAGGTCGGTACGCTGCTCGCGATAGACCTTGAGCAGGATGTTGAACAGCGTGCTGACATCGCTGGCGGCCAGGTTCAACCCCTTGGCCCCGGTGGGCGGCACGATGTGCGCGGCGTCGCCGACCAGGAACAGCCGTCCGTACTGCATCGGCTCGACCACGAAACTGCGCAACGGGGCGATGCTTTTCTCGATCGAGGGACCGGTCACCAGGCGCTCGCCCAGTTCTTCGGGCAGGCGCTTCTTGAGCTCATCCCAGAAGCGCTGATCGGACCAGTCCGCGACCTGCTCGTCGGCCGGCACCTGCAGGTAATAGCGGGTGCGGGTGGTCGAGCGCATGCTGCACAGGGCGAAGCCGCGCTCGTGCCGGGCGTAGACCAGCTCGTCGTGCACCGGCGGGGTGTCGGCGAGTATGCCGAGCCAGCCGAACGGATAGACGCGCTCGAAAACCTTCAGCTTCTCGGCCGGGATCGATTGCCGGGCGACGCCGTGGAAACCGTCGCAGCCGGCGATGTAGTCGCAGTCCAGGCGATGGGGTTCGCCCTGGTAGTCGAAGGTCAGGTAGGGCCGCTCGCTCTCCAGGTCGTGGGGGTGCACGTTGTCGGCCTGGTAGAGGGTGCGGGCGCCCACGGCCTGGCGAGCCTGCATCAGGTCGCGGGTGACTTCGGTCTGGCCGTAGATCATCACGTGCTTGCCGCCCGTCAAGGCCGCCAGGTCGATGGCCACCCGCCGCCCGTCGAGGGCCAGTTCGAAACCGCCATGCACCAGGCCCTCGGCGTCCATGCGCTGGCTGACACCGGCCTGGCGCAGCAGGTCGACCATGCCCTGTTCGAGCACCCCGGCGCGGATCCGCCCGAGCACATAGTCGGGGGTCTGGCGTTCGAGGATCAGGGTATCGATACCGGCCTTGTGCAGCAGTTGGCCGAGTAGTAATCCGGAGGGGCCGGCGCCAATGATGGCGACTTGAGTTTTCAGGGTCTTCATTGTTTTTATGACTCGCAAGCTTCAGGCGAACGGGGTCGCTGAGTGATTTTTATGTTTCGAGTCCCGGCATTTTTCACTTGTGAAGCTGTCAGTTGAAGGTGAAAACTGAGCCGATATCTGTTCATTTCACCAAAGGGGGCGATTATCGCCCGCCACCCAGAGTCCTGGATTGCAGTTATGAATAAGCCAGCCCTGCCTTCGATTCCGGTGTTCAAACTCTATGGGGAAAGCCTGGACTGGCCGACGCCCGACCTGCTGCACTGCGAGACCATTTCCAAGCGCAGCCGCGAGCACCAATGGGAAATCAAGCCACACCGGCATGCCGATCTGTGCCAGTTGTTGTTCGTGCATCGCGGGCAGGCCGAGCTTGAGATCGAGGGGCAGCGCACGTTGCTGGGGGAGTCGGCGTTGCAGATCCTGCCGGCCCTGTCGGTGCACGGCTTTCGTTTTTCCGAGGACATCGACGGTTATGTGGTGACCCTGGCGGCCCCCTTGATGACCCATCTGCAAGCCCAGCTGGGCCACTCAGTGAATGCCCTGGCCGTGGCCGAGAGTTACCCGGCGGGCAGCGACGGCGACTACCTGAACAGCCTGTTCGCCGCCTTGCAGAACGAATACCAGGGGCGCGAGCCCGCGCGGGAAATGCTCATGCATTCGCTGGTCAGCGTGATCATGGTGTGGCTCAGCCGCCAGGCGATCCGACGGCGCAGCGCCAGCCAGCGGCCGCAGCGGGCACGGGAATATTTCAACGGGTATATCCAGTTGGTGGAGACCCACTACCGCGAGCATGTGAAGGTCGAGGACCTGGCGCATAAGCTGGGGATCTCCGTTTCCCACCTCAATGGCACCTGCCGCGAGCTGGCGGGCCAGCCGGCGCTGCAGATCATGCACGAGCGCCAGCTACTGGAAGCCAAGCGCCTGCTGACCTACACCAGCATGACCATCTACGAGATTTCCGACGTGCTGGGGTTCTCCGATCCCACCAACTTCACCCGGCTGTTCCGCCGCCGGGTCGGGATCTCGCCCAAGGCCTTCCGCGATCGCTTGAAGACCGAACACGAACAATGACGCCGCACGCCCGGATCATTTCAGGGCATTGAGGGTGGCGTTGTGCGGGATGCATTGGTCGAGGCTGCAACTGGCATAGATACGCGGCTGTTGCCGGGCCTGTTCGACGCGATAGGCCGCGGTCCCATAAAGGGCCAGGGTTGCGCTGCAGGTGACGAAAATGGCCAGGTACCTTCGGGTCTTGATGCTCATGGCGATCACCTCTGAACGAGTGCCCCTGCGCGTGCGGGGGTACTGTTATCAGCATAGATCAGCCATCGGGATCGGCCATGGCCGGCCGCCAGATCGCGGGTCTCGTGTTGATGGGGTATTCAGCGGTGTTATCGGCCCTAAAGCCCCTTGTCCCACTCCGGTTCCTCGGGGAAGCGCAGCACCAGGAAATCCAGCATGCTGCGCAGCGCCGCCGGCATGTGCTTGCGCGAGGCATAGACCGCGTACATGGTCATTTGCCGGGGTTCGGCGCGAGGCAGCAGGCGCACCAGTTCGCCGCTGTGGATATGCACCCCGGCCTGGTAGCTGGGCAGCATCGCCACGCCGGCCCCGGCCATGGTCGCGCGCAACAGGGTGCTGGCTTCGTTGGCGCTGATGTTGCCCTGCACCGGCACCGAGACCTGTTCGCCGTCCTGCTCGAAATGCCACAGGCTCTTGCCGAAATAGGAGTGGGTCAGGCAGTTGTGCCGGCTGAGCTCCTCGACCCTTTGCGGCGCCGGGTGTTCGCGCAGATACGCCGGGGAGGCGCAGATCACCGAGCGGCACACGGTCAGCCGCCGGGCGATCAGGTTGGGGTCCAGGTCGTTGCTGGTGCGGATCGCCAGGTCGATGCGTTCGTCCACCAGGTTCACCGTGCGATCGAGCATCTGCAGGTCGATGCTGACGCCGGGGTAGCGCTTGACGTAGGTGGCCATGGCATCCGCCAGCTGGGCCTGGCCGAACGACGTGCTGACGCTGATGCGCAGCAAGCCGCGGGGGGTATCGTCGGGTTCGCTGACGGCGGCCTGCATGTCCGTCGACAACTCGAGCATCTGCCGGCAGCGGGGAAGAATCTCGGTGCCCGCCGCGGTCAGGCTCAGCTTGCGGGTGGTGCGATGCATCAGCCGCGCGCCTACCCAATCCTCCAGCTCCGCCAGATAGCGCGACACCACCGGCCGCGAGAGGTCCAGGTGGTCGGCGGCGGCCGACTGGCTGCCCAGGTCGACCACGGTGACGAAGACGCGCATTGCTTGAAGACGATCCATGATTTGCCCGCTTTCAGAAACAAACTATGTCCAAGCATCGCATTTTTTGTAACGAGTGCGGCAACTAAGCTTGCCTCCATCTTCACTGAGCCATGGCCAATCACGGCCCACAGACCACCGGAGTTGCACATGATCGGATTCACCTCTCTCAAGCGCCTGTTGCTGGCCACCGCCACCCTGGGCTTCGCCGCCCATGCCGCAGCCGCCGAACCGGCGCTGAGCCTGGATGTGTACAACCCGGGCGCCGCGGCGATCTTCCCGGTGACCTCGGTGCTGGTCAGCGGCAAGCGGGACGCGATCCTGGTGGACGCGCAGTTCGGCAAGTCCCAGGCCGAGCAGGTGGTGGAGAAGATCCGCGCCAGCGGCAAGCAACTGACCACCATCTATATCAGCCATGGCGATCCGGACTACTACTTCGGCCTGGATACCCTCACCCAGGCTTTCCCCAAGGCCAAGGTCGTGGCATCGCAGCCGACCGTCGACCACATCAAGGCCACGGTCGACGGCAAGCTGGCGTTCTGGGGCCCGAAAATGGGCGCCGACGTGCCGGCCAAGACCCTGGTGCCGCAGGTGCTCAAGGGTGATAGCCTGACCCTGGAAGGGCAGAAGCTGGACATCATCGGCCTGGACGGCAAGCAGCCGGATCGCACTTTCGTCTGGATCCCCTCGATCAAGGCCGTGGTCGGCGGCGTGGTGGTGGCGGAAAACATTCATGTGTGGATGGCCGACACCCAGAGCGCGCAATCCCACAAGGACTGGCTGACCACCCTGGACACCATCGCCGCGCTGAAACCCAAGACCGTGATCCCCGGCCACTACCTGGGTGAAAGCGCCCGCTCCCTGGCCCCGGTGCACTTCACCGCCGACTACATCAAGGCCTTCGATGAAGAAACCGCCAAGGCCAAGGATTCCGCAGCGCTGATCGTGGCGATGAAAAAACGTTACCCGGACCTGGGCGAAGACAGCTCCCTGGAGCTGAGCGCCAAGGTAGCCAAGGGCGAGATGAAGTGGTGATCCGACCGTCCCCGCGCCTGGCGCGGGGGCATGCCCTGCAAGGTTTTGCGTCACTTATCGGAACTGGAGAACTGTCATGAGCAAGATCGCAATCATTGGTGCCACCGGCCGTGCCGGTAGCCAACTGCTGGAAGAAGCCCTGCGTCGCGGTCACAGCGTTACCGCGATCGCCCGCAACCCGGCGAAGATCGGCCAGCGCGCCGGTGTGGTGAGCAAGGCCGTCGATGCGCTGGACAGCGCCGCGTTGCAGGCGGCGGTCGCCGGTCACGATGTGGTGATCAGCGCGGCGCATTTTTCCACCCTGCCGGCCAAGGCGGTGATCGACCCGGTGAAAAAGGCCGGGGTCAAGCGCCTGCTGGTGGTGGGCGGCGCGGGTTCGCTGCTGTTGCCCGACGGCAGCCGGGTGATCGATGCCGCCGGGTTCCCGGCCGAGTACAAGGCCGAAGCCACGGCCGGCAGTGCGTTTCTCGATACCCTGCGCCAGGAAAAGGAACTGGACTGGAGCTTCCTGTCGCCATCGGCGGAGTTCGTCGAAGGCGAGCGCAGCGCGACATTCCGCCTGGGCCAGGACCACCTGCTGGTCAGCGCCGAAGGCAGGAGCTGGATCACCTTCGCCGACTACGCCATCGCCTTGATCGATGAAGTGGAAACACCGAAGCATTCCCGCCAGCGTTTCACCGTCGGTTACTAACCCCTCCCGTAGTCGCTGCCCAGGCTCGGCAGCGGCTACGGGGAATCCGTGTGGGCCTGCTCCACCAGCCAGTCGAGCAGCTCGCGCAATCGCGGCGACGGCGCCGCGCGATCGGGGTGGACCAGGTAGTAAGCCAGGCCGGTGCGCACCTTCAATTCAAATGGCATGACCAGCCGCCCGGCGCTCAGGTCTTCGCCAATCAATGCCCGGTCGCCGATGGCCACGCCCGTGCCCTGGGCCGCCACGGACATCGCCAGGTCCAGGGTTTCGAAATGCTGCCCCTTGCCGAGGTTGTTCAGCACCGTTCCCGAGGCTTTCAGCCAGGTGTTCCAGTCATGGGTATCGAGGGTGGGATGCAACAGCATGTGCTGTTGCAGATCGGACGGCGTCTCGAGCGGTATCGCCCCTTCCAGCAACGATCGTGAGCACACCGGCGTCAGCTGTTCGTCGAACAGATGATAGGCGCCCAAGGCCGCGGACGGCGGCGGGCCGTAGATCACCGCGGCGTCGAATCGCTCGCGGCTGAAGTCGACCCCGTGCTGCACCGTGGTGGTCAACCGCACGGGCACGTCCGGACGCTCTTTCTGCCATTGCAGCAGGCGCGGCAGCAGCCAGCGCATCACACAGGTGGAGGCCTTGAGTTGCAGGGTGTCGCGGTCGCCGCCGACCTGTTCCACCGCTTCGCTGATCAGGCCGAACACCTGTTCCACCCGTGGCAACCATTCCCGGCCTTCGGCCGTCAGGCTCAGGCCGCGGGCCTGGCGCTGGAACAAGGCATAGCCCAGGTGGCTCTCCAGCCCGGCGATCTGCCGGCTCACCGCACCCTGGGTGATGTGCAGCCGCTCGGCGGCGTGGGTGAAGTTGCAGCACCGGGCGGTGACCAGGAAGGTGTACAGCGCGGGCAGGGGCGGAAGGCGTTTCATGGGGTGGCCAAGGCATGACGTGAGGACATGGCTAGTATGACTTTTTATCCATTGTTCCCGCTACGTGCGGCCCGTTCCAATGAGGCCTTTCCTGGGCCCGGCCATGTACCGGCCATCCAGGCCCACCGTCTCAAGCGAACAAGAAGGGCAAGACATGGCGACGTGCGGCGAAGTTCTGGTCAAGTTACTCGAAGGTTATGGCGTCGAGCAGGTGTTCGGCATTCCCGGGGTGCATACCGTCGAGCTGTATCGCGGGCTGGCCCGTTCGAGCATCGAGCATGTCACGCCGCGCCATGAGCAGGGCGCCGGTTTCATGGCCGACGGTTATGCGCGCACCAGCGGCAAGCCGGGTGTGTGTTTCATCATCCCCGGCCCGGGGATGACCAATATCACCACCGCGATGGGCCAGGCCTACGCCGATTCGATTCCGATGCTGGTCATCTCCAGCGTGCAATCGCGCAGCCAGCTCGGCGGCGGGCGGGGCAAGCTGCACGAACTGCCGAACCAGAGCGCCCTGGTGAGCGGCGTGGCGGCGTTCTCTCACACGCTGATGTCCGCGGCGGAACTGCCGGGCGTCCTGGCGCGTGCCTTCGCCTTGTTCCAGGCGGGCCGCCCGCGCCCGGTGCACATCGAGATTCCCCTCGATGTGCTGGTGGAGGAGGCCGATGAACTGCTCGACAGCGAGCCGGTGAGCATCGCCCCGGCCGGTGCCGCGCCGGCGGCCATTGCGCGAATGGTCCAGGCACTGGCTGGCGCGCGGCGGCCGCTGATCCTCGCCGGTGGCGGCGCGATCGATGCCGCGGCGCCCCTGACCCGCCTCGCCGAACTGCTGCAGGCGCCCGTGGCGCTGACCATCAACGCCAAGGGCATGCTGCCCGCGCGGCACCCGCTGCTGATCGGCTCGACCCAGACACTGGTGGCGACCCGAGCCCTGGTGGCCGATGCCGATGTGGTCCTGGCCATCGGCACCGAGCTGGCCGAAACCGATTACGACGTGACCTTCGCCGGCGGTTTCAAGATCCCCGGCGCCTTGCTGCGGATCGACATCGATCCCGACCAGACCGTGCGCAACTATCCGCCGAAAATCGCGCTGGTGGCCGACTCGCGCAGCGCGGCCGAGGCGCTGCTGGTCGAACTGGCCGGCCAGCCTCTGGGCGAGCGCGACCACGCCTGGGGCGCGACCCGTGCCGCGGCCCTGCGTAACGAACTGGACCAGCAATGGGATGCGCCGACCCGGGCGCAGACCCGCTTTCTCGCCACCGTGGTGGAGGAGCTGCCGGAGATCGTCATCGTCGGCGATTCGACGCAGCCGGTGTACACCGGCAACCTGACCTTCAACCCCGAACATCCGCGCCGCTGGTTCAACGCCTCGACCGGCTACGGCACCCTGGGTTATGCCTTGCCCGCCGCCATCGGCGCCTGGCTGGGCGCCCGCGCCGCGCGGCGGCCGGTGGCCTGCCTGATCGGCGATGGCGGCCTGCAATTCACCCTGGCGGAACTGGCCAGCGCCGTGGAAGCCCGTACGCCGGTGATCGTGCTGCTGTGGAATAACCAGGGCTATGAAGAAATCAAGCGGTACATGGTCAACCGCGCCATCGAACCGGTGGGCGTGGACATCTACACGCCGGATTTCGTCGGCGTGGCCAAGGCCCTGGGCTGCGCCGCCGAGGCCATCGACAGCGTCGAAGGACTGCGCCAGGCGTTGCGCGCGGCCAGCGATCGCCAGGGGCCGACCCTGATCGAAATCGACCAGGCCGGCTGGATGCGGGCGGTGCAGGCATGAGCCAGGCCAACCTGTTGCACGGTCTGTACATCGACGGCGAATGGTCCGCCGGCGGCGAGCCGTTGACGGTGATCAACCCGTCCACCGAGGCGCCGCTGGCGGTGGTCGGCGGCGGCGATCGGCACAGCGTCGAGCAGGCGGTATCGGCCGCCCAGGCCGCGCTCGCCCGCTGGGCCGCCACCCCCGGGGCCGAGCGTGGCGCAGTCTTGCGGCGGATCGCCGCCGGTGTCGCCGAACGTCGCGAACGCCTGATGCAGCTGCAATCGAGCAACAACGGCAAGCCGCAATTCGAAGCGGCCATCGACGTCGACGACGTGATCGCCACCTTCGAGTATTACGCCGGCCTGGCCGAAGCCCTGGACGCCGAGGACCGTGACGTGCCGTTGCCCAGCGACGCGTTCAGCGCCCGTGTGCGCCGCGAACCCTGCGGGGTGGTCGGCCTGATCGTGCCGTGGAATTTCCCCATGGTCACCACCGCCTGGAAGCTCGCGCCCGCCCTGGCCGCCGGTTGCAGCGTGGTGCTCAAGCCCTCGGAGGTCACGCCGTTGCCGGAGCTGGAACTGGCCGCGATCATCGCCGCCAGCGGCCTGCCCAAGGGCGTGTTCAACTTGGTCTGCGGCACCGGGCTGGCGGTAGGCGCGCCTTTGGCGGCCGATCCGCGGGTGGCGAAGATTTCCTTCACCGGCAGCAATGCGGTCGGGGTCCAGGTCATGCAGCGCGCGGCGGAAACCATCAAGGGCGTGAGCCTGGAACTGGGCGGCAAGTCATCGCTGCTGGTGCTGGCCGATGCCGACCTGGAACTGGCGGTGGAGCTGGCGTGTGGAGGCGGTTTTTTCAACGCCGGGCAGATGTGCTCGGCCACCAGCCGGGTGCTGGTCGCCGACGAGCTGGCGGACGAATTTCTCTTGCGGTTGAAGGCACGGGCCGAAGCCATCCGGGTGGCGGACCCTTTCGATCCGGAGGTGGAAATGGGCGCCCTGGTCAACCAGGCGCAGTACCGGCGGGTGCTGGCCCATATCGAGCAGGGGCGCAATGCCGGGGCGCGGCTGGTGTGCGGTGGCGAGCGTCCGGCGCAGTTACCGCGCGGCTATTTCCTGCGGCCGACGATCTTCACCGAAGTGCCGCTGGACAGTGCCTTGTGGCGCGAGGAGATCTTCGGCCCGGTGCTGTGCGTGCGCAGTTTCGCCAGTGAAGAGGAGGCCATCGCGCTGGCCAACGACAGCGAGTTCGGCCTGGTGGCCAGCGTGGTCGGCGGCGATGTGGGCAATGCCGAGCGGGTCGCCGACGCCTTGCAGGCCGGGCTGGTATGGATCAACGCACCGCAGGTGATCTTTCCCCAGACCGCCTGGGGCGGCTACAAGCAGAGCAGCATCGGCCGCGAGTTGGGGCCGTGGGGGCTGCAAGCCTTCCAGGAGATCAAGCACGTGGTGCGCGCGCACTGACCCCACGATATGTCCTCTCTGTAGGAGCGAAGCTTGCTCGCGATGCTGGTCAGCGATGACGCGGTGTTGTCGATGGAACGCCGCTAGGCGGCTGTCGCGAGCAAGCTTCGCTTCTATAGGGCGCGGGGCACAGGGCGCGCGGGGCGTCAGACGCTGCTGCGCAGGCGCGCCATGTCCCGCAGCGGCGGGGCGCCAAACTGGCGGCTGTATTCGCGGCTGAACTGCGAGGGGCTTTCATAGCCGACCCGATAACCGGCGGCGGACGCCTCCAGGCCTTCGGCCAGCATCAGCCGGCGGGCTTCCTGCAGGCGCAGTTGCTTCTGGTACTGCAACGGGCTCATGGCGGTCATGGCCTTGAAGCGGTGGTGCAGGGTCGACACGCTGAGGTTCACCCCTCGCGCCAGGTCGTCGATGCGCAGCGGTTGCTCGAAGTTGCCGTTCAGCCACTTGATGGCCTGGCTGACCCGGTGGCCCTGGCTGTTGGCGATGGCGATCTCATACAGCCGATGGCCCTGCGGGCTGCGCAGCAGCCGGTAGAGGATTTCCCGACGGATCAGCGGCGCGAGCATGGCGATGTCTTTCGGCGTATCCAGCAGGCGGGTCAGGCGCAGGACCGCGTCGAGCATCGGCGTGTCCAGGCGCTCCACATACAGGCCGCGGCCGACCGGACGATTCGGCACGCCCAGCGGCCCCGCATCGGCGATCAGCGCGCTGATCTCGGCCGGGTCGATGTCCAGGCGCAGGGCCAGGACCGGCTCCAGCGGCGACACGTCGCTCAGGCGTCCGCTCAAGGGCATGGAGACCGAGACCACCAGGTAGTTGAGCGGGTCGTAGTTGAAATGCTCGTCGGCCAGCCGGACCTCCTTGCGCCCCTGGGCCATGATGCACAGTGCCGGCTGGGCCAGCACCGAGGCGAAATCGTGGGAGTGGCTGTAGCGGGAGACGAACAGCGACTGGATCGCGGTGGCATAGCTGCCGTCTTCGGCGGTGTTGCGAGCAATGATCCCGGCGAGCTCCGCGCGCTGTTTTTCCATCTCCGCGTCCAGGGGCGGCGGCAGGGTTTCAAGCGATGACATGGCGGTCCCTCCGGGAAGCTGGCGATGGAGCGAAGCTTAAATTTGTGCAAGCGCCAGGGGTAGGCGAATCCTGCGTAAATCTTGCCTGATCCTGCCGCGCGTGCGCGTGTGAAGGGAGTCGGGTCGTGAGCATGGGGTGTCACTTGCTTGAAACAACTTCGTGGGTTTTTCCTCCCGGGAAAGGGCGGGACAGGCGTTCTCCACCCAGTCTCGCAGGATTGTGCAAGGTGACGACAGGAATCGACTAACGGCCGTCATGCCGCGCGCTTAATCTTGGATCCTGTTGCAGCACGTCCCAAGGCTGCCTCGGCATCACGTTGAGAGGGTCGCACATGTCCATAAATATTCCCGTCAGCCACATGGCATTCCTCCGCGCTCGCGCCGGTCGCTCAACAGAGTTGGGAGCCCGCCTGAGCAGTCTGATCGAACCCTCCCGCCAGTCTGCAGGTTGCCTGCAGTTCGCCCTGCAGCATTCGCAATGTGACGCCGACCTGTGGCTGGTATCGGGGTTCTGGAGCAGCCAGGAGGCGATGACCGATTACTTCTGCTCGCCCGCCATGGCGATCTTCACCGAGCTGGTCCAGGACCTGGTGGTCAACAGCCTGGATTTCCATACCTTCAAGGATGTGTCGGCAGCCCAGGCCGCAGGCGAATACGTGCAGCCGGAGCGCGGATCGCTACACCAGCTGGCCAGTTGAAGGTTTAGAATGCCCGGCTTTCCACAGGCCAGGACCAGCAACATGGCACGTAAAGAGTTTGCAGCATACGAAGCGGTTTCGGCCGTGGTTCCAGGCGAGGGGGGCTACAGCGCCGCCATCGCGGTCAAGGCCCTGGATGGTTCAGGCGCGCCGCGCTTTCACAAGGTGCTGGACGAACAGAAATTCAAGACCGCCCACGACGCCGACCTGGCTGCCGCGCAGCAGCTCGAACAGTTGGTCGACGTGAGCCAGGACGGTGAGCTGACCTGGGCCGCGAGCTGATCCGCGACGCTGTCCGCCGGTGAACGCTACCGGTTCGCCCCGGGGCGGAACATCTTGAACAAGGCCTCCGGCCCCAGCTGGAAATAATCTGCCGGCCCGCCGCCGCGCAGAATAGGTTCTGCCGCGGCGGTGTCGTATATCCCTTCCTTGAGCAACCGCCTGGCGATATGCACGGCGACTACTTCGCCGAGGATCAGCCAGGTGGGCACCGGCTCCTGATCCGCACGCCGCAGTTGAATGATCTGCGTGACCTTGCATTCGAAGGACACCGGGCTTTCGGCTACCCGCGGTACGCCAATCACCTTCGAGGCCACGGGTGTCAGCCCGGCCAGTGCGAACTCGTCGACCTCGGCGGGCACCGCCGCGCAGCTCTGGTTCATCTGTTCGGCCAACGGGCGGGTGGCGAGGTTCCAGGCGAACTCGCCGGTCTGCTCGATGTTGTTCAGGCTGTCTTTGCGCCCGACGCTGGCGAAACCGACGATCGGCGGGATGTAGTTGAAGGCGTTGAAAAAACTGTAGGGCGCGAGGTTCAGCCGGCCCTGCGGGTCCTGTGAGGAAATCCAGCCGATCGGTCGCGGACCGACGATGGCGTTGAACGGGTCGTGGGGCAGGCCGTGGCCCTGGGCGGGTTCGTAGTAATGAATGTCTTCAGGCATGGCGGGCACTTGCGCGGATGGAAAGAGGGAAGGCCGTCATAGTGCAAGCCATTGAAAACGAATGCCAGCGCCGCAACAGGCGGTTTTGCCCGGCCCGCAAACACTGAGCCCGGCCGAAGCCGGGCTGTGGGCCGAGACGAAGGATCAACCGATGGCGGCTGCGGTGCCGGTGCGGTCGAATCCGTCGGCGGCGATGGCGGCTGCGGTGCCGGTGCGGTCGAAACCATCGGCGGCAATGGCGGCTGCGGTGCCGGTGCGGTCGAACCCGTCGGCGGCAATGGCGGCTGCGGTGCCGGTGCGGTCGAACCCGTCGGCGGCGATGGCGGCAGCGGTGCCGGTGCGGTCGAACCCGTCGGCGGCGATGGCAGCAGCGGTGCCGGTGCGGTCGAACCCGTCGGCGGCGATGGCAGCAGCGGTGCCGGTGCGGTCGAATCCGTCAGCAGCGACGGTGGCTGCGGCACCGGCACGGTCGACAACCTCGGAAGTCAGGCTGGCGGTGCGGCCGGAGGTGAAGGCAGCCGAGCCGGTGCGGTCGTAACCGTCGGCGGCAAAGGTGTTGGCGGCCAATACGGACAGGGTCAGGGCGAGGATCAGTTTGCGGCTCATGGTGGTCACTCCAGATTCGTTTACATGGTGGTCGGCGGGTATGGGATGGATACTACGCCAATAAATTTGATTAAAAAGTGCAAATATATGCACGGAATTATCGATTTAATCGATTATTTTGGCGTCGAAAATGACAGTTCACGGTCTTTTTTCCGCTGCTGGCGTCCGCGACGCGTCGTTACCGATTTCGATGGGGTGCAGAATGCGGACCAGGCATTAACCGATCATTAATCTGTCCGAGGCGTTGAAAAGACCCGATCAACGGTTTTTTCATTTGTCGCTTACCGATTTTTCACCCTCAGCCCCTCAGCCTTCGCTCCGACTATCAGAAGTCCACCAAGGACTCTCTTCAATCATGCTCTGGAGCACAGCAGCGAATGAATAAACTCCCTCAGATCACCCTGGCGTTCTGGGTCATGAAAATCTGCGCGACGACCCTCGGCGAAACCGCTGGCGACTTGTTGTCGATGACCCTGAACGTCGGTTACGCCGTCAGCTCGATGATCCTGATCAGCGTGTTCCTGCTGACCCTGGTCACCCAGCTGTTCTCCAAAACCTACAATCCGGTGCTGTACTGGATCGTGATCCTCTCCACCAGCACCGCCGGCACCACCATGTCGGACTTCATGGACCGTACCCTGGACCTGGGGTATGCCACCGGCTCGGCCATCCTGATCGCGATCCTGCTGGCGATCTTCGCGGTCTGGCGCTTGAGCGGCGACCCGCTCAACGTCAACAAGATCCAGACCCTGCGCGGCGAGCTGTTCTATTGGGCGGCGATCCTGTTCTCCAACACCCTGGGCACGGCGCTGGGGGATTACCTGGCGGACGATTCGGGCCTGGGCTTTGCCGGCGGGGCGCTGCTGATCGGCTCGACCATCGCCGTGGTGGTACTGCTCAAGTACTTCACCAAGATCTCGTCGGTCCTGCTGTTCTGGGTGGCTTTCGTGCTGACCCGGCCGTTCGGCGCGACCCTGGGCGACTTCCTGACCAAGCCCCATGAAAAGGGCGGCCTGGATTTCGGCACCATCGGCTCGTCGGCGGTACTGGCGGGGATTCTGCTGGTGATGATTGTCGGGGCGTCGTACTACAAGAGCCGTGGCGAGCGGCAGGTGGCGGCGGAACTGGGGTGATGGGCTGAGCACCGCGTCGCGGTGATCGCGAGCAAGCCTCGCTCCTACAGGAACCCTGCAACGTCTGTAGGAGCGAGCGGGCGGCGATCCGACTTGCCCGCGATGACGATTTACCTGACACACCACAGCGCGAGGGCCTTGCACCCTCGCGCTTTTTTTGCCTGTCAGTCAGTTTCGATCCGCGAGTGTTTGCGGGTGTCTTTCATGGTGATGTAGACCAGCAGCGACACCGCGATGCAGCCGGTGACATACCAGTAGTACCCGGTTTCCATGCCGACGCTCTTGAACCACAGGGCGATGTATTCGGCGGTGCCGCCGAAGATCGACACGGTCAGCGCGTAGGGCAGGCCCACGCCCAGGGCGCGGATTTCGGTCGGGAACAGCTCGGCCTTGACCACGGCGTTGATCGAGGTATAGCCGCTGACGATGATCAGCGCGGCCATGATCAGGAAGAACGCGCCCCACCAGCTCTGCACCGTGTGCAGGGTAGTGAGGATCGGCACGGTGAAGATTGTGCCGAGGATCCCGAAGGCGATCAGGATCGGACGCCGGCCGATCTTGTCCGACAGCGCGCCGATCACCGGTTGCAGGCACATGAACAGGAACAGGGTCGCCGCCGAAATGGTGGTCGAGTCGGAGATGCTCATGCCGACGGTGTTCACCAGGTACTTCTGCATGTAGGTGGTGTAGGTGTAGAAGGCCAGGGTGCCGCCCATGGTCAGGCCGACCACGGTCATCAGTTCCTTCGGATGACGCAGCAGGGTGCGCATCAGGCTCTCTTTCGGCTTTTCCTTCTTCTTGGTGAAGGACTCGGTTTCTTCCATGCCGCGGCGCAGATACAGGGCGACGACCGCGCACAGCGCGCCGATGCCGAACGGAATCCGCCAGCCCCAGGATTGCAGCTGCTCGGTGGTCAGGACGTTCTGCAGCACGATCAGCACCGCCAGGGCGATGAGCTGGCCGGAGATCAGGGTCACGTACTGGAAGCTGGAGAAGAAACCACGGCGTTCCTTGGTCGCCATCTCGCTGAGGTAGGTGGCCGAGGTGCCGTATTCGCCGCCCACCGACAGGCCCTGCATCAGGCGCGCGAGGACCAGCAGGATCGGGGCGCCGACGCCGATGGTTTCATAGCCGGGGGTCAGGGCGATGATCAGCGAGCCGAAGCACATCAGCAGCACCGAGGCCATCAAGGCGGCCTTGCGGCCCTTGCGGTCGGCGTAGAGGCCCATCAGCCAGCCGCCGATCGGACGCATCAGGAAGCCCACGGCGAAGATCGCCGCGGTGTTCAGCAATTGGGCGGTGGTGTCGCCCTTGGGGAAGAAGACTTTGGCGAAGTACAGCGAGAAGGCGGCGTAGACGTACCAGTCGTACCACTCGACCATGTTGCCGACCGAGCCGCTGAAGATCGATTTCAGGCGACTGGCGGTGGTCTTTTCTTTGGCAGGCGCAGCTGCCGACCCAAGAGGCAGGGTTTGCGAGTTATCCATGACGGATCCTTCATTTAATTGTTTTTGTGGAGCGCGCCGAAACGCAGCCTGCCAGGGCTATAGCAGGAGCTGTGCCAGGAGCCAAAAGGCCCGGTTTAGAAGGGTTTGAAGATTTTGATGAGCGGAAATCCGCTTATTGGTGCAGGGTGCTGAGCGGAAAGTTGCCGATGGTGGCGGTGTGTGCGAGGGCCCTATCGCGGGCAAGCCTCGCTCCTACGGTCCCCGATCTTCTGTAGGAGCGAGGCTTGCCCGCGATGACAGCAGAAGGCGCGCCACCGCCCTTGAGCCTCACTCCTCGCCAAGAAACATCTCCCGCGCCAGCCCATGGCGCTGCATCTTTTCATTGAAGGTGCGGCGTGGCAGTTGCAGTTCATTGAGCACCGCCTTGATATCGCCCCTGTGCCGAGTCAGCGCGGCACGCAGGCATTGCGCCTCGAAGGCTTCCTGCTGCGCCGCCAGGGACTGGCCGGGCTCGATGGCTTCCGGCTCGGGCTCGCCGAGACCGAGCACCTGGCGCTCGGCGACGTTGGCCAGCTCGCGCACGTTGCCGGGCCAGTCGTGGCCGAGCAGGCGGCTCAACTGCCCACCGTTCAGCGGCTTGGCGCTGCGGCCCAGGCGCTCGGCGGCGGCCTGGGCGAAGTGTTCGTACAGCAGCGGAATGTCTTCGCGCCGCTCGCGCAAAGGTGGCAGGCGCAGTTGCGCGACGTTCAGGCGGTAGGCCAGGTCTTCGCGAAAGCGCCCGGCCCGCGCTTCGTCGAGCAGGTCCGGCTTGGTCGCGGCAACGATCCGCAGATCGACCTTGATGCTCTGGTTGGACCCCAGGCGTTCGAGTTTCTGTTCCTGCAACACCCGCAGCAGCTTGACCTGCTGGGCCAGGGGCATGCTTTCGATCTCGTCGAGGAACAGGGTGCCGCCGTCGGCGTATTCCAGCTTGCCGACGCGTTTGCCCTGGGCGCCGGTAAAGGCGCCGCTTTCATGGCCGAACAGCTCGGCCTCGAACAACTGCTCGGGAATCGCCGCGCAGTTCAGGGCGACAAAGGGCTTGTCGGCGCGCGGGCCGAAATCGTGCAGGCAGCGCGCGACCAGCTCCTTGCCGCTGCCGGTCTCGCCGCGGATCAGCACATTGACCGGCAACGCCGCCAGGTCGACCACCTGGCGCCGCAGGGTCTGCAACGCCCGGGACACACCGAGCAGGGTCGAGTCGATTTTTTCCCGGGCATCGGCCTGTTCGTGCAGGCGCCGGTTTTCCAGGACCAGGCTGCGCTTGTCCAGGGCCCGGCGCAGGCTGCTCAGCAGGGTTTCCGGGCTGAAGGGTTTTTCCAGGAAGTCGTAGGCGCCATCGCGCATGGCCTCGACCGCCATCGGCACGTCGCCGTGCCCGGTGAGCAGGATCACCGGCAGATCGGCATCGCGCAGTTGTACCTGCTTGAGCAACTCCAGGCCGCTCATGCCGGGCATGCGCACGTCGCTGAGCAGCACCCCGGGAAAGTCCCGGGGCAGCCGCGCCAGGCAATCCTCGGCGCGGCTGAACAGCTGCACCTGGAAGCCCGACAGGCTCAGCCATTGTTCGACGGCGGTACGAATGCTGGCTTCGTCATCCACCAACAGCACCGAATTCAACATGGGATATGCGCCTCCAGGTCGATGGGCAGGCTCAGGGTGAAGATCGCGCCCTGGTCCTGGTTGCCGGCGCTCAGGCGCCCGCCCAGTTCGTGGACGATAGCGTAGGACACCGCCAGGCCCAGGCCCAGGCCGTCGCCCACCGGCTTGGTGGTGAAGAACGGATCGAAGACATTCGGCAGATGCGCTTCGGCGATGCCGCCGCCGCTGTCGATCACGCTGAGGTTCCATAGCTGCTGGTCGGCTTCGAGGTGGATCCGCAGCTGGCGCACGGGTTTGTCGTGCATGGCGTCCAGGGCGTTGCGCAGCAGGTTGATCAGCACCTGCTCCAGGCGTATGGCGTCGCCGCGGACCCAGGCCGGGCGGGTCAGTTGCAGGCGGATGTCGACCTGTTCGTCGCGCAGCCGGGTGTCCAGCAGTTGCAGCGCCTGATCGATCACCGCCGCCAGGTCCAGGCGCTCGCGCAGGCCGCTGGGGCTCTTGCGGGCAAAGGTCTTGAGGTGGCCGGTGAGACTGGCCATGCGGGTCAGCATGTCGTCCAGGGGCTTGAGGGCCTGGTAGGCCTCGTCGATGCGCCCGTGATCGAGCAACAGGCGCAGGGTAGCCAGTTGCATGCGCTGGGTGGTCAGCGGCTGGTTGATTTCATGGGCCAGGGCCGCGGACATCTGGCCGAGAGCGGCGAGCTTGGCCGACTGCACCAGGCCGTCCTGGGCGGTACGCAGGTCACGGGTGCGCTCCTCGACCAGGCGCTCGAGCTCCTCACGGCTGCGCTGGCGCAGCCTGGCCAGGCGCCAGCGCTGATTGAGGAACAGCAGCAGGAACACCAGGGTCAGCCAGGCACCGGCGGCGGCCAGGCCGGCATTGCGCCGGTCCTCGAAGGCGATCTGCGGGCGGCGCAGCAAATGCAGGGTCCAGCCTTCGGCGGCCAGGGGCAGGGATTCCCACAGGTAGTCGACGCTGCCGTCCGGCCCGGCGACCCGGGTCAGCGTGCTGTTGTCGTCAAAGCGTTGCTGCACCTGGTGTTCCAGCGGGGCCAGGTGTTGCTTGTCGTATTGCCGGGTGGCCTGGAGTTCGGCGCGGTCGCTGTCCGACAGCGGGCGCAGTTGGCGATAGCGCCAGCCGGGCTGGTTGGCGATGAACACGATGCCGCGGGCGTCGCTGACCAGCAGGGTGTCGTTGCCCTGGCTCCATTCGCGTTCCAGTTCGGGAAACTCCAGCTTCACCACCATCGCGCCGAGGAACTGTTGCTGCTCGCCCTTGACCGCGCTGGCCAGGAAATAGCCGGGAATGCCACTGGTGACGCCCACGGCATAGAAGCGTCCGCTGCCCTGGCTGCGGGTCTGGCTGAAATAGGGACGGAAACCGTAGTTGTGGCCGACGTAGCTGCTGGGCAGGCGCCAGTTGCTGGCGGCCACGGCCAGGCCGGTGTGATCCAGCAGCTCCAGGGTCGAGGAGCGGGCGGCGCCGTTGATCTGTTCCAGCTTGCGGTTGAGCGCGTCCTGCTGCTCGGGGCCGACCGGGCCCTTGAGCGCCGAACGCAGTTCCGGGTCCAGGGCCAGCACGGCGGGCAGGGCGCGATAGCGCTCGATCAGGGTGTGCAGGGAATTGGCATACAACGCCAGCTGTTCGTTGGCGCGGGCGGCGTCGTCCTGCAACGCCTGGTGTTCGGCATGGCGCATGGCGAGGGTCGCGCTGACCACGGCGCCGGCGACGATCACCAGGGTGTAGACGGCCAGGCGCAGCGGGCGAAAGATCTGGACCATGATTCCGGAGGCAGGCTGAAGGGGCAGGCAAGATAGCATGCCTGCCCGGCCCTTCGTTGATCGTGGGCAGTGCTTGCCCGAGCGGGCATGAAAAAGGCGGCGCTGCTCGTCGAGCAACGCCGCCCTGGGTGATGGCCCGAAGCGCTTACTGCACTTCTACCGCCAGGCTTTCACTGATCTTTTTCTGCCAGATGGCAGGACCGGTGATGTGCACCGACTCACCTTTGCTGTCGACCGCGACAGTGACCGGCATGTCTTTGACTTCGAACTCGTAGATCGCTTCCATGCCCAGTTCGGCAAAGGCCAGGACCTTGGACTTCTTGATCGCCTGGGCCACCAGGTAGGCGGCGCCGCCGACGGCCATCAGGTACACGGCCTTGCTGTCCTTGATCGCCTCGATGGCGGTCGGGCCGCGCTCGGACTTGCCGATCATGCCCAGAAGGCCGGTCTGCTCGAGGATCTGCCGGGTGAACTTGTCCATCCGCGTAGCGGTGGTCGGGCCGGCCGGGCCTACCACTTCGTCGCCGACCGGATCGACCGGGCCGACGTAGTAGATGAAGCGACCCTTGAGGTCCACCGGCAGGGTCTCGCCCTTGTTCAGCATCTCGACCATGCGCTTGTGCGCGGCATCGCGGCCGGTGAGCATCTTGCCATTGAGCAGCACGGTCTCGCCCGGTTTCCAGCTCTGCACTTCTTCCGGGGTCAGGGTGTCGAGGTTGACGCGACGGGCCGACGGGCCGGCTTCCCAGACGATTTCCGGGTAGGCGTCCAAGGGTGGCGCTTCCAGGGCCGCAGGGCCCGAACCGTCGAGCACGAAGTGCGCGTGGCGGGTGGCGGCGCAGTTCGGGATCATGCACACCGGCAGGGACGCGGCGTGGGTCGGGTAGTCCATGATCTTCACGTCGAGCACGGTGGTCAGGCCGCCCAGGCCCTGGGCGCCGATGCCCAGCTGGTTGACCTTCTCGAACAGCTCCAGGCGCATCTCTTCGATACGGTTCTGCGGGCCGCGGGCCTTCAGCTCGTGGATGTCGATGGACTCCATCAACACTTCCTTGGCCATCACCGCGGCCTTCTCGGCGGTACCGCCGATGCCGATGCCGAGCATGCCCGGCGGGCACCAGCCGGCGCCCATGGTCGGAACGGTCTTGAGCACCCAGTCGACGATCGAGTCGGACGGGTTGAGCATCGCCATCTTCGACTTGTTCTCGGAGCCGCCGCCCTTGGCCGCCACGTCCACTTCCACGGTGTTGCCCGGGACGATGGAGTAGTGGATGACCGCAGGGGTGTTGTCCTTGGTGTTCTTGCGCGCGCCCGCCGGGTCGGCAAGGATCGAGGCCCGCAGGACGTTTTCCGGCAGGTTGTAAGCGCGACGCACGCCTTCGTTGATCATGTCGTCCAGGCTCATGGTCGCGCCGTCCCAGCGCACGTCCATGCCCACGCGAACGAATACGGTGACGATACCGGTGTCCTGGCAGATCGGGCGGTGGCCGGTGGCGCACATGCGCGAGTTGATCAGGATCTGTGCCATGGAATCACGGGCCGCTGGCGATTCTTCGCGCAGGTAGGCTTCGTGCATCGCCTGGATGAAGTCCACGGGGTGGTAGTAGGAAATGAACTGCAGGGCGTCGGCAACGCTCTGAATCAGGTCGTCTTGCTTGATCACGGTCATGAGTCGCGCTCCTCTAAAAGACGGGAACATTTAATAAGGTGCTTGCAGCTTGGGTGCATCGGTCGGTTGCAAACACCTTCAAGGCACGCCGGACACACTGGCGCGACGCTAAAAAGGCGCGGCAGTATACCGCGCCTCGGTGCCCGGCACACCCGCCGGCAGTCAAACCAAAGTCGCATGCCGCGAATGGCCCCGTGGGGCGATGCCGGCCTGGTGCCGGGCCTGCGGGGCACAAAAATTGGATAGTCATTTCTGGGCGAGCCCACTAAAGTGGCAAGTGGCCTGTAGGGTAGGAAACTCTTTAAAGCCCTCTTTCGCATGGTGAGTCAACGATTGACCCATAACGCTATCCAGAGTCTGTTACTCAAGCGCTTCGCCCTTGCGGCCGGTACCTATGGGCTGGCGTTGCTGTTGCTCTGGGTGGCTATTTTCAGTGGCTACTATTCGGCATCGGCCCGTTCGGCGCTGGTCGATACCGGCCTGGTGGTACTGAGCCAGACAGTGCTGCTATGGCTGTTCCTGTCCGGGCGCAACCTGCGCTTTCACGACCCGAGCCTGACCGAGATCCAGATCCTGCTGGGCATCGGCTGGCAGACCTGGATGCTGGCCCATCTCGATACGGCGCGCGGCACCTTCCTGGTGTTTTACCTGCTGACGCTGCTGTTCGGCCTGTTCCATCTGTCGCGCCGGGCCTTCGTGCGCTGCGCCCTGTCGATCTTCATCGCTTTTGCCGGGCTCACGCTGTGGGACGGCTACCACTTCAAGCTGGCCGACCCGATGCTCGCCGCGCTGCAGGTGGGCGTGCTGTTCGCGGTGCTGGCCTGGCTGTGCCTGTACGCCAGTTATGTGCAAGCTTCCCGGCAGCGCATGCGGCAACGGCGCTTCGCCTTGCAGGCGCACCAGGACACGCTGCGCGGCATGATGCGCCAGCTGGAAGACCTGGTCGCCACCGACGAGCTGACCGGCCTGTACAATCGCCGGCATTTCCTGCGCCTGGCTTCCCGCGAGTTGCATGTGATGAACCTGGACCAGATGCATGGCCTGGCGCTGATCGATCTTGACCACTTCAAGCGGATCAACGACGTGCATGGCCATGCCGCGGGCGATCAAGTGCTGCAGGCGTTCGCCGCCGTGGCCAGTGCCTGTCTGCGCGAGGGCGACGTATTGGCCCGCTACGGCGGCGAGGAGTTTGTGATGTTACTGCCCGATTGCGATCCCGAGCGCCTGACTTCGTGCTGCGAGCGCCTGCGGCTGGCGTTCATGGACGCCCAGTTGATCGGCATCGAAGTGCCCGGCCTGAGCCTGTCGGTGGGGATGACCCTGGTGGAGCTGGGCGACGATCTGGACGCCGCCCTGCAACGCGCCGACCAGGCGCTGTACCGCGCCAAGCGCGATGGCCGCAACCGCTGCGCCGCAGCCTGGGAAAATGTCGATGCCTGAGCTACGGGTCGGTGAGCGGCAGTGGTCGGTGGCCGCGGGCAGCAATCTGCTCGATGCCCTGAACCAGGCTGGCGTGGCGGTGCCCTACAGCTGCCGCGCCGGCAGTTGCCACGCCTGCCTGGTGCACTGCGTCGAGGGGCTGCCTGGCGACAGCCGGCCCGATGCCTTGAGCGACGAGCAGCGCCAGCACGGTTGGCGGCTGGCCTGCCAGTGCCAGGTGGTGGAGGACCTGCGGGTGGAAACCTACGACCCGCTGCGCGATGGCCTGCCGGCCGAGGTGGTGGGACTGGACTGGCTGTCGGCCACGGTGCTGCGCCTGCGTTTGCAACCGCAGCGCAACCTGCGCTATCAGGCCGGCCAGCACCTGGTGCTGTGGACGGCTGGCGGCGTGGCGCGCCCGTATTCGCTGGCGAGCCTGCCCGGCGAGGACCGTTTTCTGGAGTTCCACCTCGATTGCCGCCGGCCCGGCGCGTTCAGCGACGCGGCGCGCCAGCTCAAGCCCGGCGACGGCTTGCGCCTGGGCGAGCTGCGCGGCGGCGCGCTGCACTATGACCCCGACTGGCAGGCCCGGCCGCTCTGGCTGCTGGCGGCCGGCACCGGGCTCGCACCGCTGTTCGGTATCCTGCGCGAGGCGTTGCGCCAGGATCATCAGGGCGCCATCCGGCTCATTCACCTGGCCCATGACGCCAGCGAGCATTACCTGGCCAAGCCCTTGGCAGCACTGGCGGCGGGGCACGCCAACCTCAGCGTCGAGTTGTTGACCGCGACCGAGCTGCCAGCGGCTTTGGCGCAACTGCGGCTTGTTTCGCGGCAAACCCAGGCCTTACTCTGCGGGCACCCCGACAGCGTCGACGCGTTCGCCCGACGCCTGTACCTGGCGGGGCTGCCGCGCAATCAACTGCTGGCCGATGTCTTCCTGCCCCGTGGTTGAGCGCTGATCCGTCCTGAGCGAGACCACCATGACCGACACCATCCTGTTTGAACGCGAAGGCGGGCTGCTGACCCTGCGCCTGAACCGCCCGGACAAGAAAAACGCCCTGACCCGTGCCATGTACAGCCAGTTGGCCGAAGGGCTGCGCCAAGCCGACAGCGATCCCGAGATCCGTGCCGTGCTGCTCAGCGGCAGCAGCGACTGCTTCACCGCCGGCAACGATATCGCCGACTTCCTCCAGCAGCCGCCCACCGGGCTCGACAGCCCACCCTTCCAGTTCATGCTCAGCCTGTTGGAGTGCCGCAAGCCGGTGGTCGCCGCGGTGGCCGGGCCGGCCGTGGGGATCGGCACCACCTTGCTGCTGCATTGCGACCTGGTGTACGTCAGCCGCGATGCCCGTTTGCGCATGCCGTTCGTCAATCTCGGCCTGTGCCCCGAATTCGGTTCCAGCCTGATCCTGCCGCGCTTGCTCGGGCCGGCCCGGGCCGCCGAACTGTTGCTGCTGGGCGATGGCTTCAGCGGTGAGCAGGCGGCGCAGTGGGGCATCGCCAACCAGGCCCTGGACGATGGCGCCGCGACCCTGGCCAGGGCCCGGGAGGTGGCGCTGCGCTTTGAGACGCTGGCGCCGCAGGCGGTGCAAAGCAGCAAGCAACTGATGCGCGCGCCGGATCGCGAGCAGTTGCTCAAGGTGATCGAGGAGGAGGGCGTCCTGTTCACGCAACGCCTGCATTCGCCGGAAGCCGTCGCCGCCCTGTCCGGCTTCTTCGCCAAGGGCTGACCTTGGCCCTGTAGGGGCGAACGGGTGGCGATCCGACTTGCTCGCGATGGCCACACCGCGGTTCGCCAGAACCAATGCGGTGCCCGCCATCGCGAGCAAGCTTCGCTCCTACAGGTTCGCCGGTCATAAAAAAGCCCCGCAGTGTTCGCTGCGGGGCTTTTTCAGTACGGCCTCAGGGGGGCTCAGACCATCGGGTCGCCCACGTGCAGGATCTTCATGCCGTTGGTGCCGCCGGTGGTGTGGTAGCTGTCGCCCTTGGTCAGGATGACCCAGTCGCCTTTTTCCACCACGCCGCGCTTGACCAGTTCGTCGATCGCCTTCTGGCTGACTTCGCTGGGCGGCAGGGACGCCGGGTCGAACGGGATGGTGTAGACGCCACGGAACATCGCGGTGCGGGCCTGGGCTTCGCGGTGCGGGGTGAACGCGTAGATCGGCACCGAGGAACGGATACGCGACATGATCAGCGGGGTGTAGCCGCTTTCGGTCAACGCGATGATCGCCTTCACGCCCGGGAAGTGGTTGGCGGTGTACATGGTCGCCAGGGCGATGCTCTCGTCGCAGCGCTCGAAGGTCTTGCCGATGCGGTGGCTGGAGGTCTTGCTGGTCGGATGCTTTTCCGCGCCGACGCAGATACGCGCCATGGCCTGGACCGCTTCGAGCGGGTAGGCGCCGGCGGCGCTTTCGGCCGAGAGCATCACGGCGTCGGTGTAGTCGAGCACGGCGTTGGCCACGTCGGACACTTCGGCACGGGTCGGCATCGGGTTCTGGATCATCGACTCCATCATCTGGGTCGCCACGATCACCGCCTTGTTGTGACGACGGGCGTGCAGGATGATTTTCTTCTGGATGCCCACCAGCTCGGCGTCGCCGATTTCCACGCCAAGGTCGCCACGGGCGACCATCACGGCGTCGGAAGCCTTGATCAGGCCATCGAGGGTCTCGTCATTGGCCACGGCTTCGGCACGCTCGATCTTCGCCACCAGCCAGGCGGTACCGCCGGCCTCGTCGCGCAGTTGGCGGGCATATTCCATGTCCGCGGCATCGCGCGGGAAGGACACGGCCAGGTAGTCCAGGTCCATTTCGGCGGCCAGCTTGATGTCGGCCTTGTCTTTTTCGGTCAGGGCCGGCGCAGTCAGGCCGCCGCCGCGACGGTTGATGCCCTTGTGGTCCGACAGCGGGCCACCGATGGTCACGGTGCAATGCAGTTCGGTGCTGGTGGCGGTATCGACGCGCATCACCACGCGGCCGTCGTCGAGCAGCAGTTCGTCGCCCACGCCGCAGTCCTTGACCAGGTCCGGATAGTCGATGCCGACGATATCCTGGGTACCTTCGGTCAGCGGGTGGCTGGTGGAGAAGGTGAACTTGTCACCGATCTTCAGCTCGATGCGCTTGTTGGCGAATTTGGCGATACGGATCTTCGGCCCTTGCAGGTCGCCCAGCAGCGCGACGAAGCGCCCGTGCTTGGCGGCCAGGTCACGTACCAGCTTGGCGCGAGCCTTGTGCTCGTCCGGGGTGCCGTGGGAGAAGTTCAGGCGGGCGACGTCCAGGCCAGCCAGAATCAGCTGTTCGAGAACTTCCGGCGAGTTACTGGCCGGGCCAAGGGTAGCGACGATTTTGGTACGACGGACGGACATGCAAAGACTCCTGAGTTCAAGCGCAACGAGAGGCTACTATGGTCCGCGGCTGTAGTCATTGTTCGTTTGCACTACTTATTCGTTTGTTTCTTTAAACGAACATTCCTGAAGATTTTCCAACGCGGGTCGATAACCTGCCCAAGACAGGAGAACCCCCATGCGATTCGTGCTCATTGCTGCCCTGGCCGTCAGTGTTGTCGGCTGTACCCGCTGGTCGATGGACCATCATCTGAACACGGCCTACCGCGCCTACGACGCCGGCAACTGCGAACGGGTGATGCTCGAACTGAGCCAGGTCGACCGCACGAGCCGCTCGCGCCGTTATATCCAGCCGGAGGTGTCGATGCTGCGCGGCCAGTGCCTGGAGCGGCAGAAGCTGTTCCTCGATGCGGCGCAGACCTACCAGTACATCATCACCGAGCACCCCAACAGCGAATACGCCTACCGCGCCCGCGCCCGGCTGGAAACCCTGCAGCAACTGGGGCACTACCCGTCGCGCGGCACGGCCCAGGCGCGCCCGACTGCCTTGTAACATCCGCCCTACCGATTCGCGCAGCGGGTTAAATGGGGCTGGTCAGTTTTAGAGCTTTGTTTCTAAAATGGCGCGTTCGGGCTGGAATTCCTGTGGGAGCAGCCCGGCAGCCTTTTGCCAAGCCCTAGTGCGGCCATGCTCAATGGTCATTTCATAGCGATGCTCGACATGTTCACGGACCGGCGGATCGAACGGCACCAGTTGCCGTGTTTTTTGAAGGTGTTCAATCGACTGACCGGTCAACCGATCGGTTACCTGGGCAACGTCTCCGAAGACGGGCTGATGCTGATCAGCCAGCTGCCGATGCTGGTCGGCGCCGACTTCGAGCTGCGCCTGACGGCCCCCGGTCGCGACGGTCAATTGCAGACCGTGGATATCACCGCCGCCTGCCGCTGGTGCCACGAAGATGTCACGCCTCATCACTACGACGCCGGTTTCGTGCTGCTGCGTTCTCCCGCCGAGTACCGCGAGCTGGTGAGCGCCCTGCGCAACTACTTCAGTTTTCACCCGCTGCAGACTTCCGCCTGAGCCCTACAGCACCCCGGCCTTTTTCCAGCTGAGGTAGCGGGTCACCAGTTGCGCCCCCAGTTCGCCCGGCCGTACATCGAGCAGGGCGACGCCCTGGGCGTTCAGGCGCTCATGCAGATCGTCGCGGGCGTTCAGGTAATGGACGGTGCCGCAGTAGGTCAGGGCGTCGGACAGGCTGTGCACGGGCGCCTGGCGCAACTGGTCGAGGACTTCCTCGCGCAGGCTGGCCACCAGGACCCGATGCTGGCGTCCCAGGCGCTTGACCGCGGTCAGCAGTTCCTCGTCGTCTTCGTCGCGCAGATTGGTGACCAGCACCACCAGGGCCCGGCGTTTCTGCCGGGCCAGCAATTCGCTGGCGGCGGCCTGGAAGTCGGCGCTGCGCTGGCTGCTGTCGAGGTCGTAGACGCTGTTGAGCAGGGCGCTCAACTGGTCGGCGCCCTTGACCGGCGCCAGGTAGCGCTGGCGCTCGCCGGCGAAGGTGCACAAGCCCACCGCGTCGCCCTGGCGCAAGGCGACATAACTGAGCAGCAGGCAGGCATCGAGCGCGTGGTCGAAGTGCGCCAGTTCGCCGTCCTGGCTGCGCATGCGCCGGCCGCAGTCGAGCAGGAAGACGATCTGCTGGTCGCGCTCGTCCTGGTATTCGCGGGCAATCGGCGTGCGTTGCCGGGCGGTGGCTTTCCAGTCGATCTGCCGCAGGCTGTCGCCCTCGCGAAACTCGCGCAGCTGGTTGAACTCCAGGCCCAGGCCGCGGCGCGGCTGCTGGCGAACGCCGATCCGGCTCAGCCAGTTATCGACCCCCAGCAGCCGTGCGCCATAGAGCCGGGCGAAGTCCGGGTAGACGCGGGTGCTGTCACGCAGTGGCAGCAGCCGTCGGGCTGTCCACAGGCCCAGCGGGCTGGGCAGGCCGACCTCGCAGCGTTCGAAGTCGAAGTGGCCGCGCTTGAGCGGGCGCACCCGGTAGCCCAGGTCCTGCAGCTGGCCAGGCTCCAGCTCCAGTGAGTGGGGCAGGTGCTCGAATTCCAGGCCGTCCGGTACGTGGTCGAACAGTTCCAGGCTCAGCGGCTGGGCAAAGTCATGGCGAACCTCGATGCGCACTTCGCTCCAGCGGCCCAGGGGCAGGCTGCCGGGCAACTGGCGGAGCAGGCGTGGCGAAGGCAGGCGCCGCAGCCTGAAGGCGTCCAGCGCGGCCAGCAGCAACAGGGCCAGGAGCAGGCCCCAGGCGATCGCTTGCAGGCTGCTCGCGAGCGCCAGGCCAAGGGCGCGCGCGGCACCGAGCAGCACGTCCAGCGCCAGCAGCACGCCGAGCCAGATCAGCAGCAGGCGTGAGGGCTTCATGGCGTGCGCAGGCTCACGGTCAGGCCGCTCATAGCCGCGGCGCCGGCACTTGGTCGAGCAACTGCTTGAGCACGTGCTCCACCGACAAGCCTTCGATGTCCAGTTCCGGCGCGATTCGCACGCGGTGGCGCAGCACCGCCAGGGCGCAGCCCTTGATGTCGTCCGGAATCACGAACTCACCGCCGCGCAGCAGTGCCCTGGCCCGTGCGCCGCGCACCAGCGCAATGGACGCCCGCGGCCCGGCGCCGAGGGTCAGCCCCGGCCAGCTGCGGGTGGCGCGGGCCAGGCGCACGGCGTAGTCGAGCACCTGTTCGTCCAGCGGCAGGTCGCTGGCGATCCGCTGCAGGGCCAGTACGTCCTTGGCCTGCAGCAGGGTGCGCAGGGGCTGCACGTCGAGCATGTCGGCCCGCGGCGAGCGGGTGACCTGGCGGACCATGCTCACTTCCTCGTCGCTGTCCGGGTAATCCATGCGCAGCTTGAGCATGAAACGATCGAGTTCGGCTTCCGGCAGCGGGTAGGTGCCTTCCTGCTCAATCGGGTTCTGCGTGGCCAGGACCATGAACGGCTGGGCGATCGGCAAGGCCCGGCCTTCGAGGGTCACCTGGCGTTCCTGCATGGCTTCGAGCAGCGCGGCCTGGGTCTTGGCCGGCGCGCGGTTGATTTCGTCGGCCAGCAGCAGGTGGGTGAACAGCGGCCCCTTGCGCAGCTTGAACTGCTCGGTCTGCAAGTCGTAGACCGCATGCCCGGTGACGTCGCTGGGCATCAGGTCGGGGGTGAACTGGATCCGCGCGAACTCACCGCCGAAGCACCGGGCCAGGGCCCGCACCAGCAGGGTCTTGCCCAGGCCGGGGACGCCTTCGAGCAGCACATGGCCGCCGGCGATCAAGGCCGTGAGTACGTCGTCGATCACCGCCTCCTGGCCGATCACCGCCTTTTGCAGTTCGTGGCGCAGGGCCTGGGCCAGCTGGCTGGCGCGCTGGCGTTGCTGGGCGGCATGAGCGTGCGTGGGGTCGGGCTCTGCGGCGGGAAGCGGTGCGGCGGGAAGGTCGCTCATAGGGCATTCCTGATAGTTTGCAGGTGGGTGACCAGGCGGCTGAAATCGGCGCTGGAAAGGCGTTGCGCCGAGGCTGGAGCCAACGCTTGGCTGATGGCGGTGTCCGGCTGCCGGGTGAGGCGGGCGAGGACCTGCCACTGTGCGTCGGGTGGCAGATGTTCGAAACCGGGGTGACGATGCTGGGCGCGGCGCAGGATGTCCTGCCGCAGGCTGTGCACCAGCCCTTGCTGGCCAGTGTGGCGCAGCAGGAAGTGAGCGCTGGCCTGCAGGTGCTCGCGCAACTGGCGCCGGGCCTTGGGCGCCGGGGCCTGGATCGGCCCGTGGCGCATGCCGACATGCCACAACCCCAGGCCGAGCAGCGCCGCGAGGGCCACCAGCGCCTGCGGGAAGTACTCCAGCAGCAGGCTCCAGAGGCTGTCGTGGTCGGTGTCGAACAGCAGGGTGACGTCGCTGTCGGCGCTCAGGTACCAGAGCAGCCAGGCGTTGTCGTGCTTGGCGATGAAGGGCGTCTTCCAGATCTCGGCGTCGGTGAGCACGGTGATCGAACCCTGGCCGTAGCCCAGTTGCATCATGTGGGTGGCCAGGGCGCTATTGGCCCACGACTGGGCGAGGTTGTCCGGGTCTTCCAGGTGGAAGGCGGTGTCGAAGCCGATGTAGGCCGGGGCCTCTTCGTCCTCCAGGTAGAGCTTGGTCAGTTTCGGATAGGGTTCCCTGGCGGCTTCGGGGGCGGGCGCCTTCAGGTCCTTGCTGAGAAACTGGCGCAGGTTCAGGCGATCGAGCAGCAGGTCGCCGCTGCGTCCGGCCTCTTCATTCCACAGGGCTTCGGCGACGAACAGCAGGCGGCCGCCGGCCCTGGCCCAGTCCAGCACTTGCTCGACCTGCCGGGGCGTCATGTTCGTGCGTTCGCCCAGCAGTAGCAGGCTGTGCTGCTCTGGCTTGAGAGTCGCCAGCACTTCCAGGCCGTTGGCGTGGTGGACCTGCAAGCCACGCTGGCGCAGGAAGATTTCCGCCGCCAGGTAAGGGTTGGCGCGGGCTTGCGGCGAGGGGCCGCGGTCGACGGTTTCTTCGTAGGGCGTGGCGTTGAGGTAGACGTACAGCAGCCCTCCCCCCAGCAGGCAGGCGACCAGCAGCGCCAGCAGTGGCATCAGGCGCCGGCTCATGGTCGGGCTCCCGGGCCGAACAGCGCGCGCCAGCCATCGCACAGCTCCTGCCGCAGTTGCGCGGGGGGCAGGCGATGCCCGTAGGCGAGGTTCTGCCAATGCCGGGTCAGGTCGTTGCTGAACGCCTGTAGCGGTGGCTGCTGCAAGCTCTTGATGTGCTCGAGGACCTGGCCTTCGGTGTCCGCCGGTTTCAGGGGCAGCTGGAAGTCATGCAGGAGCCGGCTCAACAGCGCGCGGTACAACAGCCCCAGGGCTTCGCGTGGCTGCTGCGGCCAGAGCGCTTCGGCCGCGGCGGCGACATCCTCGGGCAGGGCCTCGGGGCTGAGGTCGAGACCGAACAACCTTTGCGGCGCCAGGCGAGCCTTGGCGGGCGATGGCGCACGTCCGAGGAAGGCCCGCAACCCCTGGCGATAACGCCACAGCAGCAGGACCAGCGCCCCCGGCAGCAGGGCCCAGAGCAGAATCTGCAGGGCCTTGGCCGCGGCGTCGAAGACGCTGCTGTCCAGCCACTTGCCGAGCGCCGTGAGCCAACCGGGCGGGGCGGATTCTTCCGGGTTGCGCGGGGTGTCCTCGGCGAACCGATAGCGGGTCACCGTCTGCGGGTTCTTGAAGGGCGGCTCTGCGAGGATGCGTTCGATGCTGTCTTTCGCCGCCTGGCTGGTCAGGGGTTGCTCCAGCAGGCGCGGGCTGTCGGGGCCGCTGGCCGGTTCGGCGGCCCGGGCGTCGGGTGCCAGGGGGAGCAGGCCGAGGCCGCCGATGATCAGCAATAGCGCCACGCTGCCCAGGCGCTGGCGCAGGCGACGCAGGACCAGTTCGATGTCCCAGGCCTCCAGCAGGGTGCGGCGGTTGAGATACAGGGTGAAGCCACAGGCGACATACACCGGCTCCCAGACAATCAGGACCAGTGCGTAGAAGGCATTGGTCAGGTGCTCGAGCCAGCGCCAGTCCTGCTCGGTGGCGGCGATCAGGGTCTGCCAGTCCCAATCCAGCTCGATCTGTTGGGGGAGCAGCAGGTAGAACAGCACCATCAGGCCGATCCACAGCGCGCCCTCAAGGTGCACGCCGATCAGGGTCAGCCAGTGAGCGGCGCCGGCGTTGCGTTGTTGCAGCACCCGCACGCGTTGCTGGCGCGCCTCGCCGCTCAAGCCTTCGAGCTGGGTGACCGGCAGCAGAAAGCTGCGGCTCAGGCTCAGCCGGCGCCAGGTCAGGCTGGCCAGCAATTGTGGCTTGAGCAGCCGCGGCCACTGGCGCAGGGCCTGGCGCAAGGTCGGGGTTTCGCCGAACAGCGCCTGGGCGAGGATGTACAGCGGCAGCCGTTCGAACGCCGGCTTGAGCCACCAGAACACCAGCAGGGCGAGGGTCGGCGAGTCCCACAGCAACAGGCTGAGCAGAATGAAGACCGGCAGGGTGACCAGCGCCCAGCTGGTCATCAGCAGGCGTCGATGCCGCTGGCTCAGCAGGATGCCCAGGTCCATGGCTTCCCAGCTGCTGCGCGGGCGGATGACCACGCTGGCTTCACTCAGGCGCATGATGGCGTCCGGCACGTGTCAGGTAAGCCAGGAGCAGCAGCCAGCAGGCGCCGCCGACCAGGTATTTGAGCCACGCCGCCGGCCAGGTCAGGGAGGACCAGTAGGCTTCGACGAACGCCGCGAGCAATAGCAGCGGAATAACGCCGCAGATCAGTTGCACGCTGATACGCGCCGCCTGCAGCAAGGCTTCGCCACGGGACAGGCGCCCGGGGGCGATCAGCGCCCAGCCCATTTTCAACCCGGCCGCGCCGGCCAGCACGATGGCGCCGAGTTCGAAGGCACTGTGGCCGACGACAAACGACCAGAACGTGGCGCCATAGCCGATCTGGGTCAGGTGGCCGGCCACCGCGCCGATCGTCAGGCCGTTGAGAAACAGGAAGAACAGGCTGCCCAGGCCAAACAGCAGGCCGCTGGCGAAGGTCTGAAACGCGATGCCGAGGTTGTTCATGATGTAGTAGCCGAACATCATCCAGTCCTCGCCGGCGGCGCGCTCGGCCAGTCGTCCCAGGCGGCTGGCGTGCGGGTCGTAGAGGCGTTGCATCTCGGCCACCTGCTGCGGGCTGACCACGCTGTAGATCAGGTCGGGCACCAGGTACACCAGCAGGCCGATGCCCAACAGGCTGGCGAAGAACACCAGCCCGGCGGCCAGGACAAAGTGCCATTGCGCCCGCACCAGCCGTGGGAAACCCGCCAGGACAAAGCCCAGGGCCCGGGGCCCCAACGGGCTGCGTTGCCGGTACAACTGCTGGTGGCCGCGCAGGGCCAACTGCTGCAACGGATCGATCAGGAAACTGCTGTAGCCGCGCTCCCGGGCCAGGGCCAGGTGCTGGCACAGTCGGCGGTAATCCTCGGGAAAGCGGGCACAGGTGTCGGCGCTCGCCCGCCCGCGTTCCAGTTGCTCGAGCTGTTCGCGCAGGCGTTGCCACAAGGCTTGGTGACGGCTTTCGAACAGGCTCTGTTTCATGTCGGCCCCAATAGCCCGCGGGCGATGCCGTTGAGTTCGGCGCTGGCCAGGGCAGGGTCGACCTTGAGGGCCTCGGCGAGCAGGCCGGCCAGTTCCTCGACCCGTTGCGCGGACAGTTGCGCCTGGCGTTCGGCGAAGCCGAGGATCGCGCGCTGCTCCGTCAGGCTCAGGGCGAAGGGCGGGGTCTTGGGCGGTGCGGCGGGCAGGGTCGGCCGCGGCACCGGTTGCTCGCGATAGATCACCAGCGTGCCGGCGGCCAGGTCGCCGAGGCGCTTGAAGGTCGGGTGTTGCAGGCAACTGATCGCGCCGAGGAAGTAGCCGAACGGCAGCATATCGACAAAACGCAGCAGGTTGCGGGTCAGCGACGGCCCCCAGCCGATAGGCGTGCCGTCGTCCTGCACCACCCGCAGGCCCATCAGGCGCTTGCCCGGCGAGCAGCCCTGGTTCAGGACCTCGAACAGCACCATGTACCACCAGCTGACCAGGAACAGCAGGATCGAGCCCAGGCCCATGCCGAGCTGGCCGAGAAAGCCCAGGACAATGAACGTCACGCCGAGGATCAGGCCGCGAAACCCCAGGTCGATGGCAAAGGCCAGCGCGCGCGATATCAGCCCCGCCGGCCGCAGCGGCAGGTCGATGCCTTCGGGCGTTTCGACCTGATACCGGGTATCCAGTGGCGGGGGCAATGCTTTCCCTGGCAGTGCTGTCGTCTCGAGCATGGGCAACGGGGTGGCTGGCCTGGTTGAGAAGGAAGACCCGCCTGATGCTAGCAGTGTCGGAGGGGCGAACGACATCATTAACTGTCCCGGATGAGGCGCGCGGTGTTCCTTGAAACATACCAAGGCTGGCCGCGGCCAGTGCCTAGCGCCTAGACTCTGGCGGTCTTTTGTTCAGGAACAGCCCGTGACCTCCATCTTCTGGTACGACTACGAAACCACCGGCATCAACCCGCGCTGCGATCGGCCGCTGCAGGTGGCAGGGATTCGCACCGACTTCGACCTCAACGAGATTGGCGAGCCGGTCAATCTCTATTGCCAGCCGGGCGACGACATCCTGCCCCATCCGGCGGCTTGCATGATCACCGGCATCACCCCGGGCCAACTGGCCGAGCGGGGGCTCGGCGAAGCCGACTTCATGACCCGGGTGCACGCCCAGCTGGCGGCCCCGGGCACCTGTGGCGCGGGCTACAACACCCTGCGTTTCGACGATGAGATGACCCGCTACAGCCTGTACCGGAATTTCTTCGACCCTTACGCCCGCGAGTGGCAAGGCGGCAACAGTCGCTGGGACCTGATCGACGTGGTCCGTACCGCCTATGCCTTGCGCCCGGAAGGGATAGCCTGGCCGCGGGATGAAGAAGGGCGGGTGAGCCTCAAGCTGGAGCGGCTGACGGCGGCCAACGGTATCGATCACGGGCATGCTCACGAAGCGCTTTCCGATGTTCGCGCCACGATCGCCCTGGCCCGGCTGATCCGCGACAAGCAGCCGAAGCTGTATGACTGGCTGTTCCAGTTGCGCAGCAAACAGAAGGTCATGGACCAGATCCGCCTGCTGCAACCCCTGGTGCATATTTCCGGGCGCTTTTCCGCGGCTCGCAGTTATGTGGGGGTGGTCCTGCCGTTGGCCTGGCATCCGCGCAATCGCAATGCGCTGATCGTTTGCGACCTGCATCTGGATCCGCAGGCGCTGCTCGAACTGGATGCCGAGACGCTGCGCCAGCGTCTGTACACCCGGCGCGAGGACCTGGCCGAAGGCGAGTTGCCGGTGCCGTTGAAGCTGATTCATATCAATCGTTGCCCGGTCGTCGCACCATTGAATGTTTTGCGCGGCGAAGACCAGCAGCGCCTGCAACTGGACATGGCGCAATATAAGGCTCGGGCGCTGCGGCTAAGTGACGCACAGGAAGTTTGGCGGGATAAACTTGCGGCTATTTACGCCAGCGAGGACTTTGCCCCCAGCCTCGATCCCGAGCAGCAGTTGTACGATGGTTTTATCGGTGACCGTGACCGGCGCTTATGCGAGCAAGTGCGCAATGCCGATCCGGCTCAATTAGGCCAAGAGCAATGGCCGTTCGATGATGAACGTTTGCCGGAATTATTGTTTCGCTATCGCGCCCGTAACTTTCCTGAAACCTTGAGTGGGCAAGAGCGGGAAACCTGGAAAACATTCTGTCGCCAGCGCCTGTCCGACCCGCAGTGGGGCGCGCCCAATACCCTGGAAAGTTTCAATCGGGCCAGCGCTGAACTAGTGGTGAGCGCTACATCGATTCAGCGTCAGGTACTGGATGAATGGCAGGCTTATTGCCGGTCGCTGGCTCTACGACTTGGGCTTTGAATGTTCGAACTGGAACAAGTGCGAACGATGGGCCAGCAATAAAAAAACGCCAGCAAGCTGGCGTTTTTTCATAAGTCGCAAATCCCTCTGTGACAGGGTGTGACGCTTAGCCCAGCAGGGTTGCCCAGCCTTCGACCACGTCGCCGCCCCACTTGGCTTTCCACTCTTTGAGGGTCTTGTGGTTGCCGCCCTTGGTTTCGATGACTTCACCGTTGTGCGGGTTCTTGTATTGTTTGACTTTGCGTGCGCGCTTGGTGCCGGTAGTTTTGACGGCAGCACGTGGCGCCTTAACTTTCGAGTCCGGATCCAGCAGCGCGATGATGTCGCGCAGGGACTTGGAGTATTCACCCATCAGGGCGCGCAGTTTGCCTTCGAATTCCAGCTCGGCTTGTAGTTTGTCGTCTTGGGAGAGGTTCTTCAAACGAGCTTGCAGCTCTTTGATAGCTTCTTCCGTGGCGCGGTATTCGTTGATCAGGGACATGAGGGTTGCCTTATGTTGAGTGCTGGGTGGCAGGATTACAGTGGCGTAATAATAGTCAGACGTTTTCCCCAAGTAAACATTAAAGCGGGCTTTTATTTAGTGTGTTTAGAGTGTTTAGCAAAGAAGTGGGGGCAATCAGTTAAATACTGTGAACGAATCGGCACGAATGTTTCAAAATGACTTAAAGGGCATCTTTTCAAATGTAGGGAATTTTTCCCATCCACTCGGGCATATGCCCTACAGACTGCTCGGATGAATCGGAATCGCAACGAATACTGCAGTTTTGCCGCGCAATCGCTAGAATGGCGGCCTTTGCGAAGTTCTGGAGTTTCCCCCTCATGCGCACTTTTCGGTTGGTGATTTCTTGCCCGGACCGCGTTGGCATCGTTGCCAAAGTCAGTAACTTTCTGGCGTCCCACAACGGCTGGATCACCGAAGCCAGTCACCACTCGGATGATCTCAGTGGCTGGTTCTTCATGCGTCACGAAATACGTGCCGACTCTTTGCCTTTTGGCCTTGAGGCCTTCCGCGAGGCCTTTGCGCCGATTGCCGAAGAGTTCTCGATGGACTGGCGCATCACCGATACCGCGCAGAAAAAACGCGTGGTACTGATGGCCAGCCGCGAGTCCCACTGCCTGGCCGACTTGCTGCACCGCTGGCACAGCGACGAACTCGACTGCGAAATCTCCTGCGTGATTTCCAACCACGACGACCTGCGCAGCATGGTCGAGTGGCACGGCATTCCTTATTACCATGTGCCGGTCAATCCGCAGGACAAGGAGCCGGCGTTCGCCGAGGTCTCGCGCCTGGTCAAGCAGCACGATGCCGAAGTGGTGGTGCTGGCGCGCTACATGCAGATCCTGCCGCCGCAACTGTGCAACGAATATGCGCACAAGGTGATCAACATCCACCACAGCTTCCTGCCCTCGTTCGTCGGCGCCAAGCCTTACCACCAGGCTTCGCTGCGGGGTGTGAAACTGATCGGCGCGACGTGCCACTACGTGACCGAAGAGCTCGACGCCGGTCCGATCATCGAGCAGGACGTGGTCCGGGTCAGCCACAGCGACAGCATCGAAGACATGGTGCGTTTCGGTCGCGACGTGGAGAAGATGGTCCTGGCCCGCGGCCTGCGCTATCACCTGGAAGACCGTGTGCTGGTCCACGGCAACAAGACGGTCGTGTTCTGATCCAGCGTGTTTCGCTCGGGCCTGCGTGCTTGCGCCAGGCCCGGCGATTGTTCCTCGGGAGGTTCGGCAGATGAATGATCCGTTGGATAAAGCCACATCCAGGGCCCCGGCCACGCTGGGCGAAGGCTGCCTGAGCCGCTACGACCCGGACGACCTGACGGCCGAGGACGGTACCGAGTTTCCCGGTGCCGCCGAATTGTGGGAGCAGTTGCAGCAGGACCCGCCGCCGACACCGCCTAAGCCTGCTTGAGTTTCATCAGGCTGCGCAGCAACGGACGTCCGACCATCACCACGAACACCGGCCCGCCGGCCAGCAGATAGAAGTAGTAGGTAATCGCCCGCCAGATCAGGATGGCCGCGGCCGCCGTCGATTTTCCCACCATGGGTGCCAGCAGCGCCGCCGAGGTCAGCTCCGCCGCTCCCGCGCCGCCGGGCAGCAGGCTGAATTGCCCCGCACTGAGGGCGAGCATCTGGATCAGAAAGGTCCAGGCCCATTGCAGGTCCGCCCCCAACCCCCGCAGCACCAGATACAGCACGCTGTAGCGCAGCCCCCAATGCACGCAGGTCAAGGCGAACACGCCGGTCAGCGTCTGCCAGGGCAGCTTCAGGCTGTCGCCGAAGGCCTTGAGGAAATGCAGCCATTGGCGCGCCCGCCGCCGACGGGTAGCCGGGCGGATCTTGAAAGGGGCCAACAGGCGCCCGCTGAGCAGGATCAGGCGACGATGGTAGCGCGCGACCGTCACACACAGGCACAGCCCGGCGAGCAGCGTGAGGCTGCTGAGGAACAGCAACCATTCCAGGCGCTGGTTGAGGTTCTGCAACAGCGCGTACAGCAGGATGCCCAGCAGCGCGCAGAGAAAGAACAGCAGGTCGCTCAGCTGATCCATGGCAAATACTGCGCTGCCACGCGCAGGGCGCACGTCGTTGCGTGCCAGCAGGGCCATCAAGGTCAGCGGGCCGCCGCTGCCGCCAGGCGTGGCACACAGGGCGAACTCGGTGGAGATCACCACCCCAAGGCTTTTCCAGCGCCCCAGCTGGCGGCGTTGGCTCCCCAGCAGCAGGCGCAGGCGCAGCGAGTTGATAATCCAGCACAGGAGGATCATGCCCAACATGGCGAGCAGCAACGGCAGGGGAAAACGCTGGACCCGCCCCCACAACTCGCCGCCGCCCAGCAGCAGCGGTATCAGCACCGCCGCCAGCAGGGCCAGGGCCAGCCAGAGCGCTCGGTTCATGAAGAGTGCTCTGCTCATGACGCGCCGCGGCCCCTGGGTGGCTGGGTGTCCAGCCAGTCGGCCTTGGTCAGTGGCTTGCGGCCTTGTGCCAGCAGGCGTTCGAGGGTGTCCAGCCAGTACTGGCGGGAGTCGGGGTAGCGCATGTCCACCGGGTGCAGGCCGAGACGAATCACCGGAGCCTGTCGCCACTGCCGTTCGCGTTGATCGCTGAGCAGCCGGGACAATTGCCGGCGCCAGGCGCTGCGTGCACTCCAGACCAGGCCGGGAGCTGCGATGGGCGAGAACTCCGGCAACCGGTACAGGTGCTGCGGGCTGCTGGTATAGCGCAGGGGCAACTGGCGCAGGGCCTGGCGCGTACCGGGGCTCATCAGCCAGGCGGGCGCGACGAAACCCTGCACAGGCCAGTTGTAGCGCTGGAACAGTTCCAGGCCGGCATGCAGGCGAGCCAGGGCGGCGTTTTGCGAAAGCCGATAGAACTCACCCTCATGGGTGTAGAGGCGGCGCATGAACCAGTCATACGGGGTGCGTGGCGGCGGGCCGTCGTCGCAATGGAAATAACCGTGCAGCGCCAGCTCGTCGCCGCGCTCCAGGCGCGAACAGAGCAGGCGCCGAAACCCGGGATGGTCATCCAGCGAGTTGCGTCGATGAAAGTCCGGCACCACCAGCCAGGTCATGGGCACGTTGCCCAGGGCATCGACGGCCTCGACGAAGGGCTGGTAGTCGGTCCAGGTCTGTGGCGCGACATCGTGCAGGACCAGCAGCACGCTGCGCAGGGCGGCGGGCTCAGCCATGGGCGCGCAGCGGCTGCTGTTGGCCGAGGACGGCCTGATAGTGCTCCAGCAGGCTGGCGACCACCGTATCCCAGGCATAGTGCCGTTCGACATGGCGCCGGGCCAGCTGGCCGCGCTCGGCGCAGCCCTGGGCAAACAGCTCCCGCACGGCGTTGGCCATGGCCTGAGGATCGTTCGGCGCGCACAGCAGGCCGCCTTGGGCGGTGACGATTTCCTGGAAGGCCCCGGCGGCCACTGCGACCACGGGAATGCCGCTGGCCATGGCCTCGAGGATCACCAGGCCGAAGGTTTCCTGATCCCCGGCATGGACCAGGGCATCGGCGCTGGCCATCAGCCGGGCGACCTGGGCGGCCGGGCGGAACTCGTCGATCACCGTGACATTGTCCGGTACCGCGGCAGGCATGGCCGATCCCACCAGCAACAGGTGATAGCGCTTGCCCAGGCGCTGCATGCAGTTGAGCAGGACGGGCAGGTTCTTTTCCTTGGAGCCGCGCCCGGCAAAGATCAACAGGCGGCTGTCTTCGGCGACTCCCAGTTCGGCGCGCAGCCCGGGGTCGCGGCGCTGTGGATGGAAGGTCTGCAGGTCCACGCCCAGCGGTTGCACATGGACATTGCGCACGCCCAGGTCGACCAGCTTGTCGGCCATGATCCGGCTGGGCGCCAGCACCCGGTCGAAGTTGCCGTACAGCTTGCGCACATAGGCTTCGACATTCGGCGTGAACCAGGGCCCCATGCGGTTGCTGACCAGCAGCGGCAGGTCCGAGTGATAGAAGCCGATCACAGGTACATCCAACTGGCGCCGGGCATCGAGGGCCGCCCAGGCGGTGAGGTAGGGGTCGCCGACCTCGATCAGCTCCGGTTGCAGGTCGCGCAGCACATTGCGCCAGGGGGCCAGGCGCAGGGGGAACCGGTAGCCTTTGCCAAAGGGCAGGGCGGGCGCGGGCACCGTGTAGATACCGTCGCGCTCGCTGAAACGGGCGCCGGGGATCATCAGGCTGTGACGGATGCCTGGCTCGCGTCCCAGGCGACGATGCTTGGCGTCCAGATAAGTACGCACGCCACCGCTGGCAGGGGCGTAGAACATGGTGATGTCAGCGATATGCACGGTGCTCATCCCTCCGAATCATGGCTCTCCCTAGGGTTGACCCCTCTCAAGGATAGATGTTCGGTCGGGATGCCAGGGGGCCTGGCGAGGCGTCTGCAAGAACGCTTTGGCGCCTCAGCCGGTGCCTGGGCGCGGGGCCCGGGCACCGGCTGGCGCCGGATCAGATCCGGAAGCTGCCTACCAGTTGTTTCAGGCGGGCGGCCTGCTGCTCCAGGTCGGAACAGGCACGCAGGGTCGATTGCAGGTTTTCCACCCCTTCCTGGTTCAGGGTGTTGATCTCGGTGATGTCCATGTTGATCGACTCCACCACCGAGGTCTGTTCCTCGGTCGCGGTGGCGACCGACTGGTTCATGCCGTCGATCTCGCCGATGCGCTGGGTCACGCTGTTCAGGCGTTCGCCGGCCTGGTTGGCGATCTCCACGCTGTCCTGGCTGTGGCGCTGGCTGTGGCTCATGGTGCTGACCGATTCGCGGGCGCCGACCTGCAATTCCTCGATCATGGTCTGTACCTGTTGCGCCGATTCCTGGGTGCGGTGGGCCAGGTTGCGCACTTCGTCGGCGACCACCGCGAACCCGCGCCCGGCCTCGCCCGCCCGGGCCGCTTCGATGGCGGCGTTGAGCGCCAGCAGGTTGGTCTGCTGGGAGATGCTGGTGATCACCTCGAGGATCTGCCCGATGTTCACGGTCTTGCTGTTGAGGGTTTCGATGTTGGTGCTGGAAGCGCTGATCATGTCCGACAACTGGTTCATCGCCAGGATGCTGCGATCCACCACTTGTTGCCCGTCCTCGGCCAGGTTGCGCGCGTCGCTGGCCTGTTGCGAGGCCTGGGCGGCATTGCGGGCGATTTCCTGGGCGGCGGCGCCGAGCTGATTGATCGCCGCGGCCACGCTGTTGGTGCGGCTGGCCTGTTCGTCGGAATTGAGCATCGACGAGTTCGAGGCGCTGACCACCCGCAGGGCCACCTCGTTGACGTGTTCGGTGGCCGACGACACCTCCCGGATCGATCCGTGGATGCGTTCCACGAAGCGGTTGAAGGCGGTACCGAGGATGCCGAATTCGTCCTGGTTCTGGATGGCCAGGCGGCGGGTCAGGTCGCCTTCGCCGTCGGCGATGTCCTGCATGGCGCGGGTCATCACATGCAGGGGCTGCATCAGCACGCGGATCAGCATGCCCAGCAAGGCGATGATGATGGCCACGGCAATCACGGTGGCGACGATGGCCGACGCGCGGAATTCGCTGAGCATCGAGAAGGCCTTGTCCTTGTCCACGGACAGGCCGATGTACCAGTTCACCGACGGCAGGCCCTTGATCGGGGTGAAGGTAACAATGCGGGTCTTGCCCTCGGCTTCGACTTCGCTGAAATCGCCGTTGATGCGCGGGGTGTTCTGCGGGTAAGCCTCGCTCAGGCTCTTCATCACCAGCGCCTTGTCCGGGTGCACCAGGATCTTGCCGTCGGCGCTGACCAGGAAGGCATAACCCATGCCGTCGAAGTCCAGGGCCTTGAGGGTTTCGACCAGGGTTTGCAGGCTCAGGTCGCCGCCCACCACACCGATGCTCTTGCCGGCGCTGCGCGAGGCGGTGGCGACGGAAATGATCAACTGGCCGGTGGCTGCAT
The DNA here is from genome assembly GCF_000931465.1 of Pseudomonas sp. MRSN 12121. Lineage (NCBI taxonomy): Bacteria > Pseudomonadati > Pseudomonadota > Gammaproteobacteria > Pseudomonadales > Pseudomonadaceae > Pseudomonas > Pseudomonas sp. MRSN 12121. The sequence continues at coordinate 5,403,424 of NZ_CP010892.1, read as the reverse complement.
CTATATAGGGCTCGGTGAGGGTCGAACCGCTGCTGTTCTCGGCGCCCTTGTACCAGGGGCGGACACGCGGGTCGAAACCGTCGGGCATTTTCGCATCCGGACGGATGGTGAAGCTGCCGCTGGCGTCGCCCAGGTAAGAGGCCATGAACGTCGAGGTCAGGGCCTTCTGTTCGAGCAGGCTGGCGACCTTGCCCGATTGCGGGTCGATCGCCAGGTTTTGCGCCAGATTCTCGATCAGCAGGATGCGTCCGCTGAGCCAGGTCTGGATGTTGCTGGCGGTCACATCGCCCATTTCATGCAGGTAATTGTCCAGGTCTTCGCGGATGGCGTTGCGCTGCAGATAATCGTTGTACAGCGTGAAGGAGGCGAAGGCGGCAATGACGATGAGGGAGGCGGCAAGCAGGATTTTATGGCTGAAGCGCAGATTTTTGTTCATGGCTTGTGGTGTCCGCTAAGGTCTTAATGTCACGGGCGCGCTGTTGTAAAAGCGCGCAAAATGGGCTGGGTTGAAAGTAAGTTGATATTTCCATCTATCCCTGTGGAATTATCTGTTTGTTGTTCAGTCTTTTCTGATCTCATATCGGCCGGGCAAGGCTAAAGATTAACCATGGGTGACAAAATGCCGGATTCATCGCAACTCGTTATCGGCGCCGATCTCTCGGGGCAACCGATCGCCCAGGCCATGCGCCTGGCAAACCGTCACGGGCTGGTGGCAGGCGCCACCGGGACAGGGAAAACCGTCACCTTGCAACGACTGGCGGAAGCCTTCAGCGATGCCGGTGTCGCGGTGTTCGCCGCGGATATCAAGGGTGATTTGTGTGGCCTGGGCGCCGCGGGCAACCCGCAAGGCAAGATCGCCGAGCGCATCGCCGGGATGCCCTGGCTGAATCACCAGCCCCAGGCCTATCCGGTCACGCTGTGGGACATCCACGGACAGTCCGGTCACCCGCTGCGCACCACGCTGAGCGAGATGGGTCCGCTTCTGCTGGGCAGCTTGCTGGAACTGACCGACAGCCAGCAGTCGGCCCTGTACGCGGCTTTCAAGGTGGCCGACCGCGAAGGTTTGCTGCTGCTCGACCTGAAAGACCTCAAGGCGTTGCTCAATCACCTCAAGGACAACCCGCAACTGCTGGGCGATGACGCCGCGCTGATGACCACCGGTTCCAGCCAGGCGCTGTTGCGCCGCCTGGCCACGCTGGAGCAGCAGGGCGCTGAAGCCCTGTTCGGCGAGCCGGCCCTGCAACTGGAAGACATCCTGCAGCCGGCCAGCGACGGCCGCGGACGCATCCACCTGCTCGACGCCAGCCGTCTGGTGCACGAGGCGCCCAAGGTCTATGCGACCTTCCTGCTGTGGCTGCTGGCCGAGCTGTTCGAACAATTGCCGGAGCGTGGCGATGCGGAAAAACCGCTGCTGGCGCTGTTCTTCGACGAAGCCCACCTGTTGTTCACGGGTACGCCCAAGGCGTTGCAGGATCGCCTGGAACAGGTCGTGCGGCTGATTCGTTCCAAGGGCGTGGGGGTGTACTTCGTCACCCAGTCGCCGGGCGACCTGCCGGACGACGTCCTGGCGCAACTGGGGCTGCGCATCCAGCACGGCTTGCGGGCCTTTACCGCCAAGGAGCAGAAATCCTTGCGCGCCGTGGCGGACGGTTTCCGGCCGAACCCGGCCTTCGACACCCTGTCGGTGCTGACCGAGCTGGGGATCGGCGAGGCGCTGGTCGGCACCCTGCAGGAAAAAGGCACGCCGGAGATGGTCCAGCGCGTACTGGTGGCGCCGCCGCAATCGCGTATCGGGCCGCTCACCGAGGCGGAGCGCCAGGCACTGATCAGCAGTTCGCCCCTGGCCGGTCGCTACGACAAGCCGATCGACCGCGAGTCGGCCTATGAAGTGCTGATGGGACGCAAGGAGCTGGCACCGCAGGCCGAGGCTGCGCCAGGCAAGCCGGCTGCCGAGGAACCGAGCTTTACCGACCGGGCCGGCGAGTTTCTCGGGACTGCCGCAGGGCAAGCCCTGAAGTCGGCCATGCGCCAGGCCGCCAATCAATTGGGGCGGCAGCTGGTGCGCGGCCTGATGGGGTCTTTGCTGGGTGGCAGCAAGCGCCGCTGATCGCCGGCAGGCCGGTCACGCCCTTGGTTTGGCGTGGCTGGCCAGGCGTTCCAGGGCGGCGCGCAGGTTAGGATCGGCGATGCCATTGGCGGTGGCCTGGATGGTCTCGGCGGCATTGCTCGACAAGTCCATGGTGTGGCCGGCCGCGCCGCTTTGCACGGTGGGAGGCTGAACCTTGAACAGAATCCGCGTCAGGTTGGCGAACTCGTTGAACTCCATGAGCTGACGTTGCAGGCGTTTTTGCTGATAACGCAGGCGGGTCGCCCAGTGGCCGTCGGTGACGATCAGCAACAGGCTGCCTTCGCGCCAGGAGGCAACGTGGCAATGTTCGCGCGCGGCCGGTTGCAGCTGGCTTTCCAGCAGGCGCTGCAGGTGCGCCAGGCGCTGGGCGTGGCCGAGTATGGCTTTGAGAGGCTTGGCTTCGCGAAGGAGGACGGCGGGTGCTCTGGCCGTAAGAGGGCGAAATGCCATGATCAGACACCTGAAGTTACAGAGCCGCCATGGTAGCAGAAAGCGCCGGCCTGACCTCGCTCATCGCTGCGGGCCGAGTTTATCTGTTAAATCAATGGTTAACTTCGTACTCGTCCGGGTTGAAACTGGCGCAAAAGGCCTTATTGTAAGTGAGCCCCGTCACAGCGCTGTACCAGCATCGTGGAATAACGCCACTTTCCTCACCATCGTTTCCGGGTAGAATGCTCGTTCGCATGCGGCCATAAGGGCTGCACGGGCGACTCACGGGGCCGCCCTCCATCCCTATGTGTGGAAGATCCTGCCGATATGTTTGCGCCTTTGTTAAAGAAACTTTTTGGAAGCAAGAACGAGCGTGAAGTCAAGCGCATGCTCAAGACGGTACAGATCGTCAATGCCTTCGAAGAGCAAATGGTAGCCCTTTCGGACGATCAGTTGCGCGCCAAGACCGCAGAGTTCAAGGCCCGCATAGCCAAAGGCGAGACCCTCGACAAACTGCTCCCCGAAGCCTTCGCGGTCGCCCGCGAAGCCGGCAAGCGGGTCATGGGTATGCGCCACTTCGACGTACAGTTGATCGGCGGCATGACCTTGCATGAAGGCAAGATCGCCGAGATGCGCACCGGTGAAGGCAAGACCCTGGTGGCGACCCTGGGCGTCTACCTCAACGCGCTGTCCGGCAAGGGCGTGCACGTGGTCACGGTGAACGACTACCTGGCCCGCCGCGACGCCAACTGGATGCGTCCGCTCTATGAATTCCTCGGCCTGACGGTCGGCGTGGTCACGCCGTTCCAGCCGCCGGAAGAGAAGCGTGCCGCCTACGCCGCCGACATCACCTACGGCACCAACAACGAATTCGGTTTCGACTATCTGCGCGACAACATGGCTTTCAGTATGGAAGACAAGTTCCAGCGCGAGCTCAATTTCGCCGTGATCGACGAAGTCGACTCGATCCTCATCGACGAAGCCCGTACCCCGCTGATCATCTCCGGCCAGGCCGAAGACAGCTCGCGGCTGTATAGCGAAATCAACAAGCTGATCCCGCGCCTCGAGCAGCACATCGAGGAAGTGGAAGGCGAAGTGACCAAGGCCGGCCATTACACCATCGACGAGAAAACCCGTCAGGTAGAGCTGAACGAAGCCGGTCACCAGTACATCGAAGACATGCTGACCCAGGTCGGCCTGCTGGCCGAGGGCGAAAGCCTCTATTCGGCGCACAACCTGGGCCTGCTGACCCACGTGTATGCCGGCCTGCGCGCGCACAAGCTGTTCCATCGCAACGTCGAGTACATCGTGCAGGATGGCCAGGTGGTCCTGGTCGACGAACACACCGGCCGTACCATGCCGGGTCGCCGTCTGTCCGAAGGCCTGCACCAGGCCATCGAAGCCAAGGAAAACCTGAATATCCAGGCCGAGAGCCAGACCCTGGCGTCGACCACTTTCCAGAACTACTTCCGCCTGTACAGCAAGCTGTCCGGCATGACCGGTACCGCGGACACCGAGGCCTTCGAGTTCCACCAGATCTACGGCCTGCAAGTGACGGTGATCCCGACCAACAAGCCGCTGGCGCGCAAGGACTACAACGACCTGGTGTTCCTGACCGCCGAAGAGAAATACGCGGCGATCATCAACGACATCAAGGATGGCATGGCCCAGGGCCGTCCTATCCTGGTAGGTACGGCGACCATCGAGACTTCCGAGCACGTTTCCAACCTGCTCAACAAGGAAGGCATCGAGCACAAGGTGCTGAACGCCAAGTTCCACGAAAAGGAAGCGGAAATCATTGCCCAGGCCGGCCGGCCGGGCGCCCTGACCATCGCCACCAACATGGCCGGTCGGGGTACCGACATCCTGCTGGGCGGCAACTGGGAAGTCGAAGTCGCTTCCCTGGAAAACCCGACCCCCGAGCAGATCGCCCAGATCAAGGCCGACTGGCAGAAGCGTCACCAGCAGGTACTGGAGTCCGGTGGCCTGCAGGTGATCGCCTCCGAACGTCACGAATCGCGTCGTATCGACAACCAGCTACGTGGTCGCGCCGGTCGTCAGGGCGACGCCGGTTCCAGCCGTTTCTACCTGTCGCTGGAAGACAGCCTGATGCGCATCTTCGCCTCCGACCGGGTGAAGAACTTCATGAAGGCGCTGGGCATGCAGTCCGGCGAAGCGATCGAGCACCGCATGGTGACCAACGCGATCGAGAAGGCCCAGCGCAAGGTGGAAGGCCGCAACTTCGACATTCGCAAGCAACTGCTCGAGTTCGACGACGTCAACAACGAACAGCGTAAAGTGATCTATCACATGCGTAACACGTTGCTGGCCGCAGACAACATTGGCGAAACCATCTCCGATTTCCGTCAGGACGTGCTCAACGCCACCGTCAGCGCGCACATTCCTCCGCAGTCGCTGCCTGAGCAGTGGGATGTGGCAGGTCTGGAAGCTGCGTTGCAGAGCGATTTCGGGGTGAGCCTGCCGATCCAGCAATGGCTCGACGAAGACGATCACCTGTACGAAGAAACCCTGCGCGAGAAGCTGCTGAACGAGCTGGTGGCGGCGTACAACGAGAAAGAAGACCAGGCCGGCGCCGAGGCGCTGCGCACGTTCGAGAAGCAGATCGTTCTGCGCGTGCTGGACGACCTGTGGAAAGACCACCTGTCGACCATGGATCACCTGCGTCACGGTATTCACCTGCGTGGTTATGCGCAGAAGAACCCGAAACAGGAGTACAAGCGCGAGTCCTTCACCCTGTTCTCCGAACTGCTGGATTCGATCAAGCGCGACTCGATCCGCGTGCTGTCGCACGTTCAGGTCCGCCGCGAGGATCCGGCCGAGGAAGAAGCGCGCCTGCGTCAGGAAGCTGAAGCCCTGGCTCAGCGCATGCAGTTCGAGCATGCCGCCGCTCCAGGCCTGGACCAGCCGGAAGCACTGGAAGAGGGCGTCGATGTCGACGTGGCTCTGGCTTCGGCGCCTGTGCGCAACGAGCAGAAGCTGGGTCGCAACGAACTGTGCTACTGCGGTTCGGGCAAGAAGTACAAACACTGTCACGGTCAGATCAACTAAGATTTTTGCCTGACACTGAAATACCCGCGCCGCGACCGGCATCAGCCGTCGCGGCGTTTTTCCATTCGCGGCACTGCCTTTTGCGATAGCGGTGCCTATATCAGCTTAAAAAGAGGAGCGCATTCATGGCTGTTGGTCTTGGTCCTTTGCCAACGTTGCACCCGGTTGCCGGTTTTGAACTCGGTATCGCTTCGGCGGGCATCAAGCGCCCCGGGCGCAAGGACGTCGTGGTCATGCGCTGTGCCGAGGGCTCCACGGTAGCCGGCGTGTTCACCCTGAACGCGTTCTGCGCGGCACCGGTGATCCTCGCCAAGCAACGTGTGCAAGGGCCCGTGCGTTACCTGTTGACCAACACCGGCAATGCCAACGCCGGCACCGGCGAGCCTGGCCTGGCCGCCGCTACCCGTACCTGCGCCAAGTTGGCCGAACTGGCGGGTGTCGATGCCAGCGCAGTGCTGCCTTACTCCACGGGGGTGATCGGCGAGCCGTTGCCGGTCGAGAAAATCGAAGGCGCGCTGCAGGCCGCGCTGGACGATCTGTCCGTGGACAACTGGGCCGCCGCCGCGACTGGCATCATGACCACCGACACCCTGCCCAAGGGCGCCAGCCGCCAGTTCCAGCATGACGGCGTGACCATCACGGTCACCGGCATCAGCAAGGGAGCGGGCATGATTCGTCCGAACATGGCAACCATGCTCGGCTACATCGCCACGGACGCCAAGGTGTCCCGCGACGTGCTGCAGAACCTGTTACTCGATGGCGCCAACAAGTCGTTCAACCGCATCACCATCGACGGTGATACCTCCACCAACGACTGCTGCATGCTGATTGCCACCGGCCAGGCAGCCCTGCCGGAAATCACCGAGGCCAGCGGCCCGCTGTTCGTCGCGCTGAAGCAGGCGGTGTTCGAGGTGTGCATGGAAGTGGCCCAGGCCATCGTGCGCGACGGTGAAGGGGCGACCAAGTTCGTGACGGTCGAAGTCAACGGTGGCGGCAATCACCAGGAATGCCTGGATGTCGGCTACACCGTGGCGCATTCGCCTCTGATCAAGACGGCGCTGTTCGCCTCCGATCCGAACTGGGGACGTATCCTGGCGGCGGTTGGCCGTGCCGGCGTGGCGGACCTGGATGTGAGCAAGATCGATGTGTTCCTGGGCGATGTGTGCATCGCCAGCCGCGGCGCGCGTGCCGCCAGCTACACCGAAGCCCAGGGCGCGGCGGTGATGCAGCAGGAAGAAATCACCATCCGTATCGAACTGGGCCGCGGCAATTGCAGCGAAACCATCTGGACCACCGACCTGTCCCACGAATACGTGAAAATCAACGCGGAATACCGCACCTGATCACGAGCCGCCAGGCCGTACATCATTTCTAGGAGCGAGCCGGCTCGCGATGGAGGCCCCCAGGGGCCTCCATTCCTTCCTGAAAGGTTCCCGACATGAATCTCCACCTGATCATCGGCGACAAACTCTATTCCTCCTGGTCGCTGCGCGCTGCCCTGGCCCTCGAGTTGGCCGGTGCGGCCTATACCGAAGAAGTGATCAAGCTGAACCAGCCCGATACCCGCGAGCTGATTCTCAGGCATTCGTCGACTGGCAAGGTCCCGCTGTTGAAAACCGAGCACGGCACCATTGCCGATTCGCTGGCGATCGCCGAATACCTGGTCGAACGGTTTCCCCTGGTCGCGCTCTGGCCGCGGGATGTGGCGGCGCGTGCCCAGGCGCGTTCCGCCTGCGCGCAGATGCACAGCGGTTTCTTCGCAATGCGTGGCAACCTGCCATTCGACTTGAGCCGCGATGCGCCGCTGTCGCCCATGCCGCCTGAAGCTCAGGCCGATATCGAGCGGATGCTGATCCTGTGGGCCGAGTGCCGTGCGGCGGCCACCGAGCCGGGGCCATTCCTGTTTGGCCAGGTCAGCCTGGCGGACGCTTTTTTTGCGCCGATCGCCGTACGCCTGCGCACCTATCGGGTCGCGCTGCCGGCGGACGCCGCCGCTTATGTTGAAACGATTTATCAATGGCCGGCCTTCAAGGCCTGGCAGAAAGCCGGATTAGAGGAAGCAGTACGGTGAAACGAGTACATGTGGCGGCGGCCGTTATCCGTGATACCGATGGCCGGATTCTGATTGCCCGGCGTGCCGATACCCAGCACCAGGGCGGTCTCTGGGAGTTCCCCGGGGGTAAGGTCGAGGCGGGCGAAGCGGTGGAGGCGGCGTTGAGCCGTGAGCTGCAAGAGGAGCTGGGCATCCGGGTGACCCAGGCACGGCCACTGATCAAGGTCCAGCATGACTACCCGGACAAGCAGGTGTTGCTGGATGTCTGGGAAGTCGCCGGCTTTACCGGCGAGCCCCATGGCGCAGAGGGCCAGCCCTTGGCCTGGGTGGCGGCCCGTGAACTGGAGAATTACGAGTTTCCGGCGGCCAACCAGCCGATCGTGGCGGCCGCGCGCCTGCCCGGCGAGTACCTGATCACCCCGGAAGGCCTGGAAACCCCGGCGCTGCTGCGGGGGATGCAGCAGGCGATTGCCGGCGGCATCAAGCTGGTGCAACTGCGCGCGCCCAATGGCTACGACCCGCAATACCGCGACCTGGCGGTGGATGCGGCCGGGCTGTGCGCGGGCAAGGCGCAATTGATGCTCAAGGGGCCGTTCGAATGGCTGGGGGATTTCCCCTCGGCGGGTTGGCATATCACCTCGGCACAACTGCGCAAATACGCCAATGCGGGGCGCCCCTTCGGCAAGGAACGCTGGTTGGCCGCTTCCTGCCATGACGCGGAAGAGCTGTCATTGGCGCAGCAGATGGATGTGGACTTCGTGACCCTGTCGCCGGTCCAGCCCACCCAGACCCACCCCGATGCCCAGCCGCTGGGCTGGGAGCAGGCCGCTCGACTGATCAGCGGTTTCAACAAGCCGGTGTATCTGCTGGGCGGGCTCGGCCCGGATCACCGTGAGCAGGCCTGGCAAGCCGGGGCACAAGGGGTAGCGGGAATCCGTGCGTTCTGGCCCTGAGTTCCTCGCAAGCTCGCTCCCGCAGGAGCGAGCTGACCCCTGGTCTCAATCAGCAGTTGGCTTCTGCGCGGCCTGCCACAGAATCTCGGCAATCCCCTGGCGCCTGGCAATCAGGCGCGCGGCCACGAACAGCAGGTCGGACAGGCGGTTGATATAGGCCAGGCCGACCCCCGCCAGCGGTTCCACGGCATTCAAGTGCTGGCAGCGGCGTTCGGCGCTGCGCGCCAGGCTGCGGCAGACATGGGCCTGGGCGATCAGGCTCGAACCACCCGGCAGGATGAAGTTCTCTAGCGGTCCCAACTCTTCGTTCCAGGTATCGATGGCACGCTCCAGGCGTTCGACCTCGGCTGTGTCGAGGGCCTGGTACGCCGGCATGGCCAGCTCGCCACCCAGGTCGAAGAGGCGATGCTGGCAAGGGCTCAGCACCTCGATCAGTTCCTGTAGGCCGGGATGTGCGAGGCGCTGTTCGGCCAATCCGGCCAGCAGCAGCCCCAGCTGACTGTTCAGTGTATCGACTTCGCCGATGGCCTCGATCCGCGGATGGTCCTTGGGAACCCGGCGTCCGTCACCCAGCCCGGTTTCGCCTTTGTCGCCGGTGCGGGTGTAAATCTTCGACAGGCGAAAGCCCATGCTTACCTCTCCTGTGGGGGATGTTCCAGAGGCGGCTGGCTGCCCGCCAAGGGCAGGCGCAAGGTGAAGCAGGTGCCCTGGCCTTGCGCCGACTGCACTTCCATCTGGCCTTTGTGATTGTTGGTGATGATGAAGTACGAGACCGACAGTCCCAGGCCCGTACCCTGGCCGATTTCCTTGGTGGTGAAGAACGGCTCGAAGGTGCGTTTGCGCACGCTTTCGCTCATGCCGATACCGTTGTCCTCGACCTGGATTTCCGCCCAGGGCGGATTCAGCCGGGTGCGCAGGATGATGCGTCCCGGCTCGCTGTCGTCCGCACGCTGGTGGATGGCCTGGGCCGCGTTTTTCAGCAGATTGAGCAGGACCTGTTCCAGCTCGTTGGCGGTGCCGAGTACCGGGCCCAGTTGCGGGTCGAACTGGCGAATGATCGCCTGGCCCTTGAAGTCGAAGCCGATGGCCAGGTCGAAGTCGTTACCGGCGATCTCCACTGCCTGGTCGATCAGGGCCGGTAGGTCGCAAGGCGCCATCTGGCGATTGCTGCGGCGGCTGAAGCTGAGCATGTGGGTGACGATCTTCGCCGCCCGCGCGCCGGCCTGCTGGATGCCGTCGAGCAGTTGTGGCACTTCGCGGCCCTGCAGGTATTGGTTGACGGTTTCCAGTTCGATGCCCAGTTGCTCGGCATGCTCCAGGTTCTTCGGCAATTCGGGGGACAGGCGCCGGCGGATGTTCTGCACGTTGTGCAGGATGGCGCCCAGAGGGTTGTTGATTTCATGCGCCATCCCGGCGGCGAGGCCGCCCACGGAGAGCATCTTTTCCGACTGCACCATCATTTCTTCCAGGGACAGGCGCTGGGTGATGTCGTCGATCCGGATCACCACACCGCGCCCGGCGCCGCCCATCAGCGGGTAGAACGTCAGGGCATAGTGCCGCGCTTCCTCATCCTTGACCCAGGTAACCCGCTCGACCTTGGTGACCGTATGCTGCTCCACGGTTTCCTTGAGCTGGGGCAGGAAGGGCTTGAGCGGTTCGAAAGCCAGGAAGATGGGCTGGTTCAAGGCTTCGTCCAGGCGGGTGCCCGAGAGGGCGCTGGCCTCCTGGTTCCACTGGGTGACATAGAGCTGCTCGTCCAGGGCGATCAGTGCCGAGGGCATCGAGTCGATGATGCTGTTGAGGTAGTTCTGGAAACCGGTGAGTTTCTTCTCGATCTTGCTGCGCACCTGGACTTCCAGTTCCAGCTTGCGGTTGGTATGGCGGGTTTCCTCGGCCAGGCCCTGGGCCTGGTCATAGGCGGCCTGGGAGTCGTCGCGGGCGCGTTTGAGTTGCTGCTCCCGCGCCTCGATGCGCGACAGCATGGTGTTGAAGGCCTCGGCGAGGCTGCCGATTTCATCGTGATTGCCGCGCGAGGCGCGCAGTGAATAGTTTTCCTCGCGGGTCACCTGTCGGGACAGCTCTTCCAGTTGATGGATGGGGCGGGTGATCAACCGTTTGATCTGCCGGGCAATCACCAGCCACAACAGTACGCTGAAGATCAGGATGCCCAGGCTGGCGGTCAGGGTGCCGGTATAGAAGGCCATCGGCAGTTCGCTGCTGGCCACCAGCAGCAGATGCCCCGGGGGCTGGCCGGCGCGAGGCAGGGCAATGACCTGGTTGCTGCGGAATTCGGTCAGTTGCCAGGCTTCGATATGCCGGTAGCGCTCCGGCAGCTTCAAGCGCTCGCCATGTTGCAACTGGGCCAGGCGGGCGCCTTTGCCGTCATAGATGGCCGCGGCCCGCAGGGGCGAGTAGCTGTTGAGCTCGTTGAGCAGTTTTTCGGCGTTTTGTGGCGAGTCCAGTGCCTGGGCGGCAAGGGTCGGGTTCGAGACCAGCCGGCCGATGGTCTGCAGGGCTTGCGGTGCCATGCTTTCCTGGGAGATCCAGTAGGCGGCGCTGATAAAGGTCAGGTTGGCCACCAGCAACACGGTAATCAGCAGGACGAGCAGGGCCGCCAGCAGCTTTTGGCCGACCGGCAGGTTTTCAAGGCGCTGGCGCAATGGCATCAGGGAGGTCGCTAGAAAGGAACACGTGGGCAGCGTAGCCGCTGCTCAGTCGCTGGGCAATCCGCGTTGCTGCAGGTGCTCCACCAGCCGCCGTTGCAGGCGCTCGAGATTCGGCAGGCTCAATCGATGCCGGGAGGCAACGCTGCAGGCATACCCCAGCAAGTAGCTGATTTCGGTCCTGCGCCGGTTGGCGACGTCCTGGTACATGGAGGAATAGTTGGCGGCGGTCGCCTGGATCACTCGTTCGACTTCTTGTTGCAGGTTTTCGGCGGCCGCCGGCTGGCCGCAACGCTGCAGCAGCTCGGTCAGCTCGAGGCACAGCATGGCCACTTCGCAATGATGTTCCAGCAGGCCGCCGTTGCGGCAGCCGTGCAGGACCGTCAGCGGGTTGATCGCGCAATTGAGCGCCAGCTTGCGCCAGAGGCGGGTGAGGATATCCGCGCTCCATTCATGGGGAATGCCGCTGGCGCTCAGGTCGTCCAGCCAGAAGGGCGCGGTAGGGTGGCTGGCGTCGCCCAGCCAGGTATAACCATGGCCGGCGAATACGACGCGCCAGTCACCCTCGCGGAAGGCGCCTTCGGTGCTGGAGGCATAAATGCAGCGGGCCTGTGGCGCCCGGGCGGCCACCGCGTCCTGACTGCCCAGGCCATTCTGCAGCAGGATCAGTTCGGCATCGGCAGCCAGTCGTGGGAGCAGCTGGCTCACCGCCTGTTCCGCGTCATAGGCCTTGCAGGCCACCAGCAGGCGGGTGATGGGCCCGGGGCCGTCGGCGAGTTCCCCGGGAACGGCATGCATGCTGGCTTGTCCTTGTTCCACCAGCGTCAGTCCGCCAGCGGCCTGGTAAGCCTGCAGCCGCGCCTGGTCCCGCAGGATCAGGCGTACCGGCAAGCCGGCCCGGGCCAGGCGCGTTGCCCACAGGGTGCCCAGGCTGCCCACGCCCAGAATGTGCCAGGTGGTCGACATCAGCGTAGTGCTCGGTTCGGCAGGCGCATGTGCGGCTCGCAGTGAAGGAGAGAAAAGACCCGTTATAATGAGCCCGGATTTTAACCGCAAACCGGGCGTGCTCCATCTTTATCGAGCGGCGCCCCTTTTTTTATTGGAGAAATTACATGCCGTCGTTTGACGTGGTATCCGAACTGGACAAGCACGAAGTCACCAACGCCGTGGAAAACGCCGTCAAGGAGCTGGACCGCCGTTATGACCTGAAGGGCAAGGGCAGCTTCGAGTTCAAGGACAAGGAACTGACCGTCAACCTGACCGCCGAAGCCGAATTCCAGCTGGAAGCGATGATCGAGATCCTCAAGCTGGCGCTGGTCAAGCGCAAGATCGATGTGCAGTGCCTCGAGGTCAAGGATGCTTATGCTTCGGGCAAGGTGATGAAGCAGGAAGCGACGCTCAAGGAAGGTATCGATAAAGAGCTGGCGAAGAAGATCGTTGCTCATATCAAGGACGCCAAGCTGAAGGTCCAGGCCGCCATCCAGGGCGAGCAGGTACGGGTTACCGGCAAGAAACGCGACGATTTGCAGGAAGCCATTGCCGCCCTGCGCGCGAAAGAGTTCGGCATGCCGCTGCAGTTCAACAACTTCCGCGACTGATCGGTTTTTCGGGAACCTCGGGTCGTTATCGGCGTCCGAGGCCGAGTAGCGGGCAGAAACGATTGAGCCTCTGATGAAGCCCTCGTTCTGCCCTTGTTTTTTGTATGCCCGGCAGCCGGGAATCAGGAGAGATAGATGGATTTGAATGCTGAAGTGGACAACCTGGTCAAGGCTTCCCAAGCCTGGATTCCGATGATCATGGAATACGGCAGTCGGGTATTGCTGGCGGTGATCACACTGGCCATCGGCTGGTGGCTGATCAACAAGTTGACGCATAAGGTCGGCAAGCTGCTGGCACTGCGCAATGCCGACCAGGCCTTGCAGGGTTTTATCAGCAGCCTGGCGAACATCATCCTCAAGGTGCTGTTGGTCGTCAGCGTGGCGTCGATGATCGGTGTCGAAACCACTTCGTTCGTTGCCGCGATCGGTGCGGCGGGCCTGGCCATCGGCCTGGCCTTGCAAGGCAGCCTGGCGAACTTCGCCGGTGGGGTGCTGATCCTGCTGTTCCGTCCATTCCGCATCGGTGATGTGATCGAAGCCCAGGGCATCAGCGGTACGGTCGACAGCATCCAGATCTTCCACACGGTGCTGCGTACCGGTGACAACAAGACGGTCATCGTGCCTAACGGCAACCTGTCCAACGGCATCATCACCAACCACAACCGTCAATTGACCCGTAAGGTGGTATTCGATGTTGGCGTGAACTACGAGGCCGATCTGCAAAAGGCCCGTGAGGTTCTGCTGGATCTGGCCAAGGATGAGCGTGTGCTGGCGGATCCGGCACCGGTCGCGGTGGTTTCCATGCTCGGGGACAGCGCTATTACCCTTTCGCTACGGGTCTGGGTGAAGACCGCGGACTACTGGGATGTGATGTTCCAGTTCAACGAGCTGGCCCGCGATCGCTTGAAAGATGCAGGTATCGATATTCCGTTTCCACAACGAGTGATTCGTGTGGTGCAGGAAGCGGCTGTTCAGTAAGTAGTGGAGGTCGAGGGTTAAAAGTTTGATCGGATGGTCAGACTTTTAATTGATAGTTCGTTGAGAGCGGGATGTAATCTGGTTGTAACAATTAGCTGTCGGTAGTCGGTTGTTTTGGCCGGTCGCCCGGTTTCAACAAAAAAGGCCCATCGGATGATGGGCCTTTTTCATGACGCGCTAAGTTACCGCTATTACAAGATCGACAGTGGGTAGTCGACGATCAGGCGGAACTCTTTGATATCGCCTTCGGCCTGGTCGGCGTTGGCGGTGTGCCAGGCTTGACGAACCCGGAACGACAGGTCCTTGGCTGGGCCAGTCTGGACAACATACTTGGCTTCGAAGTTGGTTTCGTGATGTTTGCCATCTGCGCCGTAACCGTAAAGGCGGTATGGGCTGTCGGCGTCCATCTTGGTGCCGTCGATGTCCCAACCTTTCACGTAACGGGTCATGAAGCTCAGGCCAGGAATACCGTATTCGGCCATTTTCAGGTCATAACGGATCTGCGCGGACTTCTCGTTCGGACCGTTGAAGTCAGAGTACTGGATGGAGTTGGCGAGGAAGATCGAGTCGCCACCACGGTTGGAACCACGTTTGCTGGAGTCGTGGCCACCGATACCGATGTAGTCGAATGGAGTGTCGCCATTGACCTTCTGGAACCCGACGGTAATGGTATGCGCCTTCAGGAACGAGAACGCCGCTGCCAGGGAGAACGTGGTGTTGCTGATATCACCAGCCTTGGCTTTGCCGGTATCGGTAGTACGGTAGATGTTACCGTCCAGGTTCAGCGACTGGTCGCCACCCATCGGGATGGTGTAGTTCAGGTTGGCGTAGTACTGGTTCCAGATATCTTCCAGCTTGGCGCCGTAGAGCGATGCGCTCAGGTTGTCGCTGATGCCGTACTTGCCGCCGAAGTAGTCGATGCTGTTGGATGCCACGCCGGCATAGTTCGCATACAAGTTGCCGTTACGAGCGTTGGAGTCCTGGCTGGTACCGGAGTAGAAGTGGCCGCCTTCCAGATCCAGGTCCTTGATCTCGCTGCTCTGCAGTTGGAGGCCGCTGGCAGTTTGAGGGAGGATACGGGAGCCACCGACTGCGAACACCGGGGAGGTGCTTGGCTGCATGTCGCCGACTTTCAGCTCGGTTTTGGAGATGCGGAACTTGACCGCTGCACCTGCTTTGCCCTGGCTCTTGTTGACGTCGCCGTCGGAGTCGCGGCTCATGTTGCCAGTGCCGCCAGTGCCGTCGCCGCCGTCCAGTTTGAGTGCCAGATAACCAAAGGCATCAACACCGACGCCAACAGTTCCTTGGGTGTAACCGGAGCTGAAGTTGCCCCAGATACCCTGGGTCCAGTCTTTCTGGTCGTTGCCACCATTCTTGTTATCACGGTTGAAGTAATAGTTACGCAGCAAGACGTTAAGTTTGGCGTCTTCAACGAAACCCTTGGCTTCAGCCTGGTCACTTACGAAAGGTGCGGCCGTAGCCACTTGAGTACTGGCTGCTGCTGCAACCGCCAGTGCGATCATGCTCCACTTCATCACGCGCATCGTGATTTGCTCCTTTGGTTTTTAGAAGAGTACTGCCGTCCCACCTGTTTTATTATCTGGGCGGCTCTTTCTTTTTGTGTCGGCGCAAACTTATATCACGCTGACAATATTGGCGATACTTGCGTATCAGTCCTTTCAGCTTCTTTACGACCCTGTCGCAAAATGCTCGATCAATGTCGCAAATCCGCAGTCCGCATGTAGCCGGACTGACAACTTCAGCGCTGTTTTCGAAGGCTTGTACCTGGAACAAAAAGAACTTTGGTCAAGCAATCAAATCTCCATGGGGCAGCCTTGCCACTATCGTTATTAGTCCCGACAGAAGGCCTTCTGCAATGACCTTCCTTTGGGACAATACGAGGGTTAATGCAACAAGCGTGCACAAAACGCCAGCGCATCGAGTTTTTTTCGATGCCAGCCCGACAGGCTGTAAAAACCGCATAAAACAGGGGTTTTAAGGTCGTTTTGGTTGGGCTTGACGTTTCAGGTCCTCCTGGTGTTGCTCCATGAAAAAAAGGCACGACATTCCAAAACGTTACCGGTTCACCCTGGTGAGTGAGTAGATGGCGGATGGTCGACGCATTGAGCGTAGACGCACTGTGCGGTTTTGGTGCAAAACTTTCTGCACGAGGCGTCTTCGGCGTTCGGCTTTAGAGGCTCAGGAGTGCAGTAACAGCCGTCTATTGGGGATTTCTGCCACTGTCGTTCAGGAGGCTCGTTCGGTCGTGGTGCGATGTGTTGGAAAAATGTTCCAGGTCAGGGCATCCGGATGAGGGGCTGCGTGGGTATCGAGGCAGGCACCGTGCGTTGTGGCGATGAACGGAAGGGCTTTCGCAGGTATGCTGCCGTTCTGTCGCTTGGCGGGCGGCCGGTCATGGCGTTCGCTAAGCTGAAAATTGATGAGCTGAGCGGGAGTACGCGCGGTGTTCGCTTTAGATCCACGACTTCAACAAGACACATTGCCTATCGGCGATTTCCCCCTTTGCCGGCTGTTGCTGTCCAACGATTCCAATTACCCATGGTTCATCCTGGTACCGCGCCGGGAAGATATCAGTGAGTTGTTTCAGCTCGATGACGCCGACCAGCAGCAGCTATGGCGCGAAACTACCGCCCTGGCCGAGTTGCTCAAGGATTCGTTCGATGCCGACAAGTTGAATGTGGCGACCTTGGGTAACGTCGTCAGCCAGTTGCACATGCACGTTATCGTTCGCAAGCGCGACGATGCGGCCTGGCCCGCACCGGTGTGGGGCAAGCTTCCCGCCAAGCCCTACGGTGCCGAACAGGTGGCCGCGATCCGTGAACGCTTGCGTCTGGTCCTGACCGACGACTTCACGTTTCAGGAGGGCTGAGCCATGAGTCTGGAAGAACGGGTAACCGACCTGGAAAGCCGCCTGGCTTTCCAGGACGACACTATCCAAGCCCTGAATGATGTACTGGTAGGGCAGCAGCGGGTGGTCGAACGCCTGCAGTTGCAGATGGCTGCCTTGCTCAAGCGTCAAGAGGAGATGGTGGGGCAGTTCGAGTCGTTCGAGGAAGAGGCGCCGCCCCCTCATTATTGAGAGGCGACGTTTCGCCCGGGCATGAAAAAACCGCGAGCAGCCTGGGCTGCATCGCGGTTTTTTATGGGGCGAATCAGCGTCGCGGCAAGGCCGCGATCACGTCTTCGGCTTGCAGGCCCTTGTCACGATTCATCACCGAGAACTCCACGCGCTGGCCTTCCACCAGGACGCGGTGACCTTCGCCGCGGATCGCACGGAAATGCACGAAGATATCATCGCCGGAGTCGCGGGAGATGAAGCCGAATCCCTTCGAAGTGTTGAACCACTTGACGGTACCGGTATCGCGATTGCTCATGTCATAGGTTTGCGAAGTGCTGGTCGCAGGAGACGATTTGTAGAAGCTGACGGCCAGGTGCAGGGCAATGGCGATCGCGGCGGTCAGCAGGCTGAACAGCACAGCCGGTTGACCTGCGATAACCGGCATCGGTGCCAGCAGGGTCAGGGTCTGCAATACCACCGCCAGCACCAGGAGCGCGCTGACCAGGTTTTGCAGTTGGTGGCGTGGGCCTTTGTTCCAGTAGGGGATAACTGGAGCCAGCGCCAGGTTGAGCAGGCCGAAGAAGGCCAGGTAAAGAGCATCGGGTTGTTGCAGGAAGGGAACGGCTTCAGATCGCAGGCTAGGGATAAAGGACAGCAGCAAGGCCGCTGCGCCCGTTAGCAGGTGGACGATTTTCAACATTTTAATGAACTCACGTTAAGACGGATCACAAGGAAGAGCTGAGCGTGCACGGTTCGCTTCTGAACTATGGGAGGCGGTGAGCACGTGCGCGGGATCAGCCTATGCGCCGAGGCCGAGAAATAGGCAACAGCGACACGGCCCCTATTTAACAGCAAAGCCCAAGCCTTCTCAAATCAGGCGCCGCGCGCTGCCGGAAGGCAAAAGCCCCGCTGGTCGAGGGGCAGAGCCGGACTATCGGGCAAAGCCTTGTGCTAGAGAGCCAGCATCGAAAAAGACAGGGAACGCAGGCTTTTCAGTCGGGTCACAACGATCGTGACTCTTCCGGCGGGGCCGTTGGCCTGCTCGGGCAATCTGTCGCAGTTCCGCGGGCAATCGTCGGCTGCGGGGGCCTGGCAGTCTTGCTAGAGTGGTCCGGTACCTGATCTGTTGAATTGAATGTGTTTTTAACGGAGATAGACATGGCAATCGATATCGGTATCAGCGCAGAAGACCGTAAATCCATCGTGGAGGGGCTCTCTCGCCTGCTTTCGGATACTTATGTGCTTTATCTGAAGACCCATAATTTCCATTGGAACGTCACAGGTCCCCAGTTCCGTACATTGCACCTGATGTTCGAAGAGCAATACAACGAACTGGCGCTGGCGGTGGACCTGATCGCCGAGCGTATCCGGGCCCTGGGATTCCCGGCGCCGGGCGCCTATTCCATCTATGCGCGCTTGTCCTCCATCAAGGAAGAAGAAGGCGTGCCGAGTGCCGAAGAGATGATCAAGCAACTGGTCGCGGGGCAAGAGGCTGTGACCCGGACCGCGCGCGGCATTTTCCCGATCATCGATAAAGTCAGCGATGAGCCCACCGCGGACTTGCTGACCCAGCGGATGCAAGTGCACGAAAAAACCGCGTGGATGCTGCGTGCGCTGTTGAGCGAGCAGTAACCTTCCCGCACGTCGAATGGCGCCGTTCTCGGCGCCATTTGTTTTTCAAGGGGGCGATCAGGCTGGTCGAACCTTCGGGGTGAGTGAGTCGAGAGCAGGGCAGGGCAGCCGCGATGGTTTTGGGGCGGCCATGGCTCATCGGTGCCGTCATACGGCTGCACAGGGCCGATTTAATGGATATAATCCCGCTCTTTGCTATATGACCCGGCCCCTGGCGTGGGTTCAAGGCAGATGTTAAGCACGCCGAGACGCTCTCAATGCCCATGTACGACTACCAATGCGCTTCCTGTGGTCATCAGTTGGAAGCCATTCAGAAGATCAGCGCGCCTGCGCTGGTCGATTGCCCGGCCTGCCAGGCGCCCGAGCTGAAAAAGATGCTGTCCATGCCAGGTTTTCGCCTCAGCGGCTCGGGCTGGTATGAGACCGACTTCAAAACCGGCGCCAAGAAGAATCTGGCCGGTGGCGACAAAGCTGACTAAGTTGAACGACACGCGCGAGCTCTTGCATTATCCGGTACCCGGGATGCGCAAGGCCTCCCATCGAATTTCGAATTACGAGAAGTGAAACCACTACCATGATGCGCAGCCATTATTGCGGCCAACTGAACGAAAGCCTGGAAGGTCAGGAAGTTACCCTTTGCGGATGGGTCCACCGTCGTCGTGACCACGGCGGGGTGATTTTCCTCGATATCCGTGATCGTGAAGGCCTGGCCCAGGTGGTGTTCGACCCGGACCGCGCCGACACCTTCGCCGCCGCCGACCGTGTGCGCAGCGAATACGTGGTCAAGATCACCGGCAAGGTGCGCCTGCGTCCGGCCGGCGCCGGCAACGCCAACATGGCGTCGGGCATGATAGAAATCCTGGGCTACCAGCTGGAAGTGCTGAACGAAGCGGAAACTCCGCCGTTCCCGCTCAACGAATATTCCGATGTCGGCGAAGAAACCCGCCTGCGTTATCGCTTCATCGACCTGCGTCGTCCGGAAATGGCCGAGAAGCTGCGCCTGCGTTCGCGCATGACCACCAGCATCCGCCGTTACCTGGACGAGAACGGTTTCCTCGACGTCGAAACCCCGATCCTGACCCGTGCCACTCCCGAGGGCGCGCGTGACTATCTGGTGCCGAGCCGTACCCACGCCGGCAGCTTCTTCGCGCTGCCGCAATCGCCACAGCTGTTCAAGCAACTGCTGATGGTGGCCGGTTTCGATCGCTACTACCAGATCGCCAAATGCTTCCGCGACGAAGACCTGCGTGCCGACCGTCAGCCTGAGTTCACTCAGATCGACATCGAGACCAGCTTCCTCGACGAAAAAGACATCATGGGCCTGACCGAGGGTATGATCCGCAACCTGTTCAAGGAAGTGCTGGATCTGGAATTCGGCGAGTTCCCGCACATGACCTTCGAAGAGGCCATGCGCCGCTACGGCTCCGACAAGCCGGACCTGCGCATCCCGCTGGAACTGGTGGACGTTGCCGACCAGCTCAAGGAAGTGGAGTTCAAGGTGTTCAGCGGCCCGGCCAACGATCCGAAGAGCCGTGTGGCCGCCTTGCGCGTGCCGGGCGGGGCGAGCATGCCGCGCAGCAAGATCGACGACTACACCAAGTTCGTCGGCATCTACGGTGCCAAGGGCCTGGCGTACATCAAGGTCAACGAGCGTGCCAAGGGCGTTGAAGGCCTGCAGTCGCCGATCGTCAAGAACATTCCGGAAGCCAACCTGAACGTGATCCTCGATCGCGTAGGTGCCGTCGATGGCGACATCGTGTTCTTCGGCGCCGACAAGGCCAAGATCGTCAGCGAAGCCCTGGGCGCGCTGCGGATCAAGGTCGGCAACGACCTGAACCTGCTGACCTGCGAATGGGCTCCGCTGTGGGTCGTCGACTTCCCGATGTTCGAGGAAAACGAAGACGGCAGCTTTACCGCGCTGCACCACCCGTTCACCGCGCCGAAGTGCTCGCCGCAAGAGCTGGAAGCCAACCCGGCGACCGCGCTGTCCCGTGCCTACGACATGGTGCTCAACGGTACCGAGCTGGGTGGCGGTTCGATCCGTATCCACCGCAAGGAAATGCAGCAAGCGGTATTCCGCCTGCTGGGTATCGACGAAGCGGAACAGGAAGAGAAATTCGGCTTCCTGCTCGACGCCCTGAAGTACGGCGCGCCGCCGCACGGTGGCCTGGCGTTCGGCCTGGACCGCCTGGTCATGCTGATGACCGGCGCCCAGTCGATCCGTGAAGTGATCGCCTTCCCGAAAACCCAGAGCGCCGCTTGCGTGATGACCCAGGCCCCTGGCCTGGTCGACGCCAAGGCGCTGCGCGAGCTGCACATCCGCCTGCGCGAACAGCCAAAGGCTGAGTAAGGCCGACCTGAAGGCGCATCTTCGGATGCGCCTTTTTCTATTGGGTCGAGATATTTTGTTGCCCGCCCGCCGTTACAGGCGGGCGGGCAATGTTGCAAAGAGAATTTGGAGCACGTTATGGCCGGTCATTCCAAGTGGGCGAACATCAAGCACCGCAAAGAGCGTCAGGATGCCAAGAGAGGCAAGATCTTCACCAAGTGGATTCGTGAGCTGACGGTCGCTGCTCGTCAGGGCGGCGGCGAGCCGGGTTCCAACCCGCGCCTGCGCCTGGCCCTGGACAAGGCCCTGGGCGCCAACATGAGCCGCGACATCATCGATCGCGCGATCGCCCGCGGTACCGGGGCGGCGGGCAGCGACGACGTGGTCGAACTGACCTATGAAGGTTATGGGCCGAACGGCGTGGCGGTGATGGTCGAATGCATGACCGACAACCGCAACCGTACCGCGGCAGCCGTGCGCCATGCCTTCAGCAAGTGCGGCGGCAATCTGGGCACCGATGGTTCGGTGGCCTATCTGTTCGAGCGCAAGGGGCAGATTTCCTTCGAGCCGGGCGTCGACGAGGATTCGCTGATGGAAGCCGCCATGGAGGCGGATGCCGATGACGTGGTGACCAACGATGACGGCTCCATCGACGTGTTCACCTCCTTCGCCGGTTTCTATGCTGTGCGCAACGCTTTGGAAGCTGCCGGTTTCAAAGCCGCGGACGCGGAAATCGTCATGTTGCCGACCACCAGCGCCGAACTGGACCTGGAGGGCGCCGAGAAGGTCCTCAAGCTGATCGACATGCTCGAGGACCTGGACGACGTGCAGAACGTCTACTCCAACGCGGATATTCCCGAGTCGGTTGCCGAGCAACTCGGCTGATACCGCGATAAAGGATCGCAGCTTTCGACGGCTCCCAGGTTCAGGTTGTACCTGAAGGGGAGCTGTCGAAGGCTGCGATTTTTTGTTTTTTCGATTTCTTCCGGGGTTACCTTAGGCAACCGGATTTTCTCTTTGCAGGCGTTATGACTCTTATTCTTGGTATCGACCCGGGTTCGCGCATCACTGGTTACGGCGTGGTGCGTGATACCGGGCGCGGCTGCGTCTATGTGGCTTCGGGGTGCATTCGAACAGGTGCCGGCGAGCTGCCCGAACGCCTGCAAATCGTCTATCGCGGGGTGCGCGAGGTCATTCAGACGTACGGGCCGGTCACCATGGGCATCGAAAAGGTATTCATGGCACGCAATGCCGATTCGGCCTTGAAGCTGGGGCAGGCCCGAGGCGCGGCGATCGTGGCCGGGGTCGAGGAAGGCCTGGAAATCGCCGAATACACGGCGACTCAGGTCAAGCAGGCGGTGGCCGGGACCGGTGGGGCCAACAAGGAGCAGGTGCAGATGATGGTCATGCATCTGCTGAAATTGACCAGCAAACCCCAGATCGATGCCTCGGATGCCCTGGCGATCGCCATCTGCCATGCCCATACCCGCTCGAGCCTGGTGCCCCATGGCCTGGGTACGGCACGCAGTCGTGGCGGCCGGCTGCGTCTCTGATAGCATCTGCGCAAACATTTGATGAGTGGAGTGTGCCGCGCCTGTCTGCCCGGCCCGGACCCTGCACCCGATTACCCGCCGGCCGCTGATCCGGCCCGAGCTAAGGATTGAAACGTGATTGGACGCTTGCGCGGCACCTTGGCTGAGAAGCAGCCGCCGTACCTGATTCTCGATGTAAACGGCCTGGGCTATGAGGTGGAAGTGCCCATGACCACCCTGTACCGCCTGCCGTCGGTCGGCGAGCCGCTTACCCTGCACACCCATTTGGTCGTGCGAGAAGATGCCCAGTTACTCTATGGATTTGCCGGCAAGCGCGAGCGGGACTTTTTTCGCGAGCTGATTCGCCTCAATGGTGTGGGGCCGAAACTGGCGCTGGCGTTGATGTCCAGCCTGGAGGTCGATGAACTGGTGCGCTGTGTGCAAGCACAAGACACCTCGGCGCTGACCAAGGTGCCGGGGGTTGGTAAAAAGACCGCTGAACGTCTGCTGGTTGAGCTCAAGGACCGCTTCAAGGCCTGGGAGACCGTCCCTAGCATGTTCGCCCTGGTGCCGAACCAGCCGGATGCCCCGATACCGGTGGCCAGCGCCGAAACCGACGCGGTCAGCGCCCTGATCTCCCTGGGCTACAAACCGCAGGAGGCCAGCAAGGCCGTCTCCGCCATCAAGGAAAAAGGCCTGAGCAGCGAAGACCTGATCCGCCGCGCCCTGAAGGGAATGATTTAAGTGATAGAAGCAGATCGTCTGATCGCCGCCACGGGGCCCCGTGAGCGCGAAGAAGTCCAGGACCGCGCGATCCGCCCTGTCAGTCTGGCCGACTATATCGGCCAGCCGACGGTGCGCGAGCAAATGGAGCTGTTCATCCAGGCTGCCCGCGGACGCAGCGAATCGCTGGACCATACCTTGATCTTCGGCCCGCCAGGCCTGGGCAAGACCACGCTGGCCAACATCATCGCCCAGGAAATGGGCGTGTCGATCAAGAGCACCTCGGGCCCGGTGCTGGAGCGGCCCGGGGATCTGGCGGCCCTGTTGACCAATCTCGAACCGCACGACGTGCTGTTCATCGATGAGATCCATCGCCTGTCGCCGATCGTCGAGGAGGTGCTGTATCCGGCGATGGAGGATTTCCAGCTGGACATCATGATCGGCGAAGGTCCGGCCGCTCGTTCGATCAAGCTCGACCTGCCGCCATTTACCCTGGTCGGGGCGACGACCCGCGCGGGCATGCTGACCAATCCGTTGCGCGATCGCTTCGGTATCGTCCAGCGGCTGGAGTTCTACAGTAACGCGGACCTGGCGACCATCGTCGGGCGTTCCGCCGGCATTCTCGGCTTGCCGCTGGACCCGGAAGGGGCCTTTGAAGTCGCCCGGCGTGCCCGGGGAACGCCGCGTATCGCCAACCGCCTGTTGCGCCGGGTACGGGATTTCGCCGAGGTGCGCGCCAAGGGGCATATCACCAAGGCCATTGCCGACCTGGCGTTGAACCTGCTGGACGTCGACGAGCGGGGTTTCGACCACCAGGACCGGCGCCTGCTGCTGACCATGATCGAGAAGTTCGATGGCGGGCCCGTGGGGGTCGACAGCCTGGCCGCGGCCATCAGCGAAGAGCGACATACCATCGAGGATGTGCTCGAGCCTTACCTGATCCAGCAGGGCTATATCATGCGCACGCCGCGGGGGCGGGTGGTGACCCGGCATGCCTATCTGCATTTCGGTCTAAACATTCCGTCACGATTGGGGGAGATGCCTGTGGTAGACGAATTCCTCGATGCCGTGGACGATTAATAAAAGGCCGCGGTAACGATTTATTCGAAGGTTGTGCTGTCCTAGGGGCTGGCATCGTCTTTATTTCCCCGGAATGGCGTTCGACAATGAAAAAACAGTTGCCTGGCCGGATTGGCAACCTGAGGAGTAAGCACTAGAGTATGCGCGCGCAAAACGGGCTTGAGCCGTTCGCACATCGGTGTCGCGTTTATTACGAAGACACCGATGCCGGCGGCATCGTGTATTACGTTAATTACCTTAAGTTTATGGAACGGGCTCGAACCGAGCGGCTACGCGACCTGGGCTTCGCCCAATCGCAGCTGGCGGGGGAGAACCTGTTGTTCGTCGTGCATTCCAGCGAAGCGCGCTATCACGCGCCGGCGCGACTGGACGACGAGCTTCTGGTAAGTGCAGAAGTCATCGAATTGAACCGGGCCAGCCTGCGCTTCAGACAGCAGGTCAGGCGAGCCACGGATAATGCGCTGCTCTGCGAGGGGCAGTTCCTGGTGGCCTGTGTGCGCACCGACAATTTGAAACCCCGGGCCATTCCCGAAGCTCTACGTGCGGCCTTTGCCGACGTGAGCGGCGCGGGTACACACTCAGAGCAGGAGATAAAGCGTGGAAGCTAACGTCGTCGACCATTCCTCCATGTGGAGCCTGGTCAGCAATGCCAGCGTCGTTGTGCAGTTGGTAATGCTGACCCTGGTAGCCGCATCGGTGACCTCATGGATCATGATCTTTCAGCGCAGCAACCTGCTGCGTGCCGGTCGACGCGCCCTGGAGAGCTTCGAGGAGCGCTTCTGGTCGGGCATCGACCTGTCCAAGCTGTACCGCCAGGCGGGCAGCAACCCGGACCCCGATTCGGGCGTGGAACAGATCTTCCGTGCCGGCTTCAAGGAATTCTCGCGCCTGCGCCAGCAGTCGGGCGTCGATCCCGAGGCGGTCATGGAAGGGGTCGCGCGCGCCATGCGTGTGGCTATCTCCCGCGAAGAAGAGAAGCTCGAGCAAAGCCTGCCGTTCCTCGCCACTGTCGGCTCGGTCAGCCCGTACATCGGCCTGTTCGGTACCGTCTGGGGGATCATGAACTCCTTCCGCGGCCTGGCCAGCGCCCAGCAGGCGACCCTGGCGACCGTGGCCCCGGGTATCGCCGAAGCCCTGATCGCCACTGCGATCGGCCTGTTCGCAGCGATCCCGGCCGTTATCGCCTACAACCGTTTCTCGGCCCGTGGCGAAACCCTGATCAGCCGTTACTACACCTTCGCCGACGAGTTCCAGGCGATCCTGCACCGCAAAGTGCACACCAGCGAAGAGTGAGCAGGTAAATCCCCATGGCTCGAGTTCGCCACAAACGCAAGCCGGTTGCCGAGATGAACGTGGTGCCCTACATCGACGTGATGTTGGTACTGCTGGTTATCTTCATGGTGACCGCGCCGATGCTCAATCAGGGCGTGAAAGTCGATCTGCCCAAGGTTTCCAGCGAAGCCTTGCCGCAGGACAACAACACCCAGGTCCTGACCATTTCGATCAAGGCTGACAAGACCTACTACTGGAACCTTGGCAGCGAAGTCGACACCGACAAGCAGATGGATAAGGCCATGACCTTGCCGCAGATGACCGACGCCGTGACCAAGATCATTCGCGCCGGCAATGAAGGCGGCAAGCATACCCAGGTGTTCATTCGCGGCGACAAGTCCGTCGACTACGGTGCCGTCATGGGTGCCATGGGCGGGCTGCAGAAGGCCGGCGTCGGTAACGTTGGCTTGATTACCGAGGCGCCCTGATGCAGCAGCGAGAGCCGTCCGCCTCGGAAAGCTACTTCTGGCCTAGCGTGTGGGCAATTGCCCTGCACGTTCTGGTGTTCGGCATGCTGTTCGTCAGTTTTGCCATGACGCCGGAATTGCCGCCGTCCAAGCCGATCGTCCAAGCGACCCTGTATCAGCTGAAATCGAAAAGTCAGGCGACCACCCAGACCAATCAGAAGATTGCGGGTGAAGCGAAGAAATCCGCCGCGCGCCAGACCGAAGTCGAGCAGATGGAGCAGAAAAAGGTCGAGCAGGAAGCAGTGAAGGCCGCGGAACAAAAGAAAGAAGAGGCGGCTCAAAAAGCCGAGGAAGCGAAAAAGGCCGACGAAGCCAAGAAAGCGGAAGAGGCGAAGAAGGCTGATGAAGCCAAGAAAGCCGACGACGCGAAGAAGGCTGCCGAAGCGAAAAAGGCCGAAGAGAAACAATTGGCTGATATAGCCAAGAAGAAAGCCGAAGAAGAAGCCAAGAAAGCCGCTGAAGAAGAGGCCAAGAAAAAGGCCGCTGAAGAAGCGAAGAAAAAGATAGTCGAAGACGCGAAGAAGAAAGCCGCGGAAGACGCCAAGAAGAAAGCTGAAGCAGACGAGGCGAAGAAGAAGGTCGCCGAGGAAGCGAAGAAGAAAGCCGCCGCCGACGCAGCCAAGAAAAAGGCTCAGGAAGCAGCGCGTAAATCGGCCGAAGAGAAAAAGGCTCAGGCCCTTGCCGATTTGCTTTCCGACACGCCGCAGCGTCAGCAGGCCCTGGCGGACGAGCGTGGCGATGAAGTCGCAGGCAGTTTCGACGATCTGATTCGTGCTCGTGCGGCGGAAGGCTGGGCTCGTCCTCCTTCGGCGCGCAACAACATGACGGTCGTGCTGCAAATTGGCATGTTGCCCGACGGTACGGTGACTTCCGTATCGGTGGCCAAGTCCAGCGGCGATGGTCCGTTCGATGCCTCGGCGGTAGCTGCGGTCAAGAACATTGGACGTTTGACAGAAATGCAGGGAATGAAGCCGAGCGATTTCGCTCCGTATCGTTCGTTCAAGATGACATTCACACCTGAGGATCTAGCCTTGTGAGAAACCTTCTTCGAGGATTGCTTGTCGTTATTTGCTGTATGGCAGGGATAGCGACGGCGGATGAAAAGAACATTCTGGTCACCAGTGGTAGCGACCGGGCCACGCCGATCGCTGTCGTGCCATTCGGTTGGCAAGGGGGCAGCGTGCTGCCCGACGACATGGCGGAAATCATCGGCAACGACCTGCGTAACTCGGGTTACTACTCGCCGATTCCAAAGCAGAACATGATCAGCCTGCCGACCCAGGCCAGCGAAGTCATCTACCGCGACTGGAAGGCCCTGGGCGCCCAGTACATCATGGTCGGCAGCATTGTTCCGGCGGGCGGTCGCCTGCAGGTGCAGTACGCGCTGTTCAACGTCGCCACCGAGCAGCAAGTGCTGACCGGCAGCGTTTCGGGCAGCGTCGACCAGCTGCGTGACATGGCTCACTACATTTCCGACCAGTCGTTCGAGAAACTGACGGGTATCAAGGGCGCCTTCTCGACTCGCATGCTGTACGTCACGGCAGAGCGTTTCTCCGAGAAGAACACCCGTTATACCCTGCAGCGCTCCGACTACGACGGCGCGCGTGCGGTGACCCTGCTGCAATCCCGCGAGCCGATCCTGTCGCCACGCTTCGCGCCGGATGGCAAGCGTATTGCCTATGTGTCGTTCGAGCAGAAGCGCCCGCGCATCTTCGTGCAACACATCGACACTGGCCGTCGCGAGCAGATCACCAACTTCGAAGGCCTGAACGGCGCGCCTGCCTGGTCGCCGGACGGCCAGCGCCTGGCGTTCGTGCTGTCCAAGGACGGTAACCCCGACATCTATGTGATGAACCTGGGTTCGCGCCAGATCTCGCGTGTGACCGCAGGTCCCGGCATCAACACCGAACCGTTCTGGGGCAAGGATGGCTCGACCATCTACTTCACCTCGGACCGCGGCGGCAAGCCACAGATCTACAAGACCAGTGCTGGTGGTGGCGGTGCCGAACGCGTGACGTTCGTGGGCAACTACAACGCCAACCCGAAACTGTCTGCGGACGAGAAGACCCTGGTCATGATTCATCGCCAGGATGGTTTCACCAACTTCAAGGTAGCGGCTCAGGACCTGCAGCGCGGTAATGTGAAAATCCTTACCGACAGCACACTTGATGAGTCGCCTACTGTTGCGCCCAACGGCACCATGGTAATCTACGCCACCCGCCAGCAGGGCCGGGGAGTCTTGATGCTCGTGTCCATCAATGGACGCGTGAGGCTCCCGCTTCCTACCGCTCAAGGCGAAGTCAGAGAACCGTCCTGGTCCCCTTACCTGAACTGACGCGGCGCTTTACGTTTTACTTAACACACTGGGGTTCATTAGGAGTTTCACGATGGAAATGCTGAAGTTTGGTAAGTTTGCTGCGCTGGCTCTGGCCATGGCCGTAGCTGTAGGTTGCTCCTCCAAGGGCGGTGACAACGCTGGTGAAGGCGCTGTCGATCCAAACGCTGGTTACGGCGCTAACACCGGTGCAGTTGACGGCTCCCTGAGCGAAGAAGCTGCTCTGCGCGCAATCACCACCTTCTACTTCGAATACGACAGCTCGGACCTGAAGCCAGAAGCCATGCGCGCTCTGGACGTTCACGCCAAAGACCTGAAAGCAAACGGCGCTCGCGTTGTTCTGGAAGGCAACACCGACGAACGTGGTACTCGTGAGTACAACATGGCACTGGGCGAGCGTCGTGCGAAAGCCGTTCAACGCTACCTGGTTCTGCAAGGTGTTTCCCCAGCTCAGCTGGAACTGGTTTCCTACGGCGAAGAGCGTCCAGTTGCTACCGGCAACGACGAGCAGTCCTGGGCTCAAAACCGTCGCGTCGAACTGCGTAAGTAATTCGTCATGCGAACGTGCCGTCGTGCTCTAACTGTCTTGGCTCTCAGCCTCGCGCCGCTTTCGGTGTGGGCTGCGGTTCCTGTGGTCGATAACAACTCGGGCTATAACAATAGCGGGGGCAGTTATCCGCCAGCGGGTTATGGCACGAACGGCGCCTATGCCGGGGGAGGGGTTTCGACCCCTGTCTCGGCACAGGGCGAGCTGTTCCAGCAACTGCAGCAAATGCAGGAGCAGATTGCGCGGCAACAAGGTGTGATCGAAGTGTTGCAAAACGATGTTGCGCGGATGAAACAGGAAAGCCTGGAACGTTACCAGGATCTTGATCGGCGCATTGGAGCGGGCGGTGCACCTGCCGCGACTCCTGAGAATTCTTCCGCCGGTGGTGATGTAGGTGCCGCCGGTGCGGCTGCCGGAGCTGCCTCGCAAGCTCCAGCGGCCAGTAGTGAACCGGGCGATCCGGCGAAGGAAAAGCTGTATTACGACGCAGCCTTCGACCTGATCAAGGCCAAGGATTTCGACAAGGCCAGTCAGGCGTTTGCCGCTTTCCTGCGTAAATACCCGAACAGCCAGTATGCGGGCAATGCCCAGTACTGGTTGGGCGAAGTGAACCTGGCCAAGGGCGACCTGCAAGGCGCTGGCCAGGCATTTGCCAAGGTTTCCCAGCTGTATCCGAAGCATGCCAAGGTGCCGGACTCGCTGTACAAGCTGGCTGACGTGGAACGTCGCCTGGGCCATGCAGACAAGGTCAAAGGCATTCTGCAGCAGGTCGTGGCGCAATATCCGGGCACTTCCGCTGCCCAGTTGGCCCAGCGCGATCTGCAACGCATGTAATCGAGTTTGAGCTGTTTTGAAGAAACCCGCGCTTGTCGCGGGTTTTTTCGTTAGAATCCATGCCCTTTTTATGAAACACGCTTCCTGGGATTACCGTGTTTGCGGGATTCCTCGAGGTGCCTGACGGAGGCGGACAGCCTGTTTAGCTGTTACGCCCGTGGCGACTATGCAAGACACATTGAGAATTACCGAAGTTTTCTACTCGTTGCAGGGTGAAACTCGGACTGCCGGCCTGCCCACGGTTTTTGTGCGCCTGACCGGTTGTCCGCTGCGTTGCCAATACTGCGACAGTGCCTACGCGTTCAGCGGCGGCACCCTGCGCACCCTTGAAAGCCTGCTCGAACAGGTTGCCGATTTCCGCCCGCGTTACGTCTGCGTGACCGGCGGCGAGCCGCTGGCGCAACCTAACGCCATTCCCCTGCTCAAGCAGCTGTGCGACGCCGGTTATGAGGTTTCGCTGGAAACCAGCGGAGCGCTGGACATTTCCGCGGTCGACCCGCGTGTCAGCCGGGTGCTCGACCTGAAGACCCCCGGCTCGCAAGAAGCCCAGCGCAATCGCTACGAGAACATCGAGCTGCTGACAGCCAATGACCAGGTCAAGTTTGTCATCTGTTCCCGTGAGGACTATGACTGGGCGGTTTCCAAGCTGATCCAGTACGGTCTGGAGCGGCGGGCGGGGGAGGTGCTGTTCTCGCCGAGCCATCATGACCTGAATGCCCGCGATCTGGCCGACTGGATCGTTGCGGACAACCTGCCGGTGCGCCTGCAATTGCAGCTGCATAAATATCTTTGGAATGACGAGCCGGGGCGCTGATATGACTGAACACGCACAGAACCAAGTTTCCACCGAAAAACGCGCGGTGATCCTGCTGTCCGGTGGCCTCGATTCGGCCACGGTGGTTGCCATGGCGCAGGCCGAAGGTTACCGCTGCTACACCATGAGCTTCGACTACGGCCAGCGTCACCGCGCCGAATTGCAAGCGGCCGAGCGGGTCGCGCGCGACCTGGGCGTGGTCGAACACAAAGTGATCGGCCTCAACCTGAACGGTATTGGCGGCTCCGCGCTGACCGACAGCTCCATCGACGTGCCTGAGGCACCGAGCGAAGGGATCCCGGTCACCTACGTGCCCGCGCGTAACACCGTGTTCCTGTCCCTGGCGCTGGGCTGGGCGGAAGTGCTGGGCGCGCGGGATATCTTCATCGGCGTCAACGCGGTGGACTACTCGGGGTATCCGGATTGTCGCCAAGAGTTTGTCGAAGCGTTCGAGCGCATGGCCAATCTGGCGACAAAGGCCGGGGTAGAGGGGCAGGGGTTCCGTATCCAGGCTCCGCTGCAGAACCTGAGCAAGGCCGATATCGTCAAGGCGGGCGTCAAGCTTGGGGTGGATTACAGCCTGACCGTTTCCTGCTATCAGGCCGATGACAACGGTCGTGCATGTGGCAAGTGCGACAGTTGCCGTTTGCGCGCAGAAGGTTTTGCTGCGGCGGGCGTCAGCGATCCAACACCTTATTTTTGATTTTTTTCATATGAAGTGTTGAATTCCTTTTAGAAATCAGTATTATACGCGCCACCACACAGCGGGTCGTTAGCTCAGTTGGTAGAGCAGTTGGCTTTTAACCAATTGGTCGTAGGTTCGAATCCTACACGACCCACCATTTTCAGCAGTATTTGAAATCCGAAAGGCCCACGAAAGTGAGGATTTTCGGATTTTTTTTTGCCTGCAGAAAAGCCCCGGCGCGCCTTGCTCGTTCGGTCTGGCAGTGCCGCCTTTTCAGCGGTTTCAGGTTCACGCTCATTCAGGGCAGCGCCCAGAATCCCAGGCGGCCGAGGCTTGCCGCCAAACGCAGGCGGGAGGTCTGCCAGTTGCCGAGGGCCTGGATATGTTGCTCCTCGGCACTGGCGTAGGCGGTCAGGGTGTTCAGCAGTTCGATCATGCTGCCGACCCCCGAGCGATAGCGCCCCTGCACCACCTCCAGACTCTGTCGCGACTGTTCGACCAGCTCGCGGGTGCGCCTCAGGCTGCGGGTTTCCGTGCTCAGTGACTGGTAGTTGCTCCAGACTTCCAGCGATACTTGCTGCTCGGTATCGGCCAACTCCAGCCGGCTGGCCTCCTGGCGGGCCAGGGCGTTTCGCACCTGATAGTTACGCTCAAAGCCTTCGAACAAGGGGATCTTCAGTTGCAGGCCGATGCTGCGATCGTACTCGCGGGTATCGCCATTGAGCGCCCGCGATTGATCGTTATGATTGCGTGCCAGGTTGGCAGTCAGCGCCAGGCTCGGTCGGCCCATCGCGCGGCTTTCCGTCACTGCGGCCCCCGCGGCTTGCAGCCGCGCCTGGGCGGCAAGCAATGCCGGATGTTCGCGTCGGGCCTCGGCAAGCAGCTCGTCGATGGCCTTGACGAAACCGGTATCGGGTAGGGTTTCCAGATCGCTGACCAGGCGCAGAGGCATGTCTGGCGGTTGGCCCATGCGTAGCGCGATGACGCCAAGGGCGCTGCGCAGGGTTCCCTCAACACGGACCTGGCGCAGGTTCGCCTCGGACAAGGCGGTTTGCGCCTGCAAGCGATCGGAAAGCGCGGCGACGCCGGCCCTGTACTTGGCATCGGCGGCTTCGAGATTTTGTTCCGCCAGTGCCGTCACCTGTCGCGAGGCCGTCAGGCTGCGTTGCGCGGCGAGGGCATCGTAGTAGGCCTGGGCGGCGAGGGCGAAGCCGTTCTGCAGCGTCATCTCCTGGCTGGCGATGGCTGCCAGCAAGAGCTGCTGGGCGTTGTTCAGGGTGGCGCTGCGCCGACCGAAGTCAAACAGTACCCAACTCAGTTCGAGATTGCCGCCGCGGCGCCGGCGCTGACCGTCGATAGATTGTCCGGGGAGGTCTCGGTAATCGATTCGGGTATCGTTCCGGCTGCTTTCCAGGCGTCCGTCGAGGCGCGGCAGGAAGGCCGAGCGGGCGATCCCGACTTGCGCGGCCTGCACCTTGGCATTGGCCCAGGCCAGACGGGTCTGCGGGTCGTGACAGAGCATTCGTTCAATGGCTTGCGCCAGGGTCAGTTCGGCCGGCAACGACCCGGAGACGCATGGCTGGCCATCGGTCCCAAGGTCGTACACGACATGCTTGGCAGTGCCAAATACGTCCGGTTCGGCGGTGGCAAAAGAGGCGCTGCCCAGGAGGCAGAGCAGCAGGCAGGCCGGCGCACGCATCAGGCTTGCCCTTGCGTAGTCATGGCCTGGCGTTCGGCCAGGCTCTCGGCGGTTTCGTCCAGCACTATCTTGCCTTGGCCGAGGACCACGACCCGATCCGCAGAGGCAATGGTCTCTGGACGGTGGGCGACCATGATGCGGGTGATGCGCAGCGCACGGATGGCGGCATTCACCCGCTGTTCGCAATGGACATCGAGGTGGCTCGTCGCCTCGTCGAGAAAGAGGACTTTCGGTTTCTTGTACAACGCCCGGGCCAGCATGACCCGCTGTTTCTGGCCACCGGAAAGCACCGTGCCCATCTCGCCGACCAGGGTGTTGTAGCCCATCGGCATGGCCTGGATGTCGTCATGGATAGCGGCCATCTGCGCGCATTGGATCAGCCACGGCATGTCCACCTGCGGGTCGAAGAAACCGATGTTTTCGCTGAGCGAGCCGGCAAACAGCACATCGTCCTGCAAGACCGTGGCAACCAACTCGCGCAGCCCGTCCAGGCCCAGTTGCGAGAGTTCCAGTCCGGCCACGCGAACCTGCCCTTCATTGGCCGGCAGGATGCCGAGCAGAACGTTGAACAGGGTGCTCTTGCCGCAGCCCGAAGGGCCTACGATGGCCACTGATTCACCTGCGCCGATCCGTAGGTCGACGCCGTCGAGCACCCACGGCTCCTGGTCCGAGTAACGGTAGCGCAGGCCCTGTATCTCGATGCCCGCTTCGCGTTCGTCGAGGCTGTCCAGGTCCACATTGCCGTGGTTGTTTTCCGCGGGCTGAAGGACGATATCGGCCAGGCGCTCGCCTTGCAGTTGCAGCATGCGCAGTTCGAAGAACTTGTCTATCAGGCTGCCGACGCGGTCATCGAACTGCGACTTGTAGGCGTTGAAGGCCATCAGTACGCCGACGCTGAACTGGCCGTCCATCACCATGGTCGCACCGAGCCAGATCACTAGCAGGTTTTCCACGCCGAACAGCAGGCCATTCATCTGTTGATAGATCAGTTGCAGTTTCTGCGTGCGCAGGCCGGCGTTGATCTGCTCCACCAGCAGGCCGAGCCACACCGCGCGGCGCTCGTCCTGGCGTTGGAACAGCTTCAATGGACGGATGCCGCGCACTGTTTCCAGGAAGTGGCTCTGCTGGCGTGCGGCATGCACGATCTGCTCTTCGGTGGCATTGCGCAGCGGGCGGTACCAGATCCAGCGGCCCAGGGCATAGAGACTCATGGAGGCAAGAGCAATGGCCGCCAGCGGCGGGCTGTAGAGCAGCATCATGCCCAGGGTGGCGGCGGTCATCAGACCGTCCAGCACGGCTGAGAGAAAGGCTGCAGTGAGGGTCTGCTGGATGTTGCCCACCGCGCCGAAGCGCGAAACCACGTCGCCCAGATGGCGCTTCTCGAAATACTGGATGGGCAGGCGCAGCAGGTGGCTGAATACGTTGGCCTGCCACTGCACGCCGAGCAGGGTGCTCATGTGCATCATGACCCAGGCGCGCACCCCACTGACCGCCTGTTGCATCAGTAGCAGCAGGCCGAAGCCTATGACCAGGGTGCTGAGCAGGTCGCGATCTGCGCTGACGATGACGTTGTCGATCGTCCATTGCAGGAAGAACGGGCTGACCAACGAGAACACCTCGAGCGCGCCGGCCAGCAACAGAACCTGAGCCAGCGAGCGGTAGAGCCCGGTGACTTTGCCCAGCATGCCCAGCAACTTGATCCGCGGCGGCGCTTGCTGCTTCTCGAAGCCGCTGTCCGGCCAGAACTCCACCGCGACGCCGGTGAAGCTTTGCGAGAACTCTGCCAGGCTCACCCGGCGCAGCCCGTGAGCGGGATCGTGGAGCAAGGCGCCGCGGGCATCGATCGCCTTCAGTACGACGAAATGATTGAAATTCCAGTGCAGCACGCACGGCAGCTTGAGCTTGCCGAGATCGCCGAGATCCAGCTTCACCGCGCGGGTTCCCAGTTGCAGGCGGTGCGCGGTCTGGATCAGTTGCTTCAAGGCGATGCCCTTGAGCGACACGCTGAAGCGCCGGCGCAGTTCCATCAGGTTGGTATGGTAGCCGTGGTAGCCGGCAATCATCGCCAGACAGGCCAGGCCGCATTCGGTGGCTTCGGTTTGCAGTATCAGCGGCAGGCGTCGCGTCAGGCGCAGGGCGAGGTTGTCGAGAAATACCATGCTGGCGCTTCCTAAAGTTTGCCGGTCAGGCTGTAGAGCGGTTCCAGCACCCATTCATATAAATGTCGGGTGTCTTGGAGAATGTCCGCGTCGAGCAGCATGCCGCTCTGCAATGGCCGAGGCTGCCCGTAGGCGGTGGCCGCTTGTTGGTCGAGGCTGACGCGCAAGCGATACAGCTGTTCACCGTCCTGGCCCAGTCCCGGCACGCCACCGATCATGCTGGACAGTTCGGCCGGCGACACGCTGGTGCGGGAGATCGATTGCACCTGGCCGTGGTACTGGCCGAACTTCTGGTACGGATAGGCCTGATAGCGGATCAGCACCGAGTCTCCCGGCTTGATGAAACCGATGGATTTGCTCGGGGCGTAGAGCTCTGCCTGCAAGGGAGTGTCGGCGGGCACGATGCTCAGCAGCGGACGTGAGCTGTCCACGGTCTGGCCCACCTCGGCGAGCACGGCGGTGGCGATCCCGGTTTCCGGGGCGATGATCAGCAGCGTGCGTTTGGCCTCGCTTTCCGCCAGGTCTTGTTCCAGGGTCGAGAGCTGACGACGGATTTCCGCGAGCTGGTTCGCCTGGCGTGCCGGCAAGCCTGCTAGTTCGTTGCGCCGTTCGGTGGACTGCTGTTGCAGGGACGTGCGCTCACGTTCCAGGCCTTGCAGGGTCTGGCGCTGGCCGAGGAGTTCGGACTGGCGCTGTTGCAACTGGTCCATGGAAATGTAGCCCTTGTCCATCAGCCCCTGGTAACGCTCGACGGCATCGCTGGCCAGCGCCAGCAGGCGCTGTTGGCTATCGGTTTGCGCGGAGAGGGTGGCGAGCTCACGTTGCAGACTGGACACCTTGCTGGTCAGGCTGTCGCGCTCGTCAGCCTGTAGCCGGCGGATCTTCTCGAGCTCGTCGCGCAGGGAGTCACGACGTTGTTCGAGCGTGCGACTGATACCTGCTTGTACCGGCCCTGCATCACTGCCGTAGCGTTCGCTGGAGAGAATCATCAGGCGTTCCCCGCGTTTCACCCTCTGGCCCTCGTGGACGAACTTCTCCAGTACGATGCCCGGTTGCGGAGCATGCACCTTGACCTGGCCGTTGGCCGGAACCAGTTGGCCGCTGACGGTGCTGCGCTTGGTGTAGCTGCCTAGCAGGAAAAATCCGATGACCATCAAAGCCATTGCTGTCGCCAGCAGCGTCAGGAACGAGAAGGAAACGGGGCGGATCAGCATGATCTCGCCCAGTCCGCCGGAATGTTGTGCGTCGAGCGCCTCCTGGCGGAACAAGGTCATTTGGGGCATCGGGGGAACATCCTGTCATTGAGCATGTGAGTTCGGTGGTTATGAGGAGGCGAGAATATGCATTTAGGGTTGTTATCAGTCAGTGGGGTTGTTTCTGTAAGAGGGTTGTGTAGTTGGCAGACGCTCTGTTAAGGAATTGTTTTCCTGTTGCACTGGTTAGTTGGTAGGAGAGCTTTAATGCCTTTGGCCTAGGGTGGTGTCCATATTGGTTTTATATAGTGGAGTGGGATCTGGATAGTTTTTGCTTTTGGTTTCTTATGCCAGGGGGACGTATTTTAGAAGTACTGCCGGCTTTTGTTTTTCGATGCCTCACGATATCTCGGTTGGAAGTGGTCTTTTATAAGTTGTGATCCGTGAGTTGAGTTATGCCGCACTTGATTATGTATTGATCACGATCTTGGTAACGATGATTTGTTATGGCGAAAAGATGAAGGCGTCTACCCGTTATAGCTGGGTAGACGCGCAGGGGTAGATCAGGCCTTCGACCTGCCGAACAGGATACGGCCTGCTTCAATCGCAATGTCGACGGCACGGTCAGGACCTACAAAGGCGCCGCCGATTAAACCGCCGAGACCGCCGAGAACCGTTCCGTAGAGCATGCCGACACCGGCGGAGATACCGCCGACGATCCAGCCGCCGGCATTTGCACCGAATTTGCCGCCGGCGATGGCGCCGACCCAGCTACCTCCAATGGCGCCGATCGCACTGCCGGCGATCGACTCCTGTAACGAGAGTGCGCCGGAAACAGCTTCAATCTCACTGCTGGTTAGTTCTTTCATCTGTTCTACCTTTTTTAGAAGGAAAGTAGGGGGATATGAACTACTTGAGGGTTTCCCATGCTCTAGGAAAGCTTCAAGGTGAGGATTGAGTATCAGCGCCACCAGGAGGGAGGAATGCCTGGACGCCCTTCAAGCGCCCCTTGGGTGACGGGCCTCCAGAATATGCAGTCTTTTGGAGGAACGGTTGGCATGACACCCACTAGCTTATCGAAGTCGAACTCCAGTGTTTTCGGTGACAACTCATTAGCAGCACCACTGATATATCCGATTTCCATTTCGTTCAATTCTTTCATGAATACTCTCACTGTATTGGGTAATTGCGAGTTGAATGCGATGCAACTGCATTCGATGTAAATGATTGCGTAAAAAATATCCATGACGAAATCAGAAAAGACTGAGATGCCGTCATCCTTAATCTGATGGAGTGTGTTATCCCATACTTTATTTATTGATTTATCGAGGAAGATCGGCTGAGGAAAACCCCGCGGATTTTGTTTCGCTCGGGTTCCCGGGGGGAACCGCGCCGCAGGTCAGTCCGGCGTTTCCCATTCCGGCTGTCACAGTCGGCGCTGTGCGCTTATCGGCCTTCGA
This sequence comes from Pseudomonas sp. MRSN 12121, assembly GCF_000931465.1. Classification (NCBI taxonomy): domain Bacteria; kingdom Pseudomonadati; phylum Pseudomonadota; class Gammaproteobacteria; order Pseudomonadales; family Pseudomonadaceae; genus Pseudomonas; species Pseudomonas sp. MRSN 12121. The sequence continues at coordinate 5,365,653 of NZ_CP010892.1, read as the reverse complement.
TACGCAGCGGCAGGCTGTCGATCACCTGGGACAGCGTCTGTTCCGATTGCTCTTCTTCTGCCGGTTCGGCACTTCTTGAATTCTGCCGGTATTCGCTGGGGCTCACGCCCACGAATTGCTTGAAGGCGCGGGCGAAGTAGGAAGGGTCCTTGAAGCCGACTTCATAACCGATGCTGGTGATGGGCATCTGGCTGTTGTCGAGCAGGTTCTTGGCGTTATCCATGCGCTTGCTCAGGATGTAGTCCATGAATCCCAGGCCATGGACTTCCTTGAACAGGCGGCTGAAGCGAAACGTGGTCATGCCACAACGCTTAGCCAGTTCTTTCTGGTCGATGCTTTCGCGGAAGTTCTGCTCGATATACAGCAGCACGTCGCTGAGCGCCTGATGTTTCTGATGTTCTACGGTCAGCCGGATGCTGTCCGGCAGGGACGGGCCATGCTCGATCTGCCGGTTGGCGGGGTTGAGGCTGTGGCGCAGTTCGTAGAGTTGCTTCATGGCGTGCAGGAAGCGTCGAATCTCGGCACTCGACAGAGGAAGCACCATGTACTCCCAGACCCGCGAGCGCATGGCCCACACGGCGAGTTCCTCGGAGTGCTGCACGGTGAACATGGCGATGGGGATGGAAGGCAGCTTGTGCTTGATGTCCAGCAGCAGGTTGAGCCCCGGCATGTCCGGGCGGTCATAGTGCATGCAGATCATGTCTGGCGGTGGAAGAGCGTGCTTGTCGGGAGCAACGGCCTCTTTCGCCACCTGGCAATCGCAGGTCGGGCGAAACAGCGCAATCAGCTCTTCGGATGATCGATTGCGCGTGAGGTCGAACCATAGAAGCGAAGGTTTCTGGGTCGACTCAGGTTTCATTTCCTTTTTCCTTCCTGGGGTCGCGCTGTCGCTGTCAGTATCGCCATTGGACTTTAAGGACCAAGGATCGAGTTCGGATAAGAGGTCATACATTCTCTTGATTACCTTCTATGCCTGGCAGCGGGATAGCAATCGACTGGCAGATCCTTGTTGTCGTGATTGCATCGCCTGCTCCACTGCTGCGGTTGAATCAAACTCGTGCCATATGAGAACGCTTCCCTTTTGAATACTTTTTGCGCCTGCCAGCAACTTAGCCGTTGTTTTGCGGCCCGCCAGGCCTCGCAAAAAAGTCCTAGAAAACGACAATAAACTCCTAACTCTGGTGGATAGCCCCTGACTAGGCTTCAGTCAGGCGGCACAACTACTGATCGCCTTAATGCAACTTTACGTGTGAGGTGGAGAAGATGAATCTGCAATCAATCAAAACCTCGGTGCTGGCATTCATCAAGGACGAAGAAGGCTTGACCATCGTGGAATATGCCGTAGCAGGTGGCTTGATAACGCTGGGAGCCGTTGCAGCGTTCATTACCCTGGGTGGGAATGTGAGCACTGCCATCACCAGCCTGGGTTGTGCTGTTCAGGGCAAGACCTGTTGACGACAGCCGCTGCCTCGAGCCCTCTGTTCCGGGCCGCGGTTGCTTGTGGTTCCTGCGCGGCCAGACTCTTCGGGTCTGGCCCCGAAGAGCGGGTTTCCTCAGGTTGTTGCTGTCGTGCATCTGCGCTCCACTATCCGATCTTGTTGCAGCCAAGCCACTTCACTTCGGTCTCGAACGGGACCGACCTCGCCAGGCGACCGTTGGCCGACATGGCTCGGCGACCTTGAAATTCTCTTTTCCCGCTCAAGAAGTATCGTCGCTGTATGGCCCTCGTGAAGATCAAGTCTCGATATGAACACGCTCGGTTAGTTCGTTTCGCACTATGGTTTCGGTGCCGCGGACATGATCGAGGCCTTTGTCATTATCGACAGTGCTCCGGGTGCTAGCCGCAGTGCCGGCCGATGCTGTTCGAGAGGTTCTCTCGACGCCTCTCTCGTATCAATTCCCCGCTTCGCGGGAGTGTTATTCCTGATGTTTTAGATCTTTCCGCCTCCCGCAATAAAGTCCTAACGATCAGCAAAAAACTCCTAACCCTCTCAATGTTCCCCTGACTAATGTTCAACCAGGCAGTACGCCAGTGCTGCTCTCGAAGAAATCACTTGAGTGAGGTGGACAAAATGAATCTGCAATCGATCAAGACTTCGGTAATCAAGTTCGCCAAAGACGAAGACGGCCTGACCATCGTGGAGTACGCAGTGGCCGGCGGGTTGATCACTTTGGGGGCTGTTGCCGCCTTCATCACCCTGGGCACCAACGTGAAGACAGCCATTACCAGCCTGGGGTGCGCTGTCCAGGGCAAGACCTGCTAACACGCCAGCTGTCGCCGAGGGATGCAGTCATGGGCAAAGAGCAGTTTTTCGCTGTTGCATTGATGCTGGGACTGCTGGGGATTGCGGTGGTGAGCGATCTGCGTCGCCACCGTATTCCCAACCTCTTGGTGCTGTTGGGGTTGGGGCTGGGGATTGCCGGTCAGGTCTGGGCCTCCGGCGTCATTGGCTTCGGTTACGGACTGCTGGGCATGTCGATCGGCTTTATCGTTTTTCTCCCCCTGTACGCCTTTGGGGGAATGGCGGCCGGCGACGTCAAGCTCATGGCCATGGTCGGCACTTTTCTTACGCCACATCACGCCCTCTGGGCGGCGTTTTTCAGCCTTATCGCCGGTGGTGCGTGTGGAGTTCTGATTGTCCTGGTGCGTGGCCAGGTTCAACAGACGATGGGGCGCTACTGGCTGATGATGCGAGCCAGAGCCTATTTGTCGCCGGCGGACGATGAAGTGGCCGGCAAACCCTTTCCTTATTCGGTTGCGATCCTGCTCGGCACATTGGCCAGCTTTTTCTGGTTGCCCGTTGGCCAGTAGCTCAGGAGAACATTATGTATGCCATCAGCAACAGCCGGCCGAACGGCAAAGAACGCGAGGCAGTGCAGCGGCTGGCTCCCCAGCCGCGCACCATCCTCGAGACCGGGCTGGCGGACAATTTCCTCGCGGACCTAGTCTGCAAGCACCTGCACGATGCGGGCGTGCTGGACATGCCACGGCTGGTCGAGCGCCTGGCGCTGACCGGGGCGGTTGTTGAAGAAGTCCTCAATTTCCTGCGCCAGGATCATCGGATCGAGGTCCTCGGCCAGGGCACCGGCCAGGGCTTGCGCTTCGGGCTGACCGAGCGCGGCCGCAGCACCGCCCGCGACGCCCTGTCACGCAGCGGCTACATCGGCGCGGCGCCCTTTCCGGTCGGCGCCTATCGCTCGCTGCTCAAGGTCCAGACCATTCACCATGGCCGCATCAGCGCCCGGGACATGCAGGCTTCCTTCGGCTCGATGGTGCTGGCGCAGAACATGCTCGATCAGCTGGGCGTGGCCTTGAACTCCGGCCGCGCAATCATGATTTACGGGCCGGCCGGGACGGGCAAGACCTATGTCAGCAGCCGCTTGATCCGGCTGTTTTCCGAGGCCATCTGGGTGCCTCATGCCATTGCGATCAACGATGCGGTAATCGAGGTCTACGACCCCCAGGTGCACCGGCGCCTGGATGCCGGCGACGCGCAGAACAGCCTGCTGCTCAATGAAGGAATCGACCGTCGGCTGCTGTGCTGCGAACGGCCGATCGTCATCACCGGCGGCGAGCTGACCATGGAGCAGCTGGATATCCGCTACGACCCGTTCACTCGCCAGTACCAGGCGCCCTTGCAGCTCAAGGCCAGCAACGGCCTGTTCGTCATCGACGACATGGGGCGCCAGCGCATGGCTCCCGCGGAGTTGCTCAATCGCTGGATCGTTCCGATGGAGGAGAAGCGTGACTTCCTCAATCTCGGTGGCGGGCGGCACTGCGAGCTGCCCTTCGACCTGGTCCTGGTGTTTTCCACCAACCTGAACCCGCTGGAGCTGGCCGACGAGGCCTTCCTGCGGCGTATTGGCTACAAACTGCAGTTCGGCTACCTCAAGCCCGAGGAGTACGAACGCATCTGGATTCAAGAGACGGAGCGCCTGGGTACCCACTATGACCCCCAGCTGTTGCGCTACGTCCTGGAGGAACTCTACGGCGCCGAAAGCATGCCGCTGGTTCCTTGTCACCCAAGGGATCTCTTGAGCATGGCGCTCGATCGCCAGCGTTACGTGGGCGCCAGCGGACCGCTGTCAAGCGTGGAGCTGGAGTGGGCCTGGCACAGCTATTTCGTCCAGCTCGATTTTCTTTGAGTAAGGAGATACCGACATGAGTTCTCGCACTTTCACACTGGTGACCTTGTCCGTGGTGCTGGGCCTGGGTGCGGCATGGATGGCCAACAACTGGCTCAATGCACGACTCAATGCCAGCCCCGACGATAACCAGCAGAACGTGGTGGTGGCGACCGTGGAAATCGCCTTCGGGCAAATGGTCGAGCCGCAACAGGTGGCGCTGGTGCGCATGCCCAAGGAAACCGTTCCCGAGGACGCCTTCGACGCCACCGACAAGGTGGTGGGCAAGATCGCCACCTTCTCCATGCTGCGCGGCGACATCCTGCGCGGCGCGCGCCTGGCCGAACATTTGGGCGGCAGCACCCTGGCATCGCTGATCGAACCGAGCAAGCGGGCCATTTCGGTGCGGGTCGACGATGTGGTCGGCGTCGGCGGGTTCCTCTTGCCAGGCAATCGGGTCGATGTGCTGGCTACCCGGCAGACCGGCAACGACGGGAATGCCGAGTCCAGGACCATCCTGCAAGACCTGCGGGTGCTGGCGGTGGACCAGACGGCCAGCACCGACAAGACCCAACCGGTGGTCGTGCGGGCGGTCACCCTGGAAATGACGCCTGTCCAGGCCGAGGAGCTGGTCAAGGGCATGACCGCCGGCAAGCTGCAACTGGCCCTGCGCAACCCGCTGGACAACCAGAAGCAAGCCGCGGTCGCCGAACCGGTGGCCATGGTCCAGGAAGCGCCGGCGCCTCCCGTGGTGCATCCCGTCGTGCGCCAGCGGGCCGTCAACGATAGCGGCATCACGGTGATTCGCGGGATCGAGGTCAACGTCGTGAAGTCCCAGTTGTAAACGATCGGGCACGACAAGGGCGGATAAAGAGGGCTTGATGATGAGCGCGCGAATCCAACAGCCATTGAGCGCATTTCCACGGCAGCAGGGCGGCGCCATGATCGTACTGGTCGTGATCGCGCTGGCCTCGATGTTGTTGCTGGGAGCCCTGGCGCTGGATGGCGGCCACATGCTGGTGAACAAGTCCCGGCTGCAGAATGCGGTGGACGCAGCGGCCCTCAGTGGTGCCAAGACTTTGAGCATGGTGCTGGGTACGACAGGGGCCGCGAGCCTGGCGCAGACCGCCGCGCTCAATACCCTGAGCCTGAATGCCAGTGCCAGCGGCAACCAGGAATTGGCCACCGCCATCGGCAACAATGTCGGCGGCTTTGCCACGGTGGAACTGGCGGCCAGCGTCTACGGACCGTTCTCCTTCCCGGGGCCGGCCAATGCCAGCTACGTGCGGGTGACGGTCGGCAACTATTCCCTGAGCGGCTTCTTCTGGGGCGTCTTCCAGGCCCTGGGCAACGGTGTCGGCAGCAAGTCGGTGAGCGCCGTCGCCACCGCCGGGCCCAGCCCCACCAGCCCGTGCGACCTGACGCCCTTGATGGTGTGCGGCGACCCGACGAAGAACAGTCCGGCCACCGGGACCTTCTGGGGCTTCAAGTTCGGCGATCCACAGGTACTGAAAACCGCCGCCGGCAACAGTTCGGCAATCGGCCCCGGCAACTTCCAGCTGCTCGATTTCGGCTCCGGTGGCAGCACGGTCCGCGAGGGGTTGGCGGGTGGCATCAGCCAGTGCAACAACGTTGGCTCGAACGTCCAGACCAAGCCGGGGAACACCGTGGGGCCTTCCGCCCAGGGCCTCAATACGCGCTTCAACGAGTATTCCGGTGGCTTGAAGGCCGCGGACTATCCACCGGACCTGGTCACCACGGTCAATGCCAAGTCGTTCACCTACGACGATACGCTGGCGCAGATCCAGTACGACAGCCAGGCGGTGACATCCAGCAGCGGCAACCTGTCCGCCGGTGGCAGCGCCTTGTACGACTACAACAACTGGGTCCAGGACTCCGCCGGCTGCGTTTCCGGCGGCGGTGGTGGCTGCCAGAGCGGCGGGGCGTTCGAACGGCGGATCATCAAGATCGTGATCGGCAACTGTAGCGGCAAGAACGATGGGGCCTCGTCGATACCGGTGCTGGGTTTCGGCTGCTACTTCGTCCTGCAGCCCGAATCGCAAAAGGGCAATGAGGCGCAGATCTTCGGTCAGTTTGTGAGCGCCTGCGAAGGCGACAACGTGCCAGGCCCCAACCCGGCCAGCAGCAACGGGCCGCAGATCATCCAGCTGTACAAGACCTATATCGACAACAGCCAGACGCCCAGCACCGATTCCTAGGAGGCTTTATGGGACGCACAGGTTTCCGAGCGCCGCACGACCAGAGCGGGATGGCGATGGTGGAGCTGGTGCTGACGCTGCCGTTGTTGCTGCTGCTGATGCTGACCTTCGCCGAGTTCGGCCGCATGCTGTTCCAGTACAACAGCCTGATGCAGGCCAGCCGCGATGCCGGGCGTTATGTCGCCGGCCAGGCGTGGAACCCCACCCTCGGCAAGCTCGACCTGAGCGACACGTTGCAGACCCAGACCAAGAGCGTCGCGGTCTATGGCGTGCCGGCCAATCCCAATGGCTATCCGGCGGTCGTGCCGGGGCTGACCACCGGCAATGTCACCGTCAGTGCGGTGGGGACCGAGCATGTCCAGGTCAGCATCACCTACACCTATGTGCCAGTGATCGGCAGCGCCTTGCCCGCCTTGTATGGCAGCAGCGTACCGCTGGGCCTGGCGTTGACTTCGACCGTGGTCATGAGGGCTTTGTGATGAACGTCAAAGGCATGCGTGGGCTGTACACCGTGGAGTTCGCGATCACCAGCCTGGTGCTGTTCACCCTGTTGTTCGGCGTGCTGGAGATGGGCCGCCTGTACTTCACCGTCAACGCCCTGAACGAAACCGTGCGCCGCGGCGCGCGCCTGGCGGCGGTATGCGATATCAACGACCCGGTGATCCTGCGCCGGGCGATGTTCAATGCGTCCACCAACAGCGGTCCGAGCAGCCTGCTCAACAACCTGACATCCGCCAACCTCAACCTGGTTTACCTGGACGCCAACGGTGCGGTGGTCGCCAGCCCCAACGATCTGACCGGCAGCAATGGATATGCCGCCATTCGCTACATCCAGCTCCAGGTCACCAATTTCAGTTTCAACCTGCTGATTCCTGGGTTCAACGGAGTCTTTGTCTTACCGGTGTTCCGCTCGACCGTGCCGCGTGAAAGCCTCGGTCGACAACCCCAGGCAGCAGTCACACCGGAGATCACGCCATGTTGAGTACTCGAGAAGCGCCCGTCGTCGCTGCGGCTGGAAAGCAAGGCAAACGCCTGCTGATCAGCGGGCGCGACGCGACGGCCTTGAACCATCTGCAAGCGTTGAGCCAGGGATTGCCGAACCTGCAGGTCAGCACTCGCCTGGTCAGTAACGGTCACACCGATCCGCTGTACGGGTTGGAGCAGATGCCCGACTTCCTGCTGCTGCGCGTCAGCCATCTATGGCGCGAAGAACTGGCGGCCTTGTTGCAGCATCCCGCCAAGGAGCGCCCACCGCTACTGGTCTGCGGCCCGCTGGATGAACGCGAGGGCATCCGCCTGGCGATGCAGGCCGGAGCCCGGGATTTCCTGCCCGAGCCGGTCGCGGCGGAGGAATTGCAGGCCGCCATCGGCCGCATGCAGATGGAGGCCAACGCAGAGCAGGGCACCGGCGGCAAGCTGATCGCGGTCATGAACGCCAAGGGCGGTTCGGGCGCCTCGATGCTGGCCTGCAACCTGGCGCAGCAACTGGCCGACCGCGGCGGCAGGACCCTGTTGCTGGACCTGGACCTGCAGTTCGGCAGCGTGGCGCACTGCCTGGATGTGGTGCCTGCCCACAGCCATGTGGATGTGCTGAAGCAGGTCGAGTCCCTGGATAGCATTGCCCTGCGTGGCTATTGCAACCACTTCAGCCAGACCCTGCATGTGCTGGGCGGGCGCACCGGAGAACTGTGCCTGACCCAGGATGTGCACCTGGAGCAGCTGGAAAAACTGTTGCGCCTGGCCCGTGGCACCTACGACTGGGTGGTGGTGGATCTGCCACGCCAGATCGACCACCTCACCGGCGTCACCCTGGAGCAGGCCGACCACATTTATGTGGTGCTGCAACAGAGCCTCAGCCACCTGAAGGACGGCACCCGCCTGACCCGTATCCTGCGCGAGGACCTGAATGTGCAGGGCAGCCGGATCCAGGTGGTGGTCAACCGCTACAACAAGGCGTCGCCGGTGAGCCTCAAGGACATTGCCGATGCCCTGCGCTGCCCGGCCCTGCAGACCCTGCCCAACGACTATGCGGCGGTCAGCGAGAGCCAGAACACCGGCGTACCGCTGGAGCGGCACGCGCCGCGTTCCGCCGTGACCCTGGCGCTGCGCGAGCTGACCCAGAACCTGGTCGGCATCGAGATCGCCCGCAAGAGTTTGTTCAAACGTACCGTCAACCGTCTGTTCGGAGGCTAGGCCATGCTCAGCGACTTTCGTAATCGCCTGCGTCAGCACCCCGGCAAGCAGGCCCCGGCAGAGAAACCGCAAGCGCCCCTCGACGGCGAGGCGTGCGCCAGCGCGCTCATGGCCTGGGAGGCCGCCGTGCCGGACCTGATCTATGAAACCAAGACCAAGCTCGGCCCGATGGAGAGCGAGTGGCGGGAAAAAATCTACCAGCAACTGCTCAAGGTCATGGACCTGTCGCTCCTCGATTCCCTGGAGCCCGCCGAAGCCACACGGCAGATCCGCGACATCTGCCAGCGCCTGCTCGATGAGCATTCAGCGCCGGTCAACGCCAGCAGCCGGCAGCTGATTCTCAAGCAGATCGCCGACGAGGTGCTGGGCCTGGGCCCCCTGGAGCCGCTGCTGAACGATCACACGGTGTCGGACATCCTGGTCAACGGGCATGCCTCGGTGTACGTCGAGCGTTTCGGCAAGCTGCAACGCACGGATGTGCGTTTTCGCGACGACCAGCACTTGCTCAACATCATCGATCGCATCGTTTCCAGCCTGGGGCGGCGCATCGACGAGTCTTCGCCGCTGGTGGACGCCCGCCTGAAAGACGGTTCCCGGGTGAATGCGATCATCCCCCCGCTGGCCATCGACGGGCCGAGCATGTCGATCCGCCGCTTCGCCGTGGATCTGCTCAACACCGAGAGCCTGGTGCAGATGGGCACCCTGACCCCGGCCATCGCCCTGATGCTCAAGGCCATCGTCCGCGGGCGGCTGAATGTGCTGATCTCCGGCGGCACCGGCAGCGGCAAGACCACCATGCTCAATGTGCTGTCCAGTTTCATCCCGCACAACGAGCGGATCGTGACCATCGAAGACTCGGCCGAGTTGCAGCTGCAGCAACCCCACGTGGTACGCCTGGAAACCCGCCCGTCGAACATCGAGGGGCGCGGCGAGGTGAGCCAGCGCGAACTGGTGCGCAACAGCCTGCGGATGCGCCCGGACCGCATCGTGATCGGTGAGGTGCGGGGCGCCGAGGCGCTGGACATGCTGACGGCGATGAATACCGGCCACGACGGTTCGTTGACCACCATCCACGCCAACACCGCCCGCGATGCCCTGGGGCGGATCGAGAACATGGTGTCGATGACCGGTGCGACCTTTCCGATCAAGGCCCTGCGCCAGCAGATCGCCTCGGCCATCGGCGTGGTCATCCAGCTGGAACGGCAGGAAGACGGTACGCGCCGGCTGGTCAGCGTGCAGGAAATCAACGGCATGGAAGGGGAGATCATCACCATGACCGAGATCTTTTCTTTCGTGCGCAATGGCGTGGGGGAGAAGGGCGAGGTGCTGGGCGAGTTTCGTCCCACCGGCATGGTCCCGGCCTTCCGCGATGTGCTGGCCAAGCGCGGGATCGAGTTGCCGCTCAGCCTGTTCCGGCCTGAATGGATGGAGGGCTAGCCATGAGTCATATTCCCAGCGAGTTCATCCTGGCCTTTCTCGGGATGGTGTTCACGGCCATGTTCCTGCTCAGCCAGAGCCTGGCGGTGCCGGTGTTCGGCGAGGCCGGCAAGGTACGCAAGCGGATTCGCAGCCGCCTCGACCTGCTGGAACGGGCCAGTAACCTGCAGAACATGCAGTCGGTACTGCGCCAGAAATACCTGCGGCGCCTGTCTCCGCTGGAGGCGCGCCTGGAGCAGCTGCCGGCGATGGAGGCCCTGGCGCAGATGATCGAGCAGGCCGGGCATGACTACCGGGCCTATCGGGTGCTGATGCTCTGCCTGACATTGATGGCGGCGACAGGCATCGCGCTCTGGCTGTTCACCCAGCTCTGGTGGGTGGCGCTCCCGGCGGCGGCCGCGGCGTTCTGGCTGCCGGTGCTGAAAATCTCCCGTGATCGCAACAAGCGCTTTGCCCGCTTCGAGGAGCAGTTGCCGGACGCGCTGGACGCCATGTGCCGGGCGCTGCGTGCCGGGCATCCGTTCAACGAAACCCTGCAACTGGTGGCCGACGAGCACAAGGGGCCGGTGGCCCACGAGTTCGGCCTGACCTTCTCCGACATCAACTATGGCAACGATGTGCGCCGGGCCATGCTCGGCCTGCTCGAACGCATGCCGAGCATGACCGTGATGATGCTGGTGACCACGGTGCTGATCCACCGCGAGACGGGCGGTAACCTGACCGAGGTACTGGAGCGCTTGAGCAGCCTGATTCGCGGCCGTTTCCGCTTTCAGCGCAAGGTCAAGACGCTCTCCGCCGAGGGGCGCCTGTCGGGCTGGATCCTGGTGGCGATGCCCTTTGTCCTGGCGGCGGCGATTGTGCTGTCGAGCCCGACCTACCTGCCGCTGCTGTTCAACGAGCCGCTGGGGCAGAAGCTGGTGATCGGCGCGTTCGTGGCGATGCTGGTGGGCATTTTGTGGATCCGCAAGATCATCCGCATCCAGGTGTGAGCACAGTCATTCGCAGGGGGTGAAGTCATGGAATATCTACTGAGTCTGATCAACCGCGTGGTGGGCAACGAGCAACTGGCGCGCCTGCTGTTCGCCGGGGCCATCGGCCTGAGCGTGGTGCTGGCCGTCGCGACCCTGGTGCTGCTGCTCCAGGGCCTGCGCGATCCGGTGCAGCGCCGTCTGCTGCTGATCAAGCGTGGCCACGGCGACGGTCATCGGCAGGACGCGCCAAGCAACCTGCAATTGATGCTGGAGCAGGTCGGCCAGCGTTTTGTCGCCGATGAGCGGGAGCAGGTTTCGGCGACCCGGACCTTGCTGATTCATGCCGGCTTTCGCTCCCAGGCCGCCGTGCAGATGTATTGGGCGGTGCGCCTGCTGACCCCGCTGGCCCTGATGGCCCTGGCGGTACTGGCGCTGCCGCTGATGCCGAATGTGTCGCTGCTGATCGGGATCGGCCTGGTGATCCTGGCGCTGGGAGTGGGCTGGCTGGCGCCGGCGATCTACGTCGATGCCCGCCGGAACGCACGGATGACCCGTTTGCTGGTGGCTTTCCCGGACGCGCTGGACTTGATGGTGGTCTGCGTGGAGTCGGGCCTGGCCTTGCCCCAGGCGATCGAGCGGGTATCGGAAGAGATCGCCGTCAGCCAGCCCGACCTGGCCATGGAACTGGCATTGGTCAACGCCGAGATCCGTGCCGGGATTCCCAGCACCGAAGCGCTCAAGCACCTGGCCGAACGTACCGGGCTGGAGGATATCCGCGGCTTGGTGAGCCTGTTGGCGCAGAGTATTCGCTTCGGTACGAGCGTCGGTACGACCCTGCGTATCTATGCCGAGGAGTTTCGTGACCGGCGCACCCAGCAGGCCGAAGAAAAGGCCGCGAAGATCGGTACCAAACTGGTGTTCCCGCTGATCTTCTGCCTGTGGCCCAGTTTCTTCCTGGTGGCCATAGGACCGGCGATCATCGGGGTGTTCAAGGTCTTCGGGAAGTTATGAGAAAGGGCGGGGGCAACGACCTTGCCCCCGCTGAGCGCCAGCGCGATCCATTGCCCTTCTATTGCCCTTGCGAGCCCCCTGAACCCTGCGAGCCTGCGTACTCCTTGTAGTACTCGGGGATCGGGTGCTTGTAGTTGTCCAGCCAGCGCTGCAGGCTCAATTCTCGCTCGCTGGGCGAGGCATTTTGCGGGATGGTCGACTTGACCTGGTTACGGCTCTGCAGCAGCAACCAGGTTTCGGTCGGCTTCTGCGACGGCGACGACGGGCCGGGTTCGATGGCCTGGGCCGCGAGCGGAAGCAGCAAGAGTCCCAGGCAGCCAAGCGTTTGGTATTTCATCGCGACCTCCGCGTTATTGGTTGATTGACACCGATGGCGACGGATTGGCAGTCACTACCTTTTCGGCGGGTGCCTTGCCCTTCTTCGCGTTCCGCAGTTTCTCGGCCCGTTCCCGGGCACTGGTGATTTGTTCGGGCTTGAGGCCGACACGAGTGGCCAGGTCCGAGGCCTGCTTGGTGTTGCCTTGATACAGCAGCAGGGTCACCAGGTTGAGGGCGGCCAGCTGATCGTCCTGTTTCAGCTCCATGGCGGTGAGAAACTCGAAGCTGGCTTGCTTGGTATTGCCCTGGTTGAGGTAGATCACCCCCAGGTCGTTGCGGATCTTTTCGTCGGTAGGGGAAAGCTGCGCCGCGCGTTTCAGATGGTCCAGGGCCACCGCGTTATCGTTGCGTGAGGCCGCCAACTGGCCCAGGCCCTGTTCGCCTTCGGCGGACAGGCAGGTGCCGAGCAGGCTGCGAAACAGGGGCTCGGCGTCGCTTTGTCCCAGTTGGCGATAGATCTTGGCCTTGCGCAGGCGGACCTGCACCAGGTTATCCGGCAGGCGTTGCAGGTTGGCCAGGCCGGCGTGCAGCTTGCCTTCGCCGATCATGCCGTCGGCCAGGCTCAGGGACAGTTCCTGGTCCGAATCCAGCTTGCTGCAGGACTGTTGCGACCAGGCGTTGCCGCCGTTGCTGGCGCAACCACTGAGCAGGGCCAATCCCAGCGCCGCGATGACGACCTTCATGTTTCGCTCCTGCAACGATCCGCCTGCCAAACCGTGGCGTACCCGTGGTTTGCCGGATACGCCGCCCATAAGCCTGGGGGCGGTGGGCGCAGAGCCCGAGCGCCAGGTCATTGCGACAGCCCGCTGGAGGCCTGGTCAAAGTCGCCGTTTTCCAGGAAGTACAGGCGGAACCAGTTCGGGTCGTAGTTGCGCAGGGGTTCGCCAGGCAGCGTTGGCAACTTGGCGTTGACCGCCAGCGGTTGCACCAGGTGCGGAGTGACGATCATCAAGAGTTCCTTCTCTTCGCGGCGGATCGAGGAGTCGCGGAAAAACGCCCCCAGGATCGGGATCTCTCCCAGGCCCGGGAATTTGCTCACCGCGGTGGTATTGGTGGTGCTGATCAGGCCGCTGATCACGAAACTCTCACCGTCGGCCAGGGAGATGCTGGTGTCGGTGCGGCGCACGATCAGCGCAGGCACGGTGATGCCGTTGACGGAAATCCCGTTGGTGAAGTCCAGCTCGCTGACCTCCGGGGCGACCTTCAAGGCGATGCGGTCGCTGCCGACTATGGTCGGGGTCAGGGTCAGGCGGATACCGAATTCCTTGTACTGGATGGTGATCGAGTCGCTGCCACTGCTGGGCACCGGGATCGGCACTTCACCACCGGCGAGAAAGCTTGCGCTCTGCCCGCTCAGCGCCACCAGGCTCGGACGCGCCAGGGTGTAGGCAAAGCCGCTGCCTTCCAGGGCGTTGATCAACCCCAGCACGTTGCCGCCGCCAAAGCCGATATTGAACGTACCGTTGTTGAGCGGCAGGTTGGCCGTGACGCCGCCGATGTTGCCGGGCGTCACCCTCAGCCCTGGCACCGTGCCCGGAGAACTGAAGAGGAAATTGCCGCTCTTGCCGAAGATCGAGGTGCCGGCCTCTTTGAGCTTGCTGCGGCTGACTTCGACAAAGCGGATATCGGTCTGCACCTGGCTGGCCAGCGCCGGATCTTCGGACGGCGGCAGCAGCGAACTGACCATGGAATGAGGGCCTTTGCCCTGGACGAAGACCACGCTCTCACGAGGTTTCTGATCGCAGGCCGTCCAGACCATCAGGCTGGTTGCGCCGGGTGCGATACCGGTCAGCAGATAGGAATCCCGTCCATTGAGATACACATCGGCCACTTTCGGATCGCCCACCGCCAGCCGGGTGATGGGGACGGAAGAATGCATCAGCGTCTGCTGGCCTTCTCCCACCTCTACGGTTGCGGGAAGCGGTTGCAATCCTGTGCAATTATTGGGCGCTGCGATGGCTATCCCGGCAGGCAGGCCGGAGACAATCAATGCCCACGCCACTCTCCTGAACGCCCGTACACAATTACTGTTCATGCACTGCTTCCTTGTCTGAGCTGGGGGAGACCGCGAGGTCCGGTGAAGATCATTCTCATTCCCTGAGCCGGAGCCCGCCGAGTGTTACAGCAGCCAATCTGGATTTAGCTGTTTCTGTAAATCACGTTAGCGCAGAAAGGTAAAAATGCTATCGAGTGTAAAAAAGTGTTCAATCGATCGTGGGGATTGCCCCTGACCCGCCGAATTGAGCCTCTTTCGCTGGGGCGGGTGAGGGGGGCGATTTTCCGGGTGTGGCGCTGGATCGATGGCGCTGGCAGGCGCCGATTCGCAGGCTCGCCTGCCCCTTGTACGTCGGCGGTGGCGGCCGCTGGGCGGAGCACCTGACGCAGGTCAGAATCATCTTTTACATCAAGGAGATATTCTGTAGCCTTGCGCAGCTTCACGCTGTCCGTGCCTGATGAATTCACTCTCCCGGCGGGGCCCTGAGTGGTCCGGAGCCGGTGGTATACTCGACTTTCGCGCCTACGCGCCTGCAGGTCTTGCGAACATGACGCAGATTTCCGAACGCCTTCTGGTTCAAGCCCACCTCGACGCCAAGCAGCCGAAGCCGCTCAGTGCCGAAGAGGAAGCCCATTACCGCGCTGCCATCGCCGCCGAGCTCAAGGCTCAGGACGCCGTGCTGGTGGCTCACTTCTACTGCGATCCGGTGATCCAGGCCCTGGCCGAGGAAACCGGCGGCTGTGTGTCCGATTCCCTGGAAATGGCCCGTTTCGGCAACGCTCACCCGGCCAAGACGGTGGTGGTCGCCGGTGTCAGGTTCATGGGCGAGACCGCGAAGATCCTCAATCCCGAAAAACGCGTGCTGATGCCCACGCTGGAAGCCACCTGCTCTCTCGACCTGGGATGCCCGGTGGACGAATTCTCGGCCTTCTGCGACCAGCATCCGGAGCGCACCGTGGTGGTCTATGCCAACACCTCGGCGGCGGTAAAAGCCCGTGCCGACTGGGTGGTGACCTCCAGTTGCGCGCTGGAAATCGTCGAAAGCCTGATGGATAACGGCGAAACCATTATCTGGGGGCCGGACAAGCACCTGGGGACCTACATTCAGCGCCAGACCGGTGCGGACATGCTGTTGTGGGACGGTGCCTGCATCGTCCACGAGGAGTTCAAGTCCAAGCAGCTGGAGGACATGAAGGCGCTCTATCCGGATGCGGCCATCCTGGTGCACCCGGAGTCGCCGACGTCGGTCATCGAACTGGCCGATGCCGTGGGTTCCACCAGCCAACTGATTGCCGCCGCACAACGTTTGCCGAACAAGACCCTGATCGTGGCCACCGACCGCGGCATTTTCTACAAGATGCAGCAGCTGTGCCCGGACAAGGTCTTCATCGAGGCGCCAACGGCCGGTAACGGCGCGGCATGCCGCAGCTGCGCCCACTGCCCATGGATGGCCATGAACACCTTGGAGCGCACCCTGCAGTGCCTGCGTGAGGGCAGCAACGAGATCTTTGTCGACCCGGCACTGATCCCCCAGGCGATTCGTCCTCTCAAGCGCATGCTGGATTTCACCCAGGCGGCGCGGATGAAACTGGCGGGCAACGCCTGATCGCCATCGATCGACGCCCAAAAAAACGCCCCGACAGTTCGGGGCGTTTTTGTAGGTGCCGACTTACTTTTTCTGCTTGGGAATACGCACGATCTGGCTGGAAGAGTAGATGTCGTGCCAGCTGCGCTTCTGCTTGTCGACCAGGACCCAGATGAACCCCAGCCCGGCGCACAGCCAGGAAGCGATAGAGACCATGAAGCGCAGGAGGGCCTGCCACAGGGTGATGCGGCTGCCGTCGGCGTTCTGTACACGCAGCCCCCAGACCTGCATGCCCAGGGTCTGCCCGGAATGGGTCCAGAACTTGGCGAAGAAGGCGAACAGCACGAACAGCAGGACCGTGGAGTAGAGAGGATCGCCGTCCAGGGCGCCAGACTCGGTCAGGGTACGCATCCGGGTTTCGCCGAGGATTTGCAGTTGGATCATCTTGTAGACCCCGCCAGTGACAATCAGCAGGGCAGTGCACAGCAGGAAATCGTAGAACATCGCTGCCAGGCGACGGCCCAGGCCAGCGGCGGGAAATTCGCCCTGGGGGCTCAGCAGGGATTTCGACATGGCAGGGCTCTCAAGAAAAAGAAAGCCATTTTACGGAATTGCGCGCACAAAAAAGCCCCTGATGTCAGCATCAGGGGCTTTTTCGTTACAGACGATCAGCCTTCAGCTTGTACTTCGTCAGCCTGCATGCCTTTTTGGCCCTGCACAGCGATGAAGGTTACTTTCTGGCCTTCTTTCAGGCTCTTGAAGCCGTTGCCCTGAATAGCGCGGAAATGTACGAACAGATCCGGACCGCTTTCTGGAGTGATAAAACCAAAACCTTTCTCGTCGTTAAACCACTTGACGGTACCGCTCTGACGTTGGGACATTTCTTATTTCCTTTGACGCTAAAAAATTAATGACAGTCTCTTTCTCATGAAAGAGTACTGGGCTGGGTTGCAGGAAAGTAAGAGACGTCGAACGGGTGTAGCAAACTTGTTGGCTACTGCCCAGGTCACGATTCCAAGCGACCCATGCAAACACAGTGGGGAAACTCTACGCCAACTACGGGAGAAAATACAAGCCCTGCGAAAGCCCGGTTTTCCTCAGCCTGGCGGCTGTTTGCCGGTACTAGCCGCGCGGGCTTATTCGATAGGCTCGTTCAATTGTTTTCAACTGTTATAAGGCAAGTTCAATATCGAAAAAACGCACTATTTTATGGCGGTTGCGTTACAGATTAGTGCACTTTTAACGCAACCGCGTTACTTATGGAAACAGTCGCTCAACCACGATAATAGCGTTGTGCAACGAATGGCATTTTGCTTACAAGCATTGGCACCTTTTTCCCACGAACAATTGCCCAAACTGCCGTATCGAGTGCGACATAGGCGCTATCGAGGTAACCCATGGCCAGCGGACCGCCCAGGGTCGGGCCAAAACCGCCGCTGCAGACAGTGCCGATCACCTCACCCGCCTCGTTGACGATCTCTGCACCTTCGCGCACCGGTGTGCGTTCCTGGGGCAGCAGGCCCACGCGTTTGCGGCTGACGCCATTGTGTTGCTGGGCAAATACCTGTTCCGCGCCGGGGAAACCACCGGCTCGCACGCCGTCGGCGCGGCGCGGCTTGGAGATGGCCCACAACAGGCTGGCTTCGATCGGCGTGGTCTCGCCATTCATGTCGTGGCCATACAGGCACAGGCCGGCTTCCAGGCGCAGCGAGTCCCGTGCGCCGAGGCCGATCGCGGCCACTTCCGGCTCGGCCAGCAGGGCGCGAGCCAGGGTTTCGGCGTCGGCGGCCGGCACGGAGATTTCGAAGCCATCTTCGCCGGTGTAGCCCGAACGGCTGACAAAGCAGTCCACGCCCAGCAGCTTCACCCGGGTGAACTGCATGAAGGTCATCTTCGCCACTTCCGGCGCCAGGCGCGCCAGCACGGTGACCGCCGCCGGGCCTTGCAGGGCAAGCAGGGCGCGTGACTCGAACAGTGGCTCGATGCTGCATGCCTGGCCGATGTGCTGGCGCAGGTGGGCCAGGTCCTGTTCCTTGCAGGCGGCGTTGACCACCAGGAACAGCTCGTCGTTACCCAGGTTGGCGACCATCAGGTCGTCGAGGATGCCGCCGTTTTCGTTGGTGAACATGGCGTAGCGCTGCATGCCCACCGGCAGGTCGACGATGTCCACCGGCACCAGGGTTTCCAGCGCTTGTGCGGCATTGGCGCCGGTCAGGCGGATCTGCCCCATGTGCGAGACATCGAACAGGCCGGCCTGTTCACGGGTGTGCTGGTGCTCCTTCATCACGCCCAGCGGGTATTGCACGGGCATGTCGTAGCCGGCGAACGGTACCATGCGCGCGCCGAGTTCGAGGTGCAGCGAATGCAGCGGGGTCTTCAACAGTGTTTCGGTGGACATATTCAGCTCCTGAATAAACGTGAGATGCGGCTGGGCCTGCATCAGCACTCGATAATGTTGACTGCCAAACCGCCACGGGCGGTTTCCTTGTATTTGCTTTTCATGTCGGCGCCGGTCTGGCGCATGGTGCGAATGACCTTGTCGAGCGAGACGAAGTGCTGCCCGTCGCCGCGCAGGGCCATGCGCGCGGCGTTGATCGCCTTGACCGAGCCCATGGCGTTGCGCTCGATGCAGGGCACCTGCACCAGGCCGCCGATCGGGTCGCAGGTCAGCCCGAGGTTGTGTTCCATGCCGATCTCGGCAGCGTTTTCCACCTGTTGCACCGTACCGCCGAGCACTTCGCACAAGGCGCCGGCGGCCATCGAGCAGGCGACGCCGACCTCGCCCTGGCAGCCGACTTCGGCACCGGAGATCGACGCGTTTTCCTTGTAGAGAATGCCGATGGCGGCGGCGGTCAGCAGGAAACGCACCACCCCGTCCTCGTTGGCGCCGGGGATGAAGCGCATGTAGTAGTGCAGGACCGCCGGGACGATGCCGGCGGCGCCATTGGTGGGCGCGGTGACGACGCGTCCGCCGTTGGCGTTTTCTTCGTTGACCGCCAGGGCGTACAGGTTGACCCAGTCCAGCACCGACAGCGCATCGCGCAGGGCCGCTTCGGGGTGCTTGCACAACTGGCGATACAGCGCCGCCGCACGGCGCTTGACCTTCAGGCCGCCGGCCAGGATCCCCTCGTTGCGGCAGCCCGCATCCACGCAGTCCTGCATCACCTGCCAGATGTTCAGCAGGCCGGCGCGGGTTTCCGCCTCCGGACGCCAGGCGCTTTCGTTGGTCATCATCACCTGGCTGATGGACAGCCCGTAGGTGGTGCAGTGACCGAGCAGGTCCTTGGCGCTCTTGAAGGGGAAGGTCAGCTGGGTGGTGTCCTCGACGATACGGTCGGCCCCCGCGGCGTCCTCGTCGACCACGAAACCGCCGCCCACCGAGTAGTACTCGCGGCTGCGAATCTGCAGGCCGGCGGCGTCGAAGGCGCGGAAGATCATGCCGTTGGGGTGGTAGGCCAGGGGCTTGCGGATCATGGCCAGGTGTTCTTTCTCGTTGAACGCGATGGGACGTTCGCCGAGCAGGTTCAAGCGTGCGCTGCCGCGTATTTCCTGCAGGCGGGCAGCGATGTTTTCGGTATTCACGGTATCCGGGTGTTCACCTTCCAGGCCCAGGAGCACGGCCTTGTCGCTGCCGTGGCCCTTGCCGGTGGCGCCGAGCGAGCCGTACAGCTCGACCTTGACGCAGGTGGTGGCGCTCAGCAGTTCGTCACGCCGCAGGCCTTCGACGAAGCGCGCGGCTGCGCGCATCGGGCCGACGGTGTGGGAGCTGGAGGGGCCGATGCCAATCTTGAACAGGTCGAACACGCTTAACGACATGGTTGTTCTCCGGTTTCTTGTTATTGAAATTGGCACAAACCTGTAGGAGCGAGGCTTGCCCGCGATGAACGATGATGCGTTCCGGCAGGCCGGTCGCATAACGGCTATCGCGGGCAAGCCTCGCTCCTACAGGGGGGCGGATAAGCTACCGCCCCCTGTATGAATCAAGCGTAGCTTTCGAGCGACGGGCAGGCGCAGACCAGGTTGCGGTCGCCGAACACGTTGTCTACCCGGCCGACCGGTGGCCAGTACTTGGCTTCGACCAGCGAGGCCACCGGGTATACCGCCTGTTCGCGGCTGTAGGGGTGCGACCACTCGCCAACGATTTCCGCCGCGGTGTGCGGGGCGTTTTTCAGCGGGTTGTCGTCCTTGTCCAGGCTGCCGTTTTCCACCGCGCGGATTTCTTCGCGGATGCGGATCATCGCGTCGCAGAAGCGGTCCAGTTCTTCCCTGGATTCGCTTTCGGTCGGTTCGATCATCAGCGTGCCGGCCACCGGGAACGACATGGTCGGGGCGTGGAAGCCGAAGTCGATCAGGCGCTTGGCGACGTCGTCGACGCTGATGCCGCTGCTGTCCTTGAGCGGGCGCAGGTCGAGGATGCACTCGTGGGCCACCAGGCCGTTGCTGCCGGTGTAGAGCACCGGGTAGTGCTCTTCCAGGCGCCGCGAGATGTAGTTGGCATTGAGGATCGCCAGCTGCGAGGCGCGCTTGAGGCCTTCGCCGCCCATCATGCGGATGTACATCCAGGTGATCGGCAGGATGCTCGCGCTGCCGAACGGTGCGGCGCACACCGCGCCTTCCTTGCGCTCCATGGCCGCGTGGCCCGGCAGGAACGGCGCCAGGTGCGACTTGACGCCGATCGGGCCGACGCCCGGGCCGCCACCGCCGTGGGGAATGCAGAACGTCTTGTGCAGGTTCAGGTGCGACACGTCGCCGCCGAACTTGCCCGGGGCGCAGAGGCCGACCATGGCGTTCATGTTGGCGCCATCGATGTACACCTGGCCGCCGTTGTCATGAATGATGCCGCAGATTTCGCGGATGCCTTCCTCGAACACGCCGTGGGTCGAGGGGTAGGTGATCATCAGCGCGGCGAGGTGTTCGCGGTGCTCGATGGCCTTGGCCCGCAAGTCTTCGATATCGACGTTGCCGCGGGCGTCGCAGGCGGTGACCACCACGCGCATGCCGGCCATGTTGGCGGTGGCCGGGTTGGTGCCGTGGGCGGACGAAGGAATCAGGCAGATGTCGCGACGGTCGTCGCCACGGCTCTGGTGATAGGCGCGAATGGCCAGCAGGCCTGCGTATTCACCCTGGGAGCCGGCGTTCGGCTGCAGGGACACCGCGTCGTAGCCGGTGGCGGCGCAGAGCATGGCTTCCAGTTCGGACGTCAGTTGCTGGTAGCCGGCGCTTTGCTCGGCCGGGGCGAACGGGTGCAGGGCGCCGAATTCGGCCCAGGTGATCGGGATCATTTCGCTGGCGGCGTTGAGCTTCATGGTGCACGAGCCCAGCGGGATCATGGTGCGGTCCAGGGCCAGGTCCTTGTCGGCCAGCTTGCGCAGGTAGCGCATCAGCTCGGTTTCCGAGTGATAGCGGTTGAACACCGGGTGGCTGAGGATGGCTGACTGGCGGGCCAGCGTAGCCGGGATGCGGCTTGGCAGCGCCGCGGCCAGCGCGGCGAAGTCCGGCAGGGCCTGGCCTTCGGCGAGCAGGCCCCAGAGGGTCTGGACATCGGCCTGGCCGGTGGTTTCGTCCAGGGACAGGCCCAGGCGCTCGCTATCGATCACCCGCAGGTTGATGCGCTGGGCGCGCGCCTTGTCGTGCAGCGCCGCGGTGCGTGGGCCGGTGTGCAGGGTCAGGGTGTCGAAGAAGTGTTCCTGTTCGACCTTGATCCCCAGCTTGCTCAGGCCCTGGGCCAGGATCGCGGTCAGCTGGTGGATGCGCTGTGCGATCCGGGTCAGGCCTTTGGGGCCGTGGTACACGGCGTACATGCTGGCGATGTTGGCCAGCAGCACCTGGGCGGTGCAGATGTTGCTGGTGGCTTTCTCGCGACGGATATGTTGTTCGCGGGTCTGCATCGCCAGGCGCAGCGCCGGCTTGCCGAAACGGTCCACCGACACCCCGACCAGGCGGCCCGGCATGTCGCGCTTGAACGCGTCCTTGGTGGAGAAGTAGGCGGCGTGCGGGCCACCGAAGCCCAGCGGGACACCGAAGCGCTGGGCGCTGCCGATGGCCACGTCGGCGCCGAATTCGCCCGGAGGGGTCAGCACGGTCAACGCCAGCAGGTCGGCGGCGACCGCCACCAGCGCATTGGCGGCGTGGAAGCGTTCGGTCAGTGCACGGTAGTCGAACAGGTCGCCGTTGCTCGCCGGGTATTGCAGCAGGGCACCGAAGAACAGGCTGACGTCACTGAGTTCACGCTCGTCGCCGACCACCACCTCGATGCCCAGCGGCTCGGCGCGGGTGCGCAGCACGTCGAGGGTCTGCGGATGGCAATGGCTGGAGGCGAAGAAAGCGTGGCTGCCCTTGTTCTTGCTCAGGCGCTTGCAGAAGGTCATGGCTTCGGCGGCGGCGGTGGCTTCGTCGAGCAGGGAGGCGTTGGCGATCGGCAGGCCGGTGAGGTCGCTGATCAGGGTCTGGAAGTTCAGCAGCGCTTCCAGGCGGCCCTGGGAAATTTCCGGCTGGTACGGGGTGTAGGCGGTGTACCAGGCGGGGTTTTCCAGGAGGTTGCGCAGGATCGGCGACGGCGTGTGGCAGTTGTAGTAGCCCTGGCCGATGTAGGTCTTGAACAGCTGGTTCTTGGCGGCGATGGCCTTGATCGAGGCCAGGGCGTCGGCTTCGCTCTGCCCGGCGGGCAGGTCGAGAACGCTGGTGCCCTTGATGCTGTCGGGGATCACGCTGGCGCTCAGGGCTTCCAGGGAGTCGAAGCCCAGGCTGTTGAGCATGGCTTGCTCGTCGTCCTGGCGCGGGCCGATGTGGCGCGCGATGAATTCGTTGGCGGTGCTCAGGTTGGCTTGAGTCATGGCGGCGCTCCTCAGGCTTCGGCGTTGGCTTTGATCAGGCGGTCGTAGGCGTCCTGGTCCAGCAGTTGGCCGACAGCGGCGGCATCCGCGGGAATGAAGCGGAAGAACCAGCCTTCGCCCAGCGGGTCTTCGTTGACCAGTTCGGGGCTGGCGTCCAGCGCCGGGTTGGTTTCCACCACTTCTCCGTCCAGGGGCATGTACACGCCGCTGGCGGCTTTTACCGATTCCACGGTGGCGGCTTCGGCGCCCTTGTCGTAGGCCTGCAGTTCCGGCAATTGCACGAACACCACATCGCCCAGGGCGTTTTGCGCGAAAGCCGTGATGCCGACGGTAACGCTGCCATCGGCTTCGGTACGCAGCCATTCGTGATCTTCAGTGAAACGCAACTCGCTCATGGAAACTCCTCAAGGGCCAGATTCGTCTGGTGGACGCGATTGAATGCTCGTGCACGGGGCAGAGCCGAATGGACAAGCCCATAGCAAAAAGGCGGCCAATGTTTTTTATTTGTTATTAATCAATGAGTTATGAGTTTTTTAGGCGATACGGATTACTGCCCCTGTAGCGAAATCGCTACAGGGCGGGGCCCCAGAAAAAGCTTATGAGGATCAAAGCCTTGCGCAGCGCCGATTACAACCGGCTGTAGCGATATCGTTCCGCTGTAGCGCTTTCAGTACAGCTGGAGGTCGCTTTTCGCCTGGTTTGCGTAGGAGCGAAGCTTGCTCGCGATGATCGTCAACGATGACGCGTACTCGCTGGCTGAATGCGGCGCCCTCAGAATCATCGCGAGCAAGCTTCGCTCCTACAAAAGCAGAAACAGAAGCAGCAGAGCGCTCTGCCTCAGGGCTTGTTGGGAATCCCGTATTTGCGCAGGCGATGGGCGATGGCGGTGTGGGAGGTCTGCAGGCGGCTGGCGAGCTGGCGGGTCGAGGGGTAGTTGACATAGAGACCTTCGAGCAGGCTTTTCTCGAACTCCTCGACGGCCTGTTCCAGGCTTTCGACTTCACTGTCGTTCTGGCGCGCCACCGAGGTGCCGGCGATGTCCAGGTCGCCGATGTCCACCAGGCTGCTTTCGCAGATCGCTGCGGCGCGGAAGATTACGTTCTGCAACTGGCGCACGTTGCCGGGCCAGCGGTTGCCCAACAGCGCCGGGTAGGTGCCCGGCGCCAGGCGACAGACCGGACGCTGGATCTGCGCGCAGGCCTGCTGCATGAAGTAGCGGGCCAGCAGGAGGATGTCCTGGCCACGCTCGCGCAGCGGCGGCACTTCCACATTCAGCACGTTCAGGCGATAGAACAGGTCTTCGCGAAAGCTGCCCTCGGCGACCATCTTTTCCAGGTCGCGGTGGGTGGCGCTGAGGATCCGCACATTGACCTTGATCTCACGGTCGCCACCCACCCGGCGGAAGCTGCCGTCGTTGAGAAAACGCAGCAGCTTGGCCTGCAGATAGGGAGACATTTCGCCGATCTCGTCGAGAAACACCGTGCCCTGGTTGGCGAGTTCCATCAGCCCCGGCTTGCCGCCGCGCTGGGCGCCGGTGAAGGCGCCGGGGGCGTAGCCGAACAGTTCGCTTTCGGCGAGGTTTTCCGGCAGGGCGGCGCAGTTCAGCGCGAGAAACGGCGCGTTGTGGCGCGCGCTGATGGCGTGACAGGCTCGGGCCACCAGCTCCTTGCCGGTGCCGGTCTCGCCCTGGATCAGCAACGGCGCATCCAGCGCGGCGACGCGCTGGGCGCGGGCCTTGAGGGTGCGAATGGCCGGGGATTCGCCGAGCAGCGCGTCGAAACCTTCGGCGTGGTCGTGATGCAAGGCCGACAGGCGCTCGCCGATACGGTTCGGCTGATACAGGGTCAGCAGCGCGCCGGCGTCGGTGATCGGCGTGGCGTCCAGCAGCAGGGTCTGGCCGTTGAGGACAATTTCCCGCAGCGGCAGGCGAAAGCCCTGTTCGAGCAGGGTTTCCAGCAGCGCCGGGTCGTCGAACAGCTCGGCCACGCTTTCCCCGGCCGGTTCGCGACCGTACAGGGCGATCAGCGCGGGGTTGGCCAGCAGCACCTTGCCGGCGCTGTCCAGGGCCAGCACCGGGTCGGTCATCGCCGCCAGCAGGGCGTCGAGTTGCAGGTGGCGGCGCTGGCCCGGGAGGATGTCGACCACGGTCACCGCCTGTACGCCGCGCACGCTGAACAGCGCGTCGCGCAGCTCGTCGAGCACCTGCGGGCTGAGGGTCGGCGCATCGATATAAACGTTGGGGGGCACCATCTCCACCGCATCCAGGTTGAGGTTGCGTCCACCGAGCAGGGCCAGGACTTCCTGGGTGATACCGACTCGGTCGATGAAACTGACGTGGATGCGCATGGGGCGGTCGAACGTTCTGGAAAACGGAGGGTGGCCAGTATGCCTTGGAGGATGGGGTTTGGTGAAATCCGCCGTGCGGTCCGCGGGGCTTCTTGTAGGAGCGAGGCTTGCCCGCGATGAACTCAAGGACGCTGCGGGGGTATCAGGCTGCCCGCGTCATCGTTGACGACTATCGCGGGCAAGCCTCGCTCCTACAAGTACGCGGGCCGCGGGGGGAGGGGGTCACTCCAGGTGTTCGGGTTTTACCGGGTCACCGGATTTCATGTCCAGTTGCGCCCGCACATCCTCGAACATCGCGTCGTAGTACTTGTGCAACGAGCCGATGCTGCTCAGGGCCTTGGGAATCCCGTATTTCTCGGCGATCTTCGTCACGTTGCTGGCGAAGTTGTAGGCCTGGTCCTTGGGCAGGAAGAACGGTTCGTTGAGCTCCTTGCCCTGAATCGTCCCGTGCATCTTGAACTGCATCCCCTTGCCTTCCTTGGGATCCTGCGCGACCTGATAGTCGATGCAGATGTTGTAGCTGACATCATCCTTGTTCAGCGCGTGTCGCTCGATGTGCAAATGACCGGGTTCGAACTGGGCCATGGGTCTCTCCTTCCAGAATGGGAGAGGGGCAGGCGAGGGGCCTGCGCCCTGGATTTCTCTTAGCGGTAGCTGATGCCGGACTGGGCGGTGCTGATGCGCGTACCGGCCTTGCCCTGGACGATCGCCTCGATGTCCGAGAGTGAACCGATCACCGCGACTTTTCCAGTGTGGCGGGCGAACTCGCAGGCCGCCTGGACCTTGGGCCCCATGGAGCCGGCGGCGAAACCGAGCTTCTCCATTTCGTCCGGATGCGCCTGGGCGATGGCCTTCTGCGACGGCTTGCCCCAATCGATGAAGGCCGCGTTGACATCCGTGGCGATCACCAGCAGGTCGGCTTCCAGCTGTTCGGCCAGCAGCGCCGAGCACAGGTCCTTGTCGATCACCGCTTCGATGCCCCTGAGCTTACCGTCCTCGCCGTACATGGTCGGAATGCCGCCGCCGCCGGCGCAGATCACGATGCTGCTTTTTTCCAGCAGCCACTTGATCGGCCGGATCTCGAAGATGCGCTTGGGTTTCGGGCTGGCGACCACGCGGCGGTACTTATCGCCGTCGGGGGCGATGGTCCAGCCTTTCTCCTTGGCGAGCTTCTCTGCCTCTTCCTTGGCGTAGACCGGGCCGATGGGCTTGGTCGGGTTCTGGAACGCCGGGTCCTTGGCATCGACTTCGACCTGGGTCAGCAGGGTGGCGAAGGGCACTTCGAAGTCCAGCAGGTTGCCCAGTTCCTGTTCGATGATGTAGCCGATCATGCCTTCGGTTTCGGCACCCAGCACATCCAGCGGGTAAGGCGAGACCGAGGTGTAGGCGGCCGCCTGCAGCGACAGCAGGCCGACCTGCGGGCCATTGCCGTGGGCGATGACCAGCTGGTTGCCGGGGTGGATCTTGGCGATCTGTTCGGTGGCGATCCGGATATTGGCGCGCTGGTTGTCCGCGGTCATGGGTTCACCACGGCGGAGCAGGGCGTTGCCGCCCAATGCGACGACGATACGCATAATGCATTCCTTCCAGAATTCGTTGATCCGGTGGGCGCGCGGCTTGCCTGCGATCAGGTGGTGTCGGGTCTGACGCCATCGCGGGCAAGCCTCGCTCCTACAGGTTCCGGGAGAAGGTCCCGGGCGGGGTGGTTACAGGTCGGCCAGGGTCGAGACCAGGATCGCCTTGATGGTGTGCATGCGGTTTTCCGCCTGCTTGAAGGCGATGCAGGCCGGCGACTCGAACACGTCGTCGGTCACTTCGATGCCGTTGGCCAGGTGCGGATACTGCTCGGCGATCTGCTTGCCGACCTTGGTCTCGCTGTTGTGGAACGCCGGCAGGCAGTGCATGAACTTGGTCCGTGGGTTGCCGGTGGCCTTCATCAGTTCGGCGTTGACCTGGTAGGGCAGCAGTTGCTGGATGCGCTCGGCCCAGGCCTCGACCGGCTCGCCCATCGACACCCAGACGTCGGTATGGATGAAGTCGACGCCCTTGACCGCGGCTTTCGGGTCTTCGGTCAGGGTGATGCGGGCGCCGCTTTCTTCCGCGTATTTCTTGCAGCGGTTGACCAGGTCGTCATGCGGCCACAGGGCCTTGGGCGCGCAGATGCGCACGTCCATGCCGAGCTTGGCGCCCACCAGCAGCAACGAGTTGCCCATGTTGTTGCGGGCGTCGCCCAGGTAGGCGTAGCTGATGTCGTGGATCGGCTTGTCGGCATGCTCGCGCATGGTCAGCACGTCGGCGATCATCTGGGTCGGGTGGTATTCGTCGGTCAGGCCGTTGAACACCGGGACCCCGGCGAATTTCGCCAGCTCCTCGACGATTTCCTGCTTGAAGCCGCGGTACTCGATGGCGTCGTACATGCGCCCCAGGACCCGGGCGGTGTCCTTCATGCTTTCCTTGTGGCCGATCTGCGACGAGTTGGGGTCGATGTAGGTGACGTTGGCGCCCTGGTCATAGGCGGCGACCTCGAAGGCGCAGCGGGTACGGGTCGAGGTTTTCTCGAAGATCAGCGCAATGTTGTTGCCCTTGAGGTGCTGCTGCTCGGTGCCGGTGTACTTGGCGCGCTTGAGGTCGCGGGACAGGTCGAGCAGGTAGCGCAGCTCGCGTTCGGTGTGGTGTTCGAGGCTCAGCAGGTTACGGTTGTGGATATTGAAAGCCATGATGGATCTCCTAGATTTCGGTCGTCCACTTGCCGAGGCCCTTTGTGGAGGCGACGGCAAGCTGCTATGTCGGATAAGGCGCGTTTAGTAGTCGATCGGGTCGCGCACGATCGGGCAGGTCATGCAGTGGCCACCGCCGCGGCCGCGGCCGAGTTCGCCGGCGCTGATGGTGATCACTTCCACGCCGGCCTTGCGCAGCAGGGTGTTGGTGTAGGTGTTGCGGTCGTAGCCGATGACCACGCCGGGTTCCAGGGCCACCACGTTGTTGCCGTCGTCCCATTGTTCGCGTTCGGCGGCGAAGCTGTTGCCGCCGGTTTCCACCACGCGCAGTTGCTTGAGGTTCAGGGACTCGGCCACCACCTCGATGAACGACTTGTTCTCCCGTCGCACGTCCAGGCCGTAGGGCTTGCTGCCATCGGGACGGATGACGAACGGCACGATTTCCTTGACCACTTCCGGGAAGACCGTGACCAGGTCGCGGTCGCAGAAGCTGAACACGGTGTCCAGGTGCATCGCCGCGCGGGATTTCGGCAGGCCCGCCACCACCACTTTTTCCACCGCGCCCTTGGCGAACAGGGATTGCGCCAGCTGGCCGATGGCCTGGCGCGAGGTCCGTTCGCCCATGCCGATCAACACCACGCCATTGCCGATCGGCATCACGTCGCCGCCCTCGAGGGTGGCCTGGCCGTGATCCTTGTCGGGGTCGCCGTACCAGACTTCGAAGTCGGCCTGGGTGAATTCGGGGTGGAATTTGTAGATGGCGCTGGCCAGCAGGGTTTCCTGGCGGCGGGCCGGCCAGTACATCGGGTTCAGCGTCACGCCGCCGTAGATCCAGCAGGTGGTGTCACGGGTGAACTGGGTATTGGGCAGCGGCGGCAGCAGGAAGCTGGAGTGGCCCAGGTAGTCGCGATACATCTTGATCACGCTGGCGCCTTCGCTGTCCGGCAGGTCCTCGCCGGCCACGCCGCCGATCAGGAACTCGGCCAGCTTGCGCGGCTCCAGGCCTTCGAGCCAGCTGCGCACTTCGT
Organism: Pseudomonas sp. MRSN 12121; assembly: GCF_000931465.1. NCBI lineage: Bacteria > Pseudomonadati > Pseudomonadota > Gammaproteobacteria > Pseudomonadales > Pseudomonadaceae > Pseudomonas > Pseudomonas sp. MRSN 12121. The sequence goes on along the minus strand of NZ_CP010892.1, from coordinate 5,336,814 downwards.
TGGTCAGGCCGACACCGACGGTGTCGGGGGTGATCTTGCGGTCCAGGATCCATTTCAGGGCTTCGGGATTCTGGATCGTATCGGTCAGCAGGTTGTGCATTTCCAGGACTTCGATCCCACGCTCGCGCATCTTGGTGACGAAGTCGAAATGGTCGCGCTTGGCCTGGTTGACCCAGATCACGTCGTCGAACAGCAGCTCGTCGCAGTTGTTCGGAGTCAGCCGCTGATGGGCCAGGCCTGGGGAGCAAACCATGACTTTGCGCAGTTTGCCGGCTTCGGAATGGACGCCGTACTTAACTTTTTCCGTGGTCATTACAGTGATCCTCCAGAGATGGGAACAATCTTGCGTTACAGAGTCAGGAAGCCGTCGTAGAGCCCGTAGGCGGCCACCAGGGCGCCTATGACCACTGCGGCGAAAATCAGCTTCTCGACGTTGGTGAAAATCGGTTTGCCCAGTTCCAGCTTGGCCTTGGCGAACAGGATCGCGCCGGGGGCGTAGAGCAGGGCGGACAGCAGCAGGTACTTGACCCCGCCGGCGTACAGCAGCCAGATCGCGTAGAGCAGGGCGACGCCGCCGATCAACAGGTCTTTCTTGCGTTCGGCCAGGGCTGCTTCGTAGGTTTCGCTGCGTACCGCCAGCAGCACCGCGTAGGCCGCCGACCACAGGTAAGGCACCAGGATCATCGAGGTGGCGAGGTAGATCAGCGACAGGTAGGTACTGGCCGAGAACAGGGTGATGACCAGGAAGATCTGCACCATGGCATTGGTCAGCCACAGGGCGTTGACCGGCACATGGTTGGCGTTCTCCTTGCGCAGGAACTCCGGCATGGTGTGGTCCTTGGCGGCGGCGAACATGATCTCCGCGCACAGCAGGACCCACGACAGCAGCGCCCCCAGCAGCGAGATGATCAGGCCGACGCTGATCAGCACCGCGCCCCAGTGGCCGACCACATGCTCCAGCACCGCGGCCATCGAAGGGTTCTGCAGCTTCGCCAGTTCCGGCTGGGTCATGATGCCCAGCGACAGCACGTTCACCAGCACCAGGAACAGCAGCACGGTGATGAAGCCGATCACGGTGGCCTTGCCCACGTCCGAGCGTTTTTCCGCGCGGGAGGAGAAGATGCTCGCGCCCTCGATGCCGATGAACACCCAGACGGTGACCAGCATCATGTTGCGCACCTGGTTCATCACGCTGCCCAGGTCCGGGTTCATCGAGCCCCAGATGTCAGCGGTGAAGATATCCAGCTTGAAGGCGAACAGCGCGATCAGCACGAACAGCAGCAGCGGCACCACCTTGGCGACCGTGGTGATCAGGTTGATGAACGCCGCTTCCTTGATCCCGCGCAGCACCAGGAAATGCACGGCCCACAGCAGCAGCGAGGCACCGATCACCGCGGCCGGGGTATTCCCCTCCCCAAATAGCGGGAAGAAGTAGCCGAGGGTGCTGAACAAGAGTACGAAGTACCCCACGTTGCCCAGCCAGGCACTGATCCAGTAGCCCCAGGCGGACGAGAACCCCATGTAGTCGCCGAAACCGGCCTTGGCGTAGGCATAGACACCGCCATCCAGATCGGGCTTGCGGTTGGCCAGGGTCTGGAACACGAACGCCAGCGTCAACATACCGACGGCGGTAATCGCCCAACCAATAAGAACTGCGCCTACATCAGCACTTGCGGCCATGTTTTGTGGCAAGGAAAAGATCCCGCCGCCAATCATCGAGCCAACTACCAAGGCGACTAGCGCACCCAGTCGTAGTTTTCCGGGAGTGTCAGACATTGCATAACTCCATTGCAGGAGAAGAGAGACGTCAGAGTAGATCTGCACGGGATTCAAACAGCTGACTTAGATCAGGTCATCGCTACATTCCATTGTGAATGAATGACTTAAGCAGTCTTTGCGATAGCAGGCAGGATGCCTGGAAGCTGTGTTGCAGAAGGCCTGGAAGGCTGGATGACAGGGCTTCTCATTGATGCCAGATTGAAACTAGACCGCTTTCAGGAATGTGCAACTAGTTAAAAAGTTATAAGGCGGCGAGCTGCCTTGATGGCAACTGGCTTTTATTCGAGAAGAAAAGCCAAGTCATTCAGCAAGTTCTGATCGGCGTCATGTCGGTGAGGCCGGAAACGATGAATAATTGACTCTTTTAGTTCATTGCCGGCGTGTTCAAGGCAACTAATTGCATCTAGTTTTGTTGTTGGACAATTTGACCGGACGCAGAGGTAGGCATGTCACAAACCACACAGAAACTGCGGCTCGGCGCCCTGATCGCCCTGGTGGTGGGGTCGATGATTGGCGGCGGGATCTTTTCCTTGCCGCAGAACATGGCGGCCCGGGCCGATGCCGGGGCGATCCTGATCGGCTGGGCGATCACCGCCGTGGGCATGCTGACCCTGGCCTTCGTGTTCCAGACCCTGGCCAACCGCAAGCCCGAGCTGGATTCCGGGGTGTACGCCTATGCCAAGGCGGGGTTCGGCGACTACATGGGGTTCTCGTCCGCCTGGGGCTACTGGATCAGCGCCTGGCTGGGCAACGTCGGTTACTTCGTCCTGCTGTTCAGCACCCTCGGTTATTTCTTTCCGGTGTTTGGCCAGGGCAATACCCCGGTGGCTATCGCCTGCGCCTCGGTGTTGTTGTGGGCCGTGCATTTCCTGGTGCTGCGCGGGATCAAGGAAGCGGCGTTCATCAACCTGCTGACCACCGTGGCCAAGATCGTGCCGCTGGTGATGTTCATCGTGATCGCCGCGGTGGCGTTCAAGGCCGATATCTTCACCCGCGATATCTGGGGCCATAGCAATCCGAACTTCGGCGGCGTGCTGGACCAGGTGCGCAACATGATGCTGGTCACGGTCTTCGTGTTCATCGGTATCGAAGGCGCCAGCGTCTATTCGGCCCGGGCCGAGAAGCGCGCGGATGTCGGCCGGGCCACGGTGATCGGCTTCATCGGCGTGCTGGCCCTGCTGGTGCTGGTGAACGTGCTGTCGCTGGGGATCATGAGCCAGCCGGAACTGGCGACCCTGCAGAACCCGTCGCTGGCGGCGGTCCTGGAACACATAGTCGGGCCCTGGGGCGCGCTGTTGATCAGCGTCGGCCTGGCGGTGTCGCTGCTCGGCGCCTTGTTGTCGTGGGCGCTGCTGTGTGCCGAGATCCTGTTCGCTACCGCCCGCGACCGGACCATGCCGGCCTTCCTGAAAAAGGAGAACGCCAACCATGTGCCGGTCAACGCCCTGTGGCTGACCAACAGCATGATCCAGGTGTTCCTGCTGATCACGCTGTTTTCCGCCGGGACCTACACCAGCCTGATCTACCTCGCGTCGTCGATGATCCTGGTGCCTTACCTGTGGTCGGCGGCCTATGCGGTGCTGCTCAGCGGGCGTGGCGAGACTTACGAGCACGCCTCGGCCGAACGCATGAAAGACCTGCTGATCGGTGGCGTCGCCCTGTGCTACGCGATCTGGTTGCTGTACGCCGGCGGGGTCAAGTACCTGTTGCTCTCGGCGCTGCTCTATGCCCCCGGGGTGATCCTGTTCGCCAAGGCCAAGCGCGAACAGGGCGAGCTGTTGTTCACCGGGATCGAGAAGGGCATTTTCACCTGCGTGGTCGCCGGTGCCCTGCTGGCTGCCTACGGTTTGTACAGTGGCGTGCTGTCGCTGTGAGGCTGGCCTATCGACCGCCCTACGACTGGCCGGCGATGCTGGGGTTTCTCCAGGCGCGGGCCATCGAGGGGCTGGAGCGGGTCGAGGGTAATAGTTACTCGCGCAGCATCGGCCTCGCTGGCGTGCATGGCTGGTTCAGCGTGGGGCCGGGCGATGCCGATGCGCTGGCGCCGTCCCTGGATCTGCAACTGTATTTTCCCGACCCGCAAGCCCGCACTTCGATCGTCGCGCGCATCCGCCGCCTGCTGGACCTGGATACCGACCTTGCGCCCATCCACCGGCACCTGTGCAGCGACCCGCTGATGGCGGGGCTGATTGCCTCGCGGCCGGGGTTGCGGGTGCCTGGGGCCTGGGACGGTTTCGAGCTGGCGGTGCGCGCGGTGCTGGGGCAGCAGATCACGGTCGGCGCGGCCATTCGCCTGGCGGGCAAGCTGGTGGCGCGCTACGGCCAGCCGTTGGCGGCGGTGGGGGCGCCCGCGGGGTTGAGCCATGTGTTTCCCGAGCCGGCGCAGATGGCCGGCGCCGACCTGGCGAGCCTGGGCATGCCGCGCAGCCGTGGGCGAACCCTGTCGGGGCTGGCCCAGGCAGCGCTCGACGACCCGCAGTTGTTTGCGCCCAAGGCCAGCCTCGAACACAGCCTTTCGGCCTTGCTGGCGCTGTGGGGCGTGGGTGATTGGACCGCGCACTATGTGGCGCTGCGCCAGTTCCGCGAGGCGGATGCGTTCCCGGCGGCGGACGTGGGCCTGATCAACGCCCTGGCGGCGCTCGAAGGCGAGCCGGTCAATGCCCGCCAATTGCTGGCCCGCGCCGAGGCCTGGCGCCCGTGGCGCGGGTATGCGGCGCAGCATTTGTGGACGGCGTTGTGATCCCGTAATTCCTGCGATCCTGTGATTCTGTAGCCGCTGCCGAGCGTAAGCGAGGCTGCGATCGGCCGCGAAGCGGACGCAAATCAGGCCACGCGTTACGTCAGGCACACCGCATGGGCAGGTTTGGCGAGGACTGCGTCCTCGATCGCAGCCTCGCTGGTGCTCGGCAGCGGCTACAGGGCTACAGGGCTACAGGGCTTGCCACTGCGGGCGGTGGGCGCCGAGGTCGCTGGCGGGGAGGTCCCATTGCAGCGGCGTGCCACTGAGGTGCAAGGGCACGCGCAGGCGATGGGCCGGCCCCCATGGGGTCTGTTCCACCAGCAGCCCCTGATCGTCCGGGTCTTCGGCGCGCAGGGCGGCTTCGGTGCCATCCGGGGCATGCTCGAACAACAGTTTTGCGGTGCGCGCCAGCGACAGCCGGGCGCTGCCGACGGCCGCGGTTTTCAGGCGCTCGGCGAGAAGGCGGATCGCCGCGGCGGCCATCAGGTAGCCAGTGGCGTGGTCCAGGGCCTGCACCGGCAGTGGCCAGGGTTTATCGGCCTGCTGCCAGCGCTGGCCGGCCTCGGCGATGCCGCAGCTCATCTGCACCAGGCTGTCGAAGCCGCGCCGCTTCTGCCAGGGGCCGCTCCAGCCATAGGCGTTCAGGCTCACGTCGATCAGCCCCGGGGCCAGGCGCTGGCGCTCGGCGGCGCCATAGCCGAGGCGTTCCAGGGCATCGGCGCGGTAGCCATGCAACAGCAGGTCGGCGTGTGCCAGCAGGTGTTCGAACACCTGGCGATCGGCGGCGTCGTGCAGGTTCAAGCGGGCACAGCGCTTGCCCAGGGTGACCTCCGGCACCACGCCGGGCTCGTTCCAGTGCGGCGGGTCGATACGCAGCACATCGGCGCCCAGCCCGGCGAGGAAACGGCTGGCGATGGGGCCGGCCAGGACCCGGGTCAGGTCCAGCACCCCGATCCCGGCCAGGGGGCGTGCCGGCGAGCCGCGCCAGGGCAGGGCGGTGTCGCCATGCCGGGAGAGGAAATGCACCAGCGGCTCGGCGTTCACCGCCTGCCCCTGGGGATGGGCCTGCCACTCGTTCCAGCTGCGCATCTGCGCGGCGCAACCGCCTGCCTCGACCACCGCCTGCTCCAGGTCGTGCGCCTTCCACTGCGCCACCCTGGCGGCCATGGCCGCACGATCCGCGGCCTGGCCCAGTACCCGTTCGGCCGCCTGGCGATGATGGGGCGCGTTGGTGTGCAGGCGGATCCAGCCGTCCTGGCTGGGGTAGTCGCCGGCGACCGGGTCCCACAGGGGCGGTACGCGCCAGCCGAGCGGGCGCAGGGAGGTGGCGAACCAGAAGGACGCCAGGCGCCGGTCGACGCTCAGGCCGGGCAGGCGCCCGGTCTGCTCCAGCAGCAGTCCGGCCGTGGCCTGGCCGGCCGCGGCGATGCTGGCGCTGGCCAGTTCGGTGACGGCGAAGGCCGAGGGTAGTGCGCCCTCCGAGGTCAGGGCAATCGGGGTATGAGGCAAGCCAAGCGCGGCTTGGACAGACGACAGTAGATCGGTCATGGCAGGCCCTCCGCAAGAGAGGGGGCAGCATAGAGCAAAACCGCGCGGCGCCGCAGCCCTGTCACGGCGCGACGCTTATCCGTAGGAGCGAAGCTTGCTCGCGATGGCCGTCAACGAAGACGCGCACTCACTGGTTGAATGCGGCGCCCCCGGGTGCATCGCGAGCAAGCTTCGCTCCTACAAAGGCAGGCTTAGACGCGGAACTGGTCCATCAGCTTCATCTGCTGGGTGGTCAGGGCGTTGAGCTGGCTGCTGACCTGGGCCGATTCGGTGGCCTGCTCGGTGAGGGATTCGGTCACGCTGCGAATCGCCGAGACGTTGCGGTTGACCTCCTCGGCCACCGCGCTTTGCTCTTCGGCGGCGCTGGCGATCTGCAGGTTCATGTCGCTGATCACCGTGACCGCGTCGCTGATCCGGCCCAGGGCCTGCACCGCCTGCTGGATCTGCCCGGCGTTGCTCTGGGCCTGGGCCTGGCTCGAATGCATGGTCGCCACCACGCCGCGGGTGCCGCTCTGGATGCGCTCGATCACCTGGCGGATTTCTTCCACCGAGTCCTGGGTACGCTTGGCCAGGTTGCGCACCTCGTCGGCGACCACGGCGAAGCCGCGGCCGCTTTCCCCGGCCCGCGCCGCCTCGATGGCCGCGTTGAGGGCCAGCAGGTTGGTCTGTTCGGCGATGCTGCGGATCACTTCCAGCACCGAGCCGATCTGCTCGCTGTTGACCGCCAGCGCCTCGACCTCGACCACCGCCTTGCTGACTTCCTCGGCCAGGGTGCCGATGTCGCGGGTGCTGCGCTCGATGATGGTCATGCCCTCCTTGGCCGACTGATCGGCGCCACGGGCGGCGTTGGCGGCGTTCGAGGCGCTGTTGGCGACGTCATGGGCGGTGGCGCTCATTTCGTTGGACGCGGTGGCCACCTGGTCGATTTCGCGGAACTGCACCTGCATGCCTTCGCTGGTCTGGCGGGCGATTTCCGAGGACTGGTCGGCGGTGCCACGGGCGTCGGTGATGCTCTGCTTGATCTGGGCGATGGTCGGTTGCAGCTTGTCGAGGAAGCGGTTGAACCAGCCGACCAGTTCGCCCAGCTCGTCTTGCTTGCTGTAGTCCAGGCGCTGGGTCAAGTCGCCGTCGCCGCTGGCGATGGCCTTGAGCATCTGCGCGACGCTGTTGATCGGCCGGGTCACGCCGGAGGCGGTCAGCCAGATCAGCAGCAGGCCGAGCACGCCAGCGGCGGCCGCCACCAGCAGCGACACCAGGGTGCCCTGGGTCTGGGCCTCGTCGAGTACGCTTTGCAGTTTCACGCTGTCGGCCAGCAGCACCTGCTCGGGCAGGTCGATCACCACGCCCCAGGGGCGGGCGTCGGCAATCGGGCTGACCGGGTAAACGGCGCGGATCAGGTCGCCCTGCTTGAGGATTTTCGGGGTATTGCCGGCCAGCAGTTGCAGGACCTCCTTGCCTTCGGCGCCGAGGGTCTCGGCAATGCCTTTGCCCACCTTGCTCGCATCGTTGCTGTAGGCGGCAAGGATGCCGCTGCCGGCGACGATCAGCATATGCCCGGCACCGTCGAACAGGCCGCGCTGGGAGTCGGCCGCCGCGCCCTGCAGCGCATCCAGGGCGATATCCACGCCGACCACGCCTATGACTTTGCCGTCGGCGAGCAATGGCAGGGAAATGGTGGTCATCAGCATCAGCTTGCCGCCCACGGTATCGGCGTAGGGGTCGAGCAGGCAGGTGCGCTTGCCGTCGCGCGGGCAGGTGTACCAGCTGTTGTAGGGGACGCCGCTGACGCTCAGGGTGGTCTTGTTCATGTCCTCTTCGACCATCACCGTGTTCAGCCCGGTGCCGCCGGCGCGGCTCCAGTAACTGGCGAAGCGCCCGGCTTCGTTGGAGACGCGGGCGGCGTCGTTGACGAACTCGTTGTCCTTGCCGTCGAGGCCGTTGGGCTCGAAGGCGAGCCAGATGCCCAGCACCTTGGTGTTGCGCTCGAAGGCGGTCTTCAGGCTGCGGTTGAGTTCTTCGCGCAGGGCCGGGGCATCCAGCGAGCGCTTGTTGGCCATGGCCCGCAAGTCATTGATCTGGTCGGCCAGGGCTGTGATCACCAGCAGGCTTTCGCCAAAGGTCTTCTGTACCCGTACCGCCTGCTCGGCGGCCCGTGCCTGCAACAGGTTCTGCACGCTGTCGGTGAGCATCCGCGAGCTGGAGCTGCTGACCAGGTGGTCGTTCTGGTCGCTCTGGTAGATGTTCATCCCGACAATCAGGCCCACCACGCCGAGCAGGCACAGGCCGGACAACAGTACGATTTTCAGGCGAATGGACAGAGCGTCGAACATAGGGCGATCTCGCGAATGGACGGGTGATGAGCGATGAGTCAGTGACTCCGGTCGCCAAGTCCATTCAGCGCCATGCCCGGAACATCGGCTTGGGCGGCATTTGCCTGAGAAAAATCTGATGAACGGTCATGAAACTGCCATGTGCGGCGCGGGAAACAGGCGCTGTCTCGCAGGGCGCGGCAGCCAGAGGTGGGCGGCGAGTGGGCTCAGGAGGCCTGGGGCAGAGCCTCGGGGCGGGACCAGATCCACAGGTTGCCCAGGCCCATGCCGGCCAGGGCCAGGTACATCGTCCAGTGATGGGTGAGCAGGCCCAGCATCAGCCCGGCGCACAGCAGCATGCTGACCGTGGCGCTGACCTTGGCCCGGCGGCTGATGATCCGGCCGTTGCGCCAGTTGCTCAGGATGGGGCCGAACAGCCGGTGGTTTTCCATCCAGGCGCTCAGGCGCGGCGAGCTTTTGGTCGCGGCCCAGGCGGCCAGGAGTACGAACTCGGTGGTCGGCAGGCCGGGGACGACGATGGCGATCAGGCCGATGGCCAGGCTGACATAGGCGAGGCACCCGAAGAACAGGCGCGAGGCTTTGGACGAGGAGCGGGGTTTGCCGGTCATGGGTTCGATGATGAGGGGAAGAGCCCGGGGCTCAAGCCACAAAGGGTGGAAAAACGGCTGACGCCGGCACAGGCATTCCTGTCGCTGGCGTGAGTCTACGCCTTCCTTACAGGAACGAAGGTGCCGGCGAAAAAATCAGGCCAGTTCGGGCGCCGTGTCGTAGGCCTTTTCCAGCAGCACGGTAAAGCGGTTGAAGGCATCCAGCGCGCCTTTGTCCGCGGCCGCCTCTTCTTCGGCGCTCAGCGTCAGGCCGTCGAGGATGCGGGTGAAGGTTTTCCAGCCCTCGGCGCGACCGCCGGCCGGCTCGCCCAGGTGCCGGGCACCGAAGGTTTCGCCGAGGCCCAGGCCCACCGCGCGCTTGATCAGGAAGGCCGCGCCCAGCTTGGAACCTTCGGAGACGAACAGCCAGCCCAGGGCCTCGGCCTTGCTCGGGTTGTGCACCGCGCCAGCCACCGGGGCCGGTACTTCGGTGTCCAGGTCCGCCAGGTCGGCCTTGGCCGCCTCGGCGCGGCAGCGTTGTGCCAGGTCCGGGACGATGGCGATCAGCGCCGGGTCGTTGTACAGCGCCACCAGTTCCGACTGGAACAGGTACTGGGCGACGACGAAACGGGCGTAGCTGCTGGTGCTTTCGAACGGCGCGTGGGCCTTGACCAGGGCGTCGAGCCGGGCATGGGGTTCATGGGTGATCTGGTTCAGGCGTTGGGAGCGCAGGCTCGGACGCTGGGTGGAGTCCTGGGAAGTCATGACGATGTCCTTGGGCAGTGAAAACGAAGGTGACTGAGAACGAGAGACGTTTGCTAACTAGACGAACAAGAAGACGCGGTAGCGTAAAAAATCCTCACTGCGCCCATCGAAAAAGCGCAGTGAGGAGGTCCGGGGTCAGATATCCCAGATCAGGTTGACCGCGAAGTTGCGGCCCGGCTGGGTCAGGCGGTCGAGGTTGGCGGGGCTGAGCACCGCCGCCTCGCCCACGCTGTCGTAACCGCGCACGTCGTCCCACAGCCAGTACTTCTTGTCGGCCAGGTTGTAGATGCCGGCGCTGACGGTGACGTCGTCGGTGACCTTGTAGAAGCCGGTCAGGTCGAGCACGCCATAGCCCGGGGTCTTGAACTGGCCGCTGGTGCCGTCCGGGGTCTTGAAGCTGGTGTCGTCGACGCGGTCCTTCTTCTTCACCAGGGTCCAGCTGAGCAGCGCGCCGTAGTGGTCCTGGTCGTAGCCCAGGCCGAACACGCCGGTCAGCGGGTTGACCGCGTTCAGCGGCTCGCCGGTGTCGTTGTTGCGCCCGTAGGCGTAAGCCACCGAACCCTGGGTGTAGAGGCCTTGCGGTGCGCCCAGGGCGTCGAGGTTGAGCCGGCCCTTGACCTCCACGCCCTTGATGGTGGCGTGCTTGATGTTGTTGCTCTGGAAGGTCAGCTCGTTGTAGCCGGGCGTCACCGCGTCTTCGTTGATGAAATCGCGGTACTTGTTATAGAACACCGCCACGTCGAAGTTGCCGGACTCGAAGTTGCCGCGCAGGCCGGTCTCGTAGCTCTGGCTTTTCTCCGGTTCCAGGTTCGAGTTCGGTTCCACGCGGTAGCCGGTGGTGTTGTTCTCGAAGCGGCCGTACAGCGCCTTGGCGCTCGGCGTGCGGAAGCCCTCGGCGTACTGGCCGTACCAGGTGTACTGGTCGGTCAGGGCGTAGGTCAGGCCGAACTTGGGCGAGACCCGGTGCCAGGTCTTGTTCTTGTCGCTCACCGTGCCCTGGCCGTCGGCGGCCACGGTGTTGAGGAACTCCTGGGTCACGTGCGGCTTGAGCTGGGTGTAGTCGTAACGCAGGCCCGGCAGGAAGGTCCACCGGTTCCAGCTGATCTGGTCCTGGGCGAACAGGCTGTAGGTGTTGATGGTCGGGTCCGGGAAGTCGCTGGACTTTTTCAGCACGTCGGCCGGGCTGATGGCGCCCACCGCCGTGCACCCGCGGCCGACCGCCAGGCAGGTGCCGCTGCCGCTGCGCGAGCCGGTGACCTTTTCCTGCTTGAGGGTGGTGCCGTAGGTCAGCAGGTGCTCGGTGTCACCGATGGCGAAGGCCTTGTCGGCCTGGGCGTCGAGGACCCACTGCTTTTCTTCGTAGAGGGTCTGGCGGCTGCGCATGACGTTGCGGGTGAACGGGAAGTAGTTCTCCAGGGTGCTCTGGTCGGTCTTGGCGATCTGGTAGTTCAGGCTCCACTTGATGTGGTCGGCCACCAGGCTGTCGAGCGCGAAGCTGTTTTCCAGGCCGAAGCGTTCGCGGGTGATGGTGTCGTTGCCGGTGCGCGAACGGTACATGCCCAGCGGCTGGCCGGCATTGAACGGGCCGCCCACGGCGCTTTTCTGGTTGGTGTCGCGATCGTCCTTGTACTTCTCGTAGGTCAGGCCCAGGCGTGCGTCGTCGGCGTAGTTCCAGCCGGCCTTGGCCAGCACGTTGCTGGTGCGCACGTCTTCCGGGTTGGCGGCGGTGCGCGCCAGGCCCGTGCCGTTGTGGCTGCCGTAGGAGTCGGTTTCATGGCCGTCGCGCTGGCTGAAGTGCAGCAGGCCGTCGAACTCGCCGTGGCGGCCGGCCACGGTGGCGGATTTCAGCCAGCTGTCGTCCGCCGAGCTGTAGCCGGTCTTCAGGCGGGCGCCGACGTCCTGGCCTGGCTTGATGATGTCGTCCGGGTCGAGGGTGAAATAGCTGACCGCGCCGCCGATGGCGTTGCTGCCGTACAGCACCGACGCCGGGCCGCGGAGGATTTCCACGCGCTTGACGATTTCCGGGTCGACGTAGTTGCGCTGGGTCTTGGCGTAGGGGCCGTTGAAGAAGCTGTTGGGAATCTCGACGCCATCGACCTGGGTGAGGATGCGGTCGCCATCGATGCCGCGGATGTTGTAGCCGCTGATGCCGCCGCGCTGGCCGGCGCCGCCGACCGAAACGCCCGGCTCGTAGCGCACCAGTTCCTTGATCGTGTTGACGTTGTTGCGGTCCAGGTCCTGGCGGTCGTGCACGGTCACGGTGCTGGGCACGCTGTTGACGTCCTGTTCCTGGCGCGTGGCGCTGATGGTCACCTGTTGCAGGTTGAGGGCGCCGCCGGCGGCGCGTTTTTCCAGGACGATGTTGTTGCTGCCCAGCTTGCGGTAGCTCAGGTTGGTGCCCAGCAACAGGCGGTCGAGGGCTTTTTCCGCGGGCAGCGAGCCGTGCACGCCGGGGGAGGCGATGCCTTCGCCCAGTTCCGCCGGCAGGCCGACCTGCCAGCCGGTGACGGCGGTGAAGGCATTGAGCGCCGAGACCAGCGGCTGCTGGTCGATGGCGAACTGGTAGTCGCCCATGTTGCGCGTCGGCTGGGCTGGCGCGTTGGCGGCCATGACCGGCGCGGCCTGGGCCCCGGCCAGCAGGATGGCGGCGGTCAGCAGGGACAGTGTGCAGTGCTGCAGGCGGGCCGGGCGGGAAGCAGAGGACCGGCTGTTGAGGCGAGAGGACATCGATAGCGCTCCGTGTCGCACGAATCTTTATAGGTGCTGATTCGCCGTTTTTAATGCGAATCAATTGCATTGGCTATAACGAGACGAACGACCGGTGGCGATCGCGTAAAAATAAATGCGTTCCAGGCTCTGTGCAAAAAGTAGGCGAGCGAAGGTCAGGCAAGGCAAAAACAGGCGAGGAACGGCCGGGGTCGCGTCCGACTGTAGGGGCCTACATGAGCATTCCGAGCCTGTTTTTAACGCAGCATGGCCCGCGTAACGCCGAAGGCGTCCAGCGCGCAGCCACTTTTTGGACAGGGCCTAGTTGAGAATCACCAACGCCGGGAATTCCTCCAGGTGCGCCGAGGTGATGTGCGCCAAAGAGCGCAGCACGTCCAGCGGCTGGTCGAGGCGGTAGTTGCCGGTGACGGCGACATCGGCCAGGCGCTCGTTGTTGTTGATGATCCAGCCCGGGTAATAGCGGCGCAGTTCGGCCAGCACCTGGCCCAGCGGGCAGTTCTCGAACACCAGCCGGCCCTGGACCCAGGCCAGGTCCTTGGCCGGGTCGAGCCTGGCCGGGCGGTCGAAACCGTTGGGACCGATGCGGATGCTCTCGCCGGCCGTCAGGCGCACCCGGGCATCGTCGTGGGTGGCGCGCAGGTCGACGTCGCCGCGCTGCACCCGGACCTGGGCCACGCCGTCCAGGTAGCGCACCGCGAAATCGGTATCGCGCACACTGGCGCGAACCGGGCCGGCATCGAGTTCCAGGGGCTGGCCGCGGCTGGCTGCAATCTCGAAGAACGCTTCGCCCTGGTACAGGCGGGCCACGCGCTGGCGTTCGTCGATGGTGCTGGAGAACGCCGAATTGGTGTTGAGCAGGACTTTCGAGCCGTCCTCCAGTTGCAGGCGCTGGCGTTCGCCAACCACCGTCAGGTGGTCGGCCTGCAGGCGCAGGGGCAGATTGCTGAAACTGAACAGGCCGAGGATCAGCACCGCCGCGGTGGCCAGCGGCCGCCAGTGCGGGCGCAGGCGCGCGAGCACGCCGGGCCGGGTTTTCCGTTGGTCCAGGCTTTGCGCGCAGCGCACGATCTGCGGGCCGTTCCAGATCGCCTGGGCCTTGTCGAAGGCGGCGCCGTGCAGCGGCGAGGCGTTGAGCCAGTGATGGAATTGCCGGGTCTGTTCCGGGCTCGGGTTCTCCAGCAGGATCAGCCAGTCCAAGGCCTGGTCCATAGCCTGGTCCGGGCTGTCGCTAGTCGGCGTTGCCCCGGCCTGGGCGGTCGACTGGGTACGGTGGATATCCGTCACGGGTGTTCCTCGGCTGTGTCTGTGCACGGCTGTTTTTTCAGAGAGAGGGCGCAGGGCGCTCAAGGGTAGCAAAGGGGCGTGGCGGCCGCCTCAATGACCGTTCAGGCGCTCGGCGACGCCAATGCAGATCGCCATGATCAGCTTCAGTTCCTTCTGCACCGTGCTCTGCGAGACCGCGAGCTTTTCGGCGATTTCCTGGTAACTGTGGCCGTGCAGGCGGCTGAGGATGAAGATCTGCTGTTGGCGTGGGCTGAGTTGGGCAAGGCTCATGTTCAGGCGTTCCAGCAACTGTTCGGCATGGGCGGCATCCTCGGCGCTGCTCAGGGGCGCGGCAACGCTCTCGACTACCTCCGGCGGCACGTCTTCGAGCAGAGTACGGGCCTGGATGCGTCGCGAGCGCAGGTGATCCAGCGCCAGGTTACGGGCGGTCTGGAAGACGAAGGGTTCAAGGTGATCGATGGCCCGCTCGCTCAGGGCCCGGGTCACGCGCAGGTAGGTTTCCTGCAGCAGGTCCTCGGCGGTGCTGGGATTGTTGACCATCCGTTGCAACGTGCGCAGCAGGGAAACGCGCTGGGCGAGAAAAACATGATTGAAGTGCGATTGGCTCACAACGGGACCCGGCTGAATGTGCAGCAGATGATAATGCTTATCATCTGCGCTGGCGGTCAAGCCCCGAGTGGATTATCGACGTCCGTGGCGGTGCGCTGGCGCGCGCCCATGCCGGCCTGGATGAGGCTGATAGCGATCGGTGGGGTTCCTGCGGCGATGGTGTCTGCAGGAGCGGCCGAGGCTGCGATCTTTGCGCGCTTGAAGCTCCGGTTGAAGTTCAAAAGATCGCAGTCTGCGGCCGCTCCCGCGTCGCAGGCGGTGGGCTTACTCGGCGTTGCACAGGGCCAGGCAGTTATCCAGCATGCGGTTGGAGAAGCCCCACTCGTTGTCATACCAGGCCAGTACCTTGAGCAGCCTGCCGCCGCTGACCTTGGTGTGGTTGGCGTCGAAGATCGACGACAGCGGGTTGTGGTTGAAGTCGCTGGAGACCAGCGGCAGGTGGTTGTAGCCGAGGATCTTCGAATGCTGGCTGGCGCTCTTGAGCAGGGCGTTGACCTCTTCGCTGGTGGTGTCGCGCTTGAGCTGCACGGTCAGGTCCACCAGCGATACGTTGATCACCGGCACCCGCACCGCCATGCCGGTCAGCTTGCCTGCCAGCTCCGGCAGCACCAGGCCCACCGCTTCGGCGGCGCCGGTCTTGCTCGGGATCATGTTCTGGGTGGCCGAGCGCGCGCGGTACGGATCGCTGTGATAGACGTCGGTCAGGTTCTGGTCGTTGGTGTAGGCGTGGATGGTGGTCATCAGCCCGCTTTCGATGCCCAGCTCGCGGTTCAGCACCTGGGCCACCGGCGCCAGGCAGTTGGTGGTGCACGACGCGTTGGAAATGATCTGGTGCGACTGGCGCAGAATGTCGTGGTTCACGCCATACACCACGGTGGCGTCGGCGCCTTTGGCCGGGGCGGAAATGATCACTTTGCGCGCGCCGGCGCTGATATGCGCGGCGGCCTTGGCACGGTCGGTGAACAGACCGGTGCATTCGAAGACCACGTCGATTTTCTCGGCGGCCCAGGGCAGTTCGGCCGGGTTGCGGATGGCGCTGACGGCGATCCGGTCGCCATTGACGGTCAGGCTTTCCTGATCGTGCTGCACCTCGGCATCGAAGGTGCCGTGGACGGTGTCGTATTTGAGCAGGTGGGCATTGATCGAACTGTCCCCCAGATCGTTGATGGCGACGATCTGCAGGTCCTGACGATAGCCTTGGGTATAAAGTGCGCGCAGGACGTTGCGGCCGATACGGCCAAAACCATTGATTGCGATTCGTAGAGTCATTGAAAAGCGCCTGCTAAATTTTGTTGTTGGAATTACAAGATTATTCGCAAAAAAATAGAAAACAAGCCTTTTTGGTGGCAGTATTTTGTTTTATCTACAACGAGTGACCTGAATCAACTGGTCCGAATGGTCAGGAAACCCTCCGCTATCCCCTGTGCGGCGGGTGTTCTGGTCAGCCTAGACAAACAGGTCGCCATATCCGTTAGCCTGGAGTTCTACACATGCATCCCCGCGTTCTTGAGGTCACCGAACGGCTTGTCGCCCGCAGTCGCGCCACTCGCGAGGCTTATCTCGCCCTGATCCGCGGCGCTGCCAGCGACGGTCCGCAACGGGGCAAGCTGCAGTGTGCGAACTTCGCCCACGGTGTCGCCGGGTGCGGCGCCGAAGACAAGCACAGCCTGCGGATTATGAATGCCGCCAACGTGGCGATCGTTTCGTCATATAACGACATGCTTTCGGCGCACCAGCCGTACGAACACTTCCCCGAACAGATCAAGAAGGCCCTGCGCGAGATGGGCTCGGTCGGCCAGTTCGCCGGAGGCACGCCCGCCATGTGCGACGGCGTGACCCAGGGCGAGGCCGGCATGGAACTGAGCCTGCCGAGCCGCGAGGTGATCGCCTTGTCCACCGCGGTGGCGCTGTCGCACAACATGTTCGACGCCGCGCTGATGCTCGGCATCTGCGACAAGATCGTCCCGGGCCTGATGATGGGCGCGTTGCGCTTCGGCCACCTGCCGACCATCTTCGTGCCGGGCGGGCCGATGCCGTCGGGGATTTCCAACAAGGAAAAGGCCGACGTGCGCCAGCGCTATGCCGAAGGCAAGGCCACCCGCGAAGAGCTGCTGGAGTCGGAGATGAAGTCCTATCACAGCCCGGGCACCTGCACCTTCTACGGCACCGCCAACACCAACCAGCTGCTGATGGAGGTCATGGGCCTGCACTTGCCGGGCGCCTCCTTCGTCAACCCCTACACGCCGTTGCGTGATGCCCTGACTTACGAGGCGGCGCAGCAGGTTACCCGCCTGACCAGGCAGAGCGGCAACTTCACGCCGATCGGCGAGATCGTCGACGAGCGTTCGCTGGTCAACTCCATCGTCGCCCTGCACGCCACCGGCGGCTCGACCAACCACACCCTGCACATGCCGGCGATCGCCCAGGCGGCCGGCATCCAGCTGACCTGGCAGGACATGGCCGACCTCTCCGAAGTGGTGCCGACCCTGTCCCACGTCTATCCGAACGGCAAGGCCGACATCAACCACTTCCAGGCTGCGGGCGGCATGGCGTTCCTGATCCGCGAGCTGCTGGAAGCCGGCCTGCTCCATGAAGACGTCAACACCGTGGCCGGCCGTGGCCTGAGCCGCTACACCCAGGAGCCGTTCCTGGACAATGGCAAGCTGGTGTGGCGCGACGGCCCGATCGAAAGCCTCGACGAAAACATCCTGCGTCCGGTGGCCCGCGCGTTCTCGCCGGAAGGCGGGCTGCGGGTGATGGAAGGCAACCTCGGGCGCGGGGTGATGAAAGTCTCCGCGGTGGCGTTGCAGCACCAGATCGTCGAGGCCCCGGCGGTGGTGTTCCAGGACCAGCAGGACCTGGCCGACGCGTTCAAGGCCGGCGAACTGGAGAAGGACTTCGTCGCGGTGATGCGCTTCCAGGGGCCGCGCTCCAACGGCATGCCCGAACTGCACAAGATGACGCCGTTCCTCGGTGTGCTGCAGGACCGCGGCTTCAAGGTCGCGCTGGTGACCGACGGGCGCATGTCCGGGGCTTCGGGCAAGATCCCGGCGGCGATCCACGTCAGCCCGGAAGCCCAGGTCGGCGGGGCGCTGGCGCGGGTGCGCGATGGCGACATCATTCGTGTGGATGGCGTAAAGGGCACGCTGGAGCTTAAGGTAGACGCCGACGAATTCGCCGCCCGTGAACCGGCCCGGGGCCTGCTGGGCAACAATGTCGGCACCGGCCGCGAATTGTTCGGTTTCATGCGCATGGCCTTCAGCTCGGCGGAGCAAGGCGCCAGCGCCTTTACCTCTGCCCTGGAGAACCTTAAGTGAAGCTAGCGCTGGTCGGTGACATCGGCGGCACCAATGCCCGTTTTGCGTTGTGGAAAAACCAGTGCCTGGAATCGGTCCAGGTCCTGGCGACGGCGGATCACGCCAGCCCGGAGCAAGCCATCGGCGTCTACCTGGGCGGGCTCGGCCTGGCGCCGGGGGCGATCGGCGCGGTGTGCCTGTCGGTGGCCGGCCCGGTCGGCGGCGACGAATTCCGTTTTACCAACAATCACTGGCGCCTGAGCCGCAAGGCGTTCTGCCAGGCCCTGCAGGTCGACGAGCTGCTGCTGGTCAATGATTTCTCGGCCATGGCCCTGGGCATGACCCGGCTGCAGCCGGGCGAGTTCCGGGTGGTCTGCGAAGGCACCGCCGAGCCGCTGCGCCCGGCGGTAGTGATCGGCCCGGGCACCGGCCTGGGCGTCGGCACCCTGCTCGACCTGGGCGAAGGCCGCTGGGCTGCCTTGCCGGGCGAGGGCGGGCATGTCGACCTGCCGTTGAGTAGCCCGCGGGAAACCCAGCTGTGGCAGCACCTGCACAGCGAGATCGGCCACGTCAGCGCCGAGACCGCCCTCAGCGGCGGCGGCCTGCCGCGGCTGTACCGGGCGATCTGCGCGGTGGACGGCCACCCGCCGCGGCTCGACACCCCGGAAGCCATCACCGCGGCCGGCCTGGCCGGCGACCCCATCGCCCTGGAAGTGCTGGAGCAGTTCTGCTGCTGGCTGGGCCGGGTGGCGGGCAACAACGTGCTGACCACTGGCGCGCGCGGTGGCGTGTACATCGTCGGCGGGGTGATTCCACGTTTTGCCGACTTTTTCGTCGAGAGCGGCTTTGCCCGTTGTTTCGCCGACAAGGGCTGCATGAGCGATTACTTCAAGGGCATCCCGGTGTGGCTGGTGACCGCGCCGTATTCCGGCCTGACCGGTGCCGGCGTGGCGCTGGAACAGGCGCTCGCCTGATCGACTACGCCGCCTCTGTAGCCGCTGCCGAGCTTGCGAGGCTGCGATAAGGCCGAAGGCCTTCAGCGGTCTTGAGATCCCCGCGCGCCCTGCGGGGTCGATCGCAGCCTCGCAGGCTCGGCAGCGGCTACAGAGCCTTGGTGTCTACGTTTTGCTGAGCGGTAAGGCATAATCCGGCCCCATTCATAACAACAAAGGACGGCCCGCGTGAGTTCAGTCAGTAAGTCGATCTTGTTGGTTGATGACGACCAGGAAATACGCGAGCTGCTGGAGACCTACCTCAGCCGCGCCGGTTTCCAGGTGCGCAGCACGCCCGACGGCGCCGGCTTTCGCCAGGCGCTGAACGAGGCGCCGAGCGACCTGGTGATCCTCGACGTGATGCTGCCGGACGAAGACGGCTTCAGCCTGTGCCGCTGGATCCGCCAGCACCCGCGGGTCGGCCAGGTGCCGATCATCATGCTCACCGCCAGTTCCGACGAAGCCGACCGGGTCATCGGCCTGGAGCTGGGCGCCGACGACTACCTGGGCAAACCCTTCAGCCCCCGCGAATTGCAGGCACGGATCAAGGCCCTGCTGCGCCGTGCGCAATTCGCCCAGGAACGCGTCGGGGGCGAGGTGCTGTGTTTCGACGAGTGGCGCCTGGACATGGTCAGCCACCGGCTGTTCCACAATGACGGCGAGGAGGTGATTCTCTCCGGCGCCGACTTCGCCCTACTCAAGCTGTTCCTCGATCATCCCCAGGAAATCCTCGACCGCGACACCATTGGCAATGCCACCCGCGGGCGCGAACTGATGCCCCTGGACCGCATTGTCGACATGGCGGTCAGCCGCCTGCGCCAGCGCTTGCGCGACACCGAGAAGCCGCCGCGGCTGATCCGCACCGTGCGTGGCAGCGGCTACCAGTTGGCGGCCACCGTGGTGGCCGGCAATGCCCACTGAGTTCGCGCGCAAGCTGCTGGCGCGAGTGCCGGTGCCGCGTTCGCTGCTCGGCCGGATGTTGCTGCTGACCCTGCTGGCGGTGTTGTTCGCCCAGGCCCTGTCCAGCGTGATCTGGGTGTCGCAATTGCGTGCCACGCAGCTTGAGGGCCTGGTCACCAGCGCGCGCAGCCTGGCCCATTCGATGACCGCCAGCGTCAGCTACTTTCGCTCGCTGCCGGTGGCCTACCGGCCGCTGGTGCTCGACCAGTTGCGCAGCATGGGCGGCACCCGTTTTGTCGTGACCCTCAACGACAAGCCGCTGGGCATGGAGGTGCTGCCCATCACCCCGCGCAAGCAGGCGGTGCTCAAGGCGGTGGAGGAAGTGCTGCGCCAGTCCCTGGGCAGCGATGCCTATATCTCGGTGACCTTCGTCAGCCCCGGCGACCTGCGGATTTTCAATGGCGGGCTGAAGCTCGACGAACTGCCGCGCTCCTGGGCGCACTATGCGCTGACCCTGGAACCGGTGAACCCGCCGGTCCTGGTCACGCAGATCCAGATGGCGCCGGGCGAGTGGCTGTACATCGCCTCGCTGTTGCCCGAGCCCTACACCAGCCTCGAAGAACAGGGGCTGCCGGCGCAGCAGGTGTGGTTCATCGTGCTGACCAGCAGTTTCCTGCTGTTGTTCATCGGCCTGCTGGTGCATTGGCAGAGCCGGCCGCTCAAGCGCCTGGCGCGGGCGGCGCGGGACATGTCCCTGGGGGCCGAGGTGCAGCCGGTGGCCGAGGGCGGCGGCAGCGAGGTGGTGGAAGTCGGCCGCGCCTTCAATGCCATGCGCGAGCGCATCAGCCGCTACCTGACCGAGCGCAGCCAGTTGTTCAGCGCCATTTCCCATGACCTGCGCACCCCCATCACCCGCTTGCGGCTGCGGGTCGAACTGCTGGAGGACGAGCAGTTGCAGGCCAAGTTCGGCCGCGACCTGGACGAGCTGGAGCTGCTGGTCAAGGGCGCGCTGCAATGCGTCAAGGACACCGACATCCACGAGAATATCGAGCCGGTGGACCTCAACCAGGTGCTCGACTGCCTGGTGGAGCCCTACGTGGCGCCCAACGGCAACGGCCGCGTGACCCAGCAGGGGCGGGCGCTGGCGCCGTACCCGGGCAAGCCGCTGGCGCTCAAGCGCTGCATGGGCAACCTGATCGACAACGCGCTGAAATATGGGCAGAACGCCCACCTGCACATCGAGGACGACGCCAGCGCCTTCGTCCTGCACGTCGACGACGAAGGCCCCGGGGTGCCGGAGCAGCGCCTGGAGCAGGTGTTCGAGCCACACTTCCGGCTGTCCGGCCAGCAGCAGGGCTACGGCCTGGGCCTGGGCATCGCACGTAACATCGCCCACAGCCACGGTGGCGAAGTCAGCCTGCAGAACCTGCGCGAAGGCGGCCTGCGCGTGACCCTGTACCTGCCCCGTTCCATGGACTGAACAGATCTTCTGGCGATCCGACTTGCCCGCGATAGCGATATCGCGGCCTGCGCCCAATCTCAGCCTGGCGGCTGATCGCGAGCAAGCTCGCTCCTACGGATCCTGGGTGTGTCAGGTCCTGCTCCTGCCTTCGTAGGAGCGAGGCTTGCCCGCGATAGCCGCGCAGCGGCGTTCGTTCAACCACACCGGGTCATCGTTGAGGTTTTTCGCGAGCAAGCTTCGCTCCTACAGAAGCCGGGGGGGCTTTGTCACGGGTTGGTGACATTTCCTGTGACCTTCGTTACCTGCCCGCGCGAACCCGTTGTTTAGACTCAAGGCCCTGACAAGAACAACAACAGGTTCGCCATGAACAGCATTCCCCTGGCGTTCAGCAGCTGGCTGAACGCCCCTGCCCATCATCAATGGCTGGCCGCCGAGGGCCAGCGCCTGCTGGCGTTCGCCCGGGCTGCACAGTTGCCGGACGGCTTCGGCGACCTGGACGAGCATGGGCGCCTGCCGAGCGGCGCCCGGGCCGGCACCATGAACACCGCGCGCATGACCCACAGTTTCGCCATGGCCCATATCCAGGGCATTCCCGGCTACGCCACCCTGGTGGACCACGGCATCGCCGCGCTCAACGGCGCGCTGCGCGATAGCGAGCATGGCGGCTGGTTCGCCGCGCCGGAGCACGGCGACGGCAACAGTGGCAAGGCGGCGTACCTGCATGCCTTCGTCGCTTTGGCGGCGAGTTCCGCGGTGGTGGCCGGGCGGCCTGGGGCCGAGGCCCTGCTGGCGGAGGCGATCCGGATCATCGAAACGCATTTCTGGAGCGAGGAGGAGGGCGCGATGCGCGAGTCCTTCAGCCGCGACTGGAGCGCGGAAGAGGCCTACCGCGGCGCCAACAGCAACATGCACGCCACCGAGGCGTTCCTCGCCCTGGCCGATGTCACCCAGGACCCGCGCTGGCTCAACCGCGCCCTGCACATCGTCGAACGGCTCATCCACCAGCAGGCCGCCGCCGGCGATTACCGGGTGGTCGAGCATTTCGACCGGCACTGGCAAGCGCTGCCGGACTACAACCGCGAGCATCCGGCCGACGGTTTCCGCCCCTACGGCACCACCCCCGGCCACGCGTTCGAGTGGGCCCGCCTGTTGCTGCACCTGGAAGCCGCGCGCTGCCAGGCCGGCATGCTGAGCCCGGGCTGGCTGGTGCTGGATGCGCAGAAGCTGTTCGACACCGCCTGCCGCGACGCCTGGGAGGTCGATGGCGCGCTGGGCATTGTCTACACCCTGGACTGGAACCAGCGCCCGGTGGTGCGCCAGCGCCTGCACTGGACCCACGCCGAAGCCAGCGCGGCGGCCAGCGCCCTGCTGCAACGCACTGGCGATGCGCGCTACGAAGCCTGGTATCGACGCTTCTGGGAGTTCACCGCCGAGCACTTCATCGACCCGCTGCACGGCAGCTGGCACCACGAGCTGGGCTGCGACAACCGGCCCAGCGCCGAGATCTGGGCCGGCAAGCCGGACCTGTACCACGCCTGGCAGGCGGTGCTGATTCCGCGCCTGCCCTTGGCGCCGAGCCTGGCTTCGGCTTTGGCGGAAGCGTCTAGAATGAGGGTTTTGTAACTGCATGGTGACATTCGCGCATCCCTTCGTTACCTGCGCGAGCCCACCCCCTGTTTAGAATCCTGTGCAACGCAAGCACCAGACTTGCATGCATAACAACAAGAAAGGTATCTCTCAGATGAATGCGATTTCTCGTCTCGCTGCTGTCATTTCCGTTGCTTCGTTGTTCCCGCTCAGCGCTTTCCCTCTCGTTTCCGTTGCCGCCGATACCAAGGGTTCCGTGGAAGTCGTCCATTGGTGGACTTCCGGCGGTGAAAAGGCGGCGGTCGATGTGCTCAAGGCCCAAGTCGAAAAAGACGGTTTCACCTGGAAGGACGGCGCCGTCGCCGGCGGTGGCGGTGCCACGGCCATGACCGTGCTGAAAAGCCGCGCCGTATCCGGCAACCCGCCCGGCGTCGCCCAGATCAAGGGGCCGGACATCCAGGAGTGGGGCAGCACCGGCCTGCTCAGCACCGATACCCTGAAAGACGTGGCCAAGTCGGAAAACTGGGACGGCCTGCTGTCCAAGAAAGTCTCCGACACCGTGAAATATGAAGGCGACTATGTGGCCGTGCCGGTGAACATCCATCGCGTCAACTGGCTGTGGATCAACCCGGAAGTGTTCAAGAAAGCCGGGATCGACAAGGCCCCGACCACCCTCGAAGAATTCTATGCCGCCGGCGACAAGCTCAAGGCCGCCGGTTTCATCGCCCTGGCCCACGGCGGCCAGCCATGGCAGGACAGCACCGTGTTCGAAGACGTGGTGCTCTCGGTCATGGGCGCCGACGGCTACAAGAAAGCCCTGGTCGACCTGGACCAGAAGACCCTCGCCGGCCCGGAGATGGCCAAGGCCTTCGCCGAGCTGAAGAAAGTCACCAGCTACATGGATCCGAACCGCGCCGGGCGTGACTGGAACATCGCCGCGGCCGACGTCATCAACGGCAAGGCCGGCATGCAGATGATGGGCGACTGGGCCAAGAGCGAGTGGACCGCGGCGAAGAAAGTCGCCGGCAAGGACTACCAGTGCGTGGCCTTCCCGGGCACCGACAAAGCCTTCACCTACAACATCGACTCCCTGGCGGTGTTCAAGCTCAAGGCCGATCGCAAGGGTGACATCGCCGCGCAGCAGGACCTGGCCAAGGTCGCCCTGGGCAAGGACTTCCAGAAGGTCTTCAGCATCAACAAGGGTTCGATCCCGGTACGCACCGACATGCTCAACGACATGGCCGCGCAAGGCTTCGACTCCTGCGCCCAGGCGTCGGCCAAGGACTTCCTGGCCGACGACAAGACCGGCGGCCTGCAGCCGAGCATGGCGCACAACATGGCCACTTCGCTGGCCGTGCAGGGCGCGATCTTCGATGTGGTGACCAACTTCATGAACGACAAGGACGCGGACCCGGTCAAGGCCAGTGCGCAGCTGGCATCGGCGGTCAAGGCCGCGCAGTAATCCCGCTGCCGCGGGTACGCCCGCGGCCGTTCTGAGGCTCTCCTTGTAGGAGCGAGGCTTGCCCGCGAAGGCGGTGCGTCGGTCGACATCGATGTTGAATGTCAGTCCGCCTTCGCGAGCAAGCTTCGCTCCTACAGATACTCACTTCTCCACACTGGATTATCCCGATGAGCTCTGTCGCGGTTTTCAGCAAAGCCTCACCGTTCGACGCGTTGCAGCGCTGGCTGCCCAAGCTGGTCCTGGCGCCCAGCATGCTGATCGTCCTGGTCGGTTTTTACGGTTACATCCTCTGGACATTCATCCTGTCCTTCACCAATTCCAGCTTCATGCCGAGCTACAAGTGGGTCGGCCTGCAGCAATACATGCGCCTGATGGACAACGACCGCTGGTGGGTGGCGAGCAAGAACCTGGCGCTGTTCGGCGGCATGTTCATCGGCATCAGCCTGGTGCTGGGCGTGTTCCTGGCGGTGCTGCTGGACCAGCGCATCCGCAAGGAAGGCTTTATCCGTACCGTCTACCTGTACCCGATGGCGCTCTCGATGATCGTCACCGGCACCGCCTGGAAATGGCTGCTCAACCCTGGCCTGGGCCTGGACAAGATGCTGCGCGACTGGGGCTGGGAAGGCTTTCGCCTGGACTGGCTGGTGGACCAGGACCGCGTGGTCTACTGCCTGGTGATCGCCGCCGTATGGCAGGCCTCGGGGTTTGTCATGGCGATGTTCCTCGCCGGCTTGCGCGGCGTCGACCAGTCGATCATCCGCGCGGCCCAGGTCGACGGCGCGAGCCTGCCGACCATCTACCTGAAGATCGTCCTGCCGAGCCTGCGCCCGGTGTTCTTCAGCGCCTTCATGATCCTCGCGCACATCGCGATCAAGAGCTTCGACCTGGTGGCGGCGATGACCGCCGGCGGCCCTGGCTACTCTTCCGACCTGCCGGCGATGTTCATGTATTCCTTCACCTTCAGCCGCGGGCAGATGGGCATCGGGTCGGCCAGCGCCATGCTGATGCTGGGCGCCGTGCTGACCATCCTGGTGCCGTACCTGTATTCCGAACTGCGAGGCAAGCGCCATGACTGATTCGCTCGCAAGACCGGCGCTGAGCTTCAGCCGCGTGGCCATCTACGCCACCCTGCTGCTGGCCGCGGCGGTGTACCTGGTGCCGCTGGTGGTGATGCTGCTGACCAGCTTCAAGACCCCGGAAGACATCCGCACCGGCAACCTGCTGAGCTGGCCGAGCGTGATCGACGGCATCGGCTGGATCAAGGCCTGGGACGTGGTGGGCGGCTACTTCTGGAACTCGGTGAAGATCACCGTGCCGGCGGTGATCATCTCGACCTTCATCGGCGCCCTGAACGGCTACGTGCTGTCGATGTGGCGCTTCCGCGGTTCGCAGCTGTTCTTCGGCCTGCTGCTGTTCGGCTGCTTCCTGCCGTTCCAGACCGTGTTGCTGCCGGCGTCCTTCACCCTCGGCAAGTTCGGCCTGGCCAACACCACCACCGGCCTGGTGCTGGTGCATGTGGTCTACGGCCTGGCGTTCACCACGCTGTTCTTCCGCAACTACTACGTGAGCGTGCCGGACGCCCTGGTCAAGGCCGCGCGCCTGGACGGCGCGGGCTTCTTCACCATCTTCGGCAAGATCCTGCTGCCGATGTCGGTGCCGATCATCATGGTCTGCCTGATCTGGCAGTTCACCCAGATCTGGAACGATTTCCTGTTCGGCGTGGTGTTCGCCAGTGGCGATGCGCAACCGATCACCGTGGCCCTGAACAACCTGGTCAACACCAGCACCGGGGCCAAGGAATACAACGTTGACATGGCGGCGGCGATGATCGCCGGGCTGCCGACACTGCTGGTCTACATATTCGCTGGCAAGTATTTCCTGCGTGGGCTGACGTCCGGCGCGGTCAAGGGGTAAACGATGGCAACTCTCGAATTACGCAACGTCAACAAGACCTACGGCAGCGGCTTGCCGGACACCCTGAAGAACATCGAGCTGAAGATCGACGACGGCGAGTTCCTGATCCTGGTGGGGCCGTCTGGCTGCGGCAAATCCACCCTGATGAACTGCATCGCCGGCCTGGAGAACATCAGCGGCGGGGCGATCCTGGTGGACGACGCAGATATCAGCGGCATGAGCCCCAAGGACCGCGACATCGCCATGGTGTTCCAGTCCTATGCGCTGTATCCGACCATGAGCGTGCGCGACAACATCGCCTTCGGCCTGAAGATCCGCAAGATGCCCACCGCCGAGATCGACGAGGAAGTGGCCCGCGTCGCCAAGCTGCTGCAGATCGAACACCTGCTCGCCCGCAAGCCGGGGCAACTGTCCGGCGGCCAGCAACAGCGCGTGGCCATGGGCCGAGCGCTGGCGCGGCGGCCGAAGATCTACCTGTTCGACGAACCGCTGTCGAACCTCGACGCCAAGTTGCGGGTCGAGATGCGCACCGAAATGAAACTGATGCACCAGCGCCTGAAGACCACCACGGTCTATGTCACCCACGACCAGATCGAGGCCATGACCCTGGGCGACAAGGTGGCGGTGATGAAGGACGGGATCATCCAGCAGTTCGGCACGCCGAAGGAGATCTACAACGACCCGGCCAACCTGTTCGTGGCCAGCTTCATCGGCTCGCCGCCGATGAACTTCATCCCCCTGCGCCTGCAACGCAAGGACGGTCGCCTGCTGGCCCTGCTGGACAGCGGCCAGGCCCGTTGCGAGCTGCCCCTGGGCATGCAGGACGCCGGCCTTGAGGACCGCGAGGTGATCCTCGGTATCCGTCCGGAGCAGATCGGCCTGGCGAACGGCGAGGGCAACGGCCTGCCGACCCTGCGTGCCGAGGTCCAGGTCACCGAGCCGACCGGTCCCGATACCCTGGTGTTCGTCAACCTCAACGGCACCAAGGTCTGCTGCCGCCTGGCGCCGGACGTGGCGCCGCAGGTCGGCGAGACCCTGACCTTGCAGTTCGATCCGGCCAAGGTCCTGCTGTTTGATGCCAAGAGTGGCGAGCGCCTGGGTGTTGCGGCCCCTGCGTCCGTCTCCGCCCACGCGACCAACGTGGCGCAGTTCAAGGGCCGTTGATGCTGGCGCAAGGCGCGCTGAATGCGCGGCGGATGGCCTGTCATCCGTCGCATCGGGTGTAAACCGCGTTAGAGAAAAACAGTTAATAACAATAAAGACGAGGATGTAGGGATGAAAAAGAAGAGCACCAACGCACGCTTGATCTGCCAGTTGTCTGCGATTGCGGCAATGACCCTGGCCGGCAGCGCGCACGCTGACGAAGCGTTCAGCGCCGACTCGAAATGGATGACCGGCGACTGGGGTGGCGAGCGCACCAAGCTGCTCGAGAAAGGGATCGACATCAAGGCCGACTACGTCGGGGAAATGGGCGCCAACCTGCATGGCGGCTACAACGACGACAAGACCGGGCGCTACAGCGACCAGTTCGGCCTGGGCGTGGCGCTGGACCTGGAAAAATTGTGGGGCTGGGACAACACCCAGGCCAAGATCCAGCTGACCAACCGTAACGGCGAAAACATCTCCAACGACCGCGTCGGCGACCCGCGTGCCGGGACCCTGAGCTCCTCCCAGGAAGTCTTCGGGCGCGGCCACATGGTGCGTCTGACCCAGTTGTGGATCCAGCATCAGTTCCTCGACGGCAAGCTGGACGTGAAGGCCGGTTACTTCGGCGAAGGCGAAGACTTCAACACCTTCCCTTGCGACTTCCAGAACCTGGCGTTCTGCGGATCCCAGGTGGGTAACTGGGCGACCAACATCTGGTACAACTGGCCGGTCAGCCAGGCGGCATTACGGGTCAAGTACCACATCACGCCGGAGCTGTATGCGCAGATCGGTGCGTACAACCAGAACCCGTCGCAAACCGAGATGGGCAATGGCTTCAAGCTCAGCGGCAGCGGCACCAAGGGCACCGTGCTGCCCGTGGAACTGGTGTGGTCGCCGAAGGTGAACAACCTGCCGGGCGAATACCGCGTGGGTTACTACAAGAGCACGGCCGATGCCGACGACGTCCGCGAAGACGTCAACGGCAACGACGCGGCCACCACCGGCGCCGCCTACCGCTCACACAGCAGCAAGCACGGCTACTGGTTCGTCGGCCAGCAGCAACTCACCACGCACAACGGCGACGCGACCCGCGGCCTGAATATCGCCGCCAACGCCACCTTCCACGACAAGGACACCAACTTCATCGACAACTACCAGTCGCTGATGCTGGTGTACAAGGGCCCGTTCGATGCGCGTCCCAAGGATGACGTCGGCATCGGTGTCGCTCGTATCCACGTCAACGACGACGTGAAGAAAAACGCCCAGTTGCTCAACGCCAGCAACGGCGTCAGCAACTACGACGACCCGCTGTTCTCGCCGCTGCGCGAGACCGAGTACAACTACGAAATCAACTACGGCTTCCATGTCACCAACTGGCTGACCGTGCGCCCCAACCTGCAATACATCACGCATCCGGGCGGTGTGGATGAAGTGGATAATGCCCTGGTGGCCGGTTTGAAAATTCAGTCGGTGTTCTAGGGTCTGTAGGAAAAGTCGGCGAGCGAAGGTCAGGCAAGGCAAAAACAGGCGAGGAACGGCCGGGGTCGCGCTCGACTGTAGGGGCCTACATGAGCATTCCGAGCCTGTTTTTAACGCAGCATGACCGAGCGCAGCCACTTTTCGTACAGAGCCTAACGTTGTTGCTATAAGCTCCTCTCTCTGTGCGCATTTTTGCGGATGGCCCAGGCTATCCGCTTTTTTTTGCGAGCGACTTCGCCGCGGCAATGTGCGCAGCATGACGAATATCAGGACAGCAATGATCTTCAGGACCGTGGCCCATGCATGAGCATCCGCTACAACGCTTTTTCAAATCCTTGCGCGAGCGCCCGACTTTTGCCTGGGAGCGCTATCAGATGCGCGACGTGCTGGTGATCGACCATCCGCTGTGCCAGGCGGTGTTCAGTCGCCAGGGCGCGCAGCTTTTGCACTTCCAGCCGCGGGGGCAGAAGCCCTGGTTGTGGTGCGCGGCGAAGTGGCCGCAAGTGGGGGCGATTCGCGGTGGGGTGCCCGTGTGCTGGCCCTGGTATGGCCGTCACCCGAGCGAGAACGCCTGGCCGTCCCATGGCTGGGCCCGGCTGCTCGACTGGAAGCTGCTCGACAGCGGCAGCGATGACGACGGGGTGTCCCTGCATTGGCAGTTGCAGCTGTGCGACTGGCAGGTCGACCTGCACGCGCACCTGGGCGAAAGCATGGACCTGCGCCTGAGCACCGAGCATCAGGACAGCCTGCCGTGCCAGCTGAGCCAGGCTTTGCACGCTTACTGGCGTATTGGCGACGTTGGTGAGGTAGCGCTGTCTGGGCTCGATGGCGCCGAGGGTTACGACCAATTGAACCGCCAGGCGTGTCGCCAGCAAGGCGAACTGCGGGTGGATGGCGGCTGCCAGCGCGTGTTCCAGCACGAAGGCGAATTGCAGCTCAAGGACCATGCCTGGCAACGCGAATTGCGCATCGACACCGGCAACGCCGCCGACACCGTGGTCTGGCACCCGGGCAGCCGGCCCTTGCTGGGGGTGAGTTGGAACGAGGTGTCCGGGTTCGTCTGCGTCGAAGCGGCGGCGGGCGGCACCGACAGCCTGTGCCTGGCGCCGGGGGAGCGGGCGCACCTGAGCCTGCAGGCGCGGGCGGGGGCAGAAGTGAGCGTTCGGGCTTGAGGGCCTCATCGCGGGCAAGCCTCGCTCCTACAGGAGTGTGGCGTGCCCGCGATAGGGTCGATGCAGAATCAGTTGAACTCGTCGCCCACCGGGTAGCGGCTGGCGTTGAGGCTTTCCTTGATCTTGCGCAGGTGCGGCTGGAAGTCCACGCCGCGGCGCAGGGTCATGCCGGTGGCGAGGACGTCGAGCACGGTGAGCTGGATGATCCGCGAGGTCATCGGCATGTAGATGTCGGTGTCTTCCGGCAGCGGGATGTTCAGGCTCAGGGTGCTGGCCTTGGCCAGCGGCGAGTTGGCGGCCGTCAGGCCCAGCACCGAGGCGCCGTTTTCCCGGGCGATGCGCGCCACTTCCACCAGTTCGCGGGTGCGCCCGGTGTAGGAAATGATCACGAACAGCTCGCCGGTATGGGCCACCGAAGCGATCATCCGCTGCATCAGCACGTCGGCGTGGGCGGTGACCGCCAGGTTGAAGCGGAAGAACTTGTGCTGGGCATCGAGGGCCACCGGGGCCGAGGCGCCGAGGCCGAAGAAGTGGATCTGCCGGGCCTGGATCAACAGGTCGACGGCGCGGCTGATCAGGTTCGGGTCCAGGGCCTGGCAGGCGCTGTCCAGCGAGGCGATGGCGCTGCCGAAGATTTTCTGGGTATAGGCTTCGGGGTTGTCGTCGGCTTCCACCGCGCGGCTGACGTACGCCGCGCCGCTGGCCAGGCTCTGGGCCAGTTGCAGCTTGAGTTCCGGATAGCCGCTGACGCCGAACGAACGGCAGAAGCGGTTGACCGTCGGCTCGCTGACCGAAGCGGCCTGGGCGAGGGCGGCGATACTGAAGCGGGTCGCCTGCTGTGGGTTGAGCAGGATGACTTCGGCGACTTTACGTTCCGCCTTGTTCAATTCTTCAAGGCGATTCTGGATCTGTTCCAGAAGGTTTCGCACGCGGTCCATTAAGGTTTTCCTGGGTCGGCAATGCAAAGGAGGCCGGTCTTAACCGGTCTTTGGCGGTGGCTTATCCTACTGATGGCTCCGGCTGACCACCACTTCGAATCTGTATTTTGCAAAAATGTTGTAGTTATTACTACATTTTCCCTTGAGTGATGCCTTGAAAAAAGGTATTTGTAGTTGAACTTGATAAAAGAACAAACATCATGCCTTCGATAACGGTTGAACCGTGCACCTTCGCCTTGTTCGGCGCGCTGGGCGATCTGGCGCTGCGCAAATTGTTCCCTGCCCTGTACCAGCTCGATGCCGCCAGCCTGCTGCATGCCGACACGCGCATTCTCGCCCTGGCCCGCGAGCCGGGCAGCGAGCCGCAGCACCTGGCCTACATTGAAGCCGAACTGCGCAAGTACGTGGGAGCCAAGGACATCGACGCCGAGGTGCTGGGGCGTTTCCTGGCGCGCCTGACTTACCTGCATGTGGATTTCCTCAAGGCTGAGGATTACCAGGCGCTGGCCGAACTGGCCGGCAGCGAGCAACGCCTGATCGCCTATTTCGCCACGCCGGCGGCGGTGTACGGGGCGATCTGCGAGAACCTGTCGAAGGCCGGCCTGACCGAGAACACCCGCGTGGTGCTGGAAAAGCCGATCGGTTCGGACTTGGAATCGTCGCGCAAGGTCAATGACGCGGTGGCGCAGTTCTTCCCGGAGAACCGCATCTATCGCATCGACCACTACCTGGGTAAGGAGACGGTGCAGAACCTGATCGCCCTGCGTTTCGCCAACAGCCTGTTCGAAACCCAGTGGAACCAGAACTACATCTCCCACGTCGAAATTACCGTGGCCGAGAAGGTCGGCATCGAAGGCCGCTGGGGTTACTTCGACAAGGCCGGCCAGTTGCGGGACATGATCCAGAACCACCTGCTGCAACTGCTCTGCCTGATCGCCATGGACCCGCCCGCGGACCTTTCGGCCGACAGCATCCGCGACGAGAAGGTCAAGGTGCTCAAGGCCCTGGCGCCGATCAGCCCGGAAGGCCTGACCACCCAGGTGGTGCGTGGCCAGTACATCGCCGGGCACAGCGAAGGCAAGGCGGTGCCGGGCTACCTGGAGGAAGAGAACTCCAACACCCAGAGCGACACCGAGACCTTCGTCGCCCTGCGGGCCGACATCCGCAACTGGCGCTGGGCCGGGGTGCCGTTCTACCTGCGGACCGGCAAGCGCATGCCGCAGAAGCTGTCGCAGATCGTCATCCACTTCAAGGAGCCGTCGCACTACATCTTCGCTCCGGAGCAGCGCCTGCAGATCAGCAACAAGCTGATCATCCGCCTGCAGCCGGACGAGGGCATCTCCCTGCGAGTGATGACCAAGGAACAAGGCCTGGACAAGGGCATGCAACTGCGCAGTGGCCCGTTGCAGCTGAATTTTTCCGACACCTACCGCAGCGCGCGGATTCCCGATGCCTACGAGCGGTTGTTGCTGGAAGTGATGCGTGGCAATCAGAACCTGTTTGTCCGCAAAGATGAAATCGAAGCCGCGTGGAAGTGGTGCGACCAGCTGATCGCCGGCTGGAAAAAATCCGGCGATGCGCCCAAGCCGTATGCGGCCGGGTCGTGGGGGCCGATGAGCTCCATCGCACTGATCACGCGGGACGGGAGGTCTTGGTATGGCGATATCTGAATTGAAACTGCCGCAGGGCGTGCAGGCCCATGAGTTCCGCAGCCCGGCGCTGTTGGCCGAAGGCCTGGCGCTGAAGGTGGCCGGGCAACTGGCCCAGGCGCTCGAGGCGCGCGGCGAGGCCACCCTGGTGGTGTCTGGCGGGCGTAGCCCGGTGGCGTTCTTCCAGCACCTGGCCAAGCAGCCGCTGGACTGGTCGAAGGTCCTGGTGACCCTGGCGGACGAACGCTGGGTGCCGGTCGAGCACGCCGACAGCAACGCCGGCTTGCTCAAGCGCTACCTGCTGCAGGGCCCGGCGGCCAAGGCCAAGTTCCTCAGCCTCTATAACGCCGCGGCCAATCTCGAAGAGGCCGCCGTGCAGGCCGATCGGCTGCTGGGCGAATTGTCCGCCATCGACGTGCTGGTCCTGGGCATGGGCGACGACGGCCACACCGCTTCCCTGTTCCCCAACAGCCCGAACCTGGCCGAGGCCCTGCAAGCCGACGGCGCGCGTCGCTGCTGGCCGATGCTGGCGCCGAGTGTGCCGCATCAGCGCCTGACCATGAGTCGCGCCTTGCTGGCTTCGGCCAAGTACAGCGTGCTGTCGATTTCCGGTCAATCCAAATTGACCACCCTGGGTGCGGCACTGGCCGGTGACGATGTCGCCGCCATGCCGATTCGTGCCTTCCTGCAACCTCCGTTAGAGATTTACTGGTGCCCATGAGCCAAGGATCAGCCGCTATGACAAACCTCCAACCGACCGTTTCCATGGCGGATAAAGTTGCCCTGATCGACAGCCTCTGCGCCAAGGCGCGGATCCTGCCGGTGATCACCATCGCCCGCGAACAGGACGTGCTGCCGCTGGCCGACGCCCTGGCCGCCGGTGGCCTGACCGCCCTGGAAGTGACCCTGCGCTCGCAGTTCGGGCTCAAGGCGATCCAGATCCTGCGCGAACAGCGCCCGGAGCTGGTGACTGGCGCCGGCACCGTGCTCGACCGGCAGATGCTGGCCGCCGCCGAAGCCGCCGGTTCGCAGTTCATCGTCACCCCGGGCATCACCCGCGACCTGCTGGAAGCCAGTGTCGCCAGCCCGATCCCGCTGTTGCCGGGGATCAGCAATGCCTCCGGGATCATGGAGGGCTATGGCCTGGGTTATCGCCGCTTCAAGCTGTTCCCGGCGGAAGTCAGCGGCGGCGTGGCCGCGATCAAGGCCCTGGGCGGCCCGTTCGGCGAAGTGAAGTTCTGCCCGACCGGCGGTGTCGGCCCGGCCAATATCAAGAGCTACATGGCGTTGAAGAACGTGATGTGCGTCGGCGGTAGCTGGATGCTCGATCCCGAGTGGATCAAGAACGGCGACTGGGCGCGGATCCAGGAGTGCACGGCCGAGGCCCTGGCGCTGCTGGACTGACAGGTTCCTGCCGTTTCAAAAATTCGTTGGTGTGTTCTACGGCTTTACGGTGCGCTTGGTCGGTGCACCGTTTTTTTTTGCCTGGAGAAAAGCCTGTCTGTAGGAGCGAAGCTTGCTCGCGATCCGCGCAGCGGCCATCCAACCGCATTGCCCGTCCCGGCGTCATCGCGCGCAAGCTGTGCTCCTACAGGAGGATCAGCCGCTCAACTGCGTCAAGGCTTCGACCAGCAACTGGACATGCGTGGCAGGGGTGGCGAAGCCCGGTGTGACGCGGATGCACGGCCCGCAAGCCGAGCCGCTGCGCACCACGGTGAACAGGTTGTATTCCTCGAGCAGCCGTTCGGCCATCGCCTGCTGGTCGGCGTGGTGGGTGAAGCGAAACGCGGTGATGCCGCAATACAGCTGCGGATCGTCCGGGGTCAGCACCTCGATGCCGGGCAGGTCGCGCACCTGGCTGACCCACAGGTCGCGCAGGTAATTCAGGCGTGCGCCCTTGAGGGCTGCGCCGCCCATGTCGCGGTGCTCCTCGAACACCCGGGGCAGGGTCAGCCAGGCCGGGATGTTCGGCGTGCCGTAAGGTGCCCGCGAGCGGATGTCGTCCGCGGCGTAATGATCCTCGCCCATGTCCGGGTCGATGTCGGCCAGGCGTTGCGGGTCGATGTAGGCAAAACCCAGGCTCAATGGCGCGCCTATCCATTTCTGCAGGTTGTAGCCGGCGAAGGCCACACCCAGCTCCTTGAGATCGAAATCCAGCTGGGCCAGGGCGTGGGCGCCATCGAGCACCACATCGATTCCGTACTCGCGGGCTTCGCTGGCGATGGCCTGGACGGGCATCACCAGCCCGGTGCGGTGGGTGACGTGGGTCAGGGCCATCAGTTTCAGGCGCGGGTAACGCGCGAAGGCCGCGCGATAGCTGGCCAGCAGGCTGTCGAAGCTGGCCGGATGAGCATGCTCGATCTCGATCACCTCGACCCCGCGGTAACGGGCCAGCCAGCGCATGGCGCCCTTGACGCTGCCGTAGTCCAGGTCGCTGAACAGCACCTGGTCGCCCGGTTCGAGGCGGTTGTAGTTGCGGATCAGCGATTGGAGCGCCTCCGCGGCGCCTCGGGTGAAGGCGAGCGCTTGGCTGTCGACGCCGAGCAGATCGGCCAATTGCTGTCGAATCTGCAAGTTTCCGACCCGGTCGAAATGCTGGCGCACATACACCGAGTTGCTGCGGTTGACGAAGGCGATCTGCCGTTGGTACTCGTCGACCACGGCGCGGCTCATGCGCCCGAAATAGCCGTTTTCCAGGTTGATCGGCCCGGGCTCGACCTCATAGCGGCGGGCAATTTCGCGCCAGTAGTCTTCGTCGCGGGCAAGTTGGGCAATCCGTGGCATGGGGAGTCTCTGTTCAATGGCGGGGTTTGGGTTTGCCGTGCTTGGTGCGCAGCGGGTCCAGCAGGTCGGAGAGGCCGTTGTGATCGATTTCATGCATCAGCGCCAGCAGGCCGCCCAGCTCGCCATGGGGAAAGCCCTGGCGGGCGAACCAGTTGAGGTAGGGGCCGGGGAGGTCGGCGAGGATGCGTCCCTTGTATTTGCCGTAGGGCATTTCGCGGGTGACCAGCAGTTCGAGGGTTTCGGGATTCATGGCAACGGTCTGTTGAGGTGACGAACACCCCGGAAAATACAGGCATTCTGCATGCAGGCCAAATGACAGATCATGCAAATAACGCGGATACAGAAACCGGGTAAAAAATTAACTATTTGAAAAATAAAGGAAAAATTAAATTCCGCTGACTGGCATGGGCGGTGCACTACCTCTCATGACTCCCCCAACCCGGAAGGAATTGAAAAATGACTGACATGAACAAAGAAGCGATTTCGGTCCTCAACGATCTGATCGAAACCAGTAAGGACGGTCAGGAGGGGTTCAAGACCTGCGCGCAAGACATCAAGCACCCCGAGCTCAAGGCGCTGTTCACCAAGCGGGCCACCGATTGCGCCACGGCCGCGGCCGAATTGCAGGCCACCGTGCGTTCGCTGGGTGGCGACCCGGAAACCTCCACCAGCGTCAGCGGCGACTTGCATCGCCGGTGGGTCGATCTCAAGTCGCTGGTGACCGGCAAGGACGAAGAAGCGGTGCTCAATGAAGCCGAGCGTGGCGAAGATCACGCGCTGAAGGCCTACAAGGAAGCGCTGGAGAAAATCGACAAGCACAACCTGGTAGGCATCCGCGATGTAGTGGAACGCCAGTACCACGGCGTGCAGCGCAACCACGATCAGGTCAAAGCCTTGCGCAACCAGGCTCGCGCCAATTCGTAACGCTGCGAACCTGTCAAAAACGCCAGCCAGCCTGGCGTTTTTTTATGCCTGTCATTTAGTGCTGGACTAATGATAGTTAGCTAGCTAATAATTTGCCGACCTAATCTGGTTCTATTGCAACTATCGTTGTCTTGTCCTTCCCGGGGTTTCTTTCGTGCGTATCACTTTGCAGGCGCTGTTCGCCCCCAATCTCGCGGCTGTGCAATTCGCCATCAAGACCGTGCTGGGTGGCGGGCTGGCCTTGTGGCTGGCCATGCGCTGGGGGCTGGAGCAACCGTCCTGGGCGCTGATGACCGCGATCATCGTGGCCCAGCCGCTGTCGGGGATGGTCCTGCAAAAAGGCATGGCGCGGCTGGTGGGGACCCTGGTGGGCACCTGCATGTCGGTGGCGTTCATGGGGCTGTTCGCCCAGATGCCGTGGCTGTTCCTGCTGGCCCTGGCGCTGTGGCTGGGGCTGTGCACCGCCAGTTCGACCCTGTTGCGCAGCGCCTGGTCCTATTCCTTCGTGCTGGCCGGCTACACGGTGGCGATCATCGCCTTGCCGGCCATCGCCCATCCGTTGTCGATCTTCGACCAGGCCGTGGCGCGCTGCACCGAGATTTCCCTGGGCATCATCTGTGCCACCGCCAGCAGCGCCTTGCTCTGGCCCATGCGGGTCGAACGCCAGTTGAGCGCCCAGGCGCGCAGTGCCTGGCAAAGCGGGATGCAGGCGGCGCACGCGACCCTGGCCGGCGATGCGCTGGCGCGCAAGGGCCTGTTGGAAATCCTCGGACGTATCGTCGCCGTGGATTCCCAGCGCGAACATGCCTGGTTCGAAGGCCCGCTGGGGCGGCAGCGGGCGCGGGCGATCAGCGGCCTGAGCCAGAAGCTGCTGATGCTGCTGCGCATTTCCCGCTCGGTACGCCGGCAATGGAAGCAGCTGGAGCCGGACGAGGCGCGGCAACTGGAACCCTGGATGGAGCAGGTGCAACAGGCCCTCGCCGCCCAGGACACAGCGACCTTGCAGGTATTGCGGCCGCAGTTGCTGGACGCTTCCAACGCCCCGGCCATCAGTTCGGCGCAAAGCTATTGCCTGGCCCGTTTCGCCCTGTTGCTCGACACCGCCCTGGCCGCTTGCCTGGCATTGCAGGCGGTGGAGGAGGGCCGGGCGCCGGTCGAGCAGCCGGCCACGCTGACCCCCCATCGCGACTTGTCGCTGGCGCTGCTGTTCGGCGCGCGCAGCGCCCTGGCGTTCCTCACCGTGGCGTGCTTCTGGCTGGCCACCGCCTGGCCGGCGGCGTCGGGGGCGATGCTGCTGACCTGCGTGGTCTGCGGGCTGTTCGCCAGCCGGGAAAACGGTGCGCAGATCGGCATGAGTTTCCTGCGCGGTATTTTCCTGGCGATCCCGGTGGCCTTCGTGGTCGGGCAGGTCCTGCTGCCGCAGTGGAGCAGTTTCGCGCTGCTGGCGATGGCCATGGGCGTGCCGTTGTTTTTCGGCGCGCTGGGCATGGCCAAGCCACAGATCGGCGCCACGGCCACCTCGTTCTGCCTGCATTTCATTGTGCTGATTTCGCCGCAGAACCGGATGAGCTTCGACGTGGCGAACTTCTTCAACAGCGCCCAGGCGATGATGCTGGGCGTGGGCGCCGCGGTGCTGGCGTTCCAGCTGCTGATCCTGCGCGACCCGGCGTGGCATGGGCGACGCCTGCTGGCGGCGACCCTGCACGACCTGGTGCGCCTGACCCGGCGCAACCTGCGCGGCGCGGAAA
The DNA here is from genome assembly GCF_000931465.1 of Pseudomonas sp. MRSN 12121. Classification (NCBI taxonomy): domain Bacteria; kingdom Pseudomonadati; phylum Pseudomonadota; class Gammaproteobacteria; order Pseudomonadales; family Pseudomonadaceae; genus Pseudomonas; species Pseudomonas sp. MRSN 12121. The sequence continues at coordinate 5,298,992 of NZ_CP010892.1, read as the reverse complement.
GCTGGTTCGGCGGGCGCATGGCCGATCGCCTGCTGCAATTGGCGCGGCATTACCCGGAGTTGCCGGAACAGGCGCGCAGCCGCTGGGACGACGGCCTGCTGGGGCTGGATATCGGCGACGAGCTGATGCACCTGCGCCTGAGCCTGGCCGTGGCGCAGGTCCCCGCGGACGCTTCGCAGCGGCGTTACCTGGAACACCTGGAGAAAGTCTTGCAGCAAGGGCCGGGCGCTGGCCGTGGCGAGGCGCTGGCCGAGTCCAGCGCGGCGTTTCTGCGCAGTCTTGAACAGCACCCGCCCAGCGACGCGTTGAAGCTGGCCCGGGGCGCGGTGGTGCAGTTGCAGAGGAGCTGGCGCGCCTGGTGCCGGCAGCAGGAGGAAAACCATGGGACTGCGTGAGTGGTCGCTGGGCGGAGTGTTGCTCAGCCCGTTTCTGATTTATGTGGTGCTGGCGCTGGTGTTGACCGGGGCGTTGCGCATGCTGTTGCGCGCGACGCCGCTGGGACGCTGGATCTGGCATGAAGCACTGTTCGATGTGGCCCTGTACGTCTGCGTGCTGACGCTGGTCACTGTCGTACTCGGACCTTTATAAGGAGTTGTTCATGCGTGCCTCCGTACGTATCGCGTTTACCCTGTGCCTGGTGGCGGCGGCGCTGTTCGCCGGCTTTCACCTGTGGCAGTACTACATGCTCACCCCCTGGACCCGCGACGCGCGAATCCGCGCCGACGTGGTGATAGTCGCCCCCGATGTGTCGGGCTGGGTGCGCGAGCTCAAGGTCCAGGACAACCAGGCGGTGAAAGCCGGCGACCTGTTGCTGAGCATCGACCGCGACCGCTTCGAGGCGGCGCTGGAAAAGGCCCAGGCGGTGGTGCAGACCCGCCAGCAGCAGCTCAACCTGAAAGAGCGCGAGGCCAGCCGCCGGGCCAGCCTCGGCCCGCAGGCGATCAGCGCCGAGCTGCGCGAGAACGCCCAGATCAACGCCGGCGTCGCCCGCGGCGAGCTGCGCCAGGCCCAGGCCGATGCCAAGGTCGCCGAGCTCAACCTGGCGCGCAGCCAGGTCCGCGCGCCGCGCAGCGGGCATATCACCAACCTGCGCCTGGCCGAAGGCAACTATGTGAACGCCGGCCAGTCGGTGATGGCGCTGATCGACGATTCGACCTTCTATGTGCAGGCGTATTTCGAGGAAACCAAGCTGCCGCGGATCCAGGTCGGCGACTCGGTCAAGGTGTGGCTGATGAGTGCGGGCGAGGCCTTGCAGGGGCATGTGGAAAGCATCAGCCGCGGCATCACCGACCGCAACACCACGCCGGACGGACAACTGCTGGCCGAGGTGGAGCCGACGTTCAACTGGGTGCGCCTGGCGCAGCGGATTCCCGTGCGCATCAGGCTCGACAAGGTGCCCGAAGGCGTCAACCTGAGCGCCGGGATGACGGCGAGCGTGCAGGTGGAAGAGGGCGGCCGATAAGCCCGAACCTGAACCCTGAACCCTGAACCCTGAACCCTGAACCCTGAATCCTGAACCCGAACCCGAACCCGAACCCGATCCTGTAGCCGCTGCCGAGCCTTGGCGAGGCTGCGATCGACCCCGAAGGGGGCGCAGGATCTTGAGGCCGCCGGAGGACCTGCGGTCCTATCGCAGCCTCGCCAAGGCTCGGCAGCGGCTACAGAGTTACAGGGTTCAGGCTACAGGCGCCTCAGCCGATGCTGATCGCCGGCAGGGTCGGCAGGGTGACGGTCTGCTGCTTGCGCGGGGCGAGGATTTCGGCTTCGCCGTCCACCACCAGCTCATCGCGCTGGTTGAACACGCGAGTGGCGATGCGCACGCGGAACTTCGGCAGTTTCTCGAGGATTTCCAGGCGCACGGTCAGGGTGTCGCCGATCTTCACCGGCTTCTGGAAACTCATCTGCTGGCCGATGTAGATGGTGCCCGGCCCGGGCAGTTCGCAGGCCACCGCGGCGCTGATCAGCGCACCGCTGAACATGCCGTGGGCGATGCGTTCCTTGAACATGCTGGCGGCGGCGAACTCGGCGTCCAGGTGCACCGGGTTGTGGTCGCCGGACATGGCGGCGAACAGCTGGATGTCACGCTCTTCCACATGCTTGCTGTAGCTGGCGGTCTGCCCGACTTCGAGGGCTTCGTACGGGGTGTTGGTCACCTGGGTCATGTGTCTCAAGTCCTGTGCTTGGAAAAAATGGGTGTGAAGCAGGGTCACTCGGTTTTCGGCGGCCGGCGGTGTTCCAGGGCCTGGCTTAGCCAGGCCAGCAGGTCCGCCGTCACTTCGTCGCGGTTGCTCTCATTGAATAATTCGTGCCGCGCCTGCGGGTAGATAGTGAGTTGCAGGCACTGGCTGCCGGCTTCGCGCAGGGCGCCGGCCAGATCCTTGAGACGTTTGCCGTCGCTCACCGGATCACATTCACCGCCGATCACCAGCAACGGCAGGCCCGGATCGATCTGGGCCAGGTTACCGGTCTTGCTGATCTGTTGCAGGCCGCCCAGCAGGTCGAGCCACAGCTGGTTGGTGCAGCGAAAGCCGCAGAGCGGGTCGTGGACGTATTTGTCGACTTCGGCCGGGTCGCGGCTGAGCCAGTCGAACGCCGTGCGGTTGGGCTTGAAGGCCTTGTTGAACGAACCGAAGGACAGCCATTCGATCAGGGCGCTGCGGCCCAGGGGGCCCTGGCGCCAGCGTTCGAAGCGGGCGATCTGGCGGGCGGCGCGGTACAGCGCCACCGGCTGGAAATTCGAGCCGCTGAGGATCGCCCCGTCGAGGCTGGCGCTGTGGTGCAGCAGGTAGGCCTGGGCGATGTAGCTGCCCATGCTGTGGCCCAGCAGCACGATCGGCGTGTCCGGGTGCTGCTGGCCGATGTGCTGATTGAGGCTGGCCAGGTCGCCGACCACCTTGCACCAGCCGTCATCGTCGGCGAAGTGTCCGAGTACCCCGTGCTCGGCGGTCTTGCCGTGGCCGCGCTGGTCCAGCGCATAGACGCCGTAGTCTTCGTCGCACAGCGCCGCCGCCAGCCTGGCGTAGCGCCCGCTGTGCTCGGCCATGCCGTGGGCCAGGAGGACCACGGCCTTGAGCGGAGCCTGCGGCAGCCACTGGTTGACGAAGAGCTGGCTACGGTCGCTCGCGGTCAGCCAGAAAGAGTGGTGGATCATGGCGATTCCTTTGCGCGGGGTCGTTGCATTGTATAGCCCATCGTCGCCGTAGCGTCCGATCCGTGTGCGCCATGGCGGCAAGATTCACGTGATCAATGACGCGCCCGCCCGTATTTGCCCCGTTCGCCATAGCTGCTAACGTCCGCAGAGCCCCGCTTCGCTGGCGTCAGGCAAGCGGTCGGACAACTCAGGTAACGAGGATAAGAACAATGCAGCCTGATTTCTGGAATGACAAACGCCCCGCCGGAGTACCTGTCGACATCGACCTGGGTGCCTATGAATCGGTGATCGAGGTGTTCGAGCGTTCCTGCAAGAAGTTCGCCGACCGCCCGGCCTTCAGCAACATGGGCGTGACCATGACCTACGCCGAGCTGGAGCGCCACAGCGCTGCCTTTGCCGGCTACCTGCAGAGCCACACCGACCTGGCGCCCGGCGACCGCATCGCGGTGCAGATGCCCAACGTCCTGCATTACCCGATCGCCGTGTTCGGCGCCTTGCGCGCCGGTTTGATCGTGGTCAACACCAACCCGCTGTACACCACCCGGGAAATGCGCCACCAGTTCAAGGATTCCGGCGCGCGGGCCCTGGTGTACATGAACCTGTTCGGGCAGAAGGTCGAGCAAGTGCTGGCCGATACCGACATCCAGTACCTGATCGAGGCGAAGATGGGCGACCTGATGCCGTCCGCCAAGGGCTGGCTGGTCAATACCCTGGTCGACAAGGTGAAGAAGATGGTGCCGGCCTACCGGCTGCCCCAGGCGATTGCCTTCAAGAGCACCTTGCGCCTTGGCCGTGGCCAGCCGATCAGGCCGCTGAGTGCCGGTCTCGACGACGTCGCCGTGCTGCAATACACCGGCGGCACCACGGGGCTGGCCAAGGGCGCGATGCTGACCCACGGCAACCTGGTGGCCAACATGCAGCAGGCCCGCGCCTGCCTCGGCCAGTTGGGCGCCGATGGCCAGCCGCTGCTGCGCGAGGGCCAGGAAGTGATGATCGCGCCGCTGCCGCTGTACCACATCTATGCCTTCACGGCGAACTGCATGTGCATGATGGTCACCGGCAACCACAACGTGCTGATCACCAACCCGCGGGACATCGGCGGTTTCATCAAGGAGTTGAAGAAGTGGCGTTTCTCGGCGCTGCTGGGGCTCAACACCCTGTTCGTGGCGCTGATGGATCATCCCGAGTTCAAGACCCTGGATTTCTCCAGCCTCAAGCTCACCAACTCCGGCGGCACGGCGCTGGTCAAGGCCACCGCCGAGCGCTGGGCGCAACTGACCGGCTGCCGCATTACCGAAGGCTACGGCCTGACCGAGACTTCGCCGGTGGCCTGCACCAATCCCTACGGCGACCAGTCGCGGCTGGGCACGGTGGGGTTGCCGGTGCCGGGCACCACGCTCAAGGTCATCGACGATGCGGGCGTCGAGCAGCCGCTGGGGGCGCGCGGCGAGCTGTGCATCAAGGGCCCGCAGATCATGAAGGGCTACTGGCAGAAGCCGGAAGCCACCGCCGAGGTGCTGGATGCCGAGGGCTGGTTCAAGTCCGGGGATATCGCGGTGATTGATCCCGACGGCTTCGTGCGCATCGTCGATCGCAAGAAAGACATGATCATCGTCTCGGGTTTCAACGTGTACCCCAATGAAATCGAGGACGTGGTGATGGCCCATCCGAAAGTCGCCAACTGCGCGGTGATCGGGGTGCCGGACGAGCGTTCGGGGGAGGCGGTGAAGCTGTTCGTGGTGGCGCGCGAATCGGGAGTCAGCCTCGAGGAACTCAAGGCCTACTGCAAGGAAAACTTCACCGGCTACAAGGTGCCCAAGCACATCGTGCTGCGCGACTCGTTGCCGATGACTCCGGTCGGCAAGATCCTGCGCCGGGAGCTGCGCGACATCGCCTGATGCAGCGCCTGGTCCAACCATTGCGCGCTGTGGCGCGGTGATCGCGAGCAAGCTTCGCTCCTGCATGATTCTGTAGGAGCGAAGCTTGCTCGCGATGCTTTTGCGGGCCGCAAAGGCCCATCCCAGAGCCGAATTCGGGCTGCTAGAATTTTTGCTCTAAAAATGACTATTAAATATTCTTGAGTCACAAAGGTGACTGCATGGGTCTTTTTTGGCTCTAGGCGGCCTTTGGCAAAGCTGCTACTCTCGGCGCGCTTTGTGACTTCTCGGCCTATCTAAACAGCCAGACTCACCAACAAAAGACACCAATAATAATCGCATCGAATGCGCTGACGAATTCGCGTTGCTGAGGAGTGGGCTTCCATGATCGAAGACTTTTGGAAGGATAAATACCCAGCTGGGATTGCTGCCGAAATCAATCCCGACGAGTATCCGAACATTCAGGCAGTGTTGAAGCAGTCCTGCCAACGCTTTGCCAACAAGCCGGCCTTTAGCAACCTCGGCAAGACACTCACCTACGGTGAGCTGTACGAACTGTCTGGTGCTTTCGCCGCGTATCTGCAACAGCATACCGATTTGCAGCCCGGCGATCGAATCGCCGTGCAACTGCCCAACGTCCTGCAGTACCCGGTCGCGGTATTCGGCGCCATCCGCGCTGGGCTGATCGTGGTCAACACCAACCCGCTGTACACCGCGCGGGAAATGGAGCACCAGTTCAACGACTCCGGCGCCAAGGCCCTGGTCTGCCTGGCCAACATGGCGCACCTGGCCGAAGCCGTGGTGCCCAAGACCGGCGTCAAGCATGTGATCGTCACCGAAGTGGCGGACCTGCTGCCGCCGCTCAAGCGCCTGCTGATCAACAGTGTCATCAAGTACGTGAAGAAGATGGTGCCGGCCTATCACCTGCCCAAGGCCGTCAAGTTCAACGACGTGCTGAGCAAGGGCCATGGCCAGCCGGTCAAGGAGGCCAACCCGGCCAGCAGCGATGTGGCCGTGCTGCAATACACCGGTGGCACCACCGGCGTGGCCAAGGGTGCGATGCTGACCCACCGCAACCTGGTGTCGAACATGCTGCAGTGCCGGGCGCTGATGGCTGCCAACCTCAATCAAGGTTGCGAGATCCTGATCACGCCGCTGCCGCTGTACCACATCTATGCCTTCACCTTTCATTGCATGGCGATGATGCTGAGCGGCAACCACAACATCCTGATCAGCAACCCGCGCGACCTGCCGGCGATGGTCAAGGAACTGTCGAAGTGGAAGTTCAGCGGCTTTGTCGGCCTCAACACCCTGTTCGTCGCTCTGTGCAACAACGAAGCCTTCCGCAAGCTGGATTTTTCGGCGCTGAAAGTCACCCTGTCTGGCGGCATGGCGCTGCAACTGGCGGCGGCCGAGCGCTGGAAAGACGTGACCGGCTGCCCGATCTGCGAAGGTTACGGCATGACCGAAACCAGCCCGGTGGCTACCGTCAACCCGGGCCAGAACATCCAGATCGGCACCATCGGCATCCCGGTGCCGTCGACCCTGTGCCGGATCATCGACGATGCCGGCAACGAGCTGCCGCTGGGCGAAGTCGGCGAGCTGTGCGTCAAGGGGCCGCAAGTGATGAAGGGCTACTGGCAGCGCCAGGACGCCACCGATGAAGTGATGAGCGACGGCTGGCTGAAAACCGGCGATATCGCGCTGATCCAGCCCGACGGCTACATCCGTATCGTCGACCGCAAGAAAGACATGATCCTGGTCTCCGGTTTCAACGTGTACCCCAACGAGCTGGAAGATGTGCTGACCACCCTGCCGGGCGTGTTGCAGTGCGCGGCCATCGGCGTGCCGGACGAGAAATCGGGCGAGGCGATCAAGATCTTCATCGTGGTCAAGCCGGGCGTGACCCTGACCAAGGAGCAGGTGATGGAGCACATGCGCGCCAATGTCACCGGCTACAAGGTGCCCAAGGCCGTGGAATTCCGCGATGCGCTGCCGACCACCAACGTCGGCAAGATCCTGCGCCGCGAGCTGCGCGACGAGGAACTGAAGAAGCTGGGCGTGAAGAAGTAAGGCGCCCGGCAGCCAACAAAAAAGCCCCGCATCGCGGGGCTTTTTATTGGGCGTCGTTCGCCGGATTACTGCTGGAACTGGGCGAAATTTACGCCGGTGCCGGCAGGGCGCACGTCGTTGAGGAAGGAATCCTTGTCGGCGCTCAGTTCCAGGCTCAGGGCCGCCTTGCGCTTGCCAGCGTTACGCACCACCAGGCCTTCGATTTTCTCGCGCAGGAACAGGGTCGGCACCTTCAGGTGCAGCAACTGGTCGGTGCTCGGCGTGTACAGCAGCAGGTGCACCCATTCGTACTGACCGATGGCCAGGCGGCTGACCGGCAGATCGAACCACCAGATGTTGCGGTTGCGGTTCAGTTCCGCGAAGTGGCAGTTGTTGACGCCCAGCACCGCACCGCCCAGTTCCTGGTTCCGGCGGGCGATGGCCAGCTTTTTATCGAGTTTCATAACATTCCTACGGGATTGGATCTTCGGCGCGCAGCCTGAATACGTCGCGCATTCTCATGGGTTGGCCGGCAAACATAAAGCGCAACCTGCAGGTGGCAGGCAAATAAGGCGATGAAATGCCCTGCCGAAAATAATTGAAACTCCGCGCGAACGCCTCGGGTCAATCCCAAGGCAAGACCCTCAACCCTCGATCGTTCTACGGAGAAATACCATGGGCAGCACAGCGGACAAGGCAAAAGGTCTGGCCAACGAGGCCATCGGCAATATCAAGCAGGGGATCGGCAAGGCCACCGACAACACCCGGCTGGAAACCGAAGGCAAGATCCAGGAAAAGAAAGGCGAAGCCCAGCAAGCTGTCGGCAAGGCCAAGGACGCGGTGAAAAAGACGATCGACAAGGCGTGATCCGTCGGTTCGCACTGCAGGAAAACGGCCATCCGCGGATGGCCGTTTTCATGTCGGTCATGGCACGAAACAAGACGTAAGGGTTCAAAGTGGCCAAACTAGGCTAGTTTGTTGTAGAAAACGGCCCCTGAGTCGCTCCCGACTACGACCTTCTGCGGCGAAAGGAGACGCTATGATTTTTCCCGATTTGAAAGGCCTGCCCCTGCATCGGGTGCTGGTGCGCACGGTCACCGAGTTCATCGACGACGAAATGTCGACCTACGCTTCGGCGCTGGCCTATCAGATGCTGTTCTCGCTGTTCCCCTTCATCCTGTTCCTGATCGCCCTGATCGGCTTCCTGCACCTGCCGGATTTCTTCTCCTGGTTGCGCCTGCAATCGGAACTGGTGTTGCCGCCTCAGGCGCTGGAGCAGGTCAACCCGGTGATCGACCAGTTGCAGCAATCCAAGGGCGGGCTGCTTTCGGTGGGTATCGTGATTGCGCTGTACACCGCCTCGGCCGGCGTGCGGCTGATGATGAGCGCGATGAACGCCGCCTACGACGTGGTGGAGAAGCGCCCGCTGTGGAAGCGTTTCCCGCTGTCGATTTTCTACACCGTGGGCATCGCCGGCATGCTGCTGGTGGCCGCGGCCCTGATGGTGCTCGGGCCGCAGGTAATGGGCTGGATCGCCTCGCAGGTCGGCCTGGAAGACTTCATCGTCACGGTCTGGACCATCCTGCGCTGGCCGGTGATCGTGATCCTGATGATGGTCGCCGTGGCCCTGATCTATTACGTGATGCCCGACGTGAAGCAGGAATTCCGCTTCATCACCCCGGGCTCGGTGCTGGCGGTGATGGTGTGGATCGTCGCCTCGCTGGGCTTCGCTTTCTACGTCAAGACCTTTGCCAACTACAACGCCATGTATGGCAGTATCGGGGCGATCATCGTCCTGCTGCTGTACTTCTACATTTCCTCGGCGGTGCTGTTGCTGGGGGCGGAAATGAATGCGGTGATCGAGCACATGTCGAGCGAAGGCAAGAACCCTGGAGAAAGGGTGGCCGGCGAGCACGACGAACCCAAACACCACGTATCGGGACTGGGCCGGGACCACTCGCTCAAGCCGACCACTGACGAAGCCTGAACATGATCCGTGAAATCCTCAGAATGGGCGACCCGCGCCTGCTGCGCATCGCGCCACCGGTGCCGCCCGAAATGTTCGACAGCCCCGAGCTGTGGCAATTGATCGACGACATGTTCCAGACCATGGAAAGCGTCGGCGGGGTCGGCCTGGCCGCGCCGCAGATCGGCGTCGACCTGCAATTGGTGATCTTCGGTTTCGAGCACAGCGAGCGTTATCCGCAAGCCGAGGCCGTGCCGCAGACGATCCTGATCAACCCGCTGATCACGCCCCTGAGCCCGGTGCTCGAAGAGGGCTGGGAAGGCTGCCTGTCGGTGCCGGGATTGCGGGGCGCGGTCGAGCGTTACCAGCACATTCGCTACGAAGGCCTCGACCCCAGGGGCGAGCCGATCGTGCGGGTCGCCTCGGGCTTCCATGCGCGGGTGGTGCAGCACGAATGCGACCATCTGATCGGTCGCCTGTACCCGTCGCGGATCACCGATTTCAGCAAGTTCGGCTTCACCGAGGTGATGTTCCCCGACCTCGATCCCAACGCCGACGACTGATGGATCAGGCTCGCCACCGGGCGGTGGCGAGCCCCGCGGTCATTTCCCTGGCTTCACGAAGCGCAGCGTCATCCGGTCCGACTCGCCGATTGCCAGGTACCTGGCCTTGTCCTCGTCGCCCAGCTTGAGTGTCGGCGGCAGGGTCCAGACGCCTTGCGCATAGTCCTTGGTGTCCCGCGGGTTGGCGTTGATCTCGCTTTGCCCATCGAGCACGAACCCGGCATCGGTCGCCAGTTTCACCACATAGGCGGTGGTCAGGTAGCCGCTGTGCCTGATGTCTTCCAGCGAGGCGCCATCCTTGGCGCGATGGTCCACCACGCCTAGCACGCCGCCCGGTTTCAGCACGCTGAAGAACGCCTGGAACATGGCCGGCGCGGTGTCGGCCAGCACCCAGTTATGCACGTTGCGAAAGGTCAGCACGGCGTCCGCCGAGTCGGCCTGGCCCAGTACCGGCGCCTGGGGATCGAATTCGACTACCTGGGCCTTGGCGTAGCGAGCCGGGTCGGCGGCGAATTTCTGTTTCAGGCTGTCCGCCGATTTCTGGAAATATTCGCCGCTGGCCGGGGCCTGGAGCGCGGCGATGTATTGCCCGCGCTCCTTGAGCAGCGGGGCGAGCACTTCACTGTACCAGCCGGCGCCGGGGGTGATTTCGATCAGCTTCTGGTCGGCCTTGAGACCGAAGAACTGCAAGGTCTGCTGCGGGTGACGATAGCGGTCGCGGGCGCTGTTCTGCGGGGCTCGCCAGTCGCCGGCCAGGACTTCGGCGTACTGCCGGGGCGATACCGCAGTGTCGGCGGCCTGGGCCAGGGCCGGGAGCAGCAGGGCAGGTAGCAGGGTGAGGGCCAGAAGGGTCGGTTTCATGGAGCGTCCTGAGGGTAGCCGATGTGGGTGCGAGGCTAGCACGCGGTCCTGGACCTTCGATCACACATTATCGACGGTCGACCTAACCAACGGATCTATACCAACGCAGCTATAGCAACGGAGCTATGCCAACGCAGCTATAGCAACGGAGCTATGCCAACGCAGCTATGCCAATGGATCCATGCCCATGGCGATCAGGTTCTTGCTCCGGCGATAACGCGCCAGGCGATCGGCCAGGGCCTGGGGCAGGGCGGGATCCGCGACGAAACCCATGCGTGCGTACAGGGCTTGCAGGTCCGGGTGGCAGAACAGCCACAGCGGGGCTGGCGATTTTTGCGCCCGGGCGCGGGCGACCAGGGTCGTGGCAATGCCCTGGCCACGGTGGCTCGGGGCGACGAACAGCCCGGTCAGCCAATGCCCCTGGGCCACGGGCGTGAGGCTCAGGCCGGCGATGATCGTGTCCTGTTTCGCAACCCACAGCTCGCCTTCGCCGGCGCGCATCGGTGACTGGTGGGCACGATAGAACTTGTTCAGCAGCGGTCGCAGGCTGTCGGCCAGCAGGAGGTAGTCGGGGCTGGGCATGGGGTTCGTCGGGCAAGTCGGGGCCGTAGATTATAAAAGACCGGAGCGGGCGGAACAGGTGTATACCTGATGAACCATCCCCCTGTGTGGAGTGCGGATCATGAAAGGCCTGGAATCGAAAAAAGCGGCGAAGAAGAAACCGGCGCGCACCGCCCTGGAAAAACGCGCCGACAAGCGTGCGAAAAAGGCCGAGCACAATATCTTCGGCCATTGACCCTGCCACGAAGCCCGCCCTGCGGGCTTCCTTGTTTTTGCTTCTAAGCTCATAACCCATCGATCTGCAAGATTTCCCCGGCTCGTTGCACAGAACAGCAAAACGCCGAAGGTCCGCCCTTCGGCCCGTTCCTGTTCCGAGTCGCGCCATGGCCCATTATTTTGACCCGCTGCACCGCGAAGAAATCGACACCCTGCGCCAGAGCTTTACCGCCCGCACCGAATGGCCCACCTGGCTATTGCTGGTCGGCACCAGCGCCAGCTGGTTCGCCGTACTCCTGGCCAGCCCGTGGCTGGGGCTCTGGCCGAGCACCCTGTTGCTGATCCCGATCCTGGTGCTGTGGCTGTCGGTGCAGCATGAGCTGCTGCACGGTCATCCCACCCGCTGGTTGTGGCTGAACAAGGTGCTGGGCTACGCGCCCTTCGCCGTCTGGTATCCCTACACCCTGTACCGCGACAGTCATCTGCGGCATCACCGCGACGAAGACCTGACCCTGCCCGGCCTCGACCCGGAAAGCCGCTACCTGGGCCAGCGGCACTGGCACAGCCGCTCGTGGTTCGAGCGGGGCCTGCACTGGCTGAACAAGACCCTGCTGGGGCGCCTGCTGCTCGGCGCGCCCCTGGCCCTGCTGGCGCTGGCACGGGAGGAGGCCCTGCGCCTGCGCCAAGGGCAGCGCCAGGCCTGGCTGATGTGGCTGACCCACGGCGCGCTGACCCTGCTGATGCTGGCGTTCATCGCGCGCTACAGTGTGTTGCCGGTCTGGCATTACCTGCTGCTGGTGAGTGTGCCGGCGTTGTCGGTGGCGATGCTCCGCTCCTATTACGAACACCGGCCCCATGCCCGGGTGGAGCAGCGCACGGTCATCAACGAGGCGGCCTGGCCCTGGACCTGGCTGTTCCTGCACCTCAACCTGCACCTGGTGCACCATGACCAGCCGGGCCTGCCCTGGTATTGCCTGCCGCGCGCCTATCGCCAGCGCCGCGAACAATGGCAGGCGCGCAGCGGCGGCTTTGTGGTGCAAGGTTATGGCCAGTTGCTGCGGCGCCATGCCGTGAAGCCGATCGACAGCCCCGAACACCCCTTTGCCCTCTAATCACCTTTGCAGAGCGCTGAACCATGACGGCCGGTTATGCCGAACTCTTGATGTACGTCGCCCCCGAGCCGGTGCGCCAGGCCAATGAACAGTGGCTGGCGGCGATCCTGCAACGCCTCGGCCAGAGCCGGCTCGACGCCAGCGGCCTGGACCTGATGCAGCTGTGGCTGGCGCCGGACCTGCTGCTGACCCAGACCTGCGGCTACCCGCTGATGACGACCCTGCGAGGCAAGGTCAGCGTTATTGGCCGGCCATGTTACGAGCTGCCGGACGCCAGCGCTGGCCAGCATTGCAGCCTGCTGCTGGGACGCGCCAGCGATCCGCGGCAGACCTTGTCCGCGCTGCGGGGCAGTCGCGGGGTGATCAACGGCGAAGACTCCAACAGCGGCATGAATCTGCTGCGCCAACGGCTCGCGCCGCTGCAACGCGACGGGCGGTTTTTCGCCAGTGTCGGCATCAGCGGCAGCCATCGGCAAAGCCTGCGCTGGCTGCGCGAAAGGCAGGCCGACCTGGCGGCCGTCGACAGCGTGACCTTCGCCTACCTGGCCCGGCATGCCGAAGAGGAGGTGGCCGGCCTGCGAGTGATCGCGCGCAGCGCCACCAGCCCGACCCTGCCTTATATCGGCGTCGCGGGCCTGGAAGACGAACAGGTCGAACGGATCCGCGCGGCGATGAACGCCGCGCTGGCGGTACTCCCCGCCGTGGCCGAAACCCTCGGGCTGCGCGAAGTGCTGCCGGCTGCCGAGGCGGACTACCAGGTCCTGCTCGACTACCAGCGCGAGGCGCAAAACCTGGGGTACGCCCACCTGCGCTGATTTTTCGTGTCGTTTCTTTAATTTCTAAATTGCATATAAAAATGCGATTTAAATATTTTTAAAGAATAAAAATCCCTTGCTAGGATCGCCGCACCGGAACACCGGACATACCGCGCAACCTTCTTCATTGGAGCCACTATGTCCGGCGCCGACACGACTCACAGCGACTATGTGGGCGGCTTGTTCCGCAGTCATTACGACTGGCTGTGCGGCCGCCTGCGCAGTCACCTGCACGCCTCTTCGGAGGCTGGCGCCAGCGCCGAAGACATCGCCGCCGACACCTTCGTCCAGTTGCTGAGCAGGCCCGAGGGGGCGCCGATCCGCCAGCCGCGGGCCTTGCTGACGACCATTTCGCAACGCCTGATGTACCAGCTGTGGCGCCGGCGCGACCTGGAGCGAGCCTACCTCGATGCCTTGCAGCACGAGGCCGACAGCGTGCCGCCGTCGCCTCAGGACCTGGCGCAGATGCTCGAGGCGCTGGAAGCCATCGACCGCCTGCTCGACGGCCTGCCGGCCAAGGTCAAGGCGACCTTCCTGCTGTCCCAGGTCAACGGCCTGACCTACCCGCAGATCGCCGAGCAACTGGGGATCTCGCAACGTTCGGTCAGCGACTACATGACCCGGGTCGCCCAGCGTTGCCTGCGCCTGGACCTGGACTGAAATGAGCCAGGAACCCACGCAACGCCTGATCGACGACGCCACCCGTTGGTGGGTGCTGATGAATTCGGGGCAGGCCAGCGAGGCCGAGCACCGTGCCTACCAGCGTTGGCGCAGCGAAGACCCGCGCCACGAGCAACTGTGCCGGCAACTGGAGACCCGCCTGGGGGTGTTCCAGGTGCCGATCGCCCAGGGCATCGACGGCCAGCTGTTGCAACGCGCGCTGAACGCCCCCGGCAGCCGGCGCAAAGTGCTGCAACGGGCCTTGCTCGGCGCCGGGGTGATGCTGGGGGCCGGCGCGCTGCTCAGCCAGCATGGCTTGCCCATGGCCGAGTTGACCGCGGACCTGCGCACCGGCACTGGCCAGCGCCAGTCGCTGACCCTGCCCGACGGCAGCCAGCTGCGCCTGAATGCGCGGAGCGCGGCGAACATCGACTTCGATCCGCAGCGGCGGGTCGTGCAGTTGCTGGAGGGCGAGATGCTGTTAAGCCTGGCCCGTGATCCGGCGCGCCCGTTTTTTCTGCAGACCGCCCAGGTGCGGGTCCAGGCCAGCGGCAGCCGCCTGCTGTTGCGCGAGCGTGACGGCCAGGGCCAGGCCACGGCGCTGGACGGCCCGCTGGACATCGCCGGGCACGGCGGTGAGCGCCTGCAATTGCTCGGCGGCCACGAAGTGGCCTACGACGCCTTCCATTTCGGCCCCGTGCACCCGAGCCGGAGCAGCGCCACAGCCTGGGTCGATGGCTTGCTGGAACTGCGCGACACGCCGCTGTCGGAGGTGGTCGAAGCGCTGCGGCCGTATCGACGCGGGGTCTTGCGCCTGGACCCGGCCATCGCCGGGTTGCGGGTCAGCGGCCTGTTCCGCCTGGACAACCCGCAGCAGATCCTCGACAGCCTGGCCCGCACCCTGCCCATCCGTATCACCCGCCACACCGAGCTGTGGGTGACCCTGAGTGCCGCGTGAACCTCATCGGATCACACACCACCTCCGTAGGAGCCAGGCTTGCCGGCGATGCAGCCAACACGGTGGGCCAGACACACCGTCATCGCGGGCAAGCCTCGCTCCTACGACGGTCCGGCAGCGCTTTTCCGTAGGAGCCAGGCTTGCCGGCGATGCAGGCGACGAGGTGGGCCAGACACACCGCCATCGCGGGCAAGCCTCGCTCCTACGACGGCTGGGCACGCTGGTTCTAAGGCCATAACCAAACGATCTGCAAGTTTTCTCCCGGCTATTGCACATCACTCCGGTAAACGCTGCGGGGAGCAGCGTCACCGGATTCCCGAGATGGGATTCCTGATGTCGGATCTTTTGCGGGGGAGAGTCATTTTGCGTACATCCACAACAGTGCGGCGTCGTTCGCGCCTGGCCCTGGCCATCGGTCCCTTGGCCGCCGTGTTCTTCACCGGGGCGCAGGGCGCGGAAGCCGCCCGCCAGCAGTACCACCTGGCGCCCGGTCCGCTGGACGAGGTGCTCTTGAGCATCAGCCGGCAAAGCGGCCAGGTGATTTCCTTTACCCCGCAACTGGGCCAGTACTCGTCGGCCACGGTCGATGGTTCGTTGTCCGCCGAGCAAGCGGTGGCGGCCGCCCTGCGCGGCACCGGCCTGCAATTGCAGGTCAGCCCGGATGGCGCGTTCATCATCAAGGAAGGCGCGCCAGCGGCCAGCGCGCCCGCCAGCAAAGCCTCGGCCCAGGCCAGCGACGCAGCGGCCCCGACCCTCGACCGGGTGGTCGCCATCGGCACCCGGCGCAACGACGCCACGGCCCTGACCAGCGCAGCGCCGGTGGACGTGATCAACAGCCAGGAACTGGTGCAGACCGGCGCCACCAGCCTCAACCAGGCGCTGTTCCAGCTGCTGCCCTCGTTCAACTTTCCGCAGAACCAGAGCGCCACCCGCGGGCAGAACCCCAAGGGCGCTTCCCTGCGCGGGCTGTCGCCGGACCAGACCCTGGTGCTGATCAATGGCAAGCGCCGGCACACCTCGGCGGTAGTCAACATCTCCGGCGGCGTGCCGTTCATTGGCGCGCAGCCGGTGGACCTGGACATGATCCCCATCAGCGCCATCGACCATGTCGAAGTGCTGCGCGACGGCGCCTCGGCGCAATACGGTTCCGACGCGGTGGCGGGGGTGGTCAACATCGTGCTCAAGGAGCGTGACAGCGGCGGCCAGCTCAACACGCAACTGGGCCAGTACGCCCAGGGCGACGGCTTCAGCAAGAGCGCCGACGGCTGGTACGGCCTGGGCCTGCCGGGGGATGGTTTCCTGACGCTGAGCTTCAACGGCCTGAACAACAAACCCACCGACATCGGCGACAAGTACGAGGCCGGCGGCCAGTTGCAGGACCCGCGCTGGGGCGGCGCCGGGCGCGACAAATACAACCTGGCGGCCAACGCCGAGATCGGTCTCAACGACCAGTGGCGGCTCTACAGTTTCGCCACGTTCGGCCAGGACAAGTCGGTCAACAACACGCCGCCGCTGCTGGCCAGCAACCCCAACAACGTCGCCGCGATCTACCCCAACGGCACCATTCCCAAATACCGCTACCGCTATGAGGACGGCGCGCTGACGGTGGGTAGCCGCTACGAGGACGAGAGCATCGGCCGCTTCGACCTGAGCGCCACCTACGGCCGCGACAAGCACGACGAACTGGCCTTCAACACGGTCAACCCGAGCTACGGCGCCAACAGCCCGACCAAGTTCGACGTGGCGACGCTGGTCAACGAACAGACCAACCTCACCCTGGATTACGCCAAGGACCTGGACGTCGCCTGGTCGAGCCATCCGCTCACGGTCTCCGCCGGGGTGGCCTATCGCGACGAGCAGTACCGGCTGGAGGAGGGCGATTATTCCTCCTATTCCTTTGGCGGTATCGATGGCGTGCAGGTCGGCGCGGTACAGGCGTCGGGCCTGACGCCGGACGATGCCGGGACCTACAAGCGGCATGTCGGCGGGGTGTATTTCGGCCTGGAAAACCAGGTCACCGACCAGTTCCAGCTCGGCCTGGCCGGGCGCAGCGAGCATTACTCCGACTTCGGTTCGGCCACCACCGGCAAGCTCTCGGCGCGTTATGACTTCACCCCGCAAGTGGGCCTGCGGGCCACGGTCAACAATGCCTATCGCGCGCCGACCCTGGGGCAGATCGGTACGTCCTGGACCACCACCACCAACGTCGATGTCAACGGCAACCCGGTGCTGACCCGCATGCTCCCGGCCGACCACCCGGCGGCCCGGGCCCTGGGCGCGCAGCCGCTGAAACCGGAAAAATCCACCAACTACTCGCTGGGCCTGGTGCTGCGGCCGACCGAGCAGGCCTCGTTGACCATCGATGCCTACCAGATCTCGATCCGCGACCGCCTGCTCTACAGCGGCGGCATTTCCGGGCCGGATGCCGAGCGGATTCTCAGCGAGGCCGGGTTCGGCCAGTACACCTGGGCGCAGTTCATGACCAACGCCGCCGACACGCGCACCCGCGGCGTCGACATCGTCGGCAAGTACAACCTCGACCTGCAGCGTTACGGCGCCCTGAGCCTGTCGGCGGGCTACACCAAGGCGCGGACCACCATCGAGAAGATCCACTCCAACCCGTTCGGCTTCGACGTGCTGACCCGCGAGGCCCAGGGCTTCCTCGAACATGGCTATCCCGAGGACAAGCTGGTGCTGGGGGCGATCCATCGCTACGGCCCCTGGACCGTCGCGCTCTCCCAAACCCGCTACGGCGAGTACCGCAAGTACGCGGCGTCGGCGGCCAATGCGCAGTACGACCAGACGTTCGCCGCGCAGTGGATCACCGACCTGGACGTCAACTACGCCTTCAACCGCCAACTGCGGCTGTCGGTGGGCGCCAACAACCTGTTCGACAGCAAGCCCGACGATTTCAACAGCCGCCTGCGCCAGACCCCGGGCCAGCAGTACAGCTACCTGTCGCCGGCGGCGCCGGAGGGGGCGTTCTACTACACCAAGCTCACCTACGACTTTTAACCGCCCCTCGTGGCCGCTGCCGGCGGCCACGGGGCGCCACGCACACCAAGCAAGAGGTTCACCATGAAGATCATCAGACACCTGCTCGGCACTTCGCTGCTGACCCTCGGCCTGCTGGCCCAGCAGGCCCCGGCGGCGGACAAGCCGGCGCCGATCCACTTCGGCGACATCACCTGGGAAAGCGGCAGCCTGATCACCGAGGTGCTGCGGCTGATCGTCGAGAAAGGCTACGGCTACCCGACCGAGACCCTGCCCGGTAGCACCGTGAGCCTGGAAGCGGCACTGGCCAAGAACGATATCCAGGTGATCGGCGAAGAATGGGCCGGACGCAGCCCGGCCTGGGTCAAGGCCGAAGCCGAGGGCAAGGTGTTCGGCCTGGGCGACACGGTCAAGGGCGCCACCGAAGGCTGGTGGGTGCCGGAATACGTGATCAAGGGCGATGCCGCGCGCGGTATCGCACCACTGGCGCCGGAGCTGAAGTCGGTGGCCGACCTGGCCCGCTACAAGGAGGTGTTCCGCGATCCGGAAGACCCCGCTCGCGGGCGTTTCCTCAACAGTCCCACCGGCTGGACCTCGGAAATCGTCAACAGCCAGAAGCTCAAGGCCTATGGCCTGAGCGACAGCTTCGTGAACTTCCGCACCGGCTCCGGTGCGGCCCTGGACGCCGAGGTCAGCTCGTCGATCCGCCGCGGCAAACCGGTGTTGTTCTACTACTGGTCGCCGACGCCGCTGCTGGGCAAGTTCAAGCTGGTGAAGCTGGACGAGCCGGCCTTCGATGCCGAGGCCTGGAAGACCCTGGCCGACGCCAGCAACCCCCATCCGCGGGGCACCCGTTCGATGCCGGCGCACCTGGCCATCGGCGTGTCGGCGCCGTTCAAGGCGCAGTACCCGGAACTGGTGAGTTTCTTTGAAAAGGTCGACCTGCCCATCGACCTGCTGAACCGCACCCTGGGGCAGATGAGCGAGACGCGCCAGCCACCGCGCCAGGTCGCCGAGGCCTTCCTGCGCGAGCAGCCGCAGGTCTGGCAGGGCTGGGTGCCGAGCGACGTCGCCGGCCGCGTTCGCGCCGCCCTGTAGCCCGCCCGCCAGTGGCCGGCAACGCGCTGTGTCAGGGCCATCGCTATCGCGGGCAAGCCTCGCTCCTACAGTTGGCGTGGCTCTGCTTTTGTAGGAGCCAGGCTTGCCGGCGATGCAGGCGCCGCGGTGTGCCAGACAAACCGCTATCGCGGGCAGGCCTCGCTCCTACAGGAGGCGTTTTTTCAATGGGTTTGGGAGTCATTCATGTTCAAAGGTTTTATCGTCACCCTGTGTCTTACGCTCTGCGCTTCGCTGGCCCTGGCCGGGGAGCCTGGGCAATTGCGGATCGGTTATCAGAAAAGCTCGGTGAGCATGGTCCTGGCCCGTGAGCACCAGTTGCTGGAAAAGGCCCTGCCCGGCACCCAGGTGCAATGGATCGAATTTCCCGGCGGCCCGCAACTGATCGAGGCGCTCAACGGCGGCAGCGTGGATGTGGGTAATATCGGCGACATCCCGCCGATCTTCGCCCAGGCCGCGGGCATCGACCTGCAATACATCGGCGTCGAGCCGAGCGACGGCAAGACCGAGGCGATCCTGGTGCCCAAGGGCAGCCAGGCCCAGGGCCTGGCCGACCTCAAGGGCAAGCGCGTGGCGCTGCTCAAGGGCTCCAGCGCGCACAACTTCTTCCTCAAGAGCGCCCAGCGCGCCGGCCTGAAACTCACCGACGTGAACCTGCTGTACCTGTCGCCGGCCGATGCCCGCGCCGCGTTCGAGCAAGGCAAGCTGGATGCCTGGGTGATCTGGGACCCTTACTACTCGGCTGCGCTGCTCGATGGCAGCGCCCGGCTGCTGAGCGACGGCCAGGGCCTGGATTCCGGCGGCAGCTTCTACGTCGCCAGCGGCGCCTTCCTGCGCCAGCACGGCGCCGCCGTGGCGTCGATCCTCAAGGCGTTCGGCGCGGCCCAGCAACTGTCCTTCGACCAGCGCGACGCCAGCATCGACAGCATGACGCGGATTCTCGGCCTGCAACGGGCGGTGGTGGAAAGCTACTTCAGCCATCGTTCGCGCGCGCCCTTGCAGGGCATCGACGCCCGGGTCGTCGCCAGCCAGCAGCGCACCGCCGACCTGTTCCTCGCCAATCGCCTGATCCCCAGGGCGGTGCGGATCGAGCAAGCCGTGTTCAAGAGCGAGTGACTGCCATGCGACCTATCTATATCGACTTTCTCAATGGCCCGGACATCGCCGAACTGGCCCTCGACAACGCTGAAATCCTCGCCGCCGTCGAGGCCGGCCTGGCGCTCCAGGGCCGCGGCGAGGCGGTAATCGAGCCGCGTACCCACCTGATTCCCGGGGGTGAGGCCAACGGCCATTTCAACGTGCTGCGCGGCGTGCTGGGTGGCGACATCGGCCGCGCCGGGGTCAAGGTGGTGGGCGATTTCGTCGACAACTACCAGCAGGGCCTGCCCTCGGAACTGGCGATCCTCAACCTGCTGGACCCGGCCACCGGCGTGCCCCAGGCCATTCTCGACGCCTCGGCGATCACCGATATGCGCACCGGCGCGATCACCGCCATCGGCGCCAAATACCTGGCCCGTCCGGACAGCAAGGTGCTGGCGCATATCGGCGCGCGCGGCACGGCGTACTGGAACGTGCGCTTGCTCGACCACCTGTTCGACTTCGAGGAGATCCGCGTGCACTCGCGCCGCGAAGACAGCCGCGAGGCCTTTGCCGAACGCCTGCGCCGCGACCTCGGCAAGCCGGTGAGCGTGACCCGCGATTGGGAGAGCGCGGTGCGCGGCGCGGACATCGTGGTCGAGGCGTCGCGGCTGAACCAGCCCGAACCGTTGCTGCGCACCGAGTGGATCGAGCCGGGGGCCTTTGTCGTGCCCTACGGCACCATGAGCGCGGTGGAGCTGTCGCTGACCGACATCATGGACAAGCTGGTGGTGGACGATTGGGGCCAGTGCAAGGGTGGGCTCTTCGGTGCGCTGCGGGCGCATGTCGAGGCCGGCAAGCTGAGTGAGCGAACCCTGCACGCCGAGCTCGGGCAGATCGTCGCCGGGCTGCGCAGCGGCCGGCAGAGCGCCACGGAAACCATCCTGTTCTGGCACCGCGGCCTGAGCCTCAGCGATATCGCCCTGGGCCATGCGCTGCTGCAGAAGGCCCGGCGCCTGGGCATCGGCCAGCGGCTGCGTTTCGCATGATCGGCCTGGGCCCGGAGGGCCTGGCGCTGGCGGACCTGCTGCGGGTGGCCCGGGAAGACGCGGGGCTGCAATTTACCCCGTCGGCCCGGCAACGGATCGACGCCGGCCACCGGTTGTTGCGCGAGCGGATGGCCGCGGGCGATTCGATCTATGGCGTGACCACCGGCCTGGGCGCTGCGGTGGACGTCGACCTCAGCCAGGCGGATGACGACCGGCAACGGCGCATCCCCCTGGGCCGCGCCGTGGGCCTTGGGCGCCTGGCCACGCGGGCCGAGCTGCGGGCCATGCTGGCTGCGCGCCTGGCCGGGCTGGCCCAGGGCCGTTCGGGGATTTCCCTGGCCAGCGCCGACAGCCTGCTGGCCTTGCTCAATGCCGGGATCGAGCCCGAGGTGCCGTTGCTGGGCTCCCTGGGCGAAAGCGACCTGGCGCCGCTGGCGCACCTGAGCCTGGCCCTGCTCGGCGAAGGCTGGGTGCAGTGGCGCGACGAGCGCATGCCGGCGCGGGAAGCCCTGCGGCGCAATGGCCTGCCACCGGCGCGGCTGGTGGACAAGGACGGCCTGGCGCTGGTCTCGGCGAATGCCGCGAGCGTCGGCCTGGGGGCCTTGTTGCTGGCCGAGGCCGACCGCGCGCTGGACAGCCTGTTGGCGGCGCTGGCGCTGGCGTGCGAAGGCTATCGGGCCAACCTCAGCCCCTTCCAGCCCTGGGCTTCGCGCCTGCGCCCGGCGCCGGGGCAGGCCGAGCAATCGGCGGCGCTGCTGGCGTTGCTCGACGGCAGCTCGTTGCAGCAGCCCGGCGGCGCGCGGCGCCTGCAAGACCCCTTGAGTTTTCGTTGTGCCGGCGTGGTCCAGGGCGCGGCGCGGTACGCCTGGGCGCAACTGCGCGAACAGCTGCAGGTGGAACTGGCCAGCGGCGCCGACAACCCGGCGCTGATCGACGAGGAGCGGCAGGTGCTGGCCACCGCCAATTTCGACAGCACCCATCTGGCGCTCGCCGGGGAGAGCCTGGGGCTGGCCCTGAGCCGGGCGGCGGCCTGCTGCGCCGAGCGCATCGCCAAGCTGCTGTCGCCGGCGTCCAGCGAGTTGCCTCGGTTCCTCAGCGAGCGCTCCGGGCAGGTCGGCATGGCAGCCCTGCAACGGACCGCCGCCGCGCTGCTGGCAGAGATCGGCCACCTGGCCAATCCGCTGCCGGCGGTCTGCGTGCCGGTCGCCGACCGGGTCGAGGACTATGCCGGCCAGGCCCTGGCGGTGATCGAGAAAACCCGGCAACTGGTCCGGCGCCTGGGCTGGCTGGCGAGCATCGAGCTGATTGTCGCCGCCCAGGCCATCGACCTGCGCGGCGACCTGCAACTGGGCAGCGGCAGCGCGCGCATTCATCGCGCGGTACGCAGCCAGGTGGCCTTCCTCGACCAGGACCGGCCGGGCTCGGTGGATGTGCTGGCGCTGAGCGAATTTATCGAACGCGGCGGGTTGGAGTGAAGGGGCGACGGCCCTCGCGGGCAAGCCTCGCTCCTACGGTCGGTGCGGCCCAGCTTTTCGTAGGAGCCCGGCTTGCCGGCGATACAGGCGCCGCGGTGCGCCAGGGCGATCGCGATCGCGGGCAAGCCTCGCTCCTACAGCCGGGGTGGGTCGGCTTTTCGTAGGAGCCGGCTTGCCGGCGATGCGGGCACCGCGGTGTGCCAGGGTGATCGCCATCGCGGGCAAGCCTCGCTCCTACGGTTGGGGGGGGGCGGCTTTTCGTAGGAGCCCGGCTTGCCGGCGATGCGGTGTGTCAGGGCGATTGCGATCGCGGGCAAGCCGGTCGCTAGGACGAGGCTGCCTCGGCCGCCAGGGCCGCCTGTACGGCTTGGCGCTGTGCGATACGTGCCTGGAAGCGGGCCAGCGCGGGCCATTGCGCCAGGTCGATGGCGAAGCCGGTGGTCCAGCGCAGTACGGTGAACAGGTAGGCGTCGGCGACGCTGAAGGTTGCGCCTAAGAGGTAGTCCTGCCGTTCCAGGGTACGGTTCAACAGCCCCAGGCGCTTGAACAGCTTCTGCCGGATCAGGGCCAGGGTCGCTTCGGGAAACTCGTCGTTGAACAGCCAGCCGAGGCCGCCATGGATCTCGCTGGAGACGAAATTGAGCATCTCCTGCAGGCGCACCCGCGGCCAGCTGCCGTTGGCCGGCGCCAGGCCCGCGCGGGGCTCGAGGTCGGCCAGGTATTGCAGGATCGCCGGGCCCTCGGTCAGCACCTGGCCGTCGTCCAGCTCCAGCGCCGCCACGTAACCCTTGGGATTGATTGCCAGGAAGTCGGCGCCGTCGGCGGTGAGCTTGCGGCGGTTGTCGACCCGCACCAGGCGGAACGGCAGCGCCAGTTCACGCAGGACGATATGCGGGGCCAGCGAGCAGGCATCGGGCGAAAAATACAGGTTCATCGAGGACTCTCCGGAAAGGGGAGACCAGTGTCATAGTGCGCGTTGCCCTCAGTAAAATTACTCTTTCAAGAACTATCCATAAGGACAGCTACTGCCATGATGAACCTGATGCACTGGCGCATGCTGGTGGCCGTGGCGGATACCGGTACCATCACCCGCGCCGCCGAGCGGGTCGGCATGACCCAGTCCGGCGCCAGCCAGGCCCTGGCGCAGCTCGAGGACAACCTCGGCGTGCAGCTGTTCGTGCGCGAGAATCGCCAGGCCCTGCCCACCGCCGTCGGCGAGCAGGTGATCGAGCAGGCGCGGCTGATGCTCGCGGCGTTGCAGACCATCCGCGAGACCGCGGACGCCAGTCGGGACCTGCTGCGGGGCACGATCCGCCTGGCCAGTTTTCCCATGGTGCTGGCGACCTTCCTGCCGCCGCTGTTGCGGCGTTTCAAGCAGTTGTACCCGGGTATCCAGGTGGTGGCGCTGGAGGTCAGCGACGATGAAGTCGAGGCCTTGCTCGACGCCCGGCTGGTCGATGCCGGCGTGGTGCTCAATCCGGCGCCCCAGCGTAGCGCCGGCCTGTTGGGGCGCGACACCTGGGTGGCGGTGCTGCCGGCCGGGCATGCCCTGGCGCGGCGTGGCCAGGAGCAGGGCGTGGACTTGCAGGAACTGGTGCGCGAGCCCTTCGTGCTGGCCACCGGCGGTTGCTCGACCAACGCCCGGAGCCTGGCGGCGGAGGCCGGCCTGGCGCTGGCGGATGTACGGGTCGAGGTGCGGGAGTGGAGCAGCGCCTTCACCCTGGTGCGCGAGCAGGTGGGGGTGACCCTGGTGCCGCAGCTGACCTTGCCGGAGCAACGCCACGGCCTGTGCGTGTTGCCGCTGAGCGTGCCGATCCCGCGCAGTTTCGCCCTGGTGCCGGCCGAGGGCAGCGCGCCATCGCCGGCGTTGCGTGCCTTGCTCGAGATGCTGGATGCGGGCTGAGTCCGGGCGATGCGGCGTGGCGAAATGCACAAGGGCTCCCCATGGGGAGCCCTTGTGCGCTGAGCGGTTGTTGCGTGTTGCGTGGCTTACAACGAGGCGAGGAACTTGTCGGCGACCTGGGTAGCGACGCCGCTGTGGTCTTTCTCGACCTGCGCCAGTTTCAGCTTGTCCTGGACCCGTTGGGCTATTTCCTGAGCCACGGCCTGTTGTTTCTCCGGCGGCATGTTTTTCAGGTCTTCCTCGGTAATCCCCATTTCGTTGAGGATCTGGTCGCGCATCCGCTGTTCGGGAGACTTGCTCATGTAGTCCTTGAACTCGTCCACCGCCGAACCCTGGGTGGCGCTGTTGGTCTGCGCGGTGCCGCTGGCCGGCGGGGTGGCTTGCAACAGCACGCGGGTCTTGGCGAAGGCCGCCGCGACATTGTCGTTGACGGT
The DNA here is from genome assembly GCF_000931465.1 of Pseudomonas sp. MRSN 12121. Taxonomy (NCBI): domain Bacteria; kingdom Pseudomonadati; phylum Pseudomonadota; class Gammaproteobacteria; order Pseudomonadales; family Pseudomonadaceae; genus Pseudomonas; species Pseudomonas sp. MRSN 12121. The sequence goes on along the minus strand of NZ_CP010892.1, from coordinate 5,274,152 downwards.
GTTGCTGGCCTGCTGCACGGCCTGGGACGCCTGGAAGGTCGCGGCGTTCTGCACGTTCTGCATCAGGCCGCTGTACAGCGCGCTGGCGGCAGCGGTGGTCGGGTCCAGGTCGGACCGCTGGGAAGGCTGGATCGCCGAGGTGGCGTGGGCACTGACCAACATGATTGGGTACCTGTGTGTAAGGGCTATCGCGCCTATTGCAGCAATTTGCGTGCCGGCGCCCGGCAGCCCTCTGCGCCGGGGCCTGGCGCCAGCGCCGGGGGGCAGCCAGCGGCAGGCGGCGGACAGGCCTTGCCGCTTGCGGCCAGCGGCGACCGCTCAGCGCTGGGCGATGTTTTCCAGGGCCAGGTTGCGGGTGCGCGGGCCGAAACGGCCGATGGTGAACATCACGATCAGCATGCTGCTGACAATGAACGCCAGGACCCCGGGCGTGCCGAAGTGGTCGAGGAAGAAGCCGATCAGCAGGCTACTGAACACCGTCGACAGGCGGCTGAACGAATAGCAGAAGCCCACGGCCCGGGCGCGGATCGCGGTGGGGAACAGTTCGCTCTGGTAGGCGTGGTAGCTGAAGCTCAGCCATGCGTTGCAGAAGGTGATCAGCACCCCGCAGACGATCAGCCCCAGGGCCGTGCTCTGCCAGGCGAACAGGGTGCCGAAGGTCATCGCCCCGAGCGCCGAGCCGACAATCTGCCACTTGTTCTCGAAGCGATTGGCGAACTTGACGAACAGCAGCGGCCCCAGCGGATAGGCGAGGGTGATGATAAAGGCGTACATCAGGCTGTGGGTGACGCTCACCCCCTGGCCCGAGAGCAGCGCCGGCAGCCAGTTGCCGAAACCGAAGAAGCCGATGGCCTGGAACACATGGAACACGATCAGCATCAGCGCCCGGCGCCGATAGGGCGGTTGCCAGATATCGGCGAAACGCCCCGTGCCCTGCACGTCCACCGGTTCGGGCTGCGGGCTGTCCAGCGGCCGGCCCTGGTCGCGGACGCAGCGCGCCTCGATGCCGTCCAGGATCCGCTCGGCCTCCTCGAAGCGCCCGTGCTGGGCCAGCCAGCGCGGGGACTCCGGCAAGCGTGAACGCAGCCACCAGATAAACAGCGCGAACACCGCGCTGGCCAGCACCACCCAGCGCCAGCCGGCGATGCCGAACGGGTCCTGCGGCACCAGCCACCAGGACATCAGCGCCACCGCCGGCACCGACAGGAACTGCACGAAAAAGGCAAAGGCGAAGGCCGAGCTGCGCAGGTGCTTGGGCACCAGTTCCGAGAGATAGGCGTCGATGGTCACCAGTTCGATGCCCAGGCCGATGCCCACCAGCAGGCGCATGCCGATGACCCCCAGGGCCGAGGTCTGGATACCCATCAGGACCGTGGCCACGGTGTACCAGACCAGGGCGAAGGTGAAGATGGCCCGGCGCCCGAAGCGGTCGGCGATCGGGCTCAGCAGGCTGGCGCCGAGGAACAGCCCGAGAAAGGTCGCCGAAGCGAAGGCGGCCTGGTCGGAAAAACCGAACACGCCGCCGCTGCCGGTGGCGAAGATCCCGTCGCGGATCAGGCCGGGGCTGATGTAGGCGGTCTGGAACAGATCGTAAAGCTCGAAGAAACCGCCGATGGACAGCAGCGCCACCAGGCGCCAGACCGTGGCGACGGCGGGCAGGCGATCGATGCGGGCGCTGATGCTGGCGGCGCGGACCGGGTCGCGGCCGCCGGCAGGGACAGAAGAGGCGAGGGAAGACATGCGCGGGATTCCAGGTGGCGATGACCAGGAATCTTAGCGGGCTAACGGAAATCAATGATTGTGAATGCAGGCCCGGAAGGCGGGATACACGCCGATTTATTGTCGTATTTCGTTACATTTTGCCGATTCGTGCCGCCGTACCCGCCAAGACCACATCACTTCCGTAGGAGCGAGGCTTACCCGCGATAGAGCCCTGACAGGCACCATCCAATTCGGCTACCCGAATCGGTGTTGCGATGACGGACGCCTTCGCGGGCAAGCCTCGCTCCTACAGAAGATACAGAAGGCTCAAGGCTCGCCGTTACGTCCATGCAGCAAGAACCCCGGGCGCTGGCTGAGGCGCTCGTAATAGGCGGCCACGGCGGGATAGTGCGGATGCTCCAGCGGCGCCGCCGCCCAGCGATGCACCGACAGGCCGAGGACGATGTCGGCCAGGGTGAATCGATCGCCGAGCACATAGGCGCCGGTGTGCGCCAGCTGCTGTTCGAGCAGGGCCATCTTGTCGTTCCAGCCGCGCACGCCGGCGGCGATCCGCTGCGGGTCCTGGTAGTCCGGGTTGCGCCGTACCAGGGCATGGAAGGCATACCCCCAGGAGGGGTTGAGCTCCGTGGCCTGCCAGTCCATCCATTGCTCCACCAGCGCCCGGGCTCGCGGGGCGTCGGGCAGCAGCGCCTGCCCGGGCACCTTGCTGGTCAGGTAGCGGCAGATGCTGTTGGACTCCCAGAGCACGCCGGCGTCGTCGATCAGCACCGGCACCTGGGCGTTGGGGTTGAGCTGGAGAAACTCGGGGCTATGGGTCGAGCGGAAGCCGTTGCCCCAATCCTCGCGTTCGTAGGGCAGGCCCAGTTCCTCGCAGGTCCACAGCACTTTTCTGACGTTGATCGATGAGGCTCTACCGAGAATTCTCAGGGTTCCCATGGGCGTTCCTTGGCGGTTGGAGAAGGCCCAGGGAATTTAGCAGTGTCGCCGGTTCGCGGCGACGGCGATTTGCGGCCAGCGGGCTCAGGCCGGGTCCGGCAGCGCCGATGCCGGCAGGCCGAAGACCCGGTCGAACAGCCAGTTGAACGCGAAGGTGTAGCAGGGAATGAACAGGATCAGCGCCAGGTCCAGCAGGAAGGCCTGCACCAGGCTGATGTGCATCCACCAGGCGATCAGCGGGATCAGGAACAGGATCAGCGTCAGTTGGAACCCCACGGCGTGGGCGATCCGCCGCTTGACCGTGCGGGTCCGCGAGACCTGGCGGCTTTCCCAGCGCTCGAACAGGCTGGTGTAGATGAAGTTCCAGGTCACCGCGATGCTGGTGATCACCACCGCCAGCGGTCCGGTGCTGGTGGGCGACGTGCCGGAGAGCAGGGCCAGGCCCAGGGCCGAGAAGGTCATGCCGAAGACCTCGAACAGTGACACATAGACCAGTTTGCGCTTGATGCCTTGCATGCTTTTTCCTCGGTGTTCAGGGGGGCGAGCCGTTCCTGTTGCAGGAAGGACTGGCGAAGGCGGCGCAAGATAGCTTCAATAGTCCTGACAGAAAAAGTCAGAAGCTTTCAGGATTATTGATAGGTAGGGCGTGTGAATTTCTCCAGCGACAGCATCCAGTTGTTTCTCGCCGTGCTCGAGCGCGGTTCGTTTTCCGCGGCGGCCCGGGCCCTGGGCAAGGTGCCGTCGGCGGTCAGCATGGGCATCGCCAACCTCGAGGCCGAGCTGGGTTACCCCTTGTTCGACCGTAGCCACCGCGAGCCGGTGCCCACTGCCATGGCCAACGCCCTGGCGCCCCACGCGCGGCTGATCGCCGAGCAGCTCAAGCACTTGCAGGTGCACGCGGTGGAGTTGTCCCTGGGCCTGGAGAGCCGGTTGTCCATCGGCGTGGTCGAGGACATCGACAAGTCGCAGGTGCTGGCGGCGATCAAGCTGATCGCCGAGCGCCATCCCTTGCTCGACATCGAAGTGCTTAGCGCGCCCCAGGACGATGTCCTGCAACTGCTGCACAGCGGGCGGATCGCGGTCGGCGTGGCGTTTGCCGGGGTCAGCCTGAACGTCCTGGAGTATTTCCAGTACGTGGGCAGCGAGCGGATGATCGCCTGCATTTCCGCGCGCCATCCGCTGCCCATGGCGCCGGACGCCACGCTCTATCTGGAGGAACTGGTCAATGTGCGCCAGGTGGTGGTCGCCAGCCGCGACCTGCCGATCCGCGATACCCGGCCGCTGATCGCCGAGTCCTACTGGCGCACCGACAGCCTGGCCATGGCCCTGGACATGGTCGAGGCCGGCATCGGCTGGGGCAACTTCCCGCTGTCGGTGATCACCCCGCTGCTCGACGCCGGACGGCTCAAGCGCCTGACCTTCAAGAACATCGACAACGGCCTGCTGCTGCCGGTGCACGCGGTATGGCTGAAAAACCAGCCGCTGCAAAAGGCCGCCCAGGCCCTGGTGCAGTTGTTGGGTGGGCAGGACCCGGCGCTGCTGCAGGTTCGAGCCTGAGCCTGCGGATTCAGGGGGCTGGGCGGGCAGCGTCGGGTGGCGCGCTGCCTGGCGGCAACGCCTGGTCGCGCAACCACTCCAGCAAACGGGCGAGGGGCGAATCCGCGTCGATGGCCTCGGGCGACAGCAGGTAATAGGCGCTGCCGTCGGCGATAAAACCGAAAGGCGCGACGAGCAGGCCCGATTCCAGGTCGTCGCGCACCAGTTGCCAGGGCGCGATGGCCAGCCCCAAGCCAGCCACAGCCGCTTGCAGGCTGAAGTAGAAATGTTCGAAGACCTGCTTCTTGCCCGGCGGCTGCACCATGCCCTTGAGATTCAGCCACTGGTCCCAGGCTTGCGCCCGGGTCGCGCTGTGCAGGCGGGGGGCCGCGTTCGACAGTTGGCTGTGGCCGGTTTCGTCGCGGGTCCAGAGGGCCGCCTGTTCGGGGCGGCAGACCGGACCTATGGCTTCATCGAACAGCCACTGCGCGTGGGTGTGTCGTTGCCAGGGGAAGTCGTTGCGACGGATCGCCAGGTCGATGCCCTGCGCGAAAGTGAAGGGCCCGCCGCCGGCCACCAGTTGCAGGGGGATATCCGGATGAGCGGCAAAGAACGCCGGCATCCGCGGGATCAGCCAGCGCATCAACAGGGTCGGTTCGCAGGACAGCACCAGCGTCGCGGGCTTGTCGGGCGTGCGCAATTTGCGCGCGGTGGCTTCGATCAGGTCAAACGCACTCTCCACGCTGCGTAGCAGGTCATGCCCGGCTTCGGTGAGAAATACCCGATGGCTGCGCCGCTCGAACAGTGACGTACCGAGGTTTTCTTCCAGGGCCCGCACCGCGCGGCTGATGGCGCCGTGGGTCAGGTGCAGGGCCTCGCCGGCGCGGGTGAAGCTCTCCAGGCGCGCGGCGGCCTCGAAGCAGCGCAGGGCGCTGAGGGGAGGCAGCTGACGCGTATTGCTCTGTGATTTTTTCTCACCGAAGGTGTCAGTTTTCATCGTTCGCCCTGTGGCTGTCGGCTCCCATAAAGTATGGGCCGGATTCTATAGCGCAGGCGTTTGAAAATGACCGAATTGTTAGTCGTAATCACCATCACTGTCCTGGCGGTGCTCAGCCCGGGGGCGGATTTCGCCATGGTCACCCGCAACAGCCTGGTGCTGTCGCGTCGGCATGGGGTGTACACGGCGCTGGGTATCGGGCTGGGGGTGATGCTGCATATCGGCTACACGCTGTTCGGCGTCGGCTTGCTGATCAAGGAATCACTGCTGTTGTTCAGCGTGCTGAAAGTCGCCGGGGCGCTGTACCTGGTGTATCTCGGGATCCAGATGTTGCGCGCGCGCCCGACCGAGGAAGGGCAAGGTAGGCTGGATGCGCCGCGAGTCTCGGCATGGCAGGCGTTGCGCACCGGCTTTTTGACCAATGCGCTGAACCCCAAGACCATGATTTTCGTGGTCAGCCTGTTCATGCAGGTGATGCAGCCAGGCACCGCGCCAGTCGTGCAGCTGGGCTACGGCGCAATCATTGTCCTGGCCCATGTGGTGTGGTTCGTGGCGGTGGCGCTGTTCTTCTCGGCGCCGGGCATTCGCGGCCGGCTGCTGGCTTGCAAACGGCGTATCGATCAATTGTTCGGCGTGCTGCTGGTGGGCTTCGGCGTGCTGCTCGGGGCCTTGAGCCTGCGTTCCTGAGCGGGGCTCAGGTGCTTTCGCGCACCTTCAATTCGAAGCCCATGTCCACCTGGGGCCGGGCCACGGTGTTGCCGGCCATCAGGGTCAGCAGTTGCTCGGCGGCGCGGCGGCCGATGGCTTCGCGCGGGGTGCTGATGCTGCTCAGGCGCGGCACCATGTGCGCCGAGGCGGGCAGGTCGTTGAAACCCATCACCGCCACTTGTTCGGGGACCTTGATGCCGCAGCGCATGGCTTCGAGCAGGGCGCCGTGGGCCAGGTCGTCGTTGCCGAAGAAGATCGCGTCGACGTCCGGGTGGCTGTGCAGCAGTTGCAGGAACAGCTCGCCACCCAGGCCTACCGACGACGGGCGCGGGGTGAGGATCTCCAGGACCGGGTCGTAGAGGCCGGCTTTTTCCAGGCCGCGGCGGAAACCTTCGCCGCGCATCAGGGTGCGCTGGTCGAGCTGGGCGCCGATGTAGGCCAGGCGCTTGCGCCCGCGGGAGATCAGGTGCTCGGCGGCGGTCTCGCCGGCGTTGTGCTGGGAGAAGCCCACGCAGTTCAGGCCGGCGTCGGGGTTGAGGTCCATCATGTAGACGCAAGGCACATTGCTGCCCTCGACCATCCGCCGGGCGCTTTCGGTCCGATCGAAACCGGTCAGCAACAGGCCGCGTGGCTGGTAGGCCATGTAGTTGCGCAGCAGGTTTTCTTCTTCGTCGGGGGAGTAGTGGTAGTTGCCGATCAGCACTTCGAACCCCTTGGGGCGCAGCACCTGATGGATGGCTTCCAGGGTTTCGATGAACAGCAGGTTGGACAGCGACGGCACCAGCACCACCACCGAATGGCTCTGGGCCGAAGCCAGCGCGCGGGCGGCGGGGTTGACTACATAGTTGAGCTCGCGGGCGGCCTTCTGCACCTTTTCCACCAGCTCCTTGGCCACCGTGTCGATGCCGCGCAGGGCCCGCGATGCGGTGATCGGGCTGACGCCGGCCAGGCGCGCGACTTCGTTGAGGGTAGGGCGCCCGGTGGTACGGGTATTTTTATCGTTCTTGGAGGAGGTCATCAGACGGCTTGCCAAACAAAATTCAAGTCACTAAGGTAGCGCTGTCTCGAAACAGCTGCAATGCGTGAGCGCGGTCGGCCTGACCCGCACTCTTTGGTTTCGCGGCCTATATACGCGGCAACCCACAAAAATGACAAGAAGGCGTCGGCAGAAACTATTTTTGCACTAGCATTTCCAAGAGCGAAGGTAGCGCTGTCTGCGCGCTGAGGTGTTACATGAGTCAACCCATCACCGCCCTGGTCATCATGGGCGTTGCCGGCTGCGGCAAGTCCAGCGTGAGCGAAGCGCTGTGCCGACGCAGCGGCGCCACGGCCATTGAAGGCGATACGTTCCACCCTGCCGCCAATATCGCCAAGATGAGTGCCGGTATTCCCCTGGACGACGACGACCGTGCCGGCTGGCTCGACAGCCTGTGCGACGAGTTGCGCCGCGCCCTGGCCGCCGGCCAGCGTCCGGTGCTGACCTGCTCGGCGCTCAAGCGCAAGTACCGCGACCGCCTGCGCAGCGCCAGCCCGGGGCTGGGCTTCGTCTTCCTGCAATTGACACCCCAGGTGGCCGCCGAACGCGTGGCCCACCGGCCGGGGCATTTCATGCCTTCGACCCTGATCGACAGTCAGTTCGCGACCCTCGAATCTCCCGTGGGCGAACCCCTGACCCTGGCATTGGACGCCACCATCCACAGCGTTGACCGGCTGGCCGAACAGGCCCACGGCTGGTGGCTGGAGCATGGCCTGGATCCGTCCCGCTAAGCCTGGCTTCCCTAGATAGCGCTATCCCACTCGGCTCACGTTTTTAATGCGAATAAAAACAACAAACCGGAGGCAACCCCCATGTTTGGCATGTCCCAAGAGACCTTTCTGCTGCTAGACGCAGTGGTCACCATCATCGGTCTGATCGTCTTGATCACCCGGTTCAAGCTGCATCCCTTCATCGCCCTGACCATCGCCGCGGGTTTCCTCGGCCTGACCTCGGGGATGCCGGTGGACAAGATCATCAAGGCGTTTCAGGACGGCTTCGGTGGCGTGCTCGGTTTCGTCGGCATCATCCTGGCGCTGGGTACCATGCTCGGCAAAATGATGGCCGAGTCCGGCGGCGCGGATCAGATCGCCCAGACCCTGATCCGCTCGTTCGGCAAGGAGCGGGTGCAGTGGGCGATGATGTTCGCCGCATTCCTGGTGGGCATCCCGCTGTTCTTCGAAATCGGCTTCGTGCTGCTGATCCCGCTGGTGTTCATCGTCGCCCGGCGCACCGGCGTATCGATCATCAAGATCGGCATCCCGCTGCTGGCCGGCCTGTCCGCGGTGCACGGCCTGGTGCCGCCGCACCCGGGCCCGCTGCTGGCGATCGGCGTGTTCGGCGCCGACATCGGCAAGACCATTCTCTACGGCCTGATCGTCGCCCTGCCGACCGCCATCATCGCCGGCCCGATCTACGGCACCTTCATCGCCAAGCACATCCCGGGGCATCCGAACCAGGAACTGGTGGACCAGCTGGCGCGCGAGAACACCTCGCAGAACCTGCCGAGCTTCAGCGTGACCCTGCTCACCGTGCTGCTGCCGGTGTTCCTGATGCTGCTCAAGACCTTCGCCGACGTGGCCTTCCCGGACGGGCACTTCTTCCGCATCTGGATGGACATGATCGGCCACCCGATCAGTGCCTTGCTGCTGGCCCTGCTGCTGTCGCTCTACACCTTCGGTTCGCGCCAGGGCATCGGTTCCAAGCAGATCCTCAAGCTGCTCGACGCCAGCCTGGCGCCGACCGCGGCGATCATCCTGATCATCGGTGCCGGCGGTGGCTTCAAGCAGATGCTGGTGACCAGCGGCGTGGGTGACGTGATCGGCCACATGGCGGTCAACGCGCAGATCTCGCCGATCCTCCTGGCCTGGCTGGTGGCGGCGGTGATTCGTATCGCCACCGGTTCGGCGACCGTGGCGACCATCACCGGCGCGGGCATCGTGGTGCCGGTGGTCGGAATGATCCCCGGGGTCAACCGCGAGCTGCTGGTGCTGGCCACCGGCGCCGGTTCCTTGATCCTGTCCCACGTCAACGACGCCGGGTTCTGGCTGGTCAAGCAGTACTTCAACATGACTGTGGCGGAAACCTTCAAGACCTGGACCGCGATGGAAACCATCCTCTCGGTGGTGGGCCTGATCTTTATCCTGCTGCTGTCGCTGGTGGTCTGACGCCCCGTTACGCCGCCCACAAAAAAACCGCAGCGATGCGGTTTTTTTGTGTCTGCCCGCTGTAGGAGCGAGGCTTGCCCGCGATAAAGGCACCGCGGTCTGGCTGACTCACCGCGTTATCGTTCATCGCGAGCAAGCTTCGCTCCTACGCAAGCCTCGCTGTGGGATCAGGCGCCTTTCTGTACCAGGCCATCGGCGCGGAACATGCCGCGGATGCCGCGCACGGCCTGGCGGATGCGGTCCTGGTTTTCGATCAGGGCGAAGCGCACATGGTCGTCGCCGTACTCGCCGAAGCCCACTCCCGGCGAGACGCAGACCTTGGCCTCGGCCAGCAGCTTCTTGGAAAACTCCAGCGAACCCAGGTGCGCGTAGGCCTCGGGAATCTTCGCCCAGACGTACATCGACGCCTTGGGGTTCTCGACCATCCAGCCCAGCTCGTGCAGGCCCTTGACCAGCACGTTGCGGCGCTGGCGGTACTGCTCGGCGATGTCCTTCACGCACTGCTGGTCGCCTTCCAGCGCGGCGATGGCCGCGACTTGCAGCGGGGTGAAGGTGCCGTAGTCGTGGTAGCTCTTGATCCGCGCCAGGGCGCTGACCAGCTCGGGGTTGCCGACCATGAAACCGATGCGCCAGCCGGCCATGTTGTAGCTCTTGGACAGGGTGAAGAACTCCACCGCGATGTCCTTGGCGCCCGGCACCTGCATGATCGACGGGGCTTTCCAGCCGTCGTAGACAATGTCGGCGTAGGCCAGGTCGTGGATCACCAGCACGTCGTACTGCTTGGCCAGGGCGATCACCCGTTCGAAGAAATCCAGCTCCACGCACTGCGCGGTGGGGTTGGACGGGAAGCCGAGGATCATCATCTTCGGTTTCGGGATCGAGCCACGGATGGCCCGTTCCAGTTCGTCGAAGAAGTCCACGCCGGGCACCAGCGGCACCGAACGCACCTGGGCGCCGGCGATCACCGCGCCGTAGATATGGATCGGGTAGCTGGGGTTGGGCACCAGCACCGTGTCGCCCTGGTCCAGGGTGGCGAGCATCAGGTGCGCCAGGCCTTCCTTGGAACCGATGGTGACGATGGCTTCGCTTTCCGGATCGATATCGACCTCGTAGCGATCCTTGTACCAGTGCGAGATGGCCCGGCGCAGGCGCGGGATGCCCTTGGAGGTGGAGTAGCCGTGGGTGTCTTCGCGCTGGGCGACGGTGACCAGTTTCTCGACGATGTGCGGCGGAGTCGCGCCGTCGGGGTTGCCCATGCTCAAGTCGATGATGTCTTCGCCGCGCCGACGCGCAGCCATCTTCAGCTCGGCAGTGATATTGAAAACGTAGGGGGGGAGTCGATCGATGCGCGCAAAGCGGCGCGGCGAACCTTGTTTGGCCATTGTTGCCTCGGAGTACGTGAGCGCCCGGAACCGTCCGAGCGACGTCGGCCACTGCGGTGGCCTGGGGGCAGACGATAAGGGCAGCGGCGCGAGGCTGTCCAGAGGGGCACGGCAATTATTTTCCGCCCGGTGCGGCGCTGGCCTGGACAGCGATTTGCATCCCCGGCCGGGGATTGGCGAGCCGCGCATTGTGCTGGACGGGCTCGCCCGCGTTAAATACCCCGCACTCGAACCACCGTATCGAACAGGATGAATGATGGAGTTTACCAGCGGCTTTCTGCTGAGCCTTTCGCTGTGCCTGGACATCGGCGTGGCCAATATCGCGATGATTACCCTGGCCATGCAGCGCGGCTATTTCCAGGGCTTCTGCCTGGGTCTGGGGACCTGCGTCGGCGACCTGATCTACGCCGTCCTGGCGCTGGCCGGGATGACCGTACTGCTGCAGTACACGGCGGTGCGCTGGGTGCTGTGGATCGGCGGCTCGCTGCTGCTGGTGTACTTCGCGGCGAAGATGATCCACTCGGCGATCTATCACAGCGCCGTGCTGGCCGAGGCCGGGGAGGTGGACAACGGTTCGCCGCGCAAGGAGTTCTTCCGCGGCATTTTCCTGGCCATGTCGTCTCCCAGCGCGATCCTCTGGTTCGCCGCGGTGGGCGGTAGCCTGATCGCCCGTTCCGGCGGTGGCGACCTGCTCAGCGCCGGCCTGTTCCTCGGCGGTTTCTTCTGCGCCGGGCTGGCCTGGGTGGTGGGCCTGTGCCTGGCCGCAACCCAGGGCGGCAAGCTGCTGGGTGACAAGCTGCTGCGCTATTCCTACCTGGCATCGGCGGCGATCTTCTGCTATTTCGCGGGCTACGTGATCCTTTCCGGTTACCAGGAGTTCATCGTGGGCAGCGCGGCCGGCGAGCTGCCCGGGCTCTGAGAGGGGAGGCGGATTTGGCTCTATACTCCCTGCCGAATCCACCTTTTTGCGGAGTTGCACCATGGATGAGCACAACACTGGCGCAGGGCTGGCGCCGCGCTTCGAAAAGGGGCGTTTCCTGCTGATTGCCGGTCTGGGCGAACGTTTCACCCCCGAGACCACGCAGCGCATTCCCGAGCTCTGGAAGCGCTTCGTGGCGCACCTGGGCAAGATTCCCGACCAGGTGGGGGAGATCACCTACGGCGTCTGCTGCAACCCCGACGGGCAGGGCGGTTTCGAGTATATCGCCGGGGTCGAGATCAGCAGGCTCGACGACTTGCCCGAGCTGTACCGCTGGGTCGAGATGCCGCCGCAGCACTATGCGGTGTTCGAGCACAAAGGGTCGCTTGCCGGCCTGCCGCAGACTTTCCAGTACATCTGGAAAACCTGGCTGCCACAGTCCGGGCGCGAAGCCGCCGAGGCGCCGGAGTTCGAGCGCTACAGCGCCGACTTCAACCCCGACACCGGCCGCGGCGTGCTGGAAATCTGGCTGCCGCTCAAGGAACAGTGATCCGCACCGCAGGCAAAAGGCCGGGCCCGGCGCAGGTCACTTGCCTTTGCCCGGCCGGCGCGCGCGCCACAGGTCGATGGACAGGCTGACGAAGCCGAACATGCTGATGCCCAGTAGCACCAGCAAACCGATCTGCACATTGCTCATGGTGATTTCCGTACTCGACCAGGATGGGGCCCTGATAAATAGCCCGGCCGGCGTGCGAAAGACAGCGACGCTACGCAGGTTTTACGGCGTCGCCGGCCATCGATATGCAAGCCTTACGCGCCATGTCCCCTCGTAGGAGCGAGGCTTGCCCGCGATAAAGACGCCGCGGTCTGGTCGATGCCCCGCACCAGCATTCATCGCGCGCAAGCTGCGCTCCTACAGAATTGCTCAGTACAGGCTGTTGCGCAGCCGTTCCGGCATTTCCCGGTCGTAGCGGTCGGCGTCGAACTGTTCGCCGTTGAGGCGCTTGAGAATAGTGCCGGCCGAGGGCAGGGCGGAGCGTTCGAGGAAGCGCTCGGGGTTCCACAGGTCGGAGCGCACGATGGCCTTGGAGCAGTGGAAATAGGCCGCCTCGATGTCCACCAGGATCACCGTGCGCGCCGGCTTGCCCTGCACCGCGAAACTCTCCAGCAACTCAGGCTCCGCCGAGATGCATGCCCGGCCGTTGACCCGCAGGGTCTCGCCGATGCCGGGGATGATGAACAGCAGCGCTACCCGTGGGTCCTGGATGATATTGCGCAGGCTGTCGATGCGGTTGTTGCCCGGCCGGTCGGGCAGGGCCAGGGTGCGCTCGTCGACGATCCGCACGAAACCCGGGCTGTCGCCACGGGGCGAACCGTCCATGCCGTCGGGGCCGACGGTGCTCAGGATCACCAGCGGCGAGGCACGCACCATGGCCTGGTAATCCGCATTGAGGAAGGGAATCTCTTTGCGTACGGCACGTTCCAGGGGCAGGCCGTAGATCGCTTCCAGCTGTTCCAGGGTGGTCAGCATCAGGCTTCTCCGTAAGGTCAGAACATCAGGGCCAGGCGGCGTTCGTAGCCGATGCGGCCGCGGTAGGCTTCGCCGCTGTCGACCCAGCCCTGTTTCAGGTAGAGGTTGAAGGCCGCCTGGTTGTCCGCGTCCACCGACAGCATCAACCCCTTGATTTCTGGCCATGCCTGGCGCGCCGCGGCGGGCAGGGCTTGCAGGCAGGCCCGGCCGTAGCCCATGCCCTGGACCCGGTGGTCGACCTGCAAGGCGTGCAGGGTGGCGGTGTCGGGATCGGCCCAGTGGGGCAGGAACGGCGGGCGCTTGAGCAGCAGGAAGGCCACCGGTGCCTCGTCGGCCAGCAGGGCGAAGCCCTTGATGCCGGGTTCCGGTGCCTTGAGCAGGGTGTGCAGCGCGGTGTAGATATCGCCGGAATAACTCTTTTGCTGCGGGTGCACCTCGAGCGCGTCGAGCTGTTGTCGCTGTTTCGCGTCGAGCTGTTCGTAGGGGATGAGTCGGGTGGTCACTGGGCTGTCCCTGTCCAAGCATTCAGGTTGAGGGGCGATTCTAGCGATTTTGCCCCGGGTCCCGGTTTTTTTTCCGGGCCCTGTCGATTTGCCCGGCGGCCAGACGACTAAGGGTGTCTTCAGGACTCAGAGCGCCGCCCGTTATCGCCCTGGGCCTGTGTCACTCAACCGCAAGGAGAACCGCCATGAACAGCAACAGCCCAACCACCGACAGCGAAATCCGCCACCTGATCGACGCCTGGCGCCAGGCCGTGGTGGCCAAGGACCTCGAGCGCATCGTCAGTTACTACGCCGACGACATCACCGCGTTCGATGCCGTGGCCGCGTTGCAATTCAAGGGCAAGGAAGCCTACCGCGCCCACTGGAAAACCTGCATGGAATTCTGCCCCGGCCCGGGCATCTTCGATTTCGAGCAGTTGCAGGTCGTCGGGAGCGGCGACAGCGCCTTCGCCCACTGGCTGGCCCACTGCGGCGGCACCGACGACAAGGGCGAGACCAAGGCCTGCTGGATGCGTGTGACCGCCGGCTACCAGCGCCTTGGCGGACAGTGGAAAGTGGTTCACGAACACTGGTCGGCGCCGTTCGATATGCAGAGCGGCACCGCGCTGTTCGACCTGCAACCCTGATCGTCGGCTTTTTCGCCAAGGCCTGAAACTGCGGCCATAGTTGATCAGCTCGATAAAGGAGAGCCCCATGAAATACCTTTGCCTGGTGTATAGCGACGAGCAGTTGCTGCACAGCCTGCCGGAGAGCCCCAAGGATGCCGAATGCATGGCATACGCCGAGTCGGTGCAGGGCAGCGGGCGGATGCTCGCCGCCGAGGCCCTGGAGTCGGTGCAGACCGCCACCACGGTGCGCATGCGCGGCGGCCGGCTGTCGATCACCGACGGCCCGTTCGCCGAAACCAAGGAGCAACTGGCCGGGTTCTACCTGATCGAGGCCAGGGACCTCAACGAGGCCATCCAGGTCGCCGGCAACATCCCGGCGGCCCGGGTCGGCAGCGTCGAGGTGCGCCCGGTGCGTCAGCTGAACCCCTGAGTGGCACCTGGCTCATTACCCGAACCCCATCCTGAAAATAATCATAAGCAGGAGTTTCCCGATGACCGATCACACCCCGGGCCGCGCGCCGGCCCAGCATGAGTTGTCCATCAGCCGCCTGATCGACGCGCCGCCCGCCAGGCTGTTCCGCGCCTGGACCGAACCGGCGCTGCTGGTGCAATGGTGGGGCCCGCACGGCATGACCACCCCGGAATGTGAAATGGATCTGTGGGTCGGCGGCCAGTTCCGCACCCTGATGCGCGCCCCGGACGGCAACGAATACCCGACCATGGGGGTGTTCCTGGAGATCGTCGCGCCTCGGCGCCTGGTGTTCACCGATGCCTTCCTGCCGGGCTGGGTGCCTTCGGGCAAGGCGTTCATGAGCGCCGAGGTGACCTTCGAGGATGTAGCCGGCAAGACCCTCTACACCGCGCGCGCCATGCATTGGAGCGAAGAGGATCGCCAGGCCCATGAGGCCATGGGGTTCCACGAGGGCTGGGGGCAGAGCCTGGATCGCCTGGAAGCGCTGGTGACCCGGGGCATGCCGGACTGATGCCGGCGGCGGGGCAAGACAGCGTCAAGGCGCTGGTGGAGTCGGTCTATCGCACTCAGTCGCGGCGGATCCTGGCGACCCTGATCCGCCTGCTGGGGGATTTCGACCTGGCCGAAGAAGCCCTGCACGAGGCGTTCTTTATCGCCGTGGAACGCTGGCAGCGCGATGGCGTGCCGGACAATCCCCGGGCCTGGCTGGTGTCGGCGGGGCGTTTCAAGGCCATCGACGGTCTGCGCCGCCGGGCGCGTTTCGCGGCGTCGCAGGCGGCGCTGGTCAGCCAGCTCGACGCACTGGAGCAGGCCGACTGGAGCGAGGAAGACGTGGAAGACGACCGCTTGCGCCTGATCTTCACCTGCTGCCACCCGGCGCTCGCGGCGGATGCCCAGGTGCCGTTGACCCTGCGCGAGATCTGCGACCTGAGCACCGAGGAAATCGCCCGGGCCTTTCTCGCGGCGCCGGCCACCATCGCCCAGCGCATCGTGCGCGCCAAGGCCAAGATCCGCGACGCGAAAATCCCTTACCAGGTGCCGTCCCTGGGCGAGTTGCCCGAGCGCCTGGACAGCGTGTTGCGGGTGATTTACCTGGTGTTCAACGAGGGCTACTCGGCGTCGATGGGCGCCGAGCTGATCCGCGAGGACCTGACCCGCGAGGCGATCCGTCTCGGGCGGCTGTTGCTGGAACTGCTGCCGGAGCCGGAGGTGATGGGCTTGCTGGCCCTGATGCTGCTGCATGAGTCGCGGCGCCCGGCGCGGACCTCGGCGACCGGCGAGCTGGTGCTGCTGGACGAGCAGGACCGTTCGTTATGGGACGCCGGGCTGATCGCCGAAGGCTGCGCCCTGGTGGAGCACGCCCTGGGCACCCGGCGTTTCGGTCCTTATTGCCTGCAAGCGGCGATCGCCGCGGTGCACGCCGAGGCGGCCACGGCCGGGGCCACCGACTGGCAGCAGATCGTCGGCCTGTACGACGTGCTGCTGCGCGTCACGCCTTCGCCGGTGATCGAACTCAACCGCGCGGCCGCCATCGCCCAGCGGGACGGGCCCCTGGCCGGGCTGGAGCGGGTCGAGGCGATCCTGGCCCGGGGCGAGTTGCAGGATTACCACCTGGCCCATTCGGCACGGGCCGAATTCTGCCGGCAACTGGGGCGGGTCGATCAAGCGCGAGAGGCGTATCGGCGTGCCCTGGAGCTGACCCGGCAAGCGCCGGAGCGGCGCTTTATCGAGAAGCGGCTGCAAGCCCTGCAAGGGCGTTGAGCCTCGCGCGTGGCCGCTATTCCAGCATCTGCCCCAATAACCAGCTGCCCGCCGGGCCGGGCGGGTGCAGGCGCGACCACAGGGCATCGACCGAGACTTCCCGCGGCCAGCCGCGGGCATCGAGTTGCACCAGGCTGTCGCCGCCGAAGCGCTCCACCAGCCAGCGCGGCAAGGGCGCCCAGCCAAAGCCGCCCTGGGCCATTTCCAACAGCATCAGGTAGCTCGGCGCCGACCACACCCGGCCCCGGGGCCGACTGTCGTAGGGATTGACGATGGTCGCCAGGCGCAGTTCGCGGTGCTGTTGCAACTGCGCCTGATCGACCCGTTCCAGCGCCGCCAGGGGATGGCCGCGGGACACGAACAGGGCGATTTCGGTGCGCTCGTCCACTGTCGCGTGGTCCAGGTCCGCCGGGTAGTCGGGCTGCATTTCGGCGAAGGCGATCTGCGCCCGCCCGCGTTGCACCAGCTCCACCAGGTCGTCGCATTCGGCGATCAGGCATTCCAGTTTCAGGTCCGGGTAGCGTTGCTCGAAGGCACTGAGCGAGGTTTCGAACCGGTCCGACTGATAGGTATCGGACAAGGCCACCGTGAGCCTGGCTTCCACCCCTCGGGACAATTGGCTGGCCGCCATTTCCAGGCGGCTGGTGGCGGCCAGGATCTCTTCGGCCCGTTGCAGCATGACGCGCCCTTGTGCGGTGAGGGCGGGCTTGCGGCTGCTGCGGTCGAACAGCGTCAGGTCGAGGTCGATTTCCAGGCTGGCCACCGCCGCGCTGATGGTCGACTGGCTCTTGCCGAGCTTGCGCGCGGCCGCGGAAAACGAGCCTTGGGTCGCCGCCTGGACAAAGGCCAGTAGTACTTCGTGTGAGGCCATGAACTATCGCCTTGATCGATGGTTACTGATTATGAAGTATCGGTAAGGGACGGGATGATCGCAACCACACCCACTTGCAGGAGCCCGCTCATGAGCGCCCCCAAATCCTTGACCGAACGCGTTTGCCAGGCCGTAGGCTTCGAACTGCTCGCATTGGCGCTGTGTACGCCGCTGCTGGCCTGGATCATGGACAGGCCCCTGGTCGACATGGGCCTGGTGACGCTGTTCATCGGCCTGGTCGCCCTGGCCTGGAACGTGGTCTTCAACGCCTTGTTCGATCGCCTGCTCAAGCGCCTGGCCCTGGTGCCCAACGGCTGGACCCGGGTCGCCCACGCGCTGCTGTTCGAGGGCGGCCTGGTGGCGGCAAGCGTGCCGCTGATCGCCTGGTGGCTGCACGTCAGCCTGCTGCAGGCATTGATCCTGGACCTGGGCGTGCTGCTGTTCTTCCTGCCGTACACCTACGTCTACCACTGGGTCTACGACCTGGTGCGCGAGCGCCTGGTAGCGGGGCGGGCGCTCGATCGCGCCAGCTGAAACCGCGCGCTCAGGGAGCGGCGTGGTGGCGCTCGATGGCCTCCAGGTAGGCCGTCAACGCGCGGGGCACTTCCTGCAACAGCAGAATGCTCTTGAGCTGGCTATTCTCCAGAGCAACCTGGAACAGGCCGATGGGCAATCCGCGCATGGCCGCCACGTAGGCGTTGAGTTGCGCGGCACTGGCGGCAGGCAGGCGCAGGGCGAGCATACGGTGGTAGGTCTCCTCGATCCGCGCCTGGATGGTCGGGGCCTGGAGCTGGCCGGGGGTGAACGTGGGGCTGATCATCAGCAGCAGGTCGGGATGGGCTTCCAGGTATTCCATGATCGGCATGCTCATTCGCTCGATCACCTCCTGGCTGCTCGACTCGACCCAGGTGGCCGGGTCGATGGCCAGGAGGTTGGCGGTGATCTGTTCGAAAGCGTCGATGTGGCGCTGGCCCAGGGCGTCGAACACGCTCTGCTTGTCGCTGAAGAAGTGGTATAGCGAGCCAATGGAGGTGCCGGCTTCGCGCGCCAGGCCATGCATGGTCAGGCTGGCCACGCCCTGGCTGACCAGCAGGTGCGCGCAGGCGTCGAGAATCGCCGTGACCCGATCATGGCCACGGGTTTGTTTGGGCGAGCGCGAGGGTTTGGCCGGGAGCATTTTTGAATCGTTCATGGTCTGACAAGCGGCAAGGGGCATACATTATGGCGCACCGGAACATTTACAGTACCGATGAAAAACTAGACACCATTCTCTACTTTTGCAGAGAATACGCGCCGCGGACCAGCGCCCTCCGCTGTCCAACCTGAATCTCGAAGACCATGACTCTCTCTCCCAACTGGATCATCTGCGAGCATTGCGACTCGCTGTACCAGCCCGTGCCGCTTGCAAAAGGCCAGACGGCCCAATGCTCGCGTTGCGGCGCCGTGCTGGAACGGGCCCGGCATTTGAACGTGCAACAGTTGTTCGCGCTGTCGATCACCGCGGCGCTGCTGTTCGTGTTCGCCAACGCTTTCCCGGTGATCGGCATCAGCCTCGAAGGCCTGAGCAACGAAGCGACCCTGTGGCAGTCGGTCGAGGCCCTGGCCCAGGGCCGTATCAGCGTGATCGCCGCGGTCACCGGCCTGGCGATCATCCTGGCTCCCGGCCTGCAGATCGCCTTGCTGTGCTGGGTGCTGGGCTTCGCCTGCGCCGGGCACGCGGCGCCGGGTTTCAAGGCCTGCATGCGGGCCCTGGAGCATCTGCGGCCCTGGAGCATGCTCGAGGTGTGCCTGCTGGGCATCCTGGTGGCCATCGTCAAGCTGGCGGGCATGCTCGATGTGCATCCGGGCCTGGGGCTGTGGTCGCTGTCGATGCTGACGGTGCTGATCATCCTGATTTCCGGCAAGGGCATCCGGCGCCTCTGGGACGACCTGGAGGGCCGCTACTGATGAGCCAGCCCCCCTATGCCCGCGACCTGGGCCTGATGCTGTGCCACACCTGCGGCCAGAGCTGCCCGCAAGACGTCCACGTCTGCCCGCGTTGCGAAGCCACGGTGCATGCGCGCAAGCCCAACAGCCTGAGCCGTACCTGGGCCTTCCTGCTGGCCAGCCTGATTTTCTACATTCCGGCCAATGTGCTGCCGGTGATGTACACCCAGGTCTTCGGCAGCGGCAGCGAGAATACTATTCTGAGCGGGGTGCTGGAGTTCTGGCATCACGGTTCCTGGGACATCGCGCTGCTGATCTTCGTCGCCAGCGTGGTGGTGCCCTGCATCAAGTTCTTCGTCCTGGCGATGCTGCTGGTCACCTGCCAGCGCCGCAGTCATTGGGCGATGCGCGAGCGCGCCAAGCTGTACCGCTTCATCGAGGTGATCGGCTACTGGTCGATGCTCGACGTGCTGGTGGTCGCCCTGGTGGCGGCGCTGGTGCAATTTCACGCCCTGAGCTCGATCGAGCCGCGCATGGGCATTCTGTTCTTTGGTTTGGTCGTGGTCCTGACGATGTTCGCGGCCATGAGTTTCGATCCCCGGCTTATCTGGGATGTAGAGGTTGAAGATGTCTGATCATCCAGGTTCCAACGCTTCAAGCGCGCCAGCGACGCCGGGCACCCCCGCGGTCAGGACGCGGCGGTTCAACGTTTCGCTGGTGTGGATCGTGCCCATAGTCGCGGCCCTGGTCGGCCTGTCGATGCTGGTGCACAAGTCGCTGTCGGCCGGTCCGGAAATCTCCATCAGCTTCCAGACCGCCGAGGGCCTGGAAGCCAACAAGACCCAGGTCAAATACAAGAACGTGGTGATCGGCAAGGTCACTTCCATCGCCCTGAGCAAGAACCGCAGCAAGGTGATCGCCAAGGTCGAGCTGGACCAGTCCGCGGAGTCCTTCACCGCCGCCGACTCGGCGTTCTGGGTGGTGCGTCCGCGCATCGGCGCCGGGGGCGTGTCCGGGGTCGATACCCTGTTGTCGGGGGCCTTCATCGGCGCCGACGCCGGCCAGGACGAGAAACGCAAGAAGAGCTTCGTCGGCCTGGAGACGCCGCCCGCGGTGACCTACGGCCAGAAGGGCAAGCGCTTCACCCTGCACACCGACGACCTGGGTTCGCTGGACGTCGGCTCGCCGGTCTATTACCGACGCATCGAAGTGGGCCAGGTGATTTCCTACAAGCTCTCGGAAAACGGCAAGGGCGTGGATGTGCGGATCTTCGTCAACGCCCCCAACGACCAGTTCGTCACCACTGACTCGCGCTTCTGGAACGCCAGCGGCGTGGACGTGACCCTGGGCGCCAACGGCCTGAAGGTCAACACCGAGTCCATGTCGACGATCCTCGCCGGCGGCGTCGCCTTCGTTGAACCCAAATACAGCCCCAACGCCAAGCCGGCCGACGAGAACGCCAGCTACCAGCTGTTCGCCGACCAGGACACCGCGCTGGCGCCGCCCGATGGCGACCCGTACTACATGCGCATGCGGTTCGACCAGACCTTGCGCGGGCTGGCGCTCAATGCCCCGGTGGAGTTCCTCGGGGTGAACTTCGGCCGGGTGGTGTCGATGGACCTGGATTACGACGAGCAGAAAAAGACCTTCTCCACCGTGGTCGGCGTGGTGATCTACCCGGCGCGGCTGGGCAAGGTCCATCAGCAGCTGGAGAAAATCAGCGGTGCCGATGAAAGCCGCGCGGGCTACCTGATCGGCGCTTTCGTCCAGCATGGCCTGCGCGCCCAGGCGCGCAGCGGCAACCTGCTGACCGGCCAGCTGTACATCTCCATGGATTTCATCCCCAACGCCAAGCCGGTGGCTTTCGACCCGACCATCCGGCCGCTGGAAATTCCTACCGTGCCGGGCGGCCTGGACAAGCTGCAGGAACAGTTGCAGCGAGTGGTGGAGAAGATCAGCAAGCTGCCGATCGATGCCATCGCCAACAACCTCAACGGCAGCCTGAGCGAGATGCAGAAGACCTTGCAGAACGTCAACGGCAAGGTGCTGCCCGAAATACGCGACACCCTGGAGCAGACCAAGAAGACCCTGGCCACGGCCAACGACAGCTTCGCCGAGGACTCGCCGCAACGCCTGCAACTGGGCCAGGCGATGGACGAAGTGCAGCGCACCGCGCGTTCGGTGCGGGTGCTCACCGACTTCCTCAGCCGGCATCCGGAGGCGCTGATCCGTGGGCGGCTCAAGGACAACCAGCCGGACGCCTACAAATCCTCGACCTCGTCTTCGCGTGAGCCCGAACCGGAAACCCAGCCATGAAAAAAACGCTTGTGTTGTTGATCGCATCCCTGGGCCTGGCGGCCTGCAGCTCGGCGCCGACCCATTACTACACGCTGATGGCGCCGGCGCCCGAGCCGGCATCGGCTGCTGTCGCGGGGTCGGGCCTGCAATTCGAGATGGCCGCGGTACGCATTCCGATGCAGGTCGACCAGCCGCAGTTGGTCGTGCGCCAGGACGGCGGCACCCTGGCGATTCTGGAAACCGCGCGCTGGAGCGCCCCGCTGGTGGATGAGTTCCACGACGCTCTGGCCAGCCAGATGGAACAGCAACTGGGCACGCGCAACCTCGAAGGCCTGCCCAAGGCGGCGGGGCAGCCGATCCTGTCGCTGCAGACCGACGTGCGGCGCTTCGAGTCGGTGCCGGGCCGCCATGCGCTGATCGACGTGGTGTGGAACCTGCGCCTGCGCGGCGACGGCGTCGACCGGCGCAGCCTGACCTGCAGCAGCCGCATCAGCCAGCCGGCCAGCGTCGAACTGTCGAGCCTGGTCCAGGCCCATCAGCGGGCCATCGACGAGTTGGCCAAGCGCATCGCCGGCACCGCCAAGCGCTGGGTGCAAAACCCCGCGACCCGCTGCCCCTGACACCTATCCCTTGTAGGAGCGAGCGGGCGGCGATCCGACTTGCCCGCGATAGGGCCGTGACAAACGCCACCGGGCCAGGTTCCTGAGCACGGTTGTGTGATCACCGACGCCATCGCGAGCAAGCTTCGCTCCTACATGGGGGGCTCAGAACAGCTGGGTGAACAGCCAATAGAGGCTGCCGGACAGCAGGATCGCTGCCGGCAGGGTCAGTACCCAGGCCATCAGCAGGTTGCGGATGGTCTGCATCTGCAAGCCACCGCCGTTGGCGACCATGGTCCCGGCCACGCCCGAGGACAGCACGTGGGTGGTGGACACCGGCAGGCCGAACAGGTCCGCGGCGCCGATGGTCAGCATCGCCACGGTTTCCGCCGAGGCGCCCTGGGCGTAGGTCAGGTGGGTCTTGCCGATCTTCTCGCCGACGGTGACCACGATGCGCTTCCAGCCGACCATGGTGCCCAGGCCGAGGGCGATGGCCACGGCGATCTTCACCCACAGCGGAATGAAGCGCGTGGCGTTGTCGATCTGCTGCTTGAACAGCTGCAGCTTGCCCTGGGTGTCGGCGTCGAAGTGGCCGACCTGGTGCTTGTCCATCAGGCGGATGGTTTCGCTGCTCAGGTACATGTCGTTGCGCACGTTGCCCATGGCCTCGGCCGGTACCTTGGCCAGCGAGCCGTAGCCTTTCACTTCGTCACCGATATGGCCGGCCAGGGCGGCCAGGGCCGGGACCAGTTGCGGCGTGGCTTCCTTGCTGCGCACGTAGTCGGACAGCACTGCGCGCGGGTCGGCGGGGGCCGGTTGCGGGGCGCTTTTCACCAGGGCTTGCTGGGTCACCTCGGCCACCGCGGCGAATTGCAGGGCCTGGTCGGCCGGCATGGTGCGGTTCAGCGCGTAGGCCATGGGCAGGGTGCCGACCAGGATCAGCATGATCAGGCCCATGCCTTTCTGGCCGTCGTTGGAGCCGTGGGCGAAGGACACACCGGTGCAGGTGGCGATCAGCATGCCGCGAATCCACCAGGGCGGCGGCGTGTTGCCCTTGGGCGCCTTGTACAGCGCGCGGTTCTTCACGAACAGGCGCAGGGCCAGGAGCAGCAGCGCCGCGCAGGCGAAACCGATCAGCGGCGAGAACAGCAGGGCGTAGCCGACCTTGGTGGCCTGGCTCCAGTCCACGCCGCTGGTGCCGTCGCGCCCGTGCATCAGCGCGTTGGCCACGCCGACGCCGATGATCGAGCCGATCAGGGTATGCGACGACGAGGCCGGCAGGCCCAGCCACCAGGTGCCGAGGTTCCACAGGATGGCGGCGATCAGCAGGGCGAAGATCATCGCGAAACCGGCCGAGGAGCCGACCTGCAGGATCAGTTCCACCGGCAGCAGGGCGATGATGCCGAAGGCCACGGCGCCGCTGGACAGCAGCACGCCGAGGAAGTTGAACAGGCCCGACCAGACCACCGCGAAGTGCGGCGGCAGCGAATGGGTGTAGATCACTGTGGCCACCGCGTTGGCGGTGTCGTGGAAACCGTTGACGAACTCGAAGCCCAGGGCGATCAGCAGTGCTACGCCGAGCAGCAGGAACGGGGTCCAGGTGGTGACGCTGGTGCCCAGTTCGTGCATGTCGTGCATCAGGCTGTAGGCGGTGAACAGCAGGCCCATGGCGAGCACCGCGAAGAAGGTGACCAGGGTGAAGGGGCTGGGTTTCTTATCCAGTTGCGGTCGGGCTTGGGCGGCGGTCGAAGCTGTGCCGGAAGCGCTCAGGGAAGGGGTGGCCATGGCCGGACAATCCTGTGGCAGGGAGGAGTGCCGCCCATGATCGTTGCCAAATATTACAGAGAGACTGCCTCAGGTCATGGTTTGGGTGAATCCTCTAACCATTGGTCAAGAATCAGCGCCATTGACTGTAGGAGCGAGCGGGCGGCGATCCGACTTGCCCGCGATAGGGCCGTCCCGGTTCGGACTTTGTCCTGTCGGGTGCCAGCGCCGACGCCTTCGCGGGCAAGCCTCGCTCCTACGCCAAGCGCTGCCCTACAGGTCCTGGCGCTTGCGGAAGGCCCAGCGCCCGGCGATGACGGTGAAGGTGGCGACCAGGGCGACGAGGATCCAGAAGCCTTCCGGGTCGCCGGAGAAGGGAATGCCGCCGACGTTCATGCCGAAGAAGCCGGCGATGATGTTGATCGGCAGCGCCAGCACCGTGACCACGGTCAGGGTGAACAGGGTGCGGTTGGTCTGTTCGTTGATATTGGCGGCGATTTCTTCCTGCAACAGCTTGATCCGCTCGCCGAGGGCGGTGAGGTCGTTGATGATCAGTGCGAACTCCTCGGTGGACTTGCGCAGCTCCTTGACGTCGTCCTTCTGCAACCATTGCGGCGGCCGGTTGAGCAGCCGCAGCAGCGAGCCCGGCTCCAGCGCCAGCAGGCGTTGCAGGCGCACCAGCACCCGGCGCATGGCCCCCAGTTCGGCGCGGTTGGTGGAAATCCGCGCAGCCAGCAGCTGGTCTTCGATCTGGTCGACGTTGAGGCTGGTCTTGCGCACGATCTGGGTCAGCACCTCGCCCTGGTCGCGCAGCAGGTGTACCAGCAGTTCCAGGGGCGAACGGAAGCGTTCGCCGGCCTTGACCGAGGAGCGCAGCTTGTCCACCGAATGCAGCGGTTGCAGGCGCGCGCTGACGATCAGCCGGCTGCGCGCGCAGACCCACAGCGTGGAGATGTCCGAGGACAGCATGCTGCCGAAGTTGAACACCACGTCGTTGACCACCGCCAGCAGGGCCGAGTCGACATGCTCGATGCGGGTCGAGCGCGAGCCCTCGTGCAGCGCCTCGAAGAACTCGTCCGGCAGCTGCAGGTGGGTCTGCATCCAGCGTTCGCAGGCGGCATGCGCCAGGTTCAGGTGCAGCCAGAGAAACTCCTCGCCCTCGTCGGGCCGTTGCAGGGCCTCCAGGGCCTTGGCCGAGTCCAGCTCGCGCCCCCGCTCGCCGGGGCGGAAGGCGAAGCCGTAGAGCAGGCCGAACAGATCGGAATCGCGGTGGGCGTGGTCGAGGCTGTGATTCATGGAGGCTCGCAGGGGGGAAGGCACCTGTAGGCGGTTTTACAGGTTCACTTGAGCCGGATCATCGCAAGCCGCCATGACGATTTTGTGACATTTCGAAGTGCAATATTCCGCGGCTATAACCGTTTGTCGAAGGCTCTCAAGAAAGCCTTCGCCAGGCCGATCACGCCCAAGACAACGGCGCGATCGGTTGGCCCCGGTTCGCCTGACAGGGATGTTCGCACGCTACGCATGCCCGCCCCGGGCGTGCCTTATCCCTGTTGAGAGATTTCATTCGATGTCCTTGCAAAAATCCCTGAGAGCGCAAGTCCTGGCCTTATTGAGCGGCAGCCTGCTGGCGATGCTGTTGATCGCGCTGGCGTGTTTTCATTTCCTGTCCAATGGCGTGCAAGGTTATCGCGACCTGATCGAGGGGCCGTTGCGCACCTCGCAACTGATCGATGAGGCCAACCTGCAGTTCAAGGTCCAGGTGCAGGAGTGGAAAAACGTGCTGCTGCGGGGCAAGCAGAGTGCGGAGTTGAACAAATACTGGCAGCAGTTCGAGGATCGCCAGCGCGACGTGCAGGGCATTCTTGGCCAGCTGGCGGCCGAGCCCGGCATCGAGGCGACACTCAAGGGCCGTATCGAACGCTTGCGCGATGAGCATCGGGCACTGGGCGCGGCCTACCAGAAGGGCCGCGACGCCTTTGTCGCCGCCGGTGCCGATCCGGTTGCCGGCGATGCCGCAGTCAAGGGCGTGGACCGGGCCACCAGCGAGCAGATGAGCGAACTGGTGAGCGAGCTGCGCAAGCAGGGCAGCGCGCAGTCGCACACCATCAGCGCCGCCGCACAGCGCACGGTGTGGGGCGGCTTGCTGGTGATGCTGGTGTCGGGCTTGCTGATCGGCCTGCTGAGCCTGTGGCTGGTCAACCGCAGCCTGGTGGAACCGATTCGCCAGTTGATCGACTACGTGGCGCAACTCAGCCGGGGGCGGATCGCCGAGCGCGTGGCCAGCGAGCGCCAGGACGAACTGGGCAAGCTGGCGGTCGCCGCCAATACCCTGCGCGATTTCCTCGCCGAAACCTTCAGCCGCCTGCAACGCAGCGCCTCCGACCTGGACAGCGCCAGCGGCGAGCTGAATGCCATCGCCACGCTGATGTCCCAGGGCACCAACGAACAGTTCGAGCGTACCGACCAGGTCGCCACGGCGATGAACGAGATGTCCGCCACCGCCCAGGAAGTGGCGCGCCACGCGGCGGATGCGGCGCGTGCCGCCGACGATGCCGACCAGTCGGCGCAGCAGGGCGAGCAGGTGATGCAGGGCACCATCCACACCATCACGCAGATGCGCGGGGAAATCGCCAACACCGCCGAGGTGATCCGCCGCCTGGAAGCCGACAGCGGACGCATCGGCAAGGTGCTGGAGGTGATCCGCGGGATCGCCGAGCAGACCAACCTGCTGGCGCTCAACGCCGCCATCGAGGCGGCGCGTGCCGGCGAGGCCGGGCGCGGTTTCGCCGTGGTCGCCGACGAGGTGCGCAGCCTGGCGCAGCGTACTGCGGCGTCGATCATCGAGATCAACCAGATCATCCAGACCGTGCAGACCGGTGCGCTGGACGCGGCCCAGGCGATCGAGACCGGCCAGGCGCGCAGCGACGAGAGTGTCGAGCAGGTGACCCAGGCCGGCGCCATGCTGGAGCGGATCACCGAAGCGGTGGAAGCGATCCGCGACATGAACCGGCAGATCGCCACGGCGGCGGAAGAACAGACCTCGGTGGCCGAGGACATCTCGCGCAACCTGACGGAGATCACCAGCATCGCCAGCACCAACCTGGATAACGTGCAGCGCACCGAAAGCGCGAGCCAGAACCTGCACGGCCTGTCGGGGCAGTTGAACGAGGTGACGGCACGCTTGAGTGCCTGATGCGCCAGGCATGAAAAAGCCGCGTGGCCTTTCGGCCACGCGGCTTTTTTTTGCAGGTAAGGATTACCGGTCTTGCTTGTTGCTCAGCACCTTGCCGGTCTTGGCGTCCAGGTCGACATCCCACTCCACGCCCTTGGCGTCGCGCAGTTCCACCTGGTAGACGTAGGCGCCGGCCGCGGTCTGCTCGAGTTCGGTGTCGGTGATGTTGGCGGCGCTGGTGCCCGGGTGCTGGGCCAGCGCGGCCTGGTTGAGTTTTTCCAGGTCCATGATGGTGCCGGCCTTGAGCAGGCCCGGGATCAGGTCCGGGCGCACGTCGGCCTGGGCCAGGCCGGCGGTCAGGGTCAGGGCGGTAGCGGCGAACAGGGCAGTCAACGTTTTCATTGCTTCTTTCCTTGGGGTGATTCGTTTGAGTGGCGCCAGGTTAACCGGCGCAACTTAACTCACCCTTAATTCGCCTCCAGCGTTGCGCCGTTTGTTCAATTGCGCTGGCCCCCGGGTATTTCAAGCTGTGCTCTGGAACCAGGAGAGACAGTGATGAAATCCATGATCAAAGGCTTGTACGGTCCGGCGTTCTTCGCCGGCTTCATCGGCACTGGCGTGTGGCTGGTCGGCACGCCGGGGCTGGCCCCGAGCGGGTTGCTGCTGGTGTTCGCCGGGGCGCTCGGGGTGTCCTTTCTCGCGGAGTGGTGGTTGCCCTATGAGGTGGACTGGAACCGCCCGCGGCAGGATCGTCTGCGCGATGTGTTGCACGCGTTGGTCAATGAAAGCCTGAACGCCCTGGGGTTGCTGCTGTTGCCGGGGCTGGTGAGCCTGATGGCGTTCGAGGGGCTGTGGCCGCGCGCCTGGCCGCTGTGGGCGCAGCTGGCGCTGGCGATTGTCATCGCCGACTGTGGCCTGACCCTGGCGCATTATTTCAGCCACCGGCTGTCCTGGCTGTGGCGCCTGCACGCGGTGCATCACAGTGTGCAACGCCTGTATGGCTTCAACGGCTTGATGAAACACCCGTTGCATCAACTGCTGGAAGCCAGTGCCGGGCTGTTGCCGTTGCTGTTTCTGGGCATCCCGTTGCCGGTAGCGCAGCTGTTGGCGTTTGCCATCGCCATCCAGCTGTTGTTGCAGCACTCCAATGTCGACATGCGCCCCGGCCCCCTGGGCTGGGTGTTTGCCTGGGCGCCGATGCATCGCTTTCACCACATGAAATACGGCACCGCCGGCAATGTGAATTTCGGCCTGTTCCTGAATGTCTGGGACGGGTTGCTGGGCACGGCGTTCTACTCCTCGGCCTACCCGATTCGTCAGGGCGACCTGGGCATCGGCAGCCAGCCGGATTATCCGCAGGCGTACTGGAAACAATTGTTGGCGCCGTTCGGCAGGCAAGCCGTTCGCGAGGAGCCGCCGGTGCCTTTGCCGTTGCGGCGTTGAATCAGTCCAGCAGGCGCAGTTCGAGCTGTTGCAGGGCCTGGCGCGCGGTGACGCCGAACAGGACTTTCAGGGTGCGGGAAAAGTGCGCGGAATCGGCAAAGCCGGCGCCATGGGCCGCCTCGGTGATGGCCTGGCCCGCCAGCACCAGACCCATCGCCAGGCGCAGGCGCCGCCACAGCACTAGGCGCCGCACCGGCAACCCGAGCTGACCACTGAACAGCCGTTCGAGCTGGCTCAGGGACAGGTGCGCATGGGCCGCCAGGGCACTGGCCGAGACCTTGCCGGTCAGTTGCCTGTCGAGGGCCGCCAGGGCTTTTTCGATCCGCCGGTCCTGCACGATTCGGCGCGGGCAATGCCGCAGCGCTTCGGCCAGCGCCGGCAGTGTCAGTTCGACTCCCAGCAGGCTGTGTTGCAGGGCCTGGGCGTCAATCGTCAGCGGTTCGGCGTAGAGGGTGAACAGCGGCCCGGGCGCCTCGAGGATGGCATGGCGTTGCAGGGCCGGGATGAACAGGTGTCGAGCGGTGCAAAGCTGGCCGTCGAGCTGGACGGTGACCGGTGCGGCGGGGGCGAGGATCAGTTGGTGGGCGTAGTGGGCGTGGGGCGCGGTGCAACCCAGCTCTCCCTGGATCAACCCGTAGTCACGCCCGAGCCACAGCTGGCCTGTCCACTCGGGCGGGCGCACGGTGCCGGGCTCAGTAGCCGTTGGCTTCGAGCAGTTGCGGCACGCTGGCGCTGGCCGGACGCTTGACGTACTTGAGCAGCTCCGCGGCGCGGTTGGTGAAGATGCCGTCGACACCGGCGTCCAGCACCTTCTTGAAGTCCACCGGTTCGTCGATGGTGTACACGTGGATCAGCAGGCCCTGGTCGTGGGTGAACTGGTTCATCCAGGGTTGCACCAGGTCCGAGTAGCTCTGGTCGCCGCCGTTGGTCAAGGCCGCCGACGGACCGGTGCCGATGGCGCCCTGGGCCTTGGCGTAGCTGACCCACTGCTCGAACTCGGCCTTGTCCTTGGGTTCCTGCTTGGCGTAGTAGGCGGCCTTGTCCTTCTCGCCGCTGTTGGCGAAGGTCACCTCGGACTTGGGCTGCATGCCGCCTTCGCCGACCCACAGCAGGAGGATCTTCGGCACTTTGGGCATTTCCTTGTGCAGCAGTTCCAGGCTGCTCTTGTCGAAGGTCTGCAACACCACCTTGCCTTTGCCCTGGCCGACTGCCAGTTCGCTTTTCGCCAGCTTGGAGCCGGCCGGGCTCAGCCAGCCGCGGTCCTGGAGTTTTTCCTTGAGGTCACGCTCGATACCGGGGAACAGCTTGGGTTCCTTGGTCTCGATGTACAGGCCGGGCTTGTGCGTCGGGCTGCTCTGGGCGATGTCGATGATTTCGTCGAGGGTCAGGATCTTCAGGCCGGCGTAGGACGGCCGGGCGCGCTCCGGGTGGGCCTGGTTGAACCAGCTGCCGGCGTCGAGGCTTTTCAGCTCGGCCATGGTGAAGGCATTGGCCGGGCTGTCCTTGCGCTCGGGAAACTTGCTGGCGACGTCGGTGGTGCGTTGCAGGTTGTTGTCGTGCAGGGCGAACAGCACGCCGTCCTTGCTGCGCTGCAGGTCCATCTCCAGGTAGTCGGCGCCCAGGTCGCGGGCCAGTGTGTAGGCCGCGGCGGTGGATTCCGGGGCGTCGAACGAGGCCCCCCGGTGCGCGATCACCGCGGGGTGCGGAATGCCCTGGCCGAGGGCCAGTGCGGCAGGGCTGGGGCTGGCGGCCTGTGCCTGGCCCAGGCCAAGCAGGAGGCTCAGCAGCAGGGCGCTTTTGGTGAAGGTGGCAGGCATGGTCGAGGTCCTTTCGTGGGAGCGGTTTTCAAAGGACTACCTTTTAACAACTGAAGGGCCGTTGCGCTATCGCGAAACCGACATAAATCCGCACCTGCGGCAAATTTTCCGACGCCAGCGCGGGGCGCTTTGCAGTAGGCTTGCGTCCTGGAGTTTCCCCGCCAGAGGGAAACCCGTGAGCCGTTTCATTCTTGCCCGGCGTGTAGACCATCGATCACCTGTCCCTCGGGACACTCCGTGAGGTTTACCATGCGCATCACTTCCGAACTCATCTGCCAGGCCGCCGACCAGCTCAAGGGCTTTGTCGGGTTCAACCACAAGAGCGGCCGGCACATCGTGCGTTTCAGCGAAGATTCCTTCGGCATGGACGTCGCCGACGACGCCATCACGCCCGCCCATGAATTCGTCTGGGCCCGCGCCGAGGGCCAGGTCATGGTGCTCAAGCGCGAGCTGATCCAGTTGCTGCTGGAACAGAACATCGACGACCGCATCAACATCAGCGAACCCTTGCGCGTTTACATGCGGCGCACCGACCTGCCGGAGATCTCGGCGCTGCGCAGCCTGCTGCCGGTTGCGCAATAACCGGGCGGGCGCCGCAGCGCTCAGCGTTCGAACAGATAGGCCCGCTCGACCTTGCACACCCGCGTGTGACAGGCCGCGTACCAGTCGCTGCGGCCACGCTCGCGGGCGCTGCGGTGTTCGGCGTGCTGCTTCCAGGCGAGGATCGAATCCTGGTCCCGCCAGTAGGACACGGTGATGCCGAAGCCGTCCTCGTTGCGCGCGAACTCCATGCCGAGAAAGCCCGGCTGCTCTCGCGCCAGCTCGACCATGCGTTCGGCGGCCTGCTCGTAGGCCGGGTCCGGTTCGCGCCGTTGAGCGCTGAAGATCACCGCGTAGTAGGGCGCCTCGGGCGTACCGGCGATCATGGGTGCCGCTCCAGGCAGGCGGCGAGCAGGGCGCTGACCAGGGGCGGCACGACGCCGTTGAGCGCCGCCCGTTCCGGCTGGAACAGGGTGGCGACAAAGAACCGATGGTCGCGCAGTTCCACCGCCCGCAGGTCGCCGGCCGAGTCGTAGCCGTTGGGGCGCAGGTCGTGCTCGAGCAATTGCCCGGCGAACGCCGGGTTGACTCCGTAGCGACAGCGATAACCCTCGCAGATCTGCTGCTCGCCGTAGGCTTCGGCGATGCGACTGCCTGGACTCAGGTGAATGCTGTCGGTGGCTTCCACCAGGGCGCAGGTCAACGGCGTGAGCAAGGCCCGCTCGGCCTCGGGATGGGTCTCGCCGTGCTCGGCATCGGCCCAACCCAGCACGTTGCGCGCGTACTCCAGCACCGCGTGTTGAAAACCGCCGCAGGTGCCGAGGAAGGGTCGCTGCCGTTCGCGGGCAAAACGGATCGCCCGCAAGGCGCCGTCCATCGAGCGGTAGGGGCTGGCGGGCACGCACCAGATGCCGTCGAACGCTTGCAACGGCTCGTCGCTGCCCAGGCTGTCGGTGGCCAGCCAGTGGTAGCGCACCTTGAGGCCGGTTTCCTCGGCGGCCATTTCCAGGGCCCGGGGAATGGCCCGGTGCGCGGTGACTTGAGGGTCGTGGTCACCCACGAGGGCGATGTGCAGGGTAGGCAGGGGCGCACGATGAGGCATGGGTTTCTCCCGGGTCGGCCAACGCTTGTCGATTGCTGGAGGCCACTATAGATTGGCGTTCACGCACTCAATATTGGCGTTTATCAAAGTGATCAATGCAGCCGTGCACTATCGCCTCGACTACCCCGACCTGTCGCTGATCCTCGCCCTGGTGCGCGGCGGTTCCCTGGCCCGCGCGGCGGGGTTGCTGAAGGTGGATGTGTCCACGGTGTTCCGGGCGGTGCGGCGCCTGGAGGCCGCCCTGGGCCAGCAACTGTTCGACAAGAGCCGCGCCGGCTACCTGCCCACCGGACTGGCGCGCACCCTGGCCGAGCAGGCCGAACGTGCCGAGCAGGCCCTGGAGGCGGCGCGGGTCGGCGTGGAGCAGGGGGGCGCGGTGGTCAGCGGCACGGTACGCCTGACCTGTTCCGACTCGGTGTTGCAAGGCCTGCTGCTGCCGGCGCTGGCGCAGTTCATGCCGCGTTACCCGGCGCTGGCCCTGGAATTGAACACGTCCAATGATTTCGCCAACCTCAGCCGGCGCGACGCCGACCTGGCCTTGCGCCTGACGGACAGGCCACCCGAGCATCTGGTGGGCCGGCGCTTGCGCGCCGTGTCCTACCGGGTCTGTGCCAGCCCGGCCTATGCGCGGTCGGCGGCAGCGGCGGACCTGGCGCAACTGACCTGGATCGCCCCGGACGACTTTCTCCCCGACCACGCCACGGTGGCCTGGCGCCGCCAGACGTTGCCGGGCGTGGTGCCCGGGTATCGCTGCAACAGCATGCTGGCGGTCAGCGAACTGGCGAAGGCCGGGCTGGGCGTGGCGGTGTTGCCGGATTTCCTGCTCGAACCCGGCGCGGGCCTGCAACCCTTGAGCGACCCGCTCCCGGGCTGCGACACCGCGCTCTGGTTGCTGACCCGGGCCGATTGCCGGGCATTGCGCGCGGTAGTGACGCTGTTCGACGAGTTGGGCCAGCGCCTGCACGCGCCACAGTGAAGCACGTGGCGGGCGACCGGCGTCCTTGAATCAGAGTGCGGCGCGCTCGTTGGCGAACATGCTCACGGCCTGTACCGCCTCGCTGGCGCCGTCGCGGATCTGCAGGATCACCGTACCGGCCTGGTCCGCCAGGTCCACGCCCTTGGCCGCGCGGTCACGGGTGCCGTCCATGCTCTTGATGGCCTGCTGGGTTTCGTTCTGGATCATGTCGATCATTGCCGAAATTTCCGCGGTCGAGCCGCTGGTACGGGCGGCCAATTGCCGGACTTCGTCGGCGACCACGGCAAAGCCGCGCCCCTGTTCGCCGGCACGCGCGGCTTCGATCGCCGCGTTGAGCGCCAGCAGGTTGGTCTGCTCGGCGATGGCGCGGATGGTGTTGACGATGGCGGTGATCTGTTCGGAGCGCTCGCCGAGCTTGGCGATCAGGGTCGAGGAATCTTCGATGTTGGCAGCGATCTGGCGCATCTCGCTGGCCGCCTGCTGGATCACGGCGGTGCCTTGTTCGGCGACTTGCCGGGTCTCCATCGAGATGTGGTAGGCCTGGGTCGCGCTTTGCGCGTCCTGGGCGTGTTTCTCCACCCGCGCGGTGACGTCCGAGGCGAATTTCACCACTTTGCACAGGCGCCCGGCGGCGTCGTACACCGGGTTGTAGTTGGCCTCCAGCCACAGCGACTGCCCGCGCTTGTCGACCCGCTCGAACTGGCCGCTGAAGAACTCGCCCTGGTTGAGGCGTCGCCAGAAGTCCTGGTAGGCGCTGCTGTTGGTCAGTTCGGGCGTGCAGAAGATCCGGTGATGCTTGCCCTTGATTTCCGCCAGGCTGTAGCCGAGGCGGTCGAGGAAGTTCTGGTTGGCGGTGATGACGCTACCGTCGAGGTTGAACTCGATGACCGCCATGGCGCGGTCGATGGCGTGCAGCTTGCCCCTGGACTCGCTTTCCTGCTGGATTTTCTCGGTGACGTCGAGGGCGTACTTGACCACCTTGAACACCTTGCCGTCGGCATTCCTGATCGGGTTGTAGCTGGCCTCCAGCCACACCGGTTGTCCTTTGGCATTGACGCGCTCGAAGGTCCCCGATTCGAACTGGCCGTTTTTCAGGCGCGCCCAGAGTTCGCGGTAACCGCTGCCGCGGACGAATTCGGCGTTGCAGAACTGGCGATGGGGATGGCCGACGACCTGTTCCGCCTGATAGCCCATGGTGCGCAGGAAGTTGTCGTTGGCCCGCAGGACGGTGCCTTCCAGGTCGAACTCGATCACCGCCATCGAGCGGTCGATGGCTTCGAGCAGGCCGGCTTGCTGGGCGATGGTGTGCTGCAGGGCGTCGATGGTTCTGTTGTGGCGGTTGAATAGCATGGTGGCTGGTGCTCAGTGGGAAAAACCTGGAGTCAGTCCCTTTGTATGCGCCTGCATGCCGAAAACCCCGGGGTCTCGGCCTTGTCTGCTCAATGCCAGCATTCCATGACTGACAGATAAAACCTGGACTGGCTCGGCCGTCTTGCGCGGACGGAGCCTGGCCTTGCGCAACGCCTGGAGTAAGACGCTGGGCCTGTGGGTTAATTTAGGGAAGTTATGTTGCACCGCGACGAATGCCCGCCCGGTTCTTTGCAATAACCGCATGGCGGCATTATGCCGGCTCGCTTCGTTCATGTGCTGAACGAAGTTGTACAAAAATATGGATTTTTACATTTTTGTACAACTTTTCAGGGGCTGTTCACGTGGCGATGGACAGGCTGCCGGGCAGGCTGGCGCTGGCGATTTTATTGCGACCGGTGTTTTTCGCCACATACAGGGCCCGGTCGGCTTCGATGAGCCATGCGGCGGCATCGCGCAAGCCCGGGTGCCAGGTGGCCAGGCCGATACTCAGGCTGACCCGCAGTTGCGGCACCCCCGGGTGGCGGTAATCGCCGAACAGCTCCCGCAGCCGCTCCATCACTTCGCTGGCCTGCTGCAGGCTGGTCGCCGGCAGGATCACGCAGAACTCATCGCCGCCGTAGCGTCCGGCCAGATCGCCCTGGCGCAGGTTGCGCTTGAGGTCCCGGCTCAGTTGATGCAGCACGGCGTCGCCGAGGATATGGCCGTGGCTGTCGTTGATCTGCTTGAAGTGATCGATATCGATCAGGGCAATGGTGCCGTGGCCGCGTTGCTGCTGGCATTTGACGAACTTGAGGTGCAGCAGGTCTTTCCAGGCGCCATGGTTGAGCAGGCCGGTGAGGCTGTCGGTGCGGCTCAGCGCCTTCAGGGTGCGTTTGTGCGCGGCGAGTTTGATCGCCAGTTGGTAGCAGACCATGCCCACGGCCATCGGGTAGAGGGTCAGCATGGGCAGGCAGGCGTAGATCTGCAGTTGCGTGGTGTGTCCGATGAACGCCGGGCCGAGCAACAGCCAGGCGAGTAGCACGCCGCCCAGTTGCGCCAGCAGGCCCCGGACGAACAGCCGCCCGCCGCCGGCGGCGACGTTGTTCATGGTCATCATGGCCAGGATGGTGACGGTCGGCAGCGGGTTGAATTGCATTGCCGCGGCCCAGAAGCCGCCGAACAGCGAGTCGCCCAGCAGGTTGCGGCGTTCGGCCTGGTAGGGGAAGGCCGCGCGGGTCGAGATCAGGTAGGCCAGGTGTGGCCAGACATAGCCGTTGAACACCAGGAGTATCCATACCCAGGGCGGCTGCGATATCGGGTACAACCCGGCGAACACGCTGAAACAGCCGATCCCCAGCCCGATCACCCGGGGCAGGTAAATGCGCTTGGCAAACGACAGCCCTTTGCCTTGTTGGTTATCCATGGATGTACGCCAGTCCTGCGTTGAAACACTTTGTGGTGTTTTTTATGCCTGCGCCCTTCGGTGGGCAAGGTGGCGAACATTGTCATTTATTCCAGTAGGAATAATCAGTGTCCTTGCAGGCCATTTAATGGCACGGCCGTACGCAAACACCCATTGCAGAGCGGTTGGAGGTGGGGGAGAGGGGCAAGATCCGCTGGCGCAGACAGCGACAGGAGAAGCATTCAGGCCTGGTAGCAGGCCAGGAACATGTCTATCGCCGATTCGACGATGCGTTGTTGTTCCGGCGCTTCGAGAGGAGGGCGATTCAGGGTGACCTGTGGCCAGAAGGCGAACGTCTTGAGCATGCCATGCAGCTGCTGGGCGGCGAAGTCCGGGTCCAGGGGCTTGAGCCGCCCGTCCGCCGCGGCCGCACGAATCCATACCATCAAGCCTTCTTCGCGTTCGCCCATGCGCGCCACCATGTACTGGGCGCGCTCGGGGGAGTGCAGAGTGGCGGCAATGGCGACCCGCGCCAGGTCGAGGAAGTTGTGGTCGGCCAGCAGTTGCAGCTTGGCCAGCAACAACGCCCGCAACTGTTCACGCAGGGTTAATCCTGGCTGGTAAAGAATGTCCGACCGCGCCCTGATGCTCGCCCATAGCTTGTGCAGGATTTCAGTGAACAACTCTTCCTTGCTGGGAAAGTGGTTGTACACCGTGCGCTTGGAAACACCGGCCGTCGCCGCGATCTTGTCCATGCTGGTGATATCGAACCCGCTGGCGCGGAATTCGGTGATCGCCGCCTGGAGGATGGCTTCGCGTTTACGGTCGGTCAGGCGCTTTGGAGCTGTCATAAGTTGGGTTCGGTGGCGGTCGTGGGCAATCGTCCGGGGCAGTTTACTTAGCCGCGGGGTTGTTGCAATCTAGAAAAACTACACTACCTAGTGTAATTCAAGGCAAGAACAAAGAGGGTCGGCCGAGGCGTGCGTGCACTGGCCTTTTTCTCATCCCGCAGAGAATCACCGGAGCCTTGCCGGGTTCCTTGGAGTCACAGATTCATGGCCATTTCCTCTTCCCACGTAAACAGCGCCCCACGTGCCGAAACGTCCCTGCAGGAACAAGGCGCGTTCCGCAATCACGCGCCGGTACGGCGTGCCGGGCTGGGCAAGACGCTGGGCATCTTCTGGCGCATGCTGTTCCACAAACCGCGCAATACCCGGCCGGTCGGAGCCATCCCGGTGCAACCGCTGACCCGGGAACAACTGGTGGCGGCACCGGACCAGAGCGTTTTCCGCCTGGGCCATTCGACGGTACTGCTGAAGCTGCGCGGCAAGTTCTGGATCACCGACCCGGTGTTCGCCGAGCGCGCATCGCCCGTGCAGTGGGCCGGCCCGAAACGCTTTCATCAGCCCCCCATCGGCCTGGACGAATTGCCACCGATCGAGGCGGTGATCCTGTCCCATGACCACTACGATCACCTGGACCACCAGACTGTGCTCAAGCTGGCGGCCAAGACCCGCCATTTCCTCGCTCCGCTGGGAGTGGGCGATACCCTGATCAAGTGGGGAGTGCCTGCCGACAAGGTTCGCCAGCTGGATTGGTGGGAAGGCACGGAAGTCGATGGCATCCGTTTTGTCGCCACGCCTTCGCAGCATTTTTCCGGCCGTGGCCTGTTCGATGGCAACGCTACCCTGTGGGCGTCCTGGGTGATGATCGATGGCGACACACGGATCTTCTTCAGCGGTGACAGCGGTTACTTCGACGGCTTCAAGCGGATTGGCGAGCGTTATGGCCCCTTCGACCTGACCCTCATGGAAACCGGTGCCTACAACGTCGAATGGCCGGGCGTGCACATGCAACCGGAGCAGACCCTGCAGGCGCATATCGACCTCAGGGGGCGCTGGTTGCTGCCCATCCACAACGGCACCTTCGACCTGTCGATGCATGCCTGGTACGAGCCGTTCGACCGCATCCTCTCGCTCGCCTGGGAACGCAGCATCGCCATTGCCACGCCGCGGATGGGCGAGGCTTTCAACCTGGCGCAGCCGCAGCGGGGATACGCCTGGTGGATGGAGGTCGACCCGGTAGCCGGGCAAGCGGCGACGAGCGGCCTGTAGGCCCTTCATCGGGCCCGACCTGCACCGGGTTGCCGGACCGGCCCGTGGGGGAGTATCTAGAAAACTCCCCCTGCCCACGGACCTTGCGATGGCTTATCGGCTGCACCTGTTCGGAGCGTCCGGCTCCGGCACCACGACCCTGGGCCAGGCGCTGGCCCGGCGTCTGGGGATAGCGCATTTCGACTCGGACAACTTCTTCTGGCATCCCAGCGAACGTCCCTTCAGCCTTCGACGGCCACGGGACGAGCGCATCCGGCTGCTGCAACAGGAGGTAACGGGGCTGGACAGCTGGGTATTGTCGGGCTCGCTGTGTGGCTGGGGCGACCCGATGATTCCTGCGTTCACCCATGTCGTTTTCCTGCGGCTGGATCCCGAGATCCGTTTGCAGCGCCTGCGGGCACGCGAGTTTCAGCGCTATGGCGAGCAGATCCATGAGGGCGGTGAACGCCACCTCGCTACCCAGACGTTCCTCGCCTGGGCGGCCGGCTACGACACCGGCGGCCAAGGCACGCGCAGCCTGCGTCGGCATGAAAGCTGGATCACCGGCCTGAGTTGCCCGGTGATCCGCCTCGATACCACTCACTGCTCGGTGCAGGCGTTGGAGGAAGAGGTGCTGAGCGCCCTGGATCACTCGATCAGCAGGTAGTCCGGCCGTTCCATCGGGTTGGGCGTGGCGCCCTTGATATTCATGCCGCGCCCCGGAGCGAAGCCGGGGAAGAACACCAGGCCTTCGGCCTCCAGGCAAAACGCGAGCGCCAGGCGGGTGACGTCGAGCAATTCGCCGCCGGCCTCGAAACGCTGGATGGCGTCTACCGAGACGCCGGATGCCTGCGACAGGTACTCCTGGCTCCAGCCCAGCATGGCGCGGGCCTGAAGGCAGTGTTCGGGGGTGAACTGGAAGAGGGCGATACGTTCCAGGGTGACTTTCATCGCGAGTGAGGCCATGGGTTTTCTCCGGAAGCGAGTGAAGGTGATTCGATAAAATACTGTTTATTTGTACAGTTGTTTTGCTCGCGGATCAAACTCATTTTGCCGATCGCCTGAATGTCTTCGTGACAAGGCTTTGCCTGGTGCCGGGAGTTCCGCGGCGAGGTAGGCCGTGGGCGCCTGCCCCAGGATCCGGCGGAACATGGTGGAGAACGCGGCAGGGCTGTCGTAGCCGAGATCGAGGGCAATGCGCGTCACGGCCTCGCCGGCGGCCAGGCGGGTCAAGGCCCTGACCACACAAGCGCGCTGGCGCCACTGGACGAAGCTCATGCCGGTCTGCTGGCGAAACAGGCGGGTGAAGGTGCGCAGGCTGATATGAAGGTGCTGCGCCCAGGCAACTGGCGCCTGATGTGCGTTGGGCTCTTGCAGGAACGCCTGGCACAGGGCGAGCAGAGGAGGTGATTCGGGCAGGGGCACATGCAGGGGCAGGTGGCTGGCGCGGGTCAGTTCATGCAGCAACAGGCTGACCAGCGCGCCGTCGCGTCCGTTTTCGTCGTACTCCAGCGGCAGGTCCACGGCCTCCAGCAACAACTGCCGCATCAGCGGCGACACGCTGATCACCTGGCACTCGCTGCCCAGCGCCGGCATCGCCTCCGGCTCGATGTACAGGCTGCGGGTGCTGACCCCCAGCATCAACACTTCATGATTCACCTGCGGCGGAATCCACACCGCCCGCTGTGGCGGCACCACCCAGCGGCCGTCCCGGGTACTCACCTGCATCACCCCGGTGGCGCCGTACAACAATTGCGCGCGCCGATGGCGGTGGCTCGGCAGCAGATGGCCGTAGGGGTAATCGCTGCCGATCGCCACCAGGGCGCGGGGCGTGGGGTCCAGCAGGTCGATCGAGGTGTTGCGCATCGTTCGGGCCTTTGCAGGTTGGCGTAAATGCAAAGAATATTGGCCGACTTGCTGAAGCCGGCCAAGCCCTGGCGCTCTACCGTGGCGCTCTTCTATCAAGGGAGCACTTCGATGTTTTACCTGTGGCTGGCGTTGTGTGGCTGTATGACCGGGATTAGCGCGGTACTGTTCGGCTTTGGGGGCGGCTTCGTCGTGGTGCCGTTGCTGTACCGGATGCTGTTGGGCAGCCACGACCCCGCCGTCAGTCAGTCGGCCATGCACGTTGCGGTGGCCACTTCGACTTGCGTGATGATCGTCAACGCCCTGCTGGCCAGCGCAAAGCATCGTCGCGCGGGCAACCTGATCCGCCATTACCTGTGGCCGCTGGGCGGCTATATCGGCCTGGGGGCAGTGCTGGGCGCAGCCGGGGCGATGCTGGCGAGCGGCAAGTTGATCCGCTATGCCTTTATCGCCTACCTGGCGCTAACCATTGCCGACTGCCTGTTGCGGCGCGGTTTTCTGCAGCAGGCCGAGCGTCGTTCCGCGCGTCGCCTGGGCCGGGGCGAAACCCTGAGCGGCGGCCTGGGGATTGGAATCATCGCCACTTTTCTCGGCGTCGGTGGCAGCGTGATGACCGTGCCCCTGCTGCGTCGTTGCGGCCTGAGCATGATCCAGGCCACCTCCATGGCCAATCCGCTGAGCGTACCGGTGGCCCTCGCCGGAACCCTGACGTACCTGGCCCTGGCCCGCTTCAGCCACTTCGACCTGGGCCCCTGGTACATCGGCTATATCGATCTGCTCGCCTTCGTCGTGCTGACCCTCGGCTCCCTGCTGGGCGTTCGTCTGGCATCGCCCTGGATCGGGCGCATTCCCGATGGGCTACATGCCCGGGTGTACATCGGCCTGCTGGTGCTGGTGATGTTGAGCATGCTGGCGGGGTAGGTTCGCTGGGGCATCGCCTGGTAGTTCGCGCTACCTGGGGGAAGGGCACGGGAGTGGGCGTCGAGGCGGTGAGATAGGGAGGTGGCGTTCCTGGTCGACCCGGGGCCGCTTCCTGCCATTACTTGGGGCAGGCCAGCATCAGCAGCCCGCCTATCAGGCTCAAGACAAAGAGTATTTTCGCCACCGTAAAGGCAATGTCCACGAGACCGGACACGCTCCCCCCACCGGTTACACCTGCGGCAATACCTCCCAGGCCCAGTAGCGCACTGAGAATCGACAGGCTGAACAGTACAATTGCCACTATCCCTAGTGTGGTGCGCATCGGCTTGTTCCTTTATTGGCGGGTCGGTAGTGAGGTTTGGTTCTTTGTCGGGAGTAGCGGGTTTACGGTTTCTCAGTAGTCGTCATCACGTCCGGTGGGTTTCCAGTTGATGTCTTTGTCGGCGTGGTAGCCCTGTACAGGGTTCGGAGGTAGTTGGTGTTCTTTAGCTAAATTGGGGAAGCGTAAGTCTGGGTTTTTGGCGAGCTCTCTAGATACTTTGTAGTATGCATCTTCAGTTTTCTTATCTTTGTTATAAGAAAACTTTCCATTTTGAAACACGTCCTCTATTTCTATGGCTCCTTTTCGTTCACCTAACGCCGCTGCTCGCTGATAATAGTGTAAAGAAACAGGATAATTTTTATCTACCGATTCATAATACGTACCAAGTTTATATGCGGCATCTGCATAGTCTTGCCTTTCGGCGCATTTGAGATAGCTAATACCAATAGGGTCTTTGTTTTTTTCATATATATAAATATACCCGATTCTTGTTTGAGCCTG
This sequence comes from Pseudomonas sp. MRSN 12121, assembly GCF_000931465.1. Taxonomy (NCBI): domain Bacteria; kingdom Pseudomonadati; phylum Pseudomonadota; class Gammaproteobacteria; order Pseudomonadales; family Pseudomonadaceae; genus Pseudomonas; species Pseudomonas sp. MRSN 12121. The sequence goes on along the minus strand of NZ_CP010892.1, from coordinate 5,232,910 downwards.
AGGGCCTCCCATATCGGCGGATTTAATCAGGAACTGCATGGCGGTCCTGTCTGATTGCACAACTCCGAGACCTCTTTTGGTCATTGTGCTCATGTCGTAATAACCCAGTGGAACCTGCAGCTGTATCATTTTTAGATATAAGTCAATCGCCTTATTTGTATCCTTGGCAACCCCATCACCACGTAAATAAAGCTCCGCAAGGTTATGCATCGCTTTCCAATGGCCTTTCTCTACTGCTTGTTGGTACAGCTCGGCAACCTTGCTCCAATCAGCCGGGCGTTTTCTGCTAAGGGTCCGAGCTTGTTGAAACCATTGATCGGCTTGCTGATCAAGAGGCGGAGCAGTATCTTTTTCATGGATACATTTGAAATCGTACGCCATGGAGAGGCTACTGCTGCCTAATAGCGCAGCAGCTAGCAGTGCTTTAATAATCATCATCACGCCCGGTGGGTTTCCAGTTAATGTCTTTGTCGGCGTGGTAGCCCTGAATAGGATGTGGTGGAAGTGGAAGGTCTTTTGCTAAGTTGGGTAGGCGCAGATCAGGTTTTTTGTAGAAGCGACTAGAGATGTCATCGTAGGCTTTTGCCAAATTCAAGTTTTTTGAATAATCATGTAAGCCTTTTTCAAAAACTTTTTTGATCTCCATTGCACCTTTGGGCTCCCCTAGAGCTGCGGCACGCTGGTAATAATGCATGGAGACAGGATAGTTTTCGTCCACGACCTCATAATAGGATCCGAGCTTATAAGCTGCGTCCGCATAATCTTGTTTTTCTGCGCATTTTAAATATCCCAACCCTACGGGATAGTTTTTCTTGTCGTAGATGTAAATGTAGCCAATTCTAGTTTGTGCCTGAGGGGTGCCCAGGTCAGCTGCTTTGATCAGGAATAACATAGCCTCTTTATCTGATTGGATGACACCTACTCCTCGTTGAGTCATTACGCTCATGTCGTAGTAACCCAATGGAACCTGCAATTGTGTCATTTTTAGATATAAGTCAATCGCCTTGTTTGTATCCCTGGTAACCCCATCACCACGTAAATATAGCTCCGCAAGGTTATGCATCGCTTTCCAGTGGCCTTTCTCTACAGCTTGTTGGTATAGCTCGGCAACCTTGCTCCAATCAGCGGGGCGCTTTTGGCTAAGGGCCCGAGCTTGCTGAAACCATTGATCCGCTTGCTGGTCAAGAGGCGGAACAGTATCTTTTTCATGAATACATTTGAAGTCGTACGCCATGGAGAGGCTACTGCTGCCTAATAGCGCAGCAACTAGCAATGCTTTAATAATCATCATCACGCCCGGTGGGTTTCCAGTTGATGTCTTTGTCGGCGTGGTAGCCCTGAATAGGATGAGGGGGGAGAGGTTGGTCTTTGGTCAAATTAGGAAAACGAAGGTCCGGGTTCTTATAGAGTTGGCTGGAAATATTACTGTAGTAAAGTGCTACTTTTTCATTTCTTTCATAACCGAAGTCACCGTCTGTGAAAGTGCTTTCAATTACGAGTGCAGCCTTTCTCATGCCCAATGCAGTAGCTCGCTGGTAGTAATGCATTGCAACTGGAAAGTTTTTATCAATGTTGCTGTTGTAAGATGCAAGCTTGTAAGATGCATCGGCATAGTTTTGTTTGTCAGCACATTTAAGGAGTTTTACGCCTAGCTGATCGTTATTTTTTTCATAAATGTATAGGTATCCAATATGAGTTAGAGCCTGAGGGTTACCTAAGTCTGCAGCTTTTTTTAGATATTGCATCGCATCCTTGTCGGATTGAGTAACACCTATGCCTCGTTGAATCATTACACCCATATCGTAGTAGCCCAGTGGGGCTTCAAGTTTGATCATTTGCATGTAAAGATCTATAGCCTTGTTTGTATCTTTAGGTACCCCGTCTCCACGTAAATATAGGTCGGCCAAATTGTGCATGGCCTTCCAGTGGTTTTTTTTTACCGATTCTTGGTATAGGTTAGCAACTTTTGGCCAGTCGGGTAAACGTTCTTTGCTAATGGTACGGGCTTGTTCGAATAGTTGGTTGGCTTGTGCGTCCAAGGCTGGGGCGACATCAAGCTCATGGACGCATTTAAAATCTTCTGCCATGGCATCTGCTCCTGTGAAAAATAAAAGTGTAGTGAGTGCTATATTAATCAAGAGCTTTTGCATAAGGTGTCACCACATCCCAGAATCGAACTAATTTTCCCATTAATGGAAGCTTCTTTTTTTGCTTTTCCCAGTTGTCTGTTATAACGCGGTCCCATATTTCATAATCGTCTGCAATGTTCTCGCTTAATGTTTTCTTGTTGCTTTTAGGTGCCTTCCCCGAATGCATCTCCCACAACCGCTCCCGCCAAGTTCGAGTCGTTTGCGGGCTCGGCATGGCGATATTCAGCTCGGAGTCGTATTTCAGGCTGCGTTCGTTGATATTGGCCGAGCCCAGGGTGAAGAACAGGTCGTCCACCAGCAGCAACTTGCTGTGTACGTAGATGGACTTGTATTGCGCGGTGCCTTGTTCCGGGCCGAGGTGTTCGGTGATGTCGTGTTCGGTCTGGCGTTGCTCGCGGGTCTTGGCCATGGGGGCGGTGCTGGCGCCGCTGCCGTCCTTGCAGCTGACCAGGGTCGCGACAATGATCTTCAGGCCCTTGGGCGGCAGCAGTTCCGGCTCCAGTTCACGGGCCGCGGCCTGGTTGTAGTGCTTGTTGGGGTCCATGGCCAGCAGTTCGTCGGCGCGGCTCGGGCCGATGCCTTGTTCGTTCATCTGGGTTTGCACCTTGGCCAGTTCCTGATCGCGTGCCGGCGATGGGTCGCGGGCGTTCAGTTCGCGTTGGCGGTAGGCGAGCTGGCGTTGATCGTAGAGCAGGTCGCGGTGGGCCAGGGGCATCAGTTCGCCCTGGCCCAGGGTGTCGAGCATTTCGTAGGTGGAACTGGAGAAGTGCCCGCTATCCGGGTTGTTGGTGACCACGAACAGGTGCAGGTCCTGTTGCTTGCCGGCGGCGACGTAGTCGGCGGCAATCTTCTTCAGGCGTTCGGCCAGGGGCTTGTAGCGGAAGTACTGGTTCTCGATATAGGCGTACTGGTGCACGTTGCCCAGGGCCTTTTCATACACCTCGAGGATGGTGGTTTCCGGGCCTTCCTCCGGATGGGTCCGGCAGATCTGCGCGGGCTCCCCGCCGTCGCGGATCAGGCTCAAGGGTTTGACCGCGGAGCGCTGGCTGCTCAGGGTGCCCTTGAACACGCGGCGTATCCAGCTGCTGCTCTTGTCCCAGGCATTGCAGAAGTTGTGATTGAGGTCGAACAGCACCGGGCCGAGCACGTGCAGCGAGAGGTCCTGCCAGGGACCAAAGCCCTTGTCGCGCTTGCCGGCTTCATCGTCGTAGGCATGGGCGGTGGTGTCCCAGTAGTTGCGCTGCAGGTTGTGGCCCATCACGAAGCCTTGTGCCTTTTGCGGGTCCATGTAGTCGACCACCAGGGTTTTCTGGTGATGGCTGGGGAACAGGCTCAGCAACAGCATCTGCATGAAGGGCACGTTGTCGGACTCGCCCTTGAGCAGGCGCCACAGGATCGCCAGGCGTCCGTAGTGCATGCGCAGACCGTTCTGGTCGTCGTAGGTCAGCTCCCCGACGAGCTTGAAATCCCGGGTGCGGAATTCGATGTTGCGGGCCTCGTGACTGTGCACCCAGCGATGCCAGTTGCGGGTCTTGATCTGCTCGTCCGGGTCCTGCACCGTTCCGCCCGAATCGCGGCCCTTGGTGTAGCCGGTGTCCAGGTTGTCCAGGCTTTGCTGGATGTCGATCAGGTCGTTGCGTATGGCTCGCCTGCCTGCTTCGTCGTTGGCTGGAAGTTGTTCCAGGCGTGCCTGCTGCTTCTGCTGTTGTGCCAGGAGTTTTTTCCGTTTGTCGTCCAGGCCGCTGGTGTCCGCCGGCTGGCCATCGCGCAGGCCGGAGCCCAGGGAGGTACCGCCCTTGCCGCTCCAGCCCTCGCCGATCACCGAGTTTTCGCCGATCTGCGCCAGGCGGTTGTTCCAGATCAGCACCCGCACTTCGACGCCATTGTCGGCTTTGTGCCTGAGCAGTTCGCCCAGGTTGAGGCTGTCGCTCGAGCTTCGGTCGAGGCGCAGCCCGGGGTCGAATCCCCAACTGATGAGGTCGATGCTTTTCGTGGCTGCCATGATGCAGTCATAGACTTTCTTGAAGGCTTCCTCGCCACACACCAACGGCGTCACCACGTTGCCGGCCGGGCGGGGAGGGCTCAGCGGATTGTTCTTGTGGGCGAACCAGTCCGCGCTGAGGGTGGCGGCGCTTTCTTCAAGCGAGATCGATAGTTTTTGATCGAGGTAGGTCATGGAGTGAGTCCTTTTACTCTTTCTGCTCGCTTTGATCCGCCCACAACTGGCGGAACGCCTCGCTGCTGCTCAGCGCCTCGAGGGAGGCGGCCGCGTCGGGGAAGTCGCGATATCCCTCGCGTCCCAGGCGTTCAGCGCGCTGGCGTGTCTGTTCGGTCGAGGTTTCGCTCATGTCCAGGTTGAAGCGGTGTCCGTTTACCGTTTCCACCGAATAGTGGCGGGTGCCGGGAATATGCTGGAACAGCACATTGCCCTTTTCGTCGCTGAAGCCTTTGTCGATCAGCGCGCCGTCGGCATACAGCTGGTAAGGCTCATCCGGATACCCCGGCATGTTGGGCAAGGGGGACATACGAATGCACAGCTGGCCCGGCGGCGTTTCCTTGGCCGGATTGGCCAGCGCCTCTTCCATCAGGCTGCCTGCCTTGTCGGCATCCGCTGCCCCCGGTAACGTCGGCGGTTTGATGCCGATCCCCGTCCCGCTCCCCGGCGATCCCCCGGCGTTGATCTTCACCATCGGCCCCACCACCGTGACGCCGCCGGAATCCAGCTTGATAAAGCTGCCGCCGGCCTTGATGGTCAGTTCGCTGCCGGCTTCGATGACCATCTTGGCGCCGGCCTTGAGGTGGATTTCCTGGCCGGCCTTGGTCAGTTGCGCGGTGCCGAGTTTGATGTGCTGGTTTTCGCCTACGGTCAGGTGGTCGTCCACCTTGGTTTCGGTCTTGCGGTCGGCGTGGGTGGTGCGGTGTTCTTCGGCCTTGAGTTCGGTGTAGGTGTTCTTGACCACGGTGTCGTGGCGTTCGTGGCCGATGCGGATTTTCTGGTCGTGCTCGATGTTTTCGTCCCAGTTGCGCTGGGCGTGGATGAAGATCTGCTCGGCGCCCTTTTTGTCTTCGATGCGCAGTTCGTTGTAGCCGGCGCCGCCCGGCGAGCTCATGGACTTGAACACCGTGCGGGTCTTGTTCGCCGGCAGGGTGTAGGGCACCGGGTGTTCCTTGTGGTACAGGCAGCCGGTGATCAGCGGCTGGTCGGGGTCGCCTTCGAGGAAGGTCACCAGTACTTCCATGCCGATGCGCGGGATGACGATGGCGCCGTAGCGGTCGCCGGCCCAGCTGCTGGAGACGCGCAGCCAGCAACTGGTCTTGTCGTCGGCCAGGCCTTCGCGGTCCCAGTGGAACTGTACTTTCACGCGGCCGTATTGGTCGCAATGGATCTCTTCGCCCTTGGGCCCGGTGACCACCGCGGTCTGACTGCCGAGGATGCGCGGCTTGGGATGCTCCAGCGGCGGGCGGTAGAACACGTCCCACGGGGTGGCGAGGAAGCGGTTGCGGTAGCCCTGGTGGAAGTCGTCCTTGTTATCAGTGGTGTCGCTGGTCACCGACTCTTCCAGCACCTGTGGCTGCTTGCCTTCGTGGACGACATGGGTCAGCAGCCACAGGTCGTTCCACTCACTGCGCGGATGATCGGAGAGTTCCAGGAAATGCCCGCTGACCAGCCGCGTCTGGTCGCCCCAGCCTTCGGCCTGGCGATAGTCGGCGCGGTGGCGTTCCAAGGCGCGCTGGCTGAGGAATTTGCCGCGGGCGCGGTCGAGGAAACGGCCCGGGTAGTCGTAATCCTCCAGCTCCGGCTCTTCGTATTCCGCCTCGGGCTGGTAGCCGGCCTCCAGTTGCAGGCGCGGTTTCTCGAAGTCGTAATCGCGGCGCGTGGTGCGGCTGGTGCGGGTTTCCAGGCGCAGGTTGAAGCCCTTGATCACCGGCTCGTCGGCGACCATGCCGCTGCCCTGGACATAGGCGGTGGGCTGGCCGAGCTTGGGGAACACGGTCTGGTCGTCGCCGAACACCAGCAGGTGGCCTTCGGGGCTGTGCTGGAAGTGGTAGTGCAGGCCTTCCTCTTCGCACAGGCGCTGGATGAAGTGCAGGTCGGTCTCGTCGTACTGCACGCAGTAGTCGCGGTCCGGGCACGGGGTGCCGAGCTGGAAGCGGTAGGCGTTGCCCTGGATGCCGTGCTCTTCGAGGATCAGCGCGATGATCTTCGGCGCCGACAGCTGCTGGTAGATGCGCTGGTTGGTGCGGTGCGCCAGGTATTGCAGTTGCGGCACCAGCGACACCTTGTAGCGGGTCAGGCGCTTGCCGGCATCGCCCTGGGCCACGCGGTAGATCTGCCCATGGATGCCCGAGCCCTGCGGGTCGAAGGCGAGGAACGCCTGCTTGTGCAGCAGGGTTTCCAGGTCCAGGTCGGGGTTCTCGCTGACCAGTTCCAGGTCGAAGCGGAACGGCTGGCTGATGCCTTCGATCCCTTCGAAGGACAGCACCTGCACCTCACCCTGGAAGTCGTCGACGGTCAGGCTGAAGTGGGTTTCGTTGGAAGGATTGAACATGTGCCGCTCCTTGGGATGAATGTTCTTCCATGAATCCGGCCAGCCTGTGCCCATGGCCGCTTGAGCCGATAAACAGGCGGGTGATTAATACGTTGCGTAATCTAGCGCGTCCTTACTGCGCAAGAAGTTGCGCACTGCTCTTCAATGTCCCGTGGCGCAAGGGGCGGGGCATTTTATTTCAAAATGTTTCCTTGGTTTTGCCCGGGAAATATTCAAAGAAGTGCCATTAAAATGCCATTGTTTTTCGGCCTGTCGGCGCCTGGATCAATCTGTCGCCAGTCCCGGTACTTCCCGAATGATGAAATGGTCGAGGTTCTCGATATTGGCGCTGAACACACCGAAGGTCTGGTCGGGGTGTTTTTTGCTCGGCACTTGCTTCAGTTCCGGGGTCACGCCGTAGAAGAAGCAGTACAGGTCCCCCTGGCTGCCGATGGCATGCTTGATCTCGGCAAGGAAGGCCTGGCGCTTGCGGTAGTTGTCGATCAGCTTCTTGCTCAGGTAGACGTTCACCGAGTAGGGCTTCTTCCTGGTTTCGTCTGCCTTTTTGAACCAGATCTTCTGCTCGAAATCGATCCGGAAACTCTGGGTGTAATCCTTGATTTCCTTGATCTTGCCCCAGTAGACCAGCCCTTTGTTGTCCAGCAGGTATTCGATCTTCTTGAAGAACGAGGCGTAGGACGCCGTGTGGTCGCCGATCTTCAACGGCATGCGCTTGAGCAACTCCTTGTCGTCGATATTCGACACAAAGCATTCCACCGGATGGGCGAAGACGCTGGTCTTGTCGGGTGTGCCGTCCTGGCTCGAGCGAGGCGGGCGGGGGCTTGTAGACGAGGCCGGCAGCGCTACCCGTGGCGTGTCGCCATCCGCTGTCGGGCTGGCAGGCTGGCGCTGGTATTCGCGGCGGCTCAGCAGCAGTTCCGAGGGGAAGTGTTCCTCCCGGCCATCCTCGGCTTCCCGTTCATCCACCCCATTGGCCACGCTCCTGCTGGCGCCATACGGGCAGCCTTCGATGTGCCGGGTGCCAGGCAGGTTCTTGAAGTGTGGGGTACGGATGTAATGGATGTTCTTGGCGTTGAATGTCCCCAACTGATTGTCGGCGGCGAACGCGGCGCGGCAGGCGTCGTTGGGGCACTGGAAGTGTTCCCTGGCCGAATCGAAATCCAGGGTCTCGTCGAAATTCAGGTCGCGCACGTCATAGATCGACAGCTTGTCGTCGAGGCCGATGCAGTAGGCGGTATCGAATTTCATGGGCGGGCTCGGGTCCTTGAGTGACGGAGACTATTAATAGCGGGTGAGGGCGAGGCGTGCACGGATCTTTTCAAGCATGGGGCCCTATCTCGGCATAATCTTGTAGGGCGCGCGCTCCATCCATCACTGCAAAGGATCTGGGTCATGTCTGACGGTAATCGCATCAACATTGGCTCCATCGGTGACGCCAATCACATCAATATCGCCCAGAACCAGGCGCCCGCGCGCAGCAGCATCCAGTTCGTGATCGACCCCCGGAGTGTCGAGCGGGTGAGCCGGGGCAGCGTGATCAAGGGGGCGGCGGCGTTCTTCCTGTCGTTGCCGGTACTGGCGCTGGCGGTCATGTCGATCGTGGCCGATGCCCTGGGCATCCTGTCCTACTTCAATGTGGAGTCGAAGATCCTGGCCTATGTCGTGATGGCCGTGGCCATGGGCGCCGTCATGCTGTGCAACGGCAAGCGCAAGATGGCCACCACCAGCATTCCTCCCGACCAGGCACGTTTCATCGATGGGCGCTGGGTCGAGCGGGACGAGAGCGGCGATTACCTGCTGTACCGCAATACTGCCCCCTGCAACTACGAAAACTGCAAGGGAACCGTGCGCATCCAGCTCCCTCCGCCCCGCGAACAGCACAACCACGACCTGATCGGCGTTTGCGATCTTGGCGGCAAGCAACACACCTACCGGGTCGACTTCAATGGCGTTGGCGAACGGCAACACTTCGATTGGCGGCCGCTGGAGCAGAACAAGCCATAAATCTACCTGCTCCCCCGGCAGGAGCGAGCGTGCTCGCGAAAAACATGCCTGTCGCCGCAGCCGCATTCAGGGCATTCACAAAGGCTGCGCCCCTATTCCCGCCCGGTTTATTGGCGGTTTGATCTGCGAAATTTCCTACCGAACTAGCTAACAAAACTCTCAACGTTTAGAGGAGAGTCTTACGTGATAAAGCTTGTAAAAACAAAAGGTTAGCCATCATACCCTGCCCTGGCAGAGAGCGTCATAGCCTTGGCAAAGAGGGACAAGTACGCCTCGGATAAATGGCCGATAAGACGGCGCCGGCCTCACGAATGAAGGTCCGGTGGGAACAAGCCAGACGGCTTTTCCCCTCACAATAACGAGGACCTCGATATGCCAGTTCTGGCGCGTTCATTGTTGATTTGTCTGGCCCTGTCCGGCGCGGGGATTGCCCTGGCGGAGCAGGCGGCTGCTCCTTATCTGCCGGTGAACCAATTCCGCTTGGCGGATTATCTGCCACCGCCACCCACTGGCGATTCGCCGCTGCAGCAAAACGACCTGCAGGCAGTGCTGGCCGCCCAGGCGGCGCGCAGCAGCGCCCAGGTGAACCAGGTGCGGCAGGATGACGAGTGGGAAGACAGCGTGTTCCATTTTGCCAGGGAGTCCCTGGGGGCCGCGTTCAACGTCGAGGGCCTGCCCCTGACCCGAGCCTTCTTCCGGCGTGCCCAGGAAGACCTGGTGCAGTTCCTGATGCCGGCCAAGCACAGCTATGCCCGTGCGCGGCCTTATGAAGCCTCGTCGCTGGTGAAGCCGGTGTTGCCGCCGCCGGAAGGCGACTCCTACCCCAGCGGCCATTCGATGAACGGCTACCTCAATGCCACCTTGCTGGGCATGGCGCTGCCGGAAAAGCGCAGTGAATTGTTTGCTCGGGCACAAATCAACGCCGACAGCCGGGTGATCGCCGGCGTGCATTTTCCCAGCGACCTGGAGGGGGGAAAGATAAGCGCCGCGGTGCTGGTGGCGCGGTTGCTGGACGATCCCCGGGCGGCAGCGGATTTCGAGGCAGTGAAGCAGGAGATTCGCGGCGCCCTGGCCTTGGCTGATTGAGCAGGGAGCGCGCTGGTGGCGGAGTGGTGGGAAACAAGCTTCGCCAAAGGCAATAAAAAAGCCCTGAACAAGTCAGGGCTTTTTTGATCGTTGCTGGTGCCGGTTCGCAGCGAGCCGGCACCAGGCGGGAGCCCGGGATCAATCCCAGCTCAGCGCGCCACCGGTCTGGTACTCGATCACGCGGGTCTCGAAGAAGTTCTTCTCTTTCTTCAAGTCCATGATCTCGCTCATCCATGGGAACGGGTTGGTGGTGCCTGGGTATTCTTCCTTCAGGCCGATCTGCGACAGGCGACGGTTGGCGATGAACTTCAGGTAGTCCTCCATCATCGCCGCGTTCATGCCGAGTACGCCGCGCGGCATGGTGTCGCGAGCGTATTCGATTTCCAGTTGGGTGCCCTGGAGGATCATCTGGGTCGCTTCTTCCTTCATCTCGGCATCCCACAGGTGCGGGTTTTCGATCTTGATCTGGTTGATCACGTCGATACCGAAGTTCAGGTGCATGGATTCGTCACGCAGGATGTACTGGAACTGCTCGGCGACGCCGGTCATTTTGTTGCGGCGGCCCATGGACAGGATCTGGGTGAAGCCGCAGTAGAAGAAGATGCCTTCCAGAACGCAGTAGTAGGCGATCAGGTTACGCAGCAGTTCCTTGTCGGTTTCGACGGTGCCGGTTTCGAACTTCGGATCGGAGATCGAACGGGTGTACTTCAGGCCCCAGGCGGCCTTCTTCGCGACCGATGGGATCTCGTGGTACATGTTGAAGATCTCGCCTTCATCCATGGCCAGCGATTCGATGCAGTACTGGTAGGCGTGGGTGTGGATCGCCTCTTCGAACGCCTGGCGCAGGATGTACTGGCGGCATTCCGGGTTGGTGATCAGACGGTAGACGGCCAGCACCAGGTTGTTGGCTACCAGGGAGTCGGCGGTGGAGAAGAAGCCCAGGTTGCGCATCACGATACGACGTTCGTCGTCGGTCAGGCCTTCCGGGTTTTTCCACAGGGCGATGTCCGCGGTCATGTTGACTTCTTGCGGCATCCAGTGGTTTGCACAACCGTCCAGGTACTTCTGCCAGGCCCAGTCGTATTTGAACGGCACCAGCTGGTTGAGGTCGGCGCGGCAGTTGATCATGCGCTTTTCGTCGACGGCGACACGGGCAGAAGCACCTTCCAGTTCAGCCAGGCCCTCAGCGATGTCGAGCTGGTCCAGGGAGGCCTTGGCGCGGGCGACGGCTGCCGAGTCGTTGGCGGTTACGGCGCGGGCTTCGAGTGCGGCGGCACCGCCGGCGCTGTCGAGGCGGTCCATGTTGGCTTCGGCCGCGTGGCCGGCGTTGGCGCCCTTGACAGCGACTTCGCCTTCTTCTTTGTCGAATTCGTCCCAGCTCAGCATGACGTGTCGTCTCCTGCGTGAGGGCCAGATGCCCGTGTGAAAACTGATGGTTGATTTTTCACACGGCCGAACTGGCCGCGTTGGATCTTAAGGAATCGTTTGTTGCGGCAGCTAGCGCAGGCAATAAACAGAAAATATGTACGGGAGTTCCGAAGCGGCCTATGGAAGCAGAAAAACGAATCGACTCCTGCTTTGGCCTCGAACTGCTGTTTACCCCTGTAAGGGAATATTGCAGGCCCGTTTTAAGGCCGCATTATAGGGACTTTTTTGTCGCTGTGGTGCGACGAAGTGGCTCACGATCCGGCCGGCGAGGGGCGTGATCGCGGCGGAGCGAGGGTTTACAGGGCTTTGACCGCTGAAGATTTTTTTTCAGGCGTTTTTGCAGGTTTTTTGCGGCGAGAGGATCGGGTTTTTCATCCGATGCCCTGAAAGCCCCGTAGGACAAAGCCTCCAGGCGTGGAGAGGAGCGTTGTGGTGAGGATTGTGTTCAATTTTACGTGAAAATTGTCGCCTGTTTTTTCTGCTCAAAAAATGAGCAAAATAACACTTTGGCCACTACATCTTGTGTCTTATGGTCAATTTTTGACCTTTGCAACACTACTGCATCGGATGCCGGTCCTGCGTTGGGATCGACGTTCGAGCCGGTGGTTTTAACTCCCGTCAAGCCCCTTGCAATGCTCGGAAAAAATGCTTCCGCAGGGCGACATGACAGGTGAAAAGGGTGAGTGCGAATGCCGTGTCCGCACTAGGTGGGGATGGCTTGCTCAAGTGGGGCCGCCGGCCATCTTTGCCGCAAGAAGGATTTCTTGCGGCCGGCACTTTAAAGTGTTTGAAAAACTAACTTTGAGTATCAGCCGTTAGAGCAGCCGTTACCCATGACACGGTATTGCAGAATATGCCGCTGGCCTTGCGAATCTTCATATTCCATACGCGCAGGTACAACTTCGCATACATTGGGAACTTCGCTCGTGGATATAACTTTGGCGATGTCCAGGTGGGACGAGTAAGAGTATTCCTCTACAGCGGGCTGCTGGCTCGCAACATCAGTCGGGATCTCGTCGGCCATTGCTGTAGCGCAAAGACTGCTGAGGGCCAGAACTAATAAAGCTTTCATTTCATTTCACCTTTCTAAGGTCGTGTGGGGGCACGCAACCTTTGTGGGGCTGCGTGTGGAGCTTGAGTAGAAGTTCGGATTAACTGCCTTCGTGGGGGCTGTAACTTGGTTAATCACATTGCCTTGTTGGCGAGGTTGATTTTAGGCGCCCGAGTGCGGCCCATACAGGCATGCTTTTGATAAACACTATTGACGGTTTTTGTAACAATCCCGCTAAACGCGCCTTCTGCAGGCCTGTTTGCGCGGGTTCAAGTGCTGCGATTATTGCGACAAGTGCCGTGCTAGAGGGCCAAGCGGTACTTTTTCGTGGCGCGGCAGGGGGTTGTTACTACCATCGTCGAATGGTTCTATAAGGCCGCCCCGGCTACAACGGGGCCATACAACAACAACTATGTCACCGAGGTAAGAAAGATGAGTGCGGCTTCTCTGTATCCCGTTCGTCCCGAGGTTGCGGCCAACACCCTGACTGACGAGGCGACCTACAAGGCCATGTACCAGCAGTCGGTCGTCAACCCCGACGGCTTCTGGCGCGAGCAGGCCAAGCGCCTCGACTGGATCAAGCCTTTCACCACGGTGAAGCAGACTTCCTTCGACGATCACCATGTCGATATCAAATGGTTTGCCGACGGCACCCTCAACGTCTCCTATAACTGCCTGGATCGTCATCTGGCCGAGCGTGGCGATCAGATCGCGATCATCTGGGAAGGCGACGATCCTTCCGAAAGCCGCAACATTACCTACCGCGAGCTGCACGAGCAGGTCTGCAAGTTCGCCAACGCCCTGCGTGGCCAGGACGTACACCGCGGCGACGTGGTGACCATCTATATGCCGATGATCCCCGAAGCCGTGGTCGCCATGCTGGCCTGTACCCGGATCGGCGCGATTCACTCGGTAGTGTTCGGCGGTTTCTCGCCGGAAGCGCTGGCCGGGCGGATCATCGACTGCCGTTCCAAGGTGGTGATCACCGCCGACGAAGGCATTCGCGCAGGCAAGAAGATTCCGCTCAAGGCCAATGTCGACGACGCGCTGACCAACCCGGAAACCAGCAGTATCCAGAAGGTTATCGTGTGCAAGCGCACCTCGGGCGACATCAAGTGGAACCAGCATCGCGACATCTGGTACGAAGACTTGATGAAGGTGGCGGGCACTGTCTGCGCGCCCAAGGAAATGGGCGCCGAGGAAGCGCTGTTCATCCTTTATACCTCCGGCTCCACCGGCAAGCCGAAGGGTGTGCAACACACCACCGGCGGTTACCTGCTGTACGCGGCCCTGACCCATGAGCGCGTGTTCGATTACCGTCCGGGAGAAATCTACTGGTGCACCGCCGACGTCGGCTGGGTCACCGGCCACACCTATATCGTCTATGGCCCGCTGGCCAATGGCGCGACCACCGTGCTGTTCGAGGGGGTGCCGAACTACCCGGACGTGACCCGCGTGGCGAAGATCGTCGACAAGCACAAGGTCAATATCCTCTACACCGCGCCGACCGCGATCCGCGCGATGATGGCGTCCGGCACCGCCGCCTGCGAAGGCGCCGACGGCAGCAGCCTGCGCCTGCTCGGTTCGGTGGGTGAGCCGATCAACCCGGAAGCCTGGGACTGGTACTACAAGAACGTCGGCCACTCCCGTTGCCCGATCGTCGATACCTGGTGGCAGACCGAGACCGGCGCCACCCTGATGAGTCCGTTGCCGGGGGCCCACGCCCTCAAGCCGGGTTCGGCTGCGCGTCCGTTCTTCGGCGTGGTGCCGGCACTGGTGGACAACCTGGGCAACATCATCGAGGGGGCCGCCGAGGGCAACCTGGTGATCCTCGATTCGTGGCCAGGCCAGGCGCGTACCCTGTACGGCGACCACGATCGTTTCGTCGACACCTACTTCAAGACCTTCCGCGGCATGTACTTCACCGGTGACGGTGCCCGTCGCGACGAAGACGGCTACTGGTGGATCACCGGGCGTGTGGATGACGTGCTCAACGTTTCCGGCCACCGCATGGGTACCGCCGAGATCGAAAGCGCCATGGTCGCGCACCCAAAAGTCGCCGAGGCGGCGGTGGTCGGCGTGCCTCATGACATCAAGGGGCAGGGCATCTATGTCTACGTCACCCTCAACGGCGGCGAAGAGCCCAGCGAGGCGTTGCGCCTGGAGCTGAAGAACTGGGTCCGTCGCGAGATCGGTCCGATCGCCTCGCCGGATGTCATCCAGTGGGCGCCTGGGCTGCCGAAGACCCGTTCCGGGAAAATCATGCGCCGCATCCTGCGCAAGATCGCCACCGCGGAATACGACAGCCTGGGCGATATCTCCACCCTGGCGGACCCGAGCGTGGTGCAGCATCTGGTCGATACCCACAAGACCATGAACGTCGCTTGAGGCAAAGCGGCATCGACCGAAGCCCCGCCCGGCCTTGCGCCGGGCGGGGCTTTTTTGTGTCGGCTTGGTGGCCGTATTGCGAGCAGGCTCGCTCCTACAGGGATTGCTCTGGTTCTTGTTGCAGCGAACTTGCTCGCGATAGCGTCGGCCCAGGCACCGCCAGTCTCGATCCAATAAATATCGGTAACGTCAATCGGATGATTCTGAATGTTACCGGCTGGAGGGAATGTGTAACCCGCTGCACGGATTCGGGGCAATGAGAAACGAAAAGCCCCGTTTCAGGGCCGTTGCGGGGGCGGTAAAAAATAAGTCATAACGCTGCGCTTGCCGGAATAGAAGGCTTTGCGAATAATAGGCCCGCAATTTGCAGCGTAGATAGGTTCATCTTCTTTTGCTCTTGCATAAATCTGAAGAGCTGTCAATGTGCTCGCCCTGGTTTCTCGGTGCTTCTGTAATTTGTTGTCGCATTGAGGAAATATCGGCTTCGGGCCTGTCGTTAGAATGCCGATCACTCGCTCGTCGTTGCCTGCCGGAGAACCCGTCTGGAGTTCGTCGTCGGGGCTTCAAGGACGCAGCACCGCTATCAGGTTCCACCCATTCGCATATTGGGCTGTCGCTCACTCTGCCGTTTTTGCCCTTTACCGATGGAGTCCTAAGATGAAGAAACTCGTGCTTCTTGGCGCCCTGGCACTGTCCTCCGTACTCTCCCTGCCGGCGTTCGCCGATGAAAAGCCTCTGAAGATTGGTATCGAGGCGGCCTACCCTCCATTCGCCTCCAAGGCTCCAGACGGCAGCATCGTCGGTTTCGACTACGACATCGGCAACGCCCTGTGCGAAGAAATGAAGGTCAAGTGCGTATGGGTCGAGCAGGAGTTCGACGGCCTGATCCCGGCGCTCAAGGTGCGCAAGATCGACGCGATCCTTTCCTCCATGTCGATCACCGAAGACCGCAAGAAGTCCGTGGATTTCACCGGCAAGTACTACAACACCCCGGCACGCCTGGTGATGAAGTCCGGCACCCAGGTCAGCGACGGCCTGGCCGAGCTCAAGGGCAAGAACATCGGTGTGCAGCGCGGTTCGATCCACGAGCGTTTCGCCCGTGAAGTGCTGGCGCCGCTGGGAGCCGAGATCAAGCCTTACGGTTCGCAGAACGAAATCTACCTGGATGTGGCGGCCGGTCGCCTCGATGGCACGGTGGCCGACGCTACCCTGTTGAATGACGGCTTCCTGAAGACCGATGCCGGCAAAGGCTTCGCGTTCGTCGGCCCGGCGTTCACCGATCCCAAATACTTCGGCGACGGCGTAGGTATCGCCGTGCGCAAGGGCGATGCGCTGAAAGACAAGATCACCGGTGCGATCGCCGCCATTCGCGCGAATGGCAAGTACAAGCAAATCCAGGACAAGTACTTCGATTTCGATATTTACGGCCAGTAAATCGTCGAATCAGCAAGTCCGAGATGGCGCAAGCAGCAGAATCTCTGAAGTTTGCGCCATTTTTTCATCCCAATTTTCGAGGACCTGAATCATGTTGAAAGGCTACGGGGCTGTCATCCTCGATGGCGCTTGGCTGACGCTTCAGCTTGCCTTGTCGTCCATGGCCCTGGCCATCGTTCTGGGTCTGGTCGGGGTCGCGCTGCGCCTCTCGCCGGTGCGCTGGCTGGCCTGGCTGGGCGACCTGTATTCCACGGTGATCCGCGGGATTCCCGACCTGGTGCTGATCCTGCTGATCTTCTACGGCGGCCAGGACCTGCTCAACCGTGTCGCGCCGCTGCTCGGCTATGACGACTACATCGACCTGAACCCGCTGGCCGCCGGTATCGGCACGCTGGGCTTCATCTTCGGGGCCTACCTGTCGGAAACCTTCCGTGGCGCCTTCATGGCGATCCCCAAGGGGCAGGCAGAGGCTGGCATGGCCTACGGCATGAACAGCTTCCAGGTGTTTTTCCGGGTGCTGGTGCCACAGATGATCCGCCTGGCGATTCCCGGTTTCACCAACAACTGGCTGGTATTGACCAAGGCCACCGCGCTGATTTCGGTGGTGGGCCTGCAAGACATGATGTTCAAGGCCAAGCAGGCGGCTGACGCCACTCGCGAGCCTTTTACCTTCTTCCTCGCGGTGGCGGCGATGTACCTGGTGATCACCAGTGTCTCGTTGCTGGCATTGCGTCACCTTGAGAAGCGCTACTCGGTAGGCGTAAGGGCGGCTGATCTATGATCTTCGACTACAACGTCATCTATGAGGCCCTGCCGCTGTATTTCAGCGGCCTGTTGACCACCCTGAAGCTGCTGGCCCTGTCGCTGTTCTTCGGGCTGCTGCTGGCCTTGCCCCTGGGGCTGATGCGGGTCTCCAAGCAGCCGCTGGTCAACCTGCCGGCCTGGCTCTACACCTATGTGATCCGCGGCACGCCGATGCTGGTGCAGCTGTTCCTGATCTACTACGGCCTGGCGCAGTTCGATGTGGTGCGCCAGAGCTTCCTCTGGCCGTGGCTGTCCAGCGCGTCCTTCTGTGCCTGCCTGGCGTTCGCCATCAACACCAGCGCCTACACCGCCGAAATCATCGCCGGCAGCCTCAAGGCCACGCCGAACGGCGAGATCGAAGCGGCCAAGGCCATGGGCATGTCGCGCTACAAGATGTATGCCCGCATCCTGCTGCCGTCGGCCCTGCGCCGGGCGCTGCCGCAGTACAGCAACGAAGTGATCATGATGCTGCAGACCACCAGCCTGGCCTCCATCGTGACCCTGATCGACATCACCGGCGCGGCGCGCACGGTCAACGCGCAGTACTACCTGCCGTTCGAGGCCTACATTACCGCCGGCGTGTTCTACCTGTGCCTGACCTTCATCCTGGTGCGCCTGTTCAAGTTGGCCGAAGGCCGCTGGCTGAGCTACCTGGCGCCGCGGAAGCACTGATATGGAACGCATCGACCACGCGTTGCCGTGGAGCCATCTGGGCAGCGAACGACAGATCTCGGTATTCCGCTTCGGTCACGGCGAGCGCAAGGCCTATATCCAGGCCAGCCTGCATGCCGACGAACTGCCCGGCATGCGCACGGCCTGGGAGCTGAAAAAACGCCTGGTCGAGCTGGAAGCCCGGGGCGCGCTGAACGGTGTGATCGAGCTGGTGCCGGTGGCCAATCCGATGGGCCTGGGGCAGTTGCTGCAGGGCAACCACCAGGGGCGTTTCGAGGCGGGTAGCGGCAAGAACTTCAACCGCGATTTCGTCGAGCTGAGCGCGCCGGTCGCGAGCCGGCTCGAGGGGCGCCTGGGGGACGATCCGCATGCCAATGTGCGGATGATCCGCCAGGCCATGGGCGATGTGCTGGCCGAGTTGCCGGCGCCTTCCAGCCAGTTGCAGGGCATGCAGCGCATCCTGCTGAGTCATGCCTGCACCGCGGATGTGGTGCTCGATCTGCACTGTGACGCGGAGGCAGCGCTGCATATGTATGCCTTGCCGCAGCACTGGCCGCAATGGCGTTCCCTGGCGGCGCACCTGAACGTGCGCGTCGGCCTGCTGGCGGAAGATTCCGGCGGCAGCTCGTTCGACGAGGCTTGCTCGCTCCCGTGGTTGCGCCTGTCGCGCCAGTTTCCACAGGCGCAGATCCCGCTGGCCTGCCTGGCGACCACCCTCGAACTGGGCGGCCAGGCCGATACCGGGCGTCCGGCGGCCGAGGCCTATGCCGACGGCATCCTGGCGTTCCTCGCCGAGCAGGGGCTGATCCTGGGCGAATGGCCGGCGCCGCAGCATGAAGCCTGCGAAGGCATGCCGTTCGAAGGCACCGAATTGTTGTTTGCGCCGCACCCCGGCGTGGTGAGTTTTCTGCGTCCGGCCGGTAGCTGGGTGGAGAAGGGCGAGCCGATTTTTGAAGTGATTGATCCCTTATCCGATCGGGTCAGCACCCTGTGTGCCGGCACCAGTGGCGTGTTGTTCGCCGTTGAGCGGCTGCGCTATGCCCAACCCGGTTTCTGGCTGGCCAAGGTGGCGGGGCGCGAAGCGCTGCGGCACGGGCGCTTGCTCAACGACTGACTGCTTTTGTGAGAATCGACAGCATGTACAAACTTGAAGTCCAAGACCTGCATAAACGCTATGGCAGTCACGAAGTGCTCAAGGGCGTGTCCCTGAAAGCGGCGGCCGGCGATGTGATCAGCATCATCGGCTCCAGTGGCTCCGGCAAATCCACGTTCCTGCGTTGCATCAACCTGCTGGAGCAGCCGCACGCCGGCAGGATCCTGCTGAACAACGAAGAGTTGAAGCTGGTGGCGAACAAGGGCGGCGGGTTGAAGGCGGCCGATCCCAAGCAACTGCAGCGCATGCGTTCGCGCCTGTCGATGGTGTTCCAGCACTTCAACCTGTGGTCGCACATGACCGCCATCGAAAACATCATGGAAGCGCCGGTGCATGTGCTGGGCGTGCCCAAGGCCGAAGCCCGGGCAAAGGCCGAGCACTACCTGGCCAAGGTTGGCGTCGCGCATCGCAAGGATGCCTACCCGGGCCATATGTCCGGCGGCGAACAGCAGCGTGTGGCGATCGCCCGGGCGCTGGCCATGGAGCCTGAGGTCATGCTGTTCGACGAGCCGACGTCGGCGCTCGACCCGGAACTGGTGGGCGACGTGCTGAAAGTGATGCAGGCCCTGGCCCAGGAAGGCCGGACCATGGTGGTGGTGACTCACGAAATGGGCTTTGCCCGCGAGGTCTCGAACCAGCTGGTGTTCCTGCACAAGGGGCTGGTGGAGGAGAGCGGCAACCCGCGCGAAGTGCTGGCGAACCCACAGTCGGAACGTTTGCAACAATTCCTCTCGGGCAGCCTGAAGTAAATCACTCCCGTAACGCACCAAATTAGGTCATGCTGCGCACCGCGCGCCAGATGGTCTAATTTGGTTGCAGCCTCTTTTGCCTTTCATCCTGTTTTCGTTTCGGATTGCCCGCCATGACTGCCCATCGAATTGGTTTCCTGATTTGGCCCAGCACTAAAGCCTTGACGCTGGCGCTGGCGGAGGAGGCCTTGCGTGTCGCTCAGCGCGTGCATCCGGAAGTGGTCTACGAACTGGCTTTCCTGCAGGCCGAGGCGCCGGCCGAAGGGGCCTGGCACCTGCCGGGCGAGCCCTGGTCGGGCAAGCTCGAGGGCTGCCAGAAACTGTTCCTTCTGGCTGACGAGCCGCCCGCCTCGATGGCGCCGGCACTCAGCAGCGCGCTCAAGCAACTGGTGCGTTCCGGGTGTGTGATCGGCGGTTTGTCCGCGGGCGTGTATCCCCTGGCGCAACTGGGTTTTCTCGACGGTTATCGGGCGGCGGTGCACTGGCGCTGGCAGGACGATTTCGCCGAGCGTTTCCCCAAGGTCATCGCCACCAGCCACCTGTTCGACTGGGATCGCGATCGCCTTACCGCCTGCGGCGGAATGTCGGTGCTGGACCTGTTGCTGGCGGTACTGGCGCGTGACCACGGCGCGGAGCTGGCCGGCGCGGTGTCGGAAGAGCTGGTGGTCGAGCGCATTCGCGAGGGCGGCGAGCGCCAGCGCATTCCGCTGCAGAATCGCCTGGGCTCCAGCCACCCGAAGCTGACCCAGGCGGTGCTGCTGATGGAGGCCAATATCGAAGAGCCGCTGACCACCGACGAGATCGCCCAGCATGTGTGTGTCTCGCGCCGGCAACTGGAGCGGATCTTCAAGCAATACCTCAATCGCGTGCCGAGCCAGTACTACCTGGAATTGCGCCTGAACAAGGCCCGGCAGATGCTGATGCAGACCAGCAAGTCGATAATCCAGATCGGCTTGTCCTGCGGCTTCTCCTCGGGGCCGCATTTCTCCAGCGCCTACCGCAACTTCTTCGGTGCCACGCCACGGGAAGATCGCAACCAGCGGCGCAGCAGCAGCCCCTTCGAATTGTCCTCGGTGCCTGCCGAGCGCGGTTGATTCGCTTCCTCGTTTTGTCTGTCAGATTCTTATCGCGAGCAATCGAGCGTCGACCGGCTGCTCCTACAAAGGAATGCACTCATTCTGTAGGAGCGAAGCTTGCTCGCGATGGCATCGTCATGCCGGGCACAAATCGTTGGACAATCCTGCCGTTAAAGCCTCCGGCAGTTTAAACTGCGCCTTTGCGACGCTATTTGTCGCATTGCCGTAAACCCGCGTAAAACCGGGGTTGGCGCTATAAGAAGTTGTCGCTTGGCGACAAGGCCGGGCAGAAAACTGTCCTTACAATCCCCCCATCGCTCGCCAGTTTCAGGCAGGCGTTCCTCTTCAGGAGACTCCGATGTCCGTTGAGCAAGCCCCGGTGCAACGCGCCGATTTCGATCAGGTCATGGTTCCCAACTATGCGCCTGCGGCTTTCATTCCCGTGCGTGGCGCGGGTTCCCGAGTCTGGGATCAGTCGGGCCGAGAGCTGATCGACTTTGCCGGCGGGATTGCGGTCAACGTACTGGGTCATGCTCATCCGGCGCTGGTGGCGGCGCTGACCGAACAGGCCGGCAAGCTGTGGCACGTATCCAACGTCTTCACCAACGAGCCGGCCCTGCGCCTGGCGCACAAGCTGGTCGACGCCACCTTTGCCGAGCGTGCGTTCTTCTGCAACTCCGGCGCCGAAGCCAACGAGGCCGCTTTCAAGCTGGCCCGTCGTGTCGCTTTCGACCGTTTCGGCGCGGAAAAATACGAAATCATCGCAGCCCTCAACAGCTTCCACGGCCGCACCCTGTTCACCGTGAACGTGGGTGGCCAGTCGAAGTACTCCGACGGCTTCGGCCCCAAGATCACCGGTATCAGCCACGTTCCTTACAACGACCTGGCTGCGCTGAAAGCCGCGATCTCGGACAAGACCTGCGCCGTGGTGCTGGAGCCGGTCCAGGGCGAAGGCGGCGTGCTGCCGGCCGAGAAAGCTTATCTGCAAGGCGCCCGCGAACTGTGCGACCAGCACAATGCGCTGCTGGTGTTCGATGAAGTCCAGACGGGCATGGGCCGCAGCGGCGAGCTGTTCACCTACATGCACTACGGCGTGACGCCGGACATCCTGACCAGCGCCAAGAGCCTGGGCGGTGGTTTCCCGATCGCGGCGATGCTGACCACCGAAGCACTGGCCAAGCACCTGGTGGTCGGCACCCACGGCACCACCTACGGCGGCAACCCGCTGGCCTGCGCGGTAGCGGGCGCGGTGATCGACGTGATCAACACCCCGCAGGTGCTGAACGGCGTGAAGGCCAAGCATGAGGTCTTCAAGTCGCGCCTGCTGCAGATCGGCGAGAAGTATGGCCTGTTCACCGAGGTGCGTGGCTTGGGCCTGCTGCTCGGCTGCGTGCTCAGCGAGGCCTGGAAAGGCAAGGCCAAGGACGTGTTCAACGCCGCTGAAAAAGAAAACCTGATGATCCTGCAGGCCGGTCCGGACGTGGTGCGCTTCGCCCCGAGCCTGGTGGTCGAAGACGCGGACATCGAAGAAGGCCTGCAGCGCTTCGAGCGCGCGGTGGCCAAACTGACCCAGGCCTGATCCGGGCGGCGGTCCTCCTCGGCGTTCATCGTTCGCGGTGAGCGTCGAGCCACATTTTCCGTGCCGGGCTGTCCCGGCATTTTTTTCCCCGAGTCGGCCTCACGGCCGGCCTGTTCTGAGTAAGGAGTGACACCATGCTGGTGATGCGCCCCGCGCAAATGGCTGATCTGGGCGAGGTACAGCGTCTGGCTGCGGACAGCCCGATTGGTGTCACTTCCTTGCCGGATGACGTGGAACGCCTGAGCGACAAGATCGCGGCCAGCGAAGCCTCGTTCGCCGCCGAAGTGAGCTTCAATGGTGAAGAGAGTTACTTCTTCGTCCTCGAGGACACCGAGGCCGGCAAGCTGGTCGGCTGCTCGGCCATCGTCGCCTCGGCCGGTTATTCCGAGCCGTTCTACAGCTTCCGCAACGAGACCTTCGTGCACGCCTCCCGCGAGCTGAAGATCCACAACAAGATCCACGTGCTTTCCCAGTGCCACGACCTGACTGGCAACAGCCTGCTGACCAGTTTCTACGTGGTCCCGGAGCTGGTCGGCTCGCCGTGGTCCGAACTCAATTCCCGTGGCCGCCTGCTGTTCGTCGCCAGCCATCCCGAGCGTTTCGCCGATTCGGTGGTCACCGAGATCGTCGGCTATAGCGACGAAAACGGCGACTCGCCGTTCTGGGATGCCATTGGCCGCAACTTCTTCGACCTGAACTATGCCGCCGCCGAGCGTCTGTGCGGGCTGAAAAGCCGGACCTTCCTCGCCGAACTGATGCCGCATTACCCGATCTATGTGCCGCTGCTGCCGGATGCCGCGCAGGAAGCCATGGGCCAGGTCCATCCGCGGGCGCAGATCACCTTCGACATCCTGATGCGCGAAGGCTTCGAGACCGATCACTACATCGACATCTTCGATGGCGGCCCGACCCTGCATGCCCGGGTCTCGGGCATCCGTTCGATCGCCCAGAGCCGCGTGGTGCCCGTGAAGGTCGGTGACGTCGCCAAGGGCGGCGGCCGCCAGTACCTGGTGTCCAACGGCCAGTTGCAGGACTACCGCGCGGTGCTGCTGGAACTGGATTACGCCCCGGGCAAACCGGTGACCCTGGATCCGCAAGCCGCCGACGCCCTGGGTGTCGGCGAAGGCGCCAGCGTACGCCTGGTGGCGGTTTAACGGCGGCTTCCATAATCCGCAAAGCCTGCCGCAAAAAGCAGCGAGTTTCACGAAGGTCGGCAGCGGCCTTCGTCCGAGGAGATAGCATGATCGTTCGTCCCGTACGCAGCAGCGACTTACCCGCTCTGATCGACCTGGCCCGCAGCACCGGCACCGGCCTCACCACCTTGCCGGCCAACGAAGAGCGCCTGACCCATCGTGTGGGCTGGGCGGAAAAGACCTTCCGCGGCGAAGCCGAGCGGGGCGATGCGGACTACCTGTTCGTGCTCGAGGACGACAACGGCCGCGTAGTGGGGATTTCCGCGATCGCCGGCGCAGTCGGCCTGCGCGAGCCCTGGTACAACTTCCGGGTCGGCCTGACCGTCAGCGCCTCCCAGGAGCTGAACATCTACCGCGAGATTCCGACGCTGTTCCTGGCCAACGACCTGACCGGCAATTCCGAGTTGTGCTCGCTGTTCCTGCACGCCGATTACCGCAACGGGCTCAACGGCCGCATGCTCGCCAAGGCGCGCATGCTGTTCATCGCCGAATTCCCGCAGCTGTTTGGCAACAAGATCATTGCCGAGATGCGCGGCATGTCCGACGCCGCCGGGCGTTCGCCGTTCTGGGAAAGCCTGGGCCGGCACTTCTTCAAGATGGAGTTCAGCCAGGCCGACTACCTGACCGGCGTGGGCAACAAGGCGTTCATCGCCGAGCTGATGCCGAAATTCCCGCTCTACACCTGCTTCCTTTCCGAGGACGCGCGCAACGTGATCGGCAAGGTCCACACCGATACCGAGCCGGCGCTGGCTATGCTCAAGAGCGAGGGTTTCAGCTACCAGGGCTACGTCGACATCTTCGACGCCGGCCCGGCGGTGGAGTGCGAGACCAGCAAGATCCGCGCGGTGCGCGACAGCCAGGCGCTGGTGCTGGCCATCGGCACGCCGGGCGACGATGCCACGCCTTTCCTGATTCACAACCGCAAGCGCGAGGATTGCCGCATTACCGCCGCTCCCGCGCGCTTTGCCTCAGGCACGCTGGTGGTCGATGCGCTGACCGCCAAG
The DNA here is from genome assembly GCF_000931465.1 of Pseudomonas sp. MRSN 12121. Lineage (NCBI taxonomy): Bacteria > Pseudomonadati > Pseudomonadota > Gammaproteobacteria > Pseudomonadales > Pseudomonadaceae > Pseudomonas > Pseudomonas sp. MRSN 12121. The sequence goes on along the minus strand of NZ_CP010892.1, from coordinate 5,208,589 downwards.
CGCCTGCAACTCAACGCGGGCGATCAGGTCCGTGCCGTTGCGCTGTCCGCTTCCCGGGAGTCGAAATGATGAACACGCTTTACATCGCAGGTCAGTGGCTGCCAGGCCAGGGCGAGGCCTTCGAGTCGCTGAACCCGGTGACCCAAGAGGTGTTGTGGTCGGGCAACGGGGCGACCGTGGCTCAGGTTGAAAGCGCGGTGCAGGCTGCGCGCCAGGCGTTCCCGGGCTGGGCCAAGCGTTCGCTGGACGAACGTATCGCGGTGCTGGAAGCCTTTGCCGCCAGCCTCAAGCAGCACGCCGACGAACTGGCCCGCTGCATTGGCGAGGAAACCGGCAAGCCGCTGTGGGAAGCCGCGACCGAGGTGACCAGCATGGTCAACAAGATCGCCATTTCGGTGCAGAGCTACCGCGAGCGTACCGGCGAGAAGAGCGGCCCGCTGGGCGACGCCACTGCGGTGTTGCGCCACAAGCCCCACGGCGTGGTGGCGGTCTTCGGCCCTTACAACTTCCCGGGCCACCTGCCCAACGGGCACATCGTGCCGGCGTTGCTGGCGGGCAACAGCGTGCTGTTCAAGCCCAGCGAACTGACGCCGAAAGTCGCCGAGCTGACCGTCAAGTGCTGGATCGAAGCCGGCCTGCCGGCGGGTGTCCTGAACCTGCTGCAGGGCGCGCGGGAAACCGGCATCGCCCTGGCCGCCAACCCGGGTATCGACGGCCTGTTCTTCACCGGCTCTAGCCGCACCGGCAATCACCTGCACCAGCAGTTCGCCGGTCGTCCGGACAAGATCCTCGCCCTGGAAATGGGCGGCAACAACCCGCTGGTGGTGGATCAGGTCGCGGACCTGGACGCTGCGGTCTACACCATCATTCAGTCGGCCTTCATTTCTGCCGGCCAGCGCTGCACTTGCGCACGCCGCCTGCTGGTGCCGCAAGGCGCCTGGGGCGACCGGTTGCTGGAGCGCCTGGTGGCGGTCAGCGCGACGATCGAGGTCGGGGCGTTCGACCAGCAGCCGGCACCGTTCATGGGCTCGGTGATTTCCCTCGGCGCGGCCCGGGCGCTGCTGCAGGCCCAGGAAGACCTGCTGGCCAAGGGCGCCGTGGCGCTGTTGCCCATGACCCAGCCGCAGGCCCAGGCCGCGCTGCTGACCCCGGGCATCCTCGATGTGAGCGCGGTGGCCGAGCGCCCGGACGAAGAACTGTTCGGTCCGCTGCTGCAAGTGATTCGCTACGCCGATTTCGATGCGGCGATCGCCGAGGCCAACGACACCCAATACGGCCTGGCGGCAGGCTTGCTGTCGGATTCCGAGGCCCGTTACCAGCAGTTCTGGCTGGAAAGCCGGGCCGGCATCGTCAACTGGAACAAGCAGTTGACCGGCGCCGCGAGCAGCGCGCCGTTCGGCGGCGTGGGCGCCTCGGGCAACCATCGCGCCAGTGCCTATTACGCGGCGGATTACTGCGCGTACCCGGTGGCGTCGCTGGAGACCGCAAGCCTGGTCCTGCCGAGCGCCCTGACCCCGGGTGTGAAGCTTTCGTAAGGCCGTGGGCAAGCTCGCTCCAGGTAGCGGCGAGCTTGCCCGCGATGACCGCGCAGCGGTCGAATCGAATTTATAACAACAGATTTTCGTGGAGCCTCGCTGATGAAATCCTATGAAGTCAATTTCGACGGTCTAGTGGGGCCTACCCATAACTACGGCGGCCTGTCCTACGGCAACGTCGCATCCCAGAGCAACAGCCAGCAGTCTTCCAACCCCCGGGAGGCCGCGCTGCAGGGCCTGGCGAAAATGAAGGCGCTGATGGAAATGGGTTTCCAGCAAGGCGTGCTGGCCCCTCAGGAACGCCCGGACGTGGCCGCGCTACGCCGGCTGGGTTTTGCCGGTAGCGATGCCCAGGTCATCGCGCGTGCCGCCAAGGAGGCGATGCCGCTGCTGGTCGCCAGTTGCTCGGCGTCGAGCATGTGGGTGGCCAACGCCGCCACGGTCAGCCCGAGCGCCGACACCGCCGACGGTCGCGTGCATTTCACCGCCGCCAACCTGAACTGCAAATACCACCGCAGCATCGAGCACCCGACCACCAGCCGGGTGCTGGGGGCGATGTTCGCCGACCAGAAGCACTTCGCCCATCACGCGGCGCTGCCGGCGGTGGCGCAGTTCGGCGACGAAGGCGCAGCCAACCACACCCGTTTCTGCCGTGACTACGGCCAGGCGGGCGTCGAGTTCTTCGTCTTTGGCCGCAGCGCCTTCGATACCCGTTATCCGGCTCCGCAGAAGTACCCGGCGCGCCAGACCCTGGAGGCCTCCCAGGCCGTCGCCCGCCTGCATGGCTTGAGCGACGACGGCGTAGTGTATGCCCAGCAGAACCCGTCGGTGATCGACCAGGGCGTGTTCCACAATGACGTGATCGCGGTGGGCAACGGCGAAGTGCTGTTCTATCACGAGGATGCCTTCCTCGAGACCGACAAGATGCTCGCCGAGCTGCAGGCCAAGCTGGGCAAGCGCGGCGGCAACTTCCAGGCGATCTGCGTGCCGCGTTCGCAAGTCACGGTGGAAGACGCGGTGCGTTCCTACCTGTTCAACAGCCAGCTGCTGTCGCGCGCCGATGGTTCGATGCTGCTGATCGTGCCGGAAGAGTGCCGCGCCAACGAGCGTGTCTGGCAGTACCTGCAAAGCCTGACCGGTTCCGGTGGGCTGATCCGCGAAGTGAAGGTCTTCGACCTCAAGCAGAGCATGCAGAACGGCGGTGGCCCGGCGTGCCTGCGGCTACGGGTCGCGCTCAATCAAACCGAACTGGCGGCAGTCAACCCAGGGGTTATCATGACCGCGCCGTTGTACGACACGCTGACCCAATGGGTCGACAAGCACTACCGCGACCGCCTGAGCGAAAGCGACCTGGCGGATCCGCAATTGCTGCTTGAATGCCGGACGGCACTGGATGAACTGACGCAAATCCTTAAACTGGGCGCGGTTTATCCATTCCAGATCAATTGAAAGCCCGCGCCCCGGTCTGCCGATCGGGCGCGCCGCTTTATCATCCAGATGAGAGCGTAATAAATGAGCGATACCCTGCAGCTGATCCTTGAAGACAAAGACGGCACTCAACTGGAAACCTCCTGCACCCGCTTCGCCGTGATGTGGCAAGGCAAGGAAGTGTGGATCCAGCAGGACGGCCGCGGCCAGCTGCTGATCGGCGTGGACGTCGAGGAGGGCGACGAGGAATACGCCAACCTGCTGCTGCGTCCGTTGGCGACTAATCTGGTAAGTCTGCAACTGGAAATGGAACCGGCCGACGCCGGTGACGACGATCACGTGCACGGCCCCGACTGCCAGCACGACCATTAAGGAATAACGTTCTATGCTCGCCCTCGGCAAACTGCTTGAACTGACCCTCGCCGGTCGTGAACCGGCGGAGAAGACTCAACTGACTGTCGACGGCGTGCGGATGCGCTGGCTGAGCGAAGGCGCGCTGGAAGTCCGGCCGCCCCAGGCGCGCGACAACGGCATGGACTTGCTGTTGTCGGCCGGCATCCATGGCAACGAGACAGCGCCGATCGAATTGCTCGACCGCCTGTTGCACGACATTGCCCGCGGCGATCTTAAGCCGTGCGCACGCATTCTGTTCCTGTTCGGCAACCCTGAGGCCATGCGTCGCGGCGAGCGTTTCATCGAGCAGGACATCAATCGGCTGTTCAACGGCCGTCACGAACAAAGCAGCGGCAACGAAGCCTTGCGCGCCTGTGAGCTGGAGCGCCTGGCGGCGAGCTTCTTCAGCCTGCCGGAACGGACGCGCCTGCATTACGACCTGCATACCGCGATCCGTGGTTCGAAGATCGAGCAGTTCGCCCTGTATCCCTGGAAAGACGGGCGCCAGCACTCGCGCCGGGAACTGGCGCGCCTGCGGGCGGCGGGGATGGAGGCGGTGTTGTTGCAGAACAAACCGTCCATCGTGTTCAGTGCCTACACCTACGACAAGCTGGATGCCGAGTCCTTCACCCTCGAATTGGGCAAGGCCCGGCCGTTCGGGCAGAACCAGGGGGTGAACGTCGAGCGCCTGGAAACCCGCCTGAAGCAGATCATCGAAGGCTGCGAGCCGCCGATGGCGCAAGAGGGGCTGGACGGTCTGCAGCTGTTCAGCGTCGCTCGCGAAATCATCAAGCACAGCGATACCTTCCACCTGCATCTGCCGGCGGATATCGAGAACTTCTCCGAACTGGAAGTGGGTTACCTGCTGGCCGACGACATCGCCCAGACCCGCTGGATAGTCGAGGAAGAGGGCGCGCGGATCATTTTCCCCAACCCCAAGGTGAAGAACGGCCTGCGTGCCGGGATTCTGATCGTCCCGACCACGGCCGACGGCCTGGCCTGACAGCCGTTAGCTATAAGAAGCATCGCGAGCAAACTCGATTCCTGTAGGAGCGAGCTTGCTCGCGATGGCTTTTCGCGTCTGTCGCTTACACCGCTACCCGATGTTCATTGCGGCGCAGGGCACGGGTCTTATGCAGGGTGTCGGCGCAGGTCTTCGCCGCTTCCTGGCCCTTGTGCACGAAATGCTCGAAGAAGAACTTCTGGTGTTCTTCGCCGGCGTGGAAGTGATGCGGGGTCAAGACGACCGAGAATACCGGTATCTCGGTTTCCAGCTGGACCTGCATCAGGCCGCTGATCACCGACTGGGCGACGAACTCGTGACGGTAGATACCGCCATCTACCACCAGGCCCGCGGCGACGATGCCGGCATAACGGCCGGATTTGGCCAGCAGCTTGGCGTGCAACGGGATTTCAAAGGCGCCGCCGACCTCGAAGAAATCGATGTCGCTTTCCTGGTAGCCCTGGGCGAGCATTTCGCTGACGAAACCCTGGCGGCTCTGATCAACGATTTCCTTGTGCCAGCAGGCCTGGATAAAGGCTACGCGCTCGCCGTGATGGGATTTGCTTTTGCTGTCGATTGCGGTGGGTTGCATCTGTTCTGACTCCTGTTTGTGTGAAAAACAGGGCGTTATGAATCGAAAGGGATTTAAGGGTACGTACAGGCTCGGGCACGAACGTATCGTGCGGTCGCCTGCGGACGGCCCTTTGGTGCCAATCCCGTTCTCTCTTCATCCGGACTATGACCGTCGGCCCCGGAATCACACCGGGTCTGCTGACCTTGCCGTCATTCGCCGCCGCAGCGGTTTCTGGCGCCAAGCGCTCGCGGGCTATGCGCGTTGCGCGCAATTACCGCCGGTGGGGAATTACACCCCGCCCTGAGAACGTTTGCCTCCGGCTTTGCGGCGGCGTTGAGTTTTTAACACATATCTTTCGCCCGTGCATTGCGGCTTTTGAATGATAAATATCGATTTTTCATTTTCGGCGGAGCGCTTTTACCGGGCGGGCCTTGATAAATCGCGGTGGCGCCCGTAGTAAGTCCATTCGAAAGGAATTCTCCTACCCAGTGACGCGCGCGTCACTTTGCCGAGGCCTGATTCATGAGCATTATCGATCTTCGTAGCGACACCGTTACCCAGCCCACGGCGGGCATGCTGGAGGCCATGACCGCGGCGGCCACCGGCGACGATGTCTACGGCGAAGACCCGACGGTCAACCATCTGGAAGCCGAATTGGCCCGGCGCCTGGGGTTTGCCGAGGCGCTGTTCGTGCCGACGGGCACCATGAGCAACCTGTTGGGCCTGATGGCCCACTGTGGGCGTGGCGACGAATACATCGTCGGCCAGCAGGCCCATACCTATAAATACGAAGGCGGCGGCGCGGCCGTGCTGGGTTCGATCCAGCCGCAACCGCTGGAGGTCCAGGCCGATGGTTCGCTGGATCTGGACCAGGTGGCCGCGGCGATCAAGCCGGACGACTTCCACTTTGCCCGTACCCGTCTGCTGGCGCTGGAAAACACCATGCAAGGCAAGGTGCTGCCCTTGAGCTACCTGGCGCAGGCCCGGGCCTTTACCCGTGAGCATGGCCTGGCCCTGCATCTGGATGGTGCGCGGCTGTACAACGCGGCGGTCAAGCTGGGCGTCGATGCGCGGCAGATTACCCAGCATTTCGACTCGGTCTCGGTGTGCCTGTCCAAAGGCCTGGGGGCGCCGGTCGGCTCGGTGCTGTGCGGCTCGGCGGACGTGATCGGCAAGGCCCGCCGCTTGCGCAAGATGGTCGGTGGCGGCATGCGCCAGGCCGGGATCCTGGCGGCGGCGGGGCTGTATGCGCTCGATCAGCATGTCGCGCGCCTGGCCGACGACCACGCCAATGCCCTGTTGCTGGCCGACGGCCTGCGCGAAGCGGGGTACGAGGTCGAGCCGGTACAGACCAACATGGTGTACGTCTCGATGGGTAACCGGGCAGAGGCCCTCAAGGCCTTCGCCGGCGAGCGCGGGGTGAGGTTGAGTGCCGCACCGCGGCTGCGGATGGTCACTCACATGGACGTCAATCGTGCGCAAATCGAACAGGTCATCGGGACTTTTATCGATTTTTCCCGCAACTGACAGTGTCAGGCGTCCAATTGACCGCCTCTATCGTATAAACACGCTGTACCCCAAGCTCAGGGCCGATATAATGCGGCCCTTTGCCGTCGTTTCGTCTGATGACGTTTCGCACAGGCCTTTGGCCGCAGTCTCCGTGGAAGAACCTAATGAAAAGCGCAGAAATCCGTGAAGCCTTCCTTCGCTTCTTCGAAGAGCAAGGCCACACCCGTGTAGCCTCCAGCTCTTTGATTCCGGGCAACGACCCAACCCTGCTGTTCACCAACGCGGGGATGAACCAGTTCAAGGACTGCTTCCTGGGCCAGGAAAAGCGCGCCTACACCCGCGCTGTAAGCAGCCAGAAGTGCGTACGCGCCGGCGGCAAGCACAATGACCTGGAAAACGTCGGCTATACCGCCCGTCACCACACCTTCTTCGAAATGCTGGGCAACTTCAGCTTCGGTGATTATTTCAAGCGTGACGCCATCACCTTCGCCTGGACCTTCCTGACCTCCGACAAGTGGCTGAACCTGCCGAAGGAAAAACTCTGGGTCACCGTCTACGCCAGCGACGACGAGGCCTACGATATCTGGACCAAGGAAGTCGGCGTTCCAGCCGAGCGCATGGTGCGTATCGGTGACAACAAAGGCGCGCCGTACGCTTCCGACAACTTCTGGACCATGGGCGATACCGGCCCGTGCGGTCCTTGCACCGAGATTTTCTACGATCACGGCGCTGATATCTGGGGCGGCCCACCGGGCTCGCCGGAAGAAGACGGCGACCGTTACATCGAGATCTGGAACAACGTATTCATGCAGTTCAACCGCACCGCCGACGGCGTGTTGCATCCGCTGCCAGCGCCGTCGGTGGATACCGGCATGGGCCTGGAGCGGATCAGTGCGGTGCTGCAGCACGTTCACTCGAACTATGAAATCGACCTGTTCCAGAGCCTGCTCAATGCAGCGGCCAAGGCCATTGGCTGCACCAACGATGGCCAGGCCTCGCTGAAAGTCGTGGCCGACCACATCCGCTCCTGCGGTTTCCTGATCGCCGACGGCGTGCTGCCTTCCAACGAAGGCCGCGGCTATGTGCTGCGCCGCATCATTCGCCGCGCGTGCCGTCACGGCAACAAACTGGGCGCCAAGGGCAGCTTCTTCTATCAGATCGTCGCTGCGCTGGTCGCCGAAATGGGCGAAGCCTTCCCGGAACTGAAGGCCCAGCAGGCGCAGATCGAGCGCGTACTGAAAGCTGAAGAAGAACAGTTCGCCAAGACCCTCGAGCAGGGCTTGAAGATCCTCGAGCAAGACCTGGCCGAGCTCCAAGGCACCGTGGTGCCGGGCGACGTGGTGTTCAAGCTGTACGACACCTACGGTTTCCCGATGGACCTGACCGGCGACATCGCCCGTGAGCGCAACCTGACTCTCGACGAGGAAGGTTTCGAGCGCGAGATGGAGGCCCAGCGCGTGCGTGCGCGTTCCGCCAGCTCCTTCGGCATGGACTACAACAGTCTGGTCAAGGTCGATGTGGCTACCGAGTTCACCGGTTATCACGCCACCCAGGGTTCCGCCAAAGTGGTCGCCCTGTACAAGGACGGGCAGTCGGTCGACGTGCTGAGCGAAGGCGAAGAGGCTGTGGTGGTGCTCGACCAGACGCCTTTCTACGCGGAATCGGGTGGCCAGGTCGGCGACTGCGGTTACCTGCAGGCGGGGAGCGCGCGTTTCGACGTGCGCGATACCACCAAGACCGGTGGCGCCTTCCTGCACCACGGCGTATTGGCCAGCGGCAGCCTGACGGTCGGCACGCCGCTGCAGGCCCAGGTCGACGCCGAGGTACGTCATGCCACGTCGTTGAACCACTCTGCCACGCACTTGTTGCATGCCGCCCTGCGCCAGGTGCTGGGTGAGCACGTGCAGCAGAAGGGCTCGCTGGTCGACAGTCAGCGCCTGCGTTTCGACTTCAGCCACTTCGAAGCGATCAAGCCGGAGCAGATCAAGGCCCTGGAAGACATCGTCAATGCCGAGATTCGCAAGAACACCGCGGTAGAAACCGAAGAAACCGATATCGACACCGCCAAGCAGAAGGGCGCCATGGCGCTGTTCGGCGAGAAATATGGCGATAGCGTCCGGGTGCTGAGCATGGGCGGCGATTTCTCCGTCGAACTGTGTGGCGGTATCCACGCCAGCCGTACCGGCGATATCGGCCTGCTGAAAATTACCAGCGAAGGCGGCGTGGCCTCGGGCGTGCGCCGTATCGAAGCGGTAACCGGTGCCGCGGCACTGGCGTACCTCAACGCTGCGGAAGAACAACTCAAGGAAGCGGCGACCCTGGTCAGGGGCAGTCGCGACAACCTGATCGACAAGCTGTCGGCTGTGCTGGAGCGCAACCGCCTGCTGGAGAAGCAGCTCGAGCAGCTGCAGGCCAAGGCAGCCAGTGCCGCTGGCGACGACCTGTCGGCGCAGGCGCTGGATATCAAAGGCGCGAAAGTGCTGGCGGCGCGCGTGGATGGGCAGGATGGCAAGGCGCTGTTGGCGCTGGTCGATCAGTTGAAAAACAAACTCGGTCGCGCAGTGATCCTGCTCGGCAGTGTCCATGAGGAAAAGGTCGTACTGGTTGCGGGCGTAACCAAGGACCTGACTGGCCAACTCAAAGCCGGTGATTTGATGAAGCAAGCCGCTGCGGCGGTGGGCGGGAAGGGCGGTGGTCGTCCGGACATGGCGCAGGGTGGTGGTGTCGATGCCGCTGCTCTGGATGCCGCGCTGGCGCTGGCCGTCCCGTTCGTCGAGCAGGGTATTTAAGGTTCCAGGCCGAGCCCGTCGTCTAGTGGCGGGCTTTGGAGCTGCGCAGTTTGATTGATTAATGGGCGCCCCTTTACGGGCTGAGGCGGCTTAGAAATGGCTTTGATCGTACAGAAATTTGGAGGCACCTCGGTCGGTTCTGTCGAAAGAATCGAGCAGGTCGCCGACAAAGTGAAAAAATTCCGCGAAGCCGGTGACGACCTGGTGGTTGTACTGTCGGCCATGAGCGGCGAAACCAACCGTCTGATCGACCTTGCCAAGCAAATCAGCGGTGACGGTCAGCCGGTTCCTCGCGAGCTGGACGTGATCGTTTCCACCGGTGAGCAGGTGACGATTGCACTGCTGGCCATGGCGCTGATCAAGCGCGGGGTGCCGGCGGTGTCGTATACCGGTAACCAGGTCCGGATTCTGACCGATAGCGCGCACAATAAAGCGCGCATATTGCAGATCGACGACCAGAAAATCCGCGGTGACTTGAAGGCCGGGCGTGTGGTCGTGGTCGCGGGGTTCCAGGGTGTCGACGAGCACGGCAACATCACGACCCTCGGTCGCGGTGGCTCCGACACTACCGGCGTGGCGCTGGCCGCAGCCCTGAAGGCTGACGAATGCCAGATCTACACCGATGTGGATGGCGTCTATACCACCGACCCGCGTGTGGTGCCCGTGGCCCAGCGCCTGGACAAGATCACCTTCGAAGAAATGCTGGAAATGGCCAGCCTGGGTTCCAAGGTGCTGCAGATCCGCGCGGTTGAATTCGCCGGCAAGTACAACGTTCCGCTGCGCGTCCTGCACAGCTTCAAGGAGGGTCCGGGGACCCTCATTACTATCGATGAAGAGGAATCCATGGAACAGCCGATCATTTCCGGCATCGCTTTTAACCGCGATGAAGCCAAGCTGACCATCCGTGGCGTGCCAGACACCCCCGGCGTGGCTTTCAAGATTCTCGGCCCGATCAGCGCCGCGAACATCGAAGTCGATATGATCGTGCAGAACGTTTCGCACGATAACACCACCGACTTCACCTTCACCGTGCATCGCAACGATTACCTGGCTGCCCAGCAAGTGCTGGAAAATACGGCCCGCGAAATCGGCGCACGGGAAGTGGAGGGCGACACCAAGATCGCCAAGGTTTCGATCGTTGGCGTCGGTATGCGTTCCCACGCGGGCGTTGCCAGCCGCATGTTCGAAGCCCTGGCTAAAGAAAGCATCAACATCCAGATGATCTCGACCTCTGAAATCAAGGTTTCCGTGGTAATCGAAGAGAAGTACCTGGAACTGGCCGTGCGCGCTCTGCATACGGCTTTCGAACTGGACGCTCCGGCCCGACAGGGCGAGTGATGCGTTGCCCGAAGGGCGCGGTTTACCGCGCCCTTCGTTTTTTTGATCGGCGTGACAGAAAACTGTTCTTTTGCTCGCGCTAGTCAATACTTAGGCGTGTAGGGCTACGGCCGTCCTGGTTGTAGGTCGATACCCTTTTTTTTGCAGACTGTTGTCCCTGAAATGAAATGCGTGAGGAGAAAGGTATGCTGATTCTGACTCGTCGGTGCGCAGAAAGCCTGATTATTGGTGATGGCGAAATCACCGTGACCGTGCTCGGCGTCAAAGGAAATCAAGTGCGTATTGGTGTCAACGCTCCTAAAGAGGTAGCGGTGCACCGGGAAGAAATTTACCTGCGGATAAAGAAAGAGAAGGACGAAGAACCAAGCCATTAATTTTTATCGTTTTTTTTGTTTGCAAACGGGGAGAAAGCTGGTTAATATACGCCCCGTGTTGCGGAGAGCTGGCCGAGTGGCCGAAGGCGCTCCCCTGCTAAGGGAGTACACCTCACAAGGGTGTCGGGGGTTCGAATCCCCCGTTCTCCGCCATTATTTGCTTAGTACGTTGTAATCTGGCTTCTTCTGTAAGTTGTTGAAATTACTAGAAAAAGTGCTTTACAAAAAGATTTAACGGCCTATAATGCGCGGCAACAAATGCACTCGTAGCTCAGCTGGATAGAGTACTCGGCTACGAACCGAGCGGTCACAGGTTCGAATCCTGTCGAGTGCACCATTTAAGAGTTAGTTGTAGTAATGCAAATAACTCGGTTTCAACCAGTTGTGGTCTGGTCTAAAAACACAAAATGCACTCGTAGCTCAGCTGGATAGAGTACTCGGCTACGAACCGAGCGGTCACAGGTTCGAATCCTGTCGAGTGCACCATACACCAAGAAGCCCGCATTCATTGCGGGCTTTTTGCTTTCTGCTGTTCAGGTTTTTCTCTCCCGAGCTGTTCTTCCTCTTTGAGCGCAACGGCCACGCATTCCGGCGCCGGCATCGGCGTGTGCTTCTCTTCTTGATAGGGGCTTTCGAAGCTTCCGACAATTCCGGCTGGATAGTTGGGCTGCGCCCTGGACGCACTTTTTTCGCTGGTGGTGTGTTTTCTTTTTTCGAGAGGACGTCGCAGCTTTATAGATTCAGCGGTTGTTCAGCTTTATGCCGCAAGCGCTTGTTCTTGCCATGATTTTTTAACGTTTAAAGCCGCCAAGCGGTGTATGATTGCGCCCGTCAGCCCCGCCGGGGCTTGTGGAATACCTCCATGGACTTACCCAGTAGTTACTCAGTATCTCGTTTTTACAATCATGAATTGACTGATTGATCCTTCCGGCGTGCTCCTCTGCTGGGAGTGGAGTTCGCCTATGACCGAAGTAGAAGTAAAGAAATCGCAAGACAGCCTGCAGGACCGCCTTGCTCAAGTCGTTGAGCTGCTGCAGCGGCAGCGGGTGGTCGAAGACCTGACCCATCGTCAGGAAGGTCACCATCAGGATCGGGTCGAGAACCTGGTTCATCGGCAAAATCTCGTCGAGCTGCAACGCAAGCTCGATGACCTGCACTCCGCTGACGTTGCCTACATTCTTGAAGCCTTGCCGCTCGATGAGCGTCTGACTGTCTGGCAGTTGGTCAAGGCCGAGCGCGATGGCGACATCTTGCTCGAAGTTTCCGATTCCGTACGTGAAACCCTGATCGCCGACATGGACGATCATGAGCTCCTGGCTGCCGCCAAGGAGATGGACGCCGACGAACTTGCTGACCTGGCCCCCGAGCTGCCGCGAGACGTTGTCCATGAGCTGATGGAGGCGTTGGACAGCCAGCAGCGTGAGCGCGTTCGCTCCGCCTTGTCTTATGACGAGGAGCAGGTCGGTGCGCTGATGGACTTCGAGATGGTGACCATCCGTGAGGATGTCAGTCTCGAGGTGGTTCTGCGTTATCTGCGCCGACTCAAAGAGTTGCCAGGGCATACCGACAAGCTGTTCGTCGTTGATTATGACGGTGTGCTCAAGGGCGTGCTGCCGATCAAGCGATTGCTGGTGAATGATCCGGAGAAGCAGGTTTCGGAAGTCATGGCCAGCGATCCGGTGAGCTTTCACCCGGACGAAGATGCCTACGATGCCGCACAGGCGTTCGAGCGTTATGACTTGATTTCGGCGCCGGTGGTCGACAAGAACGGCAAATTGATCGGCCGTCTGACCATCGACGAAATGGTTGACCTGATCCGTGAGGAAAGCGAAACCGAAGTCCTCAACATGGCCGGTCTGCGTGAAGAAGAAGACATCTTCGCCTCGGTCTGGCGTTCCCTGCGCAACCGTTGGGCCTGGCTGGCAATCAACCTGATCACTGCATTTGTCGCGTCGCGCGTGATTGGTCTGTTCGAGGGGTCGATCGAAAAGCTGGTGGCGCTGGCAGCCTTGATGCCGATCGTGGCGGGTATAGGTGGCAATTCGGGTAACCAGACCATCACGATGATTGTCCGTGCCATGGCCCTGGATCAGGTCAGCACCGGCAACACCTCGCGCCTGATGCGCAAAGAGCTGGCAGTCGCCTTGATCAATGGCCTGGTCTGGGGCGGTGTGATCGGTGTCGTGGCTTACATGCTCTACGGTAGCTGGTCGCTGGGCGTGGTGATGACGGCGGCGATGACGCTCAATCTATTGCTGGCGGCGTTGATGGGGGTTCTGATTCCGATGACCCTGGCACGCCTGGGGCGCGATCCGGCGATGGGAGCCAGTGTCATGATCACGGCCATGACCGACAGTGGCGGCTTCTTCATCTTCCTTGGCCTGGCCACCATCTTCCTGTTGTAACCCGCCTGCAGCCCCTTGATGGGGCTGTATCGTTTCCCGATGTTTGGTCATGCCTGCTCAGGAGCTTTTGTAGCGTCTGAGTAGATTTCGGGTAAAAAAAAAGCCAGCCCAAGGCTGGCTCTAGCTTTCCATGGAGAGTCAGGAAGCGTCTGCGGCCATTTCGGCGTCATGGGCGATCAGCGAAACAAGGGCGTTTTGCTGGCGGTGGGAGAGTTGACGGAAACGTTGAAGCAGTTCGCGTTCATGCAAAGACAGCTCCGGGCTGTCCAGGCGCATGCTCAGCTCTTCACCCAAGGCGCCTTCCTGAATAAGACTCTGTTCCAGGCGCGCGATGATTTCGGAGTTCATGCTGCGGTGATGATTGCGAGCCACCTCGGCAATGCGTTCACGCATCCCGTCGGGTAGACGTACGACGAACTTGTCAGCCGTACGGCTGGAATAAATTGCCTGTTTCAATGGGCGCATATATTTAACCGGTTAGTTCAGGGGAGCGGTTCTCGGAATTGGCCGCGGGATGTCAGTTAGGACAAGCGTCGTTGCCAAATGTTCAACCTGAATTGTTAAGAGGCCCGCATCATGCCTCAAAATTGCCAGATCCTTGGCGTCAATTCTGTGACAAATATTGAACTGGGTAAAGGCGTTATGCCAGCACCAATTATCAGAAATGCGGACTGGTTTGAAAAGATTGCCGGTCCGCCCGCCTGTCCGCATTCGGTGTCCGCTGGCGCATGGCTGAGCGTCGCCAGCTCGGCGGGCTGCGGATTCTGATCGCGTTCCCTACCCTGTTCAGAATAGTGGCAAATTGCCGATTTACTAGCTGCGAGCATTATGGAGCCTCTGAATGCCAGGCAGACTGATTTATTTGATAGGGCCTTCCGGATCGGGCAAGGACAGCCTGATCGATGCTGCGCGTGGGGCATTGGAACAGTTGAATTGCGAAGTGGTGCGACGGGTAATCACGCGGTCTGCGGAGTCTGTCGGGGAGGATGCCCAGGGCGTCAGTGCCGATGAGTTCGACCGCCTGGAACAGCAGGGCGCCTTTGCTTTGAGCTGGCGCGCCAATGACCTGGCGTACGGTATTCCCGCAGAAATCGATGAATGGTTGGCCGCTGGGCGCAATGTCCTGGTCAATGGTTCCCGAGCCTACCTGGAGCAGGCGCGTCAGCGTTACCCGCAGCTTCTAGCCATTCTGTTGACGGTAAATCCTGAAGTGTTGCGGCAGCGTTTGATGGGGCGCGGGCGGGAAAGTGCCGTGCAAATTGAAGCGAGGCTCAAGAGAAGCGCTGCCTTTTCTATGGACACCGGAGCGACGGAAGGAGGGCCAGTGTTTTCTCTGGATAATTCGGGTGAGTTATCCATGACGCTGAAGCGTTTTTTGACGCTGTTGGTCGCTCAGGGAATCAGCGCAGGACCGGATCGAACTTGATTTTGCGTCCCGCTATAAGCGCCAGCAGGAACAAACCGGAAAAAACACCACTCGCAATCAGAAATGCATCGCCCGAGCTGTTTTCAGTGGTGAGGCAGCCCAGTACTGCACTGAGTACAGCCACGATAAGAAAGCCTTTGGCGATTCGGGACATTTACGGCTCCTGATGAGTCATCTTCAAAATACCCAGCTTTCGGGTCTTGTCGCGGCAGGTACAGCAGCGGTGTTCGGCTCATTGGCCATCTGAACGGCCGCAGGAATCTGCGAAGCGCTGTGGA
This sequence comes from Pseudomonas sp. MRSN 12121, assembly GCF_000931465.1. NCBI lineage: Bacteria > Pseudomonadati > Pseudomonadota > Gammaproteobacteria > Pseudomonadales > Pseudomonadaceae > Pseudomonas > Pseudomonas sp. MRSN 12121. The sequence goes on along the minus strand of NZ_CP010892.1, from coordinate 5,193,537 downwards.
TCACCGCCAATTGCGCGGATTGTTGCAGGTACCGGCTTTTGGTGTGGAGGTTCTGATCAGCGTGACTAGCGGGCTGAAAATGGAAGACCACCAGCACGGCAATGGCTACGACGTTCGATAGAAGCAGGGCGCTGTTCATGGGCTTTGATCTCCATCGTTCTTTCAGAGAGATCAAGCAGCGTGCATGCCAAGAGTCTACCTGCTATTAAATCCTTTAAAAACAACGATTTAATCATGGTCTTGGGACGCGGTTAATTGCATTTTGCAATGATGGCTTTTTGAGGTTATGCAATTTGCACGATGATACTGACAACCTGCTGAGTGTGTAGAACGGGGCCTCGGCTAAAAAGCCCTGTTCACGACATGACAAAAGCAGGGCTGGCCGTTAACATGCACGCCGTCCTTTGCGCCGCAGCAGCACCCGCGGCGGTCAATTTGTCCCAGTAGCTCAATTGGATAGAGCATCCCCCTCCTAAGGGGAAGGTTGGCAGTTCGAACCTGCCCTGGGACACCATCTATTTCTTCCGGGCTTTCAGGCCAAGCGTGGCTCCCGTCCCTATTTCGCAGTAACGGCTACGTTTGGTTGACGTAGTTCTCGATGTCGGGGGAGTCACCCATGATTGTCATTGCTGGAAAAAACGACATTTCTGTATTCGGCCTGGAATGGGCTCTGCGCCAGTTCTCCCCCGATGAAGTGGCCGTGGTGTGCAACCGTACCGACCCAGGTATCGATGGCTGGCAACGTTCATTGCGCGCGGCGGCGCAAAGGTACGGCGTGCGAGAAATCAGCCTGGAGGCGGCGTACGAAGTCGCTTCTGTCGCATTCCTTTCCCTGGAGTTCGACCGGATTGTCGTCCCCGAGCGCTTTTCCATCACTCGGGTGTTCAATATTCATTTCTCGAAGTTGCCCGAATACAAGGGAATGTTTACTTCGGTCTGGCCGTTGCTGGAGTCCAGGGACGAGGCGGGTGTCACTCTGCATATCATCGACCGGGGAATCGATACGGGGGATATCGTCGCGCAGCAGGTGTTTCCGATCGAACCATGGTGGACCTGCCGCGATCTTTACTTCGCGTTCAATCAGCACGCCAGCCGTTTGCTGGAACAGTGGTTCGCCAGGCTGGTCGATGGGACTGTCCCTGCCGAGCCACAGAGTGCTGCAGGGGCCAGCTATTTCTCGCGGGATGCCATCGACTATGGGGCGTTGAAGATCGACCCGCTGTCGACGGCCTGGTCGCTGCGCAACAAAATCAGGGCATTCGCTTTTCGTGAATATCAGTTCCTGCAATGGCAGGGCGAGTCGGTCGTTTCGGCGACCATTTTGCCTGGACGTTCATCTTTCAAGGCCGGAACCCTGATCGATGCCACCCCTGACTATGTCGAGCTCTCTACCATCGACTATGACGTCAGGCTGAACTTCGATCGCTTGCCGCAGATGCTCGCCGCATGCGAACAGGGCGATCTAGCCGCGGTCATGGCACTTCAGGCGAATATCGCTGGCTACAACGATGCCAACTCGAAAGGCTGGACGCCGTTGATCGTCGCCAGTTATGCCGGCGCCTATGCGGTGGTGGAGTGGCTGTTGCAGCAGGGGGCGGACCCGGGGAGGGCGAACCATAAAGGGACTACGCCATTGATGTATGCCAAGGACGCTTTTCTGGCCGGACGCTGCCGTAAAACCTTTCCATTGTTGCTGCGAAAAGGAGCAACGCTGGAGGCGGTCGACCATTGCGGGCGTGCGCTTGCCGACTATGTGACAGAGGAGCAGCTTGCTCTGTTGCGAGACGCCCGCTAGGCGCCTCGCATCGATGGGTTAATGGGGAGCCGTGAACTGGTTGATGGCCGCGACTATATAGCGCTGTTGTTCCTGGGGGAGCGTCGGGTAGATCGGCAATGACAAGACCGAGCCATGGAGCGGTGTCCTGGTTGCCCGGGACGTTCTGGCCAGGTCGCGGTAGGCCTGTTGTTCGGTAATCGCCATCGGGTAGTGGATCAGGCATTGGATGCCACGCTCGGCCAGGTAGGCTTTCAGCTCGTCGCGCCATGGGCAGGTAATGACATACAGGTGCCAGACATGGGCGCTCGCCGTTTCGACGCAAGGCAGGATGATGTGTGGATGACGGATGTGTTCGCTGTAGTAGCGGGCGACATCGCGCCGCCGGGCGGTATCGCTGTCCAGGTGGGCCAGCTTGACGCTCAGCATCGCGGCCTGGATTTCATCGAGGCGGCTGTTCACCCCCTGATGGTCATGCTGATACTTGATGCGTGAACCGTAGTTGCCCAGGGCCCGGACCAGAGCCGCCAACTCTGCGTCATTGGTGGTAACGGCGCCACCATCGCCCAGGGCGCCGAGGTTCTTGCCGGGGTAGAAACTGAACGCCGCGGCATCCCCCCAGTTACCGGCCTTGCGCCCGGCCAGTTCGGCCCCATGAGCCTGCGCCGCGTCCTCGAGCACCAACAGTCCATGTTGTTTGGCCAGGGCCATGATCTGAGGCATCGGCGACAGTTGCCCGTAAAGATGCACCGGCAGGATGACCCGGGTCTTGTCGGTAATGGCTCGTTCAACGGCGTCGATCTCCAGGTTATGGGTAGTGGGATCGACATCCACCAGGATCGGCGCCAGATCGTTTTCCAGAATCGCCGAGATGGTCGCGATAAAGGTGTTGCTCTGAACGATCACTTCATCGCCGGCCCGCAGCCGGCCTTGTTCTTTCCAGGCGCGCAGGACCAGCGTCAGGGCATCCAGGCCATTGGCGACGCCGATGGCGTGCTGGCTGCCACAGTAGTCGGCAAAGGTCGCTTCGAACTGCTCGAGCTCGCGTCCCATCAGGTACCAGCCTGAATCGATCACTCGATTGCACGCCGCTTTAAGCTGCTCGGCATACTGGTGATTGATACCTTTCAAATCCAGAAACGGGATATTCATCATCTGGTTCATTGTTCGATCATGTCCAGAAACTGGGCGTAGTCACGGACATAGTCACCTTCTTCATAGAGTTGATCGGCCAGAACCATCAGTACGCAGTCAGGAGAGAAATCATACATTTCCCGCCAGATGAACGATTCGATCAGCAAGCCCTGGCAAGGGTTGTCCAGCGTGATATCGATTTTTTCCCGGCCGTCGTCCAGCAGGAAACGGCAGGAGCCGCGTACCGCGATCGCCACCTGTTTCAGGGTTTTATGGGCATGGTAGCCGCGACGGACCCCTTCGCCAGTGTTGAACATGTAGTACACCCGCTTGACCGCGAAGGGGATGTTTTTTCCCTCTTCCAAGGCGATCAGCGAGCCGCGGTCATCGCCATGAGTCTGTAGCGGCAGAATGTGAATCTTCATCGTGTCTCCCCTTCGACGCTTTTCGACAGATGCTGTTGCAGCCAGTTTTCAACGCTCTTGGCGTCGACACGGTAGTTTCGGTAATACAGTTCCCGCGAGTCTGTCGAACCTACCTGGTAAGCGATGTAGTCCATTTCGACGCCGACGATCGCTGCCAGATTGGAAAAGCACGATAGTTCCCCGTATTCCTCGGCCATCCAGCACAGGGCGCGGGCATTTTTCGATGCGAAGATCAGATTGGTCCAGGCGGCTCCTGTGGGGCCGATTATCACCTCGGCGTTGGCCATGATCGCTATCTGATGGTTGATGTCCTGTTCTTCCATGTAGACACAGGTAAAACCATAGGGCTTGAGCAACTCGAGGATTTCACTCTGGTTGTAGTGCCTTAGAAACCCCTTGCGGGCCAGGAACACTCTTTTAGGCAGCGCGCTGACAGGAATATCCCCGGCCAGGCCCAAGGCTTTTTCGCGCAGGAAATTGATCGAGTCCGAACGGGTGAAGCCACTGCTGGCGCTGTTCTGGGCCACGCCTTTGAAATTCGGGATCATATTGTTGGGCGCGCTGATCATCAAAAGATCGGCCACTTGGTAGCTGGTGATGTTTTCCAGCAGTATCAGCGGGCGATCAACGCCAATGGCCTCGATCAGGGCCTTGATCGAAGGAATGTCCTGGCTGCTCTTGGAGATCAGCAGCGGATAGTCGGCATATTGTGCAGGCAATTCGGCGACGAATTGCAGTTGCGACAAGACCTCCACCGTCCAGTGGTAATAGTTGAGTTCATTGCAGCCGCTGATCAGCAGGCCTTTCTTCAGTTCGATAGGGTGCCCCGTCCGGACCAGCGCCAGACGCTGTCCGTGATAAAGCAGGTGCGCGGCGCTGTAGTCGGCATTTGCAGAGGTTGCAGTGGGTACTCGCTCCAGGATCAATTGTTCGCCGGGCAGGATGACCGAGCGCGATACCGAGCAAACCTGCCCCTGACGGAAGTGATACAGGGCGATCTCGGGGAACTCGAGGGTGATCGCCGGTTTTGCGTGATGGACGAATCGCGGGGGCTGGCTGCTACCTTGTTGGCGCGGGCGAAATACATGGACCTTGTGCTCGTCGCTTTCGTCCAACCAGCGCAGGGCCAGGCGGCGGACATCCTGGCGTTGAAAGAACAGGCGGTACAGCAGGTCGCTGAGCACGCCCGGCTTTCTGCACAGAAGCTCCTGGCCCAACTGCTCCAGGCGTTTATTCAGACGCTGGCGCCATGGCAGTTGCGCGCGGATCTGCGCGCTATGGAATACCTCGACCTTTTGTTCGTCGATGGCCAGCGTCTGCGTGAGCTGCGAGTAGATTTCACGGTAGTAGTCACTGGCAATGATGATCTTGTCGAACATCAGCGTGCCCAGTTGTTGAGGGGCGTGGATCAACTTGCCGAACAGGTGCTGGCCTTGTTTCTGCTGGTTGTTATCGACAAAGCCGATCACCTGGTAGCGGCGATGGTTGTACTTGTAGAAGTTGACCCCGCCGGCGCCGGTGCCAAAGATCAGCACCCGCGCCTTCTGTCCAAACCCTGTCGACACATTGACCTCGTCTTGCTGCAATCGCGATAGATCGTCATCTGGAGCACCGGGTAAGGCGCTAACGCTATCGGTTGTTATTGATGATGTTGCCCTTGATCTGAGCGACGCCCTTGGCGTCCAGGTCGCGGCGGGTTCTGACCGGTTGCAGCTCACCCTGGATTGTATCGTTGATGGTGTCGATTGCCGTCTTGCTGGTATTGCTTCGGGACTTGCCCAGCAGATAGCGCAGTGACAGACGGAACTGTTCCGATTCATTGGCCACCGGGCGGGTGCCGTGCAAGGTGCAGTTGTGCCAGAGCCCGACATAACCGGGCCCGCCTGTCAGCCGGTGGTCCTGGCAGGCCATCTGCTGCCCTTGGTCATCGGCGTAGGTCCACAGGTCGTGTTCCTGGTGCTCCAGTCGATGTGGGAACAGGGTGGCGCCAAAGCGATGAGTGCCGGGTATCAGGTGCAGGGGCGAATCATTTTCGGTGACCTGGTGCAGGTACACATAAAGGGTCAGGAAAGTCGAAGGGTCGAGTTCCACGCGTCCCTGGGGCCAGTCGATGATGTCCTGGTGAAAGTCGATTCCGCGGAAGTAAGTGATGTCGCGAAAGGGTTTTTTGATATACGGCCCGAGATTCGCCACATTCACGTCGCGGATCCGTTCCCGCACCCAGTCCGGCAGCCATGAGTCCGGTACGCCGCAGACCGCTTTCTTGATCACCACTTCATAGTCGGTGCCGAGCACTTCGCCGAGCACGGCGGTAAGCCGTGGGTCCTGCTCGATGAACTGCAGTTGCGGCTCGAAAGCGTTGAGGAAGTTGAACGTCTTGTTCGGGTTGGCGTTGAGATGATTTTCCTGAGCGAGGTATTCCGCCTCATCCATGAACAGGCCCGCGCCGAAGGCCCGTGCGGCGATCATCTCGCGGTAGAGCGCCTGGGTGCGGTCGGCGTCCAGGATCTCGCCGAAAATATGGGCGCCCTGGTCAATGAGGTTTTGGATGCAGGTGTGCATGGCGTGCTCGTGGCTGCTGCGTTATGGGAAGGTTATCGACGTGGCTTGAGTAAAGTTGACTGCTGTATTTCTGATATTTCGAAGGATTCTTCTTGGATAGCCCCAGGCCGGTGTACAGGGAGGCCAAGGATATTCAATGCTTTTAGCAACTATCTATAAGGGAACGCCAGAATCGGCCGATAACTCCTACGGACATTGCTGTAGGTCAAATGGCGAGGCTCCAGTGTTTCGTGCCGGGCACGAGCCGGGAGCGCCATATGGGTTGATTGGAATGCGCTAGTAGCTTATGGCCATAATCGTTGTCTGGCGGCAGTCCTGAATGCTATCGCCGCGGACATCATCTTTTTTACGGGTCTGGAATCCTCGATGCTGGCGTACCACCAAAAGAGCTTTTTGATCGTCGATGATTTCTCCGACTTCCGCAGTTCTGTCCGGTCCATGTTGCGCGAATTGGGCGTCAAGGATGTAGACACTGCCGATACGGGTGAGCAGGCGCTGCGCATGTGTGCGCAAAAGCGCTATGACTTCATCCTGCAGGATTACCACCTGGGCGACGGCAAGAAGAATGGGCAGCAGGTACTCGAAGACCTGATGACCGACAAGCTGATCAGCCATGAAAGCGTCTTTCTCATGGTCACCGCCGAGACCAGCCAGTCGATGGTGCTCAGCGCCCTCGAACACGAGCCGGACGCCTATCTGACCAAGCCTTTCAACCGTTCCAGCCTCGCTCAGCGGCTGGAGCGACTGCAGCAGCGCAAATCCTTGCTCAAGCCGATTCTCCAGGCGCTTGACCGCGGCAAGCCGCTCGAGGTGTTGAACGCCTGCATCGCCCTGTGCAAGCAGGATCCGCGTTATGCACCGCTGTGTCTGCGCTACCGCGCCGATGCCTTGCGTGACATGAACCAGAACGAAGCGCTGGAGCGGCTGTACGAGAGCATTCTGGCGGATCGGCCATTGCCCTGGGCCTATGTCGGCCTGGGACGCCTGTTGTTCAAGCGCGCCCAGGTGACTCAGGCCAAGGCGATCTACGAAAAGGCCTTGAAGGCTTTTCCGATGATGCCGGCCCTCTACGACGGCCTGGCCGAGGTACTGCTTGCCGAAGGCGACTTCAGGCGGGCCCAGAGCGTGCTGGAGGAGGCGGTGCGTCTGTCGCCGCTGGCCGTGCGTCGCCAAGCGCTGTTGGGCAAGCTGGCGATGACCAATGAAGATTTCGATACGGCATCCAAGGCGTATCGCCAGGCGGTATCGCAAGGTGCGCAATCGCGTTTCAAGGACCCCGAAAGCAATCTTGGGCTGGCGCATGCGCTGATCAGCAAGGGCAGCGAAAAGGGGCTGGACACCCGCACGCGCCTGGAGATCAACAGCACGCTCAGCGCGGTGGCCAAGGACAACCCCAGTGATCCGGGCTTGCAGATTCGTGCCCGGCTGATGAAGGCCACCAGCTTGTTGCTCAATGACGCTGAAACGGCGGAAAAACTCACCGAGCAGGCGATGCTGCGACTGGATGGGATGGAGCAGTTCATGAGTCCGGAAGCGGCGCTGCTGGTGGCAAAGCAACTGCAGATGCTGGGGCAGGCCGATGCCGGCGCATCGATGCTGAAAAACTGCGCGGAAATCTACGGCGACGATCCCAAGGTCATGGAGGGCATCGCCAAACTGACCGATGATCCGGCGATTCTCAACTCTGCCAGCGCCGCGGCCGACATGAACCGTCAAGGCGTGCGCAGTTACAAGGCCGGGGCGCTAGGCGAAGCCCGGGACCTGTTCCGTCGGGCCCTGGCCATGCAACCGAAGAACATCAGTATTGCCCTGAACATGGCGCAATCGTTATTGCACGGCACCGATATCACTCAGGATGCGGCGCTGCTGGAAGAGTGCCAGACCTGTCTGAAAATGGTTGGCCTGATGCCCGATACCGACGCGCGTTATCCGCGTTATCAGAAGCTGCGAAGCAAGGCGTTTGGCGAATGAATACTCACGAACAGGCTCTGGATTTCTCCACGGTGATCGCCTCCACCGTGCACGACATGAAAAACTCCCTGACCCTGCTCATGCAGGCACATGCCCAATGGCTGGCGGCATTGCCGCCGGAACAGCAGCGTACGCCCGAGCAGGGGGTGATGGAGTTCGAGTTTGCCCACCTCAACGGCATGCTGGTGCAGTTGCTGGGGCTCTACAAGCTGGGTGTCAATCAATTGCCCGTGCAGCCGGGCTATCACGAGCTGGATGATTTCATCGAAGCGCAACTGGTCAGTCACCAGGACGTATTCATCAGCCGCGGCATTGCTGCGACTTATGAGGTCGATCCTTTGACTCCCCTGGGGTTCTTCGACCGGGAACTGATTGCCTCGGTGCTGGCTAACTGCATCAACAACGCCATTCGCTATGCACGCTATGCGGTGCTGATCAGCGTGCACGACGAGGCTGGGCAGACGGTGCTGACCATCAATGACGATGGCGAGGGTTATCCGCAGCAGATGATCGATAACCAGGTCGATTATGTGCAAGGGATCAATCACAGCAGCGGCAGTACTGGCCTGGGCCTGTATTTCGCCGGCCGCATTGCCGCGCTGCATCAGCGCAACGGTGTGTGCGGGCGTACCCAAATCAGCAACGGTGGCCCCTTGGGCGGCGGCGTATTCAGCCTCTATCTGCCTTGAGCCAGTTGCTGCTGCGCTTGTTCCAGAGCCAGCAGAAAGCAGGCCAGGGCCGCCTTGGGTTCCTGGCCCTGGCGAGTGATGCAATGAAAGGTCGAGTGATAGGCCAGGCGCTGCGGTAACAGGGCGCGCATTTGGCCCTTGCCCACCCAGCTGGCGGCGTAATGGCTGGGCAGGTACCCCAGGTAGCTGTTGGAAAGCACCAGAGTGGCAATCGCTTCCATGGTGTAGACGGTGGCGCTTTGCAGGAAATCCAGGCCATGGGGGCGTTGGTTTTCTGCCATGTAGCCTCGACCAACGTAGGGGGTGCTGCAGATTTCCTCCAGTGTCAGGTCGGTGTCGGCGCGTCGATACAGCGGGTGCCGGGCACCGCAGTAGAGGTTTTGTTCCTCGTCGAACAGTGGCTGGTAATGCAACCCGGAGAGTTGGTGGTGGAAGGCGCCGAGCGCCAGGTGCAAGCGCTCGTCTAGCACAGCTTGTTCAAGTTCGTCGGGGCGCAATATGTGCAGGCCCAGGCGGACCTCCGGCAGGCGCTGGCGGAACAGGCTGATGGCCAGGGGCAACGGCGCGCAGGGCAGGCTGAGCATGCTGTCGACATTGCCGATCTGCAGCTGTTCGCGAGCCAGTCCGCCGAGCTGGTTGGCCTGATGACGAAAGCGCTCGATATCCCGAAACAGCAACTGCGCCGCGTCGAACAATTCCAGGCCTTCCTCGCTCAGTTGAAAGCCGCTGCTGCCGCGCCGACACAGCGAGCAGCCCAGGCGCTCCTCTAGGTCGCGCACCACCACGCTCAGGCGTGACAGGCTAGTGTTGAGCCGGGCCTGGGCCGCGGTGAAGCCGCCGGCTTCGACTATGGTGCAAAACACTCGCAGCATGCGCAGGTCGATATCGGAAAGGCTGCCCAGCACATTGGCCTCCATCAGGCGCACCCAGGGGATGAGGCAAGCCTACACCGCTGGCGCAGCCGGGTCAGCGGCGGCAGGTGATGGCCTCGGCCAGCAGGCACATCAGCTCGAACATCATGGTCGCTCCCACCAGCGCCGTGGCGCCCCCTGCATCGAAGGGAGGCGACACTTCCACCACATCGGCGCCGATCAGATTCAAGCCGCGCAAACCACGGATCAGCTGTTGAGCCTCGAGGGTGGTCATGCCGCCGATTTCCGGGGTGCCGGTGCCGGGGGCGAAGGCAGGATCGAGCACGTCGACATCGAAGCTGACATAGGTTGGCCCGTCGCCGACCACTCGCCGCACCTCGGCCAGGGTGGCGGCCACGCCGAGCTCGGCGAACTCCTCCATATGAATCACGCGAATGCCGGTCTCGGTGGCGAAGGCCTCGTCATCGGCCGAATAGATCGAACCGCGAATGCCGATCTGTACCGTGCGTCGCGGGTCCAGCAGGCCTTCTTCCACGGCGCGGCGAAAGGGCGTGCCGTGGGTGTAGGGGTTGTTGCCGAAATAGCGGTCGTTGGTGTCGGAATGGGCGTCGAAGTGCACCATGCCGATCGGGCGTTGGCGGGCCAGGGCGCGAAAGATCGGCAGGGTCACCAAGTGATCGCCACCCACGGCCAGGGGGACGGCGCCCGCCGCGTGCAAGTCGTGGAAAAAACCTTCTATGCGGGCCAGCGAATCCAGCAGGTCGACAGGGTTGACGGGGGCATCGCCCAGATCGCCGATGCGCACCAGGTCATAGGGGGCGATACGGCTGACGTGGTGCACCTTGCGCATCAGGCTGGACAGGTTGCGTACTTCTCGCGGACCGTGCCGGGCGCCGGCGCGATTGGTGGTGCCACCGTCCCATGGGACCCCGACCAGAGCAATTTGCACTTGGCTCGGGTCATCGAAAACCGGCAGGCGCATGAAGCTCGGAATACCGGCGAAGCGTGGTACCAGAGCGGCATCCAGGGGCTGGGGAAAATCGTTGGGCATCACTCGCGCTCCATTGTTATGGTGTTTTTGCGCACTCGGCCGAGAGGCTGGCGAGGGGCGGAAAAATCATAGGGCGAGGGTGCTCGCACGATAAATCATCGGCTCGACAAGCTGGCTTGTGTTTTATGACAAGTGCCAGCCGGCAAAAGGGGCGGGCGATGTTCGTTTATCAGGGTATTTCGAGCGGCCGTGCTTGATATTCCGAACAGCCGGAGCCTATTTTGTACGGGTCGCCGTTCTCGGCTCGTACAACAACAAGGATTGAGTCATGACAACCGATGGCCGCAGTTCACTCGCACAGCGATTGACGGGCATTGACGAGATTGAATGTGTCACGCCGGACCTCAATGGCGTGCCACGGGGCAAGGTAATGACCGCCGAGGGTTTCCTTGAAGGGCGGCGTTTGCAGATGGCCCGTGGGGTTTTGCTGCAATGCATCATGGGCGGATACCCACCCGCGCGTTTTTACGGCAGCGACGACGGCGACCTGGCGCTCAATGCCGACCCGCAACAGATTCATCGCCTGCCCTGGAGCTCGCAGCCACGTGCGCTGGCGATTTGCGATGCGGACGAATTGAGCGGAGAAAGCTCGCGTCTGTCGACTCGGGGCCAGCTCAAGCAGGTCATCGAGCGCTATGCCGCTCGTGGGCTGGCGCCAGTGGTGGCGACCGAGCTGGAGTTTTTCGTGTTCGCTCCCAATACCGATCCGACCCAGCCTTTCCAGCCGCCCGTGGGCCTGGACGGTCGTCGCGAAGACGGGCATTCGGCGTTCAGCGTGAGCTCCAACAACGGTCTGCGGCCGTTCTTCAGTGAGGTCTATGCCTGCATGGCCGCGCTGGGCCTGCCGCGCGATACCTTCATGCATGAAATGGGCGTCAGCCAGTTCGAGATCAACCTGCTGCACGGCGATCCGCTGTTGCTGGCCGACCAGACATTCCTGTTCAAGCACCTGCTCAAGGAAGTGGCGCTAAAACATGGCGTGACCGTGGTCTGCATGGCCAAGCCGCTGGCGCACACGCCGGGCAGTTCGATGCATATTCACCAGAGCCTGGTCGAGTCGGCCACCGGACGGAACGTCTTCAGTGACGAGGCGGGCGAGCCGACCGCGGTGTTCCGTCATTTCATCGGTGGGCTGCAGGCGGGGCTGGCGGACTTCGCTGCGCTGTTTGCGCCGAACGTCAACTCCTACCAGCGTCTGTGCCATCCATACGCCTCGCCGAACAACGCCTGCTGGTCCCACGACAACCGGGCGGCCGGTTTGCGTATTCCGGCCAGTTCACCGGTGGCGCGGCGGGTCGAGAACCGTTTGCCGGGGGCCGATGCCAACCCTTATCTGGCAATCGCCGCCAGCCTCGCGGCGGGGTTGCATGGCATTGAAAACGAGCTGGAGCCGACCCCGGCGATTCAAGGGGAGTTTGTCGTGCCGGACAGTTTATCGCTGCCTTGTACCTTGCATGCGGCCCTCGAGCGTCTGAAACGTAGCCAGTTGGCCAGGGAGTTGTTCGGCACCGAGTTCGTCGAGGGCTACATCGCTTCGAAGACCATGGAACTGACCAGCTTCCTTGATGAAATAACGCCTTGGGAGCGGCGTGTTTTAGCGGCCCAGGCTTAACGCAAACATCGCGGTCGGGTTATCTTCGGGTGGCCCGACACTCAACTCAAGGAGCCGCTCGGAACGCCGATGCGCCAAATCTGGAAATCCTTTCGAGCGCTTTATTTCGCCTCGCTGATGATGTTGATCGGCTCGGGCTTGCTCAGTACCTATCTGGCGTTGCGCCTGGCCGCCGACCATATCGACGGGTTATGGGTGGGCGCCTTGATGGCGGCCAACTATTTCGGCCTGGTGCTGGGCGGGAAAATCGGCCATCGCCTGATTGCCCGGGTCGGGCATATCCGGGCCTACGCTACCTGCGCCGGTATCGTCGGCGCGGCGGTCCTGGGGCACGGCCTGGTGGACTGGCTGCCGGCCTGGCTGGTGCTGCGGACGGTGGTCGGCCTGGGCATGATGTGCCAGTACATGGTCATCGAAAGCTGGCTCAACGAGCAGGCGGATGCCAAGCAGCGTGGGTTGGTCTTCAGCGGGTACATGATCGCTTCGTACCTGGGGCTGGTCCTGGGGCAACTGATCCTGGTCATGCATCCGGCGCTCGGGCCTGAGTTGCTGATGCTGGTGGCCCTGTGTTTCGCCCTGTGCCTGGTGCCGGTGGCGATGACCCGGCGCATTCACCCGGCGCCCTTGCGTCCGGCCCCCATGGAGCCACGCTTCTTCATCAAGCGGGTGCCGCAGTCGTTGAGTACGGTGCTTGGCGCGGGCTTGATCGTCGGTTCGTTCTATGGCCTGGCGCCACTCTACGCGTCCCAGCAGGGGCTCAGTACCGAGCAGGTCGGTCTGTTCATGGGTAGCTGCATTTTTGCCGGACTGGTGGTGCAGTGGCCGTTGGGCTGGCTGTCCGATCGTTACGACCGGGCGCTGCTGATTCGCTGCTTCGCCTGCTTCCTGGCGGTGACGGCCCTGCCGTTGGCGATTCTGCCGCAGGTGCCGCTGGAGGTGCTGTTCGTCCTGGGGTTCCTGTGTTCACTGGTGCAGTTCTGTCTCTATCCGCTGGCGGTAGCGTTTTCCAACGACCATGTCGAAAGCGATCGGCGGGTCTCCCTGACGGCCATGCTGCTGGTGACCTATGGCGTCGGTGCGAGTATCGGACCGCTGGTTGCAGGGGTACTGATGAAGTTGTTCGGCAGTCAGATGCTGTATGCCTTCTTCAGCTTCTTCGCCCTGGTACTGGTCTGGCGCATCCGGCCGAAAGCCGTGACCAATTTGCATCAGGTCGACGACGCGCCGCTGCATCACGTGGCGATGCCCGACAGCATGGCCAGTTCGCCGCTGGTGGCGGCACTCGACCCACGGGTCGACGAGCAAGTGGTGCAGGATCAGATGCAGCAGGGCGGTGCACCGGAAGCCGAGGCTCCGGCTGCATCGGCAGTGGAGGATGAGGTCGAAGCGCCAGACAGGCCGGATGAGCCGGATCAGCTTGGCGGGGCCAGGCCCTAGAAACAGAAAACGGGCAGTCGCCGCAAGGGACTGCCCGTTTTTTTCAGCCTGCGAATGTTACAGGTCGTCTTTGTCGAAGCGTCGGGCCTCGCGCTGCAACTGATAGACAAAACGTTCGACCTGGCGTTGGACCAGGCCGCTCATGTTGTGAAAGCGCACGCCGGCGAAGGTGGTGTCGATCTTCTCTTCATGGTGCAGGTAACGCAGCTCTACTGGCGCAGTCATGCTGCCGAAGGGCAGGGCGGCGATAAAACGTTCGTAGACCTGGCCCAGTTGCAGGCGGCTGGAGATATCGCCATCGAAACGCAGCTTGCAGCCGGTGGCGGAGATGTCCAGCAGTTTACCGGTGATGGGCGCCTTGAGTTTTTCACCGCCCAGTTCGATATCGACCAGTTGGGCCAGCTTCAGGGCTGCACGAAAGGCATTGCGCCGCTGGTGATAGATCACTTCGTTCGGCAGTGTGCCGCGGTAGCAGCGCCCGCCATTGGATTCGTCGATGGTCAGGGTTCCGTTGCTTTCCCAGGCGATGCGTACGCCCTCATGGAAACCTTCGACGCGAAATGGTTCGCCGGCGAGCATGAAGCGTTCGCCATCGCGGGGAATCATTTCATCCAGGGCAATCATGTTGGTTTCGCGATCGCTTTCGACCAGATAGCTTTGGAAGCGCTGGCTGCGTTCGTGGAAAGTGATGATCAGTGGATCATGGCTGTCTTGCAGCAGGCGCAGCGTGGAGGTGATTTCCAGGGGAGTGGTGAGCACCTTGGGGGGCTGCGGCGCATCTTCTGCGTTTGCGGCATTGAACACGGTTCATCAATCTCCAGACAAAATATGGCTACGCGCAAGATCTGGCATTCTGCCATCATGTTCCGCGACTTGATAGGGCGCGCTCATCTTGGGGCTCAAGCCTGGCTGAGCGGGCGCGGTTTCGCGAGCTTGGCGGTCGAGCCGCGGGCATCGTAGAGGGCTGGAGGCTCGCCACCCGTCAGGATTTTCAACTGATTGGCGGTAGTGGCCTGTTGGACCTGGATCGAACGGCCATTGAGTTCGTTCGCGGCCTGGCAATCAGCGAGCATCTGCGTCAGGACGTCGCTTTGGGCCAGTAGCTCGTCGCCAATCGAGGAGTGGCTGGCCAATTGTTCCAGGCCGGCCCGGCTGACAGGAAGATTCAGGCTGGCGAGGATTTCACTGCGTTTGCGGCCATGCTGCTCAAGCAGAATGATCAAGGCTTGCTTCTGCGCAAGAATGTCTTCCAGCAACGGCATGTCGCGACCGTGCAGGGCGAGAGATTCGGTGCGCAGCAATTCCAGCAGTTGTTGAGCTGGAGCAAAGTCATCAGTGATCAGTTGCAGCAAATTGATGTCGTGCATGTACGGCCTTGGGTTTTAGCGTCCAAAAAGCTGGCGCAGGCCTTTTGGGCTAGCGCTGGGCTTCGAAGTTGAGCAGTTTGCTGGCTACACGGTTGCTGTCGACTTTATAGCTGCCATCGGCAATCGCTTGCTTCAACTCGGCCACGCGGGCGTTGTCGACGGCAGGCTGATCGCGCAGCTTGTCAGTGATCTTCTGCAACTGTTGAGCCTCATTGCTGAGGTGTACCGACTCCCCGCTGCTGGCCTGTTCGGCCGGTGCGTTCAGCGGCGCGGATTTTTCGGCGTCGCCGGTTTCCTTGCTGGCGCTGGTGCGCGTGCTACCGGTGAGTGAGGGAGAGCTGTTCAAACGGCTGAAATCGATGACCATGGTGAAAACCTCTGGGTATTTGGACGCATGACTGGTTTTCGGCAATACCCCGGAAAACTTTAGACTCAAATATCGATAAGCCCGCACGCACCGCTGTTGCCCTGTCTGGGCCACAGTTTAGGGGGCAACCGTGCGCTGCGCCAGTCGTCTACATGGCTACTTCCACCTGTCCTGGAGCGGTGATGCGCGCCTTGATGATCCGTTGTGAGTTGAGGTTCTTGACCCGTATCTGTTCGCTCATGCCGCCATTGGACAAGGCTTCTCCCGGCATTTTGACGTTCAGCGTGCCACTGCGCGCGGAGATCACCACCTGATCGCCTTTGCGCACGACTTCCGCTTGCTCCAGATGAACCAGGGTAACCAGTTGGTCCGCGACCATTGGTCGGACAAGCCGCTGGCCGATGGCCTGATCGACTGAGGTCAGGTAGCCCTGATTGATCTGGCCGATATCGCGCTCGCGCAGCATCACGTCTTCCGCGCTGATGATGCCGGCCCTCTTGAGTGGGCGGGTCGTGGTGACGACTTCGCGGAACAGCTTGACCTGGGCGGGAACGAACACGGTCCAGGGCGAAGCGCCCTCGCAGCGTACGCGAACGGTCACTCGTCCCAGCGGCTGCGCCGGGCTTTCCAGGCTCGCTGTCAATTCCTTGTCGCAGTGCGGCATGCGCATCCGCGGATCGAGTTGATTGACCTGAATCTCGTAGCGTCCCGGGGTTTGACTGGTAGCGAGATAGTCTTCTACGGTGAATTCAAGAAACCCTTGAGTGACGCCGATAAGTAGATCAGGCAGGGTTACCGAGTCAGCAACGGCAGGATGGCCAGGGTTTAAAAAAAACAGAGCCGATAGCCCGCACAGCAATTTGCGGTAGTTTGATGTCAGGCGTCGGGAAAATGTCGTTTTGGCGTTCATAACAGTTAAAAAGCAAGCGCCGTGCCGTTTAGCAATGAGCGCGCGTCGGATCTTGAGCTTTGGGGAGTCTGGGACATGGCTGGTGTAATGGATTCGGTGAACCAGCGCACGCAACTGGTAGGGCAGAATCGCCTGGAGCTGTTGTTGTTTCGCCTCGATGGGGAGCAGCTCTATGGGATCAACGTGTTCAAGGTTCGGGAGGTGCTGCAATGCCCCAAACTGACCCTGATGCCCAAATCCAGTCCTGTGGTGTGCGGTGTCGCGAATATTCGGGGGGCGACCATCCCGATTCTGGACCTGGCAATGGCCACCGGTTCGGGTGGGTTGCAGGATCAGAGCAACCCCTTTGTCATCATCACTGAGTACAACACCAAGACCCAGGGATTCCTGGTGAGGTCGGTCGAGCGCATCGTCAACATGAACTGGGAGGAGATCCATCCGCCACCCAAGGGGACGGGGCGCGATCACTACCTGACGGCGGTGACGCGGGTCGACAATCAGTTGGTGGAAATCATCGACGTCGAAAAGGTATTGGCTGAAGTCGCCCCCACTCCCGAAACCATTTCGGTCGGCGTAGTGGACGTCGAGACCCAGCACAAGGCCGTTTCGCTGCGGGTGCTGACGGTCGACGACTCGTCGGTGGCGCGCAAGCAGGTCACGCGTTGCCTGCAGACCGTAGGGGTCGAAGTGGTGGCCTTGAATGACGGCCGGCAGGCGCTGGATTACCTGCGCAAGCTGGTCGACGAGGGCAAGAAACCTGAAGAAGAGTTTCTGATGATGATCTCCGACATCGAGATGCCGGAGATGGATGGCTACACCCTCACCGCTGAAATACGCAACGATCCACGCATGCAAAAGCTGCACATCATCCTGCATACTTCGTTGTCAGGCGTATTCAATCAGGCGATGGTGAAGAAGGTCGGTGCCGATGACTTCCTTGCCAAGTTTCGTCCTGATGACCTGGCATCCCGGGTTGTCGACCGGATCAAAGCAGCAGATAACAGCTAGGGACACCGGTCCCTGGCGGTCACACGATTTAAGAGGCGGCATCTTTGTCTACGGGTAATTTGGATTTCGAACAGTTCCGGGTATTCCTGGAAAAAGCCTGTGGGATCTTGCTGGGCGAGAACAAGCAATATCTGGTGTCGAGCCGTCTCAACAAACTGATGGAACAGCAAGGCATCAAGTCCCTCGGTGAGTTGGTTCAGCGCATCCAGAGCCAGCCGCGCAGTGGTTTGCGCGAGATGGTGGTCGATGCCATGACGACTAACGAAACCCTGTGGTTTCGCGACACCTATCCGTTCGAGGTCCTGAAGAACAAGGTGTTGCCGGAGGCGATCAAGGCCAGTCCCAACCAGCGTCTGCGCATCTGGTCGGCAGCTTGTTCTTCGGGGCAGGAGCCCTATTCGTTGTCCATGTCGATCGACGAGTTCGAGAAAACCAACATCGGGCAATTGAAGATGGGGGTGCAGATCGTTGCCACCGATCTCTCCGGAACCATGCTGAACAACTGCAAGACCGGGGAATACGACAGCCTGGCGATCGGCCGCGGTTTGTCGGCCGACCGCCTGCAACGTTATTTCGATCCCAAGGGGCCGGGGCGCTGGGTGGTCAAGGCACCGATCAAGAGCCGGGTCGAGTTCCGTTCGTTCAACCTGCTGGACAGCTATGCCAGCCTGGGCAAGTTCGATGTCGTGTTCTGCCGCAATGTGCTGATCTACTTCTCCGCCGAGGTGAAGAAGGACATCCTGATGCGTATTCACAGCACCCTGAAGCCGGGCGGCTACCTGTTTCTCGGAGCGTCCGAAGCGCTCAACGGATTGCCGGACCATTATCAGATGGTGCAGTGCAGCCCTGGAATCATTTACCAGGCGAAGTGAAGAGTGTTGGAAGAGAGGCCTTCGGGCCTCTTTTTTTATGCCTGCGATTTAGCCGCAACGGAAGGAGCGGCAATCGTGGCATTGCCGCTTTGCTGACGTTTCGCGGAAATGCCTTGCCGCTTTTCTGGCATTGCCGCTTTGCCGCTGCCCGCAAAGCCTCGATTTACAAGGGTTTGATCACTTGGCATGACGATTGCTATGTCCTGCTTACGAAAAATCTGGTCGAAGGTTTCCCGACATGAGCATCAGCTTCGATAAAGCGCTCGGCATCCATGAACAGGCGCTGGGCTTTCGCGCCAAGCGTGCCGAGGTGCTGGCCAACAACATCGCCAACGCCGACACCCCGAACTACAAGGCTCGGGACCTGGACTTCTCCGCCGTGCTCGCCGAGCAGAACGAGAAAGCCAAGAACGGCACCTTCGCCTTGAACATGACCAACAGCCGTCATATCGAAGCCGAAGGCCTGAGCAGCGGCGACGAGTCGTTGTTGTACCGCACGCCGATGCAACCATCGATCGACCAGAACACCGTGGATGCCCAACTGGAACAGTCGAACTACGCCGAGAACTCGGTGAACTTCCAGGCCAGCTTCACGCTGCTCAACAGCAAATTCAAAGGGCTGGTGTCAGCCCTGCGCGGAGAGTAATCCATGTCCCTCGCCAGTGTTTTCAATATTGCCGGTAGTGGCATGAGTGCCCAGACCACTCGCTTGAACACCGTCGCCAGTAACATCGCCAACGCCGAGACCGTCTCGTCGAGCATCGACCAGACCTACCGCGCTCGCCATCCGGTGTTCGCCACCATGTTCCAGGGTGCGCAAAGCGGCGGCAGCGACTCGCTGTTCCAGAACCAGGACGCGGCAGGCCAGGGCGTACAGGTGCTGGGTGTGGTCGAGGACCAGAGCAATCTCGAGGCGCGTTACGAGCCGAATCATCCGGCCGCCGACGCCAAGGGGTATGTCTACTACCCCAACGTCAATGTGGTGGAGGAAATGGCCGACATGATTTCCGCCAGCCGCTCGTTCCAGACCAACGCAGAAATGATGAACACCGCCAAAACCATGATGCAGAAGGTCCTGACCCTCGGTCAGTGATAAGAGGCGACTCAGATGAGTATTACCGATACCACCAGTGGCCTGACGCTCAAGGAGATCCTGGCGAACTCCTCGAAGAAAACCCCGACCACCAGCAATGATGGCCTGGCAGCGGCTACCAATAGCAGCACGGGCAAGAACGCCCTGGGCAAGGACGCGTTCCTCAAATTGCTGGTGACCCAGCTGAAGAACCAGAACCCGCTGGACCCGCAGGACAACAGCGAGTTCGTCGCCCAGCTGGCGCAGTTCAGCAGCCTGGAAGGCATTACCACGCTGAATGACTCGGTTACGGCGATCGCGGGCAACTACAAGTCTTCGCAAGCCTTGCAGGCTTCTTCCCTGGTCGGGCGCTCGGTGATCGTGCAGGCGGCTACCACGCAGGTCGATACCACCAAGAGCATGACCGGTTCGGTGAAGGTGCCTGCCAGCGTCAGCGGTCTCACCGTGACCATCTCCGACAAGGATGGCAAGGCGGTCAAGACGATCGACCTGGGTAGCCAGAAAGCTGGCAGCACCAGCTTCGTCTGGGATGGCACCAAGACCGACGGCACCAAGGCCGATCCGGGCAATTACACCTTCAAGGCCAGCACAACGATCGATGGCAAGGCGACCGACCTGGTCACCTACCTGCCAGCGACGGTCAACAGCGTCACTATCAGCCAGACCGGCGGTGAGTTGATGTTGAACCTGGCAGGGCAGAGCAGCGCCGTGGCGCTCTCCAAAGTTCAAACCATTGGTATCTAGAGCCGATTAACGCGGCACAAGGAGTGGAACATGTCTTTCAATATCGGCCTTAGCGGTCTCTATGCTGCCAACAAGCAACTGGACGTAACCGGCAACAACATCGCCAACGTGGCGACCACCGGCTTCAAATCGTCCCGTGCCGAATTCGCCGACGTCTACTCGGCCACCAAGCTGGGCACCGGCAGCAAGACCGTGGGTAACGGTGTGCGTCTGGCCAACGTTTCGCAGCAGTTTGGCCAGGGCGACGTGAACAACACCGGCAACGTGCTGGACATGGGTATCCAGGGCTCGGGCTTCTTCGTGCTGAGCGACAACGGCTCGCTGACCTACACCCGCGCCGGTACCTTCAAGACCGACAAGGACGGCTACATCACCAACACCGATGGCACCGCGCGCCTGCAAGGCTATGCGGTCGATGCCAATGGCAAGATCGTCAACGGCGTGCTGACCGATCTGCGCATCGATACTTCGAACCTGTCGCCGAAAGCCACTGGTTCGGTGTCCTCGACCATCAACCTGAACTCCACCGCGCCGGTCATCGACCAGAGCGCGACAGGTTTTGCCTTCGATCCGACCAAGGTGGAAACCTACACCAAGCAGTTCAGCACGCCGATCTACGACAGCCAGGGCAACGAGCACAAGCTGGACCAGTACATGGTGAAAACCGGCTCCAACACCTGGAAGACCTACACCCTGGTCGACGGTCGCAACCTCGACGGCTCCGCGCCGACCACTACTGGCGCTACGGCTCCCATCGCCTCGACCATGACCTTCGACTCCGCCGGCAAGCTGGTTTCGGTCATCACGCCACCTGCCACCACGCCTAATCCGGGCAACAACCTGACCCTGGCGGGCTGGGTGCCTGGCACCGTGACCAATGGGGTGTGGACGGCCAACGGCGCCAGTGCCAACCCTGCCGGCGTGACCATCTCCATGACCAGCACCACCCAGTTCAACGCCGACACCGCGCGTTCGCTGCCGGTGCAGGACGGTTATGCCACTGGCCAGATCACCAACCTGACCATCGACGGTACCGGTACCCTGTTCGCCAACTTCAGCAACAGCCAGAACAAGGCGATCGGGCAGATCTCCCTGGCCAGCTTCACCAACGAACAAGGCCTGCAGCCGGTAGGCGGCACCAGCTGGAGAGAAACCTACGCGTCGGGCGTACCGGGCTACGATGCTCCTCAGACCGGCACCCTGGGTTCGGTCGTCTCCAACTCGCTGGAAGAGTCGAACGTCAACCTGACCAACGAACTCGTGGACCTGATCAAGGCCCAGAGTAACTACCAGGCGAACGCCAAGACCATTTCCACCCAGAGCACCATCATGCAGACCATCATTCAGATGACCTGATGATTGCCGCCTGATCGCGTTTGAAAAAGCCCCTCTTCGCAGGGGCTTTTTTGTGCCTGTAGGATTTGTCCGCCAGGCGCTGGGCTTGCCACGAATCGGCAAGGCGGGGGCTGGCGGTGAGTCGGGGTTTGAGAGCAGGGGGCGGCTTGGCCCGCGAGCGTTCGTGAACAGGTTCGGCAACGGCCGCCGGTGTTCTCCAGGCAAAAGAAAACCCCCGGCAGGGCAGGCCCTGGCGGGGGTTCGGGTCAGCGTCTGGTGGCGCTTACCGGTTGCCGCTTATTGGCAGGCTTCGCAATCCGGCTCGTCGATGGCGCACGCCTTCGGCACTGGAGCGGGACCGGCCGGAGCCGCCAGGACCGAGTCGTCACCGTGGTTGCCGCCGCTGGAAACAGCGTTCAGCTTGCCGGTGTTGATGGTCGACTTCTCGGTGCTGGTCGCGGCCAGGGCACGGAGGTAGTAAGTGGTTTTCAGGCCACGGTACCAAGCCATGCGGTAGGTCACGTCGAGCTTCTTGCCCGAAGCGCCGGCGATGTAGAGGTTCAGCGACTGAGCCTGGTCGATCCACTTCTGGCGACGGCTGGCCGCGTCGACGATCCACTTGGTTTCCACTTCGAACGCGGTCGCGTAGAGCTCTTTGAGTTCTTGCGGGATGCGCTCGATCTGTTGCACGGAACCGTCGTAGTACTTCAGGTCGTTGATCATCACCGAGTCCCACAGGCCGCGAGCCTTGAGGTCGCGAACCAGGTACGGGTTGATCACGGTGAACTCGCCCGACAGGTTCGATTTCACGTACAGGTTCTGGTAGGTCGGTTCGATCGACTGCGATACGCCGGTGATGTTGGCGATGGTCGCGGTCGGCGCGATGGCCATGATGTTCGAGTTGCGAATGCCTTTCTGGACACGGGCGCGCACAGGAGCCCAGTCCAGGCTTTCGTTCAGGTCGACATCGATGTACTTCTGGCCACGGGCTTCGATCAGGATCTGTTGCGAATCCAGCGGCAGGATGCCCTTGGACCACAGCGAGCCCTGGAAGGTCTCGTAGGCGCCGCGCTCGTCGGCCAGGTCGCAGGAGGCCTGGATCGCGTAGTAGCTGACCGCTTCCATGGACTTGTCGGCGAACTCGACGGCCGCGTCGGAACCGTAAGGAATGTGCTGCAGGTACAGCGCATCCTGGAAGCCCATGATCCCCAGGCCGACCGGACGGTGCTTGAAGTTGGAGTTCTTCGCCTGCGGCACCGAGTAGTAGTTGATGTCGATCACGTTGTCGAGCATGCGTACCGCGGTGTTCACGGTGCGTTGCAGCTTGGCGGCGTCCAGCTTGCCGTCGACGATGTGGTTCGGCAGGTTGATCGAGCCCAGGTTGCAGACGGCGATTTCGTCGGCGTTGGTGTTCAGGGTGATCTCGGTGCACAGGTTCGAGCTGTGGACCACGCCCACGTGCTGCTGCGGGCTGCGCAGGTTGCACGGGTCCTTGAAGGTCAGCCAAGGGTGGCCGGTTTCGAACAGCATCGACAGCATCTTGCGCCACAGGTCTTTGGCCTGGATGGTCTTGAACAGCTTGATCTTGCCGTATTCGCACAGGGCTTCGTAGTACTCGTAGCGCTCCTCGAAGGCCTTGCCGGTCAGGTCGTGCAGGTCCGGTACTTCCGATGGCGAGAACAGGGTCCATTTGCCGTCATCGAAGACGCGCTTCATGAACAGGTCGGGGATCCAGTTGGCGGTGTTCATGTCGTGGGTACGACGACGATCGTCACCGGTGTTCTTGCGCAGCTCGATGAACTCTTCGATGTCCATGTGCCAGGTTTCCAGGTAGGCACACACAGCGCCTTTGCGCTTGCCACCCTGGTTAACGGCGACGGCGGTGTCGTTGACCACTTTCAGGAATGGCACGACGCCCTGGGATTTGCCGTTGGTACCCTTGATGTACGAGCCCAGTGCACGGACCGGAGTCCAGTCGTTGCCCAGGCCGCCGGCGAATTTCGACAGCATGGCGTTGTCGTGGATGGCGCCGTAGATGCCCGACAGGTCGTCCGGCACGGTGGTCAGGTAGCAGCTCGACAGCTGTGGACGCAGGGTGCCGGCGTTGAACAGGGTCGGGGTCGAGGCCATGTAGTCGAAGGACGACAGCAGGTTGTAGAACTCGATGGCACGGTCTTCTTTCTGCTTCTCTTCGATCGCCAGGCCCATGGCCACGCGCATGAAGAAGATCTGTGGCAGTTCGAAGCGCACGCCGTCCTTGTGGATGAAGTAGCGGTCGTACAGGGTCTGCAGGCCCAGGTAGGTGAACTGCTGGTCGCGCTCGTGGTTGATCGCCTTGCCCAGTTTTTCCAGGTCGAAGTCGGCCAGTACCGGGTTCAGCAGTTCGAACTCGATGCCCTTGGCGACATAGGCCGGCAGCGCCTTGGCGTACAGCTCGGCCATCTCGTGGTGGGTGGCGCTCTCGGCCACTTCCAGGAAGCTCAGGCCTTCGGCGCGCAGGGTGTCCATCAGCAGGCGGGCGGTGACGAACGAGTAGTTCGGCTCACGCTCCACCAGGGTGCGCGCGGTCATCACCAGGGCGGTGTTGACGTCTTTGAGCGCTACGCCGTCGTAGAGGTTCTTCAGGGTTTCGCGCTGGATCAGGTCGCCGTCGACCTCTTCCAGGCCTTCGCAGGCCTCGCTGACGATGGTGCTCATGCGGCCCATGTCCAGCGGTGCCAGGCTGCCGTCGGTGCGGGTGATACGGATCGACGGGTGAGCCTGTACCGGCTGCTCGCTCGGGCTGCGGGTGGCGCGCTCCTTGGCGCGCGAGTCACGGTAGATCACGTAGTCGCGGGCGACTTTCTGCTCGCCGGCGCGCATCAGGGCCAGTTCTACCTGGTCCTGGATTTCTTCGATGTGAATGGTGCCGCCCGAAGGCATGCGACGCTTGAAGGTGGCGGTGACCTGTTCGGTCAGGCGGGCCACGGTGTCGTGGATTCGCGACGAAGCGGCAGCGGTGCCGCCCTCAACTGCGAGAAACGCTTTGGTGATGGCGACGGTGATCTTGTCATCGGTATAAGGAACGACAGTGCCGTTACGCTTGATCACGCGCAGTTGGCCTGGCGCGGTGGCAGACAGATCCAGATTGGCATCGGCAGCCTGCGGCGCCTTGGCCTGCGGGTTCTCGCGAGTTGTGTCGGTTTGCATGGGTGTCTCCACGTTCTCTATGTTTGTTTGGGCACCCTGGGGTGCCCACCGTTCCGTCCTGAAGCGCACTACAGCCGGCGCACGCCGGGCATAACGACTTCGGGACAGTTCAGGAAGGGGGCTATTGGCGCCGCTTCCATGCCGAAGTCATAGGTCGCGAG
Source organism: Pseudomonas sp. MRSN 12121 (assembly GCF_000931465.1). Lineage (NCBI taxonomy): Bacteria > Pseudomonadati > Pseudomonadota > Gammaproteobacteria > Pseudomonadales > Pseudomonadaceae > Pseudomonas > Pseudomonas sp. MRSN 12121. The sequence continues at coordinate 5,168,964 of NZ_CP010892.1, read as the reverse complement.
CCTTGGGGCTCGTGACCGTATTCCTGGTGGGTGGCAGTCATGTGCTGCAACACCCGTACCGTTTTCCTTGCCGTGGGCGGGAAAACCTCATGCCATCCGCACGCGCGGTTTGGCTGTTGAAAATCCGATTGGTTCCACCAAACGAGTGCAAGAAAAGCGCTTGAGTTTCTTGTCTGATTCGTGTTTGGTTTTTGGCATGAAACCCTAGATATAGGGTTTTTTTGCAGCCGGGCTACAAGATAATGCGTTTTTGGGGGTGAATGCAATGTACAGGCTGTGGATAAGGTTGTGCGTAATTTGTGTATGAAGCGGGTAAATCTCACGCAGGCCGCAGCGGGGCTGGATCGTACCGTTTGTCACTGTTTTTTACCGTCCCCGGCTGCCCGGAGCGGATTTTTGCGGGCGCGAACCCTATCACAAAAAAATGCCTTTACCGAGCGCATTTGCCACCTTGTGTTCGCGACCCGAGCCGTTGCTACAATCGGGCCTTCCATACGCTGTTTTACCTACCCCACATTACAAAAAGACGGGCAGGAATTTCCTCAACCCGTATCTGGCAAGCAGAGGTCGTCGTGGAGCAAGAAGCGTGGCAGATATTGATTGTCGAGGACGATCAGCGACTGGCCGAGTTGACCTGTGAATACCTGGAAAGCAACGGCCTGCGGGTCGCCATCGAAGGCAACGGCGCCCTGGCCGCGGCGCGGATCATCGCCGAACAGCCTGACCTGGTGATCCTCGACCTGATGCTGCCCGGCGCGGATGGCCTGAGCATCTGCCGCAAGGTCCGCGATCGCTACGCCGGGCCGATCCTGATGCTCACCGCGCGCACCGATGACATGGACCAGGTGCTGGGACTGGACACCGGGGCCGACGATTATGTGTGCAAGCCGGTTCGCCCGCGCCTGTTGCTCGCCAGGATCCAGGCCCTGTTGCGGCGCAGCGAACCGCCGACGGACAACGTCGCGCCGGAAAAAAGCCGCCGCCTGCAATTCGGCCCGCTGGTGGTGGATAGCGCCTTGCGCGAGGCCTGGCTGCATGAGGCCGGCATCGAGCTGACCAGTGCCGAGTTCGACCTGCTCTGGCTGTTGGTGGCCAATGCCGGGCGCATCCTTTCCCGCGAGGAAATCTTCACCGCCCTGCGCGGCATCGGCTATGACGGCCAGGACCGCTCCATCGATGTGCGCATCTCCAGGATCCGTCCGAAAATCGGCGACGACCCGGAGCATCCCCGCCTGATCAAGACCATCCGCAGCAAGGGGTATCTGTTCGTTCCCGAAGCCGCCGCCGACCTGTCGCCGTGAATTCCATCTTCCTGCGCATCTATGGCGGCATGTGCGCCGCCCTGATCCTGGTGGCGCTGCTGGGCGTGCTGGCGCTGCATTTGCTCAACCAGGTGCGCAGCGAGCAGTACCGCGAGCGCCTGGCCCACGGCACCTTTTCGTTGATGGCCGACAACCTGCAACCCATGAGCGAGATCGAGCGGCGCCGGGCACTGGCGGTGTGGGAGCGGCTGCTGGGCATTCCCCTGACCCTGCAGACCTTCACCCAGACCGGGCTCGACCTCGGGCAGCGCAATCGCGTGTTGCGCGGCCAGGCCCTGGTGGAACAGACCGGGCCCTACGCGGCACGGGTCTACCGGCTGGTCAGCGAACCGGAGCAACTGGTGCTCACCGGCGAGGTGCAGCAGATCAGCGAACAGCTGGCGCGGGCGACTATCTATCTGCTGGCCGATGAGCTGGTGCGCTTTCCGGTGGCCGAACAGCCGGCGCGCCTGGCGGCGTTGAAGAAGGACAAGGGCTTCGGCTTCGACATGCACCTGGTCACCCAGGAGGAAGCCGATATGGACGAGGACCAGCGGCGCCGGGTGTCGGAAGGCGATACGGTGATGGCGCTGGGCAAGGGCGGGGATTCGATCCGGGTGTTCGCCGGAATGGTGGGCACGCCCTGGGTATTGGAAATCGGCCCGCTGTATCAGATGAACCCTTATCCGCCGCAATGGCTGGTGTTGATCGCGGTGCTGGGCCTGAGCCTGATCGGCTTGATTGTCTATTTATTGGTGCGTCAGCTGGAGCGGCGGCTGCGCGGCCTGGAATCGGCGGCAACGCGCATTGCCAAGGGCAGCCTGGAAACCCGGGTGCCCGCCGGCGGCGCCGACTCCGTAGGACGGCTGGCGGCGGCCTTCAATGGCATGGCCGAGCATCTGCAACGCTTGCTGGCCATCCAGCGCGAACTGGTGCGTGCGGTGTCCCACGAGCTGCGCACGCCGGTGGCGCGCCTGCGCTTCGGCCTGGAGATGATCGGCTCGGCAACCACGCCCCAGGCCCGGGACAAATACATGGAAGGCATGGACAACGATATCCAGGACCTCGACCGGCTGGTGGATGAAATGCTCACCTATGCGCGGCTGGAGCAGGGATCGCCGGCGCTGAATTTCCAGCGCGTCGATCTGGATGCCCTGGTCAATCAGGTGATCAGCGAGCTGGCGCCCCTGCGGGCGCAGGTCAGGGTCCAGCGGGGCTTGTGCCTGTCCGCGGCGGATTGCGACGGCGCCTGGGTCGAGGCCGAGCCGCGCTACCTGCACCGGGCCTTGCAGAACCTGGTGGGCAACGCCATGCGGCATGCCGAATCGCAGGTGCTGGTCAGCTACCAAGTGGGGCAGATGCGCTGCCGGATCGATGTCGAGGACGACGGTCCCGGTGTCCCGGAAAGCGCCTGGGAGCGGATCTTCACCCCGTTCCTGCGTCTGGATGACAGCCGTACCCGCGCCTCGGGAGGGCATGGCCTGGGCTTGTCGATCGTGCGGCGGATCATTTACTGGCACGGCGGCAGGGCGCTGATCGACAAGAGCAAGACGCTCGGTGGCGCCTGCTTCAGCCTGAGCTGGCCGCGCCAGCAGGACCCGTCGTGAAGGGCGGGTACTGTGCGCTCAGGCGCGGATGCCGACCAGGCTGAGCAGTTGCTCGTCCTGCAGTGCGAACTGGGCCTGCAGTTCGCTGCCGTTGCGCCATTCGCTGGACAGATCGGTCAGCAGGCGCAGGCGGATCTTGCCGCTGGCGTGCCACTCCAGCACTTCGGCGTGTTCGAAATAGAAGCGCTGCCCGACCAGCGGGTACAGCGCCTTGAACAGGCTTTCCTTCACCGAAAAGGTCAGGGTCACGCAGAGGGCGAGTTGTTCGCGCGGGGCGGCGGCCATGCGTCGTAGCTCGGCGGGGGTCAGGATTTCCCCCGCCAGGCGCTCGGCGCGTTCGAGGCTGAGCAGGTTTTCCAGGTCCATGCCCAGCCCGCGCCAGTCTTCCTTGCGCGCGACAATCGCCGCGGCGCGTCCGGCGCTGTGGGTGATCGAGCCGCAGATATGGGCCGGCCAGACCGGCGCCCGGTCCTCGCCGATCGGAGGGATGCAGTCGAGGCCGTCCAGGCGTTGCAGGGCCGCCCGTGCGCACAGGCGCCCGGCGAGGAATTCGGCCTGGCGCTTGGCGACCGAGCGTTGAATGCTCGCGGGCGGCTCGATGGCGCTGCGCTGGAAGTCGTCGCCGGCCAGGCGCGAAGGGTCGAAATGCGTGCCGAGCAGGACGCTGCCCGGCAGGGCTTCGGGCAGCGGCCACTGGTCGTCGAATGGGGTGCAGCAGGCGGGAAGAGGGGGCAACGGATTCATGCCGGGCATTTTGCCGGGTTGCGGGGCCGGAGGGTAGCCTGGCAATCGCCCGGGCTACCCGGCGCCCGCGACAATCCCCGCACACCGTTGCCGTGGCTCAGTCGAACAGCTTCTTGAAGAATGCCTGCATGTCCGCCCAGGAGCGTTCGTCGGCGGCCTTGTTGTAGCCGATGTCCGGCCCGCCATGCTCGCCATGGCTCAGGCGGTCGGCGTCCGGATTGCTGAAGCCATGCTTGGCGCCTTCGAGGGTGACGAAGCGGTAGTCGGCGCCGGCCTTGTCCATTTCCGCCTTGAAGGCGCTGACATGCGCGGCGGTGACCATGCTGTCCAGAGCGCCGTGCTCGACGAGGATCCTGGCCTTGACGCTGCCCGGGCTGGCCGGGGTATCGGTGACCAGCGCGCCGTGGAAACTCACCACGCCGGCCAGCGGTAGCCCCTGGCGTGCGGCGTCCAGCACCACCTTGCCGCCAAAGCAGTAGCCGATCGCGGCGAGCTTGTCCGGATCGGTCTGCGGCTGTTGCTTGAGCAGATCGAGCCCGGCCTTGAAGCGGGCGCTGGCGGCGGGGCCGTCCTTCAGGGCGGCCTGCATGAAGGCCAGGGCATCCTGTGGGTGCTCGGTGTGCTTGCCGTCGCCATACATGTCGATGGCCAGGGCGCTGTAGCCCAGGGCCGCGAGGTCGCGCGCCCGGCGTTTGGCGTAGTCGTTCAGGCCCCACCATTCATGCACCACCACGACCCCCGGGCGAGCGCCTTTCAGGCTGTCGTCATAGGCGTAGTAACCGATGAGCCGGGTGTCGTCGGGGCTCTGGTAGGGAATCTCCTGGGTCTTGATCGCAGCCTGGCTGATTCCGCAGAAAGCCAGCAACAAGCAGGTTAAAAGCGCGCGCATGGGGTGTTCTCCTTTGAAAAGACTGGCAATCAGCCTAGTCGATTTGATTCAGCCGAGGTTCAGAGTGTGTTCAGGGGGAGTTCAGGGCGGGGTCGGTAGTCTGGCCCCGTACCCAAAAACACAGAGCGAATGAGGAAATTCCCCATGACCACTTTCAAGAAGATGATTCTGGCCTTCACTGTTCTCGGCGCCAGCGCCGTCGTCCAGGCCGCCGACAGCAACTTCGCCAGTCTTACCTACGGCCAGACGAGCGACAAGATCAAGAAATCCAGTTTGCTCAACAGCAACCTGAACCACCCGAACGCCGACGGCGCGATCGGCAAGGACAACACCTGGGGCGTGCGCCTGGGCCAGCAGAACGACCAGCATCGCTACTACGCCACCTACGACAATGTCTCCGGCTCCCACAACGGCATCAAGTTGCGCCAGGAAAACCTGCTGGGCAGCTACGATGTGTTCCTGCCGGTGACCAGCAGCACCAAGCTGTTCGGTGGCGGCACCGCGGGCCTGACCAAGCTGACCCAGGACTCCCCAGGCTATAGCCGCGACAGCGATATCGGTTATGCCGTCGGGGTGCAGGCCGGTGTCCTGCAGCAGGTTTCACAGAACACTTCGGTCGAACTGGGTTACCGTTACCTGCGCAGCAATGCCAGCACCGAAATGAGCGAGCACGGCGGCAGCAAGCAGGGTTCGCTGAGCCTGACCAGCAGCGCCCAGACTTACCTGTCGGCCAACTACGCTTTCTAACATTCTGTCCTGGTTTGACCGCGCCGGATCTGCCCACGCAGGATCCGGCGCTGCCATATATAGGATCAGGGCGAGTGAGCGCCCTTGGAGATGTCGAATTTTGCCTGGGAGAGCTGTATGAAACTGCTCGTCGTGGAAGACGAGGCGCTGTTGCGCCACCACCTGCAAACCCGTCTCACGGACGCCGGCCATGTGGTCGAATCCGTGGCCAATGCCGAGGAGGCGCTGTATCAGACCGAGCAGTTCAACCATGATCTGGCGGTCATCGACCTGGGCCTGCCGGGCATGGGCGGCCTGGACCTGATCCGTCAGTTGCGTTCGCGCGGCAAGGCGTTTCCGATCCTGATCCTGACGGCGCGCGGCAACTGGCAGGACAAGGTCGAAGGCCTGGCCGCCGGTGCCGACGACTATGTGGTCAAGCCTTTCCAGTTCGAGGAACTGGACGCGCGCCTGAATGCGTTGCTGCGCCGTTCCAGCGGTTTCACCCAGTCGACCATCATCGCCGGTCCGCTGCTGCTGGACCTCAATCGCAAGCAGGCCTCGCTCGACGAACAGCCGTTGGCGCTGACCGCCTATGAATACCGGATCCTGGAATACCTCATGCGCCACCATCAGCAGGTGGTGGCCAAGGATCGGTTGATGGAGCAGTTGTACCCGGATGACGACGAGCGCGATCCGAACGTGATCGAAGTGCTGGTCGGCCGCCTGCGGCGCAAGCTGGAAGGGCCGTCGGGCTTCAAGCCCATCGATACCGTGCGCGGCCTGGGCTACCTGTTCAACGAGCGCTGCCGATGATCCGATCGCTACGCCTGCGCCTGATGCTGGCGGCCACGACCCTGGCCGTGCTGTTCATGCTGGCCTTGCTGCCGGCCATGCAAGGCGCGTTCAGCCTGGCGCTGCAGGATTCCATCGAGCAGCGCCTGGCCTCCGACGTGACCACGCTGATCTCGGCGGCGCGGGTCGAGAACAATCATCTGCAAATGCCGGCGCAATTGCCGGACGAGCGTTTCAACCTCACCGACAGCCGCCTGCTGGGCTACATCTACGATCGCGAGGGGCGGCTGGTCTGGCGTTCGAGGGCGACCCAGGAAGAGAACATCAACTACAAGCCGCGTTACGACGGGCGCGGCAACGAGTTTGCGCGGATCCGCGAAGCCAACGGCCAGGAGTTTTTCGTCTACGACGTCGAGGTCAAGCTGCTGGGCGGTAAAAGCGCGGCGTTCAGCATCGTCGCCCTGCAACCGGTGCGTGAATATCAACTGACCCTGGAAGGGGTGCGGGAAAACCTCTACCTGGGGTTCGGCGCCGCGTTGCTGGTACTCCTGGCGTTGCTCTGGCTCGGCCTGACCTGGGGCCTGCAGGCATTGCGCCGGCTGAGCCAGGAGCTGGACGAGATCGAGAGCGGCACCCGGCAAAGCCTCAGCGAGGAGCATCCGCGGGAACTGCTGCGCCTGACCGGCTCGTTGAACCGCCTGCTGCACAGCGAGCGTGAGCAGCGCAGCCGTTATCGCGATTCCCTGGACGATCTGGCCCACAGCCTGAAAACCCCGCTGGCGGTGTTGCAAGGGGTCAGCGAAGACATGGCCCAGCGCCCCCAGGACCGCGAGCAGGCCTGGGTGCTGCAAGCCCAGATCGAACGCATGAGCCAGCAGATCAGTTACCAGCTGCAACGCGCCAGCCTGCGCAAGAGCGGCCTGGTGCGCCACCAGGTGCGTTTGCGACCGGTGCTGAAAAGCCTGTGCGACACCCTGGACAAGGTCTATCGCGACAAGCAGGTGCGGGTCTCGTTCGATCTGCCGGAACGTTGCTATGTGCCCATCGAGCAGGGCGCCCTGCTCGAACTGCTCGGCAACCTGCTGGAAAACGCCTACCGCCTGTGCCTGAGCGAGGTGCGCATCAGCGTGCGCGAGGACCTGCGCGGCGCGCAGTTGTGTGTCGAGGACGATGGGCCGGGCGTGCCGCCGGACCAGCGCGCGCGAATCCTGCAGCGCGGCGAGCGGCTGGATCGCCAGCATCCGGGGCAGGGCATCGGCCTAGCGGTGGTCAAGGACATCATCGACAGCTACGGCGCCCAGCTGACCCTGGGCGATTCCACCCTGGGCGGCGCGGCATTCCGCATCCACTTCCCGGCGATCTGAGGGCCGCGCTCAGGTTTCCTGGGCGCGGTAGGCCCCCGGGGTCAGTCCGGTCCACTTCTTGAACGCGCGATGAAAGGCCGACGGCTCGGAAAAGCCGGTCTGCTCGGCGATCTGTTGCAATGACAGGTCGGCCCGACGCAGGTGATAGATGGCGATATCGCGCCGCAATTGATCCTTGAGTTCCTGAAAGCTCGTGCCTTCTTCGCGCAAATGCCGGCGCAGGGTCTGCGGGCTGATGTGCAGGTGCTGGGCAATGTGTTCCAGGTCCGGCCAATGACTGCTGTCGCGGCTGAGCAAGCGACGCAACTGGCTGCTCAGGCTGTCGCCATCGTCCGGGCGCGCCAGCAGGTCGGCGGGGGAGCGTTCGAGAAAGTGCTTGAGGGTCCGTTCGTCCTGCAGCAGCGGCATGCTCAGGTAACGGCTGTGGAACAGCAGGCTGCTGCAGTCGCGGGAAAACACCAGCGGGCAGGGGAACAGCAGGTCATATTCGTTGCCGTGCTCGGGTTTCGGGTAGCTGAAGCAGGCCTGCTCGAGGCGGATGCGCTGGCCGATCAGCCAGCTGCCCAGGCGATGCCAGATCACCAGCAGGCTTTCGCTGAGAAAGTGGTCCGGGTCCCACAGCGGCGCATCGTCCAGGCTCAGGCGGGCCATTTCCCCTTCGCGCGTCAGGCTCAGCCGCGGGGCCTGCGGGAACAGGCTGTAGAACAGGAGGCCGCGGTGCAGGGCCTTCTCCAGGCTGGTGCAGTGGATCAGGGCGTGGCACATCATGGCGAAGGTCCCGCGTTTGCTCGGGCCGTCGCCGAACCCCAGGTACTCGTCATCCAGGACTTGCCAGAGCTGTTGCAACAAGCTGGCGAATTGCTCGGGGGCGATACGGGCCTTGGGTTCGTTCAGCAGTTCGAGGCTGATACCCAGGGTCTGCAACAGTTCCGAATAGTCATAGCCGCGCCGGCGGGCCCCGCCCAGGGCGGCACGGGCGAAGTGACTGGCGATGGTGCGTTCGCGCATGAAGGTTGATCCGGCCATGGAGTGGCGGATGTTAGCAGCCGGCAAGGGCGGAGCAAGGCGGATATCCGCCAAATTGTAGGACGAGCGCCGGTCGATGGGCGGAAATCCGCCACTTCGGCGGGCGTCGGGAAGCGGGAAAGGCGCCAGCCAACCCTGATGTCTAAAGGCCTTCAGGTTTTTTCGGCGATCTGGCACGGGCCTTGCGATGGAAGAGGGCAGAACTGAAGCGGCGAAAGCTGTGCTCGCGCAGTTCGACACAACAAATCCCTCCAGCGCAGGAGGGTTCGCACTTTAGGTGTCGTGTGCATCGATGGATGGTGTGCAACGGTGCCCTTGAGGAACTTTGTAATGACGACTCGTCAGCCACTGTACAAATCCCTGTATTTCCAGGTGATCGTTGCCATCGCCGTCGGCATCCTGCTCGGTCACTTCTATCCGCAGACCGGCGTGGCCCTCAAGCCCCTGGGTGACGGCTTCATCAAACTGATCAAAATGGTCATCGCGCCGATCATCTTCTGTACGGTGGTCAGCGGTATCGCCGGCATGCAGAACATGAAGTCGGTGGGCAAGACCGGCGGCTATGCGCTGCTGTACTTCGAAATCGTTTCGACCATTGCCCTGCTGATCGGCCTGGTCGTGGTCAACGTGGTGCAGCCGGGCAACGGCATGCACATCGACGTTTCCACCCTGGATGCCTCGAAAGTGGCGGCCTACGTCACCGCGGGCAAGGACCAGAGCATCGTTGGCTTCATCCTCAACGTCATCCCGAACACCATCGTCGGCGCCTTCGCCAACGGCGATATCCTGCAAGTGCTGATGTTCTCGGTGATCTTCGGTTTCGCCCTGCACCGCCTGGGTGCCTACGGCAAGCCGGTGCTGGACTTCATCGACCGTTTCGCCCACGTGATGTTCAACATCATCAATATGATCATGAAGCTCGCGCCGATCGGTGCGCTGGGTGCCATGGCCTTCACCATCGGCGCCTACGGCGTGGGTTCGCTGGTGCAACTGGGCCAGTTGATGATCTGCTTCTACATCACCTGCGTACTGTTCGTGCTGTTCGTGCTGGGCGCGATCTGCCGGGCCCACGGTTTCAGCGTGCTGAAGCTGATCCGCTACATCCGTGAAGAACTGCTGATCGTGCTGGGCACCTCCTCCTCGGAATCGGCCCTGCCGCGCATGCTGATCAAGATGGAGCGCCTGGGTGCCAAGAAGTCGGTCGTGGGCCTGGTGATTCCTACCGGTTACTCCTTCAACCTGGACGGCACTTCGATCTACCTGACCATGGCGGCCGTGTTCATTGCCCAGGCGACCGACACCCACATGGACATCACCCATCAGATCACCCTGTTGCTGGTGTTGCTGCTGTCCTCCAAAGGCGCTGCGGGCGTGACCGGTAGCGGTTTCATCGTGCTGGCGGCGACCCTGTCGGCCGTGGGTCACCTGCCGGTGGCCGGCCTGGCGCTGATCCTGGGGATCGACCGCTTCATGTCCGAAGCCCGTGCGTTGACCAACCTGGTCGGTAACGCGGTAGCCACCGTGGTGGTCGCCAAGTGGGTCAAGGAGCTGGACGAAGACAAGCTGCACAGCGAGCTGGCTTCCGGTGGCAGTGCCATCCTCGAGACTCGCCAGGAAGACGACCTGGGCGTTGCCGAAGGCCCGGCCCCGACATCGGTGAAGTAACGTTCCCGCGTCGATGAAAAACCCGCTCCGGCGGGTTTTTTCATGCCTGGCGCTTGAGCGCAACGGTCAGCCCGGCTGGCATTTGCGGTGATTGCGAGGCCTTGAGGGGCTGCCTACTCTGTGGGCAGTCAATCGGGAAGGGATAGTGCTCATGCAAGGGCCGCTGGCGTCACTCAAGGTACTGGATTTCTCCACGCTGCTGCCGGGGCCGTTCGCCTCGCTGCTGTTGGCGGACATGGGCGCCGAGGTGCTGCGCATCGAGTCGCCGACCCGCATGGACCTGCTGCGGGTACTGCCGCCCCACGACCAGGGCACCTCCGCCAGCCATGCCTACCTCAACCGTAACAAGCGCAGCCTGGCGCTGGACCTCAAGCAGCCCGAGGCGCTGGAGGTGATCCGCCAACTGGTGCTGGAATACGACATCGTCCTGGAACAGTTTCGCCCCGGGGTGATGGAGCGCCTGGGGCTGGGCTACGAGGCGTTGAAGGCGCTCAATCCGAAGCTGATCTACGTCTCTATCACCGGTTACGGCCAGACCGGGCCCTACCGCGATCGCGCCGGGCACGACATCAACTATCTGGCGCTGGCCGGCCTGGCCAGCTACACCGGACGCCAGGACAGCGGACCGCTGCCGCTGGGCATCCAGGCGGCGGATATTGCCGGGGGCTCGCTGCATGGGGTCATCGGCCTGCTGGCGGCGGTGATCGCCCGTCAGCACAGCGGCCTGGGGCAGCACCTGGACGTGAGCATGACCGATTGCGTGTTCAGCCTGAACGCCCTGGCCGGGGCCGGCTACCTGGCGTGCGGGGTCGAGCCCGCAGCGGAGCAGCAGGTGCTCAATGGTGGCAGCTTCTACGACTATTACCGCAGCCGGGACGGCCGCTGGCTGTCGGTGGGCAGCCTGGAACCACCGTTCATGCAGGCGCTGTGCAAGGCCCTGGGCCGTCCGGAACTGGCGGCCCAGGGGCTGTCGCCGCGGCCTGAGCAGCAGAAGGCGCTCAAGCAGGCGTTGCAGGTCGAGTTCGAGAAGCGCGATTTTGCCGAACTCTGCGAGTTGTTCGCGGCAGTCGACGCTTGCGTCGAACCGGTACTCGGGCTGGCGGAGGCGGTGGCGCACCCGCAGTTGCAGGCGCGGCAACTGGTCAGCCAGGTGCCCCGCGGCGATGGCAGCCACCAGGCGCAGATGGCCTGCCCGCTGAAGTTTTCCGCGGGGTTGCCGCAGCCCCGGCATATCGGTGCGGCGTTGGGTGCGCACACCGACCAGGTGCTTGCCGAACTGGGCTACAGCGCGCCGCGCATCGCCGAGCTGCGCCAGGCCGGGGTCATCCTGTAGGCGCCTCGCCCGGGCTCACTCGACCCGCATTTCACCGCTGAAAACCAGGGTATGGCGGCAACGCCGGCACAGGTAACGCCGCCCCTGGGCGACCAGGCGATGGCGCTGGGCGGAAAACGGGAAGTCGTTGTCGCAAGGGCAGCGATAGATGTAGCGGGTCACGCTGCGGCGCTGGACTTCATAGGTGTGGCAGCGATTGGGTGGCAGCTCGTAGACGCCGCGCATGATCAATTGCCATTCCTCGCCGTGGGGCTGGATGCGCTCCCCGAACAGTTGGTGGGCGATCAGGTGGGCGACTTCGTGGGCCACGGTCTGCTTGAGGAAGTCTTCGGTGTTTTCCCGGTACAGCTGTGGATTGAAGCGCAGCAGGTTTTCGTGCAGGTGGGCAACGCCGGCTTTCTGGCCTCGCAATTTGAGGCTGACCGTCGGGCGTTTGAAAGGTCGTTTGAAAAAGGATTCAGCGAGTTGGAAACAGTCTTCGACGCGGGTAAAGAGTTGCTCGGGCATGCTTAACGGCTCTCCAGAGCGGGTGAGTATGCCGCAAAGCGAGTGCATTCCGAATCGTCCAGGCGCCGAATGGTCGTGGTAGAGATGGAAAGGCCGCCTTGCGGCGGCCTCTGTTGGCAGATGGTGTTTGTTTTCTGAGCAGCGTCAGTTGGTGTAGACGGGGCCGACGCCAAGGCCCCAGACAATCACGGTGAAGGCCATGATCGCGACCAGTACCACCAGCCCGACGGCCAGTACGGAGCTCGAGAACAGGAAACCTTCGTCCGCGGGGATGTTCATGAAGGTCGGCAGCCCGACATACAGCAGGTAGACGGTGTAGCAGATGGCCGCCGTGCCGACGATCATGCCCAGCCACATGTGCGGATACAGCGCTGCCAGGCCGCCGACGAACAACGGTGTCGCGGTATAGGTGGCGAACGCGACGCAGCGCGCCAGGCTCGGGTTGGCGTCGTAGGTGCGAGCCATCCAGTGGATGAAGGCGCCCATGACCGCGACCCCGCCGAGCATCGCCAGGTACGACATGATGGTCATCCACAGCGCGCTTTCCATGGTCAGCATGACCGGCGCCCGGCTGCCAATGACCCAACCGACCTGAGTGGTGCCGATAAACGCCGAAATCGCCGGGATAGCGGCGAGGATCAGCGTGTGGGTGAGATACATGTGGCTGATGCTTTCCTCTTCGTCGCCACGTATTTCTCGCCATTCCTGATCGGGGTGGGTGAAGAGTCCCACGACATGATGGATCATAGTCAGTCACTCCTTTGTTATTGCCATCGCCCCCCAGCGGAGCGCCTACGGGCCAGCGGCCAAGTAAGTAAAGGTCTGAATATGTGTGCGACCTTATGTCGCAGTATAGAAAGGACTGACCGCCAATAGTGGCGGGCGTTAGAGCAAATCGCGCTGTCGGCCCGGCTGGTAATCGCCAGAGGTGATTTGCTCGCTCGGCGGGCGCCCGGCGCTTCGCCCGCGCGTGCTTTATGCGTAAAATGTCCGGCTTTTCGTCACACATCGCGGATTCCAAGCGCCATGGGCACTCTTACGGTCAACCAGAACAAACTGCAGAAACGCCTGCGCCGCCAGGCCGGGGAAGCGGTCGCCGACTTCAACATGATCGAAGACGGCGACAAGGTCATGGTCTGCCTGTCCGGCGGCAAGGACAGCTACACCATGCTCGACGTGCTGATGCACCTGCAGAAGGTTGCGCCGATCAAGTTCGACATCGTCGCCGTGAACATGGACCAGAAGCAGCCCGGGTTCCCCGAGCACGTCCTGCCGGCCTACCTCAAGGAGCTGGGCGTCGAGTACCACATCGTCGAGAAGGACACCTACTCGGTGGTCAAGGAACTGGTGCCGGAAGGCAAGACCACCTGTTCGCTGTGCTCGCGCCTGCGTCGTGGCACCCTGTACACCTTCGCCGACGAGATCGGCGCGACCAAGATGGCCCTCGGGCACCATCGCGACGACATCGTCGAGACCTTCTTCCTCAACATGTTCTACAACGGCTCGCTCAAGGCCATGCCGCCCAAGCTGCGGGCCGACGACGGGCGCAACGTGGTGATCCGGCCGCTGGCCTATTGCAGCGAGAAGGACATCCAGGCCTATTCCGATCTCAAGCAGTTCCCGATCATTCCGTGCAACCTCTGCGGTTCCCAGGAGAACCTGCAACGCCAGGTGGTCAAGGAAATGCTCCAGGAGTGGGAACGCAAGAACCCCGGGCGTACCGAAAGCATTTTCCGCGGGCTGCAGAACGTGGTGCCGTCGCAACTGGCGGACCGCAACCTGTTCGACTTCACCAGCCTGAAAATCGACGAAACCGCCGCCTCGCGTTTCGTCAACGTGGTGAACCTCTGAGTCGTTTCGCGGCTCTGCATTGTGGAATCACGGCGCTCTTGGGCGCCGTTTCTTTAGCGTCTTAAGGAGCGGGCATGCGCGACTACAAGTGGCTGCACGAATACTGTCTGAACCGCTTCGGTTCGGCGGCCGAACTGGAAGCCCACCTGCCGGTGCCGAAAACCCCGGCGCAATTGCGCAAGATCAGCGATGACCGCTATCTCTCGACCCTGGCCCTGCGGGTGTTTCGCGCCGGCCTGAAACACAGCCTGGTGGATGCCAAGTGGCCGGCGTTCGAAGAAGTGTTTTTTGGTTTCGACCCGGAGAAAGTGGTGCTGATGGGCGCCGAGCATCTCGAGCGGCTGATGCAGGACGAGCGGATCATCCGCCACCTGGGCAAGCTCAAGAGCGTGCCGCGCAACGCCCAGATGGTGCTGGATGTGGAAAAGGAAAAGGGCAGCTTCGGCGCCTTGATCGCCGACTGGCCGGTGACCGACATCGTCGGCCTGTGGAAGTACCTGTCCAAGCACGGTCATCAGCTGGGCGGCCTGTCGGCCCCGCGCTTCTTGCGGATGGTCGGCAAGGACACCTTCGTGCCGACCAACGACGTGGTGGCGGCGCTGAACGCGCAGAAGATCGTCGACAAAGTGCCCAGCAGCCTCAAGGACCTGGCCACCGTGCAGGGTGCCTTCAACCAGTGGCATGCGGAAAGTGGCCGGCCGCTGTGCCAGATCTCGATGATGCTGGCGTATACCGTCAACCACTGATCTGGGTGTGCTCTCTGGAGCACCGCGTCATCGTTCATCGCGGGCAAGCCTCGCTCCTACACAGACCTGCTTCTGTAGGAGCGAGGCTTGCCCGCGATAACGCCGCCGTCAGGCGGCGCTGACGTCGCCTTCGCCGGCCCGCTTGCGGTTGAGCTGGGAGCGCCAGCGCACATACAGCAAGGCCGAGCAGAACAGCGCCAGGCTGGCGAGGATTTCCAGCAGGCCGAACAGTTGCCGGTTCGGGTCGTAGGCGGCCAGCGCGCCCTTGATGAAGTACAGGTTGACCACGAAGCACATCCAGGAGTGCCCGCGGGCGCTGCCCATCAGCATGCCCGGCGCCATCAGCAGCAGCGGCACCAGTTCGACCAGCAGGATCACCCAGGGACGGGCGCCATGCAGGTCGGCAACGAACAGGTAGTAGCCGCACAGCAGGCCGACCAGGCCGAAAAAGCACACCAGGCTCAGCACCCGGGCGAGGCGCACGCGCGGCTCCAGCCATTCGATGGCCGGCAGGATCTTCGGCTTCCTAGCCACGGCCGCTCTCCAGTTGCAGGGCGGTCTTGGCCAGGCGCAGACCCAGGGCGCGGCACAGCGCGATTTCATGCTCGTTCAGCGGGCTCTTGCCGTCGGCGCCGGCGTGATGGCTGGCGCCATAAGGGGTGCCGCCGCCACGGGTGTCCAGCAGGGCCGATTCGCTGTAAGGCAGGCCGGTGATCAGCATGCCGTGGTGCAGCAGCGGCAGCATCATCGACAGCAGGGTGGTTTCCTGGCCGCCATGCAGGCTGGCGGTGGAGGTGAACACCCCGGCCGGCTTGCCCACCAGGGCGCCGGTCAGCCACAGGTTGCTGGTGCCGTCGAGGAAGTACTTCAAGGGCGCGGCCATGTTGCCGAAACGGGTCGGGCTGCCCAGGGCCAGGCCGGAGCAGTGCTTGAGGTCGTCGAGGCTGGCATACAGCGCGCCGTCCTGGGGAATGCTCGGGGCCACGGCTTCGCACTCGGCGGAGATCGCCGGCACGGTGCGCAGGCGCGCTTCCAGGCCGCCTTGCTCGATGCCCCGGGCGATCTGCCGGGCCATCTCGTTGGTCGAGCCGTTGCGGCTGTAGTAGAGAACCAGGATGTACGGCGTGCTCAAGGCAGGATCTCCAGCACGTTCTCCGGCGGCCGGCCGATGATGGCCTTGTCGCCGGCTTCGAGAATCGGCCGTTCCATGAGCTTCGGATGGGCGGCGATGGCGGCGATCAGTTGCGCTTCGCTCAGGCCGGGGTCGGCCAGGTTCAGGGTCTTGTACTCGTCTTCGCCGGTGCGCAGCAGTTGGCGGGCACTGATCCCGAGCTTGCCCAGCAAGGCTTGCAACCGGGTGGCATCGAGCGGGGTCTCCAGGTAGCGGACCACGGTCGGGGTCAGGCCGCGGGCTTCCAGCAGTTCCAGCGCGCCGCGGGATTTCGAGCAGCGCGGATTGTGATAAAGCGTCAGATCGGTCATGGGCGGGTCGCATCTTGCGTAAGGTGGCGGCTATTCTACCTGCGCGACGGGCAGTCCTGAACCTCGCGAGGCGATGGGTCGCACGAGAAAGCGGGTTTGACAGGTTTTTCAATACAAGGATCTAGGCATGGCAAGGCAATTGGCAGCGGCATTGGCGATCATCGGCACCTTGTTGCTGAGCGGCTGCGGCAACGATTACGGGGTCGATCAATATGGCCAGAAAGTCGCCGCCGAACGTGTGGACAAGCAGTGGCTGGTCCTCAATTACTGGGCTGAGTGGTGCGGGCCGTGCCGTACCGAGATCCCCGAGCTCAATGCCCTGGCCGAAAGCCTCAAGGGCCAGCCGGTGAGCGTGCTGGGGGTGAATTTCGATAACGTCCAGGGCGAGGAGCTCAAGAGCGCCAGTGAAAAACTGGGCATCAAGTTCACCGTGCTGGCGCAGAACCCGGCGGAGATTTTCGATCTGCCGCGCAGCGAAGGCCTGCCGGTGACCTACATCATCGATGACAAGGGCAAAGTGCGTGAGCAACTGATGGGCGAGCAGACCGCGGCGGGGGTGATGGCGAAGCTCGAAGCCCTGCGGGGGCATTGACAGTACACCGCCCTTGTAGGAGCGAGGCTTGCCCGCGATCGCGCCAGACCAGCCGACGCGTTTATCCAGACAGAACGTGGTTTGCGGCAACTGCGTTGCCGATCGCGGCCTCGCTGCGCTCGGCAGCGGCGACAGGGGCGCGGATCAACCTTCCTCGAGCCACCAGCGCAGCGGCTTGCCTTCGGCCGGCCAGAAGCGCACTTGCTCGATCGGGGAGATGTCCCAGCGCTGCACATTCTCCAGCGCCTGCAGGAAGCGCCGCTCCTGCTCCATCAGGGCGGGCGCGCACATCTTACGGGTGCTGCCGACCTTGCCGAAGCTGAGTTTGTCGCCGTCCAGGGTGTAGGGCGCGAACCAGTGGTTGCAGCCGCCATTGCCGTAGGCGCGACCGTCTTCACCGAGGGTGATGGTCAGGTGGCTGTAGTCGATCAGCGGACGCTCGCCGATCCACTCGAGAATGTAGCTACGGTCTTGTTGCAGTTTCACCGGTTCCGCCGCGCAACCCAGCAGGCCGGCGCCGAGAGCGGCGCTCAAGGCCAGGCGTTTCATTGGGCGGCTCGCTGGCATTTCGGGCACAGGTGTTTTTCCCCTTCGCTGATCCAGCCCAGCTCGGCGATTCGTGCGCTGGCTGCCGGTTTTTGCGCCTTGCTGCCGAGCTTGGCATCCACCGCGAACTCGAAACTCAATTCGCTGGCGCAGCTGTCGCAGTTGACCTGCCACTGGTGGATCGCCAGTTCGCCGAATACCGGGCCACGGGCCACGGCGACCCACTGGCCGGCCGGGTTGATCAGATGGCGCACGGTTTCCACCGTCAGGCGCATCGACAGGTCCTTGCTGCCCTTGAGGGTGACGATCAGCACGTCGTCGTTGCGAATCGAACCACCGTTGCCGGTGACCTGGTAGCGGCCGGGCACCAGGGCGCGGCATTCGATCAGGGTGTGTTGCGGGTTCATCAGGCTGTAGCGGAAATCGTGTTCGACCATGGGTCCTCCAAATCTGGCGCGTATGCTAGCACGCGCCCCGATCCCTCAGGTTGCAGGCAGATGACCTGGGCGTGCCGCCTGTCCGTCGCTTCAGCTGTCCACCCGGTTGCATGGCGAGCCGCCGGCCCAGGCGGCGATGTTGTGCAAGGTGGTCTCGGCGATCGCCGCCAGGGCCTCGCGGGTGAGGAAGGCCTGGTGCGCGGTGATGATCACGTTGGGGAACGTCAGCAGGCGCGCGAGCACGTCGTCCTGCAGCGGCAGGTCGGAACGGTCCTCGAAGAACAGCTGGGCTTCCTCTTCATAGACATCCAGCCCCAGGTAGCCCAGCTGGCCGCTCTTCAAGGCTTCGATCAACGCCGGGGTGTCCACCAGGCCGCCGCGGCCCGTGTTGATCAGCATCGCCCCCGGTTGCATCCGGGCCAGGCTCTGGCGGTTGATCAGGTGTTTGCTGGCGGCCGTCAGCGGGCAGTGCAGGCTGATGATCTGCGCCTCGGCCAGCAGCTCCGGCAGGCTCAGGTAACGTGCGCCCAGGGCCTCGACCTCGGGGTTGGGAAAGGGGGCGTGGGCCAGCAATCGGCAGCCGAAGCCGGCCATGATCCGCGCGAACGTCGCGCCGATCTGCCCGGTGCCGACGATGCCGACGGTTTTCCCCACCAGGTCGAAACCGGTCAGGCCGTGCAGGCTGAAGTCGCCTTCGCGGGTCCGGTTGTAGGCACGGTGCAGACGGCGGTTCAGCGCCAGGATCAGCGCCACCGCGTGTTCGGCCACGGCATGGGGCGAGTAGGCCGGGACCCGCACCACATCCAGGCCCAGGCGCTTGGCGGCGGCCAGGTCGACATGGTTGTAGCCGGCCGAGCGCAGCGCGATCAGGCGCGTGCCGCCGGCCGCCAGTTGCTCCAGCACCGGTGCGCTCAGGTCGTCGTTGATAAAGGCGCAGACCACCTCGTGGTGTTCCGCCAGCGGCGCGGTGTCCAGGCTCAGTCGCGCGGCCTGGAATTGCAGTTCGATACCTGGCGGCAGTGATGCGCCGAGGAAGCTGTCGCGGTCGTGGTTCTGGCTGCTGAAGAGAATCGTGCGCATGGCGTCTTCCTTGTGGGAGGCTGCCCATAGCTTGCACCTTCGGGGCAGCCGGGGTGTTGCCCTGAGTCAGGCGTTGATGCGGGCTTCCGTGGCCAGGCGATTGATGGCCCGTTCGAGCTCGTCGAGGGCGGCGAAGGCCTTGCTGTCTTCCTGCTTGAGCAGGGTTTCGGCGCGCTGGCAGGCAGCGCGCAGTTGCGGCACGCCACAGTAGCGGGTGGCGCCGTGCAGACGGTGGACCCGTTCGATCAGCGCCGTGTGGTCGTTGGCCGCGCGCGCCGTGCGGATCGCTTCCCGGTCGGCCTCCAGCGAGGCCAGGAGCATCGCCAGCATGTCGGCGGCCAGGTCCGCCTTGCCGGCGGCCAGGCGCAAGCCTTCGTCGTGGTCCAGTACCTGCAGCTCGAGGCCGTTGCCGGACGGTTCGCCGCTGCGTTCCGGGCCCTGGTTGCGCAGGGCCAGGCCGGTCCATTTCAGTACCACCTGCGCCAGTTGGCGCTCGCTGATGGGCTTGGTCAGGTAGTCGTCCATGCCGCTTTGCAGCAGCGCGCGTTTTTCGTTGGCCATGGCATGGGCGGTGAGGGCGATCACCGGCAATGGCGTGCAGTTGCGCTCGCTTTCCCACTGGCGAATCGCCTCGGTGCTCTGGCGACCGTCCATGCCGGGCATCTGCACGTCCATCATCACCAGGTCGAACGCTTCGTTCTGCACAGCCTTGACTGCGGCATAGCCGCTGTCCACTGCGAGCACCTTGGCGCCCATGTCTTCGAGCAGGGTCTGCACCAGCAGCAGGTTGGCCGGGTTGTCATCGACACAGAGCACCCGCGGCGGACGGCTGGCGATCGGTTCGCTCGGCTCGCTGCGCGTTACCTTGGGGTTGACCAGGTCGGCCAGGGCCCGGCGCAGTTTGCGCGTGCACGCCGGCTTGGCCTGCAACTGGCTGTGCGGGTTGGGCACCGACAGGTGGAACACCGTCTGTTCGGTGGTCGGGCACAACACCAGCACTTTGCAGCCCAGGTGTTCGAGGTCCCAGATGTGCTGGTTGAGGCGTTCCGGCGGCATGTCGTTGGTGGTGATGCCGAGGACCGCCAGGTCGATCGCCTGTTCCGTCTGGTGCACACCGGTGACCCCGTTGGTCAGGGCTTCCAGGGTATTGAACGGCGTGACTTCCAGGCCGCAGTCCTCGAGCTGGTGCTGCAAGGCCTGGCGTGCCAGTTCATGGTTCTCCAGGACCGCGACCCGCCGGCCGAGCAGCGGCGGGGCGGGCAGGTCCTCGGCGTCGTCGCGGGTTTTCGGCAGGCGCAGGCTGATCCAGAACTCCGAACCTTCGCCCGGGGTGCTGTCGACACCGATTTCGCCGCCCATCTGTTCGATCAGGCGCTTGGAAATCACCAGCCCCAGGCCGGTGCCGCCGGGCTGGCGCGACAGCGAGTTGTCGGCCTGGCTGAACGCCTGGAACAGGGCGCGCACATCCTGGTTCGACAGCCCGATGCCGGTGTCCTGGATACTGATGCGCAATTGCACGCTGTCTTCGTGCTCTTCCTCGAGCATCGCGCGGGCGACGATGGTGCCCTCGCGGGTGAACTTGATCGCATTGCTCACCAGGTTGGTGAGGATCTGCTTGAGCCGCAGCGGGTCGCCCACCAGCGACAGCGGGGTATCGCGGTACACCAGGCTGACCAGTTCCAGCTGCTTGGCGTGGGCCGCCGGGGCGAGGATGGTCAGGGTGTCCTGCAACAGGTCGCGCAGGTTGAACGGAATGCTGTCGAGCACCAGCTTGCCGGCTTCGATTTTCGAGAAGTCGAGGATTTCGTTGATGATCCCCAGCAGGCTGTCGGCGGATTTTTCGATGGTGCCCAGGTAATCCAGCTGGCGCGGAGTCAGCTCGCTTTTCTGCAACAAGTGGGTGAAGCCGAGGATGCCGTTGAGCGGCGTGCGGATTTCATGACTCATGTTGGCCAGGAATTCGGACTTGATCCGGCTGGCCTCCAGGGCCTCCTTGCGCGCCAGGTCCAGCTCGATGTTCTGGATCTCGATGGTTTCCAGGTTCTGGCGTACGTCCTCGGTGGCCTGGTCGATGCTGTGCTGCAATTCTTCCTGGGCGTTCTGCAGGGTGCCGGCCATGCGGTTGATGCCCGCGGCCAGTTCGTCCAGTTCCTGGCTGCCCAGCGGCGGCAGGCGGGTTTCCAGGTTGCCGTCCTTGAGCTGGGTAACGGCCTGCTTGATCTGGTTCAGCGGGTTGTTGATGGTGCGGCCCATGCGCAAGGCCAAGAGACCGGTGCCGATCAGTCCGGCGCTGATCAGCAGCAGGCTGGCGAACAGGCTGCGATAACCGCGTAGCAGCATGCTGTTGTGGGACAGTTCCAGTTCGACCCAGCCGAGCAGGCGGTCGGACTCGTCGGGAATCAGATCGCCGGCCAGGTTGCGATGGCGGCCGAACACCGGCAGCAAATAGCGGGTGGCGTCGCTGCCGGTGCGTTGCAGCATCTGGCTGCCGTTGCCGGTCGGCGCGGCATTGAGCATGGTCGGGCCGGCATGGGCCAGCGGCGTGCGGTCGGGCGCGAGGAAGGTCACCGCGCGTACGTCCTGTTGTTCCAGCGACTGGGTGGCGATGCGCTCCAGCAGGGCGGTGTTCGAGTGGGCGAGGGCGGGCGCGACCAGGGGCGCCAGTTGTTCGGCGAGCATCTCGCCGCGTTGCAGAAGCTGGGTTTGCAGGTCCGATTGCTGCATCCAGGTGAAATAGCCGCCCAGCACCAACGCCATCAGGCTGGTTGGCAGCAAGGTCAGCAACAGCACGCGGCCTTTGATCCCCAGTTTCTTAAGCACGCAACTCTCCTGCTACCACGCTGTTTTGAATGAACCTTGCGCACATCCGGTGCGCAACACCTGCGCAGTGTAGCCATTTGCCGAGCGGCAATCTCGGCAAATCGATCGCCGAACCGGTACTGGCGCCCTCGAACATTTTGTTGACCGGCGTCGGTTGCCCGGGCGCGGCCAATCTTGAATAATCGCTCAACTGAGAATCGCTTGCAGAAGCCAATGAATCCCGTATCTATCGACCAGCCCCGGATCCTGAGCATCGAAGACGATCCGGTGCTCGGCGCCTATGTGCACGAACAACTGGGGCGCAGCGGTTTTGCGGTCACCTGGTGCCAGAACGGCCAGGAAGGCCTGGAGATCGTGCGCCGGCAATCTTTCGACGTGGTGCTGATGGATATCCTGTTGCCGGGCATGGACGGCCTGTCGGTGCTCACGCACTTGCGCCAGAGCCACTCCACGCCGGTGCTGCTGATGTCGGCGCTGGGGGCCGAGGCCGATCGCATCAGCGGCTTTCGCCTGGGCGCCGACGACTATCTGCCCAAGCCCTTCAGCATGGCCGAGCTGCGGGTACGCATCGAGGCCATCCTGCGGCGGGTGGCGCTGGACCGCCGGCCGGCCGCGGTGCCGCTCCGCCAGGAAACCCAGGGCCTGCGCTTCGACGACGAGCTGTGCGACGTCCATTACCGCCAGCAATGGGCCGGGTTGACCCGCAGCGAATATCGTTTGCTGGAGACGCTCAACCGCAATGGCGACGAGGTCCTGAGCAAACCCTTCCTTTATCAGCATGTGCTGCAGCGCGGCTACGCCCCGCACGATCGCAGCCTGGACATGCACATCAGCCAGATCCGCCGCAAGCTCAAGGCCGTCGGTTATGTCGCGCGGGAAATACGCACGGTCTGGGGCAAGGGGTATGTGTTGAGTGCCGTCGATGAGATGGCCTGAACTGCCCGGGCGCCATTCGCTGTTCTGGAAACTGGCCTGTCTGTTGGTCGCCTTCTGTTTGCTGATGATCTGGCTGAGCTGGTCCTGGGGCCGCTACATGGAACAGAAGAACCTGTTCCTGTCCGATGAGGCCCGCGGCACCCTGACCGGCTACGCCGCCGAAGCCGAGCAGGCCTGGAACCAGGGGCAGAGCGCCGGGGTCGATGCCTGGCTGCAGGCGATGGCCGGGCGCGAGCAGCATTGGGTCGGGGTCATCGGGCGCGACCTGCAATCGCTGAGCAGCTATCCGCTAAGCGAGGCCGAGAGCCAGCGCCTGACGTTCCTGCGCGGCCTGGACTGGCCGGTCAGCCGGCATACCCGCGGCCTGCCCTGGTTGAAAATCCCGTTTCCCGGCGACCCTTCGGCCGGCAGCCTGGTGATCGAATTGCCCCAGCGTTTCATGCCGGGGCGTTACCGGGTGTTCTGGCGCATGCTGACCAACGGCGTGATTCCGGGGCTGTTCACCCTGCTGCTGTGCGTCGGGCTGTATCGACTGCTGGTGGTGCCGCTGAACCAGTTGCGCGAGCAGGCCAACGCCTGGCGCGCCGATCAATTGAGCACGCGGCTGTCGAGCCAGACCACCAGTCGCCAGGACGAACTGGGCGAACTGGGCCGGGCCTTCGACCAGATGTCCGAGCGCCTGCAGGGCACCGTGGCCTTGCAGCAGCAATTGCTGCGCGATCTTTCCCATGAGTTGCGCACGCCCTTGAGCCGCTTGCGGGTGGCCTGCGATGGCGAGCAGAGCTTGCCGGCCCTGCGCGAACGCCTGGCGCGGGAAGTGGACGGCATGCAACGGCTGGTCGACGACACCTTGCAACTGGCCTGGCTCGACACGGAACGGGCGCCGTTGGCCGAAGAGGACATCCAGGTCCAGGCCTTGTGGGAAATGCTCACGGAAAACGCCTGCTTCGAAAGCGCCTGGCCCGTTGCCCGGTTGCAGTGCGCGCTGGATGCCTCGTGCTGGGTCAGGGGCAACCTCAATACCCTGGCCCAGGCGCTGGAAAACCTCCTGCGCAATGCCATCCGCCATTCGCCGGTGGGCGGCCGGGTGGTGCTGGACGGCCAGCGCCAGGGCGAGTACTGGCTGCTGTGGCTGGAGGACGAAGGGCCGGGCGTGGCCGATGCGGACTTGCAGCGGATCTTCGACCCTTTCACCCGCCTCGATGGCTCGCGCCCCGGCGACGGTGGTTTCGGCCTGGGGTTGAGCATCGCGCGCAACGCCGTGCAGCGTCAGGGCGGGCGTATGTGGGCGGAGAATGCCGGGCGTGGCCTGCGCCTGAACATGCTGTTGCGGGCTGCCGAGGTAAGCGGGCCGGCCGGCGATTGAGAGGGGGCGTCGCCTTATAGCGTTAAGCCATAAGCCCCTCACTTTGCGTGATATGGCCTGCGAACGTTTGCCGGTATGATAGGCGCCCCCGCGGCCTGGATTGCGAATACGCCCATGACTCAGCAGTACCCCACCATCGCCGATTGCGTCGGCAACACCCCGCTGGTCCGTTTGCAGCGCCTGCCTGGCGCCACCAGTAACACCCTGCTGCTCAAGCTCGAAGGCAATAACCCGGCGGGTTCGGTCAAGGACCGCCCGGCGCTGTCGATGATCACGCAGGCCGAGTTGCGTGGGCAGATTCATGCCGGCGATACGCTGATCGAAGCGACCTCGGGCAATACCGGGATCGCCCTGGCCATGGCCGCGGCGATCAAGGGCTACAAGATGATCCTGATCATGCCCGACAGCTCCAGCGCCGAGCGCAAGGCGGCAATGACCGCCTATGGCGCCGAGCTGATCCTGGTCAGCCAGGAAGAGGGCATGGAAGGCGCGCGCGACCTGGCCGAACGGATGCAGGCCGAAGGCCGTGGCAAGATGCTCGACCAGTTCGCCAACCTCGATAACCCGCAGGCGCATTACACCGGCACCGGCCCGGAAATCTGGCGCCAGACCGCGGGCACCATCACCCATTTCGTCAGTTCCATGGGCACCACCGGCACCATCATGGGCACCTCGCGCTACCTCAAGGAGCAGAACCCGAACGTGCAGATCGTCGGCCTGCAACCCATGGAAGGTTCGGCCATTCCCGGCATTCGCCGCTGGCCGCAGGAATACCTGCCAAAGATCTACCAGGCCAGCCGCGTCGATCGCATCGTCGACATGGCGCAAAGCGAAGCCGAGGACGTGACCCGGCGCCTGGCGCGCGAGGAAGGCATCTTCTGCGGCGTGTCCTCGGGCGGTGCGGTGGCGGCGATGTTGCGTCTGTCCCGCGAAGTCGAGAACGCAGTGATCGTCGCGATCGTCTGTGACCGTGGCGACCGTTACCTGTCGACCGGCATCTTCGATGCGCCCAACTGATGGCTAAGCCAGTCAGAGGCCTGCGCTTCCAGCCTTCGGGCGGTAGCCGGGCGGTGCAGATACCGGTGGGCAAGAAACAGCGCCTGAGCATCGAACGCCTGGCCAACGACGGCCGCGGCATCGCCTTTGTCGAAGGGGGTACCTGGTTCGTCGCTGGCGCGCTGGCGGGCGAAGAGGTCGAGGCGCGGGTGCTGGGCGCCCACGGCAAGGTGGTGGAGGCCCGTACCGAGCGCGTGTTCAGCGCCAGCGATCTGCGGCGTCCGGCACCTTGCGCCCATGCGGGCCGTTGCGGCGGCTGCAGCGTGCAGCATCTGCCCCATGCCGAACAGCTTGCCCTGAAACAGCGCATGCTCGCCGAGCAACTGCCGCGCGTCGCTGGGGTCGAGCCGCAGGAGTGGGCAGCACCCTTGAGCGGCCCGGAGTTCGGCTATCGACGCCGGGCGCGAGTCGCGGTGCGCTGGGACGCCAAGGCGAAAGAACTCGAAGTGGGTTTTCGTGCCGCCGGCAGCCAGGACATAGTCGCCATCGACGACTGCCCGGTGCTGGTACAGCCCTTGCAACCGATCATGAGCCGCTTGCCGGCCATGCTGCGGCGCCTGAGCAAACCGCAGGCGCTGGGGCATGTGGAGTTGTTCAGCGGGTCGGCGATTGCCGTGTTGCTGCGCCACATGGCGCCGCTGTCCACCACCGACCTGGAGATTCTCCAGGCGTTCTGCGCTTTCCATGACGCCCAGCTGTGGCTACACGGCGAGGGCGAGCCGCAACCGGCGGATCCGCAGCAGGCCCTGGGCTATCGCCTGGAGACGTGGAACCTGCAGCTGGCTTACCGGCCGGGAGATTTCGTGCAGGTCAACGCCGGGGTCAACGAGGCGATGGTGGCCCAGGCCCTGGAGTGGCTGGCGCCACAGGCCGAGGAGCGCGTGCTGGACCTGTTCTGCGGCCTGGGCAACTTTGCCCTGCCGCTGGCGCAGAACGTGCGTGAAGTGGTCGCGGTCGAAGGGGTGGCGACCATGGTCGCGCGCGCGGCGGAGAATGCCGCCAGCAATAATTTGCATAACACCCGGTTTTTTCAGGCCGATTTATCGCAGCCCCTGAGCGATGCCGAATGGGCGCGCGAAGGCTTTTCTGCGGTACTCTTGGACCCACCTCGGGACGGTGCTTTCGAGGTGGTCCGCACGCTGGCGAGCCTGGGTGCGAAACGTCTGGTCTATGTGTCGTGCAACCCGGCCACGCTGGCGCGGGACACCGTCGAACTGATCAGGCAGGGCTATCGTTTAAAACGTGCCGGGATCCTCGATATGTTTCCTCAGACGGCGCATGTCGAGGCCATGGCGTTATTTGAAGCGAGCTAGGATGGCTCGTCTAATCCGTTGGCCCGTCAGGCAGCACTCGCCGGCCCAGCGAGGAAATACTGGCAGTGAAGGTCAGCGATTTGACGCATTGAATGTGCGTCGTAGGGAAGGTAAAGCAAGATGGTACAGGTGAGAGCGCACCAGCCGATCAACACCGACGGCAGTATCAATCTCGAGGCATGGCTCGATCATGCGGTCAGCGTCGATATGGCACTGGACCGTGAAGCCTTGAAAGAAGCCTGCGAGTACGCTCGTGAGGCAGAGCTACAACATATCGCGTCGAAGAATCTCAGCGGCGAAGACATGTCCAGTTTCAGCACCGGCCTGGAGATCGCGGAGATCCTCGCCGACCTCAAGCTGGACCAGGATTCGCTGGTGGCCGCGGTGCTTTATCGCGGCGTCCGCGAAGGCCAGATTCCGCTGCCGGCCGTGAGCCAGCGCTTCGGCCCGGTGGTGGCCAAGCTGATCGACGGCGTGCTGCGCATGGCTGCTATCAGCGCCAGCCTCAGCCCCCGTCAATCCCTCGTGCTCGGCACCCAGGCCCAGGTGGAAAACCTGCGCAAGATGCTGGTGGCCATGGTCGACGACGTGCGCGTGGCACTGATCAAGCTGGCCGAGCGGACCTGCGCGATCCGCGCGGTAAAAAACGCCGACGACGAGAAGCGCAACCGGGTCGCCCGGGAAGTCTTCGACATCTATGCACCGCTGGCTCACCGCCTCGGTATCGGCCATATCAAGTGGGAGCTGGAGGACCTGTCCTTCCGCTACCTGGAGCCCGAGCAGTACAAGCAGATCGCCAAGTTGCTGCATGAGCGGCGCCTGGATCGCGAGCGCTTCATCAGCGATGTGATGAACCAGTTGCAGAGCGAATTGCAGGCCACCGGAGTCGATGCCGACATCAGCGGCCGGGCCAAGCACATCTATTCGATCTGGCGCAAAATGCAGCGCAAGGGCCTGGAATTCAGCCAGATCTACGACGTGCGCGCCGTACGTGTGCTGGTCCCGGAAATGCGCGACTGCTATACCGCGCTGGGCATTGTCCACACGTTGTGGCGGCACATCCCGAAAGAGTTCGACGACTACATCGCCAACCCCAAGGAGAACGGTTACCGCTCGTTGCACACGGCGGTCATCGGTCCGGAAGGCAAGGTGCTGGAAGTGCAGATCCGTACCCACTCGATGCACGAAGAGGCCGAGCTGGGGGTCTGTGCGCACTGGCGCTACAAGGGCACCGACGTCAAGTCCGGCTCCAACCACTACGAAGAGAAAATCTCCTGGTTGCGCCAGGTGCTCGAGTGGCATGAGGAGCTGGGGGATATCGGCGGCCTGGCCGAGCAGCTGCGGGTGGATATCGAGCCGGACCGGGTGTACATCTTCACCCCCGACGGCCACGCCATCGACTTGCCGAAGGGCGCGACGCCGCTGGACTTCGCCTACCGCGTGCATACCGAGATCGGTCACAACTGCCGCGGCGCGAAGATCAACGGGCGCATCGTGCCGCTCAACTACAGCCTGCAGACCGGCGAGCAGGTGGAGATCATCACCAGCAAGCACGGCACGCCGAGCCGCGACTGGCTGAACCCGAACCTGGGGTACGTCACCACCTCGCGGGCGCGGGCGAAGATCGTCCACTGGTTCAAGCTGCAGGCGCGGGACCAGAACGTGGCCGCGGGCAAGACCCTGCTCGAGCGCGAACTCAATCGCCTCGACCTGCCGCAGGTGGATTTCGAGAAGCTGGCCGACAAGGCCAACATGAAGACCGCCGAGGACATGTTCGCCGCCCTGGGCGCGGGCGACCTGCGCCTGGCGCAACTGGTCAACCTGGCCCAGCAACTGGTGGAGCCGGAGCGCGGCAACGAACAGCTGGAGCTGATTCCGCGCAAGGCCACCGGCTACAAGCCGGGCAAGCGTGGCGACATCCAGATCCAGGGCGTCGGCAACCTGCTGACCCAGATGGCCGGCTGCTGCCAGCCGCTGCCGGGGGACGCGATCGTCGGCTACATCACCCAGGGTCGCGGGGTGAGCATTCACCGCCAGGATTGCGCCTCGGTGCTGCAACTGGCTGGTCGCGAGCCGGAGCGGATCATCCAGGTCAGCTGGGGCCCGGTGCCGGTGCAGACCTACCCGGTGGACATCATTATTCGCGCCTACGACCGTTCCGGCCTGCTGCGTGACGTGTCCCAGGTATTGCTCAACGAGCGGATCAACGTGCTGGCGGTCAACACCCGCTCGAACAAGGAGGACAACACCGCGCTGATGTCCCTGACCATCGAGATTCCGGGGCTGGACGCGCTGGGGCGGTTGCTGGGACGGATTTCCCAGTTGCCGAACATCATCGAGACCCGTCGTAACCGTACCCCTTGAAGATGGCCCCGATACTGTAGGAGCGAGCGTGCTCGCGATGGCCGCCATCGCTATCGCGAGCAAGCTCGCTCCTACAGGGAGAGGCGCTAATGAGAGTTGCCGATGTACAGCCTTGAAGACCTGTTGCACCTGATGGCGCGGTTGCGCGATCCACAGTACGGCTGCCCCTGGGATATCAAGCAGACCTACGCCACCATCGTTCCGCACACCCTGGAAGAAGCCTACGAAGTGGCCGATGCCATCGAGCGGGGCGACTTCGAGCATTTGCAGGGCGAGTTGGGCGACCTGCTGTTCCAGGTGGTGTATTACAGCCAGCTGGCACGGGAGGAGGGGCGTTTCGAATTCGCCGGCGTGATCGACAGCATCACCCGCAAGCTGATCCGTCGCCACCCCCATGTCTTCCCGACCGGGGACCTGTACGCGCCGCTGGATACTCCGCGGCTGGACGAAGAGCAGGTCAAGCAGCGCTGGGAGCAGATCAAGGCCGAGGAGCGCGCCGAGAAGGCTGAGCAGCCTTTGCAGCTGTCCTTGCTCGACGATGTGCCCACGGCATTGCCGGCCCTGTCGCGTTCGGCCAAGTTGCAAAAGCGCGCGGCCCAGGTCGGTTTCGACTGGCCGGATGCCTTGCCGGTGGTGGACAAGATCCGCGAGGAGCTCGACGAGGTGCTCGAGGCCATGTCGGAGAACGATCCGGCAGCGATCGCCGACGAAGTGGGCGATCTGCTGTTCGCCGTGGTCAACCTGGCCCGGCACCTCAAGGTCGACCCGGAAACCGGCTTGCGCGGCGCCAATGCCAAGTTCGAGCGACGTTTCCGATTTATCGAGCAGGCATTGCGCGATACCCGCCGTCCCATGGAAGATTGCACCCTCGAAGAGTTGGACGCCTTGTGGGGCGAAGCCAAACGTCAGGAAAAGAATTTGCCCAGCTGCGGCTGAGGCTGTTGCCTAAGTGAGTAAGCACCAATGAGCCTTTCCCTTCGCGACCAGTTGCTCAAAGCAGGGCTGGTCAACCAAAAGCAGGCCAAGCAGGTCAGCAAAGAGAAACAGAAGCAGCAACGCCTGGTCCACAAAGGCCAGGTCGAGGCGGACGATACCCAGGCACGCCTGGCCCAGGAAGCGCAGGCCGAGAAGGTCAAGCGTGACCAGGAGCTTAACCGCCAGCAGCAGGAAAAGGTCGAGCAGAAAGCGCGTGCCGCACAGATCAAGCAGTTGATCGAAGTGTCGCGCCTGCCGAAGCTGACCACCGAGGACTACTACAACTTCGTCGACGACAAGAAGGTCAAGCGCCTGTCGGTGAACACCCTGATGCGCAACAAGCTGAGCAGCGGCTCGCTGGCCATCGTGCACCATGCCGGCGGTTATGAGGTGATCCCGAGGGAAGCGGCGCTGAAGATCCAGGAGCGCGATCCGCGGCGTATCGTGCAACTCAACACGCCGACCGAGGCGCCGGACGAGGACGATCCGTACGCGGCCTACCAGATCCCCGACGATCTGATGTGGTAAACCGGCAGAAACAACAAACCCCGCTCAAGGCGGGGTTTGTTGTTTCTGCGGCGGCTGCCGATGCGTGGCGACAGCCGTGGCAGTCGGCGGGAAGTCAGGAGTCTTGGGTAAAGCGCTTCTGCTCCAGCTTCTCCAGTTCGGCCTTGTAATTATGGGCATCGCTCTCGGAATGGAACATGCCCACCAGCATGTCTTGTTGATGCACGTCCCAGATCCGTACACCTGCGGCTACGCCTTCATGGGACATATGTGAATCGTCGCGTTCAGTTACTTTTACAGTCATCTGCTAGCTCCAATCTCTGTTGATTCTGCAGCAAGGCGTGTGCAGGACTTCGTTATATATTTTGTTAGCTGGCTAAGTAAATTGCCGGAAGGTGCAACAATCTTTTGCAGCTCCGGAAACAATCCCGCAGGCCACGTAAACTGCGACATCCGGTCGCACGGCCTGGGCTTTCATGACAAAAGTTTCATCTTGGGCGGGCTGTTCCTGTTGCTGAAAAGGTTGCGCCAGAGCGCTCGGGCAAAACCGACAGGCGAAAAAAAGCCCCGCATCGGCGGGGCTTTTTCATGCTCGGGCGGCTTAGCTGCCCTTGACCGGCTTGCCGTTGACGGTGCCGTTCAGGAGCATGATGTTGTATTCCTTGCCGTCGGTCTCGACCTGTTGCAGGCGGACCAGCAGGTAATCCCAGTCCTTGGCGAACCACATGACGGTGATGCGCTTGCTTTGCGTCGGGTCGCGCACGCGCTCGACCTTGATCGCATCGATCTGGCCAGCCTTGGTGTCGACTTTTTCCGAGCCCAGGACGCGGAAGTCATAGGTATCGACCTCGCCGTCGTCGACCACCTGATAACTCATGCTCTTCTTGCCGGCGGCGACATCGTGCTGCAGGGCGAGCTGATAGGTGGACTTGTCGACCATGCCGCGATTGAGCGGGATCTTGACCGCGTCACCGCGATCGGTGCCGGTGACCATCTTGGCGTTCCAGTCGAAGTCCAGGTCGGCCTTCTTGGCTTTGCCCAGGCCGCCGCGCTCGAAGTGATAGGACTGCGGCAGCAGGGTGTCCTTGTCGAACGTCAGGGTGCTTTCTTCGGTCAGGCTGGCAATCATCATGGAAGCCTTGAAGCTCAGCTTCCAGGTGCCATTGGCGCCTTTTTCCAGGCTACGTTCGGCTGTACCGCTCATTGGCAGCTGTTTCCAGTCGGCGGTATAGCTGGCGGAGAAGGGTTGAAGGTCTGCCGCCTGCGCGAAGGGCAGGGCAAGCAGAGCACAAGCGAAGAGCAGGGCGCGACGCATAAAATCTCCTAATTACGAATCAAGTGGCCGCTGGCAGGCAGTAATTGACCATCCAGTAAAGCACCCTCGTCGCCGAGTGTGAGTCGACCTTCGGCAAACCAGCGTACGGCCATCGGGTAAATCCGGTGTTCCTGGACATGGACCCGCTGCGCCAGGCTTTGCGGCGAGTCGTGCAACTCTACCGGGATCACTGCCTGTACGACCAGTGGTCCGCCATCGAGTTCCTCCGTCACGAAGTGCACGCTGCAGCCATGCTCGGTGTCTGCGGCCTCCAGTGCTCGCTGGTGAGTGTGTAACCCTTTGTATTTGGGTAGCAGCGAAGGATGGATATTCAGCAGGCGGCCCTGATAGTGCCGTACGAAGTCGGCGCTGAGAATGCGCATGAATCCGGCAAGCACCACAAGCTGGGGCTGGAAGGTGTCAATCAGTTCGACCAGGGCGGCATCGAAAGCCTCGCGGCCTTCGAATGCCTTGTGGTCGAGGGCGCGGGTGTCGATACCCGCATCCCTGGCTCGTTGCAGGCCGTAGGCATCGGCGCGGTTGGAAATCACCGCGCGGATGCGCACCGGGCTGTCAGCGGCCCGGGTGCTGTCGATCAGGGCCTGCAAGTTGCTGCCGGTACCGGACAACAGCACCACCACATCACAGGTGGCTGGCATCGGCTCTTGCATCAATGTGCCTTGAGGTTTTTCAGCTCGACCTGGGCAGCGCCTTCGGCGGCGCTAGCGATCTGACCAATGATCCAAGGCTGCTCGCCAGCTTCGCGCAGGACGTTCAGGGCCGTCTCGACATGCTCCTGGGCCACGCAGATCACCATGCCCACGCCGCAGTTCAGCACGCGGTGCATTTCGTGTTCGTCGACGTTGCCTTTCTCTTGCAGCCAGTCGAACACCGCCGGACGCTGCCAGCTGGCTACGTCGACCACGGCCTGGGCACCTTTTGGCAGGACGCGCGGGATGTTGTCCAGCAGACCGCCGCCGGTGATGTGGGCCATGGCCTTGACCGCGCCGGTGTCCTTGATCAGCTTGAGCAGTGGCTTGACGTAGATGCGGGTCGGGGCCATCAGCAGTTCGGTCAGCGGCTTGCCGTCGAGCTGCACGGTTTCGATGTCGGCGCCGGAGACTTCGATGATCTTGCGGATCAGCGAGTAGCCGTTGGAGTGCGGGCCGGAGGAGGGCAGGGCGAGCAGCGCGTCGCCGGTGGCAACCTTGGAGCCGTCGATGATCTCGGCCTTTTCCACCACGCCGACGCAGAAGCCGGCCAGGTCGTAGTCTTCGCCTTCGTACATGCCTGGCATTTCAGCGGTTTCACCGCCAACCAGGGAGCAGCCAGCCAGTTCGCAGCCGGCACCGATGCCGGTGACCACGGTGGCGGCGACGTCGACGTTCAGCTTGCCGGTGGCGTAGTAGTCGAGGAAGAACAGCGGCTCGGCACCGCAGACCACCAGGTCGTTCACGCACATGGCGACCAGATCCTGGCCGATGCTGTCGTGCTTGTTCAGGTTCAGCGCCAGGCGCAGCTTGGTGCCCACGCCGTCGGTGCCGGAGACCAGCACCGGCTGCTTGTAGCCGGCCGGGATTTCGCAGAGGGCGCCGAAACCGCCCAGGCCGCCCATGACTTCCGGGCGCGCGGTGCGCTTGGCGACGCTCTTGATGCGTTCGACCAATGCTTCACCGGCGTCGATGTCTACACCGGCGTCTTTGTAGCTCAGGGAGGGTTGCTTGCTCATGATCCAGGCCTTTAGGGGGGATTCAGGGGTATCGACCGAGTCCAGGGAGGCCATTGAAAGCGTCAGGGCGGCACTGCCGCGCGACCTTTTCAGCGACC
Source organism: Pseudomonas sp. MRSN 12121 (assembly GCF_000931465.1). Lineage (NCBI taxonomy): Bacteria > Pseudomonadati > Pseudomonadota > Gammaproteobacteria > Pseudomonadales > Pseudomonadaceae > Pseudomonas > Pseudomonas sp. MRSN 12121. Next base: position 5,135,794 of record NZ_CP010892.1, on the reverse strand, counting down.
CCGGCTGTTGCCGGTCTGCGAAGGCGCGCGATTTTATCAGGCTTGAGGTGTAGCGGCCATCCTCGGGCCGACGGGCAGGGCACATCCGCTTAAAAAAAATCCGCGATTGCGCGCGTCTATCGTGCCGCTGCGGGTTGTATAAGGTATAGCCTTGTACCGGCTGTCGTCATGACAGCCCGAAAACTTCCAGCGATCGGGTGAATGTTTGCCTGGGCTTCGTGGTCACAGCCTTGCTCAACCCAGTTCACGCGGTCTGTTCCAGCCGCTTTTTGCCGTCGGGAATCCTCCATGCGTTTGTGTAAATTTCTTTTTGTGGGCTGTTTGTCACTGATCAGCCTGGCGAGTCATGCCGAAACCCTCAATGGCCTGTATCAAGTTCGCGAACCGGTGGGCAGCCAGTCTCCCGGCGAGCGCGACCAGGCCACTCAGCGCGCCCTGGAAACCCTGGTGCTGCGCCTGACTGGCGATAGCAAGGCGTTGCAGAATCCCGGGCTGGCGGCCATCCGCAAGGATCCGCAGCAGATCATCAGCCAGTACGGCTATGACGCCGGCCCACCGGAAAGCCTGCAGGTCGATTTCGATCCGGTTAGCACTGATCGGGCATTGCGCCAGGCCGGCTTGTCCCTGTGGGGCAGCAATCGGCCGTCGATCCTCGGCTGGTGGCTGACCGATTCCGCCGAAGGCTCCAGCCTGGTCGGCGATGGCCAGGCCAGTGCCGCGCCCTTGCGGCGTGCGGCGCAGCATCGTGGTTTGCCGCTGCGATTGCCGCTCGCCGACTTGAGCGAGCAGATTGTCGCCACGGCGCCGAATCTCGAAGGTTCCGATCCGGCGCCCCTGCAGGCCGCTTCGGAACGCTATGGAACCGATGCCCTGCTGGCGGTGCATGCCAGTGAAGAGGGAGGCCAGTGGCAGGCCAAATGGCGCCTGTGGCTGGGTGATCAGAAGGAGCAGGGCAGCGTCCAGGGCGCCGATGTGCCGGCTTTGGCCGACGCGGTGCTGCTGGCGGTCAGTCAGCGCCTGGCGCCACGCTTTGTGGCCAAGCCCGGCACTTCCAGCGAGCAATTGCTGGAGGTGCAGGGCATGAACCTGGAGCGTTACGCGGCGCTCGGGCATTTGCTCGAGCCTTTCGGCGGGCGCTTGCAGAGCGTCGATGGCGATCGCTCGGTCTACCGGGTCAGCGGCAGCGCCGAGCAGTTGCGCGCGCAGTTGAGCCTGGCTCATCTGCAGGAAGTGCCTGCGGATGTGGCACCCCGCCAGCCGGCGAGTGTCGAAGGCTCGTTGCCTGCGCCTGTGGCTGCTCCCGCGCCGGCCGCGCAGTTGCGTTTTCGCTGGTAGATTTTCTTTCCTTATATAGAAGCAATGGAGTGGTTCATGGCTGATACGCGTCGTTGGGTCTGGTTGGGCGGGTTGGTCCTGGTGGCAGGGTTCATTTACCTGTTGCACTCGATCCTGACCCCCTTCCTGGTGGCCTTGTTGCTGGCCTACCTGTTCGATCCGCTGGTGGATCGCCTGGAAAAACTCGGGCTCTCGCGGACCTGGGGAGTGGTGGCGGTATTCGCCCTGTTTACCCTGATTGTCATGGCGTTGCTGCTGATACTGGTGCCGATGCTTGCTAAGCAATTGCTGCGCCTGTACGAGCTGGCGCCGCAGATGCTCGACTGGCTGCAACACACGGCGATGCCGTGGGCGCAGTCCAAGCTGGGCCTGTCCGACGGGTTCTGGAAGTTCGACAAGGTCAAGGCGGCGATCAGCGAGCACATGGGGCAGACCACCGATATCGTCGGGGTGATCCTGAGCCAGGCGACGGCTTCCAGCCTGGCGCTGATTGGCTGGCTGGCGAACCTGGTCCTGATCCCGGTGGTGAGCTTTTACCTGTTGCGTGACTGGGACCTGATGATGGCGAAGATCCGCAGCCTGCTGCCCCGGGATCGTGAGGCGCGCGTGGTGGAACTGGCCGGGGAATGCCATGAGGTGTTGGGGGCATTCGTGCGTGGCCAGTTGCTGGTGATGGTGGCGCTGGGCGGGATCTATGCCGCCGGCCTGATGCTGGTCGGGCTGGAGCTGGGGCTGTTGATCGGTCTGATTGCCGGCCTGGCGGCGATCGTGCCGTACATGGGCTTCATCACCGGTATCGGTGCGGCGCTGATTGCCGGGTTGTTCCAGTTCGGCGGCGACCTGTACCCGATGATTGGCATCGTGGCGGTCTTCATGGTCGGCCAGGCGCTTGAAGGCATGGTGCTGACCCCGCTGCTGGTGGGGGACCGGATCGGCCTGCACCCAGTGGCGGTGATCTTCGCGATTCTCGCGGGGGGCGAGCTGTTCGGCTTCACCGGCGTTCTGCTGGCGTTGCCGGTGGCGGCGGTGATCATGGTGCTGGTGCGCCACGTGCACGACTTGTATAAGGACTCCGACATCTATAGCGGAGCGGACGGGGCCGGGCAGTAGTCACCCGGTCCCTGTGCCTTCGGGGCGCTCGCCTGGCGGGCGAGTGGCTCCGGAGGTTCTTGTGGCTGTCACAACCTGCGTCAAAGAAACCCTCGAGATTTCCCCAGGCTAACGCAAACCTTTGATTTTGCTTGTGGTCTGCTGCATTGTGCGCCCGGCGTCACGGGTATAAACTTTGCAAACTTTACACAGAGGCCACTAACGGTTCGTTTGGAACTGTTCAGTCAGCATGAAACCGATTCAGCTGCCCCTAGGTGTGCGTCTGCGTGATGACGCCACCTTCATCAACTACTACCCAGGCGCCAATGCCGCTGCACTCGGCTATGTCGAGCGGCTTTGCGAAGCCGACGCCGGCTGGACCGAAAGCCTGATCTATCTCTGGGGCAAGGATGGGGTAGGGCGCACGCACTTGCTGCAGGCTGCTTGCCTGCGGTTCGAGCAGTTGGGAGAGCCGGCGGTCTACCTGCCCCTGGCGGAGTTGCTGGATCGCGGTATCGAAATCCTCGACAACCTTGAGCAGTACGAACTGGTCTGCCTCGACGACCTGCAGGCGGTGGCGGGCAAGGCTGACTGGGAAGAGGCGCTGTTCCATCTGTTCAACCGCCTGCGTGACAGCGGTCGGCGCCTGCTGATCGCGGCTTCGACTTCTCCGCGGGAATTGCCGGTGAAGCTGGCGGACCTCAAGTCGCGCCTGACCCTGGCGCTGATCTTCCAGATGCGTCCACTCTCCGACGAAGACAAACTGCGCGCATTGCAGCTGCGCGCTTCCCGTCGTGGGCTGCACCTGACCGATGAGGTCGGGCATTTCATCCTGACCCGCGGCACTCGCAGCATGAGCGCGTTGTTCGAGTTGCTGGAGCGTCTCGATCAGGCCTCCCTGCAAGCCCAGCGCAAGCTCACCATTCCCTTCCTGAAAGAAACCCTGGGCTGGTAAAACAGCGGCTCGCAGGGGCTTTTCGGCATATTCCAGGCGCCAGAAAACCCGCATCCGGAAGCGGTTCCAGAGGCGTGTGCGTTTAAAATGGGCTTAAGGCCTTAGATGTAAACAGGAAACCGATAAGTCACAAATTAATCGATTGAATTTGCAAATGAGAGCGATAGAAGGCATAGTCGCGGCTTCTTTATAACTTTTAGCCACGGTCGTGCCCATGCTGAAGCGCTTCGCACCCCTCGTGCCTCTTGCACTCGTTACCCTGTTGTTTGGTTGCGCCACCCACTCTCCGGTGAGCCAGCAGGAACCTCAGCAGCAGGTCCAGAACTCTTCAAAAGCCCGCTCTTCCGCTATTTACCAGGAAGAACTGGCAACCGAAAAAGAACTCGCCGAGTTCGCCGACAGCAAGCCTTACCAGTTGCCGGTACTGGCCGACAGCATCCTCGAGCGCGGCATGTCCCTGATCGGTACCCGTTACCGTTTCGGCGGCACCTCCGAAGCCGGCTTCGATTGCAGTGGTTTCATCGGCTACCTGTTCCGTGAAGAAGCGGGCATGAACCTGCCGCGCTCCACTCGCGAAATGATCAACGTTGACGCCCCGCTGGTTGCGCGTAACAAGCTGCAACCCGGCGATCTGCTGTTCTTCGCCACCAATGGCCGCCGCGGTCGTGTCAGCCACGCTGGCATCTACCTGGGCGACGACCAGTTCATCCATTCCAGCAGCCGCCGTAGTGGTGGTGTCCGGGTAGACAGCCTGGGTGACAGCTACTGGAGCAAGACCTTCATCGAAGCCAAGCGCGCCCTTGCGATGGCCCCGACTGTGGTCACCGCGCGTAAATAAGCGGACTTTTTGTAAGGCAAACTTAAAGTCTTACTTGAAGTTTGGCGCGTAGACGCTAGAATTCTGATCTATTGTTGAAAACTAACCGCGTAAGCCCTGCTTACGCGGTTTTGTTTTCGGCCTCACGGCAGAGAAAGCCGCATCCAGATCAGGATTGTTCTGCATATGTCGACGTCGGCCCGCCTTGCATTGATCGCTCTCGCCGCGCTGCTCAGCGCGTGCGCCAGTCGTACCCCGCCTCCCGCGCCCGTGGTACGTGCTCCCGTTTTCAATACCCCCCAGGCCACCTTCTCGCCAGCTGCCGAAGACGTACTGTTTCGCGCCCTGGGGCTAGTGGGTACGCCTTATCGCTGGGGCGGCAACACGCCGGATTCCGGATTCGATTGCAGCGGCCTGATCGGTTATGTCTACCGCGATGCGGCCGGTATCTCGCTGCCTCGCTCCACGCGCGAAATGATTGGCATGCGAGCACCGGATGTGGGCAAGAACGCTTTGCAGACCGGCGACCTGATTTTTTTTGCCACCAATGGCGGCTCCCAGGTCAGCCATGCCGGCATTTATGTCGGCGAGGGCCGCTTCGTGCATGCGCCGGCCACTGGCGGCACGGTGAAGCTGGACAGCCTGTCCAAGGCCTATTGGCAAAAAGCCTACCTGAGCGCCAAGCGCGTGCTGCAGCCAGAGCATCTGGCGCACAACCCTTAGCTTCCCCCTCGCGTCGAGGTTGCGATGACTGCGCGTCACCTCAACCTCGACGACGCTTTCCTTACTGAGCCTGCGGTTTGTCCGCCGCCGACACGCGCCAGACCTTGTTGCCGACGTCGTCGGCCACCAGCAGATCCCCTTGCTTGTCGATCACGACGCCGACCGGACGGCCCATGGCTTTTTCGTCCGCGCTCAGAAAGCCTGTCAGCACGTCCACGGGTTGACCTGTCGGCTTGCCATTGGCGAAGGGCACGAAAATCACCTTGTAGCCGCTGTGGGGCTTGCGATTCCAGGAGCCGTGCTGACCGATGAACGCACCCTGGGTGAAAGGCGCCGGCAGCTTGCTGCCTTCGGCGAATGCCAGGCCCAGGGACGCGGTATGCGGACCGACGGCGTAGTCCGGGGCGATGGCCTTGGCCACCAGTTCCGGATTCTGCGGTGTGACGCGCACGTCCACATGCTGGCCGTAATAGCTGAAGGGCCAGCCATAGAAGGCGCCGTCCTTGACCGAAGTGATGTAGTCCGGCACCAGGTCGCTGCCGATTTCGTCGCGCTCGTTGACTGCGGTCCATAGCTGCCCGCTTTGCGGTTCCCAGGCCATGCCGTTGGGGTTGCGCAGACCGGAGGCGAAAATCCGCTGCTGGCCGGTGGCCCGATCGACTTCCCAGATCGCCGCGCGGCCTTCTTCCTGGTCCAGCCCGTTCTCGCCGACGTTGCTGTTGGAGCCGACGGTGACGTACAGCTTGCTGCCGTCCTGGCTGGCAATCACGTTTTTGGTCCAGTGATGGTTCAGCGTGCCGCCGGGCAGGTCCACCACTTTGGTCGGTTGGGCGCTGATCCGGGTATCCCCCTCCTGATAAGGGAAGCGCAGCAGCCGATCGGTGTCGGCGACGTACAGGTCGTTGCCCACGAGCGCCATGCCGAATGGGGAGTTGAGGTTGTCCAGGAACACCGTGCGGGTTTCCGCCACGCCGTCATGGTCCTTGTCGCGCAGCAGGGTGATGCGGTTCGGGCTGGGTACGCCGGCCCCGGCGCGGCCCATGACCTTGCCCATCACCCAGCCGCGGATGCCCTTGCTGTCATCGGGCTTGGGCGGAGCGTTGGTCTCGGCGACCAGCACGTCGCCGTTGGGCAGCACATACAGCCAGCGCGGATGGTCCAGGCCCTCGGCGAAGGCCGCCACCTGGGTGCCGGCGGCGGCCACCGGCTTGGCGCCTTGCGGCCAGCCGATCGCCGGGGCGATGTTCACGGTCGGGATCAGGGTCTTGTTCGGCTCGGGCAGTTTCGGCGAGGGCCCGGTGCCATCGGAGACTTGGAGGCTGGAGCTTTCGCCGCAGGCGGCGAGGCCTGCGGCGGCGGTGATGAGAATGGCGTAGCGTAACTTGAACATGCTGACTTCCCTATGAATGCACGATGTCGGTGTAGTCATAGAGAAGCACAGGCCGGTGATGGTTCAACCGTGTCAGTGAGCTTCCTTGAACAGTACGGCAATGCCCGGGTGGTAGTTGCCGGTGTCGTTGCGCAATTTGCGATAGGCGTAGGGGAAGTACCAGGCCACGGCGCAGCAGTGTTCCTTTTGCAGATCGTCGACCATGTCCTGCAGTTCTTCCGGGGTGGCGCTGTGCTGGGTCTTCTGCGGCGTGACGAACAGGCAGCCGAGCCTCAGGTCGCTGGGGTAGCTGGCTTTTTTCGCATCGCTGGCGGCATCCAGCAACGGTTGGGTCAGGTGCAGGCTGTTGACTCGGGGCCAGCGCTGGGTGGCCTGGATATAGACGCGCTCTTCCTGAGTGGCGATGTAGAGGTCGGTGCGCCCGTTGCGGTTGCCTTCTTCGAGCTGCTTTTTGCTCGGGGTATGTTCCAGCGTGACCATTTCCGCCATCCAGGCCGCGGAGGAGAGCAGTCCCAGGTTGGCTTTTTCGTCGAACCAGTACGGGCTTTCGTTATCGCCACGTACGGAGTTGTAGCGGTCGATGCAATCGAACCAGCGTTCCAGGGCAGGGCGCAGGAATTCCAGTTTCGGATTGCTGATGATCATGCCTTGCATCGGACTTTTCCTATTATTGTTGAGATTTTGGAGTTTTTTGAAGCGAATATGGCTATTTGATATCACTGCCTTGAGTGTGGCACAAGATTCGCGTCGCGTTTGCCATCTGCAGTCATTCGCCGATTCGCCAGGCCCTGGCTTTCATTGACGCTCCACCCCCAACCCTCTAACCTTCGCGACTTGTTTCAGGTGCTCTGTGGCCGTGGGTCGACAGAGTGAAACAGGGAAGCCGGTGAGTCCCCGTGCCGATAGGCGCACATGACGATTCCGGCGCTGCCCCCGCAACGGTAAATGAGTCAAGACTGCGCTCGATGCCACTGTGTCGATGGTCGACATGGGAAGGCGCGCAGTTGGGCATCCACGCCACTCACAAGCCCGGAGACCGGCCTGATCCATCCAACGGCATCACGGTGGGCGATGCCAGGCTTGCGCCGTCTATTCCTATGCCTGCCCCCCGTTATCCAGCCCCAACGGAGAGCTGCCCCATGACTGAGTCCCCCGATCGTGACGAACGCCATCTGGCGCGCATGCAACGCAAAAAAGCCGTGATCGACGAACGCATCGCCAATTCGCCGAACGAGTGCGGGCTGTTGCTGGTGCTGACCGGCAACGGCAAGGGCAAGAGCAGCTCGGCCTTCGGCATGCTCGCGCGGGCCATGGGCCACGGTATGCAATGTGGCGTGGTGCAGTTCATCAAGGGCCGCAACAGCACGGGCGAGGAGCTGTTTTTCCGGCGTTTCCCGGAGCAGGTGCGTTTCCATGTGATGGGCGAAGGCTTCACCTGGGAAACCCAGGACCGCCAGCGCGACATCGCCGCGGCCGAAGCGGCCTGGGCGGTTTCCCGGGAGCTGCTGCGTGACCCGGGAATCGGCCTGGTGGTGCTCGATGAGCTGAACATTGCCCTCAAGCACGGTTATCTCGACCTGGACCAGGTGCTCGGCGATCTTCAGGCCCGCCCGCCCATGCAGCATGTGGTGGTGACTGGTCGCGGCGCCCAGCCGCAGATGATCGAACTGGCCGACACCGTCACCGAGATGGGCATGGTCAAGCACGCCTTCCAGGCCGGGATCAAGGCTCAGAAGGGCGTCGAACTGTGAGGGATGCCCGTCATTGCCCCGCGGTACTGATTGCCGCGCCGGCTTCCGGCCAGGGCAAGACCACCGTGACCGCCGCGCTCGCCCGCCTGCATCGCAACCAGGGGCGCAAGGTGCGGGTCTTCAAGTGCGGACCGGACTTTCTCGACCCGATGATCCTCGAGCGCGCCAGCGGCGCCCCGGTGTACCAGCTGGACATGTGGATGGTCGGCGAGCAGGAGAGCCGGCGCCTGCTGTGGGAAGCCGCGGGCGAGGCGGACCTGATCCTGATCGAAGGCGTGATGGGGCTGTTCGACGGTACGCCGTCCAGCGCCGACCTGGCGCGGCATTTCGGGGTGCCGGTGCTGGCGGTGATCGACGGCACGGCGATGGCCCAGACCTTCGGTGCCCTGGCGCTGGGGCTGGCGCGTTATCAGCCGGACCTGCCGTTCGCCGGCGTGCTGGCCAACCGGGTCGGCACGCTGCGTCATGCGCAGTTGCTCGAAGGTAGCCTGACCGAAGGCCTGCGCTGGTACGGCGCCTTGTCGCGGGAAACCGGGATCGAACTGCCCAGTCGTCACCTGGGGTTGGTGCAGGCCAGTGAACTCAACGACCTGGACCTGCGCCTCGACGCGGCCGCCGCGGCCCTGGCCGACAGTTGCCAGGTGGCCCTGCCGCCGGCCGTCGAGTTCGCCGCACCGCCGGTGCCTGTCGTCGAGCCATTGCTGGCCGGCGTGCGCATTGCCGTGGCCCGCGACGAAGCCTTTGCCTTTACCTATGGTGCGAGCCTCGATCTGTTGCGCGCGATGGGCGCCGAGTTGCGTTTTTTCTCGCCGCTCCATGACGCCATGCTGCCCGAGGCGGACAGCCTGTACCTGCCGGGCGGTTACCCGGAACTGCATCACCGGGCGTTGGCGGCGAATGGCTCGATGCTCAGCGCGATCCGCGCGCACCATGCCGCGGGCAAGCCCTTGCTCGCCGAGTGCGGCGGCATGTTGTACCTGCTGGATTCGCTGACCGACGTCGAGGGCGAACGCGCCGTGCTGCTGGGCCTGCTGCCCGGCGACGCGGTGATGCAAAAGCGCCTGGCGGCCCTGGCGTTGCAGGCGGTGGCGTTGCCGGAAGGCGCGCTGCGCGGCCACACCTACCATCATTCGTTGACCAGCACCGAGCTGGTGCCGATCGCCCGAGGCCAGAGCCCGAACGGCGGGCGCGGTGCGGAAGCGGTGTATCGCCAGGGGCGACTGACAGCCTCGTATGTGCATTTCTATTTCCCGTCCAACCCCGGAGCGATCGCGGCGCTGTTGGCGCCTGAAGGTTCGCAGCGTCCATGACCGACAACGCCTTTTCCGCGACCGAGCGTGCAGCGGTCTACCGTGCGATCGCCGAGCGGCGCGACATGCGCCATTTCACCGGGGGCACGGTCGAGCCGCAGGTCCTGCGGCGCCTGCTGGAGGCCGCGCACCAGGCGCCGAGCGTCGGTCTGATGCAGCCCTGGCGTTTCATCCGTATCAGCGACCGCGCGTTGCGTGGGCAGATCCAGCAACTGGTGGAAGAGGAGCGGGTACGCACGGCCGAGGCCCTGGGCGAACGCTCCGACGAATTCATGAAGCTCAAGGTCGAAGGCATCCACGACTGCGCCGAAGTGCTGGTGGCGGCGCTGATGGACGATCGCGAGCGGCATATCTTCGGGCGCCGGACCTTGCCGGAAATGGACCTGGCCTCGCTCTCCTGCGCCATTCAGAACCTGTGGCTGGCGGCTCGTGCCGAAGGGTTGGGCATGGGCTGGGTATCGCTGTTCGAGCCCGTTGCCCTGGGCCGCTTGCTGGGTCTGCCGGCCGGGGCCAAGCCGTTGGCGGTGCTGTGCCTGGGGCCGGTGGACGAGTTTTACCCGGCGCCGATGCTGGTGCTCGAAGGCTGGGCGCGGGAGCGCCCGCTGAACGAATTGCTGTATGAAAACTATTGGGGAGTGAGTCAATGAGCGTGGCGTTGCTGAGTGTCGCCGCGGTAGCGCTGGATGCGTTGCTGGGGGAACCCAAGCGCTGGCACCCGCTGGTGGAGTTCGGCCGTTTCGCCGATCGCATCGAGCAGCGTTTCAACTCCGGCGGCCGCGGCTGGCGCAGCCATGGCGTCACCGCCTGGGTCATCGCGGTGCTGCCGCTGACGTTGCTGGCGACGCTGTTTTCCTGGCTGCCTTATATCGGCTGGCTGTTCGACATCCTGGCGCTGTATTGCGCCCTCGGCCTGCGCAGCCTTGGCGAGCATGTCGAGCCGGTGGCCCGGGCCCTGCGTAGCGATGACCTGGACCAGGCGCGGCAGCGGGTGGGTTACCTGGTCAGCCGCCAGACCAGCGAGTTGGACGCCACCGGCGTCGCCCGTGCCGCGACCGAGTCGGTGCTGGAGAACGGCAGCGACGCGGTGTTCGCCGCCTTGTTCTGGTTTGCCGTGGCCGGCGTGCCGGGCGTGGTGCTCTATCGCCTGAGCAATACCCTGGATGCCATGTGGGGCTATCGTAATGAGCGGTTCGAACGCTTTGGCTGGGCGGCGGCGAAGATCGACGACGTGCTCAATTACATTCCGGCGCGGCTGGTGGCGCTGACTTACGCCGTACTGGGCAAGACCCGCCTGGCCCTGAAATGCTGGCGCCGCCAGGGGCCGACCTGGGACAGCCCCAACGCCGGCCCGGTGATGGCTGCCGGCGCGGGCGCGCTGGGGGTCGAGCTGGGCGGCGCGGCGATCTATCACGGCGAGTTGCACCAGCGCCCAACGTTGGGCGAAGGCCCGCCGGCCGACGCGGCATCGATCGATCGCGGCTGGCGGCTGGTGCAGCATGGGGTCTGGTTGTGGCTGTTGATTCTTTGCCTGGGAGCGCAATTCTATGCTTGAGCACGGTGGCCGCCTGCGCCAGGCGGCTGAACAGTACGGCATTGCCGAGGCCGACTGGCTGGACCTGTCCAGCGGACTGGCGCCTTGGCCGTGGCCGATTCCCGAGATAGGCATGCGCGCCTGGGCCCGTTTGCCGGAAACCGAAGACGGCCTGGAGCAGGCCGCCCGCGACTATTACGGCGCCCCCCATGTATTGCCGGTGCCCGGTTCCCAGGCGGCGATCCAGTTGCTGCCGCGTCTGCGTCGCGCCGGCAAGGTCGGCGTGCTCTCGCCCTGTTATGCCGAGCATGCCGAAGCCTGGCGCCGCAGCGGCTACATCGTGCGCGAAGTGCTGGAACAGGAAGTGGACTTCTTCCTCGACAGCCTGGACGTACTGGTGGTGGTCAATCCGAACAACCCCACGGGCCTGAGCCTGACCCCGGAGCGCCTGCTCGACTGGCATGCGCGTCTGGCGCAGCGCGGTGGCTGGCTGGTGGTCGACGAAGCCTTCATGGACAACACGCCGCAATTGAGCCTGGCGGCCCGGTCCGACCAGGTGGGGCTGATCGTGCTGCGCTCCTTCGGCAAGTTTTTCGGCCTGGCCGGTGTGCGCCTGGGCTTCGTGCTGGCCGAGCGCAAGCTGCTGCGATTGCTGGCCGAGCAGGTCGGGCCCTGGGCCGTCAGCGGGCCGACCCGGGTGCTGGGGCAGGTGTGCCTGCGCGACAGCGAAGGCCATGCACGACAACGGGCGCGCAGTGAAGCGGCAAGCCTGCGTCTGGCGCTGCTGCTCGAGCGTCACGGCCTGAAACCCCAGGGTGGCTGCGCGTTGTTCCAATGGCTGATCACCGAGCGCGCCGAGCAGGTGCATGAGTTCATGGCGCGCCGGGGCATCCTGCTGCGCCTGTTCGCCCATGACAGCAGCCTGCGTTTCGGCCTGCCGGCCGACGAAGCCGACTGGACGCGTCTCGAACAGGCACTCGTCGCCTACGCCAAGGAACACCCATGACCACCCTGATGGTGCAAGGCACCACCTCCGATGCGGGCAAGAGCACTCTGGTGACGGCGCTTTGCCGCTGGCTGACGCGCCAAGGGGGCGGCGTCGTGCCCTTCAAGCCGCAGAACATGGCGCTCAACAGCGCGGTGACCGCCGATGGCGGCGAGATCGGCCGGGCGCAGGCGGTGCAGGCCCAGGCCGCGTACTTGGAACCGCATACCGACATGAACCCGGTACTGCTCAAGCCCAACAGCGACACCGGGGCCCAGGTGATCATTCACGGTCGCGCGGTGACCAGCATGAACGCCGTGGCCTATCACGACTACAAGGCCATCGCCATGCAGGCCGTGCTGGCCTCTCACCGACGCTTGAGCGCGGCCTATCCGGTGGTGATGGTGGAGGGCGCCGGCTCGCCGGCGGAGATCAACCTGCGCGCCGGCGATATCGCCAACATGGGATTTGCCGAGGCGGTGGACTGCCCGGTGATCCTGATCGCCGACATCAATCGCGGCGGGGTGTTCGCCCATCTGGTCGGCACCCTGGAGCTGCTGTCGCCGAGCGAGCAGGAGCGGGTCAAAGGGTTCGTCATCAACCGCTTCCGCGGCGACATCGCGCTGTTGCAGCCAGGCCTCGACTGGCTCGAAACGCGTACCGGCAAGCCGGTGATCGGCGTATTGCCCTACGTGACGGACCTGCACCTGGAAGCCGAGGACGGCATCGACCGGCGCCAGGCCGACAAGGCCGCGCAAGTGCTGAAAGTGCTGGTGCCGGTACTGCCGCGCATCAGCAACCACACCGATTTCGACCCACTGCGCCTGCATCCGCAAGTGGACCTGCAATTCATCGGCCCGGGGCAGGCGATTCCTGCGGCCGACCTGATCATCCTGCCCGGCTCGAAAAGCGTGCGCAGCGACCTGGCGCACCTGCGCGCCCAGGGCTGGGACAGCGCCATCGCCCGGCACCTGCGCTACGGGGGCAAGCTGCTGGGCATCTGTGGCGGTTTACAGATGCTGGGCGAGCGGTTGCACGACCCGCTGGGGCTGGAAGGCGCGCCGGGGTCCAGCGCGGGGCTGGATTTACTCGCCTTCGAGACGGTGCTGGAGCAAGAGAAACAGCTGCGCAATGTTCGCGGACAGCTGTTGCTGGAGCAGGCTGCGGTCAGCGGTTACGAAATTCATGCCGGGGTCACCACGGGGCCTGCGCTGGAGCGGCCCGCGGTGACCCTGGAAGACGGGCGCTGCGACGGTGCGTGCAGCGAGGACGGGCAGATTCTCGCGACCTATCTGCACGGCCTGTTCGAGGCGCCGGCGGCCTGTAGCGCCCTGCTGCGCTGGGCCGGGTTGCGCGAGGTGCAGGAGGTCGACTATCACGCCCTGCGCGAGCGCGACATTGAGCGCCTGGCCGATCTGGTGGAGCAGCATCTGGACACCGGGCGCCTGCGCCAGCTGTGCGGGCTGTGACAATGCCGGCGCCGGCAGCGCGGCGCTTTCCTCACTTCAAGGATTTCCCAGCATGTTGCAACTGATCCTCGGCGGTGCCCGTTCCGGCAAGAGCCGCCTGGCGGAAAAGCTCGCCGGCGAGAGCGGCCTGGCCGTGACCTATATCGCCACCAGCCAGGCGCTCGACGGCGAGATGAGCCAGCGCATCAAGCATCACCGCGAGCGGCGTCCGAGCGACTGGGCGTTGATCGAAGAGCCGCTGGAGCTGGCGCGGGTGCTGCGCGAAACCGCGAGCGCCGAGCGTTGCCTGCTGGTGGATTGCCTGACCCTGTGGCTGACCAACCTGTTGCTGCTGGAGGATGCCGAGCGGCTCGCCCGCGAGCGCGAAGCCTTGCTCGATTGCCTGGCGTCGCTGCCGGGGAACGTCATTTTTGTCAGCAACGAGACCGGAATGGGGGTCGTGCCGCTGGGCGAGCTGACTCGCCGTTATGTCGATGAAGCCGGTTGGCTGCATCAAGCCCTGGCCGAGCGTTGTCAGCGCGTGGTGCTGACCGTGGCCGGCCTGCCCCTGACTTTGAAAGGAACTGCGTTATGAATGACTTCTGGTGGCAACGGCCCTGCAAGGCGCCCGACATCCAAGCGCTGGAGGCGGCACAGGCGCGTCAGCAGCAATTGACCAAGCCCGCCGGCTCGCTGGGGCAACTGGAGCGGCTCGCGGTGCAACTGGCGGGTTTGCAGGGACGGGTCAAGCCCGGCCTGGAGCAGCTGTGGATCGCGATTTTCGCCGGCGACCACGGGGTGGTGGCCGAAGGCGTTTCCGCCTACCCACAGGAAGTCACGGGGCAGATGCTGCTCAACTTCGTCAGCGGCGGCGCGGCTATCAGTGTGCTGGCTCGGCAGTTGGGGGCCCGCCTGGAAGTGGTCGACCTGGGGACTGTGACACCTGGCCTGGACCTGCCCGGGGTGCGCCACCTGAACCTCGGGGCGGGCACCCGGAACTTCGTCGAGGCGCCCGCCATGACCCGGAGCCAGGGCGAACAGGCCCTGCAGGCCGGGCGTGACAGTGTGTTGCGCGCTGTCGCCCAGGGCAGCGAGCTGTTTATCGGCGGCGAAATGGGGATCGGCAACACCACGGCGGCCAGCGCCGTGGCCTGTGCCTTGCTGGACATTCCGGTGACGCATCTCGCCGGGCCGGGAACCGGTCTGGATGCGGCGGGGGTCGAGCACAAGGCGCGAGTGATCGAGCGCGCATTGAGCCTGCACGCGCCTCAGCGCGGCGATGCCTTGCAGACCTTGTTCAACCTTGGCGGTTTCGAGATCGCGGCGTTGGCCGGGGCGTACCTGGCCTGCGCCCAGGAGGGCGTCGCGGTACTGGTGGATGGCTTCATTTGCAGCGTGGCGGCGTTGGTCGCGGTGCGGTTGAATCCCGGATGCCGCCCATGGTTGCTGTTCGGCCATCGCGGGGCCGAGCCGGGGCACCGGTATATCCTGCAGACCCTGGAAGCCGAACCGCTGCTGGAGCTTGGCCTGCGCCTCGGCGAGGGCAGCGGCGCGGCGCTGGCGGTGCCGCTGTTGCGCCTGGCCTGCGACCTGCACGGACAGATGGCGACTTTCGCCGAAGCGGCGGTGGCGGACCGTCCGGCATGACGTTGCGCCTGGACCTGCTGCGTCACGGTGAAACCGAGTTCGGTGGCGGCCTGCGCGGCAGCCTCGACGATGCCTTGACCGATGCCGGCTGGCAGCAGATGCGCGCGGCTGTGGCGGGGCGGGGGCCCTGGGACCGGGTGGTGAGTTCGCCCTTGCAGCGTTGTGCGCGTTTCGCCGAGGAGCTGGGGGCGCGACTGGCGCTGCCGGTGGTGCTGGAAGCGGATCTGCAGGAGCTGCATTTCGGTGCCTGGGAAGGGCAGAGCGCGGCAGCCCTGATGGCCAGCGACGCCGACGCCTTGGGGCGATTCTGGGCCGATCCCTATGCCTTCACCCCGCCCCAGGGAGAGCCGGTGCTGGCGTTTTCCACGCGGGTACTGGGGGCGGTCGAACGCCTTTATCAAAGTTACGCGGGCGAGCGTGTGCTGCTGGTCAGCCATGGTGGGGTGATGCGGCTGCTGCTGGCCCGCGCCCGTGGTTTGCCGCGCGAGCAGTTGCTCAGCGTCGAGGTCGCTCATGGCGGGTTGTTTGCCCTGAGGATCGAGGCGGGGCTGCGGTTGAGCGAAGGAGCCTGAGCGTGTTGCCATTCTGGATCGCCCTGCAATTTCTCAGCAGTTTTCCGGTACGCCTGCCGGGCATGCCGTCGCCCCAGGAGATGGGCCGGTCGCTGTTGTTCTATCCGCTGGTGGGCTTGCTGTTCGGGCTGCTGCTCTGGGGCCTGGACCTGTTGTTGGCCGGGGCGCCGCTGCTGTTGCACGCGGCTTTGTTGCTGACGGTCTGGGTCGTGCTCAGTGGTGCTTTGCACCTGGACGGGCTGGCCGACAGCGCGGATGCCTGGCTGGGCGGCTTCGGCGATCGCGAGCGCACCTTGACGATCATGAAGGACCCGCGCAGCGGGCCGATCGCCGTGGTGACCCTGGGGCTGGTGTTGCTGCTCAAGTTCGCGGCGCTGGTGGCGCTGATAGACCGGCAGGAGGGCAGCGCTCTGTTGCTGGCGCCGCTGATCGGTCGAGGCGCCTTGCTGGGGCTGTTTCTGAGCACGCCTTATGTCCGCGCCGGCGGCCTGGGGCAAGCGTTGGCCGAGCATCTGCCACGACGGGCCGGCAAGCAGGTACTGGGCCTCGCTGCGCTGGTATGCGTGGGGCTCGGCGGCTATGGCGCGCTGTTCGCCTTGCTGCTGGCGGCGCTGCTATTCGCCGGCCTGCGCCAACTGATGATGCGGCGGCTGGGCGGTACCACCGGGGATACCGCGGGTGCCTTGCTGGAGCTGCTGGAAATGGCGGTACTGGTGGGCCTGGCGCTGTTCTAGAAAGAGATGGCCCTGGGTTGTCCCGGGCCTGGGTCTTCTGCAAATTTCTTGCATTCCATTAATCGCGGGTATATACACGCACCATGCTTCCTTCTCAATGTCTGTGCACCAACCTGCGTCGCGCCGCCCGCGGTGTCAGCAGGTTCTACGACGGCGCCCTCGATGGCTTCGGGATCAACGTTGCCCAGTATTCCTTGCTGAGCAATCTGCAGCGCCTGGATCAACCGAGCATTTCCAGCCTGGCGGAAGCCATGGGCCTGGATCGCAGCACTCTGGGCCGCAACCTGCGGGTGCTGGAGGGCGAGGGGCTGGTCCGGCTGGCCGAAGGCGAGGATCAGCGCAACCGTATCGTCCAGTTGACCGAGGAAGGCCGGCTGCGACTGGCGGCGGCCCTGCCGGCGTGGGAGGCGGCGCAACAACGGTTGATCGATCGTCTTGGGGTAGAGAAGCGCGAAACCTTGCTGGCCTTGCTGAACGAACTGGCTTGAGCGCCATTCGTTCGAACATAAGCGGGTATATACCCGTAAAAGGAGAATAACCATGACTTCAATATGGCGTACCAGTGGCTGGGTGCTTCTCGGGAGTGCGCTGATCCTGGCCTTGTCGCTGGGCGTTCGGCATGGCTTCGGACTCTTCCTGCCGCCCATGAGCGCCGAATTCGGCTGGGGGCGAGAAGTCTTCGCCTTCGCCATCGCCTTGCAGAACCTGATCTGGGGTCTGGCCCAGCCCTTTACCGGAGCGCTGGCCGACCGTTTCGGCGCGGCCAGGGTGGTGCTGATCGGCGGCGTGCTGTACGCCTTGGGCTTGCTGTTCATGGGGTTGGCCGACTCGCCGCTGTCGTTGTCGCTGAGCGCCGGATTACTGATCGGCATCGGCCTTTCGGGCACCTCGTTCTCGGTGATTCTGGGCGTGGTGGGACGCGCCGTACCGGCAGAAAAACGCAGCATGGGCATGGGGATCGCGAGCGCCGCCGGCTCGTTCGGGCAGTTCGCCATGTTGCCGGGCACCCTGGGGTTGATCGGTTGGCTCGGCTGGTCCGCGGCGTTGCTGGTGCTGGGGCTGCTGGTGGCGTTGATCGTGCCGCTGGTGAGCATGCTCAAGGACAAGCCGCTGCCCAGCCTGGGGCATGAACAGAGTCTCTCCGAGGCCTTGCGCGAAGCCTGCTCCCACTCCGGATTCTGGCTGCTGGCTTTCGGCTTTTTCGTCTGTGGTTTCCAGGTGGTGTTCATCGGTGTGCACCTGCCGGCCTACCTGGTGGATCAGCATCTGCCGGCCACCGTCGGTACTACGGTGCTGGCCTTGATCGGCCTATTCAATATCTTTGGCACCTACACCGCCGGCTGGCTGGGCGGGCGCATGTCCAAGCCACGCTTGCTGACGGGCCTGTACCTGTTGCGCGCAGTGGTCATCGGCCTGTTCCTGTGGGTGCCGGTGACGCAGTTCAGCGCTTATCTGTTCGGCATGGCGATGGGCTTCCTGTGGCTGTCGACCGTGCCGCTGACCAATGGCACGGTGGCCACCTTGTTCGGTGTCCGTAACCTGTCCATGCTGGGCGGCATCGTGTTTCTGTTCCACCAGTTGGGCTCGTTCCTTGGCGGCTGGCTTGGCGGGGTGGTCTACGATCGAACCGGGAGTTATGACTTGATCTGGCAGGTGGCGATTCTTCTCAGCCTGATGGCCGCGGCGCTCAATTGGCCGGTGCGCGAACGTCCGGTCGCGCGCTTGCAGGCCAGTGCGGCATGAGTGCGTCCGCGCTGCGCTGGCTCGGCCTGCTGGTCGTGCTCGGGCTGCTGGCACTGGCCTGGTGGGGCTGGCACCAGGGTGGCCTGGCCTTGATGCAGCTGGGCATGGGCGCGTGCTAGGAGGCGCTTGCCAGAGCGTCCGTCGGGCAAGTACCTTGGCCTGCCGAGGATATTTTCAAGGAGCTGAATATGTGGATGCGCTGGCTGGCTGTTCCGGCGGTACTCGTGGCGTTTTCCGGTGCCGCGTGGGCGGCTGAATGCCCTGCGCTGTTGCAGGGTTCGCTGCCCAAGCTGCGTGCCAAGGAAACCATCGACCTGTGCCAGCGCTTTGCAGGCAAGCCGTTGGTGGTGGTCAACACGGCCAGCTTTTGCGGCTTCGCTCCGCAGTTCAAGGGGCTCGAGGCGCTCTACCAGCGCTACAAGGATCAGGGGCTGGAAGTGCTGGGCGTGCCGTCCGATGACTTCAAGCAGGAGTCCAAGGATGGCGCGGAAACCGCCAAGGTCTGCTATGTGAACTACGGCGTCACTTTCACCATGACCGAGCCGCAGCCGGTCAGGGGGGCGGATGCGGTCCATCTGTTCAAGATGCTGGCCGAGCAGAGCAGTGCGCCGAAGTGGAATTTCTACAAGTATGTGGTCGATCGCCAGGGCAAGGTGATTGCCAGTTTTTCCAGCGTGACCAAGCCGGACAGTCCTGAGCTGATCGAGGCGGTGGAGAAGGCGCTGGCGTCCGGATCCTGAGCATTGTCCTGCCCCATGAAAAAGCCCGCGCATCCAGGATGCGCGGGCTTTTTTTTCGACAGGCGAGGGCTTAGAAGCGGTAGGTGGCGCCTACGCCGAAACCGTTCGCACTGTTCTCGTACTCGGCGTTATAGGACTGGCCGAGGGCGTTGGTACGGTGAATGTTGACCTTCTCTTCCTTGAGGTAGGAGTAGGCCACATCGATGGTCAAGTCATCGGTTGGACTCCAGCCGGCACCCAGGCTGAAGATGGTCCGGTCACCGGTAGGGATGCGTGGCGAGCGGTCGGTATTGTTGGTCGGCGACTGGTCGAAAGTCAGGCCGGTACGCAGCACCCACTGCTTGTTCAGCTGGTAGGACGTACCGATGGCGTAGGCCCAGGTGTCATGCCAGTTCTGCTCTTCCTTGATCGAGCTGAGGGCGCCCGGGGCCAGAAGACCGCCGGCGCCGGCGGTGACGCCGTCGTTTTGCACGGTGATGTCTTTCAGTCGGCTCCAGCGGGTCCAGGTGGCACCGGCGTAGAGTTTCCAGGCATCGTTGAGTTCCTGGGTCACCGACAGGTCGGCCGATTCAGGCGTGGTGATGTCCAGCGAGGCATCGTAGCGAGCGTCGCGCAGCAGCGCGCCCGGCGTACCGGCGCCCGGGCTGACTTCGGTGTGGCCTTCGAGCTTGTACTTGACCTTCGAGTGGTAGGTCAGGCCGACGCGCGTGGTGTCGGTCGCCTGGACCAGCAGGCCGATGTTGTAGCCATAGCCAATGTCGTCACCCTTGATCTGGACGCGGCCGTCGTTGGGCGACAGCGGGGTGGTCAGCGCGGATTCCAGGGTGCCGGAAATGCGGTTGATCGTCGGGCCGAAACCGATCGATACGCGGTCGTTGAAGGCATAGCTGACAGTAGGCTGGAAAGTGACGACTTTAACTTCGCTCTTGCTGCCGAAGTTGCGGCCCTGGAAGCCGTTTTCGTAGTCGGTGATCAGGCCGAATGGGGCATAGACCCCCATACCGAAGGCCCACTGATCATCGATAGGCTTGACGTAGTAAGCCATTGGCACGGCAGTAAAAGGCACCATGTCGCCTTTGTTGGTACCGCTGCGGCTACCACTGGCATCGTTGATATCGGTGGAGGCATCGATGGCCGCTACACCGCCAGTGACTTGCTGGCGTTTCAGGCGCGACATACCGGCAGGGTTACCAAAAACGGTGCTCGCATCATCGGCGGCAGAGGATCGACCGGCGAAACCAGTACCCATGCCGCTGATGCTTTGTTCGTTCAGGGCAAAGCCACTTGCGAAGAGTTGAGTGGATGCCATGGCAACGGCGAAGCTAAGGCTGGTTTTGAGCATTACTTTTTTCATTATTAGAACTCCTGGTGATCACCGGAGCGAAGATTACCAACATTTCCTGCCCAGCGCTATAGCCTGTATGGCTTGAGTTAGAGCGGTTTTGTAGGACAATCCGACCAGATTCCCGGTGATTTCCAGGATCTTGCAAAAAGCCCGATCAACAAGCGACCTGGTGCAGTGGCGCCACGCAGGTCTGCCAGGCATCGGTGAAGTCCCGCAGGCGTCCTTGCGGCTGGAAGATCTGCCGCCAGATGCGCGCCATGCCGACGAGATCGCCGGCATGGGGGAGCGGGGTGTTTTGCTCTTCGACCAGCAGCCAGGCAATGGCAGTGGCGTAACGCAGGTTGACGGTCAATTCCAGGTGCGGGCCGCTGAGGAACGCGTGCTGGCTGGCCAGTCCGCGAACCAGGCTGGCGCGTTCCGGGTCCAGGGCCAGGTAGTGGTCCCAGAGGGCCTGGTGGCGGAGCTCGGCAATGCGGTAGAGGTCGTGGCCCCGGCGGTCGTGGAGGGCAGAGCCGAGGGCGGATTGGCTGGCGGCGATACCCAGTAGCAGGGATTCCGCGGTACGGCTGTGACTGCCCAGATAGATCAGGGTCGGACGAATCACATAGCGGCACAGTTCGCTGGCGGCGATACCCATAAAGCCCTCGAAACGTGAAGTGGCCGGCTGAGCCTGAGGGGGAGCTTGGCAGCGGTGGGTCGGTCAGGCTCGCCGGAAGCGGATCGTGCCGCTTGAGTTGAAGTGTAGTGTCATATCTTTGCTGTAAAGGCCTGTTTTTAAAATATTTCCAACGTTGCGTTATAACCCTTATATCGGATCGTGCTTTAGCGCCGGCAGCCAAGTCGAAATAACAGGCAATAAAAAAGCCCCGCTGTTCAGGCGAGGCTTCGACGTTTCAACGCTTTGGCATCTCAGGCTGTCAGGGCCTGACGGGTGCGTTCGATCACCGCTTGCAGCGGCTCGGCGCTGGAGTACTGGTCGGGGTACAGGCGTTCGCTATGGCGGGCGATCCCGTGTTCGTTGACCAGGGTGAAGCTGAAGCAGCCCTTGCGAGCGGCCATGATCAGGCAGTTCATTGGGGCAAAAGCGTTGGTGAGGGTGCGGATGGCATCCTGAGTCTGGATTTGAGTAGACATAGTTATTGGGTGTTCCTACAAATGACACGGTTAAGAACCGTGCAACGTTAAAACGTTCCAGTAACGCCGACCACCATTGGTCGAACGAAGAACCCGACTGGAACAAAGCAGCCAGTTGGAAGCGCTTTATCAAGTGCGCGCTAGGGCTGGCAGGTAGGTACTTAGGAGGTCAGGCAGTCACAGCGGGGGTTAAGGTTCTGGGCCCCAGGTGAAGATCCTGATCAATTGCAGGTTGGTTCGGTCAGAGTAAGGGGATCGCGACATCCTTTGCAGTGTGTTCAAAGGGCGTGTCGGCGAAAGCTTTACCTGGAAACCAGCGAGGTGGTCGGTCCCAATGGGATCGGTAAGACTTCTCTTGAGGGAAGGTGAACCGAAGGGGATTTGTTCGACCAGAATTGACTTTCAGCTTGGTACTAACGCTGTGGATGATATCGAATTGAATTGCCTGTTGCAAGTGTGTTAGGCAAAAAGCTCATCTAGCCGCAGCAACGGGCCGTTTGTTACCAGAGTCTTCATTGCGGTTGTCGTTTTCCCGGGAATGGACAAAAAAGGTGCATCGATATAACTGGATCGCGGGTACTTGTGCACAATAGTTGCGCAGCCTGTCACCGACCTGTCACCTCATCCGCGGCGCCCTCCAATGCCTGCGATGAAAATTTAAGTCAATGAAAAACATCGGTTTTTTTTACTGGTGAAAAAATCGTCAGTTTGACTGCGAGCCCCGTCCCGTGGGGCTTTCGGCGACTTGTAGGGCGGTTGTCCACTGAGTTATCCACAGCTTCTGTGGATTGTCCCAAGCGCTTGCTCTAGCACGGGCGTGCCGAGTTTTTTTCGACTTTACGCATGCGAAAAAAGGAGTAGAGTGGCGCGCCTTCCGATCTGCCCTACAGTGCTTTATGAAGTTTCGCTCAGTATCACCTTCTGTTACCTCTTCACCTTCCAGTGTTACCGAATCCAAGCGTTTTTCGTTGCGTGTGGCCATGTGGCTGCTCGACAGTCCGCGCCTGGGCGATAACCGCAACGTCAAGCATTTTGCCGGGCGTCTGCTCAAGCAGCCGGCGCGGGAAGGGGTGGTGGCGGCGCAGAGCCGTCTCGGCCAGTTGATGTGCCGCGAATGCGGCAATGCCCGGGACCGGCGGATCGGCCACGATCTGTTGCGCCAGGCGGCCCGCGCCGGCGACCGCCAGGCCCAGCGTGAGCTTGGCCAGATCGAAGACTGAGCTGTCCAAGCTCCGGTCGCTTGGTTAACCTTCAAGCTTTATTTCCCTGCCTGGAGTGGCTATGGCTATGGACTTGACCGGTGTACTGCTGGGGCTGGCAGGCGCGGCATTGCCCTTGACCGTGCTCGCCTGGCAATTGCAGCGCCGTCTGAGCTCCAGACTAAACGAACTGTCCCTGCTGGAAGAGCGCCTGGCCACGGCGCAGCTGGCGCAGGACGGCTTGAACGCTCAATTGGATGCCTGCCGCGACGAAATCAGCGACCTGGCCCAGGCCAACACTGTGAAGCAGGTCGACCTGGCGGCGGTGCGCCGGGAAGTCGAGTTGCTGCAGATCGAGCGCGACAATGCCCGCGATGCCGCCCATGCCTGGAACCTCGAACGGGCTAATAAGGAAGCCGAGCTGCGACGCCTGGACGCCCAGGTTGCATCGCTCACCGCCGAGCTGCGCGAGCAGCAGGAAAGCCATCAGCAGCGCCTGGACGACCTGCAAGGTTCGCGGGACGAGCTGCGGGCGCAGTTCGCCGAGCTGGCGGGCAAGATCTTCGACGAGCGCGAGCAGCGGTTTGCCGAAAACAGCCAGCAGCGCCTCGGACAATTGCTCGACCCGCTCAAGGAGCGTATCCAGTCCTTCGAGAAGCGGGTCGAGGAAAGTTATCAGGCCGAAGCCCGTGAGCGTTTCTCCCTGGGCAAGGAACTGGAGCGCCTGCAACAGCTGAACCTGCGGTTGAGCGACGAGGCGACCAACCTGACCCGGGCCCTCAAGGGCCAGAAAACCCAAGGCAACTGGGGCGAGCTGATTCTCGAGCGGGTACTGGAGCATGCCGGCTTGGAGAAGGGGCGCGAGTACCAGACCCAGGTCAGCCTCAAGGGCCCTGATGGCGAGCGTTTCCAGCCTGACGTACTGATCATGCTGCCCGGCGACAAACAAGTGGTGGTGGATTCCAAGGTCAGCCTCACGGCCTACCAGCAATGCATCGCCGCGGACGACGAAGCGATCGGCCAGGCGGCGCTGAAGCAGCACGTCCTGTCCTTGCGCAATCACGTCAAGGGCCTGGCCGGCAAGGACTACAAGCGCCTGGAAGGCTTGCACAGCCTGGATTTCGTGCTGCTTTTCGTACCGATCGAAGCGGCCTTTTCCGCCGCCCTGCAGGCTGAACCCAATCTGTTCCAGGAAGCCTTCGACCGCAATATCGTAATCGTCAGCCCGACCACCTTGCTCGCCACCCTGCGGGTGATCGACAGCCTGTGGAAGCAGGAGCGGCAAAGCCAGAACGCTCGGGAAATCGCCGAGCGAGCCGGTTGGCTGTACGACAAGTTCGTGTTGTTCATCCAGGACCTGGACGAAGTCGGCAATCGCCTGCAACAGCTGGACAAGGCCTACAGCGCTGCGCGCAACAAGCTGACCGAAGGGCGCGGCAACCTGGTCAGTCGCAGCGAACAACTGCGCTTGCTCGGTGCGCGAGCCAGCAAGAGCCTGCCGGCGGATCTGCTGGAACGGGCGATGACCGATGCCGACGGCGCCGTGCTCGAACTGCCGGACTGATCGGTGAGCGCCGCCGGCAGCAGCGGCTGGCGCGGCGTCAGAGCGGCAGGTGTCGGCTCAACAGGGCCCGCAGTGCTGCTGGCTTCACTGGCTTGGCCAGGTAGTCCAGGCCGGCGGCGTGGACTTCGGCAACCATCTCCGGGCGTCCGTCGGCGCTGATCACCACGCCGGGCACCGGGTCGCCCATCTGGGTGCGCAGCCAGGCCATGACCTCGGTGCCGGTTTCGCCCTCGTCCAGGTGATAGTCCACCAACGCCAGTTGCGGCCGTACGCCCTTGCCCAGGAGCGCCGCGCATTCTTCCCGGTTGCGTGCGGTCCAGACCTGGCAGCCCCAGCGAGTGAGCAGGCTGTTCATGCCGATCAGGATGCTGTCTTCGTTATCGACGCACAGGACCTGGGCGCCGGAAAGCAGGTGGCCGTTGAGCTCGGCCACCTGTCCCGGTGCGCTGGCCAGCGTCTTGGCCAGTGGCACGCTGACGCTGAAGACACTGCCCTTGCCGGGCCATGAGCGCACCTGCAGGCCATGGCCGAGGACGCGGCACAAGCCGTCGGCGATCGCCAGCCCCAGCCCCAGGCCTTTTTCGGCGCGGGTCTGATGGCTGTCGAGGCGCTTGAACTCTTCGAAGATCACCTGCTGTTTATCCAGTGGAATGCCCGGCCCGCGATCCCAGACTTCCAGGCACAGGTGCTCGCCCCGGCGGCGCACGCCCAGTAGCACAGGCCCCTTGGCATAGCGGAAGGCGTTGGTCAGGAAGTTCTGCAGGACCCGGCGCAGCAGCTTGATGTCGCTGTCGACTCGCAGGCGGCTGCCGCGCAGGCGGAATTTCAGGCCTTGCTCCTGGGCCAGGGCCTTGAATTCGGCCCCCAGGGTATCGAACAGCTCGTTGAGTACGAACGGCTTGCGTTCGGGGGTGATCTTGCCGTTTTCCAGGCGCGAGATATCCAGCAGGTCGCTGATCAGGTCCTCGGCGGAGCGCAGGGAGCTGTCCAGGTGCTGGACCAGTTGCTGGGCCTCGGCGGACAGGCCGTCGTTCTGGTGGGAGAGGGCGGCGGAGAACAGCCGGGCGGCGTTCAAGGGTTGCATCAGGTCGTGGCTGACGGCCGCCAGGAAGCGGGTCTTGGACTGGTTGGCTGCCTCGGCGTTGCCCTTGGCTTCGGTCAGCGCGGCGTTCAGTTGCGACAGTTCGTGGGTACGTTCGGCTACCCGCTGTTCCAGGCCTTCGTTGGCCTCGGTCAGGGCCTGTTCGGCTTCGCGGAACGGCGTGATGTCGGTGAAGCTCATGACAAAACCGCCGCCGGGCATCGGGTTGCCGATCAGTTCGATCACCCGGCCATTGGGGAAGAGCCGCTCGGAGGTGTGGGCGCGGCCCTGGCGCATCCAGTGTAAGCGGCGGGCGACATGCACTTCGGCTTCGCCCGGTCCGCACAGGCCGCGCTCGGCGTTGTGGCGGATGATGTCGGCGATCGGCCGGCCGACGCTGATCAGCCCGTCCGGGTAGTTGAACAGTTCCAGGTAACGGCGGTTCCAGGCCACCAGCCGCAGGGACTGGTCGACCACGCTGATGCCCTGGCTGATGTTTTCGATCGCGCCTTGCAACAGCGCGCGGTTGAACTGCAGCACTTCCGAGGCTTCGTCGGCGATGCGCACCACGTCCTCAAGCTGCATCTCGCGGCCTTCGATGGCGGCCTTGACCACCGCGCGGGTAGAGGAGGCGCCAAGCACACCGGCCAGCAGCCGCTCGGTATGGGCGATCCATTCGCCGTCGGCATTCTGGTTGGGGTTGAAGCCTTTGCCCTGGCGGTAGGCGAAGCGGATAAAGCTCTGGCGAGCCCGCTCTTCGCCGACGAAACGCGCAGCGAGCTTGAGCAGGTCGTCGATCTGTACCGAGAGCATCGAGCGGGCGCTGGGCCGGCCGCTGATTTCCTGGCCGATGAAGCGCCCGGCCTGCCAGTGTTCCGATACCCGAGTACGCGACAGCACCGAAACCCAGGCGAACAGGGTGAAGTTCCCCGCCAGCGACAGCACCACGCCCTGGGTCAGCGGGGTGATCGGCAGGTGCAGCGGGTTGCTGTGCAGCCAGGCCAGGCCCGGGAAGCTGCTCAGCGACCAGCCCAGGCTGTGGGCCGCGATCGGCAGGACCAGAGTGTAGAACCACAGGAAAGTGCCCGCCGCCAGCCCGGCGAACACCCCGCGACGGTTGGCCTGTTTCCAGTACAGCGCGCCGAGCATGGCCGGGGCCAGCTGCGTCACGGCGGCGAAGGCGATCTGGCCGATGGTCGCCAGGCTCGCGGTGGAACCCAGCAGGCGGTAGCTGACGTAGGCCAGCAGCAGAATGACCACGATGCTGACCCGGCGCACCGACAGCATCCAGTGGCGGAACACTTCGAACGGTCGCTCGGCGCTCTGCCGGCGGAGCAGCCAGGGCAGGAGCATGTCGTTGGACACCATGGTCGACAGCGCCACGCTGGCCACGATCACCATGCCGGTGGCGGCCGACGCGCCACCGATGAAGGCCAGTACCGCCAGGGCCGGATGGGCCTGGGCCAGGGGCAGGCTGATGACGAAGGAGTCCGGCAGGACCGAGCTGGGCAGCATCATCTGCCCGGCCAGGGCGATCGGCACCACGAACAGTGCGGCCAGGGCCAGGTAGGCGGGAAAAACCCATTTGGCCAGGCGCAGGTCCTGGGGCTCGATGTTCTCCACCACGGTGACGTGGAATTGCCGCGGCAGGCAGATGATCGCCATCATGGCGACGCCGGTCTGCACCACCATCGACGGCCAGTTGATGGTTTCCTGCCAGTACCGCTCCAGGCGCGGAGCGAGCATCGCCTGGCTGAACAGGTCGTCGAAGCCGTCGTACAGGCCATAGGTGACAAAGGCGCCAACGGCGAGGAAGGCCAGCAGCTTGACCAGGGATTCGAAGGCGATCGCCAGCACCATGCCGCGATGGTGCTCGGTGGCGTCGAGGTTGCGGGTGCCGAAGACAATGGTGAACAGGGCCAGGATCAGCGACACGATGAGCGCCGTATCCTGGGCGCGAGTGCCCATGGTGTCGGCACCGGCGCCGATCAGCAGGTCCACCCCGAGCACGATGCCCTTGAGCTGCAGGGCAATATAAGGAAGCACGCCGACCAGGCAGATCAGCGCCACCACCACCGCCAGGGTCTGGGACTTGCCATAGCGCGCGGCGATGAAGTCGGCGATGGAGGTGATGTTCTCCTGCTTGCTGATCATCACCATCTTCTGCAGTACCCAGGGCGCCAGGACCAGCAGCAGGATCGGCCCCAGGTAGATCGGCAGGAACGACCAGAGTTGTTCGGCGGCCTGGCCAACGGCGCCGAAGAAGGTCCAGCTGGTGCAATACACCGCCAGCGACAGGCTGTACACCCAGGCACGCACCCGTGGCGGCAGGGGTGTGCTGCGACGGTCGCCGTAGAAGGCGATGGCGAACATGATGGCCATATAGGCCAGGGCGACGAGAGCGATCAGCCCGCTGGACAGCGACATGGGAACTCCAAACATAAAGGCGCGCCGGGCGTTCAAGCCCGGTCAGACAGTCTCGCACGATGTCCGGGGTTCGTCAGTGTCGACCAAGGTATTGGCGCGGCCAGGTGTCGCAGGGGAAAAGGCGCGTCCAGCGGGCTTGAGCGCAAGCCGGCACGCTCCCGTGGAGAAGCGTGCGCAGAGGGTTTCAGGGCCGCAGTGCGATCTCGATCAGTTCATGCAGTTCCTGCACTTCAAGCGGTTGCGCGGCGAACAGGATGCGGAACACCGTCGGCGCCACCAGCAGGTTCAGCAGCCGGTCGATGTCGGGTAGCACCGCTGTGCTGTGCCGGTGGCGATCGAGGATGATCTGCAGTTGCCCGCCGAGGATGCTCACGCAATAGCCGGGCGTGGCGCTGCATTGCACGTCGCGCATCATGTTGCGCCCGGGCTCGGAATTCATTTCGTCGAGGTACTGTTCGGCCCAGGCCCGCAGGTCGCCGCGCAGGCTGCCGGTGGCGGCGGGTTCGCTGTCCGGGCGCATGCGTGCCAGGGCGACATCCGCCAGCAGGGTCGACAAGTCGCCCCAGCGCCGGTAGATGGTCGAGGGCGTCACGCCGGCGCGGGTGGCGATCTGCGGCACGGTCAGGGTCGAGCGCTCCTGTTCTTCGAGGAGTTCGCGGACTGCCGAATGGATGGATTCCTGTACCCGGGCGCTGCGCCCGCCTGGGCGTAAACCTTCTTTAATAGCCATGGGGTCGAACCTTAACACAAAGAATTTGCTTTAAGAGCGAGGCAGTAGCACACTCCGCAAAAGCAAAATATTAGCTTTAGTGGAGCGTGCGTATGTCCAGTCCTGTCGAGCCGTTACGGTCGGATCGTTCCAGACTGATGTTTCTGGCGATCACCTTACTCAGTTTTCTCGCCGCTTCCAGCGTGCCGACGCCGATGTATCACCTGTATCAGGAGGCCCTGCATTTTTCGTCGGCCACCTTGACCCTGATTTTCGGCGTCTATGCCCTGAGCCTGCTGGCGGCCTTGCTGACCGTGGGTTCGTTGTCGGATTACCTGGGGCGCAAGCCGGTGATCTTCGGCGCGTTGTTGCTGGATATCCTGGCGATGCTGCTGTTCATCCAGGCGCAAAGCGTGGCCTGGCTGATTGCGGCCCGGGTGGTGCAGGGATTTGCCACCGGCATGGCCACCAGTGTGCTGGGGGCGGCGCTGCTGGATACCGACCGCCAGCAGGGCCCGCTGGTCAATAGCGTCGCACCGCTGCTGGGCATGGCGTGCGGGGCGATGGGCAGCGGTTTGCTGGTGGAATATGCGCCGCTGCCGTTGCAACTGGCTTATTGGCTGCTGCTCGGGCTGTTTGTCGCCCAGGCCCTGTATGTCTGGCGGCTGTCGGAGACGGTCAGCGCCCAGCCCGGCGCCTGGGCCTCCCTGCGGCCCACGCTGCATGTGCCGCCCCAGGCACGGCGAGCGCTGTGGCTGGCGCTGCCGGTGGACGTGGCGGTCTGGGCGGTGGGCGGCTTCTTCCTGTCGCTGGCGCCTTCGCTGGTGCGCACCGCCACCGGCTCGACCTCGAACCTGATTGGTGGCGGCCTGGTGGCGGTGCTGACGCTGAGCGGTGCCTTGATGATTTTTTCCCTGCGCCATCGTCCGGCGGACAAGGTCTTGCAGTTGGGTGCGAGCCTGTTGGTTGTCGGCATCGGCCTGATCCTCATTGCCGTGCACACCGCCAGCCTGCCGCTGTTCTTCCTCGGCACCCTGGTCACGGGAGGCGGTTTTGGCTCCGGATTCCTCGGTGCCTTGCGCAGTGTGATGCCGCTCGCCTTGCCCCATGAGCGGGCGGGGTTGATGTCGGCGTTTTATGTCCTGAGTTATCTGGCGTTCTGCCTGCCGTCCCTGCTGGCGGGAAACCTGACGCGCAGTTTTGGCCTGGTCGCGACCACCGATGGTTATGGCGGGGTGTTGATCCTCTTGTCTCTGGGGGCCTTGCTGGGGTTATTGCGTCGCCGAGCCGCCAAGGCTTGTATGGCGCAAGAAAGTTGAGCGCGGGGCACGAAACCGTCGACAGTGTGCTGCTATATATTTACAAAATAGATAACAGATAGAGAAATTACCCGTTATATAGATATTCGATCCGGTTCTACCATGGGCTCTACCTCATCGGAGGACAGGAGAACACCCCCATGACATGCACCAACACCCGCGCCACCAGACGGCCCCTGAGCCAGCTGCAACATCCTCGCGAAGCCATCCGCCAGTTCACCCCCAATTGGTTCGCCGCCACCATGGGCACCGGGGTGCTGGCCCTGGCGTTGGCCCAGCTGCCGGTGCGAATCCCGGGGCTGCATCTGCTGGCCGAGGGGCTGTGGTTCTTCACGATCGGCTTGTTCGTGCTGTTCAGCCTGGCCTATGCGGCGCGCTGGGTGCTGTTTTTCGACGAGGCGCGGCGGATTTTCGGGCATTCCACGGTCTCGATGTTCTTCGGCACCATTCCCATGGGCCTGGCCACCATCATCAACGGCTTCCTGCTGTTCGGCGTACCGCGCTGGGGCGACGGCGTAGTGGCGCTGGCCGAGCTGCTGTGGTGGCTGGACGTGGCGTTGTCGCTGGCCTGCGGGGTGTTGATCCCCTACATGATGTTCACCCGCCAGGAGCACCGCATCGACCAGATGACCGCGGTCTGGCTGTTGCCGGTGGTCGCCGCCGAAGTCGCCGCCGCCAGCGGTGGATTGCTGGCGCCGCACCTGGCGGACGCGCATTCGCAACTGGTGATGCTGGTCACCAGCTATGTGCTCTGGGCCTTTTCGCTGCCGGTGGCGTTCAGCATCCTGACCATCCTCCTGTTGCGCATGGCCTTGCACAAGTTGCCGCACGAAAGCATGGCCGCCTCGAGCTGGCTGGCGCTGGGGCCGATCGGTACGGGGGCGTTGGGCATGTTGCTGCTGGGCGCGGACGCTCCGGCGATCTTCACCGCCAATGGCTTGGCGGGCGTCGGGGAAATCGCCGAGGGCCTGGGGCTGGTGGCCGGCATCACGCTCTGGGGTTTCGGCCTGTGGTGGATGCTGATGGCGCTGTTGATCACCTTGCGTTACCTGCGTGATGGCATTCCCTTCAACCTCGGCTGGTGGGGTTTCACCTTCCCGCTGGGGGTCTATGCCCTGACCACCCTGAAGCTGGCCAGTACCTTGCACCTGACGTTTTTCGCGGTCTTCGGCAGCCTGCTGGTCCTGGCGCTGGCGCTGATGTGGCTGCTGGTCGGCAAGCGCACCTTGCAGGGGGCCTATCGGGGCGAGTTGTTCGTTTCGCCCTGCATCGCAGGATTAGCGAAATAATCCGCGAACTTTAGGTAAGGTTGTGGCCTGGATCGAAAATCGATACTCCAATAACAGCATCCAAGCCACTCAGGGACATGGAAGATGAGTCACCCCTCGCAGTTCACCTTGCTTCGCACGCGGCGTTTCCTGCCGTTCTTCATTACCCAGTCCCTGGGCGCGTTCAACGACAACATCTTTAAGCAGTCGCTGATCCTCGCCATTCTCTACAAGCTGGCCATCGAGGGGGATCGTTCGATCTGGGTCAACCTCTGCGCCTTGCTGTTTATCCTGCCGTTCTTCCTGTTCTCGGCGCTGGCCGGGCAGTTCGGCGAAAAGTTCGCCAAGGACGCGTTGATCCGCCTGATCAAGCTGGGCGAGATCGTGATCATGGCGGTGGGGGCGGTGGGTTTTGTCTTCGATCATCTGTCGCTGATGCTGCTCGCGCTGTTTGCCATGGGCACCCACTCGGCGCTGTTCGGCCCGGTCAAGTATTCGATCCTGCCCCAGGCGCTGCGCGAGGAAGAGTTGGTCGGCGGCAACGGCCTGGTGGAAATGGGCACCTTCCTGGCGATTCTCGCGGGAACCATAGGCGCCGGGATCATGATGTCTTCTGCGCATTACGCGCCGGTGGTCTCGACGGCGATCATCGGCGTCGCCGTGCTCGGCTACCTGGCCAGCCGCAGCATCCCCCGGGCCGCGGCGGCCACCCCGGACCTGCGCCTGAACTGGAATATCTTCAGCCAGTCCTGGGCCACCTTGCGCCTGGGCCTGGGGCAGACGCCGGCGGTGTCGCGCTCGATCGTCGGCAACTCGTGGTTCTGGTTCGTCGGGGCCATCTACCTGACGCAGATCCCGGCCTACGCCAAGGAATGGATGCACGGCGACGAAACGGTGGTCACGCTGATCCTTACGGTGTTCTCGGTGGGCATCGCGGCCGGCTCCATGCTCTGCGAGAAGCTCTCGGGGCGTAAGGTCGAAATCGGCCTGGTGCCCTTCGGCTCGTTCGGCCTGACGGTATTCGGCCTGCTGCTGTGGTGGCATTCCGGCGGAATCGTGCCCAATGAGGCAGGTTACGGCTGGCTCGAAGTGCTGGGGTTCAGTCATGCCTGGTGGGTGCTGATCGATATTCTCGGCCTGGGCATCTTCGGCGGGTTCTACATCGTGCCGCTGTACGCCCTGATCCAGTCGCGCACCCCGGAGCATGAGCGGGCGCGGGTGATTGCCGCGAACAACATTCTCAACGCGCTGTTCATGGTGGTGTCGGCCATCGTCTCGATCGTGCTGCTGAGCCTGGCCAAGCTGTCGATCCCGCAGTTGTTCCTGGTGGTGTCGCTGCTGAACGTGCTGGTCAACGCCTACATCTTCAAGATCGTCCCCGAGTTCAGCATGCGTTTCATGATCTGGCTGCTCAGCCATTCCATGTATCGCGTCGAGCACCGCAACCTGGACGCGATCCCCGACGAAGGCGCGGCGCTGCTGGTGTGCAATCACGTGTCGTTCGTCGATGCCTTGCTGATCGGCGGCGCGGTGCGGCGGCCGATTCGTTTCGTGATGTATTACAAGATCTACAACCTGCCGGTGCTCAACTTCATCTTCCGTACCGCCGGGACCATCCCGATCGCCGGGCGCAACGAAGACATCCAGATCTACGAGAGGGCCTTCACGAAAATCGCCCACTACCTCAAGGACGGTGAGCTGGTGTGCATTTTCCCGGAAGGCAAGTTGACCGCCGATGGCGAGATCAATGAGTTCAAGGGCGGGCTGACGCGGATTCTCGAAGAAACGCCGGTGCCGGTGATTCCGCTGGCGCTGCAGGGGCTGTGGGGCAGTTTCTTCAGCCGCGATCCGAGCAAGGGCCTGTTCCGGCGCTTCTGGTCACGGGTGACCCTGGTAGCGGGCCCTTCGGTGCCTGCCGATGCCGCCGAGCCGGCGCGCTTGCAAGCCTTGGTCGGTGAGCTGCGCGGTACGCGGCGCTAGGCTTTTCGCGGAGGCAAAAACGCCCACGGTTGTAGGCGTTTTTGTGGGTGGCGTGCGCCGGGGATATCAGGTCGCGCTGACCTTCAAGCCGATCAGTCCGGCAATGATCAGCGCCACGCTGACCAGGCGGAACAGCGCCATGGATTCGCCGAACAGGATGATCCCGGCGATCACCGTGCCGACCGCGCCGACGCCGGTCCAGATCGCGTAGGCGGTGCCCAGCGGCAACTCCTTCATGGCCAGCCCCAGGAGGCCGAGGCTGACGGCCATGGCGGCGATGGTCAGGGCGGTAGGCAGAGGGCGACTGAAACCGTCGGTGTACTTGAGGCCGACAGCCCAGCCGACTTCGAACAGGCCGGCAAAAAACAGAATGATCCAAGACATGATGACCTCCATCGATTGACGGGGTCGTCCCCAGATTAATGACTCTTGCGAGCCGCGGGGTCGTCCCCGCGTTGCGCAGTATAGTGCCCAGCATTAATCCGCGGATCAAGCTTTCTGCTCAGTCGCTCGCCTGCTGGCCGACCGGTACTGGGCCGGGCTTTTCGCTCATGCGGCGGAACCAGGTCGAGAGCAAGGCCCCGGAAATATTGTGCCAGACGCTGAACAGCGCGCTGGGCACTGCCGCCAGGGGCGAGAAGTGTGCGCTGGCCAGGGCGGCGCCCAGGCCGGAGTTCTGCATGCCGACTTCCAGGGCCAGGGATTTGCGCTGCGCCAACGGCAGCTTGAACAGGCGACCGGTGAAGTAACCCAGCAGGTAGCCGAAACTGTTATGCAGCATGACCACGGCCATGATCAGCAGCCCGGATTCGGCGATTTTCGCCTGGCTGGCAGCGACGACCGCGGTGACGATGATCACGATGCTGACCACCGATACCAGCGGCAATACCTCCACCGCATGTTGCACCCGCGCGCCGAGCACGCGCTGGGCTATCACCCCGAGCACGATCGGCAGCAGCACCACTTGCAGGATCGACCAGAACAGCTCCATGAACGAAACCGGCAACCAGGCCGAAGCCAGCAGCCAGATCAGCGCCGGGGTCAGCAATGGCGCCAGCAGGGTGGTGACGGCGGCGATCGCCACCGACAGGGCCAGGTCGCCACGGGCCAGCCAGGTCATGACGTTGGACGAGGTGCCGCTGGGGCAGCAACCGACCAGGATCACGCCGACGGCGATTTCCGGCGGCAGGTGGAAGATCTGGCACAGCAACCAGGCCACGCCCGGCATGATCACGAAATGCGCGACCACGCCCAGCGCCACGCGCCATGGGTGGCGGGCGACTGCGGCGAAGTCTTCGAGCTTCAGGGTCAGGCCCATGCCGAACATCACCAACCCCAGCAGCGGCACGATGGCGCCCTTGAGGCCGATGAACCAGCCCGGCTGCAAGAACGCCACCACCGCGAAAATCAGTACCCAGTAGGCAAAGGTGTTGCCGACAAAACGACTTAATGCTGCCAGTGCACGCATGGCCTGTTCCTTCTTATATGAAGACGCCACCGAAAGGGTGGCGTCTGTACCGCGAACGGGGATCGCTCAAGGCATCAGATGCCTTGTGGAATCTCCTCGCCTCCCAGGGCCTCGAACAGCGCCGGCAGGAACTCGCCGAAAGTCAGCATCATCAGGGTGAAGCTGGCGTCCAGCTGGCCGAGGGCTTCGTCGCCGCCATCCTCTTCCGCCTGGGTCTGTAGCAGGTCTTCGAACTTCAGGCGCTTGACGGTCATCTTGTCGTCGAGCATGAAGGACAGCTTGTCCTGCCAGGCCAGGGACAGCTGGGTGACCACCTTGCCGGTGCTCAGGTGCAGCTGGATTTCTTCGCTGGTCAGGTCCTGGCGCTTGCAACGGACGATCCCGCCGTCTTCGTGGGTGTCGCGCAGTTCGCACTCGTCGAGGACGAAGAAGTCATCGGCGGCCTGCTGGGTCTTCACCCAGTCGGTCATGATCGCGGTAGGAGCGGTCTTCACGGTCAGTGGGCGTACCGGCAGGGTGCCGAGCACTTCGCGCAGGGTGGAGAGCAGGTCTTCGGCGCGTTTCGGGCTGGCCGAGTTGACCAGGATCAGGCACTGTTTCGGCGCGATGGCGGCGAAAGTCGAGGAGCGGCGAATAAAGGCGCGCGGCAGGAACGCCTGGACGATTTCGTCCTTGATCTGATCGCGCTCCTTTTTATAGACCTTGCGCATCTGCTCGGCTTCGATCTCTTCGACCTTTTCCTTGACCGCATCGCGTACCACGCTACCTGGCAGGATACGTTCCTCCTTGCGTGCGGCGACCAGCATGAAGTCCTGGCTGACATGCACCAGTGGCGCATCTTCGCCTTTGCCGAAAGGGGCGACGAAACCGTAAGTGGTCAACTCCTGGCTTGCACATGGACGCGCCAGTTTGGTGGCCAGTGCGGTTTCCAGCGCCTGCGCATCAACAGGCAGATCTTGGGTCAGGCGATAGACAAGCAGGTTCTTGAACCACATGGGGTGAATCTCTCCTTTATACAAAGGGGGGCATTATTCTCCGCGCAGCTCCATAGGCCAACCCTCCGCTAAGCCTTTGGAAGGCCTGAAAAAATTATTTTAAAAAGTGCTTGCCAGAGCAGGGGGCGCTCCGTAGAATGCGCGCCACACCGAACGTGAAGGGTGATTAGCTCAGCCGGGAGAGCATCTGCCTTACAAGCAGAGGGTCGGCGGTTCGATCCCGTCATCACCCACCATTCGCTTTCAGTGTTACGCGCAGCGGTAGTTCAGTCGGTTAGAATACCGGCCTGTCACGCCGGGGGTCGCGGGTTCGAGTCCCGTCCGCTGCGCCATATTCGATGATCTGGAACACTGAACGCCAGGTCATCACAGAAAGCCCGCTTAGGCGGGCTTTTTTGTGCCTGAGTTTATTGTGCGGGTGTCTGTTACAGCGAAATTCAGCTTTTTTTAATAATTTTGTTATTTAAATCAGCACGTTATGAATTTCTGTGTAATAATGCGCCCCGCAACGAAGGTAAAGGGTGATTAGCTCAGCTGGGAGAGCATCTGCCTTACAAGCAGAGGGTCGGCGGTTCGATCCCGTCATCACCCACCACTTGCTTTCAACGCTACGCGCAGCGGTAGTTCAGTCGGTTAGAATACCGGCCTGTCACGCCGGGGGTCGCGGGTTCGAGTCCCGTCCGCTGCGCCATATTCGATGGTCTGGAACACTGAACGCCAGGTCATTATGCAAAGCCCGCTAACGCGGGCTTTTTGCTATCTGGTGTTTAGATACTTCCAAGAAAAAGCGGCCCGCGGGCCGCTTTTTTCGTTTTGGGGTCACTGGGCGGCGTTGCGGCTGTGCCGATAGTCGCTGACCGCTTCGTACACCGCCTTGCGCAGGCGGTTGATGCCTCCGATGGGGCGGTGCTCCTCCAGCCCGAACCAGGGGTTGAAGCTCAGGTTGTCGCAGTGCAGGTTTTGCGGCGGGGTATCGAAGTCCTGGGCGGGAATGCTGATCCGCGCCACGGTTTCGAAGGGTGCATCCTGCTCTCGCCATTCGATGCTGGTGTCTTCGATGGGCATGTAATGGCTCGGATCCTGGCGCTGGACCTGCAGCACGAAGCACGCCGGCACCCGGTCGGTCGACAACTGCTGGCTCAGGGCATTGCGCAGAAAGTTGGGGAGCGCCTGGTTTTGCGCCGGCAGGCTGTATGCCGGACAGCTGTCCGGGTCCGGCGCGACCCGGAACTTGGCGTTGGCGCTGCCGAACTTATAGGGCGAGACCGAAAAGTAAGTGGTTTGCGTCGGGCTGGCCGGAGGCGGGGACAGGGTGGCCAGGGCGATGAACAGATGGCGGACCTGCCAGGTGCGTGGATCCCAGCCCGGGAAAAAGGCGGCGACCTTTTTTCCGTCTGCCTGTGCGGCAACGTTCTGCCGATACTCGGCGACGTCGCTGACGAAAAAACTCGGATGGTTGAACATCACGAAATCCTGTTCGCCGCGGCCCTGTTGGTCCTTCAAGAGCTGGGGACCGGGCACGTTCAACAACTTGATCGCCATGCCTCGCGCATCGCGAATGCTGTCGAACTGTGGATAGGCATTGCCGTTGGATAGCCGGACCACGGCCTGCCAGGTCTTGCCGGGCTCGGCGAACACGCCCTGGCGCAATGCCGGCGCCAGCTGTTGCAGCACCTGCACCTCGGCTTTTACGCAACCGTGAGCCTTGGCATGGGCGTCGCGCAGGTAGCGGGTGTTGTCCCGGTACTGGTCGACGATGCGTATGGCGGTCTGGATGATGTCCTGGGTCATGGCGGCTTCGCCGGGCGGGATCTGTTCTTCGCTCGCAACCGGCCCCTGGTAGCGCCAGGCCGACCAGGCGCTGCCCAGCGCCCAGCCGAGCAGGGCAATCAGTACCAGCGCCACCAGGGTCTTGAGCAACAGGGCGCCGAGGCGCAGCCACAGGGTGATCAGCATGCGAGCGTCCTCTTGATGAATGCCTGGATCATGGCAGCTGCGCCTCCAGCGGGCCGCCCAGCACTTTCAGATACTCCAGCAAGGCCCAGCGCTCCTCCGGCAGCAGCAGGCGGCCGATCACCCCGTTGCCGCGCTGGCCTGGGCGGAATTCATGGCCGCTGTTGTGGTTGCCGCTGATCCGTGTGTCGAACAGGAAACCGTTCTTGAATGGCTCGGTGCGGTAGCCCAAGTGTTTTGGGTCGTATTCGAAGGTGCCTTTATAGAAGGTGCTGGCGCGTTCGGCCTGGGGCGACAGCAACTGATAGAGGCTGGGAACCGAGCCATTATGCAGAAACGGCGGGGTGGCCCAGACCCCGGCCAGTGGCCGGGCCTTGTAGGCGCGCAGTTCGCGAACGCCAATCGGCAAGCCATAGCCATCGAGCCGTGGACGTTCGGCCGCAGTCACCTGGGCGTCGCGGTAGGCACGTTCCTCGACGAAGGCGGTGACGTAGGCCAGGCCCTTGGCCACGGATAGCTGGCGCAGGTCCAGTGGTTCGCCGGGGGTTGGATGAAGCTCCACGTTCGACTGCGCCAGCTCGGCGGCGTCCCATTGCAGCGCGCTCAGGTCGTAACGCTGGTCGGCGATATTGTTGGCGGTATTGGGATCGGTGCCGATCACCGCAACCGGCAGCATCTTCAGTTGCTGGACCGGCCGCCCATTGAGCTCGGTGACCGACGGGACATGGCAGCCGGCGCAGTTTTCCGCGAACAGCGTCCGCCCCTTGGCCGCCAGTGGCTTGTCGATATTGCCGAACAACGCTTCGGGCCAGCTCGGTGGTTTCAGGCGTTGCAGGGTTTCTTCGATGCGATTGAGGTCGCGTACCCGCACGCTCGATGGATAGCGCGCATCGCCCTGGAGCGGCTGGCCTTGGGCATCGAAGAAATTCAGGGTGGCGCCGACGCCGAGCGCCTCGCCGATATTGCGCGCCATGGGCTGTTGGGCCGAGCCGTTCCACTGCACCCAGTCGAACGTCCACATGTCCCACAGCTGCGGATAATCCACCGGCGCATTGGCGACCCGGTAATTGTCCGGGGAAATGGCGTCGCCGAAGCTGGCGTTGGCGATCCGGCCGAAGGCATCGGTGCGCCCGGGACCTTCTTCGGTGGGGTAGAGGCCTCGGTGGGTGTCATTCCAGGCGACTCGCAGGAAGGTGTCCAGCGAGGCCTTGAAGTCCTTGCGCAATTGCTGGTGTTCGGCGTCGTAGTCCTGGCCCAGCACGTTGCGGGCGAAGCGCTCGAACTTCCACGGGTTGTAGTAGGTCGAGGCCAGGCTGGCGACCAGGGCCTGGCCGAAGCTGCCACCGCGCAGGGTCGGGACGCTCGAGGGTAATACATGCTGCGCCGAGCCGCCGTCGATGCGCAGCGCTTGCTGGTTGTAGCGCAGTTCTCCGGTGTGGCAGGCGGCGCAGGTGATGTCCAGGTACTGTTGAGAACTGCCCGGGTTCTGATGGCGGGTGAAGCCCACTGGCAGGTTCGCCGGGTTGTCGGCACTGGCCTGTTGCGTCGGGTCGACCAGGAAGCCGAATCGGGCCAGGTACTCCGGCGCCGCAAAGCGCTGGCTGGAAAACGGCAGCTCCAGCGCGGCGAACCATTCGTATCGAAGGCCCTTCACCTGGGTGCCTTGAGGGGTGAAGTAGTAGGTCTGGCGGTCGGCGGCGCTCCATTGGTCCTGGTAGTGCACTTGCCGGGCGGGCACGTAATCGGGCAGTTTCGGGTTGGCCACGTAGTACAGCACCACGGCCAGGGCGACGCCGATCAGGGCGAGGATCAGAAGCAGAACACGGAATAAGAGGCGCAAGATGTACATCCTTGTCGAATTTGGGCTCTCTTATGCCTCAGGGCAAACGGCTGGGCAAGTGGCCATGACCTGGAAGACCGATCGAGTCTCATTCCCGCGGTGCCAGCATCCGATGCCAGCGTCAGGCAAATGCCTTGCAGCCGTGAACTTATCGGGCTAATCCGGCTCTCATGCCGGTAGCCATTGGTCGTGGCCGCCTGATAAGCTCGCGGCTTTATTCGATTGCCCTTTAGGCGCATGAACAAGGAAATAGCATGAAACAGCATCGGTTAGCGGCGGCGGTAGCCCTGGTTAGCCTGGTACTCGCGGGTTGTGACTCGCAGACCAGCGTGGAGCTGAAAACCCCGGCGCAGAAAGCTTCCTATGGTATCGGCCTGAACATGGGCAAAAGCCTTGCCCAGGAAGGTATGGATGACCTGGACTCCAAAGCGGTAGCCCAGGGCATCGAAGATGCCATCGGCAAGAAAGAACAGAAGCTGAAAGACGACGAACTGGTCGAAGCCTTTGCTGCCCTGCAAAAGCGTGCCGAAGAGCGCATGGCCAAGATCAGCGAAGAGTCGGCCGCCGCCGGCAAGAAATTCCTCGAAGAAAACGGCAAGAAGGCTGGCGTGACCACTACCGCCTCCGGCTTGCAGTACGAAGTGCTGAAGAAGGCCGACGGCGCCCAGCCCAAGCCGACCGACGTGGTGACCGTGCACTACACCGGCACCCTGACCAACGGCACCGTGTTCGACAGTTCGGTCGAGCGTGGCAGCCCGATCGACCTGCCGGTCAGCGGCGTGATCCCAGGTTGGGTCGAAGGCCTGCAACTGATGCATGTCGGCGAGAAGTACAAGCTGTACATCCCGAGCGACCTGGCCTACGGCGCGCAGAGCCCGAGCCCGGCCATTCCGGCGAACTCGGTTCTGGTATTCGAGCTGGAACTGCTGGGTATCAAGGATCCGGCGAAACAAGACGACGCCAAGTAATTCCTGGCTGGTTCAATGACAACGCCCCGCTCTTGCGGGGCGTTGTCGTATCTGGTCGCGGTGCGGGAAAAAATGCGAACCGACGACAGCGCGCATAGTCTTAACAAGGCGCGTCGCAGCTAGCCGCATGAGGCGGCCAAGTCAATGAAATAATGGGTTTTTTTATGTGAGTAAAAAACGCCCGATCTGAGCCGGGCCCTTGTAGAACGGGGCTCTCAGCTGTGAAAAGCGGCTCTGTTCACAAGGTTATCCACAATTTGTGTGGATAACATTTCAGTGGGAGTGACGATGAAAGCACCCTGGAATTTTGCCCGTTTCCTGCCCTTGGCCGGCCGCCTGCTCAGTCGTGGCCGGTTGCCCACTCTGTTGTTCGCCGTGGCCAGCAAGGGCGCCCAGCAAGGCGGCCGTCTTGGCAAGCTCAAGGACGATCTGCGCCTGCTGCAGGCCCTGTGCCTGGCTTACTGGCGTGGCGAGTATCGGGCGATCAGCCCCAAGGCATTGCTGTCGGTGGTCGCCGGCCTGATGTATTTCCTCAGTCCGGTGGACGCCATCCCGGATTTCCTGCCCATGTTCGGCATGCTCGATGACATTGCCGTCCTGGCCTGGATCATGAAAACCCTGGACGGCGAACTCGGCGCGTTTCGTGCCTGGCGCAATCGCCAGCAGCCGGAGAAGCTGGCCGTGGTCGAGCGCCTGCCCGCTACCCCGGAACAATTGCAGCTGGAGGGCCCGAAAAAGAACCGGGATATCTGAGGATCCAATACGACAATGCCCCCGCGACCTTGGTGACTGTTAGGATTACACTTCATAAGGAAAAGTCCGACTCGTTATGTGTCGTTGTCCTACGGGGTAGTAATGGATATTCAGATAATCGCACGCGATGGCGAGCCCGAGTACGCGGTGCTGCCATGGGCTCAGTATCAGGCTTTGTTAAAAGCAGCAGGTATCACCGACCACTCTTCGCGAGACGCCGAGGCGCCGATCGCCACCACAACTGACCAGCCGCTTCCAGGTCTGGATCAACTCCGCAGTTTGCGTGAAGCCAAGGGCATCGCCATCGAAGCGCTTGCCCGTACGGTAGGTATCAGTCCGTCTTATCTGGCCATGATCGAAAGCGGTGAGCGTCAACCGGACGCCGCTATACGCCGCAGCCTGGCCTGGGAATTGACGGTTCCGGGTTGGAGGGATGAATCGTGAGCGTAAGGATCAGTCGTCATCATTGGGACGGCCTGTTGAGTGAACTGGATCAGGCCCGTCGGCAACGCCATCTTTTGACCTACCGCGCTCTGCTCGAGCGCTTGCAGCTACCCAGCCCCGCCATGCAGACCCTGACTGCGGCCCTTGAGCACCTGGCCGCGCTGGACGCGCGCGCGGAGCAGCCGTTGCGCAGCTCGCTGGTGATCAGCCAGGGGGCCAGCCGGCTGCCGCGCACCGGTTTTTTCGAGTGCGTGGAGCGTCTGGGACGTTTTTCCGGGCCTTCCGACGGAGTGGCGGCCGCCTCATGGCATGCCTCGGAAGTGGTGCGCGTATTCGAGTACGAATACCCCGAGTCGGCGGAGGCCTGAGTGTACTGGCGCCTTAAGGCGCGGGCCGGTTACTGGCTGGCCCGCCGATTGTTTCACTGGTCCTGGTTTGTGCGGCAACCCCGCTGCTGGCGCTGGCTGGAGGGGCAACTGGCGCGGATGGCCAACCTGGGGGATGTCGGGGCGCAAAGCTTCTATGGGCATATCCTGGCGTTTCGTGGCCAGGGCCTGGGGGCTCGGGAAGAAGGCATGCGCCTGTTGCGCCTGGCGGGGTTGGCCGGGGACGGCAAGGCCGCTTACCAGATGGGTGTCATCAGCCTCGCCGGCTCGCCGGCCAAGGCCGGGGACGCGACGGAAGCCGTCCGTTGGTGGACGCTGGCGGCGAAGGCCGGGCATCCCCTGGCTGAAGTCAAACTGGCGCAGTTGAATCAGTCGAGCGCGGCAGATCCGCATCAGCGGTAAAACCGCCTGCCGCCTCGCGGCTGTCGATCACGTGAATGCTGTAGCCCGGCACGTTCTTGGCGTGGTGCTTGGCTTGCGAGGCCAGTTCGGCCAACTGGCTGGCGTCGAGCTGGCCACAGGCCTGTGGATACAGGTGCACCACGCCAATGGACAGTGACAGCAAGGCGAACTCCTGGCGGAGGCCCTGGCGGTTGGGAGCAATGAAGCAGCCGGCTTCCAGGTGTTCGCTGCGGTAGAAGCGCCGGCACTGGCTATGGAAGTCGTCCAGCAACTGGTTCAGGCGCCGTTGCCAGTCTTCGGGGCCCAGTACCAGGAGAAAATCGTCGCCGCCGATATGGCCGACGAAATCGCGGCTCGGGTCCACCCGGTCGTTCAGGCATTGCGCCAGGCACAACAGCACTTCATCGCCCCGCCCGTAGCCATAGATATCGTTGAAGGGCTTGAAGCTGTCGATGTCCACGTAGCAGATCAGCGATTCCCGTCCTTGTTGCAGCAGATGAGTCAGGCACTGCTGGATCGGTACATTGCCCGGCAGCAGGGTCAGCGGATTGGCATAGCGGGCCTGCTGGATCTTCAGTTCGGTAATCAGCTTGAGCACATCGATCA
This sequence comes from Pseudomonas sp. MRSN 12121, assembly GCF_000931465.1. Classification (NCBI taxonomy): domain Bacteria; kingdom Pseudomonadati; phylum Pseudomonadota; class Gammaproteobacteria; order Pseudomonadales; family Pseudomonadaceae; genus Pseudomonas; species Pseudomonas sp. MRSN 12121. The sequence continues at coordinate 5,093,183 of NZ_CP010892.1, read as the reverse complement.
CCCGGCCCAGGCCCAGGTAGCCGCCATTGAGGGTGATGATGAAATCCTCTTCGATCCGTTGTCGGGCGCGGCTGGTGATCAGGCGGCTGACCTGTTGCAGCGACTGGCTGAGCTCCACCGCCAGGAAGTCATCGCTCATCAGGCGGCTGATGGGCTTGCGGGCAAACAGGTCGGTGGCGAAAGGCTTGAGCAGGGCATCGGACAGCGAATGACGATGCACGATGCCGCAAGGCTGGCCCTGTTCGTCGAGTACCGCCAGTGAGTTGAGATTGGCCTGGCGGCGGAAGGCTTCCAGCACGGTGGCGGTCGGCACGTTACGCGCGACGGCCGGCTGTTCGTTGAGCAGGGCGCTGAGGTCGCTGCCTTCGTCATTGAGCGGCGCGGTGCTGCTTTCACGCTTGGGCAGCAGGTGGCGCCCGTCCCGCGGCGGATGTTCCTGAGGCCGGCAGAGCAGATAGCCCTGGAGCAGGTCGACGCCCATTTCCGTGAGCACCGCCAGTTCCTCGACCCTTTCGATACCCTCGGCAATCACCTGGGCGCGGGATGCCTTGGCGATTTGCAGGATGGAGCCGACGAATTCGCGCTTGAGGGCATCCTGATGAATGCCATCGATGAAGTGCCGGTCGATCTTCACATAGTCCGGGCGCAGTTCGGACCACAGGCGCAGGCTCGAATAACCGGCGCCGAGGTCGTCCAGGGCGATCGAGAAACCCATGTCGCGATAATGGTGCAGCGCGTTCTGCAGCAGCTGGAAATCATCGATCGGCGTCTGCTCGGTGAGCTCGATCACCACCTGGCTCGGCGGAATACCGAAGTCTTGCAAGAGTTGCAGGGTGCGTCCCGGCTGGTGGGTGGCTTCCAGCAGCGATTCCGGGGATACGTTGAGGAACAGCTTGCCGGGCAACTGCTGCGCGCTGAAATGTTTGCAGGCGCTCTGGCGGCAAGCGATTTCCAGTTCGCTGAGGCGCCCGACCTGGCGAGCCACGGCAAACAGCGCGACCGGGGAGTGCAGCGGACTGTTGGACGGGCCGCGGCTGAGGGCTTCATAGCCGAGAATCCGGCGTTCGGAGAGGCAGATGATCGGCTGGAACAGACTGTGCAAACCGCTTTGAGCCAGGATTGAAGTCAAGGCACTCAGCTGTTCGGTCGTGGTCATGGCGATCTCTGTCGATAAAAAAGGACCGGGCGCTGCCCTTGATTCAAGAGCTGCGCCCGGTCCTTTATTTCACGACAGAATGATGACTGTTTGATGACGCTCCGAGGAGCGCCGGCATTAAATTGCCATCATTTCAGTGCTTGGCTACCGCGGTATTGAGCTTCAGGTAGTCGAGGAGAATCCGCCCGGTCTCGCTCAGGTAGGCGTCGTCTTCCGGCTTGGTCTTGTCCGGGTCGGCGGCCGCGATGGCGTCCTCGTCTTCTTTCTTCAGTTCCTTGAGCGGTTCTTCACCCTTGGCCTTGCGGCGGATGTTTTCCAGCGCCAGTTGCTTGGCCTCGATATCGGCATGCTGCGCCCGACGTTCCGCCTCGTTGAGGCTGACGGTTTTCTCGGCCATCAGCTTCTTGGCCAGGGCCAGCTTGTCGCGGATGAAGACGAACTCGGCGTCCTTGGCCGAGCGTGCGTCATGCTCGGATTTCAGTTGGGTGAGGAACGGCTTGAACGGATCCACCGCCGGCTTGATGGCCGGGCGGATGGTGTCCCACGGCATGGCCTCGGGCAGGGCGCTTTCGCCGATTTCCTTGGTGTCGATGATCGACGGGTAATCGATGTCCGGCAGCACGCCCTGGTGCTGGGTGCTCTGCCCGGAAACCCGGTAGAACTTGGCCAGGGTCAGTTTCAGCTCGCCATGGTTGAGCGGCTGGATGGTCTGCACGGTGCCTTTGCCGAAGGTCTGGCCGCCGATGATCAGCGCGCGGTGATAGTCCTGCATCGCACCGGCGAAAATCTCCGAGGCCGAAGCCGAGAGGCGGTTGACCAGCAAGGCCATCGGCCCCTTGTAGAAGGCGCCGGGGTTTTCGTCTTCGAGCACATCGACCCGGCCGTCGGCGTTGCGCACCAGCACGGTCGGGCCCTTGTCGATGAACAGGCTGGTCAGCTCGGTGGCTTCCTGCAGGGAGCCGCCGCCGTTGTTGCGCAGGTCGATGACCACGCCGTCGACCTTGTCTTTCTGCAGCTCGGTGAGCAGCTTCTTCACGTCGCGGGTGGTGCTCTTGTAGTCCGGATCGCCGGCACGGAAGGCCTTGAAGTCGAGGTAGAACGCCGGGATTTCGATGACCCCGAGCTTGTAGTCCTTGCCGTCCTGCTTGAGGTTGAGGATCGACTTCTTCGCCGCCTGTTCTTCCAGCTTGACCGCTTCGCGGGTGATGGAGACGATCTTGCTGGTCTGGTCGTTCGGCGCGTTGCTGGCCGGGATGACCTCCAGGCGCACCACCGAGCCTTTCGGCCCGCGGATCAGCTTGACCACTTCGTCCAGGCGCCAGCCGACCACGTCGACCATTTCCTTGTCGCCCTGGGCCACGCCGATGATCTTATCCGCCGGGGCCACCTGCTTGGTCTTGTCCGCCGGGCCGGCCGGTACCAGGCGCACCACCTTGACCTGGTCGTTGTCGCTTTGCAGCACGGCGCCGATGCCTTCCAGCGACAGGCTCATGTTGATGTCGAAGTTCTCCGCGTTATCCGGTGACAGATAGTTGGTGTGCGGGTCGTAGGACATGGCGAAGGTGTTGATGTACGCCTGGAAGATGTCTTCGGCGCGGGTCTGGTCCAGGCGCGCCAGCTGGTTCTTGTAGCGCTTGGTTAGGGTTTCCTGGATCTGCTTGGGTTCCTTGCCGGCGATCTTCATGCGCAGGACTTCGTCCTTCACACGCTTGCGCCACAGGTCGTCGAGCTCCGCGGTGGTCTTGAGCCACGGCGCGTCCTTGCGATCGATCAGCAAGGTTTCCTTGGTGGTGAAGTCCAGCTTGTCGACGCCTTTGCCCAGTTCGGCCAGGGCGAAGTCCAGGCGCGCCTTGACGCGGTCCAGGTAGCGCTTGTAGATGGTGAAGCCGGCGTTGAGGTCACCGCTTTTCAGGAAGTCGTCGAACTGGGTTTTCCACTTGTCGAACTCAGCGATATCGCTGGCCATGAAGTAGCTGCGCGACGGGTCCAGCAGCTTCAGGTAGCTGTCGTAGATGATCGCCGAACGCGCGTCGTCCAGGGGGGGCTTGCTGTAATGATGGCGCTTGAGCAATTCGACGACATTGAGGCTGGCAATCACCTCGTCGCGATCGGGCTGAAGTTTGTCCCAGCTATTGGCTGCGAACGTATTGGTCGACATCGGCAGCAGGCCAAGACCAATGAAAAGAGCGAGGGCGGTGCTGGGGAACAAATGCTTCATGCTGATTCGACGCGGGGGCAATTGATAACGCATATTAGGCCGTCTTTGAAGTCGCCGGTTCCACAAGGGCCGGTCGCATAATGCAAAAAGCCCGGTGCTACAGCTCCGGGCTCAGTCCAGACTCACTATGGAGGCACTGTGAAAGCATTGCAAGGCGTTGAAGGTCATGTGGAGTGGGTTGAAGAGCCGAGTCCGACGTGCGACGTAGGACAAGTACGAATTCGTGTGGCGGCCGCCGGATTGAACCGCGCCGACCTGTTGCAGCGGGCCGGGCTCTATCCGCCGCCGCCGGGCGCCAGCAAGGTGCTGGGCCTGGAATGTTCCGGGGTGATCAGCGAAGTCGGTCCGGGTTCTTCGTGGCAGGTCGGCGATCGGGTCTGCGCGTTGCTGGCCGGTGGCGGCATGGCCGAGGAAGTGGTGGTCGACGCGCGTCATGTGCTGCCGGTCCCCGAAGGCCTGTCCCTGGCGGAAGCGGCGGCGTTGCCCGAGGTGTACAGCACGGCGTGGTTGAACCTGTTCCAGCTGGCGGCCCTCAAGCCGGGGGAAAAGGTCTTGTTGCATGCTGGCGCCAGTGGCGTCGGTTCGGCGGCGATCCAGTTGTGCAAGGCGTTCGGCAACCCGTGCTGGGTCAGCGTCGGTTCCGCCGACCGCCTGGCCTACTGCGAGGCGCTGGGCGCCCAGGGCGGTGTGGTGCGTACCGACGGCCTGGACAGCCTGCGGGATTTCGGGCCGTTCGATGTGATCCTCGACCCGGTCGGCGCCAACTATGCGGCGGATAACGTCAAGTTGCTGGCTCTGGACGGACGCTGGGTGCTGATTGGCCTGATGGGTGGCCGCGAGGCCCAGCTGGACCTGGCCCAGGTCCTCGGCAAGCGTATCCAGCTGCTGGGGTCGACCCTGCGCAGCCGCGGCGAGCAGTTCAAGGCCGACCTGTTCAGCGACCTCAGCCAGCAGGTCTGGCCACTGTTCGCCGAAGGGCGCCTGAGCCCGCAACTGGCCAGGACCTTCCCGATCGCCGACGCCGAGGCGGCCTTCGCCGAGCTGGCGGGTAATCAGGTGTCGGGCAAGCTGGTGCTGGTGATCGACGAGACGCTGGTGTGACGGGGTAGATCGTTATCGCGAGCAAGTTCGCTTGCTCGCGATCAGATCCATCAGCCGCCGCTTATTTCCACTGATGAATCGGCCAGCCGGCCTTTTCCGCATGTTCACGCAGCACCGGGTCCGGGTTGACCACATGGGGCTGGTCGACCTTCAGTAGCAGCGGCAGGTCATTGCGCGAGTCGGAATAGAAGCTCGCGCCTTCAAGGTTTTCCTCTTCGGCATCGAGCCATTCCAGCAGGCGCGTGACCTTGCCTTCGCGGTAGGTCAGGGTGCCCAGGGTGTTGCCGCTGTAGACGCCGTGCAGCACCTCCAGCTCGATCCCGAGCACTTCATCGATGCCCAGGCGCTCGGCGATGGGCTTGACCAGATGGGTGCCCGAGGCCGAGATCACCAGGATCCGGTCGCCGGCCTGGCGGTGGGCGGCGATGGCCTTGCAGGCATCGCTGAAGATGATCGGTTCGATCACGTCCTCGACCCAGGGGGCCACCAGGTGTTCGACCTCTTCCGGGGTACGACCGGCCATCGGCTCCAGGCTGAAGGCCATGAACTCCTCCATTTGCAGCTTGCCGTGGCTGTAGGCGTCCATCAGCTCATTGTTGCGACGCATGAAGGACTCGCTGTCGACCCAGCCCAGGCGCCCCATCTGTTCGCTCCAGAGGGTGGCGCAGTCGCCGTGGATCAGGGTTTCGTCCAGATCAAAAATTGCCAGGGCCATTAGTACCGCTCTCTCTTAATCGTTGGCGTCAAAGTCATCAGGCTACCTCACAGAGGGCCGCGGGATCGATGGAAAGTGCCAGGCGTTGGCCGTCGGCGTGCAGATCGTCCGGCGAACGGTTCAAGACGTCCACCACCAGTTCCACGCCGCGGGTCTCGACCCGGTAACGGATGACGTTGCCCAGCAGGCTGTGGCTGCGGATCTGCGCGTCGGGTTCGCCGTCCTTGCGCAGCTCGATGGCCTCGGGGCGAATCGCGATGCGCCCGCTGACCGGGCGTTGCAGCAGCCGGCTGGCGCTTTCGGCGTCCAGCAGGTTGTAGTTGCCGATGAAGCCGGCGGCGAACACATCCACCGGTGCGGTGTAGAGCGTCTCGGCGTCGCCGCTCTGGACGATCCTGCCCTGGTTCATCAGGAAGATGCGGTCGGACATCGTCAGCGCTTCTTCCTGGTCGTGGGTCACGAATATCGTGGTCAGCTCCAGCTCGCGCTGGATCTGCCGGATCTGCTCGCGCAGGTGCTTGCGGATCCGCGCGTCCAGGGCCGATAGCGGCTCGTCCAGCAGCAACAGGCGCGGCCGGGTCACCAGCGAGCGGGCCAGGGCCACGCGCTGGCACTGACCGCCGGACAGCTGATGGGGATAACGGCTGGCGAAGTCGTGCAGTTCCACCAGGCGCAGGGCTTCGAGCACGCGCTTGTGGCTTTCGTCGGCATTGACCTTCTGCATGCGCAGGCCGAACGCCACATTCTGTTCCACGGTCATGTTGGGGAACAGCGCGTAGCTCTGGAACACCATGCCGATCCCGCGTTTCTGCGGGCTCAGCGGCACGATGTCGTGGCCGTCGAGGAGGATCTGGCCGGCGTCCACCGGGGTCAGGCCGGCGATGCAGCGCAGTAGGGTGGACTTGCCGCAGCCGGACGGGCCGAGCAGGGTGACGAACTCGCCCTTGCGGATTTCGCAGTTGATGTCGCTGAACACCGGGGTGCCGGCGTATCCTGGCGAGGCGTAGCTCTTCTGCAGGTGTTGGATGCTGATGTAGCTCATGGGCTTTTGTCCTTGTTCAGGATGTTGGCGGCCCAGGTCAGGACCAGCACGAAGAAGAAGTAGGAAATCACCAGCGCGCTGGTGAAATGCCCGCTGCTGTTGCGCATGTTGTTCAGGTACACCTGCAGGGTTTCGTAGCGCGTCCCCACCAGGATATTGGCGAACACGAACTCGCCGAACAGGAACGAGAACGACAGCAGCAGGGCCACCATCAGGCCCTTGCGCAGGTTCGGCAGTACCACCAGGAACGCCGCCTGCCAGGTGCTGGCGCCCAGCAGTTGGGCGGCGTCCATCAGGTCGCGCAGGTTGATCGCCTGCAGGTTGTTGGTGATCGCCCGGTACATGAAGGGCAGGGCCACGGTGAAGTAGCAACCGACCAGGATCCATGGCGTGCCGACCATGGCGAACGGCCCCGAGCCATAGAGTTGCAACAGGCCCACCGAGGACACCACCGGCGGCACCGCGAACGGCAGCAGGATCAGGATGTTCATCAGCGCGTCGAGCCGGGGGAAATGGTAATGCACCACGAACAGCAGCGGCAGGATCAGCACCACCGACAGGATCAGCGCGCCGACGCAGACCAGCAGCGACTGGCCGAAGGCATGCAGGAAGCGCGGATCGCTCCACAGCTGCAGGTACCACTTGAAGGTGAAGCCGCTGGGCAGGATGGTCGCCGACCAGCTGCTGGCGATCGAGTAGACCAGGGTGCCGGCCAGCGGCAGCAGCAGGATGGCGAACAGCAGGTAGACCACGATCCGGTGGTAGAGGGCGGCGGAGCCGGGTTCAGCGCGAGACATGGTAGCTCCTCTTCAGCAGCAACTGATGGACGATGGTCACCAGGGTCATCAGCGCCACCAGCACCACGGCCAGGGCGCTGGCCATGTTCGGGTCCAGGGAGATATCGCCGGAAACCATGGCGGCGATACGGATCGGCAGCACGTTGAAGTTGCCGGTGGTCAGCGCGTAGACCGTGGCGTAGGCGCCCAGGGCATTGGCCAGCAGGATCACGAAGGTGCCGAGCAGCGCCGGGGTCAGCACCGGCAGGCCGATATGGCGCCAGAACTGCCAGCCGCTGGCGCCGAGCAAGGCGGCGGATTCGCGCCAGTCTTCGCGCAGGGCGTCGAAGGCCGGGTAGAGCAGCAGCACGCCCAGGGGAATCTGGAAGTAGGTGTAGAGGATGATCAGGCCGGTCTTGGAGTACAGGTTGAAGTCCTGAATGATCCCCGCCTGCTTGAGCATGATGGTGATGCTGCCGTTGAAACCCAGCAGGATGATGAACGCGAACGCCAGCGGCACGCCGGCGAAATTGCTGGTCATGTTGGCGAAGGCGTTGACGAAGTTGCGCAGCTTCGAGTCGACCCGGCGCAGCGAGTAGCTGCCGAGAATCGCGATGACGATGCCGAACAGGCTCGACCAGAAACTGATCTCCAGGCTGTACTGGATCGCCTGCAGGTAGAACTTGGAGCTGAAGATCTTGTTGAAGTTGGCCAGGCCCCAGCCGAACTCTTCCGATTGCAGGCTGTTGACCAGCACCCAGAGCAGCGGGGCGATCTGGAACACGATGAAGAACAGGGCGAAGGGCAGCAGGCAGAGGATCGCCAGCCACTTGCCGCGGGTGAGGGCATTCACTTGAGCAGCTCCCGGCACACAGGTTTGTCGTGGGGCACGCCGAGCAGCTCGCAGACAGTGCCGCACAGCTCGGTCTGTTGCGGGGTCGCCGCGAGATCCAGGCTGAAGGCATCGCCCAGGACGAACAGCGGCACTTGCCGCTCCTCGGCCAGCAGGCCGTTGTGGGAGCGGTCGTTGTTCATGCCGTGGTCGGCGGTCACCAGGACCTGGTAGCCGGCGTCCAGCCAGCCTTGCAGGCAGTCGGCGAGGAGGATGTCGGCGGTGCGGGCGCTGTTGCGGTATTGCGGGCTGTCGAGGCCGTGCTTGTGCCCGGCGTCGTCGATGTTCATCGGGTGCACCAGCAGAAAGTCCGGCGCGTGGCGCCGTCGCAGGTGTTCGGCGTCGGCGAACAGATGGGAGTCGGGGTAGTGGTCGTTCCAGTAGAAGTGCCCGTGCTGGATCGGCAGCGCCTGGTCGTCGGTGTGGCGATCCCGGGCGGGGTCGAAGGGGGAGCGGTTGTACAGCTCGCTCACCCAGTGGTAGGCCGCGGCGGCGGTGCTGCGTCCGGCGGCGCGGGCATAGTGGAAAATGCTGCGCTGGCTGGACAGGCGCGAGACATTGTTGTGCACGATGCCGCTGTCGATCGGCGGCACGCCGGTGAGGATGCATTCGTAGAGCGGTCGGGACAGGGCCGGCAGTTCACATTCCAGTTTGTACAACGCTGCGCGTCCTGCGCCGACGTAGGCTTGAAGGTGTCCCATGGCATGGCGGGCGACCTCGTGGTTGAGGCCGTCGAGCACGACAAGGATGACGGTGTGGGGCATGGGGCGAGGACTCCGCAAGACAGAAGAATCCCGTAGGAGCGGAGCTTGCCCGCGATGGCGTCGCTGCGATTTCAAGTCAGACCGCAGCGCCTGGATCGCGGGCAAGCCTCGCTCCTACGGATGCAGCATTACTGCATGTTGATGATCACTTCTTCCTGCCACTTCTGCGGCAGGGCCTTGGAGGTCTTCTCCCAGGCGTCGGCGTCCTTGATCGGCGTGACCTTCTTGTACTGCTCGTTGGGCAGCAGGTTGGCCTGGACGTCGGCCGGCAGGGTCAGGTGCTCGGCACGGATCGGCCGCGCATTGCCGCGGGCCAGGTTGATCTGCCCGGCATCGCTGAAGATGTACTCGCGGGCCAGCTTGGCCGCGTTCGGGTGCTTGGCGTATTTGTTGATGATGGTGGTGTAGCCGGAGATCACCGAGCCGTCCGACGGGATCAGCACGATGTAGTCATCCTTGTTGACCATCTTGTTGCGGTAGCTCAGGCCGTTGAAGTCCCAGACCACGCCCACTTCCACTTCGCCCTTTTCCATGGTGGCGATGGTCGGGTTGGCCAGCGACAGGCGGCCCTGCTTGGCGATCTCGGCGAACATCAGCAGCGCGGGCTGGATGTTCTTTTCATCGCCGCCCTTGGCGATGGCCGCGGCCAGCACGCCGTTGGCGGCCTGGGCGGCGGTGCTCACGTCGCCGATGGACACCTTGTACTTGCCTTTTTCCAGGTCGGCCCAGCTTTTCGGCGCCTCGGAACCGTGCAGCAGCTTCTTGTTGACGATGAAGGCGATGGTGCCGGTGTAGGCCAGCGCCCAGTTGCCGTCCTTGTCCTTGGCCCAGTCCGGGACCTGCGCCCAGGTGCTTGGCTTGTAAGGCTGGACCACGCCCTGCTTGACCGCGATCGGGCCGAATGCGGCGCCCACGTCGCCGATGTCGGCGCTGGCGTTGTCTTTCTCGGCGGCGAACTTGGCGATCTCCTGGGCCGAGCTCATGTCGGTGTCGATGTGCTTGAGGCCGTAGTTCCTGGCCAGGTCTTCCCAGGTCCCTTTCCAGTTGGCCCAGTCGTCGGGCATGCCGACGCTGTTGACGGCGCCTTCGGCTTTCGCCGCGGCCTCGAGGGTCTTCAAGTCGGTATCAGCGGCCATGGCGGCGGTGCACAGGGCGATGGTCGAGCCTAACAGTGATGCCAGGAAAAGCTGTTTCATTCCGAAGCTCCTTTGGGCGTGTTCAACGCTGCGTTCTTATCTAGCGGGGTGGGTTGGTCTAGGTCAGCAATACCTGAGCCAATTTAAGCCGGCTGGATGACACTTTGATGTCGGTCACGGTCCCGCAGGGCATTGGCGGGCGCCACAGGCGCGGCTGCGAGATAAGCGTAGACCAAGGCTAAACAGCTGATATGAAAGGGCTTGGCCGGCGATTTGCAGGTGTCTGGCACGGCCGTTCGGCGGCTTTGTCATCTGCCAGTCATATGGGTTGCCTAGGCTTTCGCTGAAAGAGCACAGGCATTTTCCTGGGGCGCATTGCCCTGAAACGGTGCTGGTCTAGTCCAGATAGGTAACGTCGATGCGTGAAGAGGCAGTCAAGGCGGTGACAGCCATTGGGCAGGTCCTGCAGGAACAGATCGATCACGGCTTGCTGGCGCCCGGCAGCAAGCTGCCGGCCGAGCGCAAGCTCAGCGAGTTGTTCGGTACCACCCGGATCACCGTGCGCGAAGCCTTGCTGCAATTGGAGGCCCAGGGGCAGATCTATCGCGAGGAGCGGCGTGGCTGGTTCGTCTCGCCGCCGCGCCTGGCCTACAACCTGATGCAGCGCAGCCATTTCCACGCCATGGTCAGCGCCCAGGGGCGGCTGCCCTCCACCGAAGTGATCAGCGCGCGGTTGCAACCGGCTTCGGCGGCGGTCTGTGCCTGGCTACAGCTGCCGGCGCTGTCCAGCGTGATCCAGATCTGTCGGGCGCGGCGTATCGACGAGCGCCTGGTGCTGTATGTCGAGCACTACCTCAACCCGCAGTATTTCCCGGGCATCCTCGATTTCGACCTCGACCAGTCGATCACCGAGCTGTATGCGCGGCACTACGATTTGCATTACGGCCGGGTGCGTTTCGAGATCGTGCCGACGTCGCTGCCGGTGGAGGCGGCGGCTGCGCTGAAGGTGTCGGCGGGCAGCCCGGGGCTGAGGATCGCCCGCGTCAACTACGACCAGCATCAGCGCCTGATCGACTGCGACCTGGAGTTCTGGCGCCATGACGCGATCCATGTCGGTGTCGATGTGGCCTGAGCCCGCGCCTCGGCGGGAGCGGGCTGGCTGGCGATAAGGCCGGGCAGGCCCTCAGGGCCGGGTTCCGGCAAACAGGTAGTCCGTGGTCAACGACGCCAGGGTGCGCACGCCCACCTGCAGCGCCGACTCGTCGACAAAGAACCCCGGGTTGTGGTTCGGCGCGGCCTTGGCCATGTCCTGGTCGCGCGGTGTTACGCCGAGAAACACGAACAGCCCCGGCGCTTCCTTGGCATAGAAGGAAAAGTCTTCCGCGCCCCCCACCAGCGGGCCCTGCACCACGTCATCCCTGGCCGCCCAGCGCAGGCTCGGCAGCATCTTCTCGGTCAGGGCCGGGTCGTTGATGGTCGGGTCGTACTTCTCGATGATGGTCACCTCGGCCTTGGCGCCGCCGCTTTCAGCGATCTTCTCCACGGTCTGGCGCACGTCGCTGTGCAGCTTCTGGCGAATGCCATAGTCGTAGGAGCGGATGGTACCGGTCATGTCCAGCGACTCGGGGATGATGTTGTAGCGGGTGCCGCCGTTGATGGTGCCGATGCTGACCACCGAGGGGAACGAGGAGATGTCGGTGCGGCGGCTGACCACGGTCTGCAGCCCGACTACGGTCTGGGCGCCGACCGTGATCGGGTCGATGCCATCCCATGGGCGGCCGGCGTGGGTCTGCTTGCCGAGAATCCTGATGCGCAGATCGTCGGAGCTGGCGAGGGTCGGGCCCGGCCGATAGGCGATGCGCCCGGCCGGAATGCCGGCCCAGACATGCAGGCCGAATACCGCATCCGGCTTCGGCGATCGCATCACGCCTTCCTGCACCATCATTCGGGCGCCCCAGGTGTTCTTGCCGTCGGGGACGAAATCGCTCGGGCCTTCCTCGGCCGGCTGGAAATAGAACACCACGGTGCCGGGCAGGCGCTCGCGCATGTCGCTGAGGATTTTTGCCGTGCTCAACAGGATGGCGGTGTGGGCGTCATGGCCGCAGGCGTGCATCACATCCACTTCCTTGTCCAGGTAGCGCCCCTTGGCCTTGGAGGCGAACGGCAGGTCGGCGACTTCCTTGACCGGAAGCGCGTCCATATCGGCGCGCAAGGCCACGGTCGGACCGGGCAGGGCGCCCTTGAGCACCGCCACCACGCCGGTACGGGCGACGCCGGTCTGCACTTCCAGGCCCAGGGCGCGTAATTGCGTGGCCACCCGTTCGGCGGTGCGGTGTTCGCTGTTACCGAGTTCCGGGTGGGCGTGGAAGTCGCGACGGGTTTCCAGGAGTGCCGGTTCCAGCGCCTTGGCCTGCTCGGCAATGTGCTGGCGGGCCTGTTCCATGGCATTGGCATCGACAGCCCCGGCGGCCTGGCTGGACAGGGCCAGGACGCCGATCAGGCAGGCCTGGGCGATAACGGATAGCTGCATAAGGGACTCTCTCCATGTTTATTGTTGTGGTGTTCAGCTGTCACAGCCTGTGACCGCCCCAGCCATGGAGAGTGCGGCCGCGCCCTTGCCGATGCGCGGCCGGGTGCCTTACTGCTCCTGCTGAGAGCCGCCGCCAGCGGTGATCACCTGCACGCTCATGCGTGGGGTGGCCAGGTCCATGCCCGCTTCGTCGAGGTGGCGCTTGAGGGACAGGTTGAAGGCCCGCGACACTTCCCATTGCTTGATCGGCGCGGTCTTGAAACGCGCGCGCAGGATGGCGTTGCCGGACTCGAAGCTCTCCACCCCCTGGAACTCCAGCGGCGACCAGATATTGCGTCGTTGCAGCGGGTCGCTGCGCATCTTCTGGCCGACGTCGCGCATCAGCTTGATGGCCTCGTCGATGTCCATGTTGTACGGGATGGCCACCCGGAAGATCGCGTAGCCGAACTCCCGCGAGTAGTTCTTGATGCTCTTGATCTCGCTGAACGGGATGGTGTGCACGATGCCGTCGATGTCGCGCAGGCGCACGGTGCGGATGGTCAGGCCTTCGACGGTGCCCAGGTGGCCGCCGACGTCCACATAGTCGTCGATGGCCAGGGAGTCCTCGATGATGATGAACAGGCCGGTGATCAGGTCGGCCACCAGTGACTGGGCACCGAAACCGATGGCCAGGCCGATCACACCGGCACCGGCCAGCAGCGGCGTGACGTTCATGCCCATGTTCGCCAGGGCGACGATCAGGCCGATGATGAAGATCGCCACGAACAGCACGTTGCGGATCAGCGGCATCATGGTTTGCGCCCGGGCGTTGGCCAGGCCCTTGCGCGAACGGGTCAGGGCGTGGTGCACCGCGGTGTCGCTGAGAATCCAGATCAGCCAGGCGAACAGCAGGGTGCCGCCGAGGCCGAACAGCTTGACGCTGATTTCATGGCCGTCGCCTTCGGTGAAGCGGATCAGCGACATGCCCCAGACCCGCAGGCCAAGCTCGATGAACACCAGCCAGACCACCAGGTGGGCGAGGGTGTAGAAGAAGCTTTTCAGGCGCTCGGAATACAACGCGTGGCGCTTGTGCCCGCGTTGCGGCTTGAGGGCGTGGCGGCGTACCAGGCCGTTGATCACCATGCACAGCACCAGCAGCACGGTGCAGATCAGCGATTGGCGCAGGGCGGTGCTGGTATCGCCGGCGGAAATGAAGGTGGCGAACAGCGAGATGCCCACCAGCACCAGCGCCGGCAGGTACCAGAAGGTGCCGATGATTTCGATGGTGTCGCTCAGGGCGCGACGGGTCAGGCGCCGGGACAGCGGCTGGTTGCGGATCAGGTGGGCGATCGGCCGCCGGAAGCGCAGGATGAATACCCCGGTGGACAAGGCCGCCATGACATTGGCGAAGGTCGCCGCGGTATGCGCCAGGTGGCTGCCCAGGCTGGCGATCAGCCGCGGGTCGCTCAAGGCCTCGCCGAACGCGGCGAAGCTGCCGATCAGCCACAGCGGGCGAAAGGCCTGGCGGCGCAGGATGTAAAGCGCGCGGTGGCGGTTGGGGCCATCCAGCACGGAAAAGGCGATCACGCAGATGGCCGAGAAACAGGTGCCGACCACCAGCGCATACGCCAGGACCATGGCCAGGTCCTTGCCCAGGGACGAGGGCAGCTTGTAGGTCATGTACACGGTCATGATCAGGGCGATCAGCCAGGGCCCCAGCTTGCGCAGGGCAAACCGCAGCAGGTCCCAGGTCTTGGGGTGCTGCGGCAGTTCCTCGGTCAGGCCGAAACGTTCGCGGACGCGGTGGCTGAGCCAGATCAGCGCGGCCGCCAGCAGGCTCCAGACCATCAGGATCAGGGCGAAGGCGAAGATGATCGGCAGCCATTCGCTGGCCGGCAGCATCAGGGCCGACAGTTCATCCTTGGCCTGGTCGAACTCGTTCGACCAGCGTTTGACCGGGCTGTCGGCGCCGGAGAATTGTTTCTCCAAAGTGGACAGGGTGCCGCCGATCAGGCCGAGTACGCCTTCCTCAGCGGGTGTCTGGGCTTTTTTCGTGGCATCGCGAAGCTTTTTCAGGTCGCTCAGCAACTGGCTGCGTTGCTGGTCGTTTTCCAGGGACTTGATCACTTCATCCAGCGACTGCCCCAGGGGTTGCTCGGCCTGTGGCTGGGCTTTGCCGGTGTTGAGCAACCCGGGCAACCCCACCGCGTGGGCCGATGACAGCGGCAACAGTGTCAGGAGACAGAAAAACAGGCAGTAGCGCAGAGCGGAAAGACGGACGAACACTGGGCGGTCAACCTCAGAGAAAGCGGATCGACCGAGTGTACGAGGCAGCTAATGCCAATGCGAGCCTGGACGGCGCATTTTATTCGGCGAGTTTGGCGAGGATCTTGTACACCACGGTGCCCAGGATCAGCAGCATGCCGGCCCACATGCTGAAGATGCCGGCATTCTTGTCGCGGAAGTTGTAGCCGATGGCCAGCAGGATCATCCCCGAGAGAATGGGAATGAGCATGGAGTGGAACGAAGACATCGAGATCATGGAGACGGCCTTGTCAGAGGGAGTACCACCAGTCTAGGTGGCTTTGGCGCAACGGGGGTTGATATGCATCAGAAATGCCCGGCAGCCCGGCTTCCCACATCCGGTAGGAGCGAAGCTTGCTCGCGATGGCCGCGCCGCGGAGGTACCGGACGACCGCGTCATCGTTCATCGCGAGCAAGCTTCGCTCCTGCAGCAGAGGGGGTCAGGGCAAGTCGCGGCTGGCGTAGAAGGCGCTCAGGACCTTCACCAGGTGTGCCAGGTCATGGCTGCCGCACAGTTCGCGGATCGAGTGCATGGCGAAGGTCGGCAGGCCGATGTCCACGGTGCGCACGCCCAGGTGGCTGGCGGTGATCGGGCCGATGGTCGAACCACAGCCCATGTCGCTGCGCACCACGAAGCTTTGCACCGGCACTTCCTCGGCCATGCACAGGTGACGGAAGAAACCGGCGGTTTCGCTGTTGGTGGCGTAGCGCTGGTTGCTGTTGACCTTGATCACCGGGCCGGCGTTGAGTTTCGGGCCGTGGTTGGCATCGTGCTTGTCGGCGTAGTTGGGGTGCACGCCGTGGGCGTTGTCGGCCGAGACCAGCAGCGATTTCTGGATGGTGCGCACGAACTCCTCGCCTTCCGGCAGCAGGCGGCGCAGGGTCTGTTCCAGCATCGGGCCGTCGGCGCCGCAGGCTGAGCAGGAGCCGACTTCCTCGTGGTCGTTGCACACCAGTACGCAGGTTTCCTCGGTGTCGGCGTTGAGCAAGGCTTGCAGGCCGGCGTAGCAGGACAGCAGGTTGTCCAGGCGTGCGCCGGCGATGAAGTCGCCATGCAGGCCGATGACCGCCGCGCTCTGGGTGTCGTAGAAGCTCAGCTCGTAGTCGAGCACCACATCGGCATTCAGGCCGTGCTCGCGGGCCAGCTGGTCGGTGAGTACCGCGCGGAAATCGACTCGCTCGTCGCCGGCGAATTGCGCGAGGATCGGCGGCAGTTCGGTCTGGGCGTTGATCGCCCAACCCTGGTTGGCTTCGCGATTGAGGTGGATGGCCAGGTTGGGGATGATCGCGATGGGTGCCTTGAAGTCGATCAGCTGGCTCTCGACCTTGCCGTCGCGGCGGAAGGTGACGCGGCCGGCCAGCGACAGGTCGCGGTCGAACCAGGGGGCCAGCAACGCCCCGCCATAGACTTCCACGCCCAGCTGCCAGAAGCCCTGGCGTTGCAGCTCCGGCTGCGGCTTGACCCGCAGGCACGGGCTGTCGGTGTGCGCGCCGACCATGCGGATGCCGCCTTGCAGGGGCGACTGCCGGCCCAGCTTGAAGGCGACGATGGAGGAGTCGTTACGGGTGACGTAATAACGGCCGTTGGCTTCGGTGGTCCACGGCTCGCGTTCGTCGAGACGCTGGTAGCCCGCCGCCTCCAGGCGTTGAACGAGGCTGGCGGTTGCATGGAAAGGGGTAGGGGAGGCCTTGAGGAAGTCGATCAGGCCCTGGTTCAACTCTTCGCGCATAAGTAACTCCAGACAGCAGTGGCGCGAGTTTACCGTATTGACCAGGGTTTGGCGTCGCGCCGCATGCGCGACTTTGGTGGCAGCGGCGCCTCTTGCAGGTTGCGCTGCAATGCGCTGGCGGTTCTGCGTCGCGAGCGCCTGCGGCAGGTTGGGCCAGTGCCTCGGCCCGGGTCTTCAGAACGGTGCCGGGCACTCGAAACGCAGGCGCTCGCCACTCTGCGGATGAGTGAAGCCGAGCATGCTGGCGTGCAGGCACAGGCGCGGCCAGGCGGCGAGGGCCTGCGGGTGGGCGTACAGCCCGTCGCCCAGCAATGGATGACCGATGGACAACATGTGTACGCGCAACTGGTGCGAGCGCCCGGTGATCGGGGTCAGCTCGACCCGGCACCAGTCGCCGCAGCGTTCCAGCACTCGCCAGAAGGTCAGCGCGTGCTTGCCGAATTCGTGATCCACCACATGCCGCGGTTTGGTCGGCGGGTCGTAGCGCAGGGGCAGGTCGATGCTGCCGCTGTCCAGTTCCGGCTGGCCCCAGCACAACGCGGTGTAGGCCTTTTCGGTCTCGCGGTCGTGAAATTGCCGGGACAGTTCGCGGTGGGTGTCGGGGTCGCGGGCCAGCAGGATGATGCCGGAGGTTTCCCAGTCCAGGCGATGCACGATCCGCGCTTCGGGGTAGCCGTTTTCCTGCAGGCGGGTGATCAGGCAATCCTTGTTGTCATCGGCCCGGCCAGGCACGGAAAGCAGCAGGGTGGGTTTGTCCACCACCAGAATGGCGGCGTCCTGATGAATGATGCGGATATTCGACAGCGGCATTAAAACAGCCTCGTAACAAACGCCAACGGCGGCTCGATCGCCCCGGCTTCCGAAGAAAACCGAGGGATCGAGCCGCCGTGGCTCCAGCCGGATCGATCAGCGATCGGGCAGGGTGATATTGAGTTCCAGGATCGAGCAGCTGCCCTGGTTTTCCAGAGCCACATGCACATCATCGGACCCGATATTGACGTACTTGCGGATTACTTCCACCAGTTCCTTCTGCAAGGCAGGCAAGTAATCGGGGGTAGTGCGTTGGCCGCGTTCATGCGCCACGATGATCTGTAGACGCTCTTTCGCTACCGAGGCGGTACTTTGCTTTTTGTTGGCACGAAAGAAGTCAAAAAGGTTCATTACCTACCTCCAAACAGACGCTCGAAGAATCCCTTCTTCTCGACATTCAGGAACCGGTGTTCTTTTTCCTTGCCCAGCAGGCGATCGACGGTATCGCTGTAGGCTTGGCCGGCATCGCTCTGGTCGTCGAGGATGACGGGTACACCCTGGTTGGAGGCCTTGAGCACTGCCTGGGATTCCGGGATGACGCCCAGCAGTCGAACGGCGAGGATTTCCTTCACGTCTTCGACGCCAAGCATTTCGCCCTTCTCGACACGCTCCGGGTGGTAGCGGGTGATCAGCAGGTGTTCCTGGATCGGGTCTTCGCCTTTTTCCGCGCGGCGCGACTTGCTGGCCAGCAGGCCCAGCATGCGGTCGGAGTCGCGGACCGAGGACACTTCGGGGTTGGTCACGACAATCGCTTCGTCGGCGAAGTACATGGCCAGGTGGGCACCTTTCTCGATGCCGGCCGGGGAGTCGCAGACCACGAAGTCGAAGGTCTCCTTGAGCTCCATCAGCACTTTTTCCACGCCTTCCTGGGTCAGCGCGTCTTTGTCGCGGGTCTGACTGGCAGCCAGCACGTAGAGGTTTTCCAGGCGCTTGTCCTTGATCAGGGCTTGCTGCAGGTTGGCTTCGCCGTTGACCACATTGACGAAGTCATACACCACGCGGCGCTCGCACCCCATGATCAGGTCGAGGTTACGCAGGCCGACGTCGAAGTCGACGATGACTGTTTTGTGGCCGCGCAGAGCGAGACCGGTACCGATAGCGGCGCTGGTGGTGGTCTTACCCACACCACCCTTGCCGGATGTAACCACGAGAATCTTGGCCAAGGTGTTTCACCCCTAAGGAAAAAGGACTGTTGAGCCCCTGAAAAACATCTCTTGAAAACTACTGCAGTCGGACAGCCTTGGCTGGAGACCGGCCAGCATTGCTGTTGACCTGCTCCTACTTCGTTTGAGCCGTTTTCGCCAGGTTTTAGAGATGCTTGGAAAATGCGGCAGTATCCGTTAAAGACGTGTGATGTTCAACACGTCACCCGACAGGCTGACCTGGACTCCGGCACCCCACAAGGGATCGCGCCGCAGGTCCTCGGAAACCTTGTACTGGCCGGCGATGGACAGCAGTTCCGCGCTCAGTTGCTGGCAGAAAATCCGCGCCTTGGTATCGCCCTTGACCCCGGCCAGTGCCCGGCCGCGCATCGGGCCGTATACATGGATGTTGCCATCGGCGAGAAGTTCCGCACCCGGGCTGACCGAGGAGGTCACGACCAGATCGCCACCCTGGGCATAGATCTGCTGTCCGCCGCGTACTGGCGAGGTGATGATGCGGGTGGGTTTGATCGTGGGTTCAGGCGGCTTTTCGGGCTTTTTCCGGGCTTCGGCTTCTGGTGTCTCGAGCGGTCGTTCCCGGGCGCCGGAAGGTGGCAGGACCGGCAGGTCGACGGCGATGGCGGCAGCGATGTCTTCGATGCGGCTGGCGCGGATCGCCAGGGTGCGCAGGCCGTGCTGGCGGCAGACGCGCATCAGGCCGGGCAGGTCGACGGCGCCTTCGCTGGCCGGCAACTTGTCCAGGGCCAGAACCAGTGGCGCGTTGCTGAAGAAGTTCGGTGCTTGCGCGACCTTTACCGCCAGTTGGCGATCGAGACCCTCGAGGTCGTTTCGGGCCAGTTCCAGCACGGTGATGGCCAGCATGCTGCCCTTCAACTGGAACACGGGATCCAGGTTTTGCGATTCGGTTTGGCTCATGGTCGGCATAAAGCGGCTTGTCACTAAAAGTGCCGAGACTTATAGCGAGAACGCCCGCAGGCCGCAAGCCGGGTCGAACCGATGTAGAATGCGCGACCTTGTTGTCTGTCCGGAATCTGTAATGGATCGCCCGCGTTTTCGAGCTGCATTTCTTTATCCCCGTTTTTGGCCGTTGTGGCTGGGCCTGGGCCTGTTATGGCTGGTGGTCCAGTTGCCTTATCCGCTGTTGCTGTGGATCGGTCGTGCCCTGGGCGCCCTGATGTACCGCGTGGCCGGTGAACGCCGGCGGATTGCCAAGCGCAACCTGGAACTGTGTTTCCCCGAGAAGTCCCCGGCCGAGCGCAAGCGCCTGCTCAAGGAAAACTTCGCCTCCACCGGCATCGCCTTCTTCGAAATGGCCATGAGCTGGTGGTGGTCCAGGCGGCGCCTGGCGCGCCTGGCCCATGTCGAGGGCCTGGAGCATCTGAAAAAGGCGCAACTGGAAGGCAAGGGCGTGATCCTCATGGCCCTGCACTTCACCACCCTGGAAATCGGCGCGGCCCTGCTGGGCCAGCAGCACACCATCGATGGCATGTACCGCGAGCACAAGAACCCGCTGTTCGATTTCATCCAGCGCCGCGGTCGCGAGCGGCACAACCTGGACTCTCTGGCGGTGGAGCGTGAAGACGTGCGCGGCATGCTCAAGTTGCTGCGTTCCGGGCGCGCCATCTGGTATGCACCGGACCAGGATTACGGCGCCAAGCAGAGTGTGTTCGTACCACTGTTCGGCATCCAGGCGGCGACGGTCACGGCCACCAGCAAATTCGCCCGCCTGGGCAAGGCCCTGGTGGTGCCTTTCACCCAGCAACGGCTGGCCGACGGCAGTGGTTATCGCCTGGTGATCCACCCGCCGCTGGAGGATTTCCCGGGGGAGACCGACGAGGCCGATTGCCTGCGGATCAACCAGTGGATCGAAGGCGTGTTGCGCGAGTGGCCGGAGCAGTACCTGTGGGCGCACCGGCGCTTCAAGAGCCGTCCGCCAGGCGAGCCGAAGCTATATAAGAAGCGCGGTTGAAATTATCGCGTTAGATTTGAGAGCCCTTTAGCAGCGCCATGGAGTGTAGCGATGAGCCCAGCGGAACCGGTCACAGGATTGATTCTTTCCGGCGGCGGGGCGCGTGCGGCATATCAGGTGGGGGTGCTGGCGGCGATCGCCGAGCTGCTGCCGGCGGGGGCATGCAACCCGTTTCCGGTGATAGTCGGGACTTCGGCGGGAGCGATCAACGCGGTCAGCCTGGCCAGCGGTGCACTGGATTTTCCCGCGGCCATCGAGCGACTCACGGCGTTCTGGCAGGGCTTTCGCAGCCACCAGGTGATTCGCAGCGACTGGCCCGGGGTGATCCGCCAGGCCAGCCGGTTCGTCGGCCACAGCCTGCTCGGCCTGGGCGCGCAGGTGCCGGTGGCGCTGCTCAACAGTTCACCGTTGCGGCGGCTGTTGCACGATAAGCTGCAGCTGTCTGGCATCCGCCAGGCGATTGCGCAAAAGCATCTGAAGGCGGTGGCCGTCACGGCCTTCGGTTACGAGTCGGGCCAGGCGGTGACCTTCTACCAGGGCGGCGGCACCATCGATGCCTGGCTGCGTCATCGGCGCATCGGCCTGCCCACCGAACTCACGGTCGAACACTTGCTGGCCAGCTCGGCGATCCCCTTGTTGTTCGCTCCGGTGAAAATCGGCCAGGAATTCTTCGGCGACGGTGCCGTGCGGCAATCGGCCCCCATCAGCCCGGCCCTGCACCTGGGGGCCAGTCGGGTGCTGGTGGTCGGGGTCAGCGGCAACCCCCGCGGCGTCGATCCCCAGGCGCCTTTGCAACGTGCCTACACCGGGCAGCAGCCGACGCTGGCGCAGATCGGCGGGCACATGCTCAACAGCACCTTCATCGACAGCCTGGAAAGCGATATCGAACTGTTGCAGCGGCTGAACCAGTTCAGTCACCTGTTGCCGGCGGGCACGCCGGTCCGCGCCCTGGGTGTGGCCCCGGTGGAGGTGCTGGTGATCGCGCCCAGCCAGCCGATCGACGAAATCGCCGCGCGTCACCGGCAGGAACTGCCAGCGGCATTGCGCCTGTTTCTGCGCGGACCGGGCGCGACACGGACCAGCGGCGCCGGGGTATTGAGTTATCTGTTGTTCGAGGCGAAATACTGCAGCGAGCTGATCGAGCTGGGGCGTAGCGATGCGCTGGCCAAGCGCGACGAGTTGCGCCAGTTCCTGGGGCTGACGGCGACAGCGACTGCCTGAAAAAGCATCGCGAGCAAGCTCGCTCCTACAGGGAGTTCATCGTCTCTGCAGGAGCGAGCTTGCTCGCGATAGCGCTTTTTAGAACCCTGCTCAGGCCGTCAGCTTGTCATCGCGAAAGTCCCGCAAGGCCTGCTCGATCTCTTCCCGGGTGTTCATTACGAACGGTCCGTATTGCACGATCGGCTCGCCCAGCGGCTTGCCGGCGATCAGCAGTACGCGGGCTTCCGCCGTACTGCTCAGCTGGATCTCGCCCTGGTCGGACAGGCGTACCAGCTTGCTGCTGGCCACCGGCTGCGGCTGCCCCGGCAGTTCGATCTGGCCTTCGTAGACATACAGCAACGCCCGATGCCCCTCGGGCAGGCGCGGGCTGATGCTGGCGCCCGCGGGCAGGCGCAGGTCGAAGTAGTGGGGCTCGGTGTCCGGCCGTTCGACGGCGCCGACCTGCTGCACCTGGCCATCGTCGAAGCGGCCGGCGATCACCACCACCTCCACGCCATGGGCGGTGGTCAGGCGCGGAATGTCCTGCGGCTGGATGTCCCGGTAGCCGGCCTTGTCGAGCTTGTGCTTGCCCGGCAGGTTCAGCCAGAGCTGGAAGCCGCGCATCACGCCTTCTTCCTGTTCCGGCATCTCGCTGTGGATGATGCCCTTGGCGGCGGTCATCCATTGCACGCCGCCCCCTTCCAGCAGGCCGACATTGCCCAGGTGATCCTCGTGGCGCATGCGGCCTTCGAGCATGTAGGTGACGGTTTCGAAACCGCGGTGAGGGTGCGGCGGGAAACCGGCGATGTAGTCGTCGGGGTTCTCCGAGCCGAATTCGTCGAGCATCAGGAACGGGTCGAAGCGCTCGACACCCTGGCCACCGAAGACCCGGGTCAGTCTGACGCCGGCGCCATCGGAGGCGGGCTGGCCGGTATGGACGCTGAGTACTTTGCGAAACTGAGTCATCGATGCAACTCCTGATCAGGTGGGAATGAGCGACATGCTATGCCGGATCAACTGATCGATGGTTGCGAATATCGGCGGGTTGTTATCGGAATTTTCGATGCGATCCGCTCCCGCAGTCAGCGCGGGAGCAGACCTTGCCGCATCAGAAGTGGTACTTGAGCAGCAGGCTGGCGGTGTTCTGGTCGGTGTCGAAATAGGGGGTGTCCTTGACCCCGTACTTGTTCTTCCAGTAGTCGTACTCGATACCGACATACAACTGCTTGTCGCCGAGCTTCAGCGCCTTGCCCAGGTCGTACTTGATCTGCGGGTTGATGTGCAGGTTGGCGTGGTACTCGCCGCGGGCGTTCTTGTCGTTGTCTACCACCCAGTCGATGAAACCGTCGATCAGGATGTCCGAGCGGCCCACGGGAATGGTGTAGGACCAGACCGGGGTGATCTGCCAGACATTGTCGCCAGCGCGGCTGCCTTCGGTCTGGCGGTTGTAGAAGTTCAGCTGGAAGTAATCGAAACCGGGGATGGCCAGGTCGAAGCCCGGGCCGATCAGGTAGGACTCGTTATCGCCTTCGCCGAACTCGTAAGTCATGGCCAGCAAGACGTCCTTGATCGGGCCGAACTCCAACTTCCGATCGAAGATCTTGCCGAAAGAAAGACGCGGGCTGAACTCGCCGTAATAGGTGTTCGGGCCGACGTTGCCGTCTTTTTTGCCGTTGTAGAAGATCTTGTCGATAAACAGGAAGTTGTCACCGTACTTCCAGGCATCGGCATGTTCGAAAGTGACGGTCTGTTGAATTTCCGGGTTGATCGCGAAGTCTTTGCCGTAGAGGTAAGTCAGGCTGTTGTTCTGCCATTGCAGCAAGTCGCCGGCGGTGGCCTGGGCCCCGGCCAGCAAGGACCCGGCCAGCATCAGGCCTTTACAGGTGCGGTTCATTCGGTTGCTCCCAAAAAGTAAGTGGTTCCACGTTTTTTCTTTTAAAAGCCGGTGCTCTGGTGTGGCACCTTTCAATGGCTGAAAAATCATCCGTTCGGTCAGCTTTGTTGCTTTTAGCAAGAGCTGAGCCAAGGCGAAAAAAAAGCGCAAAAACTCCCGCGCGGCTGTACGAATACAGTCGCCCGAGAGTTGATTCGGTTTAAATCGGTACGCCTTGGGACTTTCCGGAGGCCGGGATAAGTTGGCTCTCTGGTCAGGTTTTAAATCCGGGCTTTTTTTTTCACCGGATTCGGGCGGCCGCGGAGAATACTGGCTCCCACGGCCTTGCTCAAGTGCCCTGCAACAGTGCACTTGCAACAATTTAGGGAGGGGCTGGCGAGCCATCCTAGAAATGCACCTTCACCAGCAGGCTGGCGGTGTTCTGGTTGGTGTCCAGGTTGGCGCTGTGCGGGATGCCGTACTTGTCTTTCCAGTAGCTGTATTCAAGGCCGACGTACAGCTGCTTGTCGCCCAGGCTCAGTGCCTTGCCCAGGTCATATTTGATCTGCGGGTTGATATGCAGGTTGGCGTGATAGGTGCCGCGTTCGTTGCGGTCGTTGTCCACTACCCAGTCCAGGTAGCCGTCGATCAACAGGTTGGAGCGCCCCAGCGGGATGCTGTAGGACCAGGAAGGCGTGATCTGCCAGACCCCGTCGCCGGGACGCGGCCCCTCGGTCTGCCGACGATAGAAATTCAGGGTGAAATAGTTGAAGCCCAGGACCGCGAGGTCGAAGCCGGGGCCGATCAGGTAGGCTTCGCTGTCGCCCTCGCCATATTCGTAGGTCATGGCCAGCAAGACGTCCTTGACCGGCCCGAGGGTCAGCGGGCGGTCGAGGATCTTGCCGAACGACAGCCGCGGGCTGAATTCGCCGTAGAAGGCGTGGGGGCCTTTGTTACGGTCTTCCTTGCCGTTGTAGAAGATCTTGTCGACGAACAGGAAGGTGTCGCCGTATTTCCATTTGTTGGCGTGCTCGAACGTCACCGTCTGCTGGATCGACGGGTTGATCGCGAAATTCTTGCCGTACAGGTACGTCAGGCTGTTGGTCTGCCACAGCAGCAGATCGCCAGCCATGGCCTGGGTCGTCGCCAGCAGGCCGCCACTGAGCAGCAGGCGCATGTGGGCATGTCTCATCGTGTTGCTCCCTGTTTGTTTTTATTGTCAAGGCGCAGGCAGCCGCCGACTGCGCCCGGGCGTGTTGCCGGGTCTGCCTGTCGTGCGTGTACTTCGGGTATCGACGGTCAAGCGGAGGCGAGCGTGTGGCTGCCCCGTGCAGGTTTCAGTGGGGATGGGCGTGCGCGGTATGCGCGGCCCGTTCGGTGCCACCAAGGATGTTGAACAACAGATTCAGGGCCAGGGCGCTGAGCGTCGCCATGGCAATGCCGCTGTGGGTGATCGGGCTCATCCACAAGGGCAGATGGGCGAAGAACTCCGGCCGGACCACCGGGATCAGGCCCATGCCGATGCTCACCGCCACCAGCAGTTGATTGCGGCGGTCGGCGATGTCGGTTTCCTGGAGGATCTTGATCCCGGTCGCCGCCACCATGCCGAACATCGCAATGGCGGCGCCGCCCAGCACCGCCGGCGGGATCGAGGCCACCAGGTAGGCGGCCTTGGGCAGCAGGCTGAGGACGATCAGCAGGCCGCCGGCGACCATGGTCACCGAGCGGCAACGCACGCCGGTCATCTGCACCAGGCCGATGTTCTGAGCGAACGAGGAGTGGGTGAAGGTATTGAGGAAGCCGGCGAAGAACGAGGCGCCGGCGTCACACAGCAGGCCGCGCCGGAGCATGCGCGGGGTGACTTCCTGGCCGGTGATTTTCCCCAGGGCAAGGAACATCCCGGTGGACTCGACGAAGATGATCACCACCACCAGGCACATCGAAAGGATCGGCGCCAGGTGGAACTGCGGCATGCCGAAGTGCAGCGGCGTGACCACTTGCAGCCAGGGGGCCTGGGCCAGGCCGCTGAGGTCGACCATGCCGATCAGGCCACACAGGGCGTAGCCCAGGCCCATGCCGATCAGCACTGAAATGTTGACCCAGAAGCCGCGCATGAACCGGTGCACCAGCAAGATGGTGCCCAGCACCAGCGCGGCGATGCCGAGGTAGATAGGGGAGCCGAATTCGGCGTTGTGGCTGCCGCCGCCCGCCCAGTTCACCGCGACCGGGAACAGCGACAGGCCGATGGAGGTAATCACGGTGCCCGTGACCAGTGGCGGGAAGAAGCGCACCACCCGCGACATGAACGGCGCGATGAGCATGCCGAAGAAGCCGGCGGCGATGGTCGCGCCGAAGATCCCCTGCAGGCCGATGCCGGGCATGCCGGCCATGGCCACCATGCTGCCCACGGCGGCAAAGCTGGCACCCATCATCACCGGCATGCGAATACCCATGGGGCCGATGCCGAAGGACTGCACGATAGTGGCGATCCCCGCGACCAGCAGGTCGGCATTGATCAGAAAGGCGATTTCTTCACGATTCAGACCCGCGGCCTGTCCAATGATCAGCGGCACCGCGATGGCACCTCCATACATCAGCAGGACATGCTGCAAACCGACCAGGATCAGTTGCAAAAGGGGCAGTCGTGCAATGGCGGGTGCGTCGGGGATGCGCGGTTCGTTTAACGCGGACATGCAACACCTCGGGTCTTTTTTATTCTTGTGATTAGAAAGCTGTGTGGTTGCGAACAGCTTTTGCAGCAGGCCAACCGCGTTGCGGTTGCTCGCCAGCAAACCCGCGCCTACAGGTATTGCATGATCTGTAGGCGCGAGCGGGCGGCGCTCCGACTTGCCCGCGATGCTTTTCAGCGATAACTCAGTTGGTACGCGCCCCCTGGCTGATCCAGGCACCGATCAGGTCACGTTCCTGCTGGGTCATCTGGGTGATGTTGCCCAGCGGCATGATCTGGCTGGCGACGGCCTGGGCCTGGATCCGTGGCGCCTGGAGCTTGATCTGCTCCGGGGTATCGAACATCACGCCGGCCGGCGCGGCGCTGAACAGCGGGCTGGTGGGCTTGGCCGAATGACAGACGGCGCAACGTTCCTGAATCACGTTATGCACCTTGTCGAAGGCCGGGCCCTGGGCAGCGGCCTGCGCTGGAGCGGCCGCGGGTGCGGCGGGTTCCGACGGGGCTGCCGACGCGGCTGCGGTCTCAGGCTTGGCACCGCCACCCAGCGCGGTTTCCGGCAGGGGCTGGTACTCGATCTTCGCCGGGGCCTTGGCCACGTCCGGTGCGCTGGACATCTGCGCCGGGCCGGTGACATAGGCCAGGCAGATCATGCCCAGCGCGGCGACCGGCAGGGTCCAGGCGAACCGGTGGCTGTCGTGGCGGGTGTTGAAGTAGTGACGCACCAGCACCGCCAGTACCGCGATCCCGGCCAGGATCAGCCAGTTGTACTGGCTGCCGTAGGTGCTCGGGAAGTGGTTGCTGATCATGATGAACAGCACGGGCAGGGTGAAGTAGTTGTTGTGCCGCGAACGCAACAGGCCCTTGGCCGGCAGGGCCGGGTCCGGCGTGCGGTTTTCCGCGATGGCGGCCACCAGTGCGCGCTGGGCCGGCATGATGATGCGGAACACGTTGCCGACCATGATGGTGCCGATGATGGCGCCAACGTGCAAGTAGGCCCCGCGACCGCTGAACACCTTGCTGAAGCCATAGGCCGCGGCGATCAGCAGCACGAACAGGATGAAGCCGAGCAGGGCGGGTTTCTTGCCCAGGGGCGAGTCGCAGAGGAAGTCGTAGACGAACCAGCCGGCGATCAGCGCGCCGACGCCGATGGCCACGCCTTCAGGGCCGGTCAGGCCACTGCCGGGAGCGACCAGGTAGAGCATCGGGTTGTAGTAGAACACCAGGCACAGCAGGGCGATGCCCGACATCCAGGTGAAGTAGGCTTCCCACTTGAACCAGTGCAGGTTCTCCGGCATCGACGGCGGGGCCAGCTTGTATTTCTCCAGGTGATAGATACCGCCACCGTGGATCGCCCAGAGATCGCCGGACAGGCCGTCCCGGGGGTTGACGCGATTGAGGTTGTTTTCCAGCCAGACGAAGTAGAACGACGCGCCGATCCAGGCCACGCCAGTGATCATGTGAACCCAACGCACGCTCAGGTTGAGCCATTCCAACAGATGTGCTTCCACAGTCTTTACCTCTCGCCTGTCACCCTTGTCGTCGAGTGATCAGACCTTCTCTTATTGGTGGGGGGCGAGGATCAAACATTCATCCTCTTCAAAGAAATGCTCATCGCAGTTATTGCCTGTGCCACTGCGATCAACCACCAGGAAGTCATCCCGCTTTTCGATCGTCAGCACCGGGTGGTGCCAGACGCCGCGATGGTAATTGATGCCCTGCCTGCCATTACTGACAAAGGCGCGGACCAAGCCTGATACAGGTGCATCGCCAAGTGGCGCGACCACGATCAGAAAGGGGTTGCCGAGCAGCGGAATGAAAGCCTGGCTGCCCAGCGGATGGCGTTCCAGCATGCGGACGGTCAAGGGCATGTCCAGCGCGTCGGCGCGGAAGATGCTGATGATCGCCTTGTCGTCCGGCGTGGCGGTTTCCACGGTAGCCAGACGATGGAAGCGCATGGTCGAACCGTTGTTGATCATGAAGTGATCGCTGCCGTCGGTTTCGATCACGTCACCGAAGGGGGCGAAGGCTTCTTTGGTCAGCGGTTCAATCGTCAATGTGCGCATGCTGTTCTTCTTGATCTGTGAATTCGAATGTTCTTTGTAGGAGCGAAGCTTGCTCGCGATGGCGTCAGCCCGGACAGCAGATGTCGATTGGACAACCGCCATCGCGCGCAAGCTGCGCTCCTACAGGCTCGGCATTAGCGAGCGACCTTGCCCAGGATCCGCAGGCGGCTGACGCCACCGTCCGGGAACACGTTCAGGCGGATATGGGTGATCGGGCCCAGGGCCTTGATCTGCTCGGCGAAGGTGTGTTCGGCGTGCATTTCCAGCTTCTGGCTCGGCAGCAGCTCGCGCCAGAACAGCGACTGGGTTTCGATCTGGCTGTCGGTGCCGCCCTTGACGAAGGCGCCCTGGATCGAGCAGCTGTCCGGGTAGTTGCCCTTGAAGTGCAGGGTGTCGACGATGATTTTCTCGATTTCGCCCGGGTGGCCCAGGGCGACGATCACCCAGTCGTTGCCCGGTGTGCGGCGGCGTGCGGTTTCCCAGCCGTCGCCCATGTTGATGCCGCGACCCGGGTTGAGGATGTTGCTCATGCGGCCGAAGTGTTCGTCGGAGCAGGCGAGGGCACGGCCACCGTTGAGCGCGGCGGCCAGGTCGATCTGTTCGTTGTCGCCGACCGCCGACCAGTCGCGGTAGGGAATGCCGTACACGCGCAGGCGGGCCACGCCGCCATCCGGGTAGATGTTGAAGCGCAGGTGGCTGAATGCCTGGTCGTTGCCGATCTCGTGGTAGTGGTGGCTGTTGCCTTGCAGCTCGACGGCCGACAGCACTTCCACCCACTGGGTATTTTCGTTCGGCTCGCCCTCGGCCAGGAAGCAGGCTTCCAGGGACGCCGACGGCGGGAAGTTGCCGGTGAAGAACGAGGTGTCGATGTCCACACCCTTGATCTGGCCGGGCACGCCCAGGCGGATCACCGCGCTGTCGTAGCCTTCGAAGCGCTTGCGGCGCGATTCCCAGCCGTCCATCCACTTGCCGTTGTCATCGAATACGCCCTCCTTCCATACGGCCGGGGTCGGCTGGAACAGTCGGTTGGCGTCAGCGAACCAGTCATCGGTCACCGAGATGATCTTGGTGCCCAGGCGGGCGTCGGCCAGGTTGACGAACTTCTCGAAAGGTACGGCGTAAGCTTTCATTCTTCTTGTCTGCCTTTAATAAAGTGGCTTGGGATGCTTGCAGGGCCCCGGGTACGTTGCATTCGTTGGTACGTGGGCCCAGTTCGCTAGAGCGTCAGTAATCGGAACAGGGCGATCTTGTTGATCTCCGCCAGCGCGCATTTGAACTCGGTGTCGACCGGGTTGTGAATGCGCGTTTCGAACGCCGCGAGGATCTGATGCCGGTTGCTGCCTTTTACCGCCATGATGAAGGGAAACTTGAACTTGGCCTTGTAGGCGTCGTTCAGCTCGGTGAAGCGCTGGAACTCTTCGGCCGTGCATTGGTGAATACCGGCGCCAGCCTGTTCATGGGTGCTGGCTTCGGTCAACTGCCCCTGGACGGCGGCTTTGCCGGCCAGGTCCGGGTGAGCGTTGATCAGGGCCAGCTGGCTTTGCTGATCGGCGCTCAACAGGATGTCGCTCATGCGCTGGTGCAGGGTTTCGATCTCGTCGATCGATGGATCCTGGCCCAGTTCGAAGGCCTTCTCGGCCACCCATGGCGAATGTTCGTAGATATCGGCGAAGGCTTTGACGAAGGCGTCGCGGCTCAGGGTCGAGGGTTTCAGGGTCTGGAAGGTGCTCATTTCGACGCTCCCGGGAACGGATGGGCCTGCTGCCAGTGGCGCGCAATGTCCACGCGGCGGGCGAACCAGACCTGGTCGTGGCCCTTGGCGTATTCGAGGAAGCGCTTCAGCGCGGCCAGGCGCGCCGGGCGACCGATCAGGCGGCAGTGCAGGCCGATGGACAGCATCTTCGGCGCGCCCTCGGCGCCTTCGGCGTAGAGCACGTCGAACGCATCCTTGAGGTATTGGTAGAAATCGTCGCCCTGATTGAAGCCCTGGACCTGGGTGAAGCGCATGTCGTTGGTGTCCAGGGTGTAGGGGATCACCAGGTGTGCCTTGCCGGTCGGGTTGTTGGGTTCCCAGTAGGGCAGGTCGTCGTCGTAGGTGTCGCAGTCGTAGAGGAAACCGCCTTCCTCCATTACCAGGCGCCGGGTATTGGGCCCCGTGCGTCCGGTGTACCAGCCCAGCGGGCGCTCGCCGGTGATTTCGGTGAGGATGCGGATCGCTTCTAGCATGTGCTCGCGCTCCTGGGCTTCGTCCATGTACTGGTAGTCGATCCAGCGGTAGCCGTGGCTGCAGATTTCATGGCCGGCCTGGACCATCGCACGGATCACGTCCGGATGGCGCTGGGCGGCCATGGCGACGGCGAAGATGGTCAGCGGAATGTCGAATTCCTTGAACAGCTTGAGGATCCGCCAGACACCGGCACGGCTGCCGTACTCGTACAGCGATTCCATGCTCATGTTGCGCTCGCCCTGCAGCGGCTGGGCGGCGACCATCTCGGACAGGAAGGCTTCGGACTCTTTGTCGCCGTGGAGAATATTGCGCTCGCCGCCTTCTTCGTAATTGAGCACGAACGACAGGGCGATGCGGGCATTGCCCGGCCAGTGAGGGTGAGGAGGGTTGGAGCCGTAACCGATCAGGTCGCGTGGGTAGTCAGCGCTCACTGCAGTCTTCCTTCTATCGTGATAACGGTGGCGTGGCGGGGCCTGGGGGGAAGGACAGGCTGGCGTCACAGCGATGGGCTGATTGTATACAACTTTTATTGCGCTTTGTAAGCCCGTTTTTTTGCATTTTTCATCCGCAAGGCACTTGTCCGGGTACTGCAAGAAACCTGCCTGATAGGTCAGGTAATGGATGTAAAGTCGTGTGCGCCTGCGACATCGCCGCGAATCGCCGGTAGGCCGTGGCCCGCCGGAAGCTGTGGAAAAGCGGTGATTTTTATTGTGTACAATTTTTTTTAAAAGTGTCTTAATAAAATCCTCGTCGCACCCTTCGATGCTCCGAAACGGTGCGGTCTGCTCATCAATTGACTTCAGGAGGCGCGAGGTCTGGGCGCATGTAGCGCGCAGGCACGCAGAATCAATGGGACGTTTGACTACACACGTTTTGGACGCCGCGCATGGCTGCCCCGGCAGCGCCATCAAGGTCGAGTTGTACCGGGTCGAAGGGGCGCACCTGGAGCTTGTCGCCAGTGCCCTGACCAACAGCGACGGTCGTTGCGATGCGCCGCTGCTGCAAGGCGACGACTACCGTACCGGGGTTTACCAACTGCAATTCCATGCGGGCGACTACTACCGCGCCCGTGGCGTGCAACTGCCGGAGCCGGCGTTTCTCGATGTGGTGGTGCTGCGCTTCGGCATCTCGGCGCAGCAGGAGCATTACCACGTGCCGCTGCTGATCTCGCCGTACAGCTATTCGACCTACAGAGGAAGCTAGGACTCTCCCCCCACGAATCCTGCGCAAATAGCTTCTTTGGTCTTTCGCCCGCTCACACTGCGGGCTTTTTTTCGTCCCCGGAAATGTGTTGTGGGTGAGGACGTCATCGCGGGCAAGCCACGCTCCTACAGAAGCCAATCCTGTAGGCGCGTGGCTTGCTGGCGAAGCTTTTCAGCGGCTCAACAGCGACGCGGCACCGGCGCCGCCGAACAGCCCGGCGCTGATCCGGTTGAACCAGCTCTGGCCCTTGCCGCTGCGCAGGTAGCGCGCCGCGCCGTGGGCGCCGAGGCCATAGGCCAACTTGCACAGGAGGTCCAGTACGGTCCAGGTAGCGATCATGATCAGCAGCTGCGGCAGGAAGGGCTGTTCGGCGCTGAGGAACTGCGGCAGGAAGGCGGCGAAGAACAGAATGTCTTTCGGGTTACTGGCGCCCAGCACGAAGGCGCGTCCGAACAGGGCGCGAAAGCGGGGCTTGGCCAGGGCTTGCGGCACCTCGGCGCCCTGGGATGGCTGCCGCGACTGCTGCCAGCTTTGCCAGGCAAGGTAGAACAGGTACAGCGCGCCGACGATCTTCAGCGCGCTGAACAACTGCTCCGAAGCCAGCAGCAGGGCGCCCAGGCCCAGGGCCGAGGCGCTCAGCAGGCAGATCGAGGCGAACACGCCACCGAGGAACGCCGGATAGGACCTGCGCAAGCCGTAATTCAGGCTGTTGCTGATCATCAAGAGAGACAGCGGCCCCGGAATCAGGATCACCACCAGTGCAGCGCCGCTGAACAGCAGCCAGGTTTCCACGCTCATTGTTTTTCTCCTTATGTGCAAAAGCCTCACCCGAGGGGGTGAGGCCGTTTGAAACCGCTGGCCTTACAAGAAAATGAACTTGGCGATGAAGATCGCGCACAGCACCCACAGACTGATGGAGATTTCCTTGTACTTGCCCGTCCCGGCCTTCAGCGCCACGTAGGTGATGAAGCCCAGGGCGATACCGTCGGCGACCGAAAAGGTCAGGGGCATCATGATCGCGGTAACGATCGCCGGGATGCTGTCGGTGGCCTCTTCCCAGTCGATGTGGGCCATGCCGCCCATCATCAGCATCGCTACATAGATCAACGCACCGGCGGTGGCGTAAGCGGGAATCATGCCAGCCAGCGGGGCGAAGAACATGGCGGCGATAAATAACACACCTACGGTCACCGCGGTAAGACCAGTCCGACCACCCGCAGCGACCCCCGCGGCACTTTCCACATAGCTGGTGACGGGCGGGACGCCGACCACCGCGCCAAAGACGCTGGAGGCACTGTCTGCCTTGAGCGCGCGGGAGAGGTTGTCGATCTTGCCGTCGGGGTTGACCAGGCCGGCGCGCTGGGCCACGCCCATCAGGGTGCCGGCGGTGTCGAACATGTGCACGAAGAGAAAGGCCAGCACCACGCTGATCATGCTGACGTTGAACACGCCGGCGACATCCATGGCCATCCAGGTCGGTGCCAGGCTGGGTGGGGTCGACAGGATGCCCTCGTAGTGCACGAGGTCCAGGCCCCAGCCGGCCAGCGTCACGGCGATGATGCTGATGAGGATCGCGCCGAACACCCGGTGATAGCTGAGCACCGCGATCATCAGGAAACAGATGGCCGCCAGCAGCGGGCCGGGTTCGCGCAGGGAGCCGAGCTTGATCAGGGTTGCCGGGCTGTCGACCACGATGCCGGCCGTCTTCAGGCCGATCAGCCCGAGGAACAGGCCCACCCCGGCGCCCATGGCGAAGCGCAGGCTTGCCGGAATGCTGTTGAGCAGCCATTCGCGGATCCGCGAGAAGGTCAGGAACATGAACAGCACGCCGGACACGAACACGGCGCCCAGGGCGGTTTCCCAGTTGTAGCCCATGGTCCCGACCACGGTGTAGGTGAAAAAGGCATTGAGCCCCATGCCGGGTGCCAGGCCGACCGGCCAGTTGGCATACAGCCCCATCAACAGGCAACCCAAGGCCGCGGCGATGCAGGTCGCGACGAATGCCGCGCCGTGGTCGATGCCGGCATCGGCCATGATGTTGGGGTTGACGAAGATGATGTAGGCCATGGTGATGAAGGTGGTCATACCGGCGATCAGTTCGGTCTTCACCGTGGTGCCATGCAACCTGAGTTTGAAGAGGCGCTCCAGCCAGCCACTGCTCAGTGGCGGCGAAAGTTCCAGCGAAGGGGCTTCGGATTTGCGGCTTTCCACAGCAGTACTCCTCAAGAGTTTTATTATTTTTTCCAGAGCCGGACACGCAGGGGGGGGGGGCAGCGGCTCTTTGAGGCAGGTAAGGCTTGCGGGCTTTTATTGACCTATGGGTCAAGAACTCGCACGTGGCGAATTATGCTTTTGTATACAAATAAAGCAAATAATGTTTTTGAGGTTGTGTGCGAAAAGTTCGCCACAAAGGCTATATGACCTGGAGCCGGCTCGACCGGGGCACGCGGCAGGCGCCAGGGGAGGGGGCTGGCGCAGTCTGACAGAGGGGGGCGCTAGGCTGACGCCCGTTGCATGCCCGGTGTCAGCGGTTCTCGCCCAGGGCCTTGTTCACCGCCAGCCAGCCATCCACCGCCGCCTCGCCGGCCTCGGCGAATGCCCGTTGTAGCAGCTTTACCTGTTCGCGGCGCAGCGCCTGCTCGAAGCGCGCGCCGTCTGCCGTCAGCTCCAGCAGGCGTTTGCGCTTGTCGCTCTCGGGGGCGACGCTGTCGACCAGGTGCATTTCCATCAACTGGCGCAGCGGAATGTTCAGCGCCTGCTTGCTCACCCCCAGCGCCGTGAGCAGTTCCTTGACGCTCAGCCCCGGGTAGCGAGCGATGAAAAACACGATGCGTTGGTGCACGCGGCTCAGGCCACGGCGTTCGAGCATTTCGTCGGCCTTGGCGGTAAAAGCCTGGTAGCCGAAGAAGAAGGCCTCCATGGCGGCTTGCTGGGTGGTCTGGTTTTTAAGGTCAAGCATATTGACGTATCTACAGAGGTCGGCGTAATTTCGGTCAAGTAGTTTGACGTATTTTCCTCTGCCTTTGCCACCGGTGACCCTCATGGCCTTCTCCGAACGTGTCTCGCGTCTCAAAAGCTCACTGATCCGTGAAATCCTCGCCGCTGCCCAGCGTCCGCAGGTGATGTCTTTCGCCGGCGGCCTGCCCGCCGAAGCGATGCTGCCACCGCTCGACTGGCAGGAGATGCCCACCGCCATGGGCCAATACGGCATGAGCGAAGGCGAACCGCAGTTGCGCGAAGCCCTGGCGGCGCAAGCCCGGGCGCTGGGCGTGCCGTGCGAAGCCAGCCAGGTCCTGGTGGTCAGCGGTTCGCAGCAGACCCTTGACCTGGCGGCCAAGCTGTACATCGACAAGGGCACCGAGATCCTGCTGGAAGCGCCGACCTACCTGGCGGCGCTGCAGATCTTCCAGCTGTTCGGCGCCGATTGCCTGACTGTGCCGCTGGAGGCCGACGGGCCGGACCTGAACCAGCTGCGAGCGCGCCTGGAGCGGCACCGTCCGGCCTTCATCTATCTGATTCCGACCTTCCAGAACCCCTCGGCGGTGCGCTACAGCGAGGCCAAGCGCGACGCCGTGGCCGCCTTGCTCGACGAGTTCGGCGTGACCCTGATCGAAGACGAGCCCTACCGCGAACTGACCTTCGACGGTGGCGGTGCCACGCCCATTGTCGGGCGTTTGCGCAAGGCCAGCTGGATCTATACCGGCACCGTCTCCAAGACTTTGCTGCCGGGGCTGCGAGTCGGCTACCTGATCGCCAGCCCGGATCTGTTTCCCCATCTGCTGCGCCTCAAGCAGTCGGCTGACCTGCACACCAACCGCGTCGGCCAATGGCAGGCGCTGCAATGGATCGGGACCGAAAAGTACCAGCGGCACCTGGGCCAGTTGCGCGATTTCTACCGGGTGCGCCGCGACGCTTTCCAGGACGCCCTGCAACATCATTTCGCCGGGCTGGCCGACTGGCAGGTGCCGCAAGGCGGGCTGTTTTTCTGGCTGACCTTGAAACAGCCGCTGGACACCCGCACTTTGCTCAAGGCGGCGCTGGAGCAGGACGTGGCATTCATGCCGGGCGAACCTTTCTTCTCCGAGCCGGACCGCAATCCAGGTCACCTGCGGTTGAATTTCAGTCATATCGATCCAGCGCGGCTGGACGAAGGTCTCAAGCGGCTGGCCACCGTGATACGTCAAGCACAGGCTGCACAGGCAGCCTGAGAGGAGAGGGCCATGTACAAGGTTTATGGGGATTACCGGTCCGGCAACTGCTACAAGGTCAAGCTGATGCTCAATCTGCTCGGCCAGCCTTACCAGTGGCAGGCCGTGGACATCTTGAACGGCGATACGCAGACCGAAGCGTTCCTGGCGAAGAACCCCAACGGCAAGATCCCGGTGCTGGAGCTGGAAGACGGCACCTGCCTGTGGGAATCGAACGCGATTCTCAACTTTCTCGCCGACGGTAGCGAATTCCTGCCAAGCGAACCGCGTTTACGCACGCAAGTGCTGCAATGGCAGTTTTTCGAGCAATACAGCCATGAGCCGTACATTGCCGTGGCACGCTTTATCCAGCAGTACCTGGGCCTGCCGCAAGAGCGACGCCATGAGTACGAAAAACTGCAAAAGCGCGGCTACAAGGCGCTGGATGTGATGGAGCACCAGCTGGCGCGCACACCGTACCTGGTGGGCGAGCAGTATTCGATCGCCGATATCGCGCTATACGCCTATACCCATGTGGCCCACGAGGGCGGTTTCGACCTTGGCCGCTATCCGGCGATCCTGGCGTGGATGGAGCGGGTGCAGAGCCATCCGCTGCATGTCGGGATGCTCGATTGAGCGGCTGCAGGAAATGAAAAAACCGACCCTTGGGTCGGTTTTTTATGGTCTGGCTCTTATGGGGCTGTTCTGGCGCTATCGCGGGCAAGCCTCGCTCCTACTCGGTCGCAAACCTGTAGGAGCGAGGCTCGCCCGCGATGACGCCCGTCAGAACGCCACCAACCATTCAAGCTGTTGCAAAGCGCTTGTCCAGATAATCGATGATCGCCTTGGATTCGTACATCCAGGTGGTCTGGCCGTTTTCCTCGATACGCAGGCACGGCACCTTGATCTTGCCGCCCTGTTCCAACAGGGTCTGGCGGTCCTGCTCGTTGTTCTTCGCGTCCCGCAGGGCCACCGGCACGTTCAGGCGATGCAGGGTGCGGCGGGTTTTCACGCAGAACGGGCAGGCGTGGAATTGGTACAGGGTCAGGCTCTTGGCGTCCTGTTCGACCTGGGCTTGAGCCGCGGCAGGGCGCTGCTGCTTGCGTGGGCGGGTGATGAAGTCGATGAAGATGATGAGCTGGCCGAGGCCGACTCGAAGCGCTTTGACGATCACGGTATTGCCTCTTGCCCTGGTGAGAAGGGGCGGCAGCTTACCTGATTTTTGCCTGGCGAAAAAAAAACCGGCGATGAACGCCGGTTCTTTCGGGCAGCCCGTATCACTTGATCAGGCTGAGGAACTCGCTGCGGGTCGCTGCGTTTTCACGGAATTCGCCCAGCATCACCGAAGTGATCATCGACGAGTTCTGCTTCTCCACACCGCGCATCATCATGCACATGTGCTTGGCTTCGATCACCACCGCAACGCCCAGGGCGCCGGTCACCTGCTGGACCGCATCGGCGATCTGGCGGCTGAGGTTTTCCTGGATCTGCAGGCGGCGTGCGTACATGTCGACGATACGTGCGACTTTCGACAGGCCCAGCACCTTGCCGCTCGGAATGTAAGCGACGTGGGCCTTGCCGATGAAAGGCAGCATGTGGTGCTCGCACAGCGAGTAGAGCTCGATGTCCTTGACCAGCACCATTTCGCTGTTGTCGGAGCTGAACAAGGCACCGTTGGTGACTTCTTCCAGCGTTTGCTCATAACCGCGGCAGAGGTACTGCATGGCCTTGGCGGCACGTTTTGGCGTGTCGAGCAGGCCCTCGCGGGAGACGTCTTCGCCCAATTGGCCGAGGATCGCCGTGTAATTCTGTTCCAGGGACATGAAACTACCTGTGGGATTTTACGCAAAGGGCAAGGGTACGGTGGCGGACCCGGCGCTGCAAGCACGACGAAGCGGCTTTACTCGTCGCGGCCTTCCATCATGGTGCGCTTGAGCATCACGTAGACCGCGCCGGCGCCGCCGTGCCGGGCCTGGCACGAGGTGAAGCCGAGTACCTGGGGATGCTGGCGCAGCCAGGTGTTGACGTGGCTCTTGATCATCGGCCGCTTGCCGTCCAGGCGCACGGCCTTGCCGTGGGTGACGCGCACGCAGCGGATCTCGAACTTCGTGGCTTCGGCAAGAAACGCCCAGAGGGTTTCCCGGGCCTTTTCCACGTTCATGCCGTGCAGGTCGAGGCTGCCCTCGAAGGGAATCTGGCCGGCCTTGAGCTTGCGCACCTGGCTGTCCTGGACGCCGTCGCGGGCCCACATCAGTTCGTCTTCCGGGCCGACGTCGATCACGAACTGATCGGACAGGCCATCGACGGTGGTGGTTTCGGTACGCACGGTAGCGGACTGGCGCAGCTTGGCGATCTGCGCCCGGTCAGCCTTGGGTTTGCCGGTATCGGCGCGATCGTGCTTGATCGGCTTGACGCCTTGGATCGCGCTTTTGAACAGGGAAAAATCGTCGTCTTGCATGTCAGCCTCCGCGAAGACCGAGCAGTTTACCCAACTCGACGGGAGAGGGCGGAACAAAACCAGTGCGGCGATTCAGTCGTGCTTCTTCATCAGGTGCGGAGCCATGTTCAGGGTTTGCGGCTGGCGCATGCGCCGCCGGCAGCGCCGCCACAACCAGACGCCGACATACAGCAGTAACAGACCCAGCACTAGAATCACCGCTGAACCCGCCGGGCTGGCATTCAATTCGCCCAGCGCCGGGGGGCGCCCCAGCAGGCTGGCAGCGCCGGCCATCGCCAGCAGCACACCGAAGGTCGCCAGCAGCGCGGAGAACCCCGCGCCCAGGCGCAAACGCCAGTTCCGCGGGCCTTTGGGCCGCAGCCGACGTGCGTCAAAACCATCGGATATCTTCATTCCGACCTTCCTCAATGGATATCGGCCCTTCGACCGAAAGATGACCGGGTGGTTCCTGAGGCTAAGGCAATTGCAGCAAATGAGAGGCTTTTGCAGATGAGCGGCCCGCAAGCCGCTCATGACGGGTCGATCAGATCAGGTCTTTGGTCAGGGCGAGGGTGGCGAAGTTGTCCGCCATGATGGCCATTTCGGTCTGCTGGACGTGCGCGGCGCTGAGGATACCGCCCTTGTAGGGCAGGTCGCGGGTGGCGCAGGCGTCTTCCACCAGGGTGCAGCGAAAGCCCAGGTTCTTCGCGGCGCGCACTGTGGTGCTGACGCTGGAGTGGCTCATGAAACCGCAGACGATCAAATCCAGGGAACCCAGATCCTGCAGGCGTTTTTCCAGTTCGGTGCCGTGGAAGGCGCTCGGCAGCAACTTGCCGATGATGGTCTCGTCGCCCTGGGGTTCGAGGCCGGGGATGAATTCGCCGCGTTCGCCCTGCGGGTCGAACAGGCCGCCGACGGTGCCGAGGTGGCGCACGTGCACGACCGGGCGGCCGGCGGAGCGGGCGGCAGCTACCAGTTGCTTGATGTTCGCGGCCGCGGCGTCGATGCCGGACAGGGCCAGCGGGCCGCTGAGGTACTCTTTCTGGGCGTCGATGATCACAAGGGTCGCGTGGCTCAGGTTGGCTGCTGCATAACCACGACCGCTGAGTTGAAACATCGTCTTTGGAACGGACATTCTGGGGCTCCTGTGGGTGGGGCTTTTGCGACATTGTCCTCTGGCGGAGCCCTTCTGTGAATCGCTACTAACGTAAGGTGCGTGGTTGCTGGCCTACAGCCGTGTCAAGGGCTATGCGCACACGAGCCGAACCGGGGGAAAACGGCCTGGATGCCGCGCAGACTCAGATTTTTCATGCGTCGTCCTAAGACGTTTTGGCTGTTAGAATCGCCAGTCGTTTTTTCAGGAGTCTGTCCCGTGATCACTTCCCGCCTGCGCACTCTGCGCGACCACATCCGTTGGGCTGTCAGCCGCTTTCATGGGGAGGATCTGTTTTTCGGCCATGGGACCGACAACGCCTGGGACGAAGCTCGTCAGCTGGTGCTGGGCGCCTTGCACTTGCCCTGGGAAATTGCCGACAGCTATCTGGATTGCGCGCTGGAGGACGACGAACTGGTCAACCTGCAGCGCCTGCTCAAGCGCCGCATCGAAGAGCGCGTACCCGCCGCCTACCTGCTGGGCGAAGCCTGGTTCTGCGGCCTGTCGTTCATCGTCGATGAGCGTGTGCTGATCCCGCGTTCGCCGATCGGCGAGCTGATCGAAAAGCGTTTCGAACCCTGGCTGGGCGCCGAGCCTGCGCGGATTCTCGACCTGTGCACCGGTTCCGGCTGCATCGGTATCGCTTGCGCCTACGAGTTCCAGAACGCCGAAGTGGTGCTGGCCGACCTGTCGTTCGAAGCCCTCGAAGTGGCGAACCAGAACATCGAGCGCCATGGTGTCGACGAGCGGGTGTTCACCGTACAGGGTGACGGTTTCGAGGGCCTGCCGGGCCAGCGCTTCGACCTGATCGTGTCGAACCCGCCGTATGTCGATGCCGAGGATTTCGCCGACATGCCCGAGGAATACCAGCACGAACCGGAGCTGGGCCTGGCATGCGGCGACGACGGCCTGAACCTGGTGCGGCGGATGCTGGCCGAAGCGGCCGATCATCTGACCGAGAAGGGCTTGCTGATCGTCGAGGTCGGCAACAGCCAGGTGCATGTCGAGGCGCTGTACCCGGAGGTCGACTTCGCCTGGCTGGACTTCGAGCGCGGCGGCCATGGCGTGTTCATGCTCACCGCCGAGCAGTGCCGGCAACACCAGGCGTTGTTCGCCGCCCGGGTCTGATCGGCGTTTCTGTAGGAGCGAAGCTTGCTCGCGATGGCGTCCATCCAGACACACCCCGGTGCCTGGATCGCGGGCAAGCCTCGCTCCTACAGGTATCCCCGCAGGTCTGGAGTCAGCGGTGGGTGGCGATCCAGATCAGCAACCCGGCCTGGAACACCGCGAAGGCCACCAGGCAGGTGATGGTAAAGCGCAGTCCGGTGTCTTCGCGCTTGTACTTGGCGACCTTTTCTTCGTGCTTGCGCAGTTTGACTTCCTGCTCCTCGAGGTTCTGCTCGGCCTGTTGCAGCATCTGCGCGGCTTCGAGGATCTCGACGAATTGCAGCTTTTCGCTGTTCCAGGTGGGCAGCAGCTCGCCGACCTGCACGTCCTTGACGCTGCCCTTGAGGTGCTGGGCGTCGGCGTACACCACATCGAAGCCCTGGACCCGCAGGAAATGATCGCGACGCAGGCGCGTGGCCTCGTTCAGCGCGTCCTTGTTCGCCAGTTCGAAACCGTCCACGCGGTAGTGCGGCCATTTCTTCTGGGCCCAGCTTGCCCCCTGGGCCAGCAGGAAACGCCCGATACCGCGGTTCGCCGGCTCGATCTGCAGGTTTTCCGGCTCGAAGCGCACGCGGCGGGTGGTGTGGTCGACCCAGACATCCAGGTGGTTCTGTTCCTTGCGCACCCGCTGGCCCGGCAACTGGAGGGTCATGCGCAGCAGGCTGCGTTCCTTGTTGCTGCGCTCGGCGTAACCGAACTCGATAAAGCGCAGGGGCCGCCCGCCGGTGGCGCGATCGGTCTGCAGCGGAGCCAGGCGAAGCATCCGATGATGCTCGGCGTGGACGTCCGCCCAGGGCAAGGCCACGGCTTCGGGAGCGGGGGTTTCAACCTCGGTTTCGGGAGGGTTCTGGGTATCGGTCATAACGGCGAGATCCTGTCCAAGCGCTGCATGCCGACGGCAAGGAAACGGCCGGCAAAGGCTTATCGGCCGTTTTTTTCAGGACTGGAGGGGAAAACGCGTCAACCGGCGCGAAGTCCGTCAATAAAACCGATGATGCGGCTCCCCAGTTCCGAGGCCAGGGGCAGTTGTGGATCCCTGTAGGAGGCCAGTTGCCGCTTGACGTCCTTGGGCACGATGCGCAACACGTGGTTCATGCCCTCGATCAGCGCCAGCTGGGCATCCGGCTTGGCGGCCTTGAGCATCCGCGCATCGTCGACGCTGACCTGGATATCGCTGCTGCCCTGGACGATCAGCGCCGGCATTTTCAAACGGGCGAAGGCGGCGGCCGGGTCTTCCTTGAACAGGGTGATCAGGTACGGCTGCACGCTGGGGCGGAAAATCACTTCCAGCTGCGGCGGTACGTCGGTGTCGACGCGGCCGGCCTTGAGGCTGTCGAGCAGTTCGTTGCTGCGCAGCATCAGCGGCGCCGGCAGGCGGTAGCTCAGTTGCTGGCGCAGCACCTGGTCCACCGGGCGTGCCGTGCCGGAGATGGAAATCAGCGCCGCGGCATCGACCTGGGGAGCGGCCAGGGTCGCGATCAACGCGCCTTCGCTGTGGCCGAGCAGGATCAGCGGCCCCAGGCGCGGGTCGGTCTTGAGTTGCTTGCCCCAGGCCACGGCGTCGGCGACATAGGCATCGAGGGTCAGGTTGCGTTCGTCCGGGGTGGCGGCGAGGCTGGCGGCCACCCCGCGCTTGTCGTAGCGCACGCTGGCGATGTTGTGCTTGGCCAGCACCCAGGCCAGGCGCTTGAGGCTGTCGTTGCGCCCGCCGTCGGGGTTGTTGCCATCGCGGTCGGTGGGGCCGGAGCCGGAGACGATCAGCACCACCGGCACCGGGGCATCGGACTTGGGCAAGAGCAGCGAGCCGTACAACTCGCCGTGGCCGGTGTCGAGGCTGATGGGCCGTTGCAGCACGGCCGCCTGGACCAGGCCGGTGAACAGGGTAAGGCTCAAGAGGAGAACTCGCAGCATCATCACGCCATCATTGAAAAGGGTGCCGGTTGGACTTCCAGGCACGGATAAGGTTCGAGGATGAACTAGTTGGGTAGCCTGCGTATACTGGCGCGCTCAGCAATCACAACTGAGTTATTTCGGCTGATTTCACGGAGCACCCTGCATGTCCGGCAATACCTACGGCAAGCTGTTCACTGTCACCACCGCGGGCGAAAGCCATGGCCCGGCGTTGGTCGCCATTGTCGACGGCTGCCCGCCGGGGCTCGAGCTGTCGCTGGACGATCTGCAGCGCGACCTGGACCGGCGCAAGCCCGGCACCAGCCGCCATACCACCCAGCGCCAGGAAGCCGATGAAGTCGAAATCCTCTCCGGCGTTTTCGAGGGCAAGACCACCGGCTGTTCCATCGGCCTGCTGATCCGCAATACCGACCAGAAGTCCAAGGACTACTCGGCGATCAAGGATCTGTTCCGCCCGGCCCATGCCGACTACACCTACCACCACAAGTACGGCATCCGCGACTACCGCGGCGGCGGCCGCAGCTCGGCGCGGGAAACCGCCATGCGCGTGGCGGCCGGCGCCATCGCCAAGAAGTACCTGGTCAGCCAGGGCATCGTGGTGCGCGGCTACATGAGCCAGTTGGGCCCGATCGAAATCCCGTTCAAGACCTGGGATTCGGTGGAGGACAACGCGTTCTTCAGCCCCGACCCGGACAAGGTCCCGGAGCTGGAGGCCTACATGGACCAGTTGCGCCGCGACCAGGACTCGGTGGGCGCGAAGATCACCGTGGTCGCCGAAGGCGTGATGCCGGGCCTGGGCGAGCCGATCTTCGACCGCCTGGACGCCGAGCTGGCCCACGCGCTGATGAGCATCAACGCGGTCAAGGGCGTGGAGATCGGCGCCGGTTTCGCCAGCGTCGCCCAGCGTGGCACCGAGCACCGCGACGAACTGACCCCCGAAGGTTTCCTCAGCAACAACGCCGGCGGCATCCTCGGCGGGATTTCCTCGGGGCAGCCGATCGTCGCGCACCTGGCGCTCAAGCCGACCTCGAGCATCACCACCCCGGGCCGTTCGATCGATATCGACGGCAACCCGGTGGACGTCATCACCAAGGGCCGTCATGACCCGTGCGTCGGTATCCGCGCCACGCCGATCGCCGAAGCCATGATGGCCATCGTGCTGATGGATCATCTGCTGCGTCATCGTGGGCAGAACGCCGACGTGCGCGTCGGCACGCCGGTGCTGGGCCAGCGGTAATGGCATCCCTGCCGGTCGCCACGGTCTGAAGGCCGTGGCGGCGCTGCCGTACTGGCGGCTTTCCAGTTTCTATCTGTTCTATTTCGCCCTGCTGGGGTCGACTGCGCCGTTCCTGGCGTTGTATTTCGATCACCTGGGGTTTTCCAGTGCGCGCATCGGCGAGCTGGTGGCGATTCCCATGCTCATGCGCTGCGTGGCGCCGAACCTCTGGGGCTGGCTCGGCGACTACACCGGCCGGCGCCTGGCCATCGTGCGTTTTGGCGCGGTGTGCACGCTGCTGAGCTTTTCGCTGATTTTTCTCGACAAGAGCTACGTCTGGCTGGCGCTGGTCATGGCTTTGCACGCGTTCTTCTGGCATGCGGTGCTGCCGCAGTTCGAGGTCATTACCCTGGCGCACCTGCAAGGCCAGACTGCCCGCTACAGCCAGATTCGCCTGTGGGGATCGGTCGGTTTCATTCTCACCGTGGTCGCCCTGGGGCGCCTGTTCGAGTGGCTGAGCCTGGACATCTACCCGGCGGCGCTGGTGCTGATCATGGCCGGGATTGTCCTCAGCAGTGCCTGGGTGCCCAACGCCCAGCCCGCCAATCCGGGCAGCCGTGCGGCCGCCGGCGGCTTTCTCGACCAGCTGCGCAGCCCCGGCGTGCTGGCCTTTTACGCCTGTGTGGCGCTGATGCAGATGAGCCACGGCCCTTACTACACCTTCCTGACCCTGCACCTGGAACACCTGGGCTACAGCCGCGGCTTGATCGGCCTGCTGTGGGCGCTGGGGGTGGTCGC
The DNA here is from genome assembly GCF_000931465.1 of Pseudomonas sp. MRSN 12121. Taxonomy (NCBI): domain Bacteria; kingdom Pseudomonadati; phylum Pseudomonadota; class Gammaproteobacteria; order Pseudomonadales; family Pseudomonadaceae; genus Pseudomonas; species Pseudomonas sp. MRSN 12121. The sequence goes on along the minus strand of NZ_CP010892.1, from coordinate 5,048,774 downwards.
CGAAGTGCTGATATTCCTGGCGATGAGCTGGATCCTGTCGCGTTTTTCGGTGCGCCGGGTATTGCTGGCGAGTTTCCTGCTGGCGGCCCTGCGCTGGCTGCTGCTGGGCGCCTTCGCCGAATACCTGTGGGTGCTGCTGTTCGCCCAGGTGCTGCATGCGGCGACCTTCGGCAGCTTTCATGCCGCGGCGATTCATTTCGTGCAGCGCAGTTTCGGCGCGCGCCAGCAGGGGCAGGGCCAGGCCCTGTATGCCGCCCTGGCCGGCACCGGCGGGGCCCTGGGTGCGTTGTATGCCGGCTACAGCTGGAACGCCCTGGGCGCGACATTGACCTTTAGTATTGCAAGCCTCGCGGCGTTGGCGGCAGCCGTTATCATTGCCACGCGCATGCAAGAGGACAGGCCATGAGTCGCCTCTTCAGCGTGCCTGTCCGAGTGCGCGGCGAAGGCTTGCACTGCATTGAACCCTCGAGGCTTGCTTCGACCGAGGCAGCCACCGCCTGATGATGCTCCAGCCCCGCCGGCGTCGAACACGCCGCAGGGCACTGCCGTTTATAGAGGAATTGCCACGATGAGCAGCTTGTCCGTTTACCACGTATCCAGCCCGGACCTGCCGAACAAGGTGCTGACCCATTTCGACGATATCGTCGCGACCCTGGCTGAGCAGGGCGTGCGTTTCGACCGCTGGCAGCTCGCGCCGCGGATCGTTCCGGGCGCGAGCCAGGAGGAGGTCATCGCTGCCTGCCAGGAACCGCTCGATCGGCTGATGACCGAGCGCGGCTACCGTGCCGTGGAGGTGCTCAGCGTTGCCGAGCATCATCCGCACAAGGCCGAGCTGCGGGCCGGCCTGCTCGACGAACAGCAGCAGGCGCAGGCCGCGGAGTGGCTGTTCGTCGCCGGTCGAGGCTTGCTTAACCTGCATATCGACGACTACGTGTATGCCGTGTTCTGCGAGAAACACGATCTGATTTCGCTGCCGGCCGGGACCGCGCATTGGTTCGACATGGGCGAGAACCCATACCTGGTGGCGATCCGCCTGTTCGCCAATGCCGCGGGTTCGGCCCCTCGGCTCACGGGTTCCGAGCTCGCCCGCCAGTTCCCCGGCCTGGACGACTGAGGCTCGTCCAAAAGCATTCAGGCCATGTCAGCGCAAGGCTGACATGGCCTGAAGGGTGATCCATGGTGGCGTGCTGCGGCGTCGCCGGGACTGCGGTTCAGAGACGACGCGCTGGACTCACACCGAGTGATACGACGGCAGGGCGAAGCGGTTCTGGCTCTGCAGCAGCGAAATCTGTGGCAACTCGCTGGCCTGTTCCGCCAGGTCACGACGCAGTGCGCTGATCACCCACGTCAACTGGTCGCCGGCATGCAACTGCGCATAGGAAATCGAGCGCTTGAGCTGTTTGCCCTCGCTGTTGCGCAGCGTCAGCAGGATGCCGCCGTCGGGACGTGGCTGAGTGGTCACTTGGTAATCGGAGAACAGGGAAGCGAATTTTTCTTGGATCAGGCTCATGTCTATCAGCTCCATGGTTCTTGAATGGCAAACCTGAAGAGGTAGTTGCAGCGACTGTGCCAGCAATTAAATTTTTAAAAACCTATATAAATCAATAAGTTAATAATTGTTGCGGATTACGCTTCCGTGCAATTTGCATGAATGGCCATCGTGCATCCTGCATTTTGCGAGATTGCCCAGGGGGCGCCGGTCGGGGGAATGTTGCGTCCGTCCGCCGGCGCGCAGGGCCAACCCGGGGCCGCACCGCGTCGTTCCGCTGCCGGGAATCCTGGGGCTGGGAGAGATACAAAACTTTGCAAAAACTCCGTGTACAGGCCGAGAACCGCTGACGTATTTTTCGGCCAGCAGCACGCTTCGCAGGGCGCATCGCCCGGGCTGTCGATCAGCCCCACGCCTTTGATGTTCCAGGCTGTACAGGTCAACCAGAGGCTTCATCGACATGGACAGTCATGCGTCGTGATCCTGCGGGTCATGAGCGCCTGATAATAAGAAAATAGGACGTCATCCATGAACGCCATGTTTTGCGCCCCTGTCGCCGGCGCTCCGCCTGTTTCTCCTGCCGCTCGCCCCCCGACGCTTCGCCGGCAGGCTTCTGCTTGTGTGTCGAACAGGAGCCGCCATGAGCCCGCGTGAGCCCGACATGATCACCTGGGGCATGATGCTGCGAAAGCTGCCCGCCATCGCCCGGGCGTTGCCCCGGGTGGTCAGGGGCATGCGGGTCGCCCACGTCAAGCGCGCCGACCAGCCCTGCGGGCTCGGCTGGACCTTCGAGCAGGCGGCGCAGCGCAATCCCGACGGCCCGGCATTGCTGTATGGCGAGCGCGTGCTGAGTTATGCACAGGCCAACCAGTGGGCCAACCGGATCGCCCACTACCTGGCGGGCCAGGGCATCGGCAAGGGCGACGTGGTGGCGATCTTCGTCGAGAACCGTCCCGAACTGCTGGTCAGTGTGCTGGCGGTGGCCAAGCTCGGCGGCATCTGCGCCATGCTCAACACCGCGCAGACCGGCAGTGTGCTGGTGCATAGCGTGAATCTGGTGAAGCCGCTGGCGATCATCCTCGGCGGCGAACTGCTCCCAGCCTATTCGGCCATCCGCGACCAGGTCGCCATTGCCGAGGTGCGCACCTGGTTCGTCGCCGACCCGGACGCCGAGCCCATGCTGACGCCTGCGGGATGCACCGACCTTATGGCCGCGAGCGCCGACAGCGACGCGCGCAACCCCGCGAGCAGCGCCCGGATCTACCTCGACGACCCCTGCTTCTATATCTACACCTCGGGCACCACCGGGCTGCCCAAGGCCGGCATCTTCAAGCACGGCCGCTGGATGCGCACCTCGGCCAGCTTCGGCATGATCGCCCTCGACATGCGCCCGGCCGACATCCTGTATTGCACCTTGCCGCTGTATCACGCCACCGGGCTGTGTGTGTGCTGGGGCTCGGCCATCAGCGGCGCGTCGGGCTTCGCCATCCGCCGCAAGTTCAGCGCCAGCCGTTTCTGGGACGACGCCCGCCGGTTCAAGGCGACCACCATCGGCTATGTGGGCGAGCTGTGCCGCTACCTGCTCGACCAGCCCGCCAGCGACAACGATCGCCACAACCCCGTGCTGAAGATGGTCGGCAATGGCCTGCGCCCCGGTGTCTGGGGGCCGTTCAAGCAGCGTTTCGGCGTCGAGCACGTGTGTGAGCTGTACGCCGCCAGCGACGGCAACATCGGTTTTACCAACGTGCTCAATTTCGACAATACCGTGGGCTTTTCCCTGGCGCCCTGGGCGCTGGTGGAGTACGCCCACGACACCAGTGCGCCGATCCGCAACGGTGCCGGCTTCATGCAAAAGGTCGCCCGGGGCGGCCAGGGGCTGCTGCTGGCGAAGATCGACGACAAGGCGCCGCTGGATGGCTATACCGAGCCGGAGAAGAACCTCAAGGTGATCCTCCACGACGTGTTCGAGAAGGGTGACCGTTACTTCAACACCGGCGACCTGCTGCGCGACATCGGTTTCGGCCATGCGCAGTTCATCGATCGCCTGGGCGATACCTATCGCTGGAAGGGGGAAAACGTATCCACCACCGAGGTGGAGAACATCCTGCTGCAACATCCGCAGGTGGCCGAGGCGGTGGCCTACGGCGTGCAAGTGCACAACACCGATGGGCGGGCCGGGATGGCGGCCATCACCCCGGCCGAATCCCTGGCCACCCTGGACTTCGCCGAGCTGCTGCAATTCGCCCGGCAGCGCTTGCCGGGCTACGCGGTGCCGCTGTTCCTGCGGGTCAAGGTGAAGATGGAAACCACCGGCACCTTCAAGTACCAGAAGACGAGGCTCAAGGACGAAGCCTTCGATCCGGCGAAAACCGCTGGCGATCCGGTGTACGCCTGGCTGCCCGGGGCGGACACCTACGTCCCGGTGACCGCCGCGGTATGGGCGGATATTTGCGCCGGCCGGCACCGCTATTGATTCTGGCTATCGCCGCTCTTGAGAAAAAAGGGATGACAGGGCCGGAGCGGCTTGGGGACACTAGCGACTTTCCGATTGGCCGAACGTGGAGTTTCCGATGTCAGACAAAAGCCGCCAGATGACCGCAGAAGAGGCCGCCGAATTTACCGAGCAGGTCTTCAATGTCGCCCGTCAAGGCGATGCCCAGATGCTCGACAAGCTGGCGAGCAGCGGTCTGCCGGTCAACCTGCGCAATCACAAGGGCGACACCCTGCTGATGCTGGCCGCCTACTACGGGCATGTGGAGGCGGTGCAAGTGCTGCTCAAGCACAAGGCCGACCCCGAGATCCGTAACGACAACGGCCAGAGCCCGATCGCCGGAGCCGCCTTCAAGGGCGACCTGGCGGTGGTCAAGGCGCTGGTGGAAGGCGGCGCGCAAGTGGAGGGGGCATCGTTCGACGGGCGTACCGCGCTGATGATGGCGGCGATGTTCAACCGCTGCGAAATCGTCGATTACCTGATCGGCCAGGGCGCCGATCCGCGAGCCACCGACGCCAATGGCGTGAGCGCCCTGGACGCGGCGAAGACCATGGGCGCCGTCGACACCACTGCGCAGTTGCAGAAGTTGCTGGGCTGACTCCGCCGCCGGGCGTCGTCGCGGCGGTAGGTGCGCGGGACGGGTTTAGGCTATCCTGCGCGCCCGCCATTGCCCCGTCACAGGATTCACCCATGCAAACCGTCCTCGCCGAACTCATCACCCGCATCAGCTCCGGCTGCATGGGCGAAGCAGAAATCCTGCGGATCGCCGACGAAGCCGCCCAGGCCTACGCCGATCCCCAGGCCTTCCTGGCCGCCAACCCGGACATCAACTACGACGACAGTTTCCCGATCCCGCTGGGCGAGTGGGTCGTGGTGGGCAGCCTGCCGGACACCGTACTGTTCCAGGCCGACACCTATATGGACCTGTTCGCGCAGATCGTCGCCTCTTTCGGCCCGGGCGTGGCGTTCAACATCAAGCCCAAGCAGTTGGCCAAGACCGAGGCGCTGACCGCGCTCAACCGCATCCAGATCCAGATGGGCAGCATGAACCCGGAAAACGGCGGCTACGTGCTGCTGAACTTCAGCCAGTTGCTGGACGACGAGTTGCAAATGGTCCTGGTCTACGGCAACGACGTGCCGCGCGTACTGGCGCTGTGCGCCGAGGTCGGCATCGCTGCCGCGCCTGCCCTGGAAGCGCTCAAGGTCGCGGTTCACGTCTAGTCGTGCGGCGGGCGCGCGGGCGATAAAAGGAACCCTGGCGCTGGCCGGCTATCCTAAGGGGGCAAGCCCTCACTTAGGAGCGACATCATGGGTTCTACCTTCAATGGCCTGGTCGGACTGATCATCCTCGCGCTGGATATCTGGGCAATCATCAATGTGCTTAAAAGCAGCGCCGAAACCGGGATGAAAATCCTCTGGGTCCTGCTGATCGTCCTGCTGCCGGTACTGGGCCTGATCATCTGGGCGATTGCCGGGCCGCGTGGCAACGTGCGGCTCTGAAGGCTGGCGCGGACTTGGGGAAAAGGGCCAGCAGGCCCTTTTTTATGTGACCAAATATGCGTTGCACGAAATTTTCACAAAGCCTCCATGACAATCCGCCAGCGCTGTTTTCGGGCCCGACGCCCTGCGATCTCCGGTCATGTCCCCTGATTCCAGGCCCTTGCAGGCCAGGTGCTGGCGCCTGCCAGTAATCAATGGCAATGCCGCTGCCGATCGTGCAACATTTGCGCACCGCGCCATCCCCCAGGCCTGCAGTGGCTAGAAGAGGGGCAGAGCGCAGCTGGATTTTTCAAAACTTCAACTTCCATTGGGTCCTAAAACGATATGGCAAACCCGGACGCCCTGAGTCAGCAGCGAGCCTCGAGTCGCCTGCTGCAACCGACCGTCAAATCGCACCTGGCTTATACGCTGCTCTGCGCGTTGGTCATGATGGTCATGCTGTCTTTGCTGCGCCTGGCGCTGCTGGTCTACAACCGCGAGATGATTCTCGACACCCCGGCCTCGACCTTCCTTGAAGCCTTCGCCAACGGCCTGCGCTTCGACCTGCGCCTGGTGGTCTTCTTCTGCGTGCCGCTGCTGCTGGCCCTGTTCAGTGCCCGCGCCATGGCCGCCCGCGGCTTCTTCCGCTTCTGGTTGACCGTCGTCTCGAGCATCGCGCTGTTTCTCGGCCTGATGGAGATGGACTTCTACCGCGAGTTCCACCAGCGCCTCAACGGCCTGGTCTTCCAGTATGTGAAGGAAGACCCCAAGACCGTGATGAGCATGCTCTGGTACGGTTTCCCGGTGGTGCGCTACCTGTTGGCCTGGGCCGTCGGCACCTGGCTGCTGAGCCTGGCGTTCAAGGGCGCCGACCGCGCGACCCGGCCACGCGGCCCGTTCAGCGGCGGCAGCATCGGCACCCGCCAGGTCGCGCCGTGGTACGCCCGTAGCGTCGTGTTCGTGGTCTGCCTGCTGATCTGCGTGGTCGCCGTACGTGGCACCTTGCGTCAAGGTCCGCCGATGCGTTGGGGCGATGTCTACACCACCGAATCGAACTTCGCCAACCAGCTGGGCCTCAACGGCACGCTGTCGCTGGTCGAGGCGGCCAAGAGCCGGATGGGCGAGGATCGCAGCAATATCTGGAAAGCCACCTTGCCGCAGCCCGAGGCGCAGCAAGTGGTGCGCGACCTGCTGCTGGTGCCGGACGACAAGCTGGTGGACGCCGACATCGCCGCCGTGCGCCGCGACTACACGCCGCCGGCCGACAAGACCCTGCCGATCAAGAACGTGGTGGTGATCCTGATGGAAAGCATGGCCGGCCACTCGGTGGGCGCGCTGGGCGGTCCGGGCAACATCACCCCCTACCTGGACAAGCTGTCCAAGGAAGGCCTGCTGTTCGACCGCTTCTTCTCCAACGGCACCCATACCCACCAGGGCATGTTCGCCACCATGGCCTGCTTCCCCAACCTGCCGGGTTTCGAATACCTGATGCAGACCCCGGAAGGCAGCCACAAGCTGTCCGGCCTGCCGCAGGTGCTCAGCGCCCGCAAGTATGACGACGTGTACGTCTACAACGGCGACTTCGCCTGGGACAACCAGTCGGGCTTCTTCAGCAACCAGGGCATGACCAACTTTGTCGGTCGCAACGACTTCGTCAATCCGGTGTTCTCCGATCCGACCTGGGGCGTGTCCGACCAGGACATGTTCGACCGTGGCCTGCAAGAGCTGAAGGCGCGGGAAAACGGCAAGCCGTTCTATGCCTTGCTGCAGACCCTGTCCAACCACACCCCGTATGCCTTGCCGACGCCATTGCCGGTCGAGCGCGTGACCGACCGTGGCAGCCTGAACGAACACCTGACCGCCATGCGCTACGCCGACTGGGCCCTGGGCCAGTTCTTCGAGAAGGCGCGCAAGGAGCCGTACTTCAAGGAAACCCTGTTTGTCATCGTCGGTGACCACGGTTTCGGCAACGAGCGCCAGATCACCGAAATGGACCTGGGCCGCTTCAACGTGCCGATGCTGATGATCGCCCCGGGCATCCAGGAGAAGTTCGGCCAGCGCAACCACACCGTGGGCACCCAGGTCGACATCGTGCCGACCATCATGGGCCGCCTGGGCGGCGAAGTGCGTCACCAGTGCTGGGGCCGCGACCTGCTCAACCTGCCGGAAGGCGACACCGGCTTCGGTGTGATCAAGCCGTCGGGCAGCGAGCAGACCACCGCCATCGTCACCGCCGACCAGATCCTGGTGCTGCCGAAAGAGAAGGAAATGGCGCCGAAGATCTACCAGTACGAGCTGGGCGCCAACCCGCACGCCGAAGTGGTGCCGGACGCTCCGCGTACCGCCGAGCTGAAGCACAAGCTGGAAGCCTTCCTGCAAACCGCCACCAAGAGCCTGCTGGATAACACCGCGGGCGTGGTGCACGGCACGCCGGACTGACAGCGCGCGCTGATTAAAAAAGAGGCCTTCGGGCCTCTTTTTTTTGGGGCTGGCTACAACACGCCGACAGCTATATCCGGCCCAGCAACAGCAGGACCAGCAGGACCACCAGTACCACGCCGATGACGCCGGACGGCCCGTAACCCCAGCTTCTGGAGTGCGGGAACACCGGAAGACCACCGATCAGCAGGAGAATCAGAATAATGATCAGGATTGTGCCCATGTCGTTTTTCCTTATTGGATGATCGAGAGGCGACGGCAGGTCCGGACGTATCGATCCGAACCGCTTAAACATTCGGACTGCCTGCCTTGAAGGATGATTCCAAGTTTTTTCCAGCTTTTTGGATTGCCGGTCCGGGTGCCCGCGAACCGGGGCGCAAGGTCGGGCGAGCGCGGCGCCAAAGGTGCCGGGAAGTCGCACCGAGGCCCCGGTTTGCCTGGGGCATTCAGCAATCTGATGGTGCGTGGGGGGTACAAAATCCTTCGCTACACTGCGCCCCATCTTCCCCGGAACAACAAGGCAACTCTTATGCAAAATCGCATGATGATCACTGGCGCCGGATCCGGCCTGGGTCGCGAAATCGCTCTGCGCTGGGCGCGCGAGGGCTGGCAGTTGGCCTTGTCCGATGTCAGTGAACCCGGCCTGCAGGAAACCCTCAGGCTGGTGCGCGAAGCGGGCGGCGATGGTTTCGTGCAACGCTGCGACGTGCGCGACTACAGCCAGCTGACCGCCCTGGCTCAGGCCTGCGAGGTCAAGCTCGGCGGCATCGACGTGATCGTCAATAACGCCGGGGTGGCGTCCGGCGGCTTCTTCAGCGAGCTGTCCCTGGAAGACTGGGACTGGCAGATCGCGATCAACCTGATGGGCGTGGTCAAGGGCTGCAAGGCGTTCCTGCCGTTGCTGGAGCAGAGCAAGGGGCGGATCGTCAATATCGCCTCGATGGCGGCGCTGATGCAGGGCCCGGCCATGAGCAACTACAACGTGGCCAAGGCCGGCGTGGTGGCGCTGTCGGAAAGCCTGCTGGTCGAGCTGGCCCAGGCGGAAATCGCGGTGCACGTGGTCTGCCCGTCGTTCTTCCAGACCAACCTGCTGGATTCGTTCCGCGGCCCGACCCCGGCGATGAAGGCGCAGGTCGGCAAGTTGCTGGAAAGCTCGCCAATCAGTGCGGCGGACATCGCCGACTACATCTACACCCGGATCGCCGCCGGTGAGTTCATGATCCTGCCCCACGAGCAGGGCCGCCTGGCCTGGGCCCTGAAGCAGAAGAACCCGCAGGCGCTGTACGACGAAATGACCGTCATGGCCGACAAGATGCGCGCCAAGGCCCGCCAGAACGCCAGCTGAACTTGCTCCCGGCCCGGGGCATCGTTAGGGTGGCCGGCATCTGGCCTTCCTGACGAGACCTCCCATGCTCAACTACCTGTGGTTTTTCCTCGCCGCGCTGTTCGAAATCGCCGGCTGCTATGCCTTCTGGATGTGGCTGCGCCAGGGCAAGAGCGCCTGGTGGGTGGTTCCGGCGCTGGCGAGCCTGATGCTCTTCGCCCTGTTGCTGACCAAAATCGAGGCGACCTATGCCGGCCGCGCCTATGCGGCGTACGGCGGGATTTACATCATCGCCTCGATCGGCTGGCTGGCGGTGGTGGAGCGGGTGCGGCCCCTGGGCTCCGACTGGCTGGGGGTGGCGCTGTGCGTGGTGGGTGCGAGCATCATCCTGTTCGGGCCGCGCCTCACCAACGGTTGAGGTCCCGGCCGGGGCTCAGTCGAACAACTCTTTGGGCACGTCGTGCTTGAGCATCAACTGGCACTGCTCGCTGTCCGGATCGAAGACGATCACCGCCTGGCCCTTGGCCAGGGCCTGGCGCACCCGCAGGACGCGGGTTTGCAGCGGGGTGTCATCGCCATTGTCGGTGCCGTCGCGGGTGACGAAGTCTTCGATCAGGCGGGTCAGGGTGTCGACTTCCAGTTGGTCGTGGGGAATCAGCATAGGGGGCCTCCGGCAAACAATCCCGGATCCTACTGCGCCGGGCCCCGCGCGGCCAGGCAAACCTTGCCCGGGCCGCGGTTTTTCACCTCGGTTTTTTCACTCTAGGACTTTTGCCCCACGAGGCTGTCCACCGAGGGCACCCGGGTGTCGCTCTCCATCTGGGCGTCGTGTTCCAGCTGGTGGCTGAAGCGGTCCAGGGAGCCCTGCGCCGGTTGCGCATCGCTGGCGAACACCGGCGGACTGAGCATGTAGGCGCCCAGCAGACGGCTGAGGGCCGCCAGGCTGTCGATGTGGGTGCGTTCGTAGCCATGGGTGGCGTCGCAGCCGAAGGCCAGCAGGGCGGTGCGGATGTCATGGCCGGCGGTGACCGCCGAGTGGGCGTCGCTGAAGTAATAGCGGAACAGGTCGCGGCGTACCGGCAGCTCGTGTTCCGTGGCCAGACGCAGCAGGTGCCGCGACAGGTGATAGTCGTAGGGCCCGCCGGAATCCTGCATGGCCACGCTCACCGCGTGTTCGCTGGAGTGCTGGCCGGCGGCGACCGGCGCGATGTCGATGCCGACGAATTCGCTGACGTCCCAGGGCAGGGCCGCCGCCGCGCCGGTGCCGGTTTCCTCGGTGATGGTGAACAGCGGATGGCAGTCGATCATCAGCGCCTCGCCGCTGTCGACCACCGCCTTGAGCGCGGCCAGGAGCGCCGCGACCCCGGCCTTGTCGTCGAGGTGGCGGGCGCTGATATGGCCGCTTTCGGTGAACTCCGGCAAGGGGTCGAACGCCACGAAATCACCGATGCCGATCCCCAGGGATTCGCAGTCGGCGCGTGTGGTGCAGTAGGCGTCCAGGCGCAACTCGATGTGATCCCAGCTGATGGGCATCTCGTCCACCGCGGTGTTGAAGGCATGCCCGGAGGCCATCAACGGCAACACGCTGCCGCGCAACACGCCGTTGTCGGTGAACAGGCTGACCCGGCTGCCCTCGGCGAAGCGGCTGGACCAGCAGCCCACCGGGGCCAGCGTCAGGCGGCCGTTGTCCTTTACCGCGCGCACGCTGGCGCCGATGGTGTCCAGGTGTGCCGAGACGGCGCGGTCCGGGCTGTTCTTCTGGCCCTTGAGGGTGGCGCGAATGGTCCCGCGGCGGGTCATCTCGAAGGGAATGCCCAGTTCCTCCAGGCGTTCGGCCACATACCGCACGATGGTATCGGTGAAGCCGGTGGGGCTGGGAATGGCGAGCATTTCCAGCAGGACTTTCTGCAGGTACGTGAGGTCCGGTTCGGGAAGGGATCGGGTCATGGAAACTCCTGGTGAAGTGGAGCCAGTGAGGGCGTTATCGCGGGCAAGTCGGATCGCCGCCCGCGATGAGGCCGATACGGTCAGCCCATGACGCTCAGGCCGCCGGCTGGCTATGGGGAAATAACAGGTCGACGAAGCGCTCCGCCGTGGGCTGGGGTTCATGGTTGGCCAGGCCGGCGCGCTCGTTGGCTTCGATGAACACGTACTGCGGCTGGTCCGCCGCCGGCACCATCAGGTCGAGGCCGACCATCGGGATGTCCAGCGCCCGGGCCGCCCGGATCGCGGCGTCCACCAGTTCCGGGTGGAGGATGGCGGTGACGTCTTCCAGGGTGCCGCCGGTGTGCAGGTTGGCGGTGCGCCGCACGAACAGCCGTTCGCCGGCCGCCAGGATGCTTGCGTAGTCATGGCCGGCGGCTTGCAGGGTGCGCTGGGTCTCGTGGTCCAGGGGGATCCTGCTTTCGCCGCCGGTGGCGGCCTGGCGGCGCCGGCTTTGCGCTTCGATCAGCTCGCCGATGGAATGCTGGCCGTCGCCGATCACCTCGGCCGGCCGGCGAATGGCCGCCGCGACCACCTCGAAGCCGATCACCAGGATGCGCAGGTCCAGCCCTTCGTGGAAACTTTCGAGCAGCACCCGGCTGTCGAACCTCCGCGCCGTGTCGATGGCCTGTTGCACCTCCTCGATCGTGCGCAGATCCACCGCCACGCCCTGGCCCTGTTCGCCGTCGAGCGGCTTGACCACCACCCGCTCGTGCTCGTCGAGAAACGCCAGGTTGTCGTCGGCGTTGCCCGCCAGTTGTTGCGCCGGCAGGTTCAGCCCGGCGTTTTTCAGCACCTTGTGGGTCAGGCTCTTGTCCTGGCACAGGCTCATGCTGATGGCGCTCGTCAGGTCGCTCAGCGACTCGCGGCAGCGCACCCGGCGCCCGCCATGGCTGAGGGTGAACATCCCCGCGGCAGCGTCGTCGACTTGCACGTCGATCCCGCGGCGGTGGGCCTCCTCGACGATGATCCGCGCATAGGGGTTGAACGGCGCCTCGGGCCCCGGGCCGAGGAACAGCGGCTGGTTGATGCCGTTCTTGCGCTTGATGGTGAAGCTGGGCAGGGGACGGAAACCCAGCTTGGCGTACAGGCACTTGGCCTGGCGGTTGTCGTGCAGCACCGACAGGTCGAGGTAGCTCAGGCCGCGGCTCATGAAGTGTTCGACCAGGTGCCGGACCAGCACTTCGCCGACCCCCGGCCGGGTGCAGTGCGGGTCCACCGCCAGGCACCACAGGCTGCTGCCGTGCTCGGGGTCGTGGAACGCCTTGCGATGATCCAGGCCCATGACGCTGCCGATCACCGCGCCGTTGTCCTCGTCTTCGGCCAGCCAGTACACCGGGCCGCCGGCATGCCGTGGCGTCAGCAGGCTCGGGTCGACCGGCAGCATGTTGCGCGCCAGGTACAGCTGGTTGATGGCCTGCCAGTCCGCGGTGCTTTGCGCCCGGCGGATGCGGAAACCGCGAAACACCCGGGTGGCCTGGCGGTAATCGCTGAACCACAGGCGCAGGGTGTCCGACGGGTCGAGGAACAGTTGGGTGGGCTCCAGTCCGAGAATCTGCTGGGGCGCGGCGACATATAGGGCGATGTCGCGTTCGCCGGGGTTTTCGTTGAGCAGCTCCTCGGCCAGGCTCGTCGGGTCGGGGAAGGTGTGGCCGATCAGCAGCCGGCCCCAGCCGCAATGCACGGTGATGGGATCGGTGGCGCTGGCGCTGCGGTCTTCGGCAAGACGGGCCTGCAGCCGCTCGTAGGACGGCGCCTGGCCGCGCTGCAAGCGTTGGCTGTAGGCCGTGGCATGGGGTTTCATCAGTCAGATTCCTTGTTCGCTGAGCCACAGGTTCAGCGCGGCCAGTTGCCAGAGCTTGGAGCCGCGCAACGGCGTCAGTTGGCCTTGTGGGTCGGTCAGCAGGCGGTCAAGCATCGCGGGGTCGAAGAGGCCGCGATCCTGGCTCGGGTCGAGCAGCAGTTCGCGCACCCAGTCCAGGGTGTCGCCCTGCAAGTGCTTGAGGCCCGGCACCGGGAAGTAGCCTTTCTTGCGGTCGATCACTTCGCTGGGAATCACCAGGCGCGCGGCTTCCTTGAGCACCTGCTTGCCGCCGTCGGGCAGCTTGAACCTGGCGGGCACGCGGGCCGACAGCTCCACCAGCCGGTAGTCGAGGAACGGTGTGCGGGCCTCCAGGCCCCAGGCCATGGTCATGTTGTCCACTCGCTTGACCGGGTCGTCGACCAGCATCACCGTGCTGTCCAGGCGCAGGGCCTTGTCCACCGGTGCGTCGGCGCCGGGCTGGGCGAAATGCTCGCGCACGAAATCGCCGGCGGCGTCGTTGGCCACTAGCCACTGCGGCTGCACGGTGGCGGCGTAGTCGTCGTAGCTGCGGTCGAAGAACGCCTGGCGGTAGGCGCTGTAGGGATCGCTGGCGCCGTCCACCTGCGGGTACCAGTGGTATCCGGCGAACAGCTCGTCGGCGCCCTGGCCGCTCTGCACCACCTTGCAGTGCCGGGCGACCTCCCGGGACAGCAGGTAGAAGGCGATGCAGTCGTGGCTGACCATGGGTTCGCTCATGGCGCGGAACGCCGCGGGCAGCTGTTCGATGATTTCGCGCTCGTCGATGCGCAACTGATGGTGGTCGGTGCCGTAGTGGCGGGCGATCAGGTCCGAATACTGGAACTCGTCGCCGCGCTCGCCGCCGGCATCCTGGAAGCCGATGGAGAACGTCGACAGCTGCTCCACGCCGACCTCCCGCAGCAGGCCGACCAGCAGGCTCGAATCGACCCCGCCGGACAGCAGCACGCCGACATCCACCGCCGCCCGTTGGCGGATCGCCACCGCCTCGCGGGTACTCTCGAGCACCCGGTCGCGCCAGTCCTCCAGGGTCAGCCCGGTTTCATCGGCGCGAGGGCCGTAGGGCAGTGTCCACCAGATGTGCTGCTCGCTGCGGCCGTCGGCCTCGATTCGCATCCAGGTCGCCGGCGGCAGTTTTTCGATGCCCGCCAGCAGGGTGCGCGGCGCCGGCACCACGGCATGGAAATTCAGGTAGTGGTTGAGCGCCACCGGATCGAGTAGCGGGTTGATATCGCCGCCCTTGAGCAGCGCCGGCAGGGCCGAGGCGAAGCGCAGGCGCTGGCCGGTGCGCGACAGGTACAGCGGTTTCACCCCCAGCCGGTCGCGGGCGAGGAACAGGCGCTGGGCGTCGCGCTCCCAGATGGCGAAGGCGAACATGCCGTTGAGCCGTGGCAGCAGGTCGGCGCCCCAGGCGTGGTAGCCCTTGAGCAGCACTTCGGTGTCGCCGCCGGAATAAAAGGCGTAGCCCAGGCTTTCCAGTTCGGCGCGCAGCTCGGGGAAGTTGTAGATCGCGCCATTGAAGGCCAGGGACAGGCCCAGTTGATTGTCGATCATCGGCTGGGCCGAGCCGTCCGACAGGTCCATGATCTTCAGGCGCCGGTGGCCGAGGGCTATCGGACCCTGGCTATGGAAGCCCCAGGCATCGGGGCCGCGAGGGGCGAGGTGGTGGGTGATTCGTTCGACCGCTGCCAGGTCGGCGGGTCGGTGATCAAAACGTAGTTCTCCAGCTAATCCGCACATAAGTCCTTACCGGTTTTTCCGTTGGGGAGGGGTCAAGCCATACCGGGCAAAAACAGCCGGGTACCCGGAAACTGACCCAGGTGAAACCCTGGAGTTTTAGACCGATGGGTTATAAGTGGCGGAAGGGAGTGCGCTGCTGGCCGAGGTGAAGGCCTTGATATGTCTGGAGTTTTGCCTCGGCGGCAGGGGCCGTGGGCGTTTGCGGCGGGTGCTGCGGCGATGCCGGGGGCGCTGGCATCGCCGTCCGGTTTCAGGGCTTGCCGCGAATCAACCGACGCAAGGCAAAGCGATTGGGGTGACAGGCTTCAGCCACGCTGCGCGGCAAGGGCAGCGGTTCGTGGTCCAGCCAGGCAGCCAGCAATTCGCCCGACAGCGGCGCGGTGATCAGCCCGCGCGAGCCATGGCCGCTGTTGACGTACAGGCCCTCCAGCCAGGGGCAGGGCAGGTCCGGAACCTGGCGCGCATCCCTGCCCAGCACGGCGTAGGTCTCGGCGAAGGCCGCCTGGTCCGCCAGCGGGCCGACGATCGGCAGGTAGTCCGGGCTGGTGCAGCGGAAGGCCGCGCGGCCTTCCAGGGCCTCGGGTTGCAATTGCTCGGCTTCCAGGCGCTCGCGCAGATCCGTGGAGATCTCCTCGAGCAGCGCCAGGTTGCCCGCATGCTCGGCGGCGGTTGGCGTCAGGTCGAGGCTGGTGAAATCGAAACTGGCGCCCAGGGTGTGTTCGCCCAGCCGCCCGGGCGCGACATAACCTTCGGCGCAGACCACCGTGGCCAGGCTCTGGCTGCGGGCGGTCTGCGGCAGGCGGGTGATTTGCCCGCGAATACGCTTGAGCGGCAACCCGGCGCTGGCCGGGAAACGCTTGATCTCGGCGGCGCCGGCGAGGATCACCACCGCGGCGCTGGCCAGCAATCGCTCGCCGTCCCAGGCCTGCCACTGGCCGTCGACCCGGCGCAGTTCCAGTACATCGTGATGCGGCAGCAGCTCGATCCGCGGGTGTGCGGCTTGCCATTGGCACAGGGCCGGCGGATGCACCCAGCCACCCTCCGGATAGAACAGCCCGCCATGTTCCAGGCCGATGCCGGCCACCGCCTCGGCCCGGGGCCGATCCAGCGGATGCAACAGGTCGGCCGGGAAAGCGGCCGCCAACTGCGCCTGGCGCTCGGCCTCCTTGGCGTTGAAGGCCAGTTGCAGCACGCCGCAGTCGTCCCAGTCGAGGCCCCGCTGCAACGACTCGAGCAGGCGCCGGGTGTAGCCGAAACCGCTGAGGATCATCTGCGACAGGGCGGTGCCGTGGGCCGAGAGCTTCAGGTACAGCACGCCCTGCGGATTGCCCGACGCCTCTTGCGCCAAGTGCCCGTGACGCTCCAGCAGGCTGACCCGCCAGCCCCGCGCGGCCAGGCTGGCCGCGCTGGCGCAACCGGCGAGGCCGGCGCCGATCACCAGCGCGTGTCGGTCCTGGACGCGTTGCGCCGGCCGGGCGAACCAGGGTTTGTTCGCCGCCGGCGCCGGCGTGTCTTCGGGCCAACCGAGGAACTCGCCGCGCAGCACTTCCCATTTGCGGCCGATGCCGGGGGTGCGCTTCATCTTGAAACCGGCGGCATTGAGCAGGCGGCGGACCCAGCCGGTGCTGGTGAAGGTGCTGATGCTTGACCCCGGCGCGGCCAGGCGCGCCAGTTCGGCGAACAGCTCGGCGGTCCACATTTCCGGGTTTTTCGCCGGGGCGAAGCCGTCGAGGAACCAGGCATCGACCTGGGCGTCGAGTTGCGGCAGTTGCTCCCGGGCGTCGCCGATCAGCAGGGTCAGGGTCACCCGGCCACCGTCCAGCACCAGGCGTTGAAACCCCTGATGCACCGCGACATAGGCCTGCACCAGGCGCGCGGCCAGTGGCGCCAGTTCCGGCCACAGGGCCAGGGCGCGTTGCAGGTCGGCGGGGCTCAGCGGGTATTTTTCCACGCTGACGAAGTGCAGGCGCGCGCTGGCGTCGGCCTGTTGCTCGAACAGCTGCCAGGCGCAGAGAAAGTTCAGCCCGGTGCCGAAACCGGTCTCGCCGATGACGAAGCGAGCTCCCGGCGCCAGCGCGGCTAAACGCTCGCGCAGGCGATTCTGTTCGAGAAACACATGGCGGGTTTCGTCCAGGCCCGATTCGCTGGAGAAGTACACATCGTCGAAGACCCGCGAACGCGGGCGGCCCTGGTCATCCCAGTCGAGCTGGGCGTGGGGCGCGGTGGCAGGGGGCAATTCAGCAGTCATGTTCGGCTCGGCGGCGGTAAGGCGGCCATTCTAGCCGATCGTCACAAGGGGTAATGATCCACGGCAAGGGGATCGCGGTTACCTGCCGACAAACCGGGTGTCGATCCGCTAGTCTTGCTCCATCTTGCCAGGGAGTCGCTCATGTTCGAATCAGCCGAGATCGGTCACGCCATCGACAAACAAACCTATGACGCCGAAGTGCCAGCCCTGCGCGAAGCCTTGCTGGAGGCCCAGTTCGAGCTGAAGCAGAAAGCCCTGTTCCCGGTGATCGTGCTGATCAACGGCATCGAGGGCGCCGGCAAGGGCGAGACGGTGAAGCTGCTCAACGAATGGATGGACCCGCGCCTGATCGAAGTGCGCACCTTCGACCAGCAGACCGACGAGGAACTGGCGCGGCCAGCGGCCTGGCGCTACTGGCGGATGCTCCCGGCCAAGGGCCGCATGGGGGTGTTTTTCGGCAACTGGTACAGCCAGATGCTCCAGGGGCGGGTCCATGGCCTGTTCAAGGACGGTCGGTTCGACCAGGCCATCGCCGCAGCCGAGCGCCTGGAGAAAATGCTCTGCGACGAAGGCGCGCTGATCTTCAAGTTCTGGTTCCATCTGTCCAAGAAACAGATGAAGGCCCGCCTCAAGTCGCTGCAGGACGACCCGCTGCACAGCTGGCGCATCAGCCCGCTGGACTGGCAGCAGTCGCAGACCTACGACAAGTTCGTCAAATACGGCGAGCGCGTCTTGCGCCGCACCAGCCGCGACTACGCGCCCTGGCATGTGATCGAGGGCATGGACCCGCATTACCGCAGCCTGGCGGTAGGCCGGATCCTGCTCGAAGGCCTGCAGAATGCCCTCAACCGGCCGGCGGTCGAAGTCGAGTCGCATGTGGCGCCGCTGGGCGAGCCGGTCGACCGGCTGACCCTGCTCGACAGCCTGGACATGACCCAGCGCCTGGACAAGGACGACTACGAAGAACAGTTGATTACCGAGCAGGCGCGCCTGGCTGGCCTGCTGCGCGACAAACGCATGCGCCGGCATGCCCTGGTGGCGGTGTTCGAGGGCAACGACGCGGCTGGCAAGGGCGGGGCGATCCGGCGGGTGGCCGCGGCCCTGGACCCGCGCCAGTACAGCATCGTGCCGATTGCCGCGCCGACCGAAGAGGAGCGGGCCCAGCCCTATCTGTGGCGGTTCTGGCGGCATATCCCGGCGCGGGGCAAGTTCACCATATTCGACCGTTCCTGGTATGGCCGGGTGCTGGTGGAGCGGGTCGAGGGCTTTTGCAGCCCGGCGGACTGGCTGCGTGCCTATGGCGAGATCAACGATTTCGAGGAGCAGCTCGAGGATGCCGGGGTGATAGTGGTCAAGTTCTGGTTGGCGATCGACAAAGAAACCCAGCTGGAGCGTTTCCAGGCTCGCGAGGAGATTCCGTTCAAGCGCTTCAAGATCACCGAGGACGACTGGCGCAACCGCGACAAATGGGATGCCTACCGCGCCGCTGTCGGCGACATGGTCGACCGCACCAGCACCGAGGTCGCCGCCTGGACCCTGGTGGAGGCCAACGACAAGCGCTGGGCCCGGGTCAAGGTGTTGCGCACCCTCAACCGGGCGCTGGAGGCGGCCTTCGACAAGTCCGACAAGAAAGAGCGCAAGGGCAAGAAATAAGCGGGTCGAACCGATGGCAGAGGGGGGGTGATAGCCCGCCATGACTGCAATGGTTTTGCATACGGCGGGTGAATGATCGTCGCGGTCGGGCAGGGGCTGGATCTATGCTCGAGCCACTCACAACCGACTCCAACAATGAGGTATGCCATGCGTGAAGTGGTGATCGTCGATAGCGTGCGGACCGGCCTGGCCAAGTCCTTTCGCGGCAAGTTCAACCAGACCCGTCCGGACGACATGGCCGCCCATTGCGTCAATGCGCTGCTCGACCGCAACGGCATCGACCCGGCCAGCGTCGAGGATTGCATCGTCGGCGCAGGTTCCAACGAAGGCGCCCAGGGCTACAACATCGGGCGCAACGTCGCGGTGCTTTCGCGGCTGGGCACCGGTACGGCGGGCATGACCCTCAACCGTTTCTGCTCGTCCGGCTTGCAGGCGATCGCCATCGCGGCCAACCAGATCGCCTCGGGGTGCAGCGACATCATCGTCGCCGGTGGGGTCGAGTCCATCAGCCTGACGATGAAAAGCGTCAACACCGACCACCTGATCAACCCTCTGCTCAAGGAGCAAGTGCCGGGGATCTACTTCCCCATGGGCCAGACCGCCGAGGTGGTCGCCCGGCGCTACAACGTGAGCCGCGAAGAACAGGACCTGTACGCCCTGCAAAGCCAGCAGCGTACCGCGGCGGCCCAGGCGGCGGGGCTGTTCGACGACGAGATTGTGTCGATGGCGGTGAAGTACCGGGTCGAGGATAAGCACAGCGGCCAGGTGCAGATTCTCGACGGCGTGGTCGATCGCGACGATTGCAACCGCCCGGACACCACCCTGGAGAACCTCGCCAGCCTCAAGCCGGTGTTCGCCGAGGACGGTTCGGTGACCGCGGGCAACTCCTCGCAACTGTCCGACGGCGCGTCCATGACCCTGGTCATGAGCCTGGAGCGCGCCCTGGCCCTGGGGCTCAAGCCCAAGGCGTTCTTCCGCGGTTTCACCGTGGCCGGCTGCGAGCCGGACGAAATGGGCATCGGCCCGGTGTTCTCGGTGCCCAAGCTGCTCAAGGCCAAGGGCCTGCAAGTGGCCGATATCGATCTCTGGGAACTCAACGAGGCCTTCGCGTCGCAATGCCTGTACAGCCGCAACCGGCTGGAAATCGACAATGCCCGGTATAACGTCAACGGCGGTTCGATCTCCATCGGCCACCCCTTCGGCATGACCGGTTCGCGCCAGGTCGGCCATCTGGTGCGCGAACTGCAACGGCGCAACCTGCGCTACGGCATCGTCACCATGTGCGTGGGCGGCGGCATGGGGGCCACCGGCCTGTTCGAAGCCGTGCGCTAAACCCATCGCGGGCAAGCCTCGCTCCTACAGGAACATTCGGTCCCGTAGGAGCGAGGCTTGCCCGCGATGCTGTTTGCGACCCGCACAATTCCATTTGCGTTAATCCCCCAACTGTCTCTGTGTGCGTTCCGGGCCGGGGGCCTAGAATGCGGGCTCTCTCCTCCTGGCTCTTGGGGTTCGCATGCACATCTCGTCCGGTCGCTGGGCTTATGGATTGTTCCTCGCGCTGCTGACGGCGCTGTTGTGGGGCATCCTGCCGATCAAGCTCAAGCAAGTGCTGCTGGTGATGGACCCGGTGACCGTGACCTGGTTTCGCCTGCTGGTATCCGGCGGTTGCCTGTTGGTCTACCTGGCGCTGGTCAAGCGTCTGCCCAGCTGGCGCGTACTCGGGCCACGGGGCGGCTGGCTGGTGCTGATGGCGGTCTGCGGGCTGGTGGGCAACTACGTGCTGTACCTGATGGGGCTGAATCTGCTGAGCCCCGGGACCGCGCAGTTGGTGGTGCAGATGGGGCCGATCCTGTTGTTGATCGCCAGCCTCTTCGTGTTCAAGGAGCGTTTCAGCCTGGGGCAGGGGATTGGCCTGGCGGTGCTGCTGATCGGCTTCGGCTTGTTCTTCAACCAGCGCCTGGCCGAATTGCTGACTTCCCTGAGCCACTACACCGCCGGGGTGCTGACCGTGCTCGCCGCGTCGGCGGTCTGGACCTTCTATGCCCTGGGCCAGAAGCAACTGCTGACGGTGTGGAACTCCCTGCAAGTGATGATGGTGATCTATCTGTCCTGTGCGCTGTTGCTCACCCCCTGGGCCCACCCGCTCGAAGCGCTTGCGCTGAGCCCCTTGCAAGGCTGGCTGCTGCTGGCCTGCTGCCTGAATACGCTGATCGCCTACGGTGCGTTCGCCGAAGCCCTGGCGCATTGGGAGGCCTCGCGGGTCAGCGCGACGCTGGCGATCACGCCCCTGGTGACTTTTGGCGCGGTGGCGCTGGCGGCCTGGTGGTGGCCGGAATACGTGCAGGCCGAGCAGATCAACGTCCTGGGTTATGGCGGGGCGGTACTGGTGGTGCTGGGGTCGGCATTGACCGCATTGGGGCCGTCGCTGATGGCCGGGCTCAAGGCTCGGCGGGCCCGGCTGCAAGTGCCGCAGCGATAGGGTGCGCTGTCCTGGATCGCGGGCAAGCCCCTATCGTGTAGGAGCGAGGCTTGCCCGCGACAGCATCGGTTTAATCAGCGTATTCCATCAGCCCTGCTTGCCTGCCTCCAGCATGTTTTCCGGGCGTACCCAGGCATCGAACTCTTCGTCCGTCAGATAGCCCAGCTCCAGGGCCGCCTCGCGCAGGGTGAGGTTTTCGGCATAGGCTTTCTTGGCGATCTCGGCCGACTTGTCGTAGCCGATATGCGGGTTGAGCGCGGTCACCAGCATCAGCCCGCGTTCCAGGTGGTCGGCCATCTGCACCGGGTCGGGTTCCAGCCCGGCGATGCAGTGCTGCTGGAAGTTACTGCAACCGTCGGCGAGCAGGCGCACCGATTGCAGCAGGTTGTGGATGATCACCGGCTTGAACACGTTCAGTTGCAGATGGCCCTGGCTGGCGGCGAAGCCGATGGCGACGTCGTTGCCCAGCACCTGGCACGCCAGCATCGACAGGGCTTCGCACTGGGTCGGGTTGACCTTGCCCGGCATGATCGAGCTGCCCGGCTCGTTGGCCGGCAGCCGCACCTCGGCCAGCCCGGCGCGCGGCCCGGAACCGAGCAGGCGCAGGTCGTTGGCGATTTTCATCAGGCATACCGCCAGGGTCTTCAGGGCGCCGGAAAGGGTGGTCAGGGGTTCATGGCCGGCGAGGGCGGCGAACTTGTTCGGCGCGGTTACGAACGGCAACCCGGACAGGGCCGCCAGCTCGGCGGCAATCGCCTCGCCGAAACCGTGGGGCGAGTTCAGCCCGGTGCCGACGGCGGTGCCGCCCTGGGCCAGTTCGCAGACGGCCGGCAAGGCCGCGCGGATGGCACGCTCGGCGTAGTCCAGTTGGGCGATGAAGCCCGACAGCTCCTGGCCGAAGGTAATGGGGGTGGCGTCCATCATGTGGGTGCGCCCGGTTTTCACCAGCTTCATATGGCGCGCCGAAAGTTCGGCCAGGCCGCCGGACAGCTCGGCGATCGCCGGCAACAACTGCTGCTGTACCGCCTGGGCCGCGGCGATGTGCATGGCCGTGGGGAAACTGTCGTTGGAGCTTTGCGAGCGGTTCACATGGTCGTTGGGGTGGACGGGCGTCTTGCCGCCACGCGGGTTGCCGGCCAGTTCGTTGGCGCGCCCGGCGATCACTTCGTTGACGTTCATGTTGCTCTGGGTGCCGCTGCCGGTCTGCCAGACCACTAGCGGGAACTGGTCGTCATGCTGGCCGTCCAGCACTTCGTCGGCGGCCTGTTCGATCAGCCGGGCGATGTTGGCGGGCAGGTCGCCGTTGCGGTCGTTGACCCGGGCCGCGGCTTTCTTGATCAACGCCAGGGCATGCAGGACCGACAGCGGCATGCGCTCGTTGCCAATGGCAAAGTTGATCAGCGAACGCTGGGTCTGGGCGCCCCAGTAGGCTTCGTCCGGGACTTCAACCTGGCCAAGGCTGTCGGTTTCGATTCGGCTCATCGTGCTCACTCCTGTAGGTCTGATTGCGCAGTTTAGGCCGTGATCCACAGCCCGGGTTCCATAAAGCACTTTTTGTGTCGTTTGGTCGAGCAAATGCAGGCACCGCAAGGGGTGGGGTTGAGCGGCGGCGTTTTTTAGGCGCAGAATGAGCGCCCTTGGGGTTATACCTCGCCTGCTAGAAAAGGAAACTCGATGACTCGTCTTCGTGCCATCTGTACCGCGGTTGTTCTGGTTTGCGCCAGCGGCCAGGTTCTTGCCGATACCGCCAGCCACAACGCCAGTGCCGAAGCTTTCCTGACCCTGGCACACGCTGACAAGCTGGGCACTCCGGTGTACATGCAAGTGCAGCAAATGTTCGCCCAGCGCTTTGAACAGACCAAAGCCCCTGAGTCGAAGAAAGCCGTTCTGGAAACCTACCAGGCCAAGGCCAATGCTGCCCTGGACCAGGCCATCGGCTGGAACAAGCTGAAGCCGGACATGGTCAAACTCTACACCAGCAATTTCAGCGAATCCGAGCTCAAGGACCTGGTGGCGTTCTACCAGTCGCCGCTGGGCAAGAAAGTCCTGGAAAAAATGCCGCAGCTGACCCAGCAATCGGCCCAGATGACCCAGGCCAAGCTGGAAAGCGCGGTGCCGGTGGTCAACAAGCTGCTGGCCGACATGACCGCCGAGCTCGAGCCTAAGGCCGCTCCGGCGAAGAAGAAGTAAGCGGAGCCGGGAATGACCATGCAACAACGTATCGAATCGGCGCTCGGCGCATTGCAGCCCGAGCACCTGCAAGTGCTGGACGAAAGCCACATGCACAGCCGTGGCCTGCAGACCCACTTCAAGGCGGTGCTGGTCAGCGAGCAGTTCGCCGGGCTCAACAGCGTCAAGCGCCACCAGAAGGTCTATGCCACCCTGGGCGACCTGATGGGCCAGTTCCATGCGTTGGCGCTGCATACCTACACGCCAGAGGAATGGGCGAAGATCGGCGTGGCTCCGGCCTCGCCGACCTGCGCCGGCGGCAGCAAGCACTGACCACAGGTTTTTTGCTAGAATCCGCAACGCGCCGCTCAAGCCGGCGCGTTTTTTTTTGCATCCGGTTCACCCTTTGCGAGGGTAGCCACCTGGAGAATCACCCATGACACAACCTATTGTCGTGGCGGCACTGTATAAGTTCGTCACCCTCGAAGATTACGTTTCCCTGCGCGAGCCGCTGCTCAACGCCATGCTCGACAACGGCATCAAGGGCACCCTGCTGATTGCCGAAGAAGGCATCAACGGCACGGTTTCCGGCAGCCGCGAAGGCATCGACGGGCTGTTGGCCTGGCTGCGCAGCGACCCGCGCATGGTCGACATCGACCACAAAGAGTCGTACTGCGACGAGCAGCCGTTCTACCGCACCAAGGTCAAGCTCAAGAAAGAGATCGTGACCCTGGGCGTGCCGGGCGTCGACCCGAACAAGAAGGTCGGCACCTACGTCGAACCGCAGGACTGGAACGCGCTGATCAGCGACCCGGAAGTGCTGCTGATCGACACCCGCAACGACTACGAAGTCTCGATCGGCACCTTCGAAGGCGCCATCGATCCGAAAACCACCAGTTTTCGCGAGTTCCCCGACTACATCAAAGCCAACTTCGACCCGAGCAAGCACAAGAAGGTGGCGATGTTCTGCACCGGCGGCATCCGCTGCGAGAAGGCCTCGAGCTACATGCTCAGCGAAGGCTTCGACGAGGTCTTCCACCTCAAGGGCGGCATCCTCAAGTACCTCGAAGAGGTGCCGCAGCAGGAGAGTAAATGGCAGGGCGACTGCTTCGTCTTCGATAATCGGGTCACCGTGCGGCACGACCTCAGCGAAGGCGACTACGATCAATGTCATGCCTGCCGTACACCGGTGAGCGTCGAAGACCGGGCCAGCGAGCACTATGTGCCGGGTATCAGTTGCCCGCATTGCTGGAACACGCTGAGCGAGAAAACCCGCCGCAGCGCCATCGACCGGCAGAAGCAGATCGAACTGGCCAAGGCCCGCAACATGCCGCACCCGATTGGCTACAACTACAAGCAATCTTCTTCCGAGGCCTGAGCCATGTCCGCCCGCCTGCTGTATGTAATGGACCCGATGTGTTCGTGGTGCTGGGGCTTCGCTCCAGTGGCCGAGGCCCTGGTCGAGCAGGCGCGGCAGGCGGGCGTCGAGGTGCATCTGGTGGTGGGTGGCCTGCGTACCGGCAGCGGTGCGGCGCTCGAGCCGACCACCCGGCGCTATATCTTCGAACACTGGCAGGCGGTCACCGAGGCCACCGGCCAGCCGTTCAGGTTCGAGGGCGCCTTGCCCGAAGGTTTCGTCTATGACACCGAGCCGGCGTGCCGTGCCATCGTCACGGCGCGCGGCCTGGCAGCCGATTGCGCCTGGAAACTTTTGGGGCTGATCCAGCACGCGTTTTATGTCGAGGGTCTCGATGTCACCCGGGCCAGCGTGCTGGTGGCGCTGGCCGAACAGGCAGGCGTGCCGCGCATCGAGTTCGCCGAAGCGTTCGACCGCGCCGAGCAGCATGCCGCCACTGCCGCGGATTTCACCTGGGTCCAGGACCTGGGGATCGCCGGCTTCCCGACCCTGCTCGCCGAACGCAACGGCCAGCTGGCGTTGCTGACCAACGGCTACCAGCCCTTGAGCGAGTTGTCACCCTTGCTCGGCCGCTGGCTGGAGCGTGCCGCCTGTGCTTGATCGGGTTCGTGATCCCCAGGCGCCGGAACCTGCCGACCGCTTGAGCTGGGCGGAAGTCCGCCGGCTGGCATTGCAGCACAAGAAAGCCCTGTGGATCGCCAACGGCGTGGCCGTGCTGGCGACATTGTGCAGCGTGCCGATTCCGTTGCTGCTGCCGCTGCTGGTGGACGAGGTGCTGCTGGGCCAGGGCGATGCCGCGCTGAAAGTCATGAACCAAGCCTTGCCCGCGGGTTGGCAGAGCGCCGCCGGCTATATCGGCCTGATGCTGTCGGTCACCCTGCTGCTGCGTTGCGCGGCCTTGCTGTTCAACGTACTGCAGGCCCGGCTGTTCGCCGGGTTGGCCAAGGACATCGTCTATCGCATCCGCCTGCGCTTGATCGAGCGCCTCAAGCGCATCTCCCTGGGCGAATACGAAAGCCTGGGCAGTGGCACGGTGACCACGCACCTGGTCACCGACCTCGATACCCTCGACAAGTTTGTCGGCGAGACCCTCAGCCGCTTCCTGGTGGCGATGCTCACATTGGTGGGCACGGCCGGCATCCTGCTGTGGATGCATTGGCAGCTGGCGCTGCTGATCCTGCTGTTCAACCCGCTGGTGATCTACGCCACGGTGCAGTTGGGCAAACGGGTCAAGCACCTGAAGAAACTCGAGAACGACAGCACCTCGCGCTTCACCCAGGCCCTGACCGAAACCCTGGACGCGATCCAGGAGGTCCGCGCCGGCAACCGCCAGGGCTTTTTCCTCGGGCGTCTCGGTCGGCGGGCCCAGGACGTGCGGGACTATGCCATGGCCTCGCAATGGAAAAGCGATGCTTCCAACCGCGCCAGCGGGCTGCTGTTCCAGTTCGGCATCGACATCTTCCGCGCGGCGGCCATGCTCACCGTGCTGTTTTCCGACCTGTCCATCGGCCAGATGCTGGCGGTGTTCAGCTACCTGTGGTTCATGATCGGCCCGGTGGAGCAACTGCTGAACCTGCAATACGCCTACTACGCCGCCGGTGGCGCGCTGTCGCGGATCAACGAACTGCTGTCGCGGGCCGACGAGCCGCAGTACGCCGGGGGCATCGACCCGTTCCAGGGGCGCGAGACCGTGGGTATCGAGGTCAGCGGCCTGAGCTTCGGTTATGGCGATGAGCCGGTGCTCGACCAGATGAACCTGTCGATCCAGCCGGGTGAAAAGGTGGCGATAGTCGGCGCCAGCGGCGGCGGTAAAAGCACCCTGGTGCAACTGCTGCTAGGGCTTTATACGCCGCAGGCGGGCGTCATTCGGTTTGGCGGCTCGACCCAGCAGGAGATCGGCCTGGAAACCCTGCGCGAGAACGTGGCGGTGGTGTTGCAGCATCCGGCGCTGTTCAACGACAGCATCCGCGCCAACCTGACCATGGGCCGCGAGCGCACGGACGAAGCCTGCTGGCAGGCGCTGGAAATCGCCCAGCTGGACGCCACGGTCCGTGCCCTGGCCAATGGCCTGGACAGTGTCGTCGGTCGTTCCGGCGTTCGGTTATCCGGTGGCCAGCGCCAGCGCCTGGCGATCGCGCGGATGGTGCTGGCCGAACCCAAGGTGGTGATCCTCGATGAAGCCACCTCCGCCCTGGATGCCGCCACCGAGTACAACCTGCATCAGGCGCTGACGCGCTTCCTGCACGGACGCACCACCCTGATCATTGCCCACCGCCTGTCTGCGGTTAAACAGGCGGACCGGGTCCTGGTGTTCGATGGCGGGCAGATTGCCGAAGATGGCGACCATCAGCAGTTGATTGCCGATGGTGGCCTTTACGCCAAGCTTTACGGACATTTGCAGCAAGTCCAGCAACCTTGAGTTTTATCCGGTTTTCTGTGCTTAGTGCCTGAATTCCCTGGTGGAAATGACCCTCTTGCAGCACGGTCGCTCCGTGCTCTGACTGGCATCGTGCCCGAGCGTCGCGGCCCGCGCGTTCAAAGGCGCGGAAATTAGCCTAGTCTGTGCTGTCAGGATCGGTATTTTCTCGGGTGTTCATCTGGCTGTGCTGACGCAAGGGACCTCATGAAGCAAAAGCGGACTCTCGGAACCCCGCGGTTATTGGGCATCGTCTGGCCTTTTATCGCGGTGGTGTTGTTCCAGGCGCTGTTGGGTGGCCTCAGCCTGTATGTCCTGTCGGCGGTACGCGGTTATGTCGCCGGGGAAAGCCTCTGGTCCAAGGGGCAGAAGGACGCGATCTACTACCTCAACCTGTATGCCGACAGCCGCGATGAGTCGATCTTTCTGAAGTATCAGAACGCCATCTCCGTGCATCAGGGCGGGCACGAGCTGCGGCTCGCCCTGGATCAGCAACCCCCTGACCTGGCCGCTGCCCGGGCGGGCATCCTCAAGGGCGGCAACCACCCCGACGACAGCGACAGCGTGATCTGGCTGTACCTGAATTTCCGCCATTTCAGCTACCTGGAAAAAGCCATCGACCTATGGACGGTGGGCGACAGCTACCTGGTGCAGCTGGATGACGTGGCCCGTGAAATGCACCAGGGCATCACCAGCAACCAGGCATCCGACGCCGATATCCGGCGCTGGAAGAACCAGATCTTCGCCATCAACGACGGCGTGACGCCGGCGGCCAAGGCCTTCAGCGACGCACTGGGCGAGGGCTCGCGGGTCATCCTGCGGCTGTTGCTGGTCACCAACCTGGCCACTGCGCTGGGGCTGATTGTCCTGGCGTTGTTGCGCACCCATAAACTGCTGGCGCAGCGTCATGCCTTTGCCAACGCCTTGCAGCTGGAGAAGGAGCGGGCGCAGATCACCCTGCAATCCATTGGCGACGGCGTCATCACCACGGACGTGGATGGGGCGATCGCCTACATGAACCCGGCCGCCGAGGAGCTGACCCACTGGAAGGCCGAGCAGGCCGCGGGGCTACCGCTGGCAGCCTTGTTCAACCTGCTGGATGAAAATGCCCAGGCCGAAGGTTTCACCCTGATCGAGCACATCCTCAGTGGGCACCTCAGTGGCGGCAGCGAGCACTCGAAGCTGATCCAGCGGCTCGATGGCAGTACGGTGTCGGTGACGCTGGTCGGCGCGCCGATCCAGAACGCCGGCAAAGTCAGCGGCACCGTGCTGGTGTTGCACGATATGACCCAGGAGCGCCAGTACATTGCCAATCTGTCGTGGCAGGCGACCCACGACGCGTTGACCGGGCTGGCCAACCGCCGTGAGTTCGAATACCGCCTGGAACAGGCGCTGCATAACCTGACCCGGCAATCGGGGCGGCATGCGCTGATGTTCCTCGACCTGGACCAGTTCAAGCTGGTCAATGACACCTGCGGCCATGCGGCAGGGGACGAACTGCTCCGGCATATCTGTGCCTTGCTCCAGTCGGGTCTGCGCGAGGGCGATACCCTGGCGCGCCTGGGGGGCGACGAATTCGGCATCCTGTTGGAGAACTGCTCGCCGGAAGCGGCGGAAAAGATCGCCGAAGGCCTGCGCCAGACGGTGCAGAACCTGCATTTTGTCTGGAAGGGCAGGCCGTTCGTCACCACGGTCAGCATCGGCCTAGTGCATGTGGCGCAAACCCCGACCACCCTCGAAGCCTCGCTGCGAGCCGCGGATATGGCGTGCTACATGGCCAAGGAGAAAGGGCGTAATCGGGTTCAGGTCTATCACGCGGACGATTCGGAGTTGTCCCTGCGCTTCGGTGAAATGGCCTGGGTCCAGCGCCTGCACATGGCCCTGGAGGAAAATCGTTTCTGTCTGTATGCCCAGGAGATAGCCGCTCTGGGGTATGTGGACCGCCCAGGTGGGCATATCGAGGTTCTGCTGCGCCTGCACGATGAGGCCGGACGCATGATTCTCCCCGACAGCTTCATTCCGGCCGCCGAGCGTTATGGCTTGATGACCTCCCTGGACCGCTGGGTGGTGGAGAACGTGTTCAAGATCATTGCTCAGTGCATTCGCGAAGAGCGCGAAGGCCCCTTGGCGATGTGTGCGATCAATCTGTCGGGCGCGACCATTGGCGATGATGCCTTCCTGGATTTCCTGCGCGAACAGTTCAGTGTCCATGGAATCCCGCCGGACCTGATTTGTTTCGAGATTACCGAGACCAGTGCCATCTCCAATCTGGGCAGCGCCATTCGGTTCATCAATGAACTCAAGGGCTTGGGTTGCCATTTCTCGCTGGACGACTTTTGCGCGGGAATGTCGTCATTCGCGTATCTCAAACATTTGCCTGTAGACTTCCTGAAGATCGATGGAAGTTTCGTAAAGGATATGCTGGACGACCCGATCAATCGCGCGATGGTCGAGGTGATCAACCATATCGGTCATGTGATGGGCAAACGCACGATTGCCGAGTTTGTCGAAACACCGCAGATTGAGCAGGCATTGCTGGAGATCGGCGTGGATTACGCTCAGGGCTACCTGATCGAGCGCCCGCAACTCTTCACCTGCGACAGTCTGCAGCGCCGTCCTTCGCGACCACAGCCGCTGTTGTTCAAGGCTCCTGGCACGTTCCGTTGAATCTTTCGCTGATCCGTACATCACCCTCAAAAGGAGCCCCGACAGTGATCGACGCATTCAACAGGACCGGTCCGCTCATGGACGCCGCCAGTTATCCCGCCTGGGCCCAGCAGCTGATTCAGGACTGCAGCGAGAGCAAGCGCCGCGTGGTCGAGCACGAGTTGTACCAGCGCATGCGCGACAACCAGCTCAGCAACAAGACCATGCGCCAATACCTGATCGGTGGCTGGCCGGTGGTGGAGCAGTTTGCCCTGTACATGGCGCAGAACCTGACCAAGACCCGTTTCGCCCGTCATCCCGGGGAAGACATGGCGCGACGCTGGCTGATGCGCAATATCCGGGTCGAGCTCAATCATGCCGACTATTGGGTGAACTGGAGCCGCGCCCATGGCGTGAGCCTGGAGGATCTGCAAGCGCAGCAGGTGCCACCGGAGCTGCACGCATTGAGCCATTGGTGCTGGCACACCAGTTCCGCCGACTCGCTGATCGTGGCGATCGCGGCCACCAACTATGCCATCGAGGGCGCGACGGGCGAGTGGTCGGCGCTGGTCTGCTCTTCCGGCGTATATGCCGCGGCCTTTCCCGAGGAAGAACGCAAACGGGCGATGAAATGGCTGAAAATGCATGCCCAGTACGATGACGCCCATCCCTGGGAGGCGCTGGAGATCATCTGTACCCTGGCGGGCACGAATCCGAGCAAGGCCCTGCAGGTCGAGCTGCGCCAGGCGATCTGCAAGAGTTACGACTATATGCACCTGTTCCTGGAGCGCTGCATGCAGCAGGAAAAGGCGCCGGCCGGTCGTGAACGGATGGCGCTGGCTCAAGGTTGAGGGGAGCGGGGACGCCTTGGCTCAGCCGGCCATCGCCAGGCGATTGCGACCCTCGCGTTTGGCCACGTACAGCGCGCTGTCCGCGCGACGCAGCAGGCTTTCGGCAGACTCTCCCGGCAGCAGGGTCGAGCAACCCAGGCTGACCGTCAGTTCGATCAAGGTGCCATCTGCCCAGTAGTCCTTGGCTTGAGCGGCCTGGCGCAAGCGCTCTCCCACCATGGCAGCGGCATCGCGGCCGGTGTTGGACAACAGGATCAGGAACTCCTCGCCACCGAAACGAAACACCATGTCGACATTGCGCAACTGCGCCTTGATGGTGGCGGCCACGGTCTTGAGGACCTCATCGCCGGCACTGTGGCCATGGCTGTCGTTGATTTTCTTGAAGTGATCGATGTCCAGCATCAGCAACGACAGCGGGTGCAGGTGGCGGCGGGCCATCTCGATTTCCCGTTGCAGCGTCTGGTCCATGGCGATCCGGTTGCCGGTATCGGTCAAGGGGTCGCGCAGGGCGCTGCGGGTGGCGGCCCGATAAAGCAGGGCATTGCGCATGGGGTAGAGCAGCGCGGACAGCAGCGACTCCAGATGGCTTTGTTCCTGGTCGCTGAAACGCTGGTTGCGCCGGAACACCAGCTCCCCCATGGACTCGCCTTCATGGCTCAGGCTGTAGCTGACGGAATGGTGGCCGCGCTGGCCGAATTCCAGGCGCAGGTCGCTGGGTTTGTGCTGGTAGACCAGCGCATCCAGAGGGACGAGGCGTTGGGTTTCGCGGTAGAACAAGCCAAGAATGCGTTGTGGTTCCAGGCTGGTCTGTAACTGCAGGCTCAATTGCTGGCGCAATTGTGCAAGGCTGACCGGGCGTTGTAGCAGTGGTGAAGGCCGGCCAAAGCCCAGGCGTTGCAATTTGGCGCTGTCGAAGTCAATTGCGTTGGTCTGGGTCGGTGTTTTCATATGGCGTGAGCCCCTGAGCATGTAATGCAGTCTTACTGGCTGGGTGAGAGCGGCTCAGGGCTGCACGTCATACTGTTCCATCAGTCCCGCAGGACAATAGCCCACAGTCTAATCCGCTTTACGACCCGTTATAAGCCCCGCCCGATCGCTGCCGGGTTTCGCCAATAGGCTGCGTATCTGCGCAAGATTAGAGCGAAAGTCGTGCCACGCGGTTCAGCCGGATAAAAGGCTTTTGAATTCAGAGGCTTGAATGAAAGTGTCGCGATGGGGCGCGCTCAGGGCGGCATTTGCCTGGCTTTATCGGGGCCAATGCCGTGAGTGCGGAGGTGCCGCGACGGTATTCCGTCGCGGCCAAGGGCAGGTTTACTGGGCGTTGAAGGCCTGGCCGTTGATCCCGGCGCTGTCCGGGCCCATGAGGTAGAGGTAGACCGGCATGATCTCCTCGGGGGCCGGGTTGTTGCTCGGGTTTTCTCCCGGATAGGCTTGGGCGCGCATGCTGGTGCGGGTCGCGCCCGGGTTGATGCTGTTGGCCCGTACCGGCGCCACGCCATCGACTTCGTCGGCCAGGGTTTGCATCAGGCCTTCGGTGGCGAACTTCGACACGCCGTAGGCACCCCAGTAGGCGCGCCCCTTGCGCCCGACGCTGCTGGAGGTGAACACCACCGACGCATCCTGGGACAGCTTGAGCAGTGGCAACAGGGTGCTGGTCAGCATGAACGTGGCGTTGACGTTGACCTGCATCACCCGCATGAAATTCTCGCCCGACAACTGTTCCAGCGGTGTGCGCGGACCAATGATCGACGCATTGTGCAGCAGGCCGTCGAGATGGCCGAATTCGGCCTCGACCATGGCGGCCAGTTCGTCGTACTGGTGTGGCAGGGCGGTTTCCAGGTTGAACGGAATCACCACCGGCTGCGGATGGCTAGCGGCTTCGATCTCGTCGTAGACCTGGGTCAGGTTGGCTTCGGTCTTGCCCAGCAGCAGTACCGTGGCGCCATGGGCGGCGAAGGTCTTGGCGGCGGCGGCGCCGATGCCACGGCCGGCGCCGGTGACCAGGATGACCCGGTCCTTGAGCAGTTCGGGGCGGGCGGAATAATCAAACATAAAAACCTCGGGAAATCAGAAGCGAAGGCTTGGCCGTCAGCAGCTGCACAGCGCCTGGTCCAGGAGCTGGCGCAGTTCCAGTGGGTGATCGACCACCACATCGGCGCCCCAGTGCCTGGGGTTGTCGTCCGGATGGATGTAGCCGTAGGTCACGGCGGCGGTCTTGGTGCCGGCATCGCGACCCGACTCGATGTCGCGCAGGTCGTCGCCGACGAACAAGACGCTGGCCGGATCGAGGTCGAGCATCTTGCAGGCGAGGATCAGCGGTTCCGGGTCCGGCTTGCTGTTCTTCACGTGGTCCGGGCAGATCAGCAGGGCAGAGCGCTCGGCCAGGCCCAGTTGGCGCATGATCGGCTCGGCAAAACGCACCGGCTTGTTGGTGACCACGCCCCAGATCAGGTTGGCCTTCTCGATGTCGGCCAGCAGCTCGGCCATGCCGTCGAACAGCTTGCTGTGCACGGCGCAATGCTTGAGGTAGCGCTCCAGGAATTCCAGGCGCAGTTCCTCGAATCCCGGGGACTCCGGGTCCATGGAGAAGGTGACGGCCACCATCGCCCGGGCACCGCCGGAGATTTCGTCACGGATATGCTTGTCCGGGATCGGCGCCAGGCCGCGATCGGCGCGCATTGCCTGGCAGATGGCGATGAAGTCCGGCGCGGTGTCGAGCAGGGTGCCATCCATGTCGAAAAGAACTGCTCTGATACGCATGGGCTTATTCCTCCCGCAGGGTCTGGATCATGTAGTTGACGTCGACATCGGCGGCCAGCTTGTAGTGCTTGGTCAGCGGGTTGTAGGTCAGGCCGATGATGTCCTTGACGGTCAGGCCGGCGGAGCGGCTCCAGGCACCCAGTTCCGAAGGGCGGATGAACTTCTTGAAGTCATGGGTGCCGCGCGGCAGCAGCTTCATGATGTATTCGGCACCGATGATCGCGAACAGGTAGGCCTTCGGGTTCCGGTTGATGGTGGAGAAGAACACCTGGCCACCCGGCTTGACCATGCGGAAGCAGGCACGGATCACCGAGGACGGATCAGGCACGTGCTCAAGCATTTCCAGGCAGGTGACGACGTCGAACTGCTCGGGCATCTCTTCGGCCAGGGCTTCGGCGGTGATCTGTCGGTATTCGACGCTCACCCCGGACTCCAGCTGGTGCAACTGGGCCACCGCCAGCGGCGCCTCGCCCATGTCGATGCCCATGACCGTGGCGCCACGTTGCGCCATGGCTTCGCTGAGGATGCCGCCGCCGCAGCCGACGTCGAGGGCTTTCTTGCCGGCCAGGTTGACGCGTTCGTCAATCCAGTTGACCCGCAGCGGGTTGATGTCGTGCAAGGGCTTGAATTCGCTCTCGCGGTCCCACCAGCGGTGGGCAAGGGCTTCGAATTTGGCGATTTCAGCGTGGTCGACGTTGCTCATGGGGTAATCCTCTGAATCTGGAAAATTCTGCTGTCGCTCTCGAGCCGTGGCCCGAGGGTTCCTGCTATTCGGTATGGCCGCTGATGCGCCGGCCCCAGGCTGTCGCCGTGGCGTGCAGCTGTTGTTCGTCCAGGCGCGTCAGGCGCCGGTCGTCGAGCAATTGCTTGCCGGCGACCCAAAGATGTTTCACGCAGTCGCGCCCGGTGGCATATATAAGCTGCGACACCGGATCGTAGATCGGTTGCTGCTCCAGGCCGGACAGGTCGAAGGCCACCAGGTCCGCGGCCTTGCCGAGCTCCAGCGAGCCGATCTCGCCGTCCAGGCCCAGGGCTCGCGCACCATTGAGCGTGGCCATGCGCAGCGCCTGGTGTGCGTTCAGCGCGGTGGCCGAACCGGCCACGCCCTTGGCCAGCAGGGCGGCGGTGCGGGTTTCGCCGAGCAGGTCAAGGTCGTTGTTGCTGGCGGCGCCGTCGGTGCCGATCGCCACATTGACGCCTGCCTGCCACAGCCGTTCCACCGGGCAGAAGCCGCTGGCCAGTTTCAGGTTCGATTCCGGGCAGTGAATGACATTGCTGTTGGTTTCTACCAGTAAAGCCAGGTCGTCATCGCTGATTTGCGTCATGTGTACGGCCTGGAAGCGCGGGCCGAGC
Organism: Pseudomonas sp. MRSN 12121; assembly: GCF_000931465.1. Taxonomy (NCBI): domain Bacteria; kingdom Pseudomonadati; phylum Pseudomonadota; class Gammaproteobacteria; order Pseudomonadales; family Pseudomonadaceae; genus Pseudomonas; species Pseudomonas sp. MRSN 12121. The sequence continues at coordinate 5,013,997 of NZ_CP010892.1, read as the reverse complement.
AGCCCGAGTCGTGCCAGTCGGGCCAGAGGCCGCTCGCCATGCCGGGCAACAGCCTGCTGGACCTCGGAGGCCGTTTCATGGACATGCATGTGGATCGAGGCGTCGAGCTCTTCGGCGATGATCCGGATTTTCTCCAGGGTTTCGTCGCCGACCGTGTAGGGGGCGTGGGGGCCGAAGGTAATCTTGATGCGCGGATGGTGCTTGAGGTCGCTGAACAGCTCGACGCCCTGGCGAATGGCTTCGTCGGCGGTGCTGGCGCCGGGAATCGGAAAGTCGAGGAGCGGAATCGCGATCTGCGCCCGAATGCCGCTGTTGTGCACGCATTCGCTGGCCACCTTGGGGAAGAAATACATATCGGAAAAGCAACTGATGCCGCCCTTGAGCTGTTCGGCGATGGCCAGGTCGGTACCGTCGCGGACGAAGGCTTCATCGACCCATTTGGCTTCGGCGGGCCAGATGTGGTTTTCCAGCCAGGTCATCAGCGGCAGGTCGTCGGCCAGGCCGCGGAACAGGGTCATCGCCGCGTGGCCATGAGCGTTGACCAGGCCTGGGCCCAGCAGCATACCCGGCAATTCGCGGACCTCGGCAGCTTGCAGTTTCATGGCGTCGGCGCGTGGACCGATGAATGCGATGCGCCCGTCGCGGATGCCCAGGCCATGCTCCTTGAGCACTACGCCGGCCGGTTCCACAGGCACCAGCCAGGTCGGCAGCAGGAGCAGGTCGAGGGCAGCGACAGGTTTCGGCATCGAAGATCGGTTCCAGGGTGTGTATGGAAGATGGCGAAGTATACCCGAGCGTCTTCGCCGGGGGCTCGCTATAATCGGCGGCTTTTGTTCATGAGTGCGGGGTGAGGGATGCGCGAGCGACTGTTGGCGGCAGAGAAGGTGAAGGCCATCGATTGGCGGGACGACGCCCTGTATCTGCTCGATCAGCGTGCCTTGCCCTCCGAGCAGCGCTGGATTGCCTGCACCGCTGTGGCCGATGTCGCGCAAGCCATTCGCGACATGGTAGTGCGTGGCGCGCCGGCGATCGGTATCAGCGCCGCGTATGGCGTGGTCCTGGCGGCGCGCGCGCGGGTTGCCGGCGGTGGTGACTGGCAATCGGCAATCGAAGAGGACTTCGCGCTGCTTGCGGGTGCGCGTCCGACCGCGATCAACCTGTCCTGGGCGTTGAGCCGCATGCGCGAACGCCTGGAACGCCTCAAGCGGCACGCCGATCCGCTGGCGGCGCTGGAGGCGGAAGCCCTGGCCATTCATGAAAGCGACCGCGAAGCCAACCTGACCATGGCGCAACTGGGTGTCGAGCTGATTCGCAAGCATCAGGGCAACGCCCAGGCGATCCTGACCCACAGCAATACCGGGGCCCTGGCCACCGGTGGTTTCGGCACGGCCCTGGGAGTGATCCGCGGGGCCTTTCTCGAGGGCATGGTGGAGCGGGTGTATGCCAACGAAACCCGGCCCTGGTTGCAAGGCTCGCGGCTGACGGCCTGGGAGCTGGCCAATGAAGGCATCCCGGTGACCGTGAATGCCGATTCCGCTGCCGCGCACATCATGAAGACCAAGGGCGTGACCTGGGTGGTCGTGGGGGCGGATCGCATCACCGCCAACGGCGATGTGGCCAGCAAGATCGGTACCTATCAACTGGCGGTCAATGCCATGCACCATGGCGTGCGCTTCATGGTGGTCGCCCCCAGCTCGACCATCGACATGGCGTTGGCCAGTGGCGAGGATATCCCGCTCGAAGAGCGCGATGGCAAGGAGCTGCTGGAGGTTGGCGGTCAGAGGGTCGGGGCGGATGTGGCGGTCTACAACCCGGTGTTCGACGTCACCCCGGCGGACCTGATCGACGCCATCGTCACCGAAAAGGGCCTGGTCGAGCGTCCCGACACCGCGAAGCTGGCCCAGTTGATGTGTCGCAAGCGCCTGCACTGAAATCATTTCGTGCGACGTGTCGATGACGGGTGCCGTGGGGTGGCCGTCCGCCGCGGAAAAAATCTGTATTTACGCGCGAAATCTGCCTCAGAGCTTCTCTCGTCTCTTATCAGCCTGTCACCGGTCAACTAACTATGCTCCATGCGCATCAGGGGGATAGGTGCGTGGCGGCGATTGTGATAACATCCGGCGGTTTCCAAGGCGGTCCGAAGTGGCTGCCTTCACTGCGCAAATCCATGGCTTAACTTGTTGATTTGTCGTAAGTCGGTGCATGGCACTAGGCCTGCAGCGGCGAGCTTCGTTCGTCCCATATGGATGTGACGAAGTTTCACCAGAAAAAGGAATCAGGCTTCTCATGGGCGAACTGGCCAAAGAAATCCTCCCGGTCAATATCGAAGACGAGCTGAAACAGTCCTATCTCGACTACGCGATGAGCGTAATCGTCGGGCGGGCACTGCCTGATGCGCGCGATGGCTTGAAGCCCGTGCACCGGCGTGTGCTGTACGCGATGAGCGAGCTCGGTAACGACTGGAACAAGCCGTACAAGAAATCTGCCCGTGTTGTCGGTGACGTGATCGGTAAGTATCACCCGCACGGTGATATCGCGGTGTACGACACCATCGTTCGTATGGCCCAGCCATTCTCCCTGCGCTACCTGCTGGTAGACGGCCAGGGTAACTTCGGTTCGGTCGACGGCGACAACGCGGCGGCCATGCGATACACCGAAGTGCGCATGACCAAGCTGGCGCACGAGCTGCTGGCCGACCTGCACAAGGAAACCGTGGACTGGGTACCGAACTACGACGGCACCGAACTGATCCCTGCGGTCATGCCGACCAAGATCCCCAACCTGCTGGTCAACGGTTCCAGCGGTATCGCCGTGGGCATGGCGACCAACATTCCGCCGCACAACCTCGGTGAAGTCATCGACGGTTGCCTGGCGCTGATCGACAACCCCGAGCTGACCGTCGACGAGCTGATGCAGCACATCCCCGGTCCGGATTTCCCGACCGCGGCGATCATCAACGGTCGCGAAGGCATCATCGAGGCCTACCGTACCGGTCGTGGCCGTATCTACATGCGCGCCCGCTCGATCATCGAAGACATCGACAAGGTCGGTGGCCGCCAGCAGATCGTCATCACCGAACTGCCTTACCAGCTGAACAAGGCGCGTCTGATCGAGAAGATCGCCGAGCTGGTTAAAGAGAAGAAACTCGAAGGTATCACCGAGCTGCGCGACGAGTCCGACAAGGATGGCATGCGCGTGGTAATCGAGCTGCGTCGTGGTGAGGTGCCGGAGGTGATCCTCAATAACCTCTACGCCCAGACCCAGCTGCAAAGCGTGTTCGGTATCAACATCGTTGCGCTGATCGATGGCCGTCCGCGGATCCTCAATCTCAAGGACCTGCTGGAAGCCTTCGTGCGCCACCGCCGTGAAGTGGTGACCCGCCGTACCGTGTTCGAGCTGCGCAAGGCCCGTGAGCGCGGCCACATCCTCGAAGGCCAGGCCGTTGCCCTGTCGAACATCGACCCGGTCATCGCCCTGATCAAGGCCTCGCCGACTCCGTCGGAAGCCAAGGAAGCGCTGGTCAGCACGCCGTGGGAATCCAGCGCGGTGATGACCATGGTCGAGCGTGCCGGTGCGGATTCCTGCCGTCCGGAAAACCTCGACCCACAGTACGGCCTGCGCGACGGCAAGTACTTCCTCTCTCCAGAACAGGCGCAAGCCATTCTGGAACTGCGTCTGCACCGCCTGACCGGCCTGGAGCACGAAAAGCTGCTGGCCGAGTACCAGGAGATCCTCAACCAGATCGGCGAGCTGATCCGCATCCTCAACAGCGCCACGCGCTTGATGGAAGTGATCCGCGAAGAGCTGGAAGTGATCCGCGCCGAATACGGCGATGTGCGTCGCACCGAAATCCTCGATGCCCGTCTCGACCTGACCCTGGGCGACATGATTCCGGAAGAAGAGCGCGTCGTGACCATTTCCCATGGCGGCTATGCCAAGACCCAGCCGCTGGCTGCCTACCAGGCCCAGCGTCGTGGTGGCAAAGGCAAGTCGGCGACCGGCGTCAAGGACGAGGACTACATCGCGCACCTGCTGGTGGCTAACAGCCACACCACGCTGCTGCTGTTCTCCAGCAAGGGCAAGGTCTACTGGCTGAAAACCTACGAGATTCCCGAGGCTTCCCGTGCCGCCCGCGGTCGTCCGCTGGTCAACCTGTTGCCGCTGGATGACGGTGAATACATCACCACCATGCTGCCGGTCGAGGAATACACCGAAGGTCACTACATCTTCATGGCAACCGCTAACGGCACCGTGAAGAAGACTCCGCTGGAATCCTTCAGCCGTCAGCGCAGCGTTGGCCTGATCGCGCTGGAACTGGACGAGGGCGATGTGCTGATTTCCGCCGCGATCACCGATGGCGAGCGCGAAGTGATGCTGTTCTCCGACGGTGGCAAGGTAACCCGCTTCAAGGAATCCGACGTGCGTGCCATGGGCCGTACCGCCCGCGGTGTGCGCGGCATGCGCCTGCCGGAAGGGCAGAAGCTGATTTCCATGCTGATTCCGGAAGAAGGCAGCCAGATCCTCACCGCTTCCGAGCGGGGTTATGGCAAGCGTACCGCCATCACCGAGTTCCCCGAGTACAAGCGTGGCGGCCAGGGCGTTATCGCCATGGTCAGCAACGAGCGTAACGGCCGTCTGGTCGGCGCGGTCCAGGTGCTCGACGGCGAGGAGATCATGCTGATTTCCGACCAGGGCACCCTGGTGCGCACCCGGGTGGACGAAGTTTCCAGCCTGGGTCGTAACACCCAGGGCGTGACCCTGATCAAGCTGGCCAACGATGAAACGCTGGTGGGCCTGGAGCGGGTGCAGGAGCCATCCGAAGTCGAAGGCGACGAGCTGGATGACGAGGACGGCGAGGTACTCGAGGGGACCGTGCTGGATGCGGTGGCCGACTCCGACGATGGCGTCGAAGGCCAACAGGCTGACGCCGCAGGCGAAGAAGAGTCGCAAGACTAAATAAATCGTAGCAGGGCAGAGTGTTTGCTCTGTCCGCTACCGTGAATGCATAGCGAGAGTGGATGTGAGCAAACGAGCCTATAACTTCTGCGCAGGTCCCGCTGCGCTACCTGAAGCTGTCCTGTTGCGTGCCCAGGCCGAACTGCTGGACTGGCACGGCAAGGGCCTGTCGGTCATGGAGATGAGCCATCGCAGCGATGAGTTCGTCTCCATTGCCACCAAGGCCGAGCAGGATCTGCGTGATCTGCTGAATATCCCCTCGAACTATAAAGTGCTGTTTCTGCAAGGCGGCGCCAGCCAGCAATTTGCTCAGATTCCACTGAACCTGCTGCCGGAAAACGGCTCGGCCGACTATATCGACACCGGTATCTGGTCGCAGAAGGCCATCGAAGAAGCTTCGCGCTATGGTCATGTCAATGTGGCTGCCACTGCCAAGCCCTACGACTACTTCGCCATCCCCGGCCAGAACGAATGGCAGTTGTCGAAAGACGCGGCCTACGTGCATTACGCACCGAACGAAACCATTGGTGGCCTGGAATTCCAGTGGATCCCGGAAACCGGCGACGTTCCGCTGGTGGCCGACATGTCTTCCGACATTCTTTCGCGCCCTGTGGATATCTCCCGGTTCGGCATGATCTATGCCGGCGCGCAGAAAAACATCGGTCCGAGCGGCATCCTCGTCAATATCATTCGTGAGGACCTGCTGGGGCGTGCGCGTTCGCTGTGCCCGACCATGCTCGACTACAAGGTCGCCGCGGACAACGGCTCGATGTACAACACGCCGCCGACCCTGGCCTGGTACTTGTCCGGCCTGGTGTTCGAGTGGCTCAAGGAGCAGGGCGGTGTCGAAGCCATCGCCAAGCTCAACGAAGTCAAGCAGCGCACCCTGTATGACTTCATCGATGCCAGCGGCCTGTACAGCAACCCGATCAACAAGTCGGATCGCTCGTGGATGAACGTGCCTTTCCGCCTGGCCGACGATCGCCTGGACAAGCCGTTCCTGGCAGGCGCCGAAGCGCGTGGCCTGCTGAATCTCAAGGGGCACCGTTCGGTGGGGGGCATGCGCGCTTCCATCTACAACGCCGTTGACATCCACGCGGTCAACGCGCTGGTGGCGTACATGGCAGAGTTCGAGAAGGAACATGGCTAATGTCTGAGCAAGAACTCAAGGCACTGCGCCTGCGCATTGACGCCCTGGACGAAAAGGTCCTGGAGTTGATCAGTGAGCGCGCGCGCTGCGCCCAGGAAGTCGCGCGAGTAAAGATGGCCTCGCTGGCCGAAGGCGAAGTGCCGGTGTTCTACCGTCCTGAGCGTGAGGCTCAGGTGCTCAAGCGGGTGATGGAGCGTAACCAGGGACCGCTGGGCAACGAAGAGATGGCGCGGTTGTTCCGTGAAATCATGTCTTCGTGCCTGGCGCTCGAGCAGCCGCTGAAAGTGGCTTATCTCGGTCCGGAGGGTACTTTCACCCAGGCGGCGGCCATGAAACATTTCGGCCATGCAGTGATCAGCAAGCCGATGGCGGCGATCGACGAAGTCTTCCGTGAAGTGGCTGCGGGCGCGGTGAACTTTGGCGTGGTGCCTGTGGAAAACTCCACCGAGGGTGCGGTCAACCACACCCTCGACAGTTTCCTGGAACACGACATGGTGATCTGCGGCGAGGTCGAGCTGCGTATCCACCACCATCTGCTGGTCGGGGAAAACACCAAGACCGACAGCATCAGCCGCATCTACTCCCATGCCCAGTCCCTGGCGCAATGCCGCAAGTGGCTGGATGCCCATTATCCGAATGTCGAGCGCGTCGCGGTGTCCAGCAACGCCGAGGCAGCCAAGCGGGTCAAGGGCGAGTGGAATTCGGCGGCCATCGCCGGCGACATGGCGGCGGGCCTGTACGGCCTGACCCGCCTGGCCGAGAAGATCGAGGATCGCCCGGACAACTCCACGCGCTTCCTGATGATCGGTAACCAGGAAGTGCCGCCGACCGGCGACGACAAGACCTCGATCATCGTTTCCATGAGCAACAAGCCTGGCGCTCTGCATGAGCTGCTGGTGCCTTTCCATGACAACGGTATCGACCTGACGCGTATCGAAACCCGGCCTTCGCGCAGCGGCAAATGGACCTATGTGTTCTTCATCGACTTCATCGGCCATCACCGTGATCCATTGATCAAGGGTGTGCTGGAAAAGATCAGTCAGGAAGCAGTGGCACTGAAGGTGCTGGGTTCCTACCCGAAAGCGGTTCTCTGAGGCTTTAACAATGAGTGGCGACTTCCTCGCTCTGGCGCAGCCGGGCGTGCAACAACTTTCGCCGTACGTTCCGGGCAAGCCTGTGGACGAACTGGCGCGCGAGCTGGATATCGATCCGGCAAAAATCGTCAAGCTGGCCAGCAACGAAAACCCGCTGGGTGCCAGCCCCAAGGCGCTGGCGGCGATTCGCGAAGAGCTGGCCGAGCTGACCCGTTATCCGGATGGCAACGGTTTTGCGCTCAAGACGCTGCTGGCTGAGCGCTGCAGCGTCGAGCCGGCGCAGGTGACCTTGGGCAACGGCTCCAACGACATCTTGGAACTGGTCGCTCGTGCCTATCTGGCGCCAGGTCTGAATGCGGTATTCAGCGAGCATGCTTTTGCCGTGTATCCGATTGTCGTCCAGGCGGTCGGAGCGCAGGCTCGTGTGGTTCCTGCCAGGGAGTGGGGGCACGACCTGCCGGCCATGTTGCAGGCTATCGACGCCGATACCCGGGTGGTCTTCATCGCCAATCCGAACAACCCGACCGGCACCTGGTTCAGTGCCGAGGCGCTGGATGAGTTCCTCCAGGACGTGCCGGCGCATGTGCTGGTGGTGCTGGACGAGGCCTATATCGAGTATGCCGAAGGTAGCGATTTGCCGGACGGCTTGGATTTCCTGGCGGCCTATCCGAACCTGCTGGTTTCGCGGACGTTCTCCAAGGCCTATGGCCTGGCGGCACTGCGCGTAGGCTATGGCTTGTCGACCGCGACGGTGGCCGATGTGCTCAATCGCGTGCGTCAGCCGTTCAACGTCAACAGCCTGGCGCTGGCGGCGGCCTGTGCTGCGTTGCAGGATGATGAGTATCTGGCCGAGAGCCGCCGCCTGAACGAGGCTGGCATGCAGCAGCTGGAAGCCGGCTTCCGCGAGCAGGGCCTGACCTGGATTCCTTCCCGGGGGAACTTCATCGCCGTGGATCTCGGGCGGGTTGCCGCGCCGGTGTTCCAGGGTCTGTTGCGTGAAGGGGTGATCGTTCGTCCGGTGGCGAACTACGGCATGCCCAATCACCTGCGGGTGACCATTGGCTTGCCGGCTGAAAACACACGTTTCCTCGAGGCGCTGGCCAAGGTCCTGGCCCGTGGTTGATGTCATTCCAATGCAACCTGCGGTGCCTATGATCGGTCGCCTGGTGGTGGTCGGTCTGGGGTTGATCGGCGGCTCCTTTGCCAAGGGGCTGCGTGAAACTGGTGTCTGTCGTGAAGTGGTTGGTGTGGATCTCGACCCGCAATCGCGCAAGCTGGCAGTCGAGTTGGGCGTGGTGGATCGTTGCGAGGAAGACCTGGCGCTCGCGTGCCGGGGCGCCGACGTGATCCAGCTGGCGGTGCCGATCCTGGCCATGGAAAAGCTGCTGGCGATTCTCGCTGGCATGGACCTGGGGCAGGCGATTCTGACAGACGTCGGCAGTGCCAAGGGCAATGTGGTGCGAGCCGCGACCGAGGCGTTTGGTGGAATGCCATCGCGTTTTGTCCCCGGGCATCCGATCGCCGGCTCCGAGCAGAGTGGGGTGGAAGCCTCCAATGGCCAATTGTTCCGGCGTCACAAGGTAATCCTGACGCCTCTGGAACAGACTGATCCGGCAGCCCTGGCGGTGGTCGACAGGCTCTGGCGCGAGCTGGGAGCCGATGTCGAGCACATGCAGGTCGAGCGTCACGATGAGGTATTGGCGGCGACCAGCCATCTGCCGCACCTGCTGGCGTTCGGCCTGGTCGATTCGTTGGCCAAGCGCAGTGAAAATCTGGACATCTTCCGTTACGCTGCGGGCGGTTTCCGCGATTTCACGAGAATCGCCGGCAGCGACCCGGTCATGTGGCACGACATCTTCCTCGCCAATCGCGAAGCTGTCCTGCGCACACTCGATACATTTCGCAACGACCTCGACGCTCTTCGCGACGCGGTCGATGCAGGGGACGGGCACCAGTTGTTGGGCGTATTCACTCGCGCCCGGGTGGCCCGCGAGCATTTCAGTAAAATCCTGGCCCGCCGGGCCTATGTGGACGCTATGAACTCCAATAACCTGATTTTCCTGGCAAACCCTGGTGGCCGCCTGAATGGGCGGATTCGTGTACCGGGCGACAAGTCGATTTCTCACCGTTCGATCATGCTCGGCTCCCTGGCCGAAGGTACTACCGAGGTCGAAGGTTTTCTCGAGGGCGAAGATGCCCTGGCGACGCTGCAGGCTTTCCGCGACATGGGCGTGGTGATCGAAGGTCCGCACCATGGTCGCGTGACCATTCACGGCGTTGGCCTGCATGGTCTGAAACCGGCTCCAGGGCCGATCTACCTGGGCAACTCCGGCACCTCGATGCGCCTGCTGTCCGGCCTGCTGGCCGCGCAGGATTTCGACAGCGTGCTGACGGGCGATGCCTCGTTGTCCAAGCGCCCGATGAATCGTGTGGCCAATCCGCTGCGAGAGATGGGGGCGGTGATTGAAACCGCCGCGGAAGGGCGTCCACCGATGACCATCCGTGGTGGTAACAAGCTCAAGGGGCTGACTTACACTATGCCAATGGCCAGTGCCCAGGTTAAGTCCTGCCTGCTGTTGGCTGGCTTGTACGCTGAGGGCAAGACCACAGTGACCGAGCCGGCGCCAACCCGTGACCACACCGAGCGCATGCTGCGTGGTTTCGGTTATTCGGTAGCGGTCGAGGGGGCCACGGCCTCGGTTGAGTCCGGTGGCAAGCTGCAGGCGACCCATATCGAGGTGCCCGCGGATATTTCCTCGGCGGCCTTCTTCTTGGTGGCGGCATCCATCGCCGAGGGTTCCGAGCTGGTGCTCGAGCATGTAGGTATCAACCCTACGCGTACCGGTGTCATCGACATCCTGCGTCTGATGGGGGCTGATATCAGCCTGGAGAATCAGCGCGAGGTCGGTGGCGAGCCAGTGGCGGACCTGCGGGTTCGCGCGGCGAAGCTCAAGGGTATCGAGATTCCGGAAGAGCTGGTCCCGCTGGCCATCGATGAGTTCCCGGTGCTGTTCGTCGCCGCGGCCTGTGCCGAGGGGCGTACTGTGCTGCGCGGCGCCGAAGAGCTGCGGGTCAAGGAGTCCGACCGCATCCAGGTGATGGCGGATGGTTTGTTGGCATTGGGCGTCAAGTGCGAGCCAACCCCGGACGGCATCATCATCGATGGCAGCCAGATCGGTGGCGGCGAAGTGCATGGGCATGGCGACCACCGTATCGCCATGGCCTTCAGTGTGGCTTCGTTGCGCGCCACGGCGCCAATTCGCATCCATGATTGCGCCAACGTCGCCACGTCCTTCCCGAACTTCCTCGCTCTGTGCGCGCAGGTCGGCATTCGCGTTGCGCAAGAGGCTCAGTCGTGAACATCAAGGCGCCAGTCATCACCATCGATGGGCCGAGCGGCTCGGGCAAAGGCACCATCGCCGGGATTCTGGCCAAGCGCCTGGGTTGGGGTCTGCTGGATTCCGGTGCCTTGTACCGGCTGCTGGCCTTTGCCGCGCGTAACCATGGGGTCGACCTGACCAACGAGGAGTCGCTGAAGCTGCTGGCGGCTCATCTGGATGTACAGTTTGTCGGCGCGACCGAAGGCCATCCGCAACGGATCATCCTGGAAGGTGACGATGTCACCGATGATCTGCGCAACGAGCAAGTAGGAGCCTGGGCTTCCCAGGTCGCCGCCTTGCCGGCAGTGCGTGATGCCTTGTTGCAGCGCCAGCGCGCATTTCAGGAGCCTCCGGGGTTGGTGGCCGATGGGCGTGATATGGGAACAGTGGTGTTTCCTGACGCTCCCTTGAAGATATTCCTCACTGCCAGTGCCGAGGAGCGTGCGCGTCGCCGATACTTGCAGTTGAAGGGAAAAGTCGATGGTGTTAGTCTGTCGAGTCTGCTAGATGAGATTCGTGCGCGCGATGAGCGTGACACCCAGCGAGCGGTTGCCCCACTCAAGCCGGCGGTCGACGCTATACAGCTGGATTCCACGGAGTTGTCCATCGAGCAGGTGCTGGAACGCATCTTGAGCGAGATCGCCATACGCGATATCGCCGGATGATCAAGGAAGGGCGCAGGGGACCAGTCATAGTCCTGCGGTCTTTCTTTTATATGAACGTAACCCACATTGTCTGGGATGTGGCAGATGGGCGTATTCTTCGCCCTTATCAACAGGAATTAAAATGAGCGAAAGCTTTGCGGAACTCTTTGAAGAAAGCCTGAAAACCCTGAACCTTCAGGCAGGCTCCATCATCACCGGCGTTATCGTCGACATCGATTACCAAGCGCGTTGGGTAACCGTTCACGCTGGTCTGAAATCTGAAGCGCTTATCCCGCTTGAGCAGTTCTACAACGATGCTGGCGACCTGTCCATCAATGTTGGTGATGAAGTTCACGTTGCTCTGGACTCGGTTGAAGATGGCTTCGGTGAAACCAAGCTGTCCCGTGAAAAAGCCAAGCGCGCTGAATGCTGGATCGTTCTGGAAGCAGCCTTCGCAGCCGAAGAAGTGGTCAAGGGCGTTATCAACGGTAAGGTTAAAGGCGGCTTCACTGTCGACGTTAACGGCATCCGTGCGTTCCTGCCAGGTTCTCTGGTTGACGTCCGTCCAGTGCGCGACACCACGCACCTGGAAGGCAAAGAGCTCGAGTTTAAAGTCATCAAACTCGACCAGAAGCGCAACAACGTTGTCGTTTCCCGCCGTAGCGTCCTCGAAGCCGAGAACTCCGCCGAGCGTGAAGCTCTGCTGGAATCCCTGCAGGAAGGTCAGCAAGTCAAAGGTATCGTCAAGAACCTCACCGATTACGGCGCATTCGTCGATCTGGGTGGCGTCGATGGCCTGCTGCACATCACCGACATGGCTTGGAAGCGCATCAAGCATCCTTCCGAAATCGTCAACGTTGGCGACGAGATCGATGTCAAGGTTCTGAAGTACGATCGCGAGCGCAATCGTGTTTCCCTGGGCCTCAAGCAACTGGGCGAAGACCCATGGGTTGCTATCAAAGCCCGCTACCCAGAAAGCACTCGCGTTACCGCTCGTGTAACCAACCTGACCGACTACGGTTGCTTCGCTGAGCTGGAAGAAGGCGTTGAAGGCCTGGTGCACGTTTCGGAAATGGACTGGACCAACAAGAACATCCATCCTTCGAAAGTCGTACAAGTCGGCGACGAAGTGGAAGTTATGGTTCTGGACATCGACGAAGAGCGTCGTCGTATCTCCCTGGGCATCAAGCAGTGCAAGTCCAACCCATGGGAAGACTTCTCTGGCCAGTTCAACAAGGGCGACAAGATCTCCGGCACCATCAAGTCGATCACCGATTTCGGTATCTTCATCGGCCTGGACGGCGGCATCGACGGTCTGGTTCACCTGTCCGACATCTCCTGGAACGAAGTGGGCGAAGAAGCTGTACGCCGCTTCAAGAAGGGCGACGAGCTGGACACCGTTATCCTGTCGGTTGACCCAGAGCGTGAGCGTATCTCCCTGGGTATCAAGCAACTGGAAAGCGATCCGTTCTCCGAGTACGTTCAAGAGAACGACAAAGGTGCAATCGTTAAGGGTGTTGTAAAAGAAGTTGATGCCAAAGGCGCCATCATCACCCTGGCCAACGATATCGAAGCTACTCTGAAAGCCTCCGAAATCAGCCGTGATCGCATCGAAGATGCTCGTAACGTCCTGAAAGAAGGCGAAGAAGTAGAAGCCAAGATCATCAGCGTTGACCGTAAGAGCCGTGTAATCCAGCTCTCGATCAAGTCGAAAGACGTTGAAGACGAGAAAGAAGCTATCCAGAGCCTGCGCGACAAGCCAGCTGCTTCGGATATCGCTGCTGGTCCTACCACTCTCGGTGACCTGCTGCGTGCGCAAATGGAAAAGCAGAACTAAGTTCTGTCAGACCATAGAAAAGGGCGACTTCGGTCGCCCTTTTTTGTGCCTGCGATTTAGGATCGCCTTGCCTGTATCAAGGGGGAAACCAACAAGGCTATTCGGATGTCTATTTTCTTAGGCAGATCAATAACCTATTCCGAGCTAGGCTTGTATGGGCTGGATAAAGGTGAGGCAGTTGCGTGACATAAGGAAGTAGATGAAAAATCTCATCGTGGTATTCGCTGTTCTGATCTTGGCGGGCTGTGCAACCAATGCCAAAACCCATGTGGTTCGTGGCGTCAGTGGCATCGAGATCGACTGCTCCGGCCTTGGGGCTGAATGGGCCAAGTGCTACAAGCGCGCTGAGCGTGAATGCGGAGGTGAGGGCTATAAGGTCATCACCAGGTCCAGTGATGCGAAGGATGAAGAGGGCGACTATCCCTTTGGCTGGAATCCGGCGGGATACCTTACGCGGACCATGCTTGTCATATGTGGTTAGTAGAATGGCGTCTCGAAGGGCAAAATGCTGCAGGGTTTTTGTTTGCGGGTCGTTGAATACCTTTGTTTCTGGTGTTCGGGCAAGGTAGGAGATAAGTCATTGTGCGGGCTGTTCAAAACCTCCTGGTCGTGCTAAAACCTTTGAGGCGCTTATCTAGCTGCTTGAAAAAGAAGGGAAAAATATGACGAAGTCGGAGTTGATCGAACGAATTGTCACCCATCAAGGGCTACTCTCATCCAAGGATGTGGAGCTGGCCATCAAGACCATGCTCGAGCAAATGTCCCAATGCCTGGCAACCGGGGATCGTATTGAGATCCGGGGGTTCGGCAGCTTTTCCTTGCACTATCGTGCTCCGCGTGTAGGTCGCAATCCTAAAACCGGTCAGTCTGTCAGCTTGGATGGTAAGTTCGTTCCGCATTTCAAGCCGGGTAAAGAGCTTCGAGATCGTGTGAATGAGGAAGAGGATAATGTCCTATAGATTTGAAGGGAGCCAGGAATGTCTATACTTGGTCGTATAGGGGGAGCGGTTTGTATTCTTTTTTTGGTAGGAGTAGTGCTGTCGTTTGTTTTGGAGAATCAACAGCCGGCGAGCTTATTGCTTTTTGGTTGGGCAACTTCGCCGCTTCCTATCTCTATCTATATTGGTGGCGCTCTGCTTACCGGTATGTTTGTTGGCCCTATTATCACTTGGCTGAGAAGTATTTCTTTTAGAAAGAAAAATCCTCGATGATGAAATGTCATATGATCGTGATTTTATAGTGAGAAGTGCACATGCTTGAGTGCTATGCTAACTCGTGATCGCTTGGTATTTATTCTTCTACCCTAATAGTAGGGGAAGCTTAAGTGAATTGCTGTATCGCTTCGGTGATGCTTCGTATCGGAGAAGGGCAACTAGAATATGCAAAATCGCTCTGCGGAGTCTCCTAATAATTCGGATGTAGATTTCCAAGCATTGGTATATTCGTTCTGGTATCACAAGTGGCTTATCTTAATTATTGTTTCTCTATCAACGTTGGCTGCTGCTCTATATGCCTTTACGGCTAGGCCGATTTATGAAGCCAAGATTTTTTTGTTGGCTCCTACGGTAAATGATATATCTGCAATTAACTACGGTCGTACGCAGGATTCTGGTTTGGAACCTTTAAAGGCTGATGCTATTTATAAGGTTTTTTTACAAGCACTCAGCTCTGAAGCTCTTCGACAGGTTTTTTTTAATACGATTTATTTGCCTTCGGTTACTGATGATGCGCGTAAAATTTCTCAGGGTGAATTATATCAACGTCTTTCTAAGAGCCTGTTGGTAGAGCTTCCGACAAAGGACGGTGGTGACCAAGCTATCGTTACTGTGCAAAGTGCTGATCCTGAGCAGGCATTGAGCTGGGCTCAAGATTATGTTGATCGAGCTTCTACCATGGCGAAGGCAGAAATATATAAAGATGTATCAAGCGAAAATACCATCCGTGCGCGTAATCTTTTTCACAGGATTGAATCTCTGCGTGAAGTCAGTCGGAAGCTCCGAGAGGACTCGATAACTAAGTTGCAAGAAGCCTTGCGCATAGCTGAGGCTGTTGGCCTGGAAAACTCGCCAATTATCATGCGTAACTCTGGTGTTGAAGTGGCTGGTGATGTAGATGGTCAAGCTCTCTATATGCGAGGGACAAAAGCACTTAAAGCAGAAATAGAAAATTTAAAACGTCGTGAATCTGATGATCCGTTTTCTATAGATCTGCGTAGGCTTGAATCTAGCTATGACTTTTATAAAGAGTTGGAGTCATATAGAGCTGATATTTCGGTCTATAGACAAGACGGACTCGCACGGTATCCCGATTCACCGATAAAGCCGAAGAGAATGCTAATATTAAGCTTGGGTCTAATATTAGGCTTGATGATGGGTGGAGCGGTCTCTCTTGTCCTTTATTTTTTTGGTAAAAAGCGCTAGGTCCCCTGCTCTCTCTCAATCTTCTGAGAATTCACATGTCGCCGAAAGGCGACATGGTGCTTCTGCAGCGCAAATCTGCATGATTGGATTGCGATCAGGCGCAGAATAAGGCTTCATCATGCATAGTTTTTGTCACGAAAGGGACCTGATAGCCGTCCCTAAATAGTATAATCGCGGCGAATGAGGTTGAGGCTGGCTAGTGGAGTAGTTCTCATCGTCTAGCAGAAACTATTTATATATCCAATAGTAATAAAAGTGAGTTTAATGTTTAGCATGGTAGTAGGTTCAATTCATGCGTTCGATACAAACTGAAGGGGTTAAGATGAGTAAAAAAATAATACCTTTTTATATTGTATTGTTTTCCTGCGTATTAGTTGTTTTGGGCGATCTAAGAAATATTATTACTCCTGCAGGTTATTGGGGGTTGTGGGGGGGCGTGCTCTGTATGGGGTGCTTGTCCTCTGGCTGGAAGCGCTTGAAGATAGACTGGGCATTAATTGGTGTTCTGCTCGGTTTTACTATTTTGATTTTATCTCTTTTGCTTATTAGTTTAACTAACTCTGATGAATACACGGCTTATCAGGCTTCAAAATATTTTGCCATAGCCATGATAACCGTTGTGATTTTTAAAAGTTCGCAGGCTTTGAATGAGGAGCAGTTTTATCGTATCTCAATGATTGTTACATTGGTTGGGTTGTTCTTTTTTTTATTATGTAAGTATTTTTTAATTGAGTACTATGTTTTGCTTGGTGATGGTCGGCAGGGAAGCATGTTTGCGTTTCCGGGCGTACTCTGGAAGACGAGTGCATTTTTTGTATCTTTTATAATTGCTAGAGTTTTTACTCTTCCGTTTTTTAAGTCTTTTCCAGCATCACTTTTAATATTGGCCTCAATATATCTTTTGTTGGCTGACTCGAGTCGTACTGGCTTTTTATGGTTCTCTGTAATAATTGCTGTATTTGCTTTTTTGCAGTTTTTAATTAGCACGAATCGTTTTGTGGTTTTGGCATCTGTAGCCGTCATGTTTATTAGCGTGCTAGTTGCCTTTAACTCAGATGCGATATATGAAATTGTTACCGGTGATTCGTTCTTGGTGATAAATAGACTGTTCGAAGGTGACCCTATTCGAGAAAAGATGCTAAATGACGGTGTTGTAAATGCAGATGTGTGTCTTCCTCTTGGGTGCGGTTTTGGAAGCTCCACGTCATTGGTCGATGGTGCACCAATGGTTGTTCATAATACCTACTTAGCAATTCTGGGAGATCTTGGTGTGCTCGGAGGCGGTGGCCTTTTGATGATTTTAATCTCTCCGATTCTTCTTTTCCTTTCTCGGGAGTGGAGAGCTGTTGGTAGACATACGTCCAATATATATTTTAGAGCAGCCGCTTGCCTTGGTGTTTTATGTTTTTGTTTTGTTTTGTTGTTCCATCCTCTAAGTTCGGAGATGTCTGAGTGGGGGTACTGGGCAATCATGTTGTCTTGGTCGTCCAGTTTATCAAGGTTTAAGCTGTATAAAGAAATTAATAATTTTCATGGTTTTGAATCACAGAGAGCTTAATCTTGACGCGATTGCTAAAAAATATGGGGCTGCTTTTCTTTGTGCAGCTTTGTGGATACTTGATTCCCATACTTGAAATTCCCGTATTGGCACGTGCCTTAGGGGTTCAGGAGTATGGGAAGGTTGTGCTTATCCAGTCAGTGGCTCTACTGACTTCCTTGGTTGTGGAGTATGGTTTCTCATTAAGTGGGTCGCGACAAGTAGCAATCTCTCGAGATGATAAAAGTGTTCTTGCGCGTATATTTGGCGAAGTTCTTTCTGCAAAACTATTAATTTTTTCTATTGTAGCGGTATTAGGGTTTTTTATTTTTGTGGTGAAGGGGAATTCCTTTCATGACAGTAATTTGGTTCTAATGGGGTTCCTGTACTTTGTAGCTTTTGGTTTTAGTCCATTCTGGTTTTTTCAGGGGCTAGAAAGAATTACCCTGGTTGTAGTTGTAGAAGTTTCTTTGCGTTTTACCAGCTTGCTATTTTTGTATATGTTTATCCATGGGGAGCAAGATGCACTATTAGCTTTTGGTATTATGTCGGGGTTTGGTCTGTTAAATACCATTGTTGGTAACGTTGTATGTGTTTGCAAGGTCGGAAAATTTTCTCTGAGTCTTTCTGGTGGCTTGCAACAGATAAAAATAGGGTTTCATGTTTTTGTATATAAAAGCTCGAACAATATACTTATGAGTGCTGGGCCGTCTCTAGTTGGTTTAACCTCTGGACATGTAGCTGTAGCATCCTATGTGCCAGCAGAAAAGATAATTCGCGGGTTTGTGAGTTTTGTGAATCCGATCTTAATTGGGTTTTATCCTTATCTGAATCGACAATTTCAGGTTTCACAAGTCAATACCATAAGATTATCCTGGATGATCGTAATTGGAATGCTATTCTCTGGTGTTTTTGCAGCGGGATTAATATATTTTGTCGGCGACTTCCTAATCTTCAAGGTTTTGGGGGCGGGGTTTACTGCGGCGAGCGAGATTTTGAAAGTCTTTGTTTGGGTTATACCATTCAGATTGGCTAACCAAGCATTGGGGCTGTGTATGTTGATTCCTATGGGGAGAGATAAGGCCACCAGTTTCCTCATGATGCTCTCGTCTGTAATATCTATGCTGTTAGCGGCGCTGTTATCCATTTGGTATGGTGTTGCCGGAGTGGTATCGGCGTTTGTTCTTGTTGAAGCTTTTTTGTTTATTGCATTAATTATTTTCGTTTTGGGTGACAGAGATAAAAAACGGAAGATGGAGGGAGTATGATAACAATTTTGACTCCGACCTATAATCGTGAGACTACCTTGCCACGATTGTATGAAAGTCTTTGTGCTCAAACACACAAGGATTTTGAGTGGGTAATTGTTGACGATGGAAGTCAGGATGAAACGCAGCGCCTGTTGCTTGAGTATTCTAATATTGCGCCGTTTAAAGTTCATGTTTGTTATCAACCGAATGGCGGAAAACATGTCGCCCTTAATTTAGGTGTTCGCAAGGCTGATACCCCATGGATTTTCATCGTAGATAGTGATGACTCTCTCGTGCCTAATGCAGTCGAGTGCGTGAGTGATGCTATCTCTACATTCAGAGAAGCAAACGTTGTTGGTTTTTGCTACCGCAAAGCATATTTTGATATGCGGACTGTGGGGCGAAACATTGAAGATTCTAACTTTCCGCTGGTCATGAGCCCGACGGAGGCTGGGCATTATTTTAAAGGAGACCTTGCATATGTTTTTAAAACTGAGGTTATGCTGAGGCACCCTTTTCCTGTAGTTCCTGAAGAAAGATTTGTACCAGAGCTATACATTTGGAATAAAATTGGAGATGAAGGGGAAATTTACTTTTTTGGAAACACCACTCTTTATCTCTGTGATTATCTTGAAGATGGTTACTCCAAAAATTTTTCCTCTAATTTGAGGCGGAATCCCAAAGGATTTCTGACCTTTTACTGGGCGCAAATTTTTCGAGAAAATGATTTTCGATATAAGTTAAAATTTTTGATTCGCTCCATACAATGCTATTTTTATACGTTGTTTAAAAGGTTTTCATGAAAATATTATTTTTCATTACCAGTTTGGATGTTGGCGGTGCAGAGCGCCAGGTTTTAGATCTGGCCCAACGTCTTGAGTCTCAACAACATGAGATTTTGATAGCTTACCTGACTGGTACGGCTAAATTATTACCTAAAGATAGCTCGCTTAAAACAATTGGCTTTCATGCTGCCAAATCGCCAAAAAGTCTAGTGGAAAGTTTTTTTCTTTTACGGGATACCATCAAGAGTTTTAAACCAGATGTGGTTCATAGTCATATGGTTCATGCCAATCTTCTGGCTCGCTTGGTGAGATTGACTATTCACATTCCGCGACTTATTTGTACCGCACATAGTACAAATGAAGGCGGGGGGATGAGAATGTTCGCCTACCGGTTTACCAATTTCTTAGCTGATGCAACCACGAATGTGAGTCAAGGGGCTGTTAAAGAGTTTGAGGCCAGGAAAGCTGTTAAACCTGGGACCATGTTAATGGTTCCAAATGGAATAGATACTGACAGGTTCAGTTTTAGTGAGGATTCGCGGCAGAAGGTAAGAGGCAGAGAAGGTGTTTCTGCTGATCAAAAAATAATTCTTGCAGTGGGAAGGTTTACCGAGGCCAAGAACTATCCAAGCTTACTCCATGCATTTGCCTCTGTGCTTAAGAGTGATTCAGCCCTAAAGCTTTGGATTGTTGGCGATGGGGTATTGAGAGAAGCCTTGTTAGCTCTTACTGAAGTATTGGGCATTTCTCAGGAGGTCACATTCTTCGGTGTTAGAGAGGATGTCGCGGATTTTTATAGCGCTGCTGACGTCTATGTTCTTTCTTCGTCGTGGGAAGGTTTTGGTCTTGTCGTTGCTGAAGCGATGGCGGCAGAGAGAGTCGTTGTTGCTTCCGATTGCGGTGGAGTAAAGGAGGTTCTAGGGAATGAAGGAGTTTTGGTCCGTCCCGGAAGTTCGGATGACTTGGCTGTTGCAATAAGGTCTGCTTTGGATATCGATCCAGTATCAGCAGCAGCAATGGGGCGACGAGCAAGACAAAGAATTCTTGATAAATACTCTCTTGACACAGTTGTTAGAAGATGGGTTGAGCTATACCGTACCTGAGTTGTTACTGGTAGACGGAGCGGTATCGCTCCGTGAGAGTTGGCATGGTATCTTGCGTCGATGGCTCTATTTAAGAGCTTTGAGTTTCGTGCAGGGGCGTTGGTGGAACGAGCTGCAGATGATGGATAAGTCCTTTACGCGCCGCCAGGGCTTTGTTGAATGTTGGGTCACATGAAAATAGCACTAGTTGGAACGACCGCTGCTTGCGTCCTTGGATTTCGCGCTGATTTGATCGGCGCTTTGGTGAAGGAAGGGCATCAAGTATTTGCTTTTGCTCTTGATTATTGTGCAGATACGCGGAGAAAGGTCCGTCAGCTTGGAGCTGAACCGGTTGATTATGTGTTTAGCAGGGCAGGGTTGAATCCATTAGGTGACTTGATAAATACTTATAAGTTATCGAAAATTTTAAAGAAAATTGCGCCTGATATTGTATTTAGTTATTTTGCAAAACCGGTAATTTTTGGAACTCTAGCAGCTGTATTCGCAGGGGTAGAGCGCCGCTTAGCAATGCTCGAAGGCTTGGGGTATGTATTTACAGAACAGCCTGGTGGCGCCTCGATTAAGGTCAAGCTCCTGCGAAAGGTGCAAGTATTTCTCTACAAAATTTCCTTTCCTTTTCTTGAACGTTTGATTTTTCTGAATAAAGACGATCGAATTGATTTGGTAGAAAATAACAGAATAAAAGTATCTGATATTAGTGTGCTTGGAGGGATTGGGCTAAAACTCTCGGATTATCCTTATAGTACTCCCCCAGTAGATCCTGTGAGCTTTATATTTGTTGGAAGACTATTGGCTGAAAAAGGAGTCAATGAGTTTGTCGAGGCGGCCCGCTTAGTCAAAAAAAAATGTGACAGTGCTAAATTTATTATGCTAGGTGGTCTCGATGAAAGTAATCCAGGAGGGTTGACTGCGGAAGCCGTCCATACTTTGGTAAAAGAAGGATTGGTCGACCATCGTGGCCATGTCGAGGATGTTGTTGGTTGGTTGAAAGATTCAAGTGTGTTTGTTTTACCTTCTTACCGAGAAGGTGTCCCTAGAAGTACTCAGGAAGCAATGGCTGTAGGGCGTGCAGTCATTACAACCGATGTTCCTGGTTGTAGAGATACAGTGGTACATGGTGTGAATGGTTTCATAGTGCCGCCATGGTCAGCAGAGGACTTGGCTGAAAAAATGATGTTTTTTATTGATAATCCTGAGCAAATACAAATGATGGGGCTACAAAGTCATAGAATGGCTCAGCAGGATTTTGATGCCGTTGTGGTCAACGAGCGATTGATGAGCTACTTCATGTGATTTTGTGAGAGAATTAAAGTTCTGCACTATCGTAGTATCGGTGGACGAATGGAAAGCGTAAATAAAAAAATACTATTGACTGGGGCAACGGGATTTGTTGGCGGAGCAGTCCTACGCTACCTGTGCCGCCATCCAGAGTATAGTGTACGTGCAGTGACACGGAAGCCGGCAGCTTTTTCAAGTGAAGTCTCTGAATCGGTATCGCTCGGTGATTTGAGCCCATCGCAGTCTTGGGAGCAGGCACTCAAAGATATCGATGTAGTAATCCATTCTGCAGCTCGTGTGCATGTTATGAACGAGCAAGCTTCGGATCCTCTGTCTGAATTTCGAAAAGTAAATGTTGCAGGCACATTGAATCTTGCGGCTCAATCTGCTATGGCTGGCGTCAAGCGATTCATATTTATAAGCTCGATAAAAGTTAACGGTGAAGAAACCACACTTGGAACTAAATATACGGCTGATGGAACAGTGCATCCAGTTGATGGATATGGGATTTCTAAGGCTGAGGCTGAACAAGGTCTACTAAAAATTTCTGCAGAGACAGGAATGGAAGTAGTTATTATTAGGCCGGTCTTGGTGTACGGTGTTGGCGTCAAGGCGAACTTTATGAATATGATGAAGCTTGTTGAAAAGGGGATTCCCCTCCCGCTTTCATCTGTTAAAAATAAGAGAAGCTTTGTTGCGCTAGATAATCTTGTTGACTTTATCAGCGTTTGTATAAGTCACCCACGCGCAGCTAACCAGATTTTTTTGGTCAGCGATGGTGAAGATTTATCCACGCCAGAGTTATTAAAGAAAATAGCAAAAGCATTTGGGAAAAATATAAATCTTTTACCTTTCCCTGTTAGCCTTTTGAGAGTAGCTGCGCGTCTCGTGGGCAAGGAAAATATAACTAATCGTCTCTGCGGTTCGCTTGAGGTTGATATCAGCAAGAATCGCGAGCTTTTAGACTGGACTCCGCCTATGACTGTTGATAATGCATTACTTGAAGCAGTCAGGCATTATCTAGGAAGCCGTAATCAATGAGCGTCTGGTTTGTATTGCCTATTATTTTTCTGTGCGCTCTTTTTCTGACGGCTAAGCTCCGTAGTTATGCACTATCGCACAGTCTAATCGACGTACCGAATGATCGTAGTTCGCATGTGATCCCCACACCGAGAGGTGGAGGAGTAGCTATCGTAGTGAGCTTTATTTTGTTTCTACCCTTTCTCGCTTTCGAGAATATTTTACCTTGGGAGCATGTCCTTGGTTTTCTCGGTGCGGGCGCGGGTATAGCGATTCTCGGCTTTCTGGATGATCACGGTCATATCGCTGCGCGATGGAGGTTATTGGGGCATTTTGCGGCGGCTTTTTGGGCAATGTATTGGGTGGCAGGTCTGCCTGCTCTGTCCATACTGGGGCTGCAAATAGATTTTGGTATATTCGGTTACATTGTTGCTGCGTTGTATCTTGTCTGGATGTTGAATTTATATAACTTCATGGATGGCATTGACGGCATTGCAAGCATTGAGGCTGTTACAGCGTGTGTTGGCGCAGCGCTGCTTTATTGGGTTAGTGGTTTTCATAATTTGATCTGGGCTCCCCTATTGCTTGCCTTTGCTGTATTGGGATTTCTTTATTGGAACTTTCCGCCCGCGCGAATCTTCATGGGAGACGCCGGCAGCGGCTTCTTGGGGATCATGTTGGGTGTTTTTTCACTGACAGCGGCATCAGCGCATGCCGATTTTTTCTGGGCGTGGTTGATCCTGCTTGGAGTATTTATCGTTGACGCTACTGTTACCTTGATACGGCGGCTGTTTAGAGGCGAGAAAGTTTATGAGGCGCACCGCAGTCATGCGTATCAATTTGCGTCGCGCAAATGGGGCAAGCATCGGCCGGTCTCATTGACTGTTGGGGCTATCAACATCCTATGGCTACTTCCCTTGGCTTTCTGTGTGACAGCGGGTTATCTAGATGGGTTTGCAGCACTACTGATTGCGTATATCCCCTTGGTAATGATTGCGATTAAATACAAAGCGGGGATGCTGGAGTCTCGTTAATGATATTTACTACACTTAAAATTAAGTTTCTGCTGGTCGGTAATAGGTGAACAAGGTGTCCGGAGGAGTCATGGATAGATTGAGAGCGTTTCTTCTGGGGCTGCCCCGTCGCCAGAAGCGACTACTTCAAGTCCTTACCGACATATTGTTGGTTTGGGGGGCATTGTGGATGGCGTTTGTGGTTCGTCTGGGGCTTGATGAGATCATTAACCCGCTGACAGATCATACGTGGTTGTTTCTGAGTGCTCCTATTATTTCCATTCCTTTGTTTATACGCTTTGGTATGTATAGAGCAGTTATGCGCTATTTTGGCAACGATGCGTTGATTGCCATTGTTAAGGCCGTAACATTCTCCGCGTTGATACTAGGCGTTGTAGTTTATTGGTATAGCAACCACCAAAATGTGATTCCTCGCTCGATAATTTTCAACTACTGGTGGTTGAGCCTGATGATGCTGGGTGGTTTACGCTTGGCCATGCGTCAGTACTTCGTTGGAGATTGGTTTGCTGCAGTTCAGCATGTTCCATTTACAAATAGGGATAATGGGCTACCTCGGGTAGCCATCTATGGTGCTGGAGCTGCAGGTAACCAGCTTGTTGCAGCGTTACGTATGGGGCGCGTTATGCGTCCGGTGGCATTCATTGATGATGACAATGGAATTTCCGATCGAGTCATTTCGGGACTCCAGGTTTATAAACCAAAACATATTCAACAGATGATCGACGCTACCGGGGCTCAAGAAATTCTGTTGGCGATTCCCTCGTCAAATCGGGCTCGCCGTCGGGAGATATTAGGATTCCTGGAAGGGTTTCCTTTGCATGTGCGTAGCGTTCCAGGTTTCATGGATTTGGCAAGCGGACGTGTAAAAGTCGATGATATTCAAGAGGTGGACATCGCAGATTTGCTCGGTCGCGACGCCGTCCCTGCTCAGGCGGAGCTACTTGAGCATTGTATTAAAGATCAAGCGGTTCTGGTGACTGGAGCTGGGGGGTCTATAGGCTCAGAGCTTTGTCGTCAAATACTTGTGCAGCGGCCTAAAGTCCTATTACTGTTCGAGCATAGTGAGTTTAATCTTTACAGTATTTTATCAGAGCTGGAGCAGCGTATTGCTCGTGAGTCATTATCGGTTAAGGTTTTACCGATACTAGGATCTGTCCGAGATCAGGAAAAACTCCGCGATGTAATGAGAACATGGCATGTAAATACTGTTTATCATGCTGCAGCCTACAAACATGTACCGATGGTGGAGCATAATATAGCGGAAGGTGTGCTGAACAATGTCATGGGTACGCTTAATACTGCTCAAGCTGCGCTTCAAGTTGGGGTCTCAAATTTTGTATTAATTTCCACTGATAAAGCTGTTCGTCCTACCAATGTAATGGGTAGTACTAAACGTCTTTCAGAGCTTACGCTCCAGGCATTAAGCCAAGAGCTGGCACCAGTTCTCTTTGGGGACAGTTCTGGCGTTTCGCAAGTCAATAAAACTCGTTTTACCATGGTGCGGTTCGGGAATGTTTTAGGATCTTCTGGCTCAGTAATTCCGTTGTTCCATAAGCAAATCAAGTCGGGGGGGCCCCTGACTGTTACCCATCCAAAGATCACTCGGTATTTCATGACCATTCCCGAAGCGGCTCAATTAGTGATCCAGGCTGGATCGATGGGCCAAGGCGGGGATGTTTTTGTGCTGGACATGGGGGAGCCAGTGAGGATCGTGGAGCTAGCTGAGAAGATGATCCATTTATCAGGCTTGAGTGTACGCTCAGAGAGAAATCCCCATGGTGATATAGCTATTGAATTTACCGGGCTCCGTCCAGGTGAAAAGCTTTATGAAGAGTTATTGATTGGAGACAATGTCGCGGCTACCCAACATCCAATGATCATGTGTGCTAATGAAGATCATCTGCCATGGGCGCTTCTTAAGCTAAAACTGGCTGAATTGCTAAATGCTGTGCAGCAGGATGATTATTCTCGCGTCCGTCAATTATTGCGCGATACTGTAAGCGGTTATACCCCAGATGGTGAGATCGTTGACTGGATATATCAGCAACGGCGACTTGATCCTTAACTCTAAGGGCTACGTTCAGTCTCTTGATACTTTACTCTTGACTCTGATCGTAGCCCTATTGTTTACATGCATCAATTGCAGGTCCTTCGCTGGCCTACTTTTATTTTGACTTGGTTTTCTGTGGCTTTTGACGTGGCCAAAGAACTCGCGATTCGAAGTTTTTAGGTTGGTGTGCTGTTAATGTATTATATGAGTAATCTAAAATAATGAAAGCTGAATATTCATTTGAGGTTATTGCTATCACATTGGCAATTGTGATGGTGTTTGTGTTGTTTTCAACGCTATTTAAGGAAAAAATTGAAAGCGCAGAAGTACCTCATGCATATAAGTTTATAAATGGAATGCGTGGGTTGGCTGCAATATTCGTTTTTATTAACCACGCCCCCTTTGTATTGGCTAACTTAGGCGTGCAAAATACAGTGTTTTCTTCTTGGGGGCAGTTGTATCCTAACTTAGGGTCTTTTGGGGTTCAAATATTTTTTTGCATAACTGGTTTTCTGTTCTTTGATAAAATAATCAAGAATGAAAAAATTGACTGGGTTGAGTTTTTTATTGCAAGGATAAAAAGAGTCGCGCCACTTTATTATGTGTCCTCGCTTTTGGTTTTTATTATTGCAGCATCTTTCGCAGGTTTTAATATCTTAGAAAAGGATTCGTTGATTACTGTAGCTGGCTTGTTGTCTTTCAATTTTATAGACAATCCAATGCGGATTGGTGATGTATCTCTTGTCCCATTAAGCTCAGTTACCTGGACACTTATCCATGAGTGGAGATTCTATGCCGTTTTGCCGTTGGTAGCTATTTGCTATAGATCGAAATATAAAGTATTAATTATGGTTGTTGCCATGATGTTGGCTGCTGTGGATCTTGGCTACTCGGTCAATGTTTGTTGGGCGTATTTTCTATCTGGTATCGTAGCGGCTATTGTGCACAAAACTGCTGTAACGAATAAACTAGTGAAGGGTATGGCCGTAGTGGTAGCGGCAGTGGCATTTGTTATTACTTGTGGGGTGGTTGAGGTTCCAGGCTACGGTGCCCTTAGATTTATGTTAACGACTGTATTCTTTCTGTGTATTACCATCTCGAATCCTTCGTTTTTGCACTTCCAGTTTTTAAATCGAATGAGTGATATTAGTTATAGTATATATCTGCTTCATTTGCCGATCTTGTTTCTTTGCTTTAAAGCCGTTTCTGGTGTTGTTGAACTCTCTAGTGTGGATAAGTTTACGTTTTGGGCGATAAACTTTTCTACGATACCTCTAATAGTCTTGGTTTCCACATTTACTTTTATAAATATTGAGAAAAGGTTCATGAGGAAAACAAAGATTCAGCGGGCGGAGGTTGGTTTGGTTCGGAGTGCTTAACTTGATTTGGGGTGGTTTAAACTGGATAAGATAGGCGCCTGATAGCTAATGGTAAAACTCGTTGTGGGGGCTGTTTCAAGATTTCAACAATAAGTTTGTTGTTGTTTGTTGCACATAATCTGAAACTTATACTTTTTTGACAGGGTGGCTCCATGATCTAGTTTTTGGGTAGCAGCTTTGGAAGTTGCTGTTATTCTTAAACTTCATGGAGTACTACTATGCGTATCGCTTATTTCTCCTCTCTGGTCTTCGCCCTGATGACCAGCCTTTCTCCCATCACCCATGCAGCTCCTGTGGTCAGCACCGAGGTCAAGACGCCGGTGGTGGCGCAAACAGTCCCGTCGGAGCAGGCGGGCAAAATCGATCTGAACACCGCCGATGCTGCGGTCTTGCAGCGTGAGTTGTCCGGCGTGGGGGCGGTCAAGGCGCAGGCGATCGTCAAGTATCGTGAGAGCAACGGTCCTTTCGCTTCGGTCGACGAACTGCTTGAGGTCAAGGGCATCGGCAAGGCGATCCTGGAAAGCAATCGTGAAAAGTTGAAGGTCAACTGACGCTTCAATCCGTCCACAAGGCCGATCAATGATCGGCCTTGTCTTTTGCGCTGGTGGTGTGTGGACCCACCATTCTTCACAGGATTGCTCCATTCAATTTTGCCTATCGTATCGATAAAATTATAATCGTAATATTTTATTGAATTATGACTATAATCAAATCGCTTCCCGGGCATCGCATCCATTCCTTGCCTTTCACTTCCCAAGCATTTCTCTGGAGAGCTGTCATGAATTCGATTTCGTCCAAAGGCGTTGCGCTTATTACCGGTGCTTCATCGGGTATCGGTGCGGTCTACGCCGAGCGGCTGGCTGCGCGTGGTTACAACCTGCTGCTGGTCGCACGCGATGAGCAGCGCCTGCAAAGCGCTGCCGCTCGGTTGCGCGCCGAGTACAAGGTGGAGGTTGAGGTACTGAAGGCCGATTTGACGCTCAAGGCGGATGTGCTGAAGGTTGAACAGCGTGTGCGTTCCGACGCGAACATCACCCTGTTGTTGAACAACGCCGGTGTTGCGGCTGATGGCAGCCTGGCTGTTGCCGATGCTGATCAGCTGGACTCCCTGATCCAGCTCAATGTGGTTGCGCTTACACGTCTGGCCGCGGCGGCGGCTGCCAGCTTTTCGGCGGCGGGCCGGGGGGCGATTGTCAATATCGCCTCGGTGGTGGCGCTGATTCCCGAGCGCTTCAACGCTACCTATAGCGCGACCAAGGCGTATGTCTTGAGTCTCACCCAATCGCTCGCTGCGGAACTGGGCGGCAAAGGTGTGCAGGTTCAGGCGGTATTGCCCGGCGTGACTCGTACCGAGATCTGGGAGCGCGCCGGCATCGATGCCCAGGGTATTCCTGCGGAAATGATCATGGCGGCCACGGAAATGGTGGATGCGGCCCTGGCCGGTTTTGACCAGGGGGAATTGATCACCATTCCTTCATTGCCTGACTCGGCGGATTGGGACGCCTTCGTCGCTGCGCGCCTTGCCCTTGCGCCGAACCTGTCGAGAAGCAGCGCTGCGGCTCGTTACAAATAGCTGCGCCGAAGCAGGAGAGGGTGGCCGATCACTCCGGCTGCCCATCCTGTTTTTTCAGATGCTCGCGGGTGACTTCCAGTACCCGTCTGGCCAGGTCCGGGTTCTCGACGCTGCGAGACAGCACCAGGGCTCCGACCAGGGTCGAGAGGATCACCAGGCTCTGGTCGGCGGCGTTTTCTTCTTCGAGATTTGCTTCTACCTGCGCGAGCCGCGCATTGAGCACGGCGTCGGTCGTGGGGCTGGCTTGTCCGCGAAGGCCCAGTTCCGAACACATGGTAGGCAGCGGGCAACCCTGGCCGGGGGAGGTCTGGTGCCATTCCGACAGGTAGCTGTCGATAAACGCGTGCAGTGGCCGCTCCTGCGCAAACAGTGTGGCGCAATGGGCATCGAGTTCTGCGGCTGCGGCTTGCAGGGCTTTCTCGACCAGCTCGTCCTTGGATTTGAAATGCGAATAGAAGCCGCCATGGGTCAGGCCCAGGGCCTTCATCAGCGGTTGCAGGCCTGTGGCGCCGATACCGTCGCGTCGGAAGCGCTCGGCGGCTTCCTTGATGATGCGTTGATGGGTCTGGGCCTTATGGTCTTGCGAGTAACGCATCGGAAAAATCTCCACAACTAGGGGGCCATCTTACCCAAGGTTGCCGGCAGGGTGGCGGCCCTTTTAACCCTCGAAACCTCATCCCTCCCAGCAAGTCGCGGCTTGGTCGGTGCTTTGCGGCTATTGGCATGAATAGTGGTTACTGAATATCAAAAGATTGTTCAACAATCGCAAGGCGATACTCATGAGCGACGCATTGTCCCTGGCCGACCAGATAACCCTCGAATTGCGTGCCGATATCATCGGTGGCCGCTTGCTGCCGGGCATGGCCCTGGTGGAGGGCGAGCTGGTATCCGCCTACAACGCCTCGCGCAACACCATCCGCGAAGCGTTGCATCGCCTGGGGCAGGAAGGCCTGGCCCGTTATGCGCGTAACAAGGGGGTCACGGTGCGCAGGTTGGGGACGGATGAGGTCCGTGATCTGTTTCAGGTGCGTCGTACCCTGGAATTACAGGCTATCGCTTGCAGCAAACCGCTGCGCGAATACCAGTCCGATCGGATGCTCGAGGCTATCGAGGCCAGCGAACTCGCTCGCGAGCGGGAGGACTGG
This sequence comes from Pseudomonas sp. MRSN 12121, assembly GCF_000931465.1. NCBI lineage: Bacteria > Pseudomonadati > Pseudomonadota > Gammaproteobacteria > Pseudomonadales > Pseudomonadaceae > Pseudomonas > Pseudomonas sp. MRSN 12121. The sequence continues at coordinate 4,984,362 of NZ_CP010892.1, read as the reverse complement.
CGCTCGGTGGGTACCCATAGCCTGGCTTTTCATCAACACATCGTCGGGTTGATGCGCAGCCCCTTGTTCGATGAGTTTTTCACCAACGTCGTGGCACAGATGCGCCTGGTGTTTTGTGCCGCTCCGGACGAACAGCGTTTCCAAGCGCCCTGGCTGGCACGGGACCGACAGATCCACGATTTGCTCGCCGAAGGCGACAAGCATGCGGCCGCAGAAGCCCTGTCGGTCTACCTGGACGATTCCGAGCGCGCGCTGCTCGACCTGCTCAGTCATTCCTGCCATCACTGATCGAGGGTTCCAACATGTACAAGAACTATCCCGCGGCTTACCAGGTCAGCAAAGGCTCGGCCCTGCAGGTGGACACAGCCTTTTATGAGCGGATCCGCGACAGCAGGCAGCAACGGGTGCTGATCGAGCAATTCGAAGTGCCGATCCGCACGGGCCGCGCCTGGCACGTGCCGGCAGGGCATGTATTCCGTGTCACCACGCCGGCTGGCCCGCAGGTCGGCGACTTCAACGTCTGGAATGCCAACGATCCGCGCGAGCGCCTGTGGGCGGCGCGGACCCGGCAATTGCAAGGCGCGCATGTCAGCACCCATGACCGGTTGTGGTCGAACCTGCCGTTCCTGCGGCCGCTGGTAACCATCACCGATGACAGCCTGGCCGACTATGGCATCGACGAACATGGTGGGCGCCTGCACGATCTGCTCGGCACGCGTTGCGACCCCTATGTGAACCGGATGCTCACAGGGGAGGATTTCCATCACCACTGCCATTCCAACCTGACGCGCGCGGTCTTGCCCCATGGCCTGACTGAGTTCGACGTGCACGATGTCTTGAACATTTTCCAATGCACCGGGCTGAATCAGGACGACATGTACTTCATGAAGGCCTGCCCCGCGCAGCAGGGTGATTACCTGGAGTTCTTTGCCGAAATCGACCTGTTGTGCGCGCTATCGACTTGCCCCGGCGGGGATCTGTCGTTGCCCATGTGGGGCCCGGATGCTCAGGATCCACTCAGTGTCTGTCGCCCGTTGGGCGTGGAGATCTACCGCCTCGACGAGGCATTGCTCGAAGGCTGGAGCCAGCCCGAGCGAGCGGCCTACAAGGGCCAGCATGGCCTGCATATCGCCAAGGCGGCGTGGGAGAAATAGCCGGAGTTCGCGACAATAAAAAGCCCCACCATCCGGGCGATGGCGGGGCTCTTCGATCCGGCGAATTGCTCAGCGGTCCTGCGCGTCCTTGGCGTCGGCTTCAGCGTTGCGTTCGGCAACGCGCTTGCGTTGCTCTTCAGTCAGTTCCACCTTGCTGGCGGTGTCGCGCAGCATCATCAAGCCGCCAACGATCGAGCCTATTGCAACAACCAGAATCAACCAGGCATACCAGGGCATAGGGTTCTCCTTGAGGGCATACCGGCGGGCGAGGAGTTTCGCCCGTCAAGTTGCCGTACCACTTCGAGTGACAGCGTTTCGCAGTGGTTCCATTGTAGGCCCGGATGGCCTGGCTGGCCTCTTCCGCATCACCTCCCACGGGCGCCGCATCCGCAGAAGCGCGGAGGGCGATGCCCGGCTCCGCTCAGTTCCCGGTCAACATCGCGTCGGCTGGTGCATCGGCGCGCGATTGCGCGGTCAGTTGGAAGTAGACGAAACCGACAGCCATGAACCCGAGGAAGATCAGGCCGATCAGCCCGTTGAACCAGGCCATGGCTACCAGGCAGACCACCGCCAGTGCCAAAGCGATGGCCGGCACCAGCGGATAACCCGGTGCACGGAAGGTGCGCTCCAGGTGCGGCTCGGTCTTACGCAGCTTGAACAGGCTGAGCATGCTCATGATGTACATCACGATGGCGCCGAATACGGCCATGGTGATCATCGCCGCGGTCAGGGTCATGCCGCCCAGGTTGATCAACCCGTCGCTGTAGATGGCGGCGATGCCGATCAGGCCGCCGGCGATGATGGCGCGGTGTGGCGTCTGGAAGCGCGACAGCCTGGCCAGCGATGCCGGCAGATAACCGGCGCGGGCGAGGGCGAAGAACTGTCGCGAGTAGCCAAGAATGATGCCGTGGAAACTCGCCACCAGGCCGAACAGGCCGATCCACACCAGCATATGCAGCCAGCCGGAGTTGTCCCCGACCACGGCTTTCATCGCCTGGGGCAATGGGTCGTTGATATTCGCCAGGGTGCGCCAGTCGCCCACGCCGCCGGCGAAGAACATCACGCCCATGGCCAGCAGCACCAGGGTCAGGATGCCGCTGATGTAGGCCCTGGGGATGGTGCGTTTCGGGTCCTTGGCTTCCTCGGCGGCCATGGCCGCCCCTTCGATGGCGAGGAAGAACCAGATGGCGAAGGGGATCGCCGCGAACATCCCGGCAATCGCCGGCGCGCCGAAGCTATCCGAGCCTGCCCAGCCGTTGAGGGCGAACTGGCTGAAGCTGAAGGCCGGGGCGACCACGCCCATGAACACCAGCAGCTCGATCACCGCCAGCACGCAGACCACCAGTTCGAAGGTCGCGGCCAGTTTGACCCCGAGGATGTTCAGCCCCATGAACACGATATAGGCGCCGACGGCCGCGTGTTTCGGGTCCAGGGCCGGGAATTGCACATTCAGGTAGGCGCCGATCGCCAGCGCGATGGCCGGTGGGGCGAAGACGAACTCGATCAGGGTCGCCAGCCCGGCAATCAGCCCGCCTTTCTCACCGAAAGCCCGGCGGCTGTAGGCAAAGGGCCCGCCGGCATGGGGAATGGCGGTGGTCAGCTCGGTGAAACTGAAGATGAAGCAGCTGTACATCGTCGCGACCAGCAGCGAGGTCAGCAGAAAGCCCAGGGTGCCGGCGACACCCCAGCCGTAGCTCCAGCCGAAGTACTCGCCGGAGATCACCAGCCCGACTGCGATCCCCCATAAATGCAGTGTGCCCAGCGTGGGTTTGAGTTGTGTGTTCATGCATGGCTCCCGAAGCGGAATGAAGGGCTCGGGCTGCTCATTGCAGCGCCCATGCCAGGGCACAGAAGAGTGTCGTAAAACGCTTAATGCGGGCGTATCGATGACGTTTACCGCTAGTTGATCATTCAAAAGCGCCACGCCAGGGCGCAGTGCGCATCGAAACGGAGCGTCAGGATTGGTGAGCGCGCCACCCGCGCCTGCTATCAGTGCAGGTCTTGTCGCGTTGTAAACCCCGCGTAAAGCCATTCTTTACGCTTTCTTTATGCCCCGCCCGGACCCTCGCCCTCGTTCCTTTACAGCCTCCCTGCGGACAATGCCTGACACGCGGCGACTGCCGTACGACGGAGAGATTCCATGAGTGTTCTGGACGGGGTGTCCCTGCTGTTGGCAGTGGGGCTGTTCATTTATCTGCTGGTTGCGCTGTTGCGCGCGGATCGGAACTAGGAGCGGCTATGCACAGTTATGACTATTGGCTGATCCTCGGCTTCTTTGCCGTGGTGCTGCTGCCCGCGCCTTTCCTGGGGCGCTTCTATTACAAGGTCATGGAGGGCCAGCGCACCTGGCTGACACCGCTGCTGGGGCCGGTCGAGCGTGCCTGCTACCGGCTCTCGGGCGTCGATGCGCAGAGTGAACAGAGCTGGCAGAAATACACCCTGGCGCTGCTCGCCTTCAACCTGGCGGGCTTTGTGCTGTTGTTCGCGATCCTGCTGTTCCAGGACCATTTGCCGCTCAACCCACAGAACCTGCCAGGGCAGGAGTGGACGCTGGCGTTCAACACCGCGGTCAGTTTCATGACCAATACCAACTGGCAGTCGTATAGCGGCGAGGCTTCGTTGAGCTACCTGAGCCAGATGGCTGGCCTGACCGTGCAGAACTTCGTCAGTGCCGCCACCGGCCTGGCGGTGCTGGTTGCCTTGTGCCGGGGCATCGGCCGGCGCTCGGCGCAAACCCTGGGCAACTTCTGGGTCGACATGACCCGCGCCACCCTCTACGGCCTGCTGCCGCTGTGCTTGCTGCTTGCGCTGTTCCTGGTCTGGCAGGGCGTGCCGCAAACCTTCGCCCAGTACGTCAATGCCGTGACCCTGCAAGGTGTCGACCAGGTGATTCCGCTGGGCCCGGCCGCCAGCCAGATCGCCATCAAGCAACTGGGTACCAACGGCGGCGGTTTCTTCGGTGTCAACTCGGCGCACCCGTTCGAAAACCCGACGGCCTGGAGCAACCTGTTCGAGGTGGCCTCGATCATCCTGATTCCGGTGGCCCTGGTGTTCACCTTCGGCCACTACGTCAAGGACCTGCGGCAGAGCCGGGCGATCATCGCCTGCATGCTGGCCTTGTTCCTGATCGGCGGCGCCACCTCGCTGTGGGCCGAGTACCAGCCCAACCCGACCCTGAACAATGTCGCCGTCGAGCAGACCGCACCGCTGGAAGGCAAGGAAACACGCTTCGGCACCACCGCCACGGTGCTCTGGTCGGTGACCACTACCGCAGCGTCCAACGGTTCGGTGAACGGCATGCATGACAGCCTCAGTCCGCTGAGCGGCATGGTCGCGCTGGTCAACATGATGGTGGGCGAGGTGATTTTCGGCGGTGTCGGCGCAGGGCTCTACGGCATGTTGCTGAACGTCCTGATCGCGGTGTTCCTCGCCGGCCTGATGATTGGGCGCACCCCGGAATACCTGGGCAAGAAGCTGCAGGCCAGGGAAGTGCAATTGCTGGTAGTAACCCTGATGGTGATGCCGGTCGGCGTGCTGGTGCTGGGCGCCATCGCCGCCAGCCTGCCGGGGCCGGTGGCCGCGGTGAGCAATCCTGGCCCCCACGGCTTCAGCCAGTTGCTGTACGCCTATACCTCGGCCAGTGCCAACAACGGTTCGGCGTTCGCCGGCCTGGGCGCCAACACGCCGTTCCACAACCTGATGCTGGGCCTGGGCATGCTGATCGGCCGCTTCGGCTACATCCTGCCGGTGCTGGCACTGGCTGGCAGCCTGGCGCTGAAAAAGACCGCGCCGACCGGCCAGAACAGCTTCCCGACCCATGGTCCGCTGTTCGTCACGCTGCTGACCGTGACCATCCTGCTGGTGGGGGGGCTGACCTTCCTGCCGACCCTGGCGCTGGGCCCGATTGCCGAACACTTGAGCATGGTCGCCTTTGGAATGAAGGGCTGAGGACTTAATGATGAATATGCACGTTCCTGCCTCCAAGAAGGTGGCAACCGATAGCGTGGCAGACAAGAGCAAGGCCTCGAAGCACGCCGCGGCCGAACAACAGAAAACCTCGATCGGCGCTCTGTGGCGTCCGGCGCTGGTCCAGGCGTTCGTCAAGCTCGACCCGCGCCAGTTGCAACGCTCGCCGGTGATGCTGGTGGTCGAGCTGACCGCGATCCTCACCACCGTGCTGTGCCTGGTGCCGGATACCGCGGTGCCGACTTTCGTTGCCGCGCAGATCGCGCTCTGGCTGTGGTTCACCGTGCTGTTCGCCAACTTCGCCGAGGCCTTGGCCGAAGGTCGCGGCAAGGCCCGCGCCGACAGCCTCAAGGCCGGCAGCGAAGGCTTGAGCGCGCGGCTGAAAAAGGCCGATGGCAGCTTCCAGGTGATCCCCGCCGCCAATCTGCGCAAGGGTGATGTGGTGCGGGTCGAGGCCGGGGAGATGATCCCGGGCGACGGCGAGGTCATCGAAGGGATCGCGGCGGTCAACGAAGCGGCGATCACCGGTGAGTCGGCCCCGGTCATTCGTGAATCCGGCGGCGACCGCTCGGCCGTGACCGGCAATACGCGCCTGGTGTCCGACTGGTTGCTGGTGCGCGTGACCAGCAATCCCGGCGAATCGACCCTCGACCGGATGATCGCCCTGGTGGAAGGCGCCAAGCGCCAGAAAACCCCGAACGAAGTGGCCCTGGATATCCTGCTGATCGGCCTGACCCTGATCTTCCTGATGGTGGTCGTGACCCTGCAGCCGTTCGCCCACTTCGCCAACGGCAGCCTGCCGCTGGTGTTCCTGGTCGCGCTGCTGGTGACCCTGATCCCGACCACCATCGGCGGCCTGTTGTCGGCCATCGGCATCGCCGGGATGGACCGCCTGGTGCGTCTGAACGTGATCGCCAAGTCCGGTCGCGCCGTGGAAGCGGCGGGGGACGTGCATGTGCTGATGCTCGACAAGACCGGCACCATCACCTTCGGCAACCGTCGTTGCGCGGCCATCCATGCGGCGCCTGGCGTCACCGGCCCGGAAATGGCCGAGGCGACCCTGCTGGCTTCGCTGGCGGACGACACGGCGGAGGGCAAGTCCATCGTCGAATACCTGCGCGGGCTTTATCCACAGCCCGAGCCGGGCGCCGACGAGCTGACCGCGGTGCCGTTCAGCGCCGAAACCCGCCTCTCCGGTGTCGACTACCAAGGCCGGGTCTATCGCAAGGGCGCGGTGGATTCGGTGCTGGCTTTCGTCGGCCTGCAACGCGGCGAACTGGCACCGGCGCTGTCGCGGGAGATCGACAAGATCGCCCAGAGCGGCGGCACGCCGTTGCTGGTTTGCGCCGAGGGCAAGCTGCTGGGCGCCATTCACCTCAAGGACGTGGTCAAGCCCGGCATCCGCGAACGTTTCGCCGAGCTGCGCAAGCTGGGGATCCGCACCGTGATGGTGACCGGCGACAACCCGCTGACCGCTGCCGCCATTGCGGCGGAGGCCGGGGTGGATGACGTGCTGGCCGAAGCCACGCCAGAGAAAAAGCTGGCGCGTATTCGCCACGAGCAGAACGACGGGCGCCTGGTGGCGATGTGCGGCGACGGTGCCAATGATGCGCCGGCGCTGGCCCAGGCCGACGTCGGCATGGCGATGAACGACGGCACCCAGGCGGCGCGCGAGGCGGCGAACATGGTCGACCTCGACAGCGACCCGACCAAGCTGCTGGACGTGGTGCAGATCGGCAAGGAATTGCTGGTGACCCGTGGCGCCTTGATCACCTTTTCCATCGCCAACGATATCGCCAAGTATTTCGCGATCCTGCCGGCGCTGTTCGCGGCGATTTATCCACAGCTGGGCGTGCTCAACGTCATGCAACTGACCAGCCCGCAGAGCGCGATCCTCTCGGCGATCGTGTTCAACGCGCTGATCATCGTCGTGCTGATTCCCCTGGCCCTGCGCGGCGTACGGGTGCAGGCGGCCAGCGCGGCCCACCTGCTGCGCCGCAACCTGCTGGTGTACGGCGTGGGCGGGATCCTGGTGCCGTTCGTGGGCATCAAGCTGATCGACATGCTGCTGAGCGCCTTGCACCTGGTGTAACCGACTTTCTGTAGGAGCGAGCTTGCTCGCGAGGCGTCCTGCCTGATGCTCCGCGTAGGGCCTGGCGCCAGCCGGTTCGCTCCTTCAGAAGATGAGGTGGATTTGTTAACTGAATCGAGGATTTGATGATGTCCACTGTATTGCGTCCGGCCCTGAGCCTGATCGTATTGATGACCCTGATTACCGGCGTGGCCTATCCCCTGGTGGTCACCGGCGTGGCCCAGGTGGCCTTTCCCCGGCAGGCCAACGGCAGCCTGGTCCAGGATGGCGTGGGCAAGGTCCGTGGGTCGGCCCTGATCGCCCAGGATTTCACCGGCGATGCCTGGTTTCATCCGCGGCCATCGGCCGGGGCATTCGCCACGGTCTCCAGCGCGGCCAGCAACCTGGCGCCGAGCAACCCGGCGCTGGCGGCGCGGGTGATCGAGGAGGCTGGCAAGCTGGCGGTGCCCGGACAGGGGCCGGTGCCGCTGGCGCTGCTGACCACTTCGGGCAGCGGCCTGGATCCGCACTTGCCTCCGGCGGCGATTAACTATCAACTGGCGCGGGTCGCAGCGGCGCGCAACCTGCCGGTCGCCACCCTGCAGCAACTGGTCGATGCGCATATCGAGCAACCCCTGATAGGCCCGCCGGTGGTCAACGTGCTGGCCTTGAACATGGCGTTGGACAAGCTCGCCCTGTAGCCAGCTGCTAAACATCCGTAGGTCGATGGTTTGAGTTCAGAGAGAAAAATGCATGAGTGATTCCGGGCGTGCCGACGCATTCTTAGCCGACCTGCCCCATGACGGTCGTGGCCGGCTCAAGGTCTTCCTCGGCGCCGCTCCCGGTGTCGGCAAGACCTACGCCATGCTGCAGGCGGCGCACACGCAGTTGCGCCAGGGGGTGAAGGTCCTGGCCGGCGTGGTGGAAACCCATGGCCGGGCGGAAACCGAAGCCTTGCTCGGCGGCCTGCCGCAACAGCCGCTGGTACGTTCCGAATACCGCGGGGTGATGCTCGAAGAGATGGATCTCGACGGCCTGCTCAAGGCCAGGCCCAAGCTGGTGCTGGTGGACGAACTGGCCCACACCAACGCCCCGGGTAGCCGGCACGCCAAGCGTTGGCAGGATATTCAGGAGTTGCTGGCGGCGGGGATCGACGTCTTTACCACGGTCAACGTGCAGCACCTGGAAAGTCTCAACGACCAGGTCCGCGGCATCACCGGCGTACAGGTCCGGGAAACCCTGCCGGACTGGGTGCTGCAGGAGGCCTACGAGTTGCTGCTGGTGGACCTGCCGCCACGGGAACTGCTGGAGCGCCTGCGCGAAGGCAAGGTGTACGTGCCGGAACAGGCCCGGGCGGCGATCGATGCATTCTTCACCCAGACCAACCTCACGGCCTTGCGCGAACTGGCGATGCAGGCAGCGGCGGCCCAGGTCGACGATGATTTGGCCCAGGGTTATCGCCGCCTCGGACAGGCCGCGCCGGCGGTGCGCGGTCGCTTGCTGGTGGGCGTCGATGGCGATGCCCAGGCCGAACGCCTGGTGCGCCACGCCAGCCACGTTGCCCGGCGGCGGCATTTGCCATGGAGCCTGGTGCACGTGGACGACGGCCGGGTGCCCGACGAGCAATCGCGCCAGCGCCTGCAGAGCGCTCAGCAACTGGCCGAGCGCCTGGGGGGCGAGGTGGTCCTGCTGCGGGCCGGCGAGGTCGCGAAAACCCTGATCCAGCATGCCGCCGAGCGCCGCGCCAGCCTGGTGCTGGTGGGGCAGTCGCGCAAACGCCTGCGCCGGCGGCTGTTTGGCGGGGGGCTGGCGGCGCGCCTGTTGCGCAATGCCGAAGGCCTGGAAATCAACGTCCTCGACAGCGAGGATGAGCCCGGGCAGCCGCGCCTGCGGGCGGAGCGTTCGCTGGTGTGGTTCGACTACGTGCTGGCGGTGCTGGCGACGGTACTGGCGTCGGGATTGTCTTGGGCGGTCGCCAGCGTGCTGGCGTTACCGAACATCTCCCTGGTGTTCCTGGCCGCGGTGTTGCTGGTGGCGGTGCGCAGCAGCCTGGGGCCGGCGCTGGTGTGTGCGGCCCTGTCGTTCCTGACGTACGACTTTCTGTTCATCCCGCCGAACTTTTCCTTTGCCATCCAGCGCGAAGAGGATGTGCTGACGCTGTTGTTCTTCCTCTTGATGGCGGCGTTGACCGGTAACCTGGCGGCACGCCAGCGCCGGCAGTTGCAGGCCCTGCGCGATACCCAGGAAGAAACCAGCGAATTGCTGGACCTGTCGCGCAAGCTGACGGCGGCCACCGACCGGCAGGCGGTGATCAGCGCGGCGGCCCAACACCTCAATGGCTGGAAGGAGTTGCAATTGTGCCTGGTCAATCGCGACGGGCAGGGTGGCTGGAACGTCGAGACGGGCGGGCCGTTGCAGTTTTCCGAAGCTGAGCGGGCTGCCGCCGACTGGGCCTGGCAGCATGACCAGCCGGCGGGCATGGGCACCGGGACCTTGCCGTTCGGGCGCTGGTGGTGGTGGCCGCTATCCGTGGACGAGGGCCCGCTGGGGTTGTTGGGGGTGTGTCCGAAGGAGGGCGAGGAACTGAACGCCCAGCGGCGTCGCCTGCTGAGCGCCCTGAGCCAACCCCTGGCCCAGGCCCTGGCCCGGGCCCGACTGGCCGAAGACCTGGAGGCGGCGCGCCTGCACGGTGAAACCGAGCAATTGCGCAGCGCGTTGCTGGCCTCGGTGTCCCACGACCTGCGCACACCGCTGACTTCGATGCGTGGCAGCATCGACAGCCTGTTGGCGCTGGGGGAGGCGATTCCCCTGGAGGACCGCCGCGAGCTGCTCGAAGGCACGCGCGACGAGGCCGAGCGCCTGGATCGCTACATCCAGAATCTGCTGGACATGACCCGCCTCGGGCATGGCTCGCTGAAGCTGGCGCGGGATTGGGTCGCGCCGGCCGACATCGTCGGTAGTGCCCTGAATCGCCTGCGGGTGGTGCTGGCGCCGTTGCGGGTCAGCACCGAGCTGCCGGCCGAGCTGCCGCTGCTGTATGTGCATGCGGCACTGATCGAACAAGCGTTGATCAATGTCCTGGAAAACGCCGCGCGCTTTTCGCCGGCCCAGGGGCGTTTGCACCTGACGGTCAGTACACGCGACAGCGAGCTGCTGTTCGCGGTGAGCGACGAAGGGCCGGGGATTCCGGAAGAGGACCGCCCGCGGATTTTCGACATGTTCTACACCGCTGCCCGCGGCGATCGCGGCGGGCAAGGCACCGGCCTGGGGCTGGCGATCTGCCAGGGCATGGTCGGCGCCCACGGCGGGCGTATCACGGTGGGCGAGGGCATCGAAGGGCGTGGCACTTGCATCACCTTGTGCCTGCCGCTGCAGGCGCAACCCGAGCTTGAGGGCGAGGCCTGAATGCCGGCAGCCCACATCAATCCAGCGTGGCCAGGAGGGCCGCACATGTTCCTGACGAATCTCGAGACACTCTGCGCTACTCTTGCGCCACTCATTTGCCTTGAACTGAAACCATGAGCCAGACCGCAACCATCCTGGTCATCGACGACGAGCCGCAGATCCGCAAGTTCCTGCGCATCAGCCTGGCGTCCCAGGGCTACAAAGTGCTCGAAGCTGGGACCGGCAACGAAGGCCTGGCCCAGGCGGCATTGAACAAGCCGGACCTCCTGGTGCTCGACCTCGGCCTGCCGGACATGGACGGCCAGCAGGTGCTGCGCGAGTTTCGCGAATGGTCGGGCGCGCCGGTGCTGGTGTTGTCGGTGCGGGCCAGTGAAGGGCAGAAGGTCGAGGCGCTGGATGGCGGGGCCAACGATTACGTGACCAAGCCCTTCGGCATCCAGGAATTCCTGGCGCGGATTCGCGCCCTGTTGCGCCAGGCGCCAGCCGGCGAGGCGCCGGAAGCGGCCTTGAGTTTCGGCCCGCTGACTGTGGACCTGGCGTATCGCCGGGTCTTGCTCGACGGGACCGAAGTGGCGCTGACGCGCAAGGAGTACGCGGTGCTGGCGCAACTGGCGCGACACCCTGGGCGGGTCATCACCCAGCAGCAGTTGCTCAAGGATATCTGGGGCCCGACCCACACCGACGACAGTCACTACCTGCGTATCGTGGTCGGGCACCTGCGCCAGAAGCTGGCGGACGATCCCACCCGGCCGCGTTTTATCGTCACCGAAGCCGGCGTGGGATACCGGTTGCTGGAAGGCGAGAGCTGATGGGCTCGCGGCCGCGTTGATTCAATTCAGGTCGTTCTCGTAGCGGTCCAGCGTATCGCTGGCGATTTCACGCCCCAGTGCGATCAGTTCCGGCGCCTTGTAGAACTCGAAGAAGCGGCATACCCGTTTCGGTACGTTGATCAGGATGTCCGGCGGGTAGCCGGCGATCTTGTACTGCGCCAGCGAAGTCTGCATCACCTCGAAGCTCTGGTTGATCAGGTCCAGCAGGGACGCGGGGCCGACGTTGTCGATGATGAACGAGCCAGTGGCCGACTTCGGCGCGCCGTCGGTTTCCGGGGCCGCGGCCGGTTGCTGGGCCTCGGGTTCGGCGGACTCGATCCAGGGCGTGCCGACGTCGGCGGCCTCGCTGCGTAGCGCTTCCTGTTCGAGCAGCAGCAATTGCTCGGCCTGCTTGCGGCGAAAGGGCAGATGCGAGCCCAGGGAGTTGATCAGGCTGTCGAAGCGGCTCTTGAACGCGGCGGGGCGCTGGATCACCGGTAACTGATAGCGGCGCTGGTTGGTGGAGTTGAGGTTGACGGCGATGATCAGGTCGCAGTGGCTGGAAACCACCGGCACGATCGGCAGCGGGTTGAGCAGACCGCCGTCCACCAGCATGCGATTGCCCTGCATGACCGGCGTGAACAGGCTGGGGATCGCTGCCGATGCCCGCATGGCCTGATGCAGGCAGCCTTCCTGGAACCAGATTTCCTGCTGGTTGGTCAGGTCCGTGGCGACGGCGGTATAGGGAATGCGCAGGTCTTCGATATTGATTTCGCCGACGATCTTGCGGATCTGGCCGAACACCTTCTCCCCGCGTATCGCCCCCAGGCGAAAGCTGACATCCACCAGGCGCAGCACGTCCAGGTAGTCCAGGCTTTCGATCCAGCTGCGATAGTCGTCCAGCTTGCCGGCGGCGTAGATGCCGCCGACCACCGCCCCCATGGAGCATCCCGCGATACAGGCAATCTCGTAGCCACGCTTTTCGATTTCCTCGATCACCCCGATATGGGCATAACCCCGGGCGCCACCAGAGCCCAGGACCAGTGCAACACGCTTCTTCATGACTCGACCCTTCGCCAGACAGATTCCCACAATGCACCCATCGAGGGTTTCGGTTCAATGACTGGCTGCCGGCCCGGACCGGGCGCGAAGGGATTTTTCCAATGCCTTGCGACATGGGATCATGCTCGCGCGGCTATATTTTCCATCGGCGGGCCAAGGCACTTTTTGCGCCGCCGATCGTCTTACCGCTACGACTGTTCTTATCGTTCCCGACTGTTTTCCCTATCTTGAGGTGTCATTGATGAAAGCCTGGATCTGTCTGCCGTTGATTGCATTGGTGCTGGCTGGTTGCGCGGGCAAGACCGCCTATCGCGACAGCTGCGGTACGCAGCTGGATGCGGCCTGGCATGAACTGGACCTGGCCAAGGCGGAAGGTTTTGCCGGCACGGTCAGTTACTCCAAGGCCCTGTCCCTGCTGACCGGAGCCAAGACCCAGCAGCAGTTCGAAGCCTTCGAGGGCTGTACCAGGAAGGCCGAAAAGGCCCGTTTCTATATCCGTGAGTCGCGTGCCGGTCGCTGATCGTCGGATCGCGGTTTGCCGCTAGACTGAAGGACGCTCTTCAGTTTTCGTCTCGCAGGCACCGATGCCTGCAGTCATGCCAGGGCCCGGTCGCAGTCTTCGTGCTGCGAGCCGGGCCGTTCGTTTCGGGGGTCAATGATGTCTGCCTTGGTTGATCGGTTGGTGGCACAGGTGTTGGGGCTGGAGGTGCGCTTGCTGGCGTGCCAGGCGCGTTTGCAGGGCGTGGTCGACGATGAGGCGTTGCACGATCTGCGTACCACGGTTCGCCGCTTGCGCAGCTTGTTGCGGGCATTGCGTGGATTGCCGGGCGTCGAGCAGCTGGAGGCGGTCGCGGCGTCGGTCGGGCAGTTGACGACACCATTGCGTGACCGCGAAGTGCTGGCCGCCTACCTGCATCAGCACGATTACCATCAGGCGGCGCAGCACCGTACCGCGGGCTTGGCCGACGAATATCGAGCCGTGGCGGCCAGCGCCGAACTCAAGCAGTTGCTGCTGGTGCTCGACGCCTTTCCGCGTTTCCTGCGGGCGGCACAACGTGAAGGGCTGTTGCGCGGCTTGCGCAAACGCATCGAAAAACGCCTGGGCAAACAGTGGCAGGCGCTGGATGAGGCCCTGCATGACCCGGCCCATGACCGGCACCGCTTGCGCTTGCTGATCAAGCGCGTGCGGTATGCCGCCGAGGCCTATCCCGAACTGGCGGCGCTTTCACCCCAGGCAGTCTCTCGCTTGAAGGCGGCGCAGGGCGCCTTGGGCGACTGGCACGATTGCTGGCAGTGGTTGGCCCAGGCAGAGCACCAGGCCGATCTGTTGCCTTGTGTGGCGGTGTGGCGCAGCACCATGCACAAGGCCGAAGCACGTGCCGATCGGGTACTCGATAAATTGAGTGCGGCCTGTTTCCGCGGCTGAAAGGTGCCTGGCGGCTTATCTGCCAGCCGTTTTGGCGGGAATAAGTGCTTTACGCTCGGGCGCCGCTGGTTAAGATCCTCGAGTCCTTCTTTCGATCAGAGGTTTCCATGCGCTTTTCCGATTTGCTCGATGCTGTGCGCAGCCAGCCGTTGGAGCTGTCGATTCCAGCCGAGTGGGCGCAGGGGCGTGCCAGTTTCGGCGGATTGGTAGCGGCTCTGCAATATGAAGCGATGCGCGCCAAAGTCCCTGCCGAGCGGCCAGTGCGTTCCCTGGCCATCACCTTTGTCGGCCCGGTGACTCCCGATGTACCGGTGCGCTTCGAAGTCGAGGTGCTGCGCGAAGGGAAGGCGGTCAGCCAGGTCCTGGGGCGCGCCGTGCAGGACGGTCAGGTGGTGACGCTGGTCCAGGGCAGTTTCGGTGCCTCTCGTCCTTCCCAGGTGAGTGTCGTTGCCGAGCAAGCCCCGGTCATGCAGCACTGGGATGAATGCCCCGAGCTGCCGTACGTCAAGGGCGTGATGCCGGAGTTCATGCGTCATCTGGCGATGCGCTGGGCCATTGGCGGCATGCCGTTCACCGGCAACAAGTCGCGGGACATGGGCGGCTGGGTGCGCCTGCGCGGCGATGTGAAAGAGGAGCCGGTGACCGAGTCGCATATCCTGGCCCTGGTGGATGCCTGGCCTCCGGCGCTGTTGCCGCACCTGACCAGCCCGGCCCCTGGCAGCACCCTGACCTGGACCATCGAGTTCGTGCAACCGCTACTCGCGCTGAGCACCCTGGACTGGTGCAAGTACCGGGTGAACATCGAGCATGCCCGTGATGGTTACGGGCACGCGGCCGCGGCACTCTGGAGTGCGGACGGCGGACTGATCGCCCTGAGCCGCCAGACGGTGACCATCTTCGGCTGAGACCTTCTCAATGCCGATGGCGCTCGCGCCAGGCACGCCACCAGGCGCCGCTGAGGACGAAGCGCGGGAAGGTCACGAATTGTTCTACCAACAGACGCTGGACGGCATCCTTTCGATCGGTGAACGGCTCGGCGGCCTGGGCTTCCAGGCTGTGGCCGTGACGCTGCAGGCCCAGCGCGGCGAGCAGGCCGACCACGCCGATGGCGACGTTGGTGAAGCTCAACCCGAATACCCCCGACACCAGCAACAGAAAGCCGACGATGAACAACGGCACGGCGATCAGGTGCAGCACCAGATTGGTTGGGTTGCGATGGTTGTGCGGGTAGGAGCGCCATTGCCAGGCGGGGAGGTTAGGGTGACGTTTACCCATGACGATAATCCTTGATTCGTGAAAAACCGATGAACCAAGGATAGGTCGCGGGTGCTGCCCAGGCGAATCAAGGCTGGCTATCAGGGCAATAGGCGCTCTGGGGGCTCAGAGCTTGAGTTGGCCGATCGCCTTGCTCAACTCTCCGGCCAGGGTCGCCAGTTCGTTGCTGGTAGTGGCGGAGTCGACGGTCTGCTGCACGGTATTTTCCGTGACGTCGCGGATGCTCACCACCGCCCGATTCATTTCTTCCGCCACCTGGCTCTGCTGCTCGGCCGCCACGGCGATCTGCGTATTGCTCTCACGCATCTGCGCCACGGCGGCGGTGATTTCCGCCAGGGCTGCGCCGGCTTCCTGAGCCTGTTGCACACAGTCGTCGGCCTTGAACGAGCTTTCCTGCATGAAATCCACCGCGTCGCGGGTACCGGCCTGCAAGGCTGCGACCATCCGGGTGATTTCATCCGTGGAGGTCTGGACCCGCTTGGCCAGGTTGCGGACCTCGTCGGCGACCACGGCGAACCCGCGCCCCATCTCGCCAGCCCGTGCCGCTTCGATCGCGGCATTGAGCGCCAGCAGGTTGGTCTGCTCGGCGATGCTATGGATCACATTGACCACACCATTGATCTTCTGGCTGTCCTCGGCCAGGCGCTGGATCATCTCCGCGGTCTGCTGCACGCCGGTAGAGAGTCCGGAGATCGACTTCTGCACGCGGCTCACCACCTCCTGGCCGCTGCCGGCGAGTGTGTCGGCGGCCTGGGAGCGGTCCCGGGTCGCGCCGGCGTGCTGGGCGATGTGATAGACAGTGGCGGACATTTCGTTGATCGCGGTTGCGGCCTGGTCGGTTTCGCTTTGCTGGCCCAGCATGCCGTGACGTACATCGTTCATGCTCGAAGCCAGGCGAGCGGCGCCGATATCCAGCTGCCGGGCGGTATTGGCGACCGTGTTGACCACGCGCTGATAGCCGGCCTGCATGGCGTTGAAGGCACCGGCCATCTGGCCGACCTCATCGGTGCACGACAGCGGCACGCGCGCCGAAAGATCACCGGTCTTTTCCACATGCAGCATCACATCCTTGAGGGTGTTCAACTGGCTGAGCAGAAAGCGGATCAGCAGTTGCGAAGCGCCGAGCATGGCCAGCATCAGGATGAATACGGCCACCGCATATTGGCGGAAGCGTTCGCTGAAGACCTGGCTCAGGCTCGGGGCGTGGGCAAGCACCGCCAGTTGCTGGCCCTCGGGTCGAGACAGCACATGTGCGCCGATCAGCGGGTTGTCGCCAAACAGGGGCATTTCATTGAGTGCTACCCAGCCCGTGGCATGGCTAAGCTCCGGCAACGGGCGTTGGTCAAGGCTGGGGATCTGTCCGGCGGCAAAGCTCAAGAGAGGCCCGGCGTTGGGCAGCGCCTGCCCCGTGGGCCATGCGGCGAGCAGATCTGCCTGGGCCCGGGCGGTATTTTGTGCGGCTTGGCTACGGGCTTGCTGTTCCAGTTGGACGGCGTACAGAACCAGTAGCAGGGTAGTGACGAAGGCGACAGCATTGACCGCCCAGAACTTGTACTTCAGTGAGATATTGCTGAGCCAGGCACCCATGGAAGGTCTTCTCTGATTAAGCGGAACAGTATTGGCAAGGTGCCATTATTGTGCCGCCATGCAGAGGGCCGAATCTTGATGTGCATCAAGCAATATCGGGCAAGTCGAAAAAGGCGCGGGCGGTGGCTGTGGTGTGGGTAGCCAGGTCTTCCTGGCTTTCGCTTCGATGCAGGGCCACTTCACGCAGCACTTCCGTCAGGTAGGCCGGTTCGTTGCGACCATTCTTCGGCTTGGGGCGCAGGCTGCGCGGCAATAAATACGGCGCATCGCTTTCGAGCATCAGGCGGCCGCGGGGGATTTCCTTTACCAGCGGGTGCAAGTGAGTGCCGCGGCGTTCGTCGCAGATCCATCCGGTGATACCGATGTGCAGGTCCAGGTCCAGATAGCTGAACAGCGCGCGCTGTTCACCGGTGAAACAATGCACCACGGCGGCGGGTAAACGGTCACGAAACTCACGGACTATTTCCAGCAGGCGCTGGCTGGCATCGCGCTCGTGGAGAAACACCGGCAGTTGCAGTTCGACGGCCAGGGCCAGATGTTCTTCCAGCACTTTTTCTTGCTGCGGGCGGGGGGAGAAGTCCCGGTTGAAGTCCAGTCCGCATTCGCCCACGGCCTTGACGCTGGTCTCCTTGAGCAGGTCGCGCAAACGCTGGGCGCTGGCGCTGTTCCAGTCGCTGGCGCAATGCGGATGGATACCGGCGGTAGAGAACAGGTGGCGACCGCTTGCGTCCAGTTGCCGAGACAGTTCGAGCGCCTGTTCACTGTCCTCGATATGGGTGCCGGTGAGTACCAATTGGCACACGCCGGCGGCATAGGCACGGTCCAGGACGGCGCGATGTTTTTCGGCGAAACTCGGGTTGGTCAGGTTGACGCCGATATCGATGAGTTGCATGGTGCTATCTCCGCCTGCGGCCGGAAAGCATATCAGAGCTGTAGATTTATAAGAAAAGCCAAGAACTACAACGAGTTGAAGCTGTCTCTTGATGCCGGAAGAACAACTGCAGTTGGTTTGCCAGCCGGGGTTGTGCCAGTCTTTCGCATCTTGTCAGCGCTCTAGGCGCTCTGTTTCTGTCGCCCGATTTCTCGCTCGTTTGCGTGAGTTCGGACAGTATTCTTCCCGGAGAGCGGATGACGCGACCCTCGGTTTTGCTAGCGTTGTGCTTGTCGTTGCTGCTGCCGCTGCCGGCAGTAGCGCGCTTGGCTGGCCCTCCGGAAGCGACCGTCACGGGCAAGGTCCGCGACCTGGCGGAAATTCGCAGCAGTCGGGTCCTGCGGGTCCTGGTCAACCAGAGCCGCAACAGTTCAGGGGAAGTCCAGGGGCAGGCCATCGGCGTCGAATACCATCGCTTGCGCGCCTTTGAGCAGTACCTCAACGGCCATGCCCGTGATGGCCAGGAAATCAGCCTCAAGATCATTCCCAAAGCCAAGGACCAGCTCCTCGGTGCCCTGCAACGAGGCGAGGGCGATCTGGTCGCGCCAGGAGAATTGCTGGACGCGCTGCCGGGGCAGGCCGTAAGCGCCAGTGAACCGGTCGCCAGCAACGTGCCATTGCTACTGGTGGGCATCAAGGGCGAGCGCCGTTACACCCGCGTCGAGCAGCTTTCCGGCAAGACCCTGGCATTGACCACCGGCAGTGCTGCCGGGGACGCCGTGAGTCAGATCAATCAGAAGCTGGCACTGCATAAGCTGGCGCCGGTCAAGGTCGAGTGGGTCGACCCGAGCCTGGCGGTCGAAGATGTCCTGGAAATGGTCCAGGGCGGAATATTTCACCTGACTATTGTCGAAAAGCCCATTGCCGAGCGCTGGGGCAAGATCCTGCCCAAGCTGCGTTTCGACCGGCAACTGGTCATCAGCGAGCCAGGCGAGGAGCACTGGTTCGTGCGGCGGGATGCCTCGATGCTGCGAGCGAGCATCGATCGTTTCCTCAAGGTCTACAAGGCGCCTGCGGACCAGGATGTCGCTTTCCTGCGCATTTATCGGCGCCTGTACCAGGTTCATAACCCGCTGACTCGCGCCGATCGCCAGCGTCTGGAAAAGCTGCGTCCGGTATTGCAGAAGCACGCTACCGCACAGGGGATGGATTGGCTGAACCTGGCGGCCCTGGCCTTCAAGGAGTCATCGCTGCAACCTAATGCCAGGAGCGGCAGTGGCCCGACCGGCCTGATGCAGATCACCCCGTCGGCGGGCCAGCGGGTCGGCGTCAACAATGTTCAGAGCCTGGATAACAATGTACTGGCGGGGGCCAAGTACCTGGCGTTGATCCGGCGCAAGTTCTTTGCCAGTCCCAAGCTCAATGAGCGCGAGCGCATGGCGTTTGTCCTGGCGGCCTACAACATGGGCCCCGAGCGCGTGCAGGGGATGCGTACCGAGGCCCGGCGACGGGGGCTGAACCCCAATCAGTGGTTCTTCCAGGTAGAGCGCATCGCCATGGAGCAGGTCGGGATGGGCGCCGTCAGCTATGTTAATAGCGTCAACAAATACTATTTGGCGTTTGATCGAGAGCGGGAATCACTGGAGCCGCAAGCGTCGAAGGTTGTATTACGGAAGTAATCGATAAACTTGATTGGTATATCGCTGTTTTTGCGCTATTAGCATGAGTTTTTATGATTAATATGGCGGCCAGCACTCAACCTTAGAAAGGACGACGCAGCATGAGCACACTGATTAAAACTGTACTGAGCACCCGTGCAGGCTATGGCCTGACTGTCTTGCGGATTTTTGTCGGCATCATTTTCGCCGCCCATGGCGCGCAAAAGCTTTTTGGCCTGTTTGGCGGTAACGGCTTGGCGGGGACTGCGCAATGGATGGAAAGCATCGGTCTGGCGCCTGGGTACCTGATGGCGCTGCTGTCGGGCGGCACCGAGTTCTTCGGTGGCCTGGCGCTGATTATCGGGTTGCTGGCGCGGCCTGCCGCACTGGGGCTGAGCTTTACTTTGCTGGTGGCGATTTTCTCCGTGCATATCAGCAATGGCCTGTTCATGGCGAACAACGGCTATGAGTTTGCCCTTGCCCTGTTAGGCGGGACTGTTGCCGTGCTGGTCGAAGGGGCGGGCAGATTGTCCGTCGATGGCGCCATCGCCAAGTAACTTCCAACAGACACTCAAAGGCCCGCTTGTTGCGGGTCTTTTCGTTACCGTGGATTCTTGACACTCCCCCATGGGCTCTCTAGGATTGCTGCTCATGCGCCGATTTAAACAGCTACTTGCGGGGCGCCAGGTGATCAGGAACATCGCCGATAGAAGCTTCAAACCAGCTTCGAAATACCGCTAAAGCGCTGGTTCGGTGTTGCCTCTCACCTGCCCGGCAGAAAATTGAGGCAGAGACACGACACGATGAATGCACTTCACCCTCCTGTACGTCTTGCGCCAATCACGGCGAACCTTATCCAGCGCAATCCAAAGATTCTCCTTGGTGGTACGCACCAGCCAACATTGCTGCGCTATCTCGATGGTTGGCCGCGCCGCAGCACCGGGCCTTCGGCCTTTCTGATTCAATTCATCGAAGACGGCGAGTCGCTGGCTCGTTTTGCCAACGACAGTTTTGATCTGGCAGTGATACAGGCTCCAAGCTCGGAAAATGCCGCTGAAGTCATCAGGCATCTGACCCGCGTGGCTCGGCAGGGGCTGATCACCCGTCGGTAAGTACCGCAGGTGATCAACCGTCTGTTGGGAAGAGGCTTTTCGCCGCTGGAGAAATCGAACTCTCGCCGTTTTAAACGACGGAATTGCGTTTGGCGAGTTCTGCCAGGGCTACCAGATTGGATACGTTGAATCGCTTTAGCAGCCTGACTTTATAAGTGCTGACAGTCTTATGGCTGATCAACAGGGCGTCCGCTATTTTCTGATTGTTGAGGCCGCTTGCCAGCAGTTTCAATACGGTGATTTCTCGATCGGTCAGTTGAGCGATCAACACGCTTTCCTGGCAGGCGGCGTTCGTATTCTGTTGCAAGGTGCTGATGGTGTCTTCGGGGAAGTAGCTGTAGCCCGACAATATGGCTTTTACCGCGTTGGCCAATTCGTGCAGATTGTCGTTCTTGCACAGAAAACCCGCGGCACCCGCTTGTAAACAGCGCAGGGCGAAGTTCTTGGAGTTACTGGAGGTCAGCACCAGTGTCT
Organism: Pseudomonas sp. MRSN 12121; assembly: GCF_000931465.1. Classification (NCBI taxonomy): domain Bacteria; kingdom Pseudomonadati; phylum Pseudomonadota; class Gammaproteobacteria; order Pseudomonadales; family Pseudomonadaceae; genus Pseudomonas; species Pseudomonas sp. MRSN 12121. Next base: position 4,963,492 of record NZ_CP010892.1, on the reverse strand, counting down.
TTATAGGCAGCCCTGCAGACTTTATATGGGAAATAACGGAAAACCCGTCGAGATTGGGTATGTTCAGGTCCAGGATGAGCAGGTCCGGGAGATGCTTGCGCACCAGCTGGACGGCATCGGCTCCGTTATCCGCTTCCGCGACAATGTTATGTTCGTGAGGCTCGAGGACGGTTCTTATAGCAAGTCGAATCAACGGGTGATCGTCGACGATAATGATACTTCCCATACAATGCATCTCGATATTCAGGTGATTGTTTTTATGTATATTATCCGACCCCTCTGAAAATCAAATCAGACGAATCTTATAAGTGCTCAAGGCGCATGAATAATGTTTCGCCAATTTCACGGACAGTCCTGTGTAGCCCCATTCTCTGGGCCTTGAGGAGCGGCAGGAGATTCCGCAGTGAGGAGACTGAGGGGGGAAGAGTTGGAGGGGCCATTGGATGGGGAGCTGGCGAAACTATAACTCGATCTTTCTGTTACTTGGCTTCTGTAAGTCTTTAGTTGGAATATCCAAGAATTGTGTAGGGCGTATGCCGTTCGTAACTGCCATTCTTTAGTGTGTGAATCGATAACATTGTTCCAGATGTTAACGAGGTGGAGTCGATCGAGACGCTTCATTTATCATGGCGCGTTCAAGGCAGGGGCGAGCGCCACGGTAGGCGCTGGCTCCCGATCCAACAATGCTGAATAGCCATAAGGCGTTGCACGGGGAATCCAACCATTGAGTACCAAGCTCATCACTCAGGAGGGGTTCGAGGCTCTGAAAAACGAGCTGGACTACCTCTGGCGGGAAAAGCGTCCGGATGTGACGCAGAAAGTCACCTGGGCGGCGTCCTTGGGAGACCGGAGTGAAAACGCCGATTATCAGTACAACAAGAAACTGCTGAGAGAAATCGATCGTCGGGTTCGCTACCTGCGCAAGCGTCTCGAAGACATGAAGGTGGTGTCCTATTCGCCAGAACAGGAAGGCCGGGTTTTTTTCGGTGCCTGGGTCGATATCGAGAATGAAGAGGGTGAAACCAAACGATTCCGTATCGTGGGTTATGACGAGATATACGGGCAGAAGGATTACATCTCCATCGATTCGCCCATGGCTCGGGCGCTGTTGAGGAAGGAGGTGGGCGACGAGGCGATGGTCCAGACGCCTGGCGGTGAAATGTGCTGGTGGATCAACCAGATCGAATACGTGAAGTAAGCCGCGGGCGAGGGGCTACCCCTCGCGCAGTACGGTCAGGGGGCTGGCGTTCAGCGCCCGGCGGGTTCCATAGACCCCGGCTCCGCCGACCAGCAGGGCGCCAATCACGGGCAGGAGCAAGAGCCAGGGATGCGGATGCCAGGGCAGATCGAACGCATACCGATACAGCACCAGGCTCACCACTTCCGATCCCAGTGCCGCCAGCAGTCCACTGACGGCTCCCAACAGCCCGAACTCGATACGCCGTGCCTTGACCAGCAATCGCCGCTCCGCTCCGAGCGCACGCAGCAGCGCACCCTGGCGAATACGTTCGTCCAGGGTGGCTTGCAGTCCGGAAAACAACACGGCCAGGCCGGCGGCGAGCACAAACAGCAGTACGTACTCCACGGCCAGGGTGACCTGGGCCAGGATGCTGCGCAGTTGTTCGAGCAGGGCCTCGACCTGCAGGATGGTCACCGCCGGGAAAGCCCTGGATAACTCGACCACCTGCTGATCGTGACCGGCAGCCAGATAGAAGCTGGTCAGATAGGTGGCAGGCAGGTCCCGCAGCGTGCCCGGCTGGAAGATCATGAAGAAGTTGGGTTGGAAGTTGTCCCAGTTGATTTCCCGCAGGCTGGTCACCCTGGCTTCGCGATTGACCCCGCCAACGCTGAACGTCATCCGGTCGCCCAGCTTGAGTTTCAGGCTCTCGGCCACTTTGGCCTCGACCGAGACGCCAGGCAAATCCCCTTCAGGCTGGGTTGCCCACCACGCGCCACTGGTTATTTTGTTGCCAGCAGGCAACTCCGCGGCCCAGGTCAGGCTCAGGTCTCGCTGCACGGCGCGGTCGCCGCTGGAATCCTTGCTGACAATGTCCCGGACCGGCTCGCCGTTGATGCTGATCAACCGGCCTGGCACTACCGGGTACAGCGGCGCGGAAGAGGCGGACAACGCCAGCAGTTTGTCGGTGAACGCCTGTTTATCCGCAGGCAGGATATTCAGGGCAAAGTAGTTCGGTGCATTTTTGGGTAACTGGTTTTGCCAGGTGTCGAGCAGCTCGCCACGCAACAGGGCGATCAGGGCCATCGACAGCAGGATCAGCCCGAAGGCCAGGGACTGCCCGGCGGCGGCCAACGGATGCCGCAGCAACTGGCCCAGGCCCAGGCGCCATGGTAATGAGGCCCTGGCCAGCAGGCGCCGCAGGCTTTGCAGGGCGAGCAACAGCAAGCCCCCCAGAACCAGCGCCGCGATGACGCCGCCGCCCAGCAAGGCGAAGGTCAGCACCAGGTCGAGACTCAGGCGCCACATGATCAGGCCCAGGGCCAGCAAGGCCGTGCCGTAAACCATCCAGGTGCTCGGTGGGATCGGCAAAAGGTCGCGACGCAGCACCCGCAAGGGAGGGACGCGGCCCAGCGCTGCCAGTGGCGGCAGGGCGAAACCGCCTAGCGCCACCAGGCCGGTACCGATGCCGGCTACGGCGGGGAGCAAGCCTCCGGGCGGAACATCGGCTGGCAGAAGGTCATGCAGCAAGTAAAACAACCCCAGCTGGGCGAGCCAGCCCAGCAGTGCGCCGACAAGGCTGGCCAGGATGCCGAGCAGGGCCAGTTGCAGGGTGAACAGCAGCATGGTTTCCCGGCGCGACAGGCCCAGGCAGCGCAACAGCGCGCTGGCATCGAAGCGCCGAGCGGCGAAGCGTGCAGCAGACAGGGCGACTGCCACACCTGCGAGCAGCACCGCGACCAGGCTGGCCATGTTCAGATAGCGTTCGGCCTTGCCCAGTGCCCCGCCGATCTGCCGGTTGCCGTCCCGAGCGTCTTGCAGGCGCTGATTGGCTGCCAGCCCCGGCTTGATCAATTGACGGTAGGTTTCCAGCGCCGTTCCCGGGCCGCGCCAGAGCTCCTTGTAGCTGACGCGGCTGCCCGGTTGCACCACCCCGGTGGCATCCAGGTCGCTCAGGTTGATCAGCACCCTGGGAGTCAGGCTATAGAAGTTGCCGGCGCGATCGGGCTCGTAAGTCAATACGCGGCTCAGGCGCAGGGTTTTCATGCCGACGTCGATGCTGTCGCCGATTTTCAGGTCCAGCGCGGTCAGCAGGCGAGCCTCGACCCAGGCTTCGCCGGGTTGCGGGCCGCCGCCGGATTCTTCTGCGGCATACGGCGCCGGAGCGCTTTTCAGTTCTCCCCGCAGTGGATAAGCGTCGTCCGCGGCCTTGATACTGGAAAGCAGGATGCCGTTGTCGGTGGCGATCACGCTGGAGAACTCTACGACCTGCGCATGTTGCAGGCCCAGTTCCTTGCCGCTTTGTAGCTGCTCGGGCCTCGCCGGAGAGCTGCTTTCTAGCAGCAGGTCGGCGCCGAGAAATTCCGTGGCGCGCAGCAGCATCGCGCCATTGAGGCGGGCGCCGAAATAACCGATGGCGGTACTGGCGGCGACCGCCACCACCAGAGCGAAGAACAATACCCGCAGCTCGCCGGCGCGGGCATCGCGCAGCAGTTGGCGAACGGCGAGGCTGAACAGGCGCAACAGCGGCAGGCGTGCCATCAAGGCTCCAGGGGGGCGACCAGCAGGCCGGCTTCGAGACGGATCAGGCGCCGGCAACGATGGGCCAGGCGTTCGTCATGGGTGACCAGCACCAGTGTCGTGCCGCTTTCCTTGTTCAGTTCGAACAGCAGGTCGCTGATGCGCTCGCCGGTATGGCTGTCGAGGTTGCCGGTCGGCTCGTCGGCGAACAGCACGTCGGGTTCGGCGGCAAAAGCGCGGGCGATGGCCACGCGCTGCTGTTCTCCGCCGGAGAGCTGGCGCGGCGAGTGACTCAGGCGTTGTCCGAGCCCGACGCGCTGCAGCAGTTCCGTTGCTCGTTCGCGAGCATCGCGACGGCCGTCCAGCTCCATGGGCAACATGACGTTTTCCAGGGCGTTGAGGCTGTCGAGCAATTGGAATGACTGAAAGACGAAACCCACGTGCTCTGCGCGTACCCGGGCGCGCTGGTCTTCGTCCAGGGTGCTCAGCGAGCGGCCAGCCAGGGTGACCTCACCGCTGCTGGGCAGGTCGAGCCCTGCCAGCAGGCCGAGCAGAGTGGATTTTCCAGAGCCGGAACTGCCGACGATGGCCAGGCTGTCGCCTTTGTTCAGCTCCAGGCTGAGTTCATGCAGGATGGTCAGTTCACCTTCCGCGCTGGGAACCACTTTGCTAAGGTTCCGCGCACTGAGAATGCTTGCGCCCATGGAGAATCCGATGCGTGTGTGGTTTTTGAGTGCTGGCCTGGCCCTGATGTGCATGGCCCAGAACGCAGCGGCGGGTACAGTCCTGATCGTTGGCGATAGTATCAGCGCGGCTTTCGGCCTGGATACCCGGCAAGGGTGGGTGGCGCTGCTCGAACAGCGGCTCAAGAACGAAGGTTTCAACGACAAGGTGGTCAATGCTTCCATCAGCGGAGACACCAGTGCAGGAGGCCAGGCGCGGCTGCCGGCGCTGCTTGCAGAGCATAAGCCGGAGCTGGTGATTCTCGAGTTGGGTGGCAATGACGGGTTGCGTGGACAGCTACCGACGCAATTGCAACAAAATCTTGCTTCGATGATCGACAACTCCAAGGCCAGCGGCGCCAAGGTGTTGCTGCTGGGCATGCAACTGCCACCGAACTACGGTGTGCGCTACACCCGGGCGTTCGCCGAGGTGTATAGCAAGCTGGCGGACGAGAAAAGCATCGCGCTGGTACCGTTTTTCCTGGAGGGGGTCGGCGGTCATCCGGAGCTGATGCAGGCCGACGGTATCCACCCTGCGGCCAGTGCCCAGGGCAAGTTGCTGGAAAATGTCTGGCCGACGCTAAAACCGCTGCTTTGACGCTTTTCTACCGGCAGTGTTTCGGCTAATGTGGCGCCCCCGATTTGGAGCCCCCGATGCCGCGTCCCGCCTGGTCACTGTTTGCCTACCAACTGATCGAGCCTGACGAACAGCTCGACCTGTTCGCCTGCCAGGAAGTCCGGGTGCATCTGGTGGCGCGTCAGTTGGAGCTGGGCGGTTCCGCTGATCGCACGCTGTGTGGCAGCTTGTTGCCCGCGCAGCCGCGCTGGTCGAGCGTCGACCGGACCATTTTCCAGGACCAGCGCCTGTGCCCGTTATGCCGTGCGATCCTCGAGTCGCAGAAGCGTGGCACGCCACCGATCTGGCCAGAGTTGCGTTTCGAGTTGTAAGGCCGCAAGTTGCTGCCCGGGCACCCTCCGAGGTTGCCGCAGCTGTCGCTCCCGCAGTCAAGGGGGCGGGTGTACAATCACTTTTTTATTCGTTGATCATGCGAAGGATTTTCCGGATGTTGCCGCGCTTTCCTGTCGTCACCCGCTGCCTGACGCTCGCCGCATTGTGTGTGGCCGGCCCCGTTGCCGCATTGGAACTGCCTCTCCCTCCGCCGGGCGAAGATATCGTCGGCCAGGTGCAGGTGATCAAGGCCAAGTACGAAGACACCTTTGCCGACCTGGGTACCACCTATGACCTGGGCTACTACGAGATGGTCGCGGCCAATCCGGGTGTCGATCCGTGGCTGCCGGGCGCGGGGACCGAAGTGGTGTTGCCGACGCGCTTCATCCTGCCGCCGGGACCTCGCGAAGGCATTGTGATCAACCTGGCCGAGTATCGTTTGTACTACTACCCGAAGGGGCGGAACGTGGTGTACACCTTCCCGCTGGGTATTGGCCGGGAAGGCTGGGGCTCGCCGATCGCGCATACCAGCATTGTCGCGAAAACCCCCAATCCGACCTGGACGCCTCCGGCCTCGATCAAGGCCGAGCACGCGGCTGACGGCGATCCGCTACCAAATGTAGTGCCGGCGGGGCCGGACAATCCATTGGGCCCCTTCAAGTTCACCTTGGGTACGCCGGGTTACCTGATCCACGGTTCCAACAAGAAATTCGGTATCGGTATGCGGACCAGCCATGGCTGCTTCCGGATGTTCAACAACAATGTCCTGGAAATGGCGAGCATGGTGCCGGTGGGAACCTCGGTACGTATTCTCAACGATCCGTACAAGTTTGGCGTCAGCGGTGGCAAGGTCTACCTGGAAGCCCATACGCCGCTGGACGACAAGGGGAACCCGTCGGTCGTGGACAAACACACGGCAGTGATCAACGCGCTGCTCAAGCGTGAAGACCTGGCCAATAACCTGCGTATGAATTGGGATGTGGTGCGCGACGTGGTGGCAGCCGAAGATGGCTTGCCGGTAGAGATCGCCGTACCCACCAATGCCCCGGTGGTTTCGGCCTTGCCTATCGATATGCAGCAGTAACGGCTGGAATGGAAGCCCGTCGATGCTTCAGCGTATCGACGGGTTTTTTATTGCCGCAAGAAAAGCGGGCAATAAAAAAGCCGGCCCAATGAATGGGCCGGCTCGATAACAATCCCGAAGGACTATTACTTGCGGCTAGCTTTTTCCAGCATACGCAGAGCGCGCTCGTTAGCTTCGTCAGCAGTCTGTTGTGCTTTTTGAGCAGCAGCCAGAGCTTCATCAGCTTTACGATAGGCTTCGTCTGCACGAGCCTGAGCACGAGCTGCTGCGTCTTCAGTAGCAGTCAGACGAGCTTCGGTTTCTTTGGATACGCTGCTGCAACCGGTAGCCAGAACTGCGGCCAGAGCCAGAGCAGAGAATTTCAGAACGTTGTTCATCGTGTTCCCCTTCAAGGACTTTCTATTAAGTAGCTATCTCATCCGAGTGATGAAATGGCCGGCGTACATACTACCCATTACTTGTAGTAAGTAAACTGACGTAGCGCAAGAAGCAAAAAAAATTCTAGGCGTTGAATCTTTTTCGAGCAACTTTTTATCGAGCTGTATAAAAAATATGCAGCCTTGTCGTTCTGTTGGAGCGTGCGCTTGTTAAGCGCATCTGCCCCGGAGCCCCTCCGCACGGTGTTTGCGCAGTGTAGGGCAAAGTCTATCTATATCGATTCGTCTACACTTTTGTTCAGAATCTGTGGGGCGTCTCACGCATCTTTGTCCATGTTGAGGTGACTTTAAATGGCCGGGTTCGTCTTAAATCTCAACATCCGGCGATGTTCAGGTTGTTGATCGCCAAGCGCTTCGAACGAATGTGTTGGATGTAGCGTGAGCGGGCTTGCGCAAGCATCGAAGGTGAACTGGCCTGATGCCAGTAGCTAAACCACAAGCGTCCCTTGAGCATTGGCGCCAATGGTGCTTACTATCTGAAACGTGCTCGGTCATGCGGAAGCGGCAAGCTCTCCCTGGTGTCCGGACAGGCACGGGGTGGCGTAGTTGTTCCTTCGCCGGAAAAACATCGGTAAGGTAGGGGTCAGAATCAGACCCGCGAGGAGTAGTGATGAGCGAGGCGTTGTCCATCCACCATGACCAGGCTGGTCATCAGTTCGAGACCAATGTGGACGGTCATCGTGCCTACCTGACCTATATGGACCTGGGTAAGCAGACCCTGGATATCTATCGGACGTTCGTGCCCAACGCGTTGCGCGGCCGTGGTATTGCCGCCGCACTGACCGAACAGGCGTTGGAATATGCTGATCGCATGGGCTACACGGTCATTCCGTCGTGCTCGTATGTGGAGCGCTACATGGAGCGCCATCAGCGTCACGCCGCGAAACTCTGAGCGGGGACACAAAAAAAACGCCGGGCTTGGCCCGGCGTTTTTGTGTCTGCGATATGGGATCAGTTGCGAACCCGTTTCGGCAGGACGTCCTTGAGCTTGGCGTGCATGCCACGCAGGGTTTTTTCGGTGCTTTCCCAATCGATGCAGGCGTCGGTGATCGATACGCCGTATTGCAGTTCGGCCAGGTCCTTGGGGATCGCCTGGCAGCCCCAGTTCAGGTGGCTTTCAACCATCAGGCCGATGATCGACTGGTTGCCCTCGAGAATCTGGTTGGCCACGTTCTCCATGACCAGAGGCTGCAGGGCCGGATCCTTGTTGGAGTTGGCGTGGCTGCAGTCGACCATGATGTTCGGTTTGATCTTGGCCTTGTTCAGTGCTTGTTCGCAGAGCGCGACACTGACCGAATCATAGTTCGGCTTGCCATTGCCACCGCGCAGCACCACGTGACCGTAGGCATTGCCCTTGGTCGTGACAATCGAGACACCGCCTTCCTGGTTGATGCCGAGGAAGCGGTGAGGGCTGGATACCGATTGCAGGGCGTTGATAGCAACGGTCAGGCCGCCATCGGTGCCGTTCTTGAAACCTACCGCCGAGGACAGGCCGGAAGCCATTTCGCGGTGGGTCTGGGATTCGGTGGTACGCGCGCCAATCGCCGACCAGCTGATGAGGTCCTGCAGGTATTGCGGGGAAATCGGGTCCAGCGCTTCGGTAGCGGTCGGCAGGCCCATTTCGGCCAGATCCAGCAGTAGCTGGCGACCGATGTGCAGGCCGTCCTGGATCTTGAACGAGTCGTCCAGGTACGGGTCGTTGATCAAGCCCTTCCAGCCAACGGTGGTCCGCGGTTTCTCGAAGTACACGCGCATCACCAGATACAGGGTGTCGGAGACCTCGGCGGCCAGGACTTTCAGGCGCTCGGCATATTCATGGGCGGCTTTGACGTCGTGGATGGAGCAGGGGCCGATGACGACAAACAGGCGGTGGTCGGTGCCATCGAGAATATTGCGGATCACTTCGCGACCCTTGGTCACGGTGCGCAGGGCGGCGTCGCTCAGCGGAATGTCACGCTTGAGCTGGTCGGGAGTGATCAGGGTTTCGTTGGAGGCGACGTTAAGGTCGTTGATCGGTAAATCAGCCATCGTGTTACTCGTCAGGTCACGGGTGCCGGCCGCCAGCGATCCCCGCGCGGCGGTGCACAGCGGATTTAAGCGCGTCGGGGAGCCGAACCTTAGCGCGTTACACCGGGGCTCGACAATGGGCAGAGGCGGGTTTAATCCAGCGCTGGCTGCATAAAAGCCTGGTGGACCCGGGCGTGGGAGAACTCGGCGGCATGCTGCTCCACCCATTGCTGGGCCAGGACCTCGATCTGTCGCTGTTCGGCCTGGGGTTCGTGCAGGTGGCAGTAGCGCGCGATCTGGCAGACCTGCTCGCTCATTCGAGCCCGGAACAGCGTCTGTTCGTCGATGAAGGCGATGCCCACCAGGTAGCCGTGCTTGCGTCGCAGGCACCAGGCGACATAGCCGTTGTAGCAGGCATTTTCACCGAGAGTGGGCATGCGTACTTCCAGGGCAGTGCCGCGGCGCCAGGCACGGTGATAATTGCAAGCCATGCCTCCCAGGCTGATAGTGTGCAACCGTTGACGCGAAATGCAGGCATGCTTGCGCAAGGTCAGCTCAACCGGAACATCGTCAGGATGAGGAATGAAACGTCCCATGAACGCGAACTCCGAGTGTCGGCTATGTGACATTGTTTCCCCCAGTATAGTGGTCGAATCGGAGCTGACTGATTTCGATATCGATCAACGGCTGCTGGCGATGAGCGGAGTTTCGCTGGTGGTATTCACCAGTGTCGGCTGCTCCAGCTGTCGCTGGGCCAGGCAGCAGTTGCCGGGCTTCGACCTGCCGATCCAGCAGTTGTGCTGGATCGACGCGGGGAACAACGGCGGTGCGGTCGAGCGTTATCAGGTATTTCACCTGCCGGCACTGTTTGTAGTGCGCGACGGTGAGTTCTATGGGGCCTTGCAGTCGCGCCTGAGCGCTGGTGAACTCAGCGAGCAACTGGCCCGGGCGCTGAATCGAATTCCAGAGGAGTTACCTTGATGGAAGCAGTCCACAGCCCGCGAATCGGCATTATCGGTACCGGCGCGATTGGTGGTTTTTATGGGATGTTGCTGGCACGAGCCGGCCTGGACGTACACTTTCTGCTACGCAGCGAGTTCGCCGCTGTCACCGAGCGAGGCTTGCAACTCAATAGTGCCGTGCATGGCGCGCTGACCCTGAATCCCGTCCAGGCTTATGCCAATGCCGAAGACATGCCGCCCTGTGATTGGCTGCTGGTCGGGGCCAAGACCACCAGTAACGCCGAATTGGCTCCCGCGATCCTGAGCGCGGCGGCGCCAGGTGCCAGGGTGTTGTTGCTGCAGAACGGCCTGGATGTGGAAGAGGAGTTGCGCGAGCTGCTTCCCGAGTCGCTGCACCTGCTGGGCGGCCTGTGTTTCATCTGTGTGCACCGGGCCGGGCCCGGAGTGATCGAGCATCAAGCGCTGGGCGCGGTGAACCTGGGTTATCACAGCGGGCCGGCAGCGCGGGACGAGTCGCAGCGCCAGGCGATAGTGGAAGAGGGCGCCGCATTGTTCCGCAAGGCCGGGATCGGTTCCCAGGCCATGGCCAACCTGCAGCAGGCGCGCTGGCAGAAGCTGGTGTGGAACGTGCCTTATAACGGCCTGTCGGTATTGCTCAAGGCCAGCACCACGCCATTGATGGCCGACCCCGACAGCCGCGAGCTGATCCAGGCCCTGATGCGCGAAGTGGTGCAGGGCGCTCAGGCCTGTGGTCACAGCATGCCGGACGGCTATGCTGAGCACTTGTTCAAGGTGACCGAAGGCATGCCGGACTACTGGCCGAGCATGTACCACGATCATCAGCACAAGCGCGCACTGGAACTGTCGGCCATCTATGCCGCTCCGCTGGCCGCCGCCAGGGCCGCGGGATGCGAGTTGCCGAAGATGCAGGCCTTGTATCAGGCGTTGAGATTCATCGACCGGCATAACGGTTGATTGCCGTATTGGGGGAAGCGACATGGCAAAGAGCTTGGGCGGTAAACTGGTCGTGGCGATTTCGTCGCGGGCGCTGTTCGATCTGAGCGAAAGCCACAAGGTCTATCTGGCCGAGGGGGTCGAGGCCTATCGCAAATACCAGATCGATCATGAGGAAGAAATCCTCGAGACGGGCGACGCCTTCCCCCTGGTGAAAAAACTCTTGAGCCTCAATACCAGCCTTGGCCGGGCGCGGGTCGAGGTGGTGCTGGTGTCGCGCAACAGTGCCGACACCGGCCTGCGGGTTTTCAATTCGATCCAGCACTACGGCCTGGATATCTCTCGGGCCGCTTTTGTCGGTGGGCGCAGCCCCTATCCTTATCTCGCCGCGTTTGGCTGCGACCTGTTTCTTTCCACCCATGCCGAGGATGTGCGCAGCGCGCTGGAGGCAGGGTTCGCTGCGGCGACCATTCTTTCCGGCGGCGCGCGCCGTGCCGCCAGCGGCGAATTGCGGATCGCCTTCGACGGTGATGCCGTACTGTTTTCCGATGAGTCGGAGCGGGTGTACCAACTCGGCGGCCTGGAAGCCTTTCAAGCCAAGGAGCGCGAGTCGGCCCGCGAGCCGCTGCGTGGCGGGCCGTTCAAAGGCTTCCTCGCGGCGCTCAATCTGCTGCAGCGGGAGTTTCCCGACGATGGCTGTCCGATCCGCACCGCCCTGGTGACGGCCCGCTCGGCCCCTGCTCACGAACGGGTGATCCGCACCCTGCGCGAATGGGACATCCGCCTGGATGAATCGCTGTTCCTCGGTGGCCTGGAAAAGGCCGCCTTTCTCGAAGCCTTCGCGGCGGATGTGTTTTTCGACGATCAGGCCGGTCATTGCGAGCTGGCTCGCGAGGTGGTCGCCACCGGCCATGTGCCCCATGGCATCAGCAACGAAACCCAGGTTTAGCTCAATGTTCCCGGGCTCGCGCCGGACATCGTAGTCGCCTTGGCGCTGCTAAGCTGAATCAATCTCCGCCACATTGGCAGTTCGAGGAGGTCATATGATTCGTTCGATGCTGTATGCCACTGACCTCGGTCTGTACGCGCCCTTCGTGATGCAGCATGCCCTGGAACTGGCTCGGACCTTCAATGCCGACTTGCATGTGGTGCATGCCGTGGAGCCCATGGGGCTGTTCGCCGAATCGGTGCTGCAGAGTTATCTCGACGAGCAGGCCCTGAACGAGTTCCACAGCCAGGGCCTGAATACGGTGATGGCGAATATCGAACAGCGGGTACTCGACAGCTTTCGCGAAGAGCTGGGAGAGGGCATGCAGGATCTTGCCCTGATCCAATCGGTCAGGGTGTTTCAGGGCGACCCCTCGCAGGTCATTCTCGAGCAGGCGTCGAAACTCTCCGTGGATTTGTTGATCGTAGGAAGTCACAGCCACGGGGCGGGCGGGGAAACGCCGCTGGGCAGGACGGCGGCCAGGGTATTGCAGCTGGCCAAGGTACCGGTTTACCTGGTGCCTTTGGTGCAGCGTCGGCGGCTCGGAGATATCTGAGATGGTTATTGGAATTTTCTGAGGAAAAGTTCTAGATTTATTCATCAAACCATTAATATAGTTATATACCGTCGCTGATGCCCGTGGCGTCTACCTGCTTTGAGGGATTCATATGAAGCTTCAACAATTGCGCTACATCTGGGAAGTGGCGCACCACGACCTCAACGTTTCCGCTACAGCCCAAAGCCTCTACACCTCGCAACCAGGTATCAGCAAGCAGATCCGCCTGCTCGAGGACGAGCTGGGCGTGGAAGTATTCGCCCGTAGCGGCAAGCACCTGACCCGCGTCACCCCGGCCGGCGAGCGCATCATCACCACCGCCGGTGAGATTCTGCGCAAGGTCGAGAGCATCAAGCAGATCGCCCAGGAATTCTCCAACGAGAAGAAGGGCACCCTGTCGATCGCCACCACCCACACCCAGGCGCGTTATGCCTTGCCGCCGGTGATCAGCAGTTTCATCAAGCAGTACCCCGATGTGGCGCTGCATATGCATCAGGGTTCGCCGATGCAGATTGCCGAAATGGCCGCCGATGGCACCGTCGATTTCGCTATCGCCACCGAAGCGCTGGAGCTGTTCGGTGACCTGGTGATGATGCCGTGCTATCGCTGGAATCGTTGCGTGGTGGTGCCGCAAGGCCACCCGCTGACCAAGCTGCCGAAGCTGACCCTGGAAACCCTCGCCGAATACCCGATCGTGACTTATGTATTCGGTTTCACCGGTCGTTCCAAGCTCGACGAAGCCTTCAGCCATCGCGGCCTGACGCCCAAGGTGGTGTTCACCGCCGCCGACGCCGACGTGATCAAGACTTACGTGCGCCTGGGCCTGGGCGTGGGCATCGTCGCCAAGATGGCGGTCGATACCAAGCTGGACAGCGACCTGGTGGTGCTGGATGCCAGTGAACTGTTCGAGTCGAGCATCACCAAGATCGGTTTCCGCCGCGGTACGTTCCTGCGGGGCTTCATGTGCGACTTCATCGAGAAGTTCGCGCCGCACCTGACGCGTGAAGTGATGGCCAAGGCCATCCAGTGCCATAACAAGCAGGAACTCGAGGATCTGTTCGACGGTGTCGAGCTGCCTGTCCACTAAGCCGTAGCCGGCTCACTTCACCTCGGTGACAGCGAACTGTTGCCGAGTGCCGGCGACGACGATCTCCAGTTCATCCCCCTCGAACTTGCCCAGCAAGCCTTTGCCCAGTGGCGAGCGAGGGGTGATGACGGTCACCGTTTGTCCTACGACCTCGACCTTCAGTCCTGCTCCGTCGGGTGCCAGGAACAGCCATTGCTCGTGGCCGTTTTCGTCTTCGAGACCCAATAACGCGCCGACCTGGATACCGACCTGTTCGTCGTACGGGCGCAGTGTCAGGTTCTGGCAGAGGGCCAGGGCCTGGCGGATCTCCTCGACGCGCCGGGCCTGGCCCGCCGCCAGGTAAGAGGCCTCGAGCCCCAGGGTGTCGTATTTGTTTTCGGCAATGTTCTCTTCGTGGGTCGCCGCCTCGTAGGCGGTCTGCGCCGCGCGCTGGGCGATATCCAGATCGCCGCGCAGCTTGTCGAGAATCAGTTGGTGAACCGTAGGCTTGTGCATGGTCAGGTTCATCATCAATCGCAGAATTGCAGGACGTTGGCCCGGCTCTTTTCGCTTGGTGCCGTCTGATCCTGCTGCAACCAGAACTGGCATTTGGGATTGGACTGGTTGCGCAGGTTGCTGCGCGCATTGTCCAGGGCCTGCTGCTGTTCATTCTTGCGCAGGTTTTCCTGGTATTGCTCGAACAGGCGATTGGGCGCCGCCGGCTCGGCGCCGACAGGTTTGCCCAACTGCTGCACGGCCTGGGCGACCGGGGCCAGTGGCTGTTCGAAGACAAAGCGCCACGCCAGCCAGCAGGTCAGGGCGATCGCCAGAAAACCCAGCCACAGCCCCAGGGCGATGCTGGCGCTGAGCTGAAGCAGGTTTACGCTGATTCGTAAGGGGCGACGGGGTGTCATGGCAGCCTCCTGGCGGGCGGTGTCGGGCAGGTGGCGATTGTCGCATGAAGATTATCGGCGTTGGCTCTTCTGTCAGTGGTGATTTATGCGGACAATCGGCGCCTTTGCCAACTGGAGCCCGGAATGAAAGCCTCCTGGGATATTTTCTGTAGTGTCGTCGACAACTACGGTGACATCGGCGTGACCTGGCGGCTGGCGCGGCAACTGGTCGCCGAGCAGCCATGCGCGGTGCGACTGTGGGTGGACGACCTGCGGGCCTTCGAGCGTTTGTGTCCGTCAATCGACTGTGGCTTGCCGCAACAGTGGCAGGAGGGCGTCGATGTGCGCTACTGGCCGGCACAGTGGTCGCCGGTGGCGGCGGCCGATGTGGTGATCGCCGCTTTCGCCTGCCAATTGCCCCCGGCCTATATGGAGGCCATGGCCGAGCGCGAGCGCACGCCGCTGTGGTTGAACCTCGACTACCTCAGTGCCGAGGGCTGGGTGACGGGCTGTCATGGGTTGCCGTCGGTGAAGTTCAAGGGAGTGCAGAAGTACTTCTTCTTCCCCGGGTTCCAGGCCGGCACCGGCGGGCTGCTGCGGGAGGCCGGATTGCTGGAGCAACGTCGCGCGTTTCAGCAGGACCCGCTGGCGCGGCGCAGCTTCCTGGAAGGCCTGGGCGTCTTTGCCGCGGCCGATGCGCGGCTGATGTCGCTGTTCGCCTATGAGAACGCCGGCCTGGCCAGCTGGCTGGACGTGCTGGCAAGCGATGCGCATCGCACGCATCTGCTGGTGCCCGAAGGGCGGATCCTCGGTGACGTGCAGCACTGGCTGGGTGTCGGGGCGCTGACGGTGGGGGACGTGCAGGTCCGCGGCGCCTTGACGGTGCAGGTGCTGCCTTTCGTCCGGCAGCAGGAATACGACCGCTTGCTGTGGTCCTGCGATTTCAACGCCGTGCGCGGTGAAGACTCGTTCGTGCGGGCGCACTGGGCAGGGCGGCCGATGCTCTGGCACATCTATCAACAGGAAGAAGACATTCACCTGGACAAGCTCGACGCCTTTCTCGAGCTCTACACCCAAGGGTTGTCGCCGCTGGCCAGGGGGGCGCTGATCGACCTGTGGCGCTCCTGGAATGCTGGCGGCGAGATGGCGCATGCCTGGAAAAAACTGCTGGAACACTGGCCGGAAGTGGCGGCCCATGCCGAAAAATGGTGTCTGGAACAGGGCTCGCAGCCCGATCTTGCTGCGGCGCTGGTGCAGTTTTACCTAAATTGGATATGATACGCGGCCTAGATTTTTGTAAATCCCATCCAAATTCGGATATTCGCAATGAAAACTGGTAAAGAACTCAAACCCGGTACCGTGATCCGTATCGACAACGATCCTTGGCTGGTTCAGAAAGCTGAATTCACCAAGTCCGGTCGTAACAGCGCGATCATGAAGACCAAGCTGAAGAACCTGCTGACCGGTTACAAGACCGAAACCGTTTACGGTGCGGACGACAAGCTGGACGACGTGATCCTGGACCGCAAAGAAGCGACTCTGTCCTTCATCAGCGGTGACACCTACACGTTCATGGATACCTCCGACTACACCATGTACGAGCTGAACGCCGAAGACATCGAAGCCGTTCTGCCGTTCATCGAAGAAGGCATGACCGACGTTTGCGAAGCCGTGTTCTTCGAGGAGCGTCTGGTTTCCGTTGACCTGCCGACCACCATCGTGCGTCAGGTCGACTACACCGAAGGTTCCGCTCGCGGCGACACTTCGGGCAAGGTGATGAAGCCTGCCAAACTGAAAAACGGTACCGAGCTGAGCGTTGCCGATTTCATCGAAATCGGTGACTGGATCGAGATCGACACTCGCGAAGGCGGCTCCTACAAAGGCCGCGCCAAGGTTTAAGCACTGCTTGAATCCTCGCGTACAAAAAAGCCCGACCAATGCGTCGGGCTTTTTTGTGGCCGGGTTTTGTTGCGACCAGCCTTATTTCAGGTGCTGCTTGAGCTCTTCCGAGGCTTGCAACATTGCCGAGCGTACGGCGGGCACCTGGCTGACCACATTGAGCAGGCCGTAGTCATGAATCATCCCGTTGTAGCGCACCGCAGTGACTGCCACGCCGGCTTCGTCCAGCTTGCGGGCGTAGGCTTCGCCTTCGTCGCGCAGCACATCGGCGCTCGCGGTCTGGATCAGTGCCGGCGGCAGGCCCTTGAGCTGGGCGCTGGTGGCACGCAGTGGCGAGGCGTAGATCTCGTTACGCTGGCGGGCGTCGGTGGTGTAGTTGTCCCAGAACCACTTCATCATGTTGCGAGTGAGGAAGTGCCCCTCGGCATATTGGTTGTATGACGCGGTGTCGAAGTTCGCGTCGGTGACCGGCCACAGCAGCAGCTGGAATTTGATCGCCGGCGTGCCCTTGTCCTTGGCCATCAGGCTGACCACCGCGGCCATGTTGCCGCCGACGCTGTTGCCGGCGACGGCCAGGCGCTTGCCGTCGACGTTGATTTCCTGGCCATGTTCGGCCACCCAGCGGGTGGCAGCGTAAGCCTGGTTGATCGCCACCGGGTAATGCGCTTCCGGAGACGGCGTGTAGTTGACGAACACCGCCGCCGCCCCGGAGCCCACCACCAGGTCCCGTACCAGGCGTTCATGGGTCGGGAAGTCGCCCAGTACCCAGCCGCCACCGTGGAAAAACATGAACACGGGCAAGGTGCCCTTGGCCCCGGCCGGCCTGACGATGGTCAGGTCGATAGCCTGGCCATCGACCGTGATGGTCTTCTGGCTGACATCCGCCTTGGGCAGCTCCAGCTTGACCCCGGCCTGGGCTCCGACCAGCACGGCCCGGGCCGCTTTGGGCGTCAGCTGTTCCATCGGCTTGCCGCCGCCGGCGTTCAAGGCGTCGAGGAACGCCTGGGTGTTGTGCTCGACCCCGCCTGCGGCAAACGCCGTGTTGATGGACAGGGCAAGCAGGCTACCGGTCAAGACTTTGCTGAAAGTGTTCATGTTCTTCTCCTGGACAGTGCGTGGCTGGGTTAGACGGTCACGTGCAAACGTACGTCGACGTTGCCACGGGTGGCGTTGGAGTAAGGGCAGACCTGGTGAGCAGCCTCTACCAGGGATTGCGCTTCGCTTTGTTCCAGGCCCGGCAGGCTGATGTGCAGGTCGATGTCCAGACCGAAGCCGCCAGGAATCTGGCCGATGCCGACATGGGCCGTGATCGAGGCGCTCTCCGGAATCTTGCGTTTGCTCTGGCTGGCGACGAATTTCAGGGCGCCGATAAAGCAGGCCGAGTAGCCGGCGGCGAAGAGTTGCTCGGGGTTGGTCGCCTGCCCGCCGGCACCGCCCAGTTCTTTGGGGGTGGAGAGTTTGACGTCGAGGATGTTGTCGCTGGAGATGGCGCGGCCATCACGGCCACCGGTAGCGGTTGCGACTGCGGTGTAGAGAGTTTGCATGGTAGGAGCCTCTTGGGTTTGATTGTGTTGCGCTAAAAGTTTGCGCGCTAAGTAAGTGCGAAATAAATGTATCGCTCAAATATTTTGCGCGCAAGATAAATTTTCGAAAAATCCATCGGAGACTTCTGGTTTTCAGCTAACCAGATGATTTTAATGGTGTTTTTTTATGAAAATTTTTCTTCGCCACAGCGCGCGGTGCGCCAAGAGAGGGGAAATCGCGAGCCGGTTCGTGCGCCGGGGCACGTCGTGCTCGCGAGGGTGCCGTTACAGACTGTCTTGCAGGTGGCCACGCAGGTTCAGCAGGTCGGCCTGCAGTGCGCGCAATTGCTCCAGGGTCAGGCCGCTGGCGCCGAGGATGCACTTCGGGATGCCACGCGCCCGATCATGCAGGGCACGGCCTTGTTCGGTCAGTTCGATGATCACTACGCGTTCGTCCGTGCGGCTACGAGTCCGGCTCAGCAGGCCCTCGGCTTCCAGGCGTTTGAGCAACGGGGTCAGCGAGCCGGGGTCGGTCAGCAAGCGGCTGCTGATGTCACCGACGGTCAGCCCGTCCTGCTCCCAGAGCACCATCATTGCCAGGTACTGGGGATAGGTCAGGCCCAACTCCTGCAACAGCGGTTTGTAGACTTTGGTCATCAGCAGCGAAGTCGAATGCAGGGCGAAACACAGCTGGTTGTCCAGCAGCAGGTCGTCGCATTTTTCCAGGGGGGGGCGTTGGGTGGTCATGGTCGGGCCTTGATCGAGACGTACTGTGAATCTAGCGGGCGAATCTTTAATGCACCAGATAATTTTCGTTCGTTCTCAACCCATGGCGCTCTGCAGGGCCAGGTCCCAGGGCGGTATTGGGCTGAAGCGGCTCTTCAGGTATTCCAGCAGTAGCCGGCTGCGCGCGTTGGTGTGTTGTTCCAGGCGCAGGGCGTAGATACCGGCGCTTTCCGGCTTGGGCAGGCCGGTTTCGCAGAACAGTGGCAGCAATTCGCCGCGCAGCAGGTATTCGCTGGCCAGCCAGGTCGGCAAATGGGCGATTCCCAGGCCGGCCAGGGCGCCGGACAGCAGGGCTTCGGCATTGTTGGCGCTCAGGCGGATGCGTTGCGGGCGGTGAGTCTGCAACTGCCCGTCCCGTTCGAAGCGCCAGGCGAACAGCGGCGCCAGGCCGTCCCAGTCGAGGCCGTCGTGCTGGCTCAGTTCGGCGGGGTGGGCCGGCGTGCCGCGCTGCTTGAGATAGGCCGGGCTGGCGCAGGCGATTCGCACGATGCTCGCCAGCGATGTCGCCACCATGCGCGTATCGACCCGCTGCCCGGCGCGCAGCACCAGGTCGACCTTGCCCAGGTGTGACCCCTGCATGTCGACGAAGCTGTCGATCAAATGCAATTGCACGTCCAGCCCCGGGTAGAGCATCAGGAAGTCGGCGATCGCCGGCGCCAGGTGCCGGCGGCCGAATGCCGCCGGGGCGTCGATGCGAATCAGGCCTTCTGGCGCATGGCTCAAGGACACCGCTTCGGCCCGGGCCAGTTGCAGCTCGGCGACGATGCGCCGGGCGCGTTCGGCGAAGGCCTGGCCGGCCGCCGTGGCGACCACGGCGTGGGTGGTGCGCATGAACAGCTTGCTGCCGACGGCGTTTTCCAGGCTGTCGATGCGCCGGGCCACCGCCGAAGGAGTCAAGGGATGCCGGCGGGCGGCGGCGGAAAAGCTCCCGGCTTCCAACACGTCGAGGAACAGGCCGAGCTGGTCGGTGAGGGCGTTGGGATTCATGGTAAGTATCTGCTTGTGCGAAATCAGCAAAGCCATTGTGCGTTGCTGTGCGTTTCCCCGCTAGAGCCGACTGCGTAGCATGCGAGGCCTGAGGCGAGGAGAACGTTTGTGATCGATGTGGCGATGTATCTGTTGTTGGGCGCGGCGTTGGGTACGGTGGGTGGCCTGTTCGGGATCGGCGGCGGCCTGATCGCGATTCCGGTGCTGGGCGTGCTGTTCGGGCTGGACCAGCAGATCGCTCAAGGCACCGCGCTGGTGATGGTGGTGCCCAATGTAATGCTGGCGTTATGGCGTTATCACCAGCGCAACCGGATCGAGGCGCGGCATGCGGTGCCGCTGGCCACGATGGGCTTCTGCTTTGCCTGGCTCGGTTCCATCTGGGCGGTGGGTATCGATGCTCACATCATGCGGATCGGCTTCGTGGCGTTCCTGATCACGCTGTCCGCTTACAACCTGGTGCGCATGTTCCTGGCCAGTGCGCCAGCTTCGGCGCAGATGCGTTATCCCTGGCCGTGGCTTGGCGTCCTGGGGGCGGCTTCCGGGGCCATGGGTGGGTTGTTCGGCGTCGGTGGCGCGGTGGTCGCCACGCCGGTGCTGACCAGTGTGTTCGGCACCACCCAAGTGGTCGCCCAGGGCTTGTCGCTGGCCCTGGCCCTGCCCAGCACCGGGGTGACGCTGGTCACTTACGGCGTGCACGGGGAGGTGGACTGGATGATTGGCCTGCCCCTGGCCGCGGGTGGCCTGTTGAGCATCAGTTGGGGGGTGAAAATCGCCCACGCTCTGCCCGAGCGGCTGCTGCGCGGGCTGTTCTGCGGTTTCCTGGTGATCTGCGCGGTGATGCTCGCCCTTAAAGTTTGAAGCCTTCGACTATGTGCTCGGCCAGGCATTCGGTGATGGGCGAGGGCGTATTGAGGTTGCGCACCAGCATGATGCTGGCTTCTGGCAGCAGGGGCAGGCCTTCGGCGGCGCCGAGGATGCGCAGGTCCGGGGTGATCAGGCTTTCCAGCTGCGCGGTGATCGCCAGGCCGGCGCTGACCACGGCCATCAGGGCCGACAGGCTGGAACTGTTGTAGGCGATGCGATAGTCGCGCCCGGCGGCGTCCAGGGCATTGCACGCCCACTGCCGGCAGAAGCAGTCGCTGTTGAACATGGCCAGGGGGATCGGCGTCTGCTCGTGGGGACAGAAGCCCTGGGCCTCAGCCCAGACGAATCGCTCCTTGCGCAGCAACTGGCCGATTTCGTTGCCCGGTTCGCGGGTGACGATGGACAGATCCAGGTCCTGGCGTTGCAGCAGTTGTCTGGACGACTCGCAATGCACTTCGATCTGGATCAGCGGGTACGCCTGGGCAAAGCGCGAGAGGATCCCGGGCAGAAAACGCATCACGTAGTCATCCGGCGTGCCGATGCGCACGGTGCCGACCATGTGCGGTTCGCGCAGGGTATTGAACACTTCGCTGTGCAATTTCAGGATGCGCCGCGCGTAACCCAGCAATACCTGGCCTTCGGCGGTCAGGCGCACCTGGCGTCCCTCGCGCTGGAACAGCTGGCGTTGCAGCACGTCTTCCTCGAGCCGTTTCATTTGCATGCTCACCGCCGACTGGGTGCGGTTGACCTGTTCCCCGGCCTTGGTGAAGCCGCCCTGGTCGGCGATGGCGACGAAGGTGCGCAGCACTTCGGTATCGATACTGGGGTAGCTGGACAATTCATCAAACTCCGAGATGTATTGCATAAGAAACATTCGTTGGATTGATCTTAGTCCCAGGCGGAAACTGGAGCCATCCCCACTGGAGGACAAGACGATGAAAGGTCAAAAAGGTTATGTACTGGCTCACCGGTTCCCCTGGCACGAAATGTCCTTGCGGTCCTTGCTGCACAGGATCGTGCGTTGGCACGAACTCCACCGCGAACGCGTCATGCTGGCCGGCATGAGCGACGAGGCGCTGAAGGACATCGGCCTCAGCCGCGCCGATGTGGAGCAGGAAACGCTGCGGCCGTTCTGGGACGACCCGATGCACAAATGAGCGTCACGGTGCTACACAAGCCACTTCCCCCTGAGGTAGTTTGCGGGCAGACAAGGAGATTGCCATGCCCGCACTACTGTCCTTTTCCCTCAAGCAGGCCCGGCGCCTGGCCCTGGCCGCCCAGGGTTTTTCCGGGCGGCCGCTGCCTGCGACGATCGGGCCGGCGCAGGTCAACCGCCTGTTCGAACGCCTGGGCGTGGTGCAGATCGACTCGGTCAATGCCCTGGTGCGCTCGCACTACCTGCCGCTGTTTTCCCGCTTGGGCGACTACCCCGCGCAACTGCTGGACCAGGCAGCCTGGAGCCAGGGCCGGCGACGCAGCCTGTTCGAGTATTGGGGGCATGAAGCCTCGTTGCTGCCGTTGTCGCTGTATCCCTTGATGCGTTGGCGCATGCAGCGGGCCAGCCAGGGCCAGGGGATCTATCAGCAGTTGGCGCGTTTTGGCCAGGAACAGCAGGCGACCATCCGCCGGGTGTTGGCCGCGGTCGAGGAGCAGGGGGCCCTCGGTGCGGGTAGCCTGTCGACCCGGCAGGAGCGCGCTGGGCCCTGGTGGGACTGGAGCGCGGAAAAACATGCGCTGGAATGGCTGTTTGCCGCGGGCGAGGTGACGGTCGCGGGGCGACGAGGATTCGAGCGTTTGTACGACCTTCCGGAGCGGGTGCTGCCGGCGCGGATCCTGCAACAGCCGCATCCCGGGGAGGCCGAGGCCCAGCGCACATTGTTGCTGCACGCCGCCAGCGCCCTGGGCGTGGCCACCGAGAAGGACTTGCGCGATTACTTCCGCCTGGCCCCGGCGGACAGCCGCGCACGGCTGGCGGAGTTGCTGGAGAACGGCGAATTGCTGGCCTGTGAAGTAGCGGGCTGGAAGCAGCCGGCGTACTGCTTGCCAGAGGCTAAGGTGCCGCGTGCTGTGCCGGCCAGTGCGTTGCTGTCGCCCTTCGACTCGTTGATCTGGGAGCGCAGTCGCACCGAGCGTCTATTCGACTTCCACTACCGCCTGGAAATCTACACGCCGCAGCACAAGCGGGTGTATGGCTATTACGTGTTGCCCTTCCTGCACCACGAACGCATCGCGGCGCGGGTCGACCTGCGGGCGGAGCGCGCGCAGGGGCGCCTGGCGGTGCATGCCGTGCATGAAGAGAATCCAGGGTTGGACGAGCAGGGCATGCAGGCGCTGGCGAGCCATTTGCGGCGCCTGGCCGACTGGCTGGGCCTGGCCGAGGTCCGGCTCAATTGCCCGAGGGCCAGCGCCCAGCGCTTGCGCGGCTTTCTTTGAGGGGTATCGCAGCTTGCAGGCGATGGCGATCGATCATCCGGCACCCTCGGATGATCGACCGCTACCGGTTCAGCGCTTGACCTGTTTCAAGGTCTCGGCGATCAGGAAGGCCAGTTCCAACGACTGATCGGCGTTCATCCGTGGATCGCAGTGGGTGTGGTAGCGATCCGACAAGCCATCCTCGGTAATCGGCCGCGCGCCACCGATGCACTCGGTGACGTTCTGCCCGGTCATCTCGATATGGATGCCGCCGGCATAACTGCCCTCGGCTTCGTGGACCTGGAAGAACTCCTTCACCTCGGTGAGGATCTGCGCGAAGTCCCGGGTCTTGTAGCCGCTGCTGGCCTTGATGGTGTTGCCGTGCATCGGATCGGAACTCCACAGCACCTGCTTGCCTTCGCGCTCCACCGCGCGGATCAACCGCGGCAGGTGGTCGCCGACCTTGTTCGCGCCCATGCGCACGATCAGGTTGAGGCGGCCCGGATCGTTGGCCGGGTTGAGGATGTCGATCAGGCGGATCAGTTCCTCGCTGTCCATGCTCGGTCCGACCTTGACCCCGATCGGGTTGTTCACCCCGCGCAGGAACTCCACATGGGCGCCGTCGAGCTGGCGGGTACGGTCGCCGATCCACAGCATGTGCGCCGAACAGTCGTAGTAGTCGTTGGTCAGGCTGTCGCGACGGACAAAGGCTTCTTCATAGTTGAGCAGCAGCGCCTCGTGGGCGGTGAAGAAGCTGGTCTCGCGCAGTTGCGGCGAACTGTCCATGCCGCAGGCGCGCATGAAGGCCAGGGTCTCGTCGATACGGTCGGCCAGCTGGCTGTACTTCTCGGCCAGGGCCGAGTTGGCGATGAAGTCCAGGTTCCATTTGTGCACCTGGTGCAGGTCGGCAAAGCCCCCCTGGGCAAAGGCACGCAGCAGGTTCAGGGTGGCGGTGGCCTGGTGGTAGGACTGCAGCAGGCGGTCCGGGTCCGGCACGCGGCTCTGGGCATCGAAACCTATGCCGTTGACGATGTCGCCGCGATAGGCCGGCAGGGTCACGCCGTTAATGGTTTCGTCGTTGGCAGAACGTGGCTTGGCGAACTGTCCGGCCATGCGCCCGACCTTGACCACCGGGCAGCCGGCGGCAAAGGTCATGACGATAGCCATTTGCAGCAGGACCTTGAACGTGTCGCGGATCTTCGCCGCGGAGAACTCGGCGAAGCTCTCGGCGCAATCGCCGCCCTGCAGCAGAAAGGCACGGCCCTGGGTCACCTCGGCGAACTGGCGGCGCAACTCCCGGGCTTCGCCGGCGAACACCAGTGGCGGATAGCTGGCCAGGGTCTGTTCGACCTGCAACAGGTGGGCAGCATCGGGGTAGGCGGGTTGTTGCTGGATCGGCAGGGCGCGCCAGCTGTCAGGACTCCAGGGTTGGCTCATCGTGGACTCGGGTGTTTTGAGATCGGGCTGGCATGTTATCAGCAATTAGTGCGTGACCTGTTCCCGCCGGTTCGCGGACAATCGCGCCTTTCCCGCTCGGCGCCGAGCGGCCGGTTTATCGCGATGGCGAGGTTGAGCCCCGTCGCGGCTAGGAGAAGAGATGACTGAGGAGCGCGTCGAGCGTCTGCTCGCCGAAGTGCACGATGAGTTCGGCATGATCCGGGTCCTGGAAGTGGCGGATTACCGCTTCCTCGAATTTGGCGATGCCATCGAGCAGAGCTGTGTGTTCACCGCCGACCCGAGCTGGCTGGAGTATGACTACACCCGCGCGATGCTGATCGGCGCGTTGTGCCATGAACAGCCTGAAAGCGCGCTGTTTCTCGGCCTGGGCGCCGGCACCCTGACCCAGGCCTGCCTGAAGTTCCTGCCGCTGGAAGATGTCGAGGCCATCGAGCTGCGCCCGGACGTACCGCGCCTGGCCATCGAATACCTGGGGCTGGACGACGATCCGCGTCTATATATCCGGGTCGGCGATGCGCTCGAATTGCTGGACAGCGCCGAGCCGGCGGACCTGATTTTCGTCGACCTCTACACTGACGTCGGGCCGGGTGTCGGGCACCTGGCCTGGGGCTTCCTGGAAAATTGCCAGAAGCGCCTCAACCCCGGCGGCTGGCTGGTGATCAACCAATGGGCCACCGACGACGGCAAGCCGCTGGGCGCGGCCTTGCTGCGCGGGCTCTACCATCGGCATTACTGGGAGCTGCCGGTGAAGGAGGGCAACGTGATTTTGATCGTGCCGTCCGATCTGGATCAGGACCTGGATATGGCCGGCCTGTGCGCCCGGGCCGAGGCGCTGGCGCCGCGCCTGGGGTATTCGTTGCAGTCATTGATCAAGTGCATCCGGCCGGCGACTTGAGTGGGTTGGCCGCTTCGCGGATCGCGGGCAAGCCTCGCTCCTACAGGATGGTGTGGCCTATAGGAGCGAGGCTTGCCCGCGATAGGGCCTCACATTCACGGCTCAATGCCCCTTGAACACCCCCGGCCGTTTTTCGATCATCGCGCGCACGCCCTCCTTGGCGTCTTCGCTGGTCAACAGCTTCTTCACCAGCGGTGGCAAGCCCCGGGCTGCCGCGGTTTCCCCTTCGAGCCGGGCCTGGCGGGCCGACATCAGGGTCGCCTGGACGCCCAGCGGCGCCTGGCGCGCGATCCGCTCCGCGAGCGCCAAGGCCCGCGGCAGCAAGTCCTCGCTGGCCATCACTTCCTGCACCAGCCCCAGGCGCAAGGCTTCATGGGCGTCGAATTCATCGCCGGTGAGCAGCCAGCGCATGGCATTGCCCCAACCGGCGATCTGGTGCAGGCGCAGGGTCGCGCCACCAAAGGGAAAGATGCCGCGCTGTACTTCCAGCTGGGCGAAGCGGGTATTGCTGGCACATAGGTTGATGTCCGCCGCCAGCATCAGCTCGATGCCAATGGTCAGGCAGTAGCCCTGCACGGCGACTATGACCGGCTTGCTGACCCGCGGTCCGGCGAACACGCCCCAGGGGTCGCAGCCCCCGGCCGGTGCCTGCCAGCCTTCGGCCAGCCTGGCGCCGACATTGGCCAGGTCGAGCCCGGCGGTGAAATGCTCGCCGTGGCCGAACACCACCGCGACCCGGGCCTCGGCGTTGGCCTCGAACTCGCCGTAGGCCAGGCTGAGCTGGTCGAGCAGTTGCAGGTCGAAGGCATTGCGCTTGGCGACCCGGTCCAGGCCGATGAGGAAGAGATGACCACGCTGTTCACGGCTGACGCGACTGCCACTGGGCTGACTCATGGGAGCATTTCCTCGGACGGTGGTGAGGGGCTCGGGCCGACGGTGTCGGACTGGCAAGGTGAACCGTTTAAGCTTCATCCCCCCGACAGGCATGGGCCTGTGCAAAATAGACCTTTGCCGGATGATCCGCAAAGCCTGTGACAGCTAGGCGTTCAGCGGGTTTTTCCGATAAAAAAAACTCCCTTTTTTGAGTAATTCCGGTATAGTGCGCGCCGGCCTTTAACCGGGCCTCGTTTAGGTGATGCAATTCCCCGAAGTCAGCTTCGGCTGCTTGTCCGCTGCGCGGACTATCCTTGACGTTCATTTCTTTCAATCGTTTTCGCAAATCCCCGCCGACAAAGCTGCCAGGGTGACTCTTGAGTCTTACACGGCATGCGCAGCTTTGGAGCATGGGTCTTTGCGGATGCACTTAGAGGCAGACCCATGACCCAGGAAATCGGCGGCTTCGCCGCTCTTGAACTTCATCCCAATATTGTCGCTGCAGTAGTCGCTACCGGCTATGAAGAGCCTTCGGCCATTCAGCAGCAGTCGATCCCGATCATCCTCGCCGGTCACGATATGATTGGCCAGGCGCAAACCGGTACCGGTAAGACCGCCGCGTTCGCCCTGCCTATCCTGCACCGCATCGATCCGTCCAAGCGCGAGCCGCAAGCTCTGATCCTGGCCCCAACCCGTGAGTTGGCGCTGCAAGTTGCAACCGCTTTCGAAACCTACGCCAAGCAGATGCCGGGCGTAACTGTTGTGGCTGTCTACGGCGGCGCGCCGATGGGCCCACAACTGAAAGCAATCCGGAATGGTGCACAGATCGTTGTCGCCACTCCGGGCCGTCTGTGCGACCACCTGCGTCGCGACGAAAAAGTCCTGGCGACCGTGAACCACCTGGTTCTCGACGAAGCCGACGAAATGCTCAAGCTGGGCTTCATGGATGACCTGGAAGTGATCTTCAAGGCCATGCCGGAGTCCCGCCAGACCGTCCTGTTCTCGGCCACCCTGCCGCAGTCGATCCGCGCGATCGCCGAGCGTCACCTGAAGGACCCGAAACACGTCAAGATCCAGAGCAAGACCCAGACCGTCACCGCGATCGAGCAGGCTCACCTGCTGGTTCACGCCGACCAGAAGACTTCCGCCGTGCTCAGCCTGCTGGAAGTGGAAGACTTCGACGCCCTGATCATGTTCGTGCGCACCAAGCAAGCGACCCTGGACCTGGCCAGTGCCCTGGAAGCCAAAGGCTACAAAGCCGCTGCGCTGAACGGCGACATCGCCCAGAACCAGCGTGAGCGTGTGATCGACTCCCTCAAGGATGGCCGCCTGGACATCGTTGTGGCGACCGACGTGGCCGCCCGTGGCCTGGACGTACCGCGCATCACCCACGTATTCAACGTGGACATGCCGTACGACCCGGAATCCTACGTGCACCGTATCGGCCGTACCGGCCGTGCCGGTCGCGAAGGTCGCGCGCTGCTGCTGGTGACTCCGCGTGAGCGCCGCATGCTGCAAGTGATCGAGCGTGTGACTGGGCAGAAGGTGGCCGAGGTTCGCCTGCCGGACGCCCAGGCCGTTCTCGATGCGCGCATCAAGAAGCTGACCAACAGCCTGGCGCCGCTGGTTGCCGAAGCCGAATCGACCCACGGTGACCTGTTGGATCGCCTGACCGCCGATATCGGTTGCAGCCCGCGCGCCCTGGCCGCGGCCCTGCTGCGCAAGGCCACCAACGGCCAGGCGCTGAACCTGGCAGCGATCGAGAAGGAGCGTCCGCTGGTGCCGAACAGCACCCCGCGTGGCGACCGTCCTGAGCGTGGCGATCGTCCGGATCGCGGTGATCGCGAGCGTCGTGCACCGATGCCTCTGGCCGAAGGCCGTGCCCGTTGCCGTACCGCGCTGGGCGCGCGTGACGGTATCGCGGCGAAGAACCTGCTGGGCGCCATCCTCAACGAAGGCGGCCTGGCCCGCGAAGCCATCGGTCGCATCCAGGTGCGCGACAGCTTCAGCCTGGTAGAGCTGCCGGAGGAAGGCCTGGAGCGTCTGCTGGCCAAGCTGAAGGACACTCGCGTTGCCGGCAAGCAGCTGAAACTGCGTCGTTATCGCGAAGACTGATCGGCGTGAGCTGATCGGTTGAACGAAAAAATCCCCGCCTGGTGCGGGGATTTTTTTGCCCTGCGTTTTCTGCGAGGGCCCGGCGTGCGCTACTTCAATTGCTGGTGGCGGCGAACGGCTCAGCCGAAGCGATAGATATCCATGCCCAGCGCACCCAGGGTGAAGCCTTGGTGGGCGATGCTGAAGTCGCCGCCGGCGCCCCGGGCAAAGTACAGCGGCAGCAGGTGTTCGTCGCTGGGGTGGCTGCGCACGGCATGCGGCGCCTGGCGACGATAGTCATGCAGGGCCGGCTCATCGTCGGCGGCGAGTTTCTCGATCATCCAGTCTCGAAAGGCTTTGGCCCAGGGCTCCACGCTTTCCGGGCCGGCGTGCCAGTCCAGTTCGCGCAGGTTATGGGTAATGCTGCCGGAGCCGATCAGCAGCACGCCCTGTTGCCGCAAGCCGGACAGCGCGTGTCCGACCCGGGTCTGCAAGGCCGGGCCCATGCGGCTGGGCAGGGAAACTTGGACCACCGGGATATCCGCCTGTGGATACATCAGCGACAGCGGAACCCAGACTCCATGGTCGAACGGGCGCTGGTCGTCGAGTTGCGCCGGCAAGCCATCGGCCCGCAGCAACTGCGCTACTTGTGCCGCCAGTTCGGGCTGGCCGGGGGCCGGGTACTGCACGGCGAACAGTGCGGCGGGGAAGCCGCCGAAGTCATGCCAGGTCTCTGGGTGCGGGTTGCTGCCGACCCGCAGGTCCTGGCTTTCCCAATGGGCCGACACCACCACTATGGCCTTGGGCCGTGGCAGCTCGGCCGCCAGGCGAGCGAGCGCCGGGCCGCTGGCGCCGGGTTCCAGGGCGAGCATCGGTGAGCCATGGGAGATGAACAGGCTAGGGAACATGGGTAGGATCCTGAGCGTTAAGATGCGCCATCTTCAATCAGATCATCGATCTAAATCTAATATAAGTTCTTGTGGATTCTGATCGAATTTCAAGGTGATTTATGCAACCGGAGTTTTGGCACAAGCGGTGGGAACAGAATCAGATCGGCTTCCATCTGTCGGAGGTCAATCCCTACCTGCAGCGTTACTGGTCGCAGCTGGGGCTGGCAGCGAATTCGCGGGTGCTGGTGCCGCTGTGCGGCAAGAGCCTGGACCTGGGCTGGCTGGCGGGGCAGGGGCATCAGGTGCTGGGTATCGAATTGTCGGAGAAAGCCATCCAAGACTTCTTCAGCGAGCAGCAGGTGCAGCCCCAGGTCAGCCTCCGAGGGGCGTTCAAGGTCTACGAGTACGGTCCGATCCAGCTCTGGTGCGGCGACTTCTTTGCCCTGCAGGCTGCCGATGTAGCCGACTGCCAGGCGCTCTACGATCGGGCGGCGTTGATTGCCTTGCCGCCGCCGATGCGCGAGCGATATGCGGCGCATCTGCGGGCGATCCTGCCGGCGGGGTGCCAGGGACTGCTGATTACCCTGGATTACGATCAGGCGCTGATGGCGGGGCCGCCTTTCGCAGTGCTCGATGACGAGGTCCGGGCTTTGCTCGGCGCGCGCTGGCAACTGCAGGTAGAAGAGGAGCGGGACATCCTGGGCGAAAGCTGGAAGTTTCTCCAGGGTGGCGTCACCCGTCTCGAGGAGCGGGTCTATCGCCTGCTGGCGCGCTGAGCGCCGGCAGGCTCCGGACAAACAGACGGGCAATAAAAAAGGGCGACTTGCGTCGCCCTTTCTTGTTTCGTCAGTTTTCTCAGCCGCGACGACGCAGTGCGTCGATACGCTCTTCCAGCGGTGGGTGGCTCATGAACAGGCGAGCCAGGCCCTGCTTCAGGCCACCGTTGATGCCGAAGGCGTTCAGGGTGTCGGGCATGTGCACCGGCAGGCCCTGTTCCGAACGCAGGCGTTGCAGAGCGCCGATCATCGCCGCGGTGCCGGCCAAGTGTGCGCCGGCTTCGTCGGCCCGGAATTCGCGCTTGCGCGAGAACCACATGACGATCGCGCTGGCGAGGAAGCCCAGGACCAGCTCGGCAAAGATGGTCGCGATGTAGTAGGCGATGCCCTGGCCTTCTTCGTTCTTGAAGATCACCTTGTCGACGAAGTTGCCGATGATCCGGGCGAAGAACATCACGAAGGTGTTCACCACGCCCTGGACCAGCGCCAGGGTGACCATGTCGCCGTTGGCCACGTGGCCGATCTCGTGGGCCAGCACGGCTTTCACTTCATCGGGCGAGAAACGCTCGAGCAGGCCCTGGCTGACCGCTACCAGCGCGTCGTTCTTGTTCCAGCCGGTGGCGAAGGCGTTGGCCTCGTAGGCAGGGAAAATGCCGACTTCGGGCATCTTGATCCCGGCTTCGCGGGACAGTTGCTCGACGGTTTGCAGCAGCCATTGCTCATGACGAGTGCGAGGCTGGGTAATGATCTGGGTGCTGGTGCTCATTTTCGCCATCCACTTGGAGATGAACAGCGAGAACAGGGAACCGGCGAAACCAAAGACCGCACAGAAAACCAGCAGCTGATTGAGGTTGAGGTCAACCCCATTGGCCGCCATGAACCCGTTGAAGCCGAAAAGGCTCAGGGTGATGCTGGCAATCAGCACGACCGCCAGGTTAGTGGCCAAGAACAGCAGGATGCGCATCATGGTTGTAGAAATCTCCTCATGCTAAAGATGTAGCGTTCTGCGGGGTATATAAGGTGCGGCAACGGCCTATTCAACCGGGTGACTATTTCAAACTGTGTCCTGTCGGCTGGTTCCAGGCGCGTGCAGGAGCTTTCTTTCGCGGGTCGGGAAGGCAACGGGCGAGAGCCCGGCGCCTGGCGAACGATCGCCGGGCGTCAGGCAAAGATACAGAAGGGAAGGTGTCGCCGGGAGTGCAGATGTGTTGCTGAATTAATCGCGGTGCGACCGGGACCGGCCGCACCGCGTTGCCAGGCTTACTGGCGGTATGACTTGAGGAAGCTGCCGATACGGCCGATCGCCTGTTCCAGGTCGTCCACCCGGGGCAGGGTCACGACGCGGAAGTGGTCGGGCCATGGCCAGTTGAAGGCCGTGCCCTGGACCACCAGCAACTTTTCCGAGAGCAGCAGGTCGAGGACGAACTTCTCGTCGTTATGGATCGGGCAGACCTTCGGGTCGATCCTGGGGAAGGCATACAGTGCGCCCATGGGCTTGACGCAGCTGACCCCGGGGATGTCGTTGAGCAGTTCCCAGGTGCGGTTGCGCTGCTCCAGCAGGCGGCCCGGCGGCAGCACCAGGTCATTGATGCTCTGGTAGCCGCCCAGCGCGGTTTGAATGGCGTGCTGGCTCGGCACGTTGGCGCACAGGCGCATGTTGGCCAGCATGTCGATGCCTTCGATGTAGCTCTGGGCGTGGTGCTTCGGCCCGGAAATGACCACCCAGCCGGAGCGGAAGCCGGCCACGCGGTAGGACTTGGACAGGCCGTTGAAGGTCAGGCACAGCAGGTCCGGCGCCAGGGAGGCGGTGCACACGTGCACGGCGTCGTCGTAGAGGATCTTGTCGTAGATCTCGTCGGAGAACACCACCAGGTTGTGCTGGCGGGCCAGTTCGAGCATCTCCAGCAACACGGCCTTGGGGTATACCGCGCCGGTCGGGTTGTTCGGGTTGATGATCACCAGGGCCTTGGTGTTCGGGGTGATCTTGGCCTTGATGTCGGCGATGTCCGGCCACCAGTTGGCCTGCTCGTCGCACAGGTAGTGCACCGGGTTGCCGCCGGCCAGGCTCACGGCCGCGGTCCACAGCGGATAGTCAGGCGCCGGGACCAGCACTTCGTCGCCATTGTTGAGCAAGGCCTGCATGGCCATGACGATCAGTTCGGAAACGCCGTTGCCCAGGTAGATGTCTTCGATGCCGACGCCTTCCACCTGCTTTTGCTGGTAGTACTGCATGACGGCCTTGCGCGCGCTGAACAGGCCCTTGGAGTCGCTGTAGCCTTGCGCGGTCGGCAGGTTGCGGATCACATCCTGGAGAATTTCGTCCGGCGCTTCGAAACCAAATGGCGCCGGGTTGCCGATGTTCAGCTTGAGGATGCGTTGGCCTTCCTCTTCCAGGCGTTTGGCGTGCTTGAGCACTGGGCCGCGAATGTCATAACAGACGTTGGCGAGCTTGTTCGATTTGCTGACCTGCATGGCGATGTGTTCCCGAAAATGAACGATCCAGGCGGCGGATGAAGGGCCGTGCTGGGAATCCTGCGTTGTACACAGGCCTGAGAGCCTGGGTTCGCACTGGAAAAATCCGTTTGAACGCGCGTAATACGGCTGCCAGACTGGCGTCTAACGAGGCGCAATCATACGTGCCGTCCGATCCGTGGAAAAGATACAGATCGGGCTTTTTCAGTTGCAGAGGAGGGACCATGGAAAAGCTGGAAAAAACCCTTGAAGAATGGCGCGCGATGCTCGATCCGGAGCAGTACAACGTCTGCCGCCTCAAAGGCACCGAGCGGCCGTTCTCGGGTAAATACAACGCCACCAAGACGGACGGCGTGTATCACTGCATCTGCTGCGAGGCGCCGCTGTTCGACTCCCGGGCCAAGTTCGATTCCGGTTGCGGCTGGCCGAGTTTCTACGAGCCGATCGGCACGAGCGCGATGGTCGAGATCCGCGACCTGAGCCACGGCATGATCCGCACCGAAGTGGTCTGCGCCAAATGCGACGCGCACCTGGGCCATGTGTTCCCGGACGGCCCGCCGCCGACCGGCCTGCGTTACTGCATCAACTCGGTATGCCTGGACCTGGTCCCGCGTTGAGCGGGTAGGGCGGCAGGAAGGCGATTGGGCGAAATCGTTTTCCGGTTAATTAGATTGCACACAATTTAATTGGTCGCTATTTTTAGCGCACCTCAGATCTGGAGTCCGTGCCATGAGCGATACCCTGCTGAACATTCCGTGCACTACCATCAAGGGCGAGCAGAAAACCCTGGCCGACTTCGCCGGCAAGGCGGTGCTGGTGGTCAACACCGCGAGCAAGTGCGGTTTCACCCCGCAGTACAAGGGCCTGGAAGAACTGTGGCAGACCTACAAGGACCAGGGTCTGGTGGTCCTGGGCTTTCCCTGCAACCAGTTCGGCAAGCAGGAGCCGGGCAACGAAGGGGCGATTTCCGAGTTCTGCGAGCTGAACTACGGGGTCAGCTTCCCGCTGTTCAAGAAGATCGAGGTCAACGGCGCCGGGGCGCACCCACTGTTCGTGCAACTGAAAAAACGCGCACCGGGTGTCCTGGGTTCCCAGGGCATCAAGTGGAACTTCACCAAGTTCCTGATCGGCAAGGACGGCTCGCTGGTCAAGCGTTTTGCCCCGGCCACCAAGCCTCAGGACCTGACTCGCGAGATCGAAGCCCTGCTCAAATGACCGACTTGTCCGCCGATTCGCTGAAACTCGACAGTCAGCTGTGCTTCAAGCTGTACGCCGCCTCGCGGGCCGTGGTGCGCGGCTACAAGCCGATGCTCGATCAGTTGGGGCTGACCTATCCGCAGTACCTGGTGATGCTGGTGCTCTGGGAATGGCAGGCCACCCCGCCCGAGCTGCCGACGGTCAAGGCGCTGGGGGAACGCCTGGCGCTGGACTCCGGCACCCTGACGCCGCTGCTCAAGCGCCTGGAACAATTGCACTGGGTACAGCGCCAGCGCTCGTTGCGCGACGAGCGCGAGGTGCACCTGAGCCTGACGCCGGCCGGCCTGGCCCTGCGCGATCGGGTGCCGCCACTCAAGGCGGCGCTGTTGTGCGACAGCGGTGTCGATCTCGATGGCTTGAATGAGTTGCGCGATGGCCTGGACCGCCTGCTGGCCCAGATCAAAGCGCTGTCGTAATCGGCACCCAGAGCTCCAGCAGGGCGATCAGTTCTTCCCGGCGGAAG
This sequence comes from Pseudomonas sp. MRSN 12121, assembly GCF_000931465.1. Taxonomy (NCBI): domain Bacteria; kingdom Pseudomonadati; phylum Pseudomonadota; class Gammaproteobacteria; order Pseudomonadales; family Pseudomonadaceae; genus Pseudomonas; species Pseudomonas sp. MRSN 12121. The sequence continues at coordinate 4,929,528 of NZ_CP010892.1, read as the reverse complement.
GGCTTGGCCAGGTAGTCGTTCATCCCCGCGGCCCGGCAGCGTTCGCGCTCTTCGGGCATGGCATTGGCGGTCAGGGCCACGATTGGCAGGTCCGGCCAGCGGCCGCTGCGGCGGATCTGCCGGCTGGCCTCGTAGCCGTCCATCACCGGCATGTTGCAGTCCATCAGGACCAGGTCGAAATGTTGGTGCTCCAGCACGTCCAGGGCTTCCGCGCCTTGGGAGGCGACCGTCACTTCGCAGCCCAGTTTGCTCAACATGCCTTTGGCCACCAGCTGGTTCACTGGGTTGTCTTCCACCAGCAGGATGAAGGCGCGTCGCTGAGGGGCCAGGGTTTCCAGCTGGGCCTCGTTGATCACCGCGGTCTCGGCCGACAGGGCCCGGCGCAGGGTCTGGTACAGGGCGTTGCGCGCCAGCGGCCGGGCCTGTTGCTGCAGGGGCGCCAGGGCGCTGGCTTCTTCGCTGGGCAGGAAGCTGCCATAGGCGGTGACCAGCAGGATCGGCGCGGCCAGGGTCGGGCGCAGGCCGAACAGGCACTCGGGGCAGTCGGTGATCAGCAGGTCCGGCGTGAGCCCGACCAGTGATTCGCCGAGGTCGAAGCGCCGGTATTCCAGCCCCCAGGCCGGCAACTGCACGCTCAGCAATTCAGCCAGGCCGCTGCTTTCGGCGGTAATGGCCAGCACCTGGCCGCGCAGGGGCGGCGGGGCGACGGCGGGGGCATGGCAGGGCAGCGGCAGGTCGGCGCAGAACTGGCTGCCGAAGCCGACTTCCGAGCTGATGCTTAGCCGGCCCTGCATGGCCTCGCAGAGGTTGTAGGTGAGCGCCAGGCCCAGGCCGGTGCCGCCGTATTGCCGGGTGATCCCGGCGCCCGCCTGGGTATAGGGCTGGAAGATTTTCACCTGGGCCTCGCGGGCGATACCGATGCCGGTGTCGCAGACCTCGATCCTGACCCCGTCGTCGAGTGCGCGCAGGCGCACATCGACCCGGCCGAAGCGGGTGAACTTGAGGGCGTTGGACAGCAGGTTGCTGACGATCTGCCGCACGCGCGTGGGGTCGCCGAGCACCAGCGCCGGGAAGTCCGGCGCGATCAGGCAGGCCAGCTCGACGCTCGGCGCCGCATTCTGCGACAGCAGGTTGGCGGTGTCTTCCACCAGCACCCCGAGATCGAAGGGGATGCGCTCCAGTTCCAACTGGCCGGCGTCGAACTTGGACATGTCGAGAATATCGTTGAGCAATTCCACCAGCACCTTGCCCGAGTCGTGGGCGATGGACAGCTGTTGGCGCTGCTCGGCGTTCAGCGGGCTGTCCAGCGACAGGGCGATCATGCCCAGCAGGCCGTTGAGCGGCGTGCGGATCTCATGGCTCATGTTGGCCAGGAACGCGGCCCGCGCCTGGGCCATGTCGAGGGCGGTGCTACGGGCGATTTCCAGCTCTTCGTTGGACTGGCTCAGGCGGTCGTTGATCGCCTTGAGCTCGGTGGTGCGCGCCGAAACGATGTTTTCCAGCTGACCGAGGTAATCGGTCAGGCGGTTCTCGGCGTTGCGTCGCTGCTGGATTTCGGTGGCCATGTTGTCGAACTGCTGGTTGGCGACCTTGACCAGCACCCCGATCTCGTCCTGTTCGTGGTTGGGCGGGAAGTCCAGCCGCGGCTGGTCGGGGCTGCGCGGATCGCGCCCGCTGAGTTCGCGGATGACCCCGACCAGGGGCTTGGTCAGCATCACGTAGAACAGCGCCAGGAGTAGCCCGGTCAGGATCAGGCTGCGGACGAAACCATTGAGCAGGGTGATCTCGGCGCGGCGCAGGAAGCGGCTGCCGAACGCATAGGTGTCGACTTCCAGGTGCAGCACGCCGAGGGATTCGGAGGGCAGGTGGTCGAGGTACAGACGGTCCTGGAACTCGCGCTTGGCGCCGAACAGGAAGTCGCTGAGCATCCGGTAGGGGCTTTGCTGGGGCGGCCGGGAGACATTGGCCAGCAGGGTGTCGTTGTTGTCGATCAGCCGGGCGCCGATGATCGCGGGCGAGCGCAGCAGCCCGAGGGTGAGTTCCTGGGCGAGTTCGGCATCGATGTTGTAGGCGATACGCGAGGCCGGATTGTGGCTGATTTCCAGGAGGGCGTTGATTTCACGGTTGATGGAGGCGTCTTCACTGGCATAATCGATGCCGATCTGCACCAGACTGAGCGCCGTCGCCAGGACAAAACCGACCAGCACGGTGAGCCTGGCTTGCTTGTAAGACAGGCGGTTGGTGAATTTGATGTCCATGGGGTGTCGAGCCAATTTCCGTTTCCCTTCGCTGGGCAAGCATAGCTGATCATCAGTACGGGCCGGCACGGACCGGCGCCGTTCGCTTGCGGTAGACCGGACGCATCGAGGGTCGTTTCGTCTGAGTGCGACATCATTACCGTGAACCTGCCCGAGGAGAAGTCGTGGAATCTCGATTGAATGCTTTTCTTGAACGCGCCGATGCGGTTCTGGCGCGTATCGAGCCGTTGCTGCCCACGCCGCGACAAGACATCGACTGGACCCGGTGCCTGGCCGCGCGCTGGCAGCGCGAAGGCCGCAGCGGTTTTCTGCTGCCGCTGGAGGTCAGCCTGGATATGCGCCTGTCCGACCTGATCGGCGTCGATAACCAGCGCGAGCAACTGGGGCGCAATACCCGGCAGTTTCTCGACGGCCTGCCGGCCAACCACGCCTTGCTGTGGGGTTCGCGCGGCACCGGCAAATCGTCCCTGGTCCGGGCGCTGCTGGCCGAATACGCCGGGCAGGGCCTGCGCCTGATCGAAATCGAACGCGATCACCTGGCCGACCTGCCGCGGGTGGTGGAGCAACTGATCAAGCTGCCGCAGCGCTTCGTGCTGTTCTGCGACGACCTGTCGTTCGAGTCGGGCGAGGGCGACTACCGGGTGCTCAAGAGCGTGCTCGACGGTTCGCTGGAGCAGGCGCCGGATAACGTGCTGCTGTACGCCACGTCGAACCGCCGGCACCTGGTGCCCGAGAAGGAAAGCGACAACGAGAACTGGAAGCGCGTCGACGGCGAGCTGCACCCGAGCGAGGCGGTGGAAGACAAGATTGCCCTGTCGGACCGTTTTGGCCTGTGGCTGTCGTTCTATCCATTCACCCAGGAGCATTACCTGAACGTGGTCGAACACTGGATCGGCGAGTTGGGGAAAAAGGCCGGCCTGCAATGGCAACGGGACGAAGCCCTGGACATCCTCGCCGTGCGCTGGGCCACCGGCCGCGGCAATCGCAACGGTCGTTGCGCGTATCAGTTCGCCCGCTACTGGGTCGGCTTGCAGTTGCTGGAGCAAAAACCATGATCGATCTGCAGAACACGGGCAAGGGCCTGGACGGCTATGCCTTGCTGTGCGCCCAGCTGGAGTCGCTGCTGGCCGACGAGCGCGATTTCATCGCCAACGCGGCGCAGTTCTCGGCGTTCCTCTTCAACCAGCTGGACGACCTGAACTGGGCCGGTTTCTACCTCAACCGCAACGAGGAACTGGTGCTCGGGCCGTTCCAGGGCCAGATCGCCTGCGTGCGCATTCCCTTCGGGCGTGGCGTGTGCGGGGCGGCCGCGGCGAGTCGGCAGACCCAGCGGGTCGAGGATGTGCATGCGTTCCCCGGGCATATCGCCTGCGACAGTGCGTCCAACAGCGAGTTGGTGGTGCCGCTGGTCAAGGACGGCCGGCTGATCGGCGTGCTGGACCTGGACAGCCCGAAGCTGGCCCGGTTCACCCTCGAAGACCAGGCCGGCATCGAACGGCTGGCGGCGATCTTCCTGCGCCTGAGCGCTTGCTGAACCCCTTCAGACCCTGAGCCCGGCCTTGTCCAGCAAGCCCTCGGGGTCTATTTCATCGATCTGCTGCGGTTCCATGAACCGCTCGGCGTACTGCTGGTAGATCCTGCTCTGGATAAACAGCTCGAACAGCTCCGGATCGATATGGGCACTGCGGCACATGGTCGCCATGATGCCCAGCGCTTCGCTCAGGGTCTTGCCCTTCTTGTAGGGGCGGTCCGCGGCCGTCAGCGCTTCGAAGATATCGGCGATGGCGATCATCCGCGCCGGCAGGCTCATCTGCTCGCGCTTCAGTTTTTTGGGGTAGCCGGTGCCGTCCATTTTCTCGTGGTGGCCGCCGGCGATCTCGGCGATGGTGTTCAAGTGGCTGGGGAAGGGCAGGCGGCTGAGCATCAGGATGGTCTGCACCATGTGATGGTTGATCACGTAGCGCTCTTCGCGGGTCAGGGTGCCCCGGCTGATGCTCAGGTTGTACAGCTCGCCGCGGTTGTACTTGCAGGCCGGCACATCGAGCTTGAAGCCCCAGGGGTTGTCCTCCGGGATCAGTTCGGCGGGGTCGCGCTGGATCAGGTGTTCGGGCTTGTCGGCCAGCAGCTGTTCAGTGACGGGCAAGGTCGGCGCGGGCGTGCGTTCCTGGCGGCGGTTTTCTTCCCAGGACACGCCCAGGCGATCGTCCAGCGTCCGGCTCCAGGTCCGCCGGGCCACCCGGTCCAGCCGTTGCAGGTCGGCCTCGGCCATGGTCTCGCCGCCCAGGTTGCAGCGAGCGATAAAGGCGAAGTCGTCGTCCAGCGCGGCCAGCTCGGCGTCGCGGGCCGCCGCCAGGGACGGTTCGTCGCCACCCTCGGCGCGCGCCTGCCAATAGTCGATCCAGACATCGCGCTTGAGCACCTCGAAGCGGGTGCGGACCTCGTGGATGCGGTCATTCAGGGTTTCCAGCTTGGTGGCCTTGTCCACCACGTATTCGGGGGTGGTGACCTTGCCGCAGTCGTGTAGCCAGGCGGCGATGTGCAGCGCCTCCCATTCGTCCTCGGTGGGGTGGTAGGCGCTGAACGCCGGTTTCTGGCTGGCCGCCGCGGCCTGGGCGAGCATCAGGGTCAGGGCCGGGACTCGCTGGCAATGTCCGCCGGTGTAGGGGCTCTTGGCATCGATCGCGCCGGCCAGCAACTGGATGAACGAGTCGAGCAATTGCTTTTGCCGGTTCTGCAGGCGCTGGCTTTCGATGCTCACCGCCGCGGCGCCGGAAACCGCCTGCAGGAACGCGATGCGGTCCGGGCGCAGCTTGTCCAGGTCCTGCTCCTGGCCGCTGTCGGCCAGGAGCAGGACGAGGATGCCGACGGTTTCGTCGTGGCGATTGTGCAGGCGGATGCCGATCAGGTGCACGCTGGGGCAGTTCATCGCCAGCAGCACGCTTTGCAGGTCGGCGGCCTGCTCGAACCCCAGGGTGGTGACCACGTTCTCGCTGTCGCTCAATTGGCGCAGCCAGTCCGGGCCGGTGTCGTCCCGGGGATCCCGGGCCTGGATGTCGAATGCCCGCAGGTCGCGAACCTCATCGGCGACGATCAGGCCGTAGGGCTCCAGGCCCGTGCCTTCGTTTTCCCGCAGGTAGATCAGCCCGGCCTGGGCCTGGCCGATCTTCACGGTTTCGGACAGCACCCGTTCCAGCAGCGGTTCGAAGCGGGTTTCCGCGGACAGGCTGGCGGTGATCTCGAAAAAGCTGGCGAGGGTGTCCTTCATGCGCGCCATCGACAGGCTCAACTGGTCGACTTCCAGCACGGGCGAGCGACGGGTCAAGGGGTAGTCGAAGTCGAAGCTGCGGATGGCGTCGGCTTCCTGCACCAGGGCGCGCAACGGCCTGACCAGCGCGCGCGAGGTCAACCAGCCGAGCGGCAGGCACAGCAACAGAATGCCCAGGGTGATCAGCGCCCCTTGCCAGCGCAGGCGATAGGCATCCACCAGCAACTCGTCCTCGGGCACCAGCAGTGCCAGTTGCAACCCCTGCGGGCCGCCTTCCTGCAGATGGCTGCTGGCAACGATCCACTGGCGCTCCGCGAGCCGCAGACGATTGCCCCGGGCCTTGCCCTGGAGCAACGCGTCGAGCGCCGGGTTCAGGTCGTTGGCGCGGATCAGCCGGGCACTCTGGGCCTCGACGATCAGGCGGCGGGCATCGGGGTAGGCCACCGCATTGCCGTCGCCATCCACCAGGGCGATCTCGGTGCTGGGCGTGACCCGGTGCTTGGCCAGGGTGGCCGACAGTTGTTCCAGGGTCAGGTCGGCGCCCATGACCGCGCCAGCGTCGCTGCGTCGGGCGAGGGTGGTGCCGACGTTGCGGGTGGAGAAAAACACATAGGGCTGCGTGGTGATCTGGTCGGTTCCGGCCTGGGCGTCGGCAAACCAGTTGCGGGCCGTCGGATCGTAGGTTTCCGCGGTGTTGTCGCGGCGGCCGAGGAGGGCGAGGCTGGCGTCATAGAACAGCGATTGCGAATGCGCCTGGCCGCTGCCGTGGTGGCGCTCGATGCTCCAGACCTCATAGGCCGCGGCCTCGGGGGCCTGGCGAGCGACTTTCAGGGACTGGGTGCGCAGGGGCCGGACCATGAAGAAATCACCGTTGGCATACCCGACATAGAGGGACGCCAGCTCGGTGTTGTCCTTGAGCGACTGCGCGAAAGGCTCGAGCAGCGCCAGTCGTTGGTCGAGGTCGGCGCCGTGCACGGCGGGGTTGTCCACCAGCAGGCTGAGCAAGTGGCGGATCGGTTCGTAGGTGGCTTTCAAGTCCAGCTGCACGTCCTGCTCGATGCGCTGGAACAGTTTTTCGCTGCTGGAGAGGATGATGCGGGTGGTTTGCTGATAGTTGAAAATGCCCAGCACGATGCCGGTCAGCAGGAGCAGGCAGGTGAACATCACGCTGATATGCACATGGAGAGGGAATCGGCGTTTTTCGAACGGCAGCGTGCTCGGCATTGCAGCTCTCTCCAGGGGCGCGTGATGCGCAATTCAACGTTTCAGCATAGTTAAGGCAGGTGCATCGTGCCTGGGCGCACGGTCCGTGGGACGCTGTCGGCCACTGCCGGACGGCGGTTGGCGGGGAGGGGCCGGACCGAGGGAAAGGATAGTGGCCTTTTGATATTTTTCTGACAAGTCGCCCGTGCATGAAGCGCCGCACCGGCCGGTGGTCAGGATGTCCCCGGGCTGTCCGGCTGTTCCAGTTGCCACGCCAGGGCGCGCTCGAACATCAGCATGGCCTGTTCCAGGGCACTGCCGTGCTGCAGCAGATCGGGCAGGTCCGCTTCTTCCTGGCAGGCCCGTTCGAGGGCCGCGCAATGCGCTTCGAGTGCCCTGGCCTGGACCATCAGGGCCGAGCCCTTGATCTTGTGGGCGAGCTCCGCCAGCGCCGGGATCGAGGGGGCGTCGCACAGTTCGCGCAGTTGCTGGCGATCCCGATAGCTGCAACGCAGCAGCTCGTTGAGGATCCGCAGGCGGAACTGCGGTTTGCCCCGGGACAGGCTGTGCAGCGCCTTCAGGCTGAATGCGTTGTGCCAGGGCTGCGCTTGCAGGTCGGCCGGCGGCTGGCCCAGGTTCGCCGGCTGGCCGTCGATCAGGCCGTGCGAGGTATCGGCTGCGCGAGCAGTGGGGGGCTCGGCGGGGGCTGCAGGCGTTCGTCGAGGCCGGCAGGCCAGTGGCAACTGCACCCGGGCTTCCGTACCTATCCCCGGTTGGCTGGCCAGATGCAGGGTGCCTTGCATGAGTTCGCAGAGGTGGCGACAGAGGCGCAGCCCCAGTCCTGGCCCCGGCCCCTCGGGTTTCGGCAGCGGGTTGGCCTCGCCGCTGGGCTCGCCCAATTGCGCTGGCGCCTGCTCGTCGATGCCGATACCACTGTCGGTCACCCGTAGCGTCAGTTGCAGCTGTTGTGGCGTGGCGCGCTGCAGGTCGAGCCGGACCTTGATCTGCCCCTGCTCGGTGAACCGGATCGCATTGCTCAGCAGGTGGCCGAGAATCTGTCTGAAGCGCCGCGGATCGAGCAGCACCTCGAGGGGCTCGGCGTCGCAGGAGAAGGCCGGCAGCAGCTTGAGGTTTTTCTCCCGGGCCTGGTCGGCGAATTCGCCGAGGATGGCTTCGACCAGCCGCTGCGGGTCCAGCCATTCGGGCGTCAGCGCCAGGCGTCCCGATTCGACGCGAGCGGTGTCCAGGGTATCGTCGATCAGGACCTGCATCTGCCGGACCGTACGATAAGCCCTTGCGAGCAGCGGTTGTTGCGCCGGCGGGTCCGCGGCGCCTTGCAGGACCTGCTCCAGCAGCCCTGCCAAGGCCTTCGCCGGGCTGCGCAGTTCGTGGCCGGTGCTGGCCAGGAACGCCGTTTTTGCCTGGCTGGCCGCTTCCGCCTGTTGCCTGGCGGCTTCGAGGCGGTCGGCGTGTTGCCGCTGCCGGGTGATGTCGACCCAGCCACCGACAATGCCCCGGACCTGTCCGCGCGAATCCCGGCAGGGCGCCACCCAGTGCCGCACGGTGAGTTCCCGCCCGTTGACGCGCAGCGGCCGCTCAAGCTGCAGCGCCTGCTCCTGGGCGATCACCCGCATATAGTCGGCGTGATACTCCCGGGCTTGTTCCGGATCCTCCAGCGGCCCCTGCAGTACGCTCTGGCCGATGACGTCGGCGCGCTGCGTGGCGAAGTGTTCCAGGTAGCTGGCGTTGCACTGTTGCAGCACGCCCTGGCGATCGCGCAGAAAGGCCGGATGAGGCATGCCCTCGAACCAGCCTTGCAGCCGTTCGAGCTGTTCCTCGAGGCCCAGCGCGACCTGTCGCTGGCGGAGCAGGCGCCGGTGCAACCAGGCGATTGTGCCGAGGGATGCCAGCAGCGATAGGCCGGCGAACAGGATTTGCCCGGCGGCGAGCGGGCCGCAAAACAGCCCCGCCGAAAGTATTAGGCTCAGCAGCGATCCGTAATAAGGAATGTATTGGAATATCCTGTTGCTCATACCAGTTCGTGACGTTGTGCCAGTTCGATAAGTTCTGCCATGGAATGGGCGTGAAGTTTATGCATGATTCTTTTTTTATAAGTGCTGACGGTCTTGCCACTGAGAAAGATGCTGTTGGCTATTTGTGTGCTGGTGCTGCCCTTGGCAAAAAGTTGCAACACCATGAGTTCCCGATCACTGAGCAACATCAGGCGATTCAGTTCGCTGTTCGACGTTTTATCCGGACGGGGTTTCTGCAAGGCATGGCTGGGGAAGTAGTTGTATCCGCACAGCACGGCCTTCATGGCGCTGAGCACTTCGCTCAGGTCCTCCTGTTTGCATACATAGCCGCAAGCCCCGGCCTGCATGCAGCGCGCGGCGAACAGGGCCGGCGATTGCGCCGTCAGCACCAGCACCCGCAGGGACTTGTCCAGCGCCGCGAAGCGCAACAGCAGTTCCAGCCCGTCGAGCTTGGGGATGCTGATGTCGAGCACGATCAGGTCGGGCATGCTGTCGCGGACCATCTGCAAGGCATCGACGCCATTATCGGTTTCGCCGACGATCTTATAACCCTCATGTTCCAGCAACATGCGGATGGCCAGTCGAATTACAGGATGGTCGTCGATAATGAAAACAGAACTCATGGTCAAACCCGTGTGAATAAACTTCAGGCTGGACCTTAGCGCAGGGCAGGGGGTGGATATATGCGGGTTAAGGCGAGTATGGGGACAATAAGGCAGTTCTTACATGAAAGACGGTATCGGATTACAACGGTTTTTCAGTTTGAAGTAGGAATGAGTATCCAGCGATGTAAAGGGTAAGCAGATGTTGAGCCCTTGATGCACTTTCCCTGGAAGCGATAAAGGCTGCCCCGTTGCGCAGGGCAGCCTTTACCGGGGGGTTGCGCCCTCACGACACGCAGGGTACGTGAGGGCCTTGCTTCACGACGCGTTACCTCATGGCGTCTTTTGATCGATGCCGGCCTGCAACAGCTGGCTGTCGTTATGACCGCCGGTGCGCAGCAGGCCGAGGTTGGACGATTGATCCTGGCGGGTCGCGTCGTCCTGTTTGCGGGTCAGCTCGTCCTTGGCCCCTAGGGCCAGGTTGAGTGGCGATTTCGATACATTCAGGCCCACGTCGGCGCGGTAGTCCGAGCCGGCCAGCGCAGTGCTGGTGACGGTCGAGCCGCCGAGATCGACCCGGCCTTCGCTGGCGCTGATCCGCGCGCCGCTCAGGTGGGTGTCGCCGGACACGCGCAGGTTCACACCCTGGCTGGCGCTGATGCCCGAAGCCTGGGCCACGCTGTCCTTGCTCTGCCGGCTGACGTTCAGGTTCAGGGTCGGGGTGTAGGAGGTGTTGCCGCTCTTGTCGCCGAACAGCACGCCTTCGGCGGTGTTGGCCACTTTGGCTCCGGGCGTGGTCTTCTCGCTGACCGCGTAGCTGTCGCTGGTTTTCGGCCAGACCCGCTGCTTGAGCCCGGAGAGGCGATCGCCCAGGGCTTCGGTCTTGTCGGCGAGGTAACCCTTGGCCTTGTCGACGCCACGGCCGAAAGCGCCCTTGGGTTCCGGGTTGACGTCATAGCTGCCGCTGCGGGTGAACTTCTCGCCCAGGCGTTCCTTGGCGGTCTGGGCCTTGTCCACCAGGTTGTCCTTGGCCGCTACCAGGCGTTCGCTGCCTTTGTCGACGACGTTTTCCAGTTTCCCGCGGTGCTTGTCGAAACTGCCTTCGGCCTTGGCCTGTAGCTTGTCCTTGAGCGGCCCGGTCTGGCGGGTCAGTTTGTCGACCACCCCCGGCTGGTTCTTCTCGGCGTCCAGGCGGGCGTCGAGGTTGACCGTGGTGCTGCTGATCCGGTCCTTGCGGCTTTCGATGTCGAGCGCGCCGCCGATCTGCCCGTCGAGCCGGGTGGCGTCGATGCGCGCGCCTGCCAGGCGGGTATCGGCGCCGCTGATCAGCGTCACCTGGTCGGCCTTGATCAGGCTGTTGTGCTGGAGCTCGCTGGCCAGTTGCTCGACGTCGATCTTGGCCCGGGCATGGATCCCGCGATCGGTTTTCGGCGAGTCGTGTTCGCCGGCATCGGCGCGGGTGGTCTTGCCGCCGTTGCCGCCGGCGCCCAGGGTCAGGCCCCAGTTGTTGTGGGCCTGGGTGGATTGCGCGGACTCCTGGAGGATCCCGCCCTTCTCGGCACTGAGGGTGACGCCCGCGGCCTCGACCTGGGTGCCCTGCAAGTGCAGCGCAGTGTTGCTGGCGGAAGCGCTGGCCAGGCGGACCTGGCCGTTGCTGTGCAGTTGCCCGCCGGTCTGGCTCCGGTCCTGCTCGGCAACCCGGCCGATGTTGAAGTTGGCGCTCAGGTTGGCGCTCTTGCCGCTGCTCTGCTCGCTGCTGGTCTTGCTGGCGCCGGCGGTCAGGCCGCCACCGAGGTTGCTGCCCTGGCTGGCGTGGGTGTCGACGGCGGCCTGCAGGTCGAGCTTGCCGCCGGCGTCCAGGGTGATGTCGCCGGTCTTGGCGGTCTGGCTGCCGATGGTGGTGCCCTGGAGGATCAGGTCGCCGCCGCTGGACAGCTCGATCGGGCCCTTGCCCTGGATGGTCGCGACGTGCGCCTGGCTGTCTTGTTGGTCCAGGCGCTTGTGGTCCAGTTGCAGGCCGGCGCCGAGGTTGAGGTTCTTGCCATTGGCGCCCGGTGCGCTGCCGACGGTGAGCGCGGCATCGCCGCGCAGGCTGGAGGTGCTGCTGGTCTGGCGGTCATTGGCCTGGTTCAGCGCCAGTTCGCCACCGCTGTGCAGCTTGACGCCGGCCTCGCCGCCATCGAAACGGCTGCCTTCGTACTGGCCATCGCCGCGCAGATTGATGTCCACGCCCTGTTTGCCGGTATAGCTGCCGACCACCGCCTGGCTGCTGTCGCTACGGATGTCGCTGCTGCCACCGGCGCCGCTGGCGCGCACGTTCAGGTCCTCGCCCGTGGTGGTGTAGACCCGCACGCCGGCCTTGGCGTCCAGCGCCTGTTCGCTGCTGCTGTGGGTATTGCTGGCGGCCTTGGCCAGATGGTTGCCGGCGTCGATGTCCAGCGCACCCTGGGTGGCTTCGTAGCGGCTGCCTTCGTCCTGCAACTGGCCGCTCACATCGACCTTGACCTGGCCGCCCTTGAACTGGCTGACCACGGCGGTGCTGCCTTGCTCGATGCTTTGTTTGTTCTGGTGGCCGACTTCCACGTCCAGGCCGACGTTGCCCGGCTCCAGGGCGTCGAGCAGGCCCGGCTGATGGAACTTGCGCTGGGCCACGCCTTCGATGGCTTTTTCCACCGGGCGGGTAAGGCCCTTGTATTCGACGTTGGCGCCGACATCGGCGGTCCAGGTGTTGTCCTTGTGGCTGCTGGATTGAGTGTTATGCGCCGCACGGTTGTCGACCTGTTCGGCCTTGACCTGAAGCTGGTCGCCGGCCTTGACCTGGGCGCCCTCGGTCACCAGTTTGTTGCCGGCGGTGATGGTCAGGTTGCCGCTGGCGTTGATGCCGGTGGTGTGGGCGGTGCTGCTCTTGTCGCTGTCCTGGCTGCTGCTGTGGGCGAACTCCGCGCCGCTGCCGGCGCGGTCCAGGCCGCCGGTGTAGTAGAAGCCGCCGCCGGTAGTGCGGGTGTCGGTGTCTTTGCTCGTGCTGTCATGATCGGCCAGCAGCTCGACCTGCTGGCCGCTGAGGCTGGCATCGCCGCGGGTGGCTTCCAGCTTGCCGCCCTTGACGCTCAGGTTGCCTTCGGCGGCGACTTCCAGGCTGCCGCCGCTGAGGCTCGAGGCCTGCTGCCGGGTGTTATCGGTCTTGACGGTCTGCTGCTGGTCTTCGTAGCGCACGCCGGCGCGGTATTGCCGGGTGCCCGGGGCGTTCTCCTTGGCGTAGGCGTCGAAGCCGCGGGTGTGGGTGGTGGTTTCGCTCTGCGAGGTGTTTTGCGCCGAGTCGACCTTGATGTCGCCCTTGGCCTCGGCCTTGAGTTTGCCGGTCGCGGCCACCTGGGCGCCGCTGATGGCGATGTCCTTGGCGCTCTTGAGCGTGAGGTTGCTGTCCGAGCGCAGGTCGCTGGTGACGGTGGTGCTGTCTTTGCGGTTCTGCCGGTTTTCGTCCTTGGCGATGCCGAAGAACTTGCTGTCGTTGCTGTAGCGGTTGTCGTGGGAGCGGTCCTGCACGCCGTCGATGGTCAGCGAGCCTTTGTTGCTGATCACTTCGGCTTTCGTGCCGCCACGGGCCTGGCTGCCGCTGATGCGTACTTCGTCGGCCTTGACGATCAGGTCGCCCTTGGCGTTGACCTTGCTGCCCTTGTTCAGGGTCTTGCCCTGGTCGCCGTCGCCGTTCTTGCCGAAGAAGCTGCCGCCGACCAGGTCGCCGGAATAGGACTTGTCGCTGTGGCTCTGGGTGCGGCTGGCGCTGGTGATGTCCACCTGCTGCCCGGTCAGTTCGGTGTCGCCGCCGCTGGCCAGTTCGGCTCCCTGCAATTGCACCTGCTTGCGGCTGCTCAATTGCAGATTGCCGCCGGCTTCCAGCTGGCTGGTGACGCTGCGTTGCTCAGTGCTGGACTTGTCCCAGTCGGCTTTCCACAGGTGCTTGCGATGCCGGCCCTGGTCGCGTTGTTCGTGGGTTTCGGTGGCGGCGGTCAGGCTCAGGTCGGCCTTGCTGTCGACGCTCAGGTTGTTGCCGGCCTTGATCTGGCTGGCCTTGAGTTCGGCGTTGGCGCGGGCCTTGAGCTCGGCATCGCGGCTCGCGGTCAGCCGGTTGCCGTGCTGGCGGCTGTCACTGTCGGTCAGGGTACGGTCGTAGGTTTCCCAGGTGATGCCTATGGTGCTGTTGCTCCACTGCTCGCGCTTTTCCTGGAGCTTGCGGCTTTCGATGGCGCTCAGGGTGAGGTTGCGTCCGGCGTCGAGCTTGATGTCGCGGGCGCTGACATCGCTGGCGGCGAGGGTCAGGTCGCGGCCGCTGCGCAACTGCACGTCGCCCTGTTCGCTGTGTACGCCGGCACGGATGGCGTCGAGGCTGTCGGCCTTGGCCTGGCCGCTGATGTGCAGGTCGCCGGCGGAGGCGATATCCACCCCTTGGGTGCCCTTGACCTGCACCGCGCCAACGCGCACGCCGGCGCCCTCGGCGGTGCTGACAATATTGATGCGCCCGGCCTGCATGGCGCCGAACAGCCTGGCGTCGATGCGTTGCTCCTGAGGGGCGAGTTTGTCGGCGTTGCCGGCCGGGTCGGTGCTGAGCACGCGGCTTCCAGCCGGGTCGACACGGTTGCGCCCGACGACGAGGTTCAGTTGCTCGCCGGCGGTAAGGGCGCCCTGGCTGTCGATGCGCGGCGCGATCAGGTTGATGCTGCCTTTTTTATTGATCAGGCCCTGGTCCTGGATCGTCAGCTGGCCCTTGGCGTCGCGCGTGCTCAGGGCTTGCAGTTTGTCGTTGTCGAACTCGGGGCGGCCCACCAGCAGGCTGGCGTTCGGCGTGTTGATGAAGCTGCCGCCATTGACCGAGATGCCGTTGGGGTTGGCCAGTACATAGTCGGCGGGGCGGCCGAAGATTTCCTGGGCACCGTTGATCGCCGAGGCGTTGCGGCCGATCACCTCGTTGAGGATCACGCTGGCGTCCTGGCCATGGAATTGCGGGTTGGCGGCCAGCTGGCCGGCCAGTTGCGAGATGCCATTCTGCAAGGCGTTGTTCAGCACCACGCCCTGGCGGTCGACGTTGTAGTCGAGGAACTGGTTATGGGAGAGCCCGTCGCCGTTGGGCGCGACGATGTTGACGATGGGTACGCCGTTCTGGTTTTGCAGTTGCGGCAGGGCCCCCGGCCCCTGGGGCACGACGATGCCGTTGGCTAGCGCGTGCGGCAGATGGGAAACCAGCAGCAGGCTGGCGATGACCAGGCGCAATCTGCCCCTGGGGGACAGGTGGAACAGGGAGCTGTTGTCGGGCATGGGAGTCTCTCTATGTGTGGGCCGAGTGGCGATGCGCGCTGTGCGTTGCAGCGCGGCTGGCAGGCTCAGGCTCGGCGGTTTTTTTCAGGCTGATGCACGATTCGAAGGTCCTCAGATCTGCAGGCTCAGGCGGGTCAGCCAGGCGGCGGGTTCGCGGTGAAAGCGTTGCGGGGTTTCCAGGCTGCGCTGGTAGTCGACGTCGACCTGCAGGTTCTTCCAGCTCAGGTTCAGGCCGATGCTGGCGCTGCTCAGGCGCTCGCTGGCGGCGCCTTCCTGTGCCTTGATGCGTCCGTGGTCGAAGGCCAGGCGTGGGGTCAGCTTGACGGGCGCATCGTTCTGCAACGGCAGGCGCAGGGTGTTGCGCCAGATCGCGCCGATGGCGCCCGAGGCACTGTTCTCGCGGTAGCCGCGCACCGCGGAGTCGTCGGTGCCCAGCAGCTGTTCGATGGCCGGCAGCGGATCGGGGCTGTACTGCAACGACAGCTGGCTCTGCCATTGCCACGGCTGGTTGCCCAAGCGCCCGTTGCGCCATTGGCTGAGGTTGGCGCGGTACTTGTGGAACTGCGCCTGCGGCAGGTTTTTCTGCACCTGTTGCGAGTCGCGGTCGGCGCCGAACCAGGTCAGGCCCTGGGCGTAGTTGATATCCAGGTTCCACACCGCGCTGTCGAGCCAGAACAGGTTGAGCCCGGCCTCGGCCACGGTCAGGGTCGGGCTCTGGATCCCCAGGCGGACCTTCTGCAGGTAGCTGTCGACATCCTTGTGGGCCAGTTGCAGGTTGGCGCTCAACTGGTGCCCCTGGTCGCGCCACAGCACACGGTCGGCCCGCAGGCTGAACAGGTCGGTGCGGCCACTGTTGTAGAGCGTGGTGCTGCTGAGTTTGAACGGCGCGCGGTACTCGGCATGGCTGGCGAACAGGCTGTAGGTCCAGTAGCCGTAGGGGATCGAGTAGAAGACGCTGGCGCTGCGGCTGTAGCGCGGGCCGTGATTGAGCGTGTCGCTGAAATTCAGGTTGAGGGCGTCGTTGAGCTCCAGCGGACTGTCGAAGCCAAGGTTGATGGCGTTGCGGTCGCGCCCGGTGCTGGCGCTGCCGAGGTTATCCACACCCAGCCCCAGCGCCCAGCGCGAGGCGGCGTTGCCCCGTGGACGCAGGACGATCCGCGAGGCCCCGGGCTGGCTGCCGGGGGCGATATCGGCCGTCAGGTCCACCGAACGCAGGCGGTTGAGCTGGTCCAGGCCCTGTTCCAGGTCGCGCAGGTTCAGCGGCTTGCCGAGCATCCCGGGGAAAGCGCCGGCCAGGGAAACCGGCAGGCTCTGGTCGGCCAGCTCGACGGCCTCGACATAACCTTCGTCGATCACGATATCCAGCGAATGGCCGTCGGCGGGCGCGCTGCTCAGGTAGGGGCGGCTGGCGATGTAGCCGGCGTCCACATAGATCCGGGTGATCTGCGCCAGCAGGCGGTTGATGCCGTTCACGCCCATGCAGGGCGCGATATAGGGTTCGAGCTGGCGGTTCAGCCAATCTTTCTTGAACAGCGTGACGCCGGCGAGCCGCGTGCCGCTCAGGGCCCAGCAGTGTTCATCCTCGCGATGGGGCGCCGCCTCGGCGGGCGTGACCGCCGGTGCCCCGAAGCTGCCGCGTTGCAACTGGCGCTGGCGTTGTTCCAGTTGCAGTTGTTGCAGGTCGCGCTGTTGCTGTTGCTGCAGGCGCAGGGCTTCCTGCCCCGGTTGCGGCATATCGGCGGCGGCCACCGGCAGGGCGCCGGCCAGCAACGAGAGCAGCAGCCAGCGGCGCAGGCCGGGGTGACAGCTGGGGTGACGGGAGGACGTGTAAGGCACTCGACATCCTTAATTAGTGGCAACGGACGAGGAAGTGCAGGAACAACGGGTCGACACGGATGTTCTCCGTGTAATCACTTCCATTTTTACGCTTGAGTCCTGGGGGCGTTCTTTGTTACAGCGAAAGATGAAATTATTTTGAAAATGGCAGTTGGGCCAACTGACGAGATTGAAGTTTCAGTGGGGTTTGTTAGTTTGCTTGCTATTTGTTTCGTGCCGATTTTTCGGCAGTTTGCATAGGAATTATCTGGTAGTGAATAAGACTTGTCTGAAAGATAGCGGAAACGTCAAAGTGGGTTTGTACGTAATTTGTAAGCGTTGGAAGCCGACGAAGGCCTTGTATTTCAGGGGTGTGGAGGCAGGGAAGGGGAAAATGTAGCGAAAGGTAAAGGTAGGATGTTTGGTTGTCTGGTTAACCGTCCGTTTAATTCTGGCTAGTTGAGTTGTGCGTCGGGCTGCATGTGTCGGTCACTATTATTAGTTATAGAGCAAGTACTCTAGTGGCTGCCGGGACGGATATATCGGATGAACTTGTCGAGCGCTGGCGACACTCTGGCGCGGGCCAAGTGCTGGGGTTGATAAGTTGAACTAAGGTGTTTGCCCAGTTATCGCCTGGTCAGCGACTAGGGGAATCCCTTAGTTATCGAGCGGTGAAAAAAACGCTCGAACGGCCACCTCGATAGACGAAGCGGCCGTTCGACGGCGGCTCATTGCGGGCTGGAACGCCCGGTCATTTCCCGGGCCATTTCGCTGGCGTAGCTGTCGGTCATGCCGGCGATGAAATCGATCATGCGCAGGAACGAGGTGTGCAGCGAGCCGTTCGGATCCGGCGCGTTGTTGCCCAGCAGGTCGAGAATCCGCCGGTTCTTGAACGACGGCGTGCGTCCGCCGTGCTGTTCCAGCGCTGCGCCGCAGAACGAGTTGAGGAGAATTTCCAGGGTGGTGTAGGCGCCGATCTCATGCAGGGTCTTGCGCTTGTCCTGGAAGATCTTCTTGCGCGCGATGTCCTTGGCATTGAGCACGCAGCGCTTGGCCGGACCGTGCATGTGTTCCACCAGGTCGCCCGGCAGGGTGCCGCTGAGCAGGGCGTCCTGCTGTTCGACGAAGGCCCGGGCGGCGGCGTTGGTCAGGTGCTCGATGGCCTTGCCGCGCAGAATCGCCAGCTTGCGTCGGCGCGAGTCCCGCGGGCCGAGCTGGCGATAGGTTTCCGGCAGGTCGTCGCCCACCAGCCCGAGCAGCAGCGATTCGACTTCGGCATAGTCGAGCAGCTCCATTTCCAGGCCGTCCTCGAGGTCGATCAGCGCGTAGCAGATGTCGTCGGCGGCTTCCATCAGGTACACCAGCGGATGGCGCGCCCAGCGCTGCTCCTCGAGCTGGGGCAGGCCGAGCTTGCTGGCGATCTGTTCGAGCAGCGGCAACTCGCTCTGGTAGCAGCCGAACTTGTGTTTCTTGTAGCCCAGGGAGTCGGCATGGCGCGCGGTCCAGGGGTACTTCAGGTAGGTGCCGAGGGTGGCGTAGGTCAGCCGTGTGCCGCCGTCGAACTGGTGATATTCCAGTTGGGTCAGCACCCGGAAGCCCTGGGCGTTGCCTTCGAAGTTGAGAAAGTCGTTACGCTCGTTTTCGCTCATGGCGTCCAGCCAGCCGCGTCCGGCGGCTTGCTGGAACCAGTGGCGGATGGCGTCTTCGCCGGAGTGGCCGAACGGTGGGTTGCCGATGTCGTGGGCCAGGCAGGCCGATTGCACCACCATGCCCAGGTCGCTCGGTTCGCACCAGTCGGGCAGGGTGTCGCGAATGGTCTCGCCGACCCGCATGCCCAGGGAACGACCGACACAGCTGACTTCCAGGGAGTGGGTCAGGCGGGTGTGGATATGGTCGTTGCTCGAGACCGGGTGCACCTGGGTCTTGCGGCCCAGACGGCGGAAGGCACCGGAGAAAATGATGCGGTCATGGTCTTTGTGGAAGGGGCTGCGGCCCAGTTCTTCCGAGCTGTGCAGCGGTTTGCCGAGGCGTTCGCGGGTAAGCAGGGTATGCCAATCCAAGGCGGGGTCTCTCCGTCGAATGACTGATGGGCTAGCTTCCCGGTTCGCGCCGGCGCCTGCAAGCGGAACGAGTGGCTGGCGCCGGCGACGGGGCCGTCCGCAGCCGGGGCATCGGGGGGGTTATAGCCCGGCAGCGTCGATATCGATCAGCAACAGGCGCTGGCCGTTGGCGAAGAACTGCCCGGCGGTCAGGCAGTACTGGTTGCTGGTGGCATCGCGGTAGGTGTCCGACAGGATCAGTCGCCGCTCGTCCCAGCCCTCGGCCAGCAGGTGATGGAAGTACGGCCGCCACGACCAGTTGTGGCCAAGGTAGCTCGGGTCGGCCCGCCAGCGGTTGTCACGCCATTCCAGGTTCGGCGTCAGTTGCGTGCCATGGCGGTCGCACTGATAGAAGCGCAGCAGCCGCGCAAAGGTTTCCACCCGCGGCAAGCGTTCGAGCGGCGCCTGGGCCTGGGCCCAGTCCTGCAGCTGGTTCATCAGGTGCGCCAGTTGCTGGCGGATCTGCATCAGGCGCCCGCGTTCGGCCAGCTTGCGGCGCACATAACGTTCGCGCAGCCGGGCGAACGGCGCGACAAAGGCATCACTGGCGAAGAAGGCCTGCTCGGCTCGGGCGAACAGGTATCCCTGCACGTAACGCGCGCCGCATTCCAGGGCGAAGTCGAGTTCGGTTTCGCTCTCGACCCCTTCGGCGATGATCCGGCAGCCGGTTTTCTCGGCCATCTGCGCCAGCGCCCGGACCACGTCGCTGCTGGGGCCGCCACGGGCCGCGGCCTGGAACAGGCGCATGTCGAGCTTGAGAATGTCCGGTTGCAGGGCCAGCACCCGGTCGAGCTGGGAGTAGCCGGCGCCGAAGTCGTCGATGGCGATGCGCGCACCGGCTTCGCGATAGCGTGCCACCACCTCGCCCAGGCGCTGTTTGTTGCCGCCCAGCTCGGTGATTTCGAAGACCAGGCGCCGCGGATCGACGCCGTGCTGCTGCACTTGCCGCAGGCTCGGCAAGGGTTGGCCGATGCGCAGGCGGCTGATCCAGCGGGGCGAGATATTGATGCTCAGGAACCAGTCAGCCGGCGCTTCATGCAGGCGGCCCAGGGCGTCGGCGCGAATCAGCCGGTCGAGCCGCCGCAGGGCGGTGGCGGAGCTCCTGGGGTCGCTGAACAGCGGGCCCACCGAGAGCAATTGGCCGTCCGCCTGGCGCAGGCGGCCCAGGGCCTCCACCCCGGCGATCCGGCCGGTGGCGGTGTCGATGAAGGGTTGAAAGCAGGCGAGCGGTTGCCCGGCGATCACGGGACCTCCTTGGTCGAGGGGGCTGTGGCTATGTCCCAGACAGGACAAACCCCGCCCCGCGCAAGAAGTCGGGGCAGGGCTGGTGCCTGGAGCGATTGCAAGAATGCAGCCAGATGGCGCCGCTCAGGGTTTGTTCGCCGAGCCTTGCATGATCAGCTTGAGCAGCGGCAACAGGCCGGCGCTGAGTCGCACCAGCCGAGAGAAGCTTCTGACACTGCCGCTTCTGGCTCCCTTGCCGGTGAGGAAACCCAGCAGGGTCACGGCGGCCACGCCCCACAACGGCGCATGCTTGATGCCGAACCCCTGTTGCCAGCTTTGCCCCAGGCCACGGACCCGCTGCAAGGGTTGCAGCAATTGCCGGGATTCGTGGCGGATTTCCTGGCGGTGCATTTCCATGCGCAGGCGGATCAGCGCCTTGCGCATCTCACGTCGAGAATTGGTTTGCGGGATTTCAGGCAGGCTCATGGCAGCAGGCGCTCCCGATCGTTGGCCAATTCTTCGAGGGTGGCGTGGAAGGGCGAGGACTCGTCGAAAATCGCCGCCTTCAGGCGCAGGGCGCAGAACAGCGCGGCCAGCGTATAGAAGAGGCACAGACCGATGATGGCGGGCAGGCGATAGGTGTCCCAGAACAGGATCAGCACCAGGGCCGACAGGCCTACCAACAGCAGCAGGGCAAAGACCAGGGCCAGCCCGGCGAACAGCAGCAGGCTGACGGTCCGGGCCTTCTGTTCCTGCAACTCGATGCCGAACAGTTCGACATGGCTGTGCAACAAACCCAGGAAAGCGGCGCCCAGGCGCCGCGGTGAGGAGCCTTGGCCCACGGACGAAGCGGATTCATCGATAGCCATGATCAGCGCCGGGTCGCCAGCAGACCGATCAGGAAACCCACGCCGGCCGCGATGCCCACGGCCTGCCAAGGGTTGCTCTGGACGTAGTCCTCGGTGGCGGTGACCGCCGCCTGGCCGCGTTCGCGCAGGGATTGTTCGGTCAACTGCAGGGTTTCACGGGCCCGCAGCAGGCTGTCGTGAATCTGCGTGCGCAATTCGTCCGCCTGGTCGCCGGCCAGGGTGGCGGTGTGTTCCAGCAGGCGTTCCGTGTCGCTGACCAGTGCCTGAAAGTCCGCCATCAGTGTTTCTTGCGCTGTCTTGGTGGTTTTGCTGGCCATGGTGATCTCCTTAGTGGCGTTCTGAAGGGTTCGAGTATGAGCCCTGCGCGAAGGTTCAGTGCAATTGTCTGGTACAGCTTTTGCTGTGTCCTGGTGCGTAAACACGGGTGGTTGCGCCGAAAGCGCGCAGGAAGCGGCGCATGAGCGGCAAAACCTTACCCTAAAAAATCAACACTTTTGGAAACGCCTTCGAGCGCCACACCTTTTCGAACAAGCGCTGCGCCAAAACGGGTCGCAATCGAGGGGTCGACAGGACCTTCGGTGCCAATTTGGTGCAAAACCTTCGAGCGGCTCGGGGATTGTTCCTGACATCAGGTCTGCCCATTCCATGGAAAATCTGCAAAGCGCCGTGGACACTCTGGTCCATGGCTCCAACACCCTGTTCATCCTCATCGGTGCGGTCATGGTCCTGGCCATGCATGCCGGCTTCGCCTTCCTCGAAGTGGGCACTGTGCGCCAGAAGAACCAGGTCAATGCGTTGTCGAAGATCCTCAGCGACTTCGCCGTCTCGACCCTGGTCTATTTCTTTATAGGCTATTGGATCTCCTACGGCGTCAGCTTCCTGCAACCGGCGACGGTGATCAGTGCCGATCACGGTTATGGGCTGGTGAAATTCTTCTTCCTGCTGACGTTCGCCGCGGCCATTCCGGCGATCATCTCCGGCGGTATCGCCGAGCGGGCGCGGTTCGTCCCGCAGCTCTGCGCCACAGCGCTGATCGTGGCCTTCATCTATCCCTTCTTCGAAGGCCTGGTGTGGAACGGCAACTACGGCCTGCAAGCCTGGTTGCAGGCGAGCTTCGGCGCGGGCTTCCATGATTTCGCCGGTTCCGTGGTGGTGCACGCCATGGGCGGCTGGCTGGCGCTGGCGGCGGTGCTGTTGCTCGGCGCGCGCAATGGCCGCTACCGCGACGGCAAGCTGGTGGCGTTCGCGCCATCGAGCATTCCGTTCCTGGCGCTGGGGTCGTGGATCCTGATCGTCGGCTGGTTCGGCTTCAACGTGATGAGCGCGCAGACCTTGCAGGCGGTCAGCGGGCTGGTGGCGGTGAACTCGCTGATGGCCATGGTCGGCGGCACCGTGGCGGCGCTGATCGTCGGCCGCAACGACCCGGGCTTCCTGCACAACGGACCGTTGGCTGGTCTGGTGGCGATCTGTGCAGGGTCCGACCTGATGCATCCGGTCGGCGCCTTGATCACCGGCGCGATTGCCGGGGCCTTGTTCGTCTGGTGCTTCATCGCGACCCAGACCCGCTGGAAGATCGACGATGTGCTGGGTGTCTGGCCACTGCACGGGCTGTGCGGCGTGTGGGGCGGTATCGCCTGCGGGATCTTCGGCCAGAGCGCCTTGGGCGGCCTGGGCGGAGTCAGCCTGGCCAGCCAGTTGATCGGCACCGGCCTGGGCGTGCTGGTGGCGCTGCTCGGCGGCTTCCTGGTGTATGGCGCGATCAAGGCCTGTTGCGGCTTGCGCCTGACCCAGGAGCAGGAGTACTACGGCGCCGACCTGTCGCTGCACAAGATCGGCGCGGTCAGCCAGGACTGAGTCGCGTGGCCCCGGCGGGCGCTGCCTGCCGGGGCCGGCGGATCATTGGCCGCCAAGCAGGCGCGCCTCCGAGGCCTCGATGGCGGCCAGCGGGCCGGACATCAAGACCGTATCGCCGGATTGCAGCCGGGTGCTGGCGGTCGGTTCCAGGTCCTGGCCGGCCCGTTGCACACCTTGCACATCCACCCCCAGTTGCTCCAGCGCCAGCTCGCCCAGGGCCAGGTCGCAGGCGTGGGCGGTGCTGCTCAGGTTCACCGCATGCATCAGCACCCGCGGCTGGCCGCGATTGTTCAGCAGGTCGGTCTGCGCGCCGTGGTAGAAGCCGTGCAGCAAGCGATAACGGGTGCGGCGCACTTCATCGACCTTGGCCTGCACCTGGGCTTCGGGCAAACCGAGCATCACCAGGGCGTGGGAGGCCAGCATCAGGCTCGACTCCAGCAGCTCCGGCACCACTTCGCTGGCGCCGGCGGCCTTCAGTTCGGTCAGTTGGCTGTCGTCGCGGGTGCGCACCAGGATCGGCACGCTGGCGCTGAGCCGGCGGGCGCTGTTCAGCACACTCAGGGCGACCTCGGTCTTGTCCACCGCGATCACCAGCAGGCGCGCGCGTTCGAGGCCGACCGCCGCGAGCAGATCCTCGCGGCGGGAGTCGCCGTAATGCACGCCGTGTTCGCCGGCCGCCGCTTCCTGGACCCGCACCGGATCGTCGTCCAGGGCAATGAAGGGCTGTTGCTCGCGGCGCAGGAAGCGGCCGATCGACTGGCCGACGCGGCCATAACCACAGATCACCACATGGCCCTGCACATCGGCGTTGAGGGCACTGATTTCGTCCAGGCGGGCTTCCTGGTTCGGTTTGCGGTGCAGGCGCGCGGCCATGCCCGGCGCGGCGCGCAGCAACAGGGGCGTGAGCAGCATCGAGCAGAAGGTCGCGGCCAGCAGCAGGCCGCTCAATTCGGCCGGCATCAGTTGGCTTTGTTGCATCTGCGCCATCAGCGCGAAGCAGAATTCGCCGCCCTGGGCCAGGGCCAGGCCACTGCGCCAGGCGGTCTCGCCGTCGCTGCCGCGCAGCTTGAGCAGCAACCCCACCACCGCGCCCTTGATCAGCATCAGGGCCAGGGTCAGGGCGAGGATCAGCAGGCCGTGGCTGGCGAACAGTTGCAGGTCGATCAGCATGCCGATGCTGACAAAGAACAGCCCCAGCAGGATGTCGCGAAACGGCCGGATATCGGCCTCGATCTGGTGCCGGTAGCGGCTTTCCCCCAGCAGCATGCCCGCGAGAAAGGCCCCGAGCGCCGGCGACAGGCCCAGCAGGTGGGTCAGCCAGGCGGTCAGCAGGACGATGACCAGCGCCAGCAGCACGAACAGTTCGGCCGAGTGGGACGCGGCCACCTCGTGGAACAGCCGGGGCAGCAGCCAGCGACTGGCCAGCGCCAGGCCGATGAACAGCAGCACGGTCTTGCCCAGGGTCAGGGGCAGCGCCCAGTACCAGGCTTGCTCGGTGTCGCCGGCGAACACCGGCACCAGGGTCAGCAGCAGGACCGCGACCACGTCCTGGAACAGCAGGACGCCGATCGCATTCTGCCCATGGCTGCTGAAGATCTCCCCGAGGCTGCTCAACTCCTTGCTGACGATAGCGGTGGAAGACAACGCCAGCCCGGCACCGAGCAGCAGCGACGCAATCGGCGGCCCGCCGGCGAAGATCAGCAGGCCGCCGAGGGCAGCCCCGCTGCACAGCACCTGCAGGCTCCCCAGGCCGAACACCACCCGCCGCAGGGCGAGCATTTTCGACACGGAAAACTCCAGCCCCAGGGAAAACAGCAGGAACACCACGCCCAGCTCCGCCAGGTCGGGCAGGTTTTCGTTGTCGTTGACCCAGCCGAAGGCCGTCGGGCCCACCAGCAGGGCCACGCACAGGTAGCCCAGCACCGGCGGCAGGCGCAGGCGCCGGAACAGGGCAATCACCACCAGGGAGGAGGCGAGGATGATCAATAGGTTGGCGAACACAGCTATCTCCGGGTAACGGATGACCTCTACAGAGCGTAGAGACAAAAAAAGCCGCGAGGATCGCGCAATGGCCTGTGGGCGGCGCTGACTTGCATCAGTGCTTTGGCGCAAAGGCCTGGCGACGGCGGTGCCGGGCCGATTCGAGCGTCATCGGTCGACGGCTTTTTTCCACGGGCCTAGAATAGGCGCCTGTCCTTTTTCGGTCTGTAGCCATGCCTCCTGAATGTCAGTTGTTCGGCACCCTGGGGTGCCACCTGTGTGAACTCGCCGAGGCGGAGTTGATGCCGCTGGTGGAGCACGGGCTGATGGTCGAGCTGGTGGATATCGCGGAAGACGAGTCCCTGCTGGAGGCCTACAGCTTGCGCATACCGGTTTTGCGCCGGGTCGACAACGGCGCCGAGCTGGGCTGGCCGTTCGATGCCGAACAGGTGGTGGCCTTTCTGCGCTGAGCCGGCTGCCCTGCTGCGACACCCTCCGTCCGTCGCTCCTTGCGACAACCTCTTGGCGAGATCCCGATGATTCGGTTACTGTATATGCATACAGTTATCGGGGGTGATCCGTCATGTCTCTCACAATCCTGGCCCGCGCCGAGCGTTTGCAGCACCTGTCGCCCGCCCCTGGGGGACATGACGCGCAGGCTGCCGATGCCGCTGCCGAGGGTGGCTTTTCCCTGGATCGCACCGTCGGGCTCGGGGCGCCGCAGATCCGCGCGGTGCTGGTGGATGACGACAGCCTGCTGGGTTTCGGTATCTATCCCGGCGATCGGCTGATCGTCGATCGTTCGGCGACCCCGGCGGTGGATCAATACGTAGTGGTTCCAGTCGATGGCGAGGACGCCTACGGCGTGCGCCTGCTGGCGCCCGATCCCCGGGGCGGGTTGCTGCTCAAGGCGGCGCGTCCTTCGATCGCCTCCATCCCCCTGAACGGTCGGGACTCGATGCAGATCTGGGGCGTGGTGCTGTGGGTCGTCAGTTATGTCGGCCGTGGCTGATAGCGAAGGGCGTGTGCTCAGTGGACGAATGAAAGGATGAAGGACTGATGATGGTCAATGTCGAACAATTGAAGAACAGTGTGAACCGCATGTCCGTCGATGTGGTGCGCGAGGCGGTGCTCGAGCTGCGTCTGGACGGGCTGGTCACGGAGGGCAAGACGCCGTTCAACAAACTGCATTTCAATACCTGCTTCGCGGAGATCGAAGCGCTGTTCCAGCGCGCGGGGTATCACCGGCAACTGGATGTGGTGGGTTATCAAGGGTTGTTGTACGCCTTGTATGACCCGGCCCGCTGGGAGGCCGTCGACGTACTGCGCTGGCTGAAGGAGTTTACCGAGGCGGCCGCGCAGACCGGCGTGGCTCATGCTTCCTAGGCTCCGATCCCGGACGGGGGAAACTCTCCTAGGTTCCCCGGGGCCCATGTTGGATAATGCCGCTCTGCATTGTCCGCTCGAGCTTTTGTATGTCTTCCGTACCTTTTTCCGCCGCCCAGCAGCAGGCCAGTACCCTGTACCTGCCTCCCGGTTCATGGGCAACCGTGCTGGACTGCCTGTGTGACCACTTCAGCGCCATCAGCCGCGAGCAGTGGCTGGACCGGATCGCCCGTGGCCGGGTGCTCGACGGCCAGGGGCTGCCGATCGGAGTCGACCTGGCATACCGCGAAGGCCTGCGCATTCACTATTTCCGTGAAGTACCCGACGAAAAGGTCATCGCGGTTCAGGAGTCGATCATCCATGTCGATGAACACCTGGTGGTGGCGGACAAGCCGCATTTCCTGCCGGTCACCCCGGCCGGGGAATATGTCGAGCAAACCCTGTTGCGACGGTTGATCCGCACGCTGGGCAATCCCCACCTGGTGCCCTTGCATCGCATCGACCGGCATACGGCGGGGCTGGTGCTGTTTTCGGCCAATCCGCAAAGTCGCGCGGCCTACCAGTCGCTGTTTCCGACGCGCCGGATCGACAAGCGCTACGAAGCGATTGCCCCGGCGCTGCCCGGGCTCGAGTTTCCGCGGGTGCATAAAAGCCGCCTGGTCGATGGCGAGCCTTTTTTCCGCATGCAGGAAGGGCCTGGCCCCAGCAATACGGAAACGGCGGTAGAAGTACGGGAAAAGAACGGCGAACTCTGGCGTTATGGGTTGTACCCGGTGACCGGCAAGAAGCATCAATTGCGCGTGCACATGAGTGCGTTGGGAGCGGCGATCTGCAATGACCCGTTCTACCCGGAGGTGCTCAAGGATGCGCAGGACGATTACGCCAAGCCCCTCAAGCTGCTGGCCCAGGGATTGCGTTTCAACGATCCGCTGACCGGAGAGATGCGCGAGTTCGAGAGTCGGATTACCTTGCAGTGGTGAGGCTGGCAGCGCATTGCCGGCTCCAGGAACGATAAAGCCCGCGAAAGCGGGCTTTATGCATTCAAGGCTGTAACAGTACGGATTACAGTTCTTTTACGGTACGAACCTGATCCTTGTTGATCCGGGTCTGTTTGCCGTCCAGTTGTTCGAACTCGTAGAAGCCGGAATCCTCATCGTATTTCGGCGTATCGACGGCCTGGATTTCGCGACCGTCATTCAGGGTGATCACAGTAGGCGATGCGCAGCCGGCGAGAGTGGCGAGGCCCAGTGCAAGCATGAGAGTGGCGAGAGTCCGCTGAATCATTGTGTATCTCCGAGGTGAATACTTTTGGTTGCTGTGCTTGAGACGTATGCAGCGTCTGCAAGTTCCTTGAATTATGGGCATTCTGACACGCCGTGGTGCTGGCTTAACAGCTCTGGCGTATTCAAATTGGCCAACCGGGGATCGTTGTCCGGGCATTGCAGGGCCTGGGCGCCCAGTCCGCGCATGAGACTCCCGGGGCTGCGTTCGCCGTTTTGCCAGGCGCTATCGAAGGCCTCGAACAGGGCGCGCGGAATGACGCACAGCAGGGGTTCCCAGTGCTCGCCGTGGCGAAGCATCAGGGGTTTGTCCGGATGCTGGCTGGCGGCCCGGCGCATGGCATCGATCAATGGGGCATCGATGCGTGGCACATCGCAGGGCAATACCAGGACCCAGGCGTGCCGGGCGGCGGCGAGGCCGGCCCGGATGCCTGCCAGTGGTCCCGGAAAATCGCTGCTGTCGTCCTGCACCAGTTGATCGGCGTAAGGTGCGTACTGCTCCTGGTTGCGGTTGCAGGAAATGATGAGATCGTCGCTCAGGCTGCGCGTCAGCCGGTGCAGGTGGGCGATCAGGGGTTGCCCCTGCCATTCGATCAGCCCCTTGTCCCTTCCCCCCATGCGTTGGCCGCGTCCTCCAGCCAGGAGCAGGATGGAGCAGGGCGGCAGATCTGCGCGCGGGGTCATGCGTGTCTCCACAGGGGCGGTCAAAGAGAGTGCTGTGATATAACACCGGGCCGTTTCTCCTACAACTGGATCGAGCCTATGAAAGCCAAGGCTGATGTACCTTTCGTACCTCTGAACATCGCGGTGCTGACTGTCAGCGATACCCGGACCCTGGAGACCGACACATCCGGCCAGGTCTTCGTCGACCGTCTGGGGGCCGCTGGTCATAACCTGGCCGCGCGTGTCCTGCTCAAGGACGATCTCTACAAGATTCGCGCACAAGTCGCGACCTGGATCGCCGATGACGTGGTCCAGGTCGTGCTGATTACGGGCGGCACCGGTTTCACCGGCCGTGACAGCACCCCGGAAGCGGTGTCCTGCCTGCTTGACAAGCAGGTCGATGGTTTTGGCGAATTGTTCCGCCAGATCTCGGTCGCTGACATCGGCACCTCCACCGTGCAGTCTCGCGCCCTGGCCGGCCTGGCCAACGGCACATTGGTCTGCTGCCTGCCGGGCTCGACCAACGCTGTGCGTACCGGTTGGGATGGCATTCTGGCCGAGCAACTGGATGCGCGGCATCGTCCGTGCAACTTCGTGGCCCACCTGAAACAGGCAGCGCCTTGTGAATCCCGTGGGTAAGCCGGGCAAGACCGGTGCCTTGATGCCGGTTGAGGAGGCGTTGGCGCGTCTGCTGGAAATGGCTGAAGCGGCACCTATCGCCGAGCGTGAGCGGTTGTCGCTGGCGGCGGCTCAGGGGCGGGTGCTGGCTGACGACCTGATCTCGACCCTGGATCTTCCGCCCTGGCCCAACAGCGCCATGGACGGTTACGCCTTGCGTGTCGCGGATTGGGCCGGCGAGCCGCTCCTGGTCAGCCAGCGCATCTTTGCCGGCCAGGCGCCTGAACCCCTGGCGCCCGGCACGTGCGCCCGCATATTCACCGGCGCGCCGGTGCCGGCGGGGGCCGATTGCGTGGAAATGCAGGAAAACGCAGCGGTCCAGGTTGATGGGCGAGTGACCTTTACCGAGTCGCTCAGCGCCGGCCAGAACATCCGTCCCCAGGGCCAGGAAACCACGGTCGGCGAGTGTGTCCTGGCGGCGGGAACGCAACTGGGACCGATCGAGCTGGGGCTGGCCGCTTCGCTGGGGCGGGCCGAGCTGGATGTGGTGCGCCGGGTGCGTGTCGCCGTGCTCTCCACCGGCGATGAATTGATCGAGCCGGGGCAGGCGCTGGGTCCTGGGCAGATCTACAACAGCAACCGCGTCCTGCTCTGCAGTTGGTTGCAGCGTCTGGGCTGCGAAGTGCTCGACGGTGGAATCCTGCCGGACGACTTGGCCCTGACCCGGCGGCGCCTTGCCGAGTTGGCGGATGTGGATCTGATTCTGTCCACTGGCGGCGTCTCGGTGGGCGAAGCGGACTTCCTGGGGGTCGCCTTGAGAGAAGAGGGTGAGCTGGCCCTGTGGAAGCTGGCAATCAAGCCTGGCAAACCGCTGACGTTCGGGCATTTCCGTGGCGTGCCCGTCATCGGCCTGCCGGGTAACCCGGCCTCGACACTGGTGACATTCGCCTTGCTGGCCCGGCCGTATATTTTGCGGCGCCAGGGGGTGAGGGAGTTGCAGCCTTTGCAGTTCCAGGTTCCCGCCGGTTTCACCTGGCCGAAACCAGGGAATCGAAGGGAATACCTGCGTGGCCGCCTGGAGCAGGGCAAGGCCGTCATCTACCCTAACCAGAGCTCCGGCGTACTGCGCAGCGCCGCTTGGGCGCAAGGGCTGGTCGAAGTGCTGGAAGGGCGAACGCTGGCTGAGGGCGACTGGGTCAACTTCATTCCGTTGAGCGAAGTCCTGGGCTGACTTCAGGGGAGGCGGACCGGGTCCTTGGTGGCCGGGTCCACTCTCCAAAGGCCGTGCCCATTACCTCAGCAGTAACAGAATCAGCAGCCCAAACCGGCTGTTCAGGCCCCACGACAGCAGTGCCGATAGAAAGCCGGCATAGGCCAGTAGCCATCCAAGCCTTCTGAGCCAGGTATGAAGGCGACTGTCGGACTGTTGCTCCTGCTCGTGATGAACACTCAATTCCGAATGTTTGCCCGCACTCAGCAAGATGCTTCCCTCAAGCCGGTTGAGCGCTGAGTTCGAGCCTTCAAAGCATTTCTTGTCATCCATGGTCATTCGTTTCCCTGTTTTTTCGGGCGTCGTTCGCCTGCCATGAACATTCCCTGATTGGCTGTCAGGGGTCAATTCAGGTGATTCTCAATCTTTGGTCAGAAAAGTTACCAGCTTGTCCGCGGCCTGCGCGTGAGAAGCAGATTGATTGCATGACGTCGGATTTTTTCTCATGGGGCGAGGGTCAACATCCTTCAACGATCCTCTGATGACAGGAGTGAAAAGCAATGAGCGAGCGCAAGGCGATGCTGATATTGCACGGCAAGCAGGCCCTCAACGAAGAGGTTCGCGACGCTGTCGAGCGCAAGCGCGAAGAGGGCTGGGAGCTGGCGGTCCGCCTGACCTGGGAAGCCGGCGATGCCCAGCGCCTGGTGGAGGAGGCCCTGGCGGCCGGCTACAGGTGTTTGATCGCCGGCGGCGGCGATGGCACGTTGCGGGATATCGCCGAGGCCATGGCAGCGCAGGAGCACGATGCCAGCCTGGTGTTGCTGCCGCTGGGGACAGCCAATGATTTCGCCCGGGCCGCTGGCGTGCCGCTACTGCCGCTGGAGGCACTGGACCTGCTGGACGTGCCGGCTCGGGCGATCGACCTCGGCGAAGTCGGTGGCCAGGTGTTTCTCAATATGGCCACGGGCGGTTTCGGCAGCCAAGTGACCGCCAATACGTCCGAGGACCTGAAAAAGATTCTGGGCGGTGCTGCCTATCTGTTCACCGGTTTGTCTCGCTTCAGCGAGTTGCATGCTGCCTACGGGGAATTGCAGGGACCGGATTTCCATTGGCGTGGCGAGTTGCTGGCCCTGGGTATCGGCAATGGACGCCAGGCCGGTGGCGGTCATCTGTTGTGTCCGGAGGCGTTGGCCGACGACGGGTTGCTGGACGTCAGCATCCTGCCGGCTCCCCAGGAGCTGGTGGGCACCCTGAAGGATTTGCTGGCCGGTGGCTGGGGGATCGACAATCTGTTCGTGCGCACGCGACTGCCCTGGGTCGAAATCAAAGTCGCCGAAGGGCTGGATATCAACCTCGACGGAGAGCCCCTGCAGGGCGACAACCTGCGTTTTCGCGCGCTGCCGGGGGCGTTGCGGGTGCACTTGCCGCAAGACTCCCCGCTGTTGGGGAGCCAGGCGCTCTAATCGTCGAGGCTGATGATCTGCTCGCGGACGGCAAAGAGTACCAGGCCAGCCACATCGTAGATCTGCAGGCGCTTCATGATCTGCGAGCGATGGGTCTCCACGGTCTTGATGCTCAGGCCCAGGCCATGGGCGATTTCACGCGTCGACTTGCCCCGCACGATCAGCCGGAGAATCTCCAGCTGGCGCGCTGTCAGGTTATGCGTGTCGACAGGCTCCGGGTGGGGTTTCTGGACACGGACCAGCGCCTGGTTGATCACCGTATGGGCGATGGCCGGGCTGAGATAGCGTTCGTTGTTGCGCAAGGCATCGAGCGCATGTTCCAGCTCGTTGGCGGTGGTGTCCTTGAGCAGATAGCCATGCGCCCCCGATTCCAGGGCCTGCATGATCAGCGCGGGATCGGTGTGCATCGAAAGGATCAGCACCTTGCTTTGCGGACGCACGGCCTTGAGTTTCTTCAGGGCTTCCAGGCCGCCGATATCCTTCATGGAAATATCCAGCAGGACGATGTCCGGAGACAGTCTTTCGACCATTTCCAGCAACTGCGCGCCATCGTTGGCTTCGCCGGTCACGGCATAGCCCGGAATGTCCATGACCAGGGCACGCACGCCAGCCCTGATGAGCGAGTGGTCATCCACCAGAAGTAAGTTGCAGGTCAATGTAAAACCTTATTCGTACTGGCGCGTTCGAGTGCGCGGGGCGCCCAGGGAAAGAGTGCTTCGATTTGTGTGCCCTGGTCGGGCTGGCTGGAAACCTTCAGGGTCCCCCCTAGCTGGGCGATTCTTTCCGACATGCCGGCCATGCCGCGTTGCCCTTGCTCGCCAGGGTTGGCTGCCGGGGAAAACCCCAGGCCATCGTCGCTGATGAACAGCGACAGCCCTTCGGGCAGGCGTTGCAGGCGTACCAGCAGGTTATGCGCCTGGGCGTGACGCAGCATGTTGGTGACGGCTTCCTGGGTAATGCGGAAGGCGGCTACCGCCATTTCCTCGGGGATGCCCGCCAGCCCTTGCTTGCATTCCAGGCTCCAGTGCACCGAGGTGTTTTCCAGGGTCTTCAGCAAATGGGCGCGCAGGCTGGCTTCCAGGCCCAGGCTGGCCAGTTGCCGGGGTTTGAGGATGGCCGATACATCGCGCACTTTCGCTAGGGTTTCTTCCAGGGTGCAGTGCAGGGTCGCGCAGTGCTGCTGCAGGTCCTCGGGCAGGCGCCGCTTCAACCAGTCGCTTTGCAGCTTGGCGGCGGTGAGCAGTTGGCCGATATCGTCATGCAGTTCGCGGCTGAGGCGATGGCGCTCGTTTTCTTGTACCTGCAGCAACCGATCCGCCAGTTCCTGAGGCCGGAACCTGATCGATTTGCGCGACTCGCCGTAATAGGCCAGGACACTGGCCAAGGCGGCCAGGTTGAGGATCAGCAGGCCTAGGGGAAAAGTATTCGACAGGCAATAGACGACCAGGTTGGCAACTGCCGAGCATGAGCCCAGCAACAGGCTGAGCCAGCGCAGGTTTTTCCGGGAAAGAAGCCAGGTAGCGAATGACTTGAGGCTGGCGTACATAGCGAATGGAGCCAATGGGTGTTCGCTGCGGGGAGACCGGTCAAGTCGATTGACGGGCCCCGGTTTGGAAAACGGTATTGTTTGGGTATGCGACTTCAATTAACGCGATCTATGTCATTGGGAGCAAGCCTTGCACTGATTCGGCGTGTAACAGGATCAAGCTGAAGTCACAGTGCCATTAAGTGCATCACCTAGTGGCGCGCATAATATCACTTTAGCTACCGTTGGTCGCGTCTCTATATATGTCCGAAGAGTCAGGAATATGGCCTTGTGGGACGCTTGTTCCGCTTCGCCGGTTTCAACGGAGTTTGCTGAAACACTGGCAATATGCCGGCTTGAGCCAAGCGGCCATGAATGACTATGCACTTGCTGTTGGTGTTATTTAATGACGCTAGTTGGCACTGTCGTTAACAGACATGGAATAGTGAATAACGACATGATGCGCATCAATAAATCAACAAGGCCGATACCCGAAGTTGTGGATTAACGACGGGCTCTCTTAGGCGTTTCGCTTGGCGATTGAAAACACGTTAAACGAAGATTGTTGGCAGGACAGGGGCGCATGTAGAGGATCGACCTGTACAGCGAGGGATTCGATGAGTGTGGCCTGTTCGTTGTCATCGAGGTTCAACTGGCCGGTAACAGGGTCGACGAGTTCGAGTTGCCAGGCCATCAGCGTGAAGCAATCCCCGAGCGTGCCAAGGATCTGCTCGTTCATGTCCGGATAGGAGTGGGAGTGATCCAGCAGGGCATGCACCTGTCGCGAGAACTCGGCGGTACAGCGCAGTGCCAGGGCGTCGGTTTTCTCGGCAAGTTTGAGCAGCGTGGCCAGCATGCAATCGATGGCGTCCCGATCATTCTTGATCAGGTTCAGATGGTTCAGGCATTCCACGGACTTGGCCAGCAAGGTTTCTGCCTCGAGTAGAAAGTCGGACGGCAGGTGCCACTCTTTATCGTCGTTCAGCATGCTTGTCTCCACGACGCCACGTCAGATGATGGAATGGTGCGTTTGATGAGCGGCTGTAAGGTAGTACGCCGGGTATGCCGTGGAAAATAGGACGAATCTGATAGGTGCTTGGTAAACGAAACCGGTTTGGGTGGGTTTAGTCTGATCCTTCGAGCAATTGCAGGTCTGCGCTCGCAGGCAAAGCAGCCACGGAGTATGGGCGGCAACGCTTGGACAGCGGAGGCGGTAGGGCTCGAAAGGGCACCAGGCCATCTTCCTGCGATCACAAACAAAAGCCTGACTCCATTCATGCAATGAGAATGGCGTCACATTAATGGCTATTGGATATTGCGAATATCAGGTTGGTCCTGATTGTTGATAGGGGAATCCCTTATGCAAGGGAACCCAGCGTCGAAAACGAGGTCGCGCCGAGGGGAGTCGATGAAGTGGAATTGCCGAGGCAGTAAAGCATGATGTTAATGTGACATCAATGCCTTTGCATGGCATTTTGTACGCGGGTCAAGATTAGGCGAATGGCGCCGATAACCCACGTTAGTGAATTCATCAGAACAAGCCCAGGAGTCATTACATGGCCGGCATTCTCGACACGGTAGACCAACGCACGCAACTGGTGGGTGAGAATCGCCTGGAAATCCTCATGTTCCGTCTGGCCGGGCGCCAGTTGTTCGCAATCAACGTGTTCAAGGTGCAGGAAGTTCTGCAGTTGCCAAAGCTGACGCTGATGCCCCAGCGTCATCCATTCGTCTGTGGCGTGGTCAACCTGCGTGGGCAGACCCTGCCGGTCATCGACCTGTCGCAGGCGATTGGCATGCGCCCGCTCGTGCCCGGGCCCAACAGCACCATCATCGTCACCGAATACAACCGCTCGGTGCAGGCCTTCCTGGTGGGAGGCGTCGATCGCATCGTCAACATGAACTGGGAAGCCATCCTGCCACCGCCGACCAGCGCCGGGCGTCAGCATTACCTGACGGCGATCAGCAAGGTCGACGATCAACTGGTCGAGATCATCGATGTGGAAAAAGTCCTCGCCGAAATCGTCCCGTACAACGCCAAGGTATCGCGCGACAAGCTCGCCGATCCGGTGCTCGAGCGCGCCCGCGGTCGTGAGGTGCTGCTGGTGGACGACTCCAACGTGGCCCTGTCGCAACTGCGCGATACCCTGGGGCAACTGGGGGTGAAGATGCACATCGCCAGCGATGGCCTGAAAGGGCTGAAGATGCTCAAGGCCTGGGCCGATAGCGGGCTCGACATGACCGACAAGCTGCTGATGGTGTTCACCGACGCCGAGATGCCGGAGATGGACGGCTATCGCTTGACCACCGAGATCCGCAACGATCCGCGCCTGCGTGGCCTGTATGTGGTGCTGCACACCTCGCTGTCCGGCAGCTTCAACGAATCGATGGTGAAGAAGGTCGGCTGCGACAACTTCCTCTCCAAATTCCAGCCCGACAAACTGGTCGATGTGGTGCGCCAGCGCCTGATGCTGGATGAAGTGCCCGCCTGACGATAATCCAGCACACATTTGTGCCGCCGGTGTGTCTTTGAATCGCCGGCCGCCTCGTATAAGGTTGCTTTCTTTGCTTCCAGGGAGCTGGCCATGCGTCTCAGCGCGCTTTATCGATACCCCTTGAAATCCGGCCGGGGCGAGTCCCTGCAACAGGTCGCGCTGGACAGGCTGGGCCTGGAAGGGGACCGACGCTGGATGCTGGTCGATGAGCCCAGCGGTCGCTTCCTGACCCAGCGTGCAGTCCCGCAGATGAGCCAGCTTGGCGCGTTATGGAATGCCGAGGGTGGGCTGACCCTCAGTGCGCCCGGTTTTCCGTCCCTCGAGGTGCCCTTGCCTGACGCTGAAGCGCCGTTGCGGGGCGTGACGATCTGGCGCGATACCCTGCGGGTGCCGGATGCCGGCGACGCGGCCCATGCCTGGCTGAGCGATTTCATCGGCAAGCCGACCCGCCTGGTGCAGATCCCCCTGGAGCGCGCGCGGACCACCCAGGCCGGTTACGGCAAGGATGACGACCAGGTGGCCTTTGCCGACGGTTTTCCACTGTTGCTGATCGGCGAGTCGTCTTTGCAGGACCTGTCGAGCCGCGTCGGCCGTCCGCTGGAGATGCTGCGTTTTCGTCCCAACCTGGTGATCGAGGGCAGCCCGGCGTTCGCCGAGGATGGCTGGAAGCGTATCCGCATTGGCGATATCGAGTTCCGGGTGGTCAAGCCTTGCTCGCGTTGCATCCTCACCACCATCGACCCGCAGACCGGCGAGCGCAGCGCCGACCGGGAGCCGCTGGCCACGTTGCAGCAGTATCGGGCACAAGAGGACGGCGCGATGTTCGGGCAGAACCTGGTGAACGATGGCAATGGCCGGCTGGAAGTGGGCATGTCGGTCACCGTGCTGGAGTAACCGCGGCGCTGCAACGAAAAAAGCCCGTATCGCAAGATACGGGCTTTTTCATGGCCGGCGATCAGTCCCGGGGGGAGATCAACCGCGGTATTCGCACAGGTAGGCGGTGTCGACGGCGACCTTGAGCTGGAACTTGCTGTTGGCCGGGACGTTGAACTGGCTACCGGCGGCGAAGGTTTCCCAATCGCTGCTGTCGGGCAGCTTGACGGTCAGGGCGCCGGAAACCACGTGCATGATTTCCCGTTGAGCGGTGCCGAACTCGTATTCGCCCGGAGCCATGACGCCGATGGTGGCCGGACCTTCGGCCGTGCCGAAGGCAATCGACTTGACGGTGCCGTCGAAGTACTCGTTGACTTTAAACATGGGCGATTCCTCGAAAAGGGGTCAAAAAGGCCGGCCAGTATGCACAAGGCCTTCAGGTGCGTCACCTGTTGCGCTCAAGGATCAGCCGGGAAGAATCAAAGGCAATAAACGCGCCGTATTGCGGGCATCCTCCAGGGCGCGATGCTGCTGGCCGGAGAACTGCAGCCCGGCGAGTTGCAAGGCACCGTTGAGCCCCAGCGGACGCTCGAGGCGGCGCGCCTTGGCGAAGCGTTGCTTGAGGTTCATGTGCGGCAGTTGGGCAAGCAGGCTTTGCAGTTGCGCACGTTGCCACTCCTGCAGCAATTGCTTGCGGTCGTAGTCGCCCCAGCTAGCCCAGCCTTCCAGGCGTGCCTGATGCTGGCCCAGCCAGCGCTCGAACAGCGGCCAGACCTCGCTCAAGGGCTGGGCGCCATCGATCTGTGCCTGGGTGATGTGGGTCAGCTCGCGACAGAAGGGGGTCAGCATCGGCCGCCGCAGCGGCCGCACGAAGCGCTGGAAATGATCCATTTCGCGTCCTTCGCGGTTTACCAGGGTGGCGCCGATCTCGATGATTTCCATGTCGGTCACCGGCCAGCCCCCTTCATCCGTGGTGGCTTCCAGATCAATTACCAACCAGTGGGGCATCACAGGCTCCAGCTTCAACATCCCGATGAGGCTTGAGCGTAGCCAAACGCGAGGTATCCGCCTAGCGACTTATTCCACCTCCAGCAGCACCTGGCGATTTTTCACCTGGTCGCCGAGGTCGACCTGCAGGCGTTTGATCACGCCATCGATCCCGGCCTTCAGCGGATGCTCCATCTTCATGGCCTCCAGGACCAGCAGCAACTGGCCCTTGCTGACGGTCGTGCCCTCGCTGACCAGGACATCGACTATTGCCCCGTCCATGGGCGCCCTGAGCGTGCCGTCGTGGGTACTGGCCTGGCTGGCCGCCGGCGCGTGGCTCAGGTCCTGCAGGTGCAGGTTGCCGGGCCGGGTGAAGAGCCAGAGGTGCCCGGCCTCCAGGGTGTAGGCGTAGCAGCGGCGGATGCCGTCGACGATGGCGCAGGCCCAGCGGCCGTCGGCGGACAGCAGCCGTACCTCGAAGCAGGCGTCGGCGTGACGGATCTGCAAGGTGCCGGCGTCCTGCTGACTCACTTCGAGAGTCCAGGCGGCTTCAGCGCTGCCCAGGCGATAGTTCAGGGGCACGTTGGCCTGGTTGCGCCAGCCGGCCAGTGCGGTGCCGTGCGCCTGGGCGGCGTGCTGGTAGAACAGCGCCGCGGCCAGGGCCAGCTCGCTGGCGCTGGGCGGTTGCGGGCGCAGGCTGGAGTCGTCGGCGAAATGTTCGCTGATGAAGGCGGTACTGAACTCGCCGTCGATAAAGCCGGGGTGGCGCAGCAGGTTCGCCAGCAGCGCCTGGTTGCTCGCCACGCCGGTCAGCACCGAATCCTCCACCGCGCGCAGCAGCTTGCGGCGGGCCTCTTCGCGGGTGGCGCCGTGGGCGATCAGCTTGCCCAGCATCGGGTCGTAGAACGCGCTGATGTCCTGGCCTTCCAGCAGGCCGTGATCGATGCGCACCCCCGCGCCCAGAGCGGGTTCCCAGCGCTGTACCCGCCCGGTTTGCGGCAGGAAGCCCTGCGCCGGGTCCTCGGCATACAGGCGCACCTCGATGGCGTGCCCCTGGAGTTGCACCTGTTCCTGGCGCAGGGGCAGCGGCTGCCCGGCGGCCACGTGCAGTTGCAGGGCCACCAGGTCCAGCCCGGTGATCAGTTCGGTGACCGGGTGTTCGACCTGCAGCCGGGTGTTCATTTCCAGGAAGTAGAATTGCCCGCGGGCATCGAGGAGAAACTCCACGGTGCCGGCGCCGACATAATCCACCGCGCGGCAGGCCTTGAGCGCCGCTTCGCCCATGGCCTGGCGCAGTTCGGCGGTCAGCACCGGGCAGGGCGCTTCCTCGACGACTTTCTGATGCCGGCGCTGGATCGAACAATCGCGTTCCCCCAGGTAGATCAGCTGCCCGTGGCGGTCGCCGAACACCTGGATTTCCACATGCCGCGGTGCGAGCAGCGCCTGTTCCAGGATCAACTCGCCGCTGCCAAAGGCGTGCAGTGCTTCCGAGCGCGCGGTGCGCAGCTGGGCCAGCAGTTCCTCGGCCCGCTGCACCAGGCGCATGCCACGGCCGCCTCCGCCAGCGCTGGCCTTGATCATCAGCGGGTAGCCGATGCGTTCGGCCTCGCGTTGCAGGGTCGCATCGTCCTGTTCCGCGCCCTGGTAGCCGGCGATGCAGGGCACGCCCGCCGCGAGCATCGCCAGCTTGGACAGGCGCTTGCTGCCCATCAGCTCGATGGCCTCGGCGCCGGGGCCGATAAAGGTGATGCCGGCCGCCTCGCAGGCGCGGGCGAACTCGGCGTTTTCCGAGAGGAAGCCGTAGCCGGGATGCAGCGCGTCGGCACCGGTACGCCGGGCGGCGTCGAGGATCGCCGGGATCGCGAGGTAGGACTGCTGGACCGCCGCCGGGCCGATGCGCACGGCCTCGTCGGCCATCTGCACATGCAGCGCATCGGCGTCGGCGTCGCTGAACACCGCCACGGTGCGATAGCCCAGGGCCTGGGCGGTGCGCTGGATGCGGCAGGCGATTTCGCCACGGTTGGCGATCAGGATTTTGCTGAAGGCGGGCATCGGTCAGATTCCTGAAGTCGGAGGTGTCTGCTTGGGAAGTGGTTCGCACGCCCACGCCGGTTTGCGCTTTTGCACGAAGGCCATGGTTCCCTCGATGCCTTCCGCGCCGGTGACGGCGGCGCCGAACTGCTCCGCGGCGCGGTCGAGCAAGGGCGCCAGCGGCTCTTCGGCGCTGGCCAGCAACAGCGCCTTGGTCGCGGCATTGGCCTCGGGGGCGCAGCACAGCACATGGGCCAGCACTTCATCCAGGCGTTCGGCCAGGGCCTGCGGGCCGTCTTCGACAAAATGCACCAGGCCCAGGCGCTCGGCTTCGATGCCGTCGAAACGCGCGGCGGTCAGTGCCAACCGGCGGGCCTGGGTCAGGCCGATACGCTTGACCACGAAGGGCGCGATTTGCGCCGGCAGCAGGCCGAGGCTGGTTTCCGGCAGGCCGAACTGCGCCTGCCGCTCGGCGATGGCGATATCGCTGACGCAGGCCAGGCCGAAGCCACCGCCCAGCACTGCGCCCTGCAACACAGCGATCAGCACCTGCGGAATATGTTGGGCCTCTTCCAGCAGGCTGCCGAACGCGCGGTTCAGGTCACGGTAGGCGCTGGCGCCCCGGGCGCGGGCGGCGGCCATGTCCTTCAGGTCGCCGCCGGCGCAGAAATGCCCGCCGGCGCCGCTCAGGACCAGGGCGCGAACGCCGCGGTCATCGCGCACCGCCGCCAGCACCGCGCGCAACTCGGCGACCATTTGCAGGCTCATGGCGTTGCGGCTGTCCGGCCGGTCGAGGGTGATATGCAGGACACCCCCGCGGGGCGCCAGCAACAGGGTTTCGCAGGCGGGCAGGCGGCTCATTGGCGTTTCCCCGGGAGGATGCCCATGAGTTTGCAGATGATGCCCAGCATGATTTCGTCGGCGCCGCCGCCGATCGACACCAGGCGCACGTCGCGGTAGGCGCGGGCCACCGGGTTGTCCCACATGAAGCCCATGCCGCCCCAGTATTGCAGGCAGCTGTCGCTGACTTCGCGGCCCAGGCGCCCGGCCTTGAGCTTGGCCATGGACGCCAGGCGGGTGACGTCCTGGCCGCGCACGTACTGCTCGGTGGCCTGGTACACCAGGGCGCGCAGGCATTCGATTTCGGTCGACAGCTCGGCCAGGCGGAAGTGGATCACCTGGTTGTCGATCAGGGCGTTGCCGAAGGTCTTGCGTTCCTTGCAGTAGGCGATGGTGCTGTCGACGCAATATTCCAGGCCCTTGATCATGTTGGCGGCGCCGAACAGCCGCTCTTCCTGGAATTGCAGCATCTGCATCATGAAGCCCGCGCCTTCGTGGCCGATGCGATAGCGCTGCGGTACCCGCACATTGTCGAAAAACACCTGGGCGGTTTCCGAGCTGCGCATGCCGAGCTTGTCCAGGTGCGGGCTGAGGCTGACGCCGGGGCTGTGCATCGGCACCATGATCAGCGACTTGTTGACGTGGGGCTTGTCGTCCGAGGTGTTGGCCAACAGGCAGATGAAGTCGGCGCTGGGGGAGTTGGTGATCCACATCTTGCTGCCGTTGATCACATAGTCGTCGCCGTCCTTGCGCGCGGTGGTCTTGAGCCCGGCCACGTCCGAGCCGGCGCCGACTTCGGAGACGCCGATGCAGCCGACCATCTCCCCGCTGATGGCCGGGCGCAGGAATTCCTCGCGCAGCTCGTCGGAGCCGAAGCGCGCCAGGGCCGGGGTGCACATGTCGGTCTGTACGCCGATGGACATCGGGATGCCGCCGCAGTGGATGGTGCCGAACTCTTCGGCGGCGACGATCGAATAGCTGTAGTCCAGGCCCATGCCGCCGAACTGCTCCGGCTTGGAGATGCCCAGCAGGCCCAGCTCGCCGGCCTTGCGGAAGATCTCGTGGATCGGGAAGCGCCCGGCCTTTTCCCACACCTCGACATGGGGGTTGATCTCGCGCTCGACGAAGTTGCGCACCGTGCGCCGCAGTTCCTCATGTTCCTGGGTGAAGATCATTTTTATGGTTCTCCTCAAGTTGAGTGACGCCATCCCTGAACCGGGTCGCCCGGTCAGAACCGCGCGACGCCGAAGCTGTTGGGGTGTAGCTGGCGCACCTCTGCCTCGTGGCAGATATCCAGCAGGTAACCGAGCAGGGTGCGGGTATCCCGCGGGTCGATCAGGCCGTCGTCCCACAGGTTGGCGCTGCCGTACAAAGCCGTGGACTGGCTGTCGAGTTTCTGCGCGGTGACCTGTTCCAACATATCCAGCATCTGCGGATCGGCGGCCTGGCCCTGCTTGGCATGCTTGGCCTCGGTAACGATGCGCAGCACCTTGCCGGCCTGGGCGCCGCCCATTACCGCGGTGCGGCTGTTGGGCCAGGCGAAGATGAAGCGCGGGTCCAGGCCGCGGCCGCACATGGCGTAGTTGCCGGCACCGTAGGAGCCGCCGACCACGACGGTCAGTTTCGGCACCCGGGCATTGGCCACCGCCTGGATCAGCTTGGCGCCGTGCTTGATCACGCCTTGCTGTTCCGACTCGGTGCCGACCATGAAGCCGGTGGTGTTGTGGAAGAACAGCAGCGGGGTGCCGCTCTGGTCGCACAGCTGGATGAACTGCGCGGCCTTGCTCGCGCCTTGGGGGGTGATCGGGCCGTTGTTGCCGATAAACCCGCAAGGGCGCCCCTGGATGTGCAGGTGGCCGCACAGGGTCTGCTGGTCGAACTCGCCCTTGAATTCGAGAAAATTCGAGCCGTCGGCGATGCGCGCGACGATTTCCCGGGCGTCATAGGGTTTTTTCGGGTCGTCGGGGATCAGCCCCAGCAGCTCGTCGATCGGGTACAGCGGCTCCGCGTAAGGGCGGGGTGGTTGCACCGGCAGCCGGGCATTCCATGGCAGGGCGGCGAGAATCTCACGCACGATGCGCACGCCGTCAGCGTCGTTTTCCGCCAGGTATTCCGCGGTCCCGGCCACCTGGGCATGCATCTCGGCGCCGCCCAGTTCCTCGTCGGTGGCCACTTCGCCGGTGGCCGCCTTGAGCAGCGGCGGCCCGGCGAGAAACAGTTTGGCCTTGCCGCGCACCACGATCACGTAATCCGAGAGCCCCGGCTGGTAGGCACCGCCGGCGGTGGCCGAGCCGTGCACTACGGTGATCTGCGGCAGGCCCATGGCCGACATGCGCGCCTGGTTGGCGAAGCTGCGCGCGCCTTCGACGAAGATCTCCGCCGCGTAGTTGAGGTTGGCGCCGCCGCTTTCGGCCAGGGTCACTACCGGCAGTTTGTTTTCCATGGCGATCTGTTGCAGGCGCAGGGATTTCTTCAGGCCGCTGGGGGAAATGGTGCCGCCCTTGATCGCGCTGTTGTTGGCCACCACCAGCACCCGCACTCCGCTGACGTAGCCGATGCCGGCGATCAGCCCGCCGCCGGCCTGGCTGCCGTCCTTGTCGTCGTGCAGCTTGTAGCCGGCCAGGCCCGCCAGTTCGAGAAAGGGCGCGCCGGGGTCCAGCAGCAGGTTGAGGCGTTCGCGAGGCAGCAGTTGCCCGCGCTTGTCGAACTTGGCCTTGGCCTCGGCGGCCTTGGCCAGCAGGTTCTGCTCCAGCTGGTGCAACTGCGCCAGGCCGGCCAGCATCGCCTCGCGGTTCTGCAGGTACTGCGGGCTGTGCGGATCGAGCTGGGAGTGGATGACGGGCATGTTTTACTCCTGGTCCTTGAGCACATCCGGCAGGTAGGCGCGGTGGAAGCCGTTGTAGGACTGGCTATGGGTCGCCTTGTGCAGGGGCCAGGCGCGGTTGCCGAGGCTGGCGGCGCCGTCGATGCGCAGGGTGCTGCCGCTGATGAAGGCCGCCGCGGGGCTGAGCAGGAAGACAATCGCGGCGCTGACTTCCGACTCGGTGCCGATGCGCTTGAGCGGCACGTGTTCGCGCAGGGTCGGGATCACTGCCTTGAACGCGCCTTCGTAGGTGTCCATGCCGCTGGAGGCGATCCAGCCCGGCGCCACGGCGTTGACCCGCACCCCGGCATGGCCCCATTCGAAGGCGGCGGTCTTGGTGAAGTTGTCCATTCCCGAACGCGCGGCGCCGGAGTGGCCCATGCCGGGCATGCCGCCCCACATGTCGGCGAGCATGTTGACGATACTGCCGCCGTGTTGGCTCATGGACTGGTTGAAGACTTCCCGGGCCATGAGGAAGCCGCCCACCAGGTTGGTGCGCAGCACGGTTTCGAAGCCCTTCTGATTGATCGAGGCCAGGGGCGCGGGGTATTGCCCGCCCGCGTTGTTGACCAGGCCATGCAAGGGGCCGTGCTCGCGGATCAGTTGCGCGACCAGGGCCTTGACCGCCTCTTCGTCGCGAATGTCGCAGGCCTGCGCGCTGGCCCGGCCGCCGTCCGCGGCGATCTCGGCGGCGACCGCTTCGAGCTTGTGCGCCTTGCGCCCCACCAGTAGCACATGGGCACCGAGGGCCGCCAGTTCATGGGCGGTGCAACGGCCGATGCCGCTGCCGCCGCCGGTGACGACAAGGGTCTGGCCGGCGAACAGGCCGGCCTTGAAAATCGAGTCATACGCCACGGCGGTCATCCTTTTGGTTAACGGCGTCATAGATGCCCTGCGGCACCGGGATCTGGATTTCCAGCAATTGCTGGGCGAAGGCCTTGCCTTGCGGATCGATGCGCAGGCTGGCGACGCCGCCGCCGCCCAGGGCGTTTTCCAGCAGGAAGTTCAGGCTGTGGCTGCCGGGCAGATACCAGCGCTGGACCCGGCCATGCACCGGGTCCAGTACATGGCTCATCCAGTCCACCACCACCTCGGGTGTCAGGGCCTCGGCGATCCATGGCAGGTACTCGGGCGCGCGGGCCATG
The DNA here is from genome assembly GCF_000931465.1 of Pseudomonas sp. MRSN 12121. NCBI lineage: Bacteria > Pseudomonadati > Pseudomonadota > Gammaproteobacteria > Pseudomonadales > Pseudomonadaceae > Pseudomonas > Pseudomonas sp. MRSN 12121. Next base: position 4,885,637 of record NZ_CP010892.1, on the reverse strand, counting down.
ACCCCGATGTTGCTGTGGTTGCCCTTGTCGCCGGAGCGCGCCACCGCCAGCTTGACCAGGGCCACGCTGGCATCGGCGCGCCCCGTGGGCCTGGCCACGGCATGGGGCGCCGGCAGGGCGCCGGAGTCGAGGCTGTCCAGTTCGGGCAGCTCGACCCGGTGACGCTGGCCGGCCAGCTCGACCTCCAGGGTGCAGGCGCTCTTGTCGATCAGGAACGAGAACAGGCGGATCAATGGATACACCGTGGGCCGCCCGCCGACGATCCCGGTCAGCCCTGGGGCCATGCCCGTGGCGGCCTGGGCGATCTCCCGGGAAAACAGCAGCAGGGCGCGCTTGTCCGGATGGCGCACGGCGAGCTTGATCACCACTTCGCGGCTGTCGTGGCGCTGGCCGTGGGGGCCATAGGTGGCTTCGCTGCCGAGCAGTTCGATATGCACTTCGCTGTAGGGCGCCCAGCCGCGCTGGCCGAACATTTCCGTGGTCTTGTCGATGATCGCCTGGCTGACCCGGCGCGCCTTGGCCACCGCGTCGATGCCGGCGATCAGGCAACTGGCGGTGCAGCGGAAACCGTCCGGGTAGGTGGCGCTGACCTTGTACTGGCGGGTGGGCGGCAGGCCCCTGGCGCCGTGCACGCTGACCGCGTGCTTGCCCTGCTGGCGCAGCTTGACCTGGGTGAAGTCGCAGACCACGTCGGGCAGCAGGTAGGCCCGCGGGTCGCCGATCTCGTAGAGCAGCTGTTCGCCAACGGTCAGCGGCGTCACCAGCCCGCCGGAGCCCTCGGGCTTGCTGACCACGAACTGGCCGTCGGCGCTGACTTCGACGATGGGAAAGCCGATGTGTTCGTAGTCCGGCACATCGCGCCAGTCGGTGAAGTTGCCGCCGGTGCACTGCGCGCCGCACTCGATGATATGCCCGGCGAGGGCGGCCTGGGCGAGTTTGTCGTAGTCGTGCCAGGACCAGCCGAACTCATGCACCAGGGCGGCGCTGACCACCGCGCTGTCGACCACGCGGCCGGTGATGACAATGTCCGCGCCGAGCTCCAGGGCGGCGACTATCCCGGGGGCGCCGAGGTAGGCATTGGTGGACACGCACAGCGGCGGCAGCGGCGCGCCGGTGAACATTTCATGGAGGCCGGCGCCGCTCAGTCGCTTGAGTTGCGGTTGCAGATCGTCGCCCAGCAGCACGGCGATTTTCAGGGCGACGCCGGCCTGGTCGCAGGCTGCTTGCAGGGCCGCCGCACAGGCCTGCGGATTGACCCCGCCGGCATTGCTGATCACCCGGATGCCCTGGTGGGCGATGGCGCCCAGCAGCGGGGCCAGCACCTCGACAAAATCCGTGGCGTAGCCGGCGGTGGCGTCCTTCATCCGCGCTCCGGCCATGATCGACATCGTGATCTCGGCCAGGTAGTCGAACACCAGGTAATCCAGGCGGCCGCCTTGCACCAACTGTTCGGCGGCACTCGAGGTGTCGCCCCAGAAGGCGCTGGCACAGCCGATGCGCAAGGTCTTGGTCATGGCGCTGCTCTCGGTCAAAGACGCAATGAAAGAACTGCTGGCGAGACTACCAAGCAAGCGCTTGGTTTGTAAACGCTGGAAATATCTTCTCCCCAAGCGCTTGCTTGGTCGCCCCCGCAGGCTTAAATTGCGCGCGCCACCTCCCGTTTCAGCGGGCTGCGCCGCATAACGATCGAGCGAATGTAGGAGAGAAGCCGTGGATGAGCAAAAAGCGCTGCTGGTCATGCGCCAACTGGTCGCCAACGGACAGCTGACCGATCCGGACAGTGCCCGCGGCAAGCTGCTGCAAACCGCGGCCCACCTGTTTCGCAATAAAGGCTACGAACGCACCACGGTGCGCGACCTGGCCGGCGCGGTGGGCATCCAGTCGGGCAGCATCTTTCATCACTTCAAGAGCAAGGACGACATCCTGCGCGCGGTGATGGAAGAAACCATCCACTACAACACCGCCCTGATGCGCGCCGAGCTGGCCGAGGCGCGCGACGTGCGCGAGCGGGTGCTGGCGCTGATCCGCTGCGAGCTGCAATCGATCATGGGCGGCAGCGGCGAAGCCATGGCGGTGCTGGTCTACGAATGGCGCTCGCTGTCGGCCCAGGGCCAGGCCGACGTCCTGGCGCTGCGCGACATCTATGAGCAGATCTGGCTGCAGGTGCTGGGCGAGGCCAAGACGGCCGGTTTCATCAAGGGCGATGTGTTCATCACCCGGCGCTTTCTTACCGGGGCGCTGTCCTGGACCACCACCTGGTTTCGCCCCGATGGCAGCATGACCCTCGAACAGCTGGCCGAAGAAGCCCTGACCCTGATCCTCAAGGACGTGTGAGTGTTTCGCGCAAGTAATTAATTATTCGACGGAAAGTTGTCGAAGCGGGCGAAACGGCCTAGCTTGAATGCAATATCTTGTGTCTTTCTCTCTTGAGGTGAGTGGTCTTGATGTCTTCGCCAATGCGGACGGCTGTACGAATTCTGTTGTGGTTGTCGGCTTGTCTGATGGCTTTCCCGCTCAGCGCCGCGCAACTGGTGCGAGTGGGCGCGGCACATTTTCCTCCTTATACCGTGCGGCCCGAGCAGGGCGCCGACACCGGCCTGCTGCCGCAACTGGTGGAAGCCTTGAACGCGCTGCAAAGCGACTATCAGTTCGTGCTGGTGCCGACCTCGATTCCCCGGCGGTTCCGCGACTTCGAGCAGGGCCGCGTCGACATGGCGATTTTCGAGAATCCGGCCTGGGGCTGGCAGAACATTCCTCATATCAACGTCGACATGGGCCTGGAAGATGCCGAAATCTTTGTCGCCCAGCGTGAGCCCGGCCGGGGCCAGGAGTATTTCGCCGACCTCAAGGGCAAGCGCCTGGCCTTGTTCAGCGGTTACCACTACGCCTTCGCCAACTTCAATGCCGACCCCAAGTATCTGGCCGAGACCTACAACGCGACCCTGACCTATTCCCATGACAGCAACCTGCTGATGGTGTTGCGCGGGCGCGCCGACATTGCCTTGATCACCCGTTCCTACCTCAGCGACTTCCTCTCGCACAACCTCGACAGCGCGCAACAGTTGATGGCCTCCGAGCGCATCGATCAGGTCTATCACCACTACGCCCTGATTCGCCCGAATGCGGCGATCAGCGGCGACGACTTCGCGAAACTGCTGGGGCGCCTGCGCGACAGCGGCGAGTTGCTGAAGATTTTCGATCCCTACCGCATCGTGGTCATGCCTCCGGCCAAATGACCCCGGCGGCCGGCTTGTCCGCGGCCGGCCTAAATTTCCCTGCGCGGCTCACGTCACTTGCTTGAACCCTGACGACGTCGAGCCCGTGCCATGTCCTCTTTCGACACACCGCCTGCCGTGGCCCTTGCCGACACCTGTCGTTGCGCCGCTGCCGGCCCTCAAGCGCTGCGCGACGAGTGGATGGCCGGCTGGTTGTCGGCGCTGGTGCATTCGCTGTACCTGGACCAGGAGTCGTCCGAGGCGGCGCCGGGCGAGGCCGACGGCACGCCCGACGATGCGCAGGAGCGTTGCCTGCATTGCCAGCGGCCCTTCGATTTTTCCCACAAGCGTGCGGCCTTGCTGATTCTCGCGCAGAGGCAGGGTGTCGAGCAGCGGCGGGTGATCGAGCAGGCCTGGGGCAAGCGCGCCTGTTCGCGGTAGCGCCGTGGCGGTGCCGGGCTATCGCGAGCAGGTGGGGGAGAGGGGGAGGGTAGTGCGGATCAGTGACGGGCGCAGGTGTCGGCACGAGTGCCCGAGACCTTGCGGCAATGCACCAGTGCGTCGCGGATCATGAAGTTCACCAGGGTCGGCGACACCCCGAGCTCCTTGGCGATGTCCTTTTGCGGCACGCCATGCAGGCGATACATCTCGAAGGCGTAGCGGGTGCGGCTGGGCAGCTCCGTCAGCGCATCGGCGATGTGTTCCAGGGTCGAGAAATTGATGTGGGAGGTTTCCGGCGACGCACCCTGCACGACCACATTCAAGCCCTCTTCTTCAGTGCCCGAATACTTCTGTTCCAGCGCCTGCTTGCGATAGTGGTCGATCGCCAGGTTGCGCACGATCTGGAACAGATAACTCAGCTGGGCCTTGAACGACGACGTGATCTGCGGTGCCGACTGCAGCCGGAAGAAGGCGTCCTGCACCACGTCTTCGGCGCGGGAGCGGCAGCCGGTAATGCGCGCCGCGATCTTGACCAGGATCAGGCGGTTATCGACAAAAGCCTGGAGTAGCGGTGAATCGCACCTGCTTGTGGACACTTGTTCCGTCATGGAAATCACCTTGCTGCAAAAGGGGAGTAGGACGACTTAAAAATCAGATTCGTCCTACACAACGAGCGACAAATTATGTTGAATGATAATGATTGTCAATTGAGAAAGAGAATTAATGATCCTCTTTGGTGCAGCGTGCGAACTGCGGCTCGTTGTCGCATCCCGTAGCGGCGTCCAGGAGCAGCGTGCGGACTAATTATTTCAAGATGTCATCCGTTCTCATTGGAGAAAGGTTCCGGGTGAAAAAAGCCCTCGCAGCCGTCTCCAGATACTCCGTCTTGAGGGTAGGGGCCTTTATTTTTCAAAGGTTTATGTAACGGTCGCGGCCCTGGCTCGCGGCTCTACGTGCAAGCACAATCCGCGCAGGAAAACCCCATGATGGACGCGTTCGAACTCCCCAGCACTCTGGCTCAAGCCCTTCAACGCCGGGCGGCGCAGACCCCCGATCAAGTGGCCTTGCGCTTTCTTGCCGAAGAGCAGGATCAGAACGTGGTCCTCAGCTACAGCGACCTGGACCGGCGCGCCCGGACCATCGCCGCAGCGCTGCAAGCCAACGCCGGGCTGGGCGATCGCGCGGTGCTGCTGTTCCCCAGCGGCCCGGACTATGTCGCGGCCTTTTTCGCCTGCCTGTATGCCGGCGTCATCGCGGTGCCGGCCTATCCGCCGGAGTCGAGCCGGCGCCATCACCAGGAGCGGCTGATCTCGATCATCGCCGACGCCGAGCCGCGGTTGCTGCTGACCAGCGGCGGGTTGCGCGACTCCCTGGCGCAGATGGACGCACTGCAAGGTGCCGCTGCGCCGCAGCTGCTCTGCGTGGACAGCCTGCCAGCCAGCCTGGCCGAAGGCTGGAGCCCGATCGAGTTGCAGGGCGACGACATCGCCTTCCTGCAATACACCTCCGGTTCCACGGCGTTGCCCAAGGGCGTGCAAGTCAGCCACGGCAACCTGGTGGCCAACGAGCTGCTGATCCGCCGCGGCTTCGGCATCGACCTCAACCCGGACGACGTGATCGTCAGCTGGCTGCCGCTGTACCACGACATGGGGCTGATCGGCGGCCTGCTGCAACCGATCTTCAGCGGCGTGCCCTGCGTGTTGATGTCGCCGGCGTATTTCCTCGGCCGGCCGTTGCGCTGGCTGGAGGCGATCAGTGAATACGGCGGCACCATCAGCGGCGGTCCGGACTTCGCCTACCGCCTGTGCAGCGAGCGGGTCAGCGAGTCGGCGCTGGAACGCCTCGATCTCAGCCGCTGGCGCGTGGCCTATTCCGGGTCCGAGCCGATCCGCCTGGACACCCTGGAGCGCTTCGCTGAGAAGTTCGCCGCCTGCGGTTTCACCCCGAATCAGTTCTTCGCTTCCTATGGCCTGGCCGAAGCCACCCTGTTCGTCGCCGGCGGCACCCGCGGTCAGGGCATCCCGGCCCTGCGCCTGGACGAGCAGGCCCTGGCGCAGAACCGCGCCGAGCCGGGCAACGGCAACGCCATGATGAGCTGCGGCACCAGCCAGCCCGAGCACGCGGTGCTGATCGTCGAGCCCAACAGCCTGGCCGAACTGGCAGAGAACTTGGTGGGCGAAGTCTGGGCCGCCGGCCCGAGCATCGCCCACGGCTACTGGCGCAACCCCGAGGCCACGGCCAAGACCTTCGTCCAGCACGCCGGCCGGACCTGGCTGCGCACCGGCGACCTGGGTTTCATGCGCGGTGGCGAGCTGTTCATCACCGGCCGCTTGAAAGACATGCTGATCGTGCGCGGGCACAACCTTTATCCACAGGACATCGAGCAAACCATCGAGCGGGAAGTCGAGGTGGTGCGCAAGGGCCGGGTCGCGGCGTTCGCCGTCAGCGACCAGGGTCAGGAAGGCATCGGCATCGCCGCGGAAATCAGCCGCAGCGTGCAGAAGATCCTCACGCCCGACGCGCTGATCAAACTGATCCGCCAGACCGTGGCCGAGGCCTACCAGGAAGCGCCGAGCGTGGTGGTATTGCTCAACCCCGGCGCGTTGCCCAAGACCTCCAGCGGCAAGTTGCAGCGCTCCGCCTGCCGCAACCGCCTGGCCGATGGCAGCCTCGACAGCTATGCGGTCTTCCCCGACTGCCAGGCGGCGAAGAGCGAGGCCGGCGGCGACACCGCCAGTGCACTGCAAGACCTGGTCGGCCGCATCTGGCGCGAGCAGCTGCAGGTCGAGCAGGTGGCGAGCGACGATCACTTCTTCCTGCTGGGCGGCAACTCCATCGCCGCGACCCAGGTGGTGGCACGCCTGCGCGAAGAACTCGGCCTGGAGCTGAACCTGCGCCTGCTGTTCGAGGCGCCGACCCTGGGGGCCTTCGCCGCCCGGGTGGCGCAGTTGCAACAGGACGGCGGCCTGGCCCAGGGCAGCATCCATGCCTTGCCGCGCAGCGAGGCACTGCCGCAGTCCCTGGCGCAGAACCGTCTGTGGATCACCTGGCAGCTCGACCCGCAGAGCAGCGCCTACAACATTCCCGGCGGCCTGCGCCTGCGCGGCGAGCTGGACCCGCACGCCCTGCGCGCCAGCTTCCAGCACCTGATCGAGCGTCACGAATCCCTGCGCACGCGGTTTTTCGAGCGCGACGGCCAGGCGCTGCAACAGGTGCTGCCGGCCGGCGAATTCGACCTGCGCACGATCGACCTCAGCGACCTGCCGCCGGCCGAGCGCGAGGCGCGGGCGCAGCAGATCCGCGAGGACGAGGCCCGCACCCGGTTCGACCTGGAGCAGGGCCCGCTGCTGTGGGTGACCCTGGTGCGCCTCGACGACGAGGAACACCTGTTGCTGGTGACCCTGCACCACATCATCGCCGACGGCTGGTCGCTGAATGTGCTGATCGATGAGTTCTCGCGGCTGTATGCCGGTGCGTCCCAGGGCCAGGCGGTGGCGTTGGCGCCATTGCCGTTGCAGTACGCCGACTACGGCAGCTGGCAGCGCCAGTGGCTGGCCGAGGGCGAAGGCGAGCGGCAACTGGCCTACTGGAAACAGCGGTTAGGCGACGAGCACCCGAGCCTGGGCCTGGCCACCGATCACCCGCGTTCGGCGCAACAGCAACACAGCGCCGCGCGCCACAGCCTGCGCCTGGGGGCGAGCCTGAGCGAGGCGATTCGCCAGACTGCCCAGGCCCATGAATCCACACCGTTCATGCTGTTGCTCACGGCGTTCCAGAGCCTGCTGCATCGCTACAGCGGCCAGCGCGATATTCGCATCGGCGTGCCCAACGCCAACCGTCCGCGCCTGGAAACCCAGGGCCTGATCGGCTTCTTTATCAACACCCTGGTGCTGCGTGCCGAGGTGCAAGGCCGCCTGCCATTCGTCGAGCTGCTGGCGCACACCCGCCAGGCCGCGCTACAGGCCCAGGCCCACCAGGACCTGCCGTTCGAGCAACTGCTCGAAGCCTTCCCCCAGGCCCGGGAACAGGGGCTGTTCCAGGTCATGTTCAACCACCAGCAGCGTGACCTCAGTGCCCTGCGCCGCTTGCCCGGGCTGCTGGCCGAAGAACTGCCGTGGCACAGCCGCGAGGCCAAGTTCGACCTGCAACTGCACAGCGAGGAAGACCGCAACGGCCGCCTCAGCCTGTCCTTCGACTACGCCAACGAGCTGTTCAAGGCCGCGACCATCGAGCGTCTGGCCGAGCATTTCGTCAGCCTGCTGCGCGCCGCTTGCGAGCGTCCGCAAACCGCCATCGCCGATCTGCCGTTGCTCAACCCCTGCGAGCAGGCGCAGCAGCACCAGTGGGGCGAAGCACCGTGCGCGCCGGCCAGCCAGTGGCTGCCGGAGCTGCTGGAGCATCAGGCGCAACTGACCCCGGAGCGCACCGCGCTGCTGTGGGAGGGCGGTGAGCTGAGCTTCGCCGAGCTGCACGCCCAGGCCAACCGCCTGGCCCATTACCTGCGCGACAAGGGCGTCGGCCCGGATGTGTGCGTGGCGATTGCCGCCGAGCGTTCGCCACAATTGCTGATCGGCCTGCTGGCGATCCTCAAGGCCGGCGGCGCCTATGTGCCGCTGGACCCGGACTACCCGGCCGAGCGCCTGGCCTACATGCTGGCCGACAGCGGCGTCGCGCTGCTGCTGACCCAGACCCATCTGCTCGAACGCCTGCCCCGAGCCGCGGGCGTCAGCGCCATCGCCATGGACAGCCTCAAGCTCGACAACTGGCCGAGCCACGCGCCGGGCCTGCACCTGCACGGCGACAACCTGGCCTATGTGATCTACACCTCCGGTTCCACCGGCCAGCCCAAGGGCGTGGGCAACACCCATGCGGCCCTGAGCGAACGCTTGCAGTGGATGCAGGACACTTACCGCCTGGACGCCAGCGACGTGCTGATGCAAAAGGCCCCGATCAGCTTCGACGTGTCGGTGTGGGAGTGCTTCTGGCCGCTGATCACCGGCTGCCGCCTGCTGCTGGCGGCGCCGGGCGAACACCGCGATCCGCATCGCATCGCCCAGTTGGTACAGCACTACGGCGTGACCACGCTGCACTTCGTGCCGCCGCTGTTGCAGCTGTTCGTCGACGAGCCGCTGGCCGCTGGATGCAGCAGCTTGCGCCGGGTGTTCTCCGGGGGCGAAGCCCTGCCGGCCGAGCTGCGCGACCGCCTGCTGGCGCAGCTGCCCGATACCCAGTTGCACAACCGCTATGGCCCGACCGAAACCGCGATCAACGTCACCCACTGGCAGTGCCGGAGCAGCGATGGCGAGCGTTCGCCCATCGGCCGCCCGCTGGGCAACGTGGTCTGCCGGGTGCTGGACGCCGACCTCAACCCGGTGCCGGCCGGGGTGCCGGGCGAGCTGTGCATTGCCGGCAGCGGCCTGGCCCGGGGCTACCTCGGGCGGCCGGGGCTGAGCGCCGAGCGTTTTGTGGTCGACCCGCTGAGCACCGAGGGTGCGCGCCTGTACCGCACCGGCGACCGCGTGCGCTGGGGCGCCGACGGTGCGCTGGAATACCTCGGCCGCCTCGATCAGCAGGTCAAGCTGCGCGGTTTTCGCGTCGAACCCCAGGAAATCGAAGCACGGCTGCTGGCCCAGGCCGGCGTGGCCCAGGCCGCAGTGCTGGTGCGCGAGACCGCGGCCGGCGCGCAGTTGATCGGCTACTACACCGCGAGCGTCGCCGGGGAGGATGAGGCCGCGCAGAACGAGCGCCTGAAAACCGCCCTGGCCAGCGAGCTGCCGGAATATATGGTGCCGGCGCAACTGCTGCGCCTGGACGCGATGCCCCTGAGCCCGAGCGGCAAGCTCGACCGCCGCGCCTTGCCCGAGCCGCAGTGGCAGGTACGCGAACACGTCGAGCCGGCGACCGAGCTGCAACGGCAGATCGCGGCGATCTGGCGCGAGGTGCTGGGCCTGCAACGCATTGGCCTGCGCGACGACTTCTTCGCCCTGGGCGGCCACTCGCTGCTGGCGACCCAGATCATTTCCCGCACCCGCCAGGCCTGCGACGTCGAGTTGCCGCTGCGGGCGCTGTTCGAAGCCAGCGAGCTGGGCGACTTCGCCGAGCAGGTGCGGCTGATCCAGGAAGCCGGCCAGCGTAACCAGCAGTTGCCGATCGCCAAGGTCGACCGCAGCGCGCCTGTGCCGCTGTCGTATTCCCAGCAGCGCATGTGGTTCCTCTGGCAGATGGAGCCGGACAGCCCGGCCTACAACGTTGGCGGCATGGCGCGCTTCAAGGGCGTGCTGGATGTCGGGCGGTTCGAGGCGGCGTTGCAGGCGTTGATCCTGCGCCATGAAACCCTGCGCACCACTTTCCCCAGCGTCGATGGCGTGGCCCGGCAACGGGTGCACGCGGAAACCGGCGTGCGCATGGCCTGGAAGGATTTCTCGGCCCTGGATGCCGCCAGCCGCGAGCAACGCCTGCAACAGCTGGCCGACAGCGAAGCGCACCTGCCGTTCGACCTGGAGACCGGCCCGCTGCTGCGCGCCTGCCTGGTCAAGGCGGCGGAGCAGGAGCACTACTTCGTGCTGACCCTGCACCACATCGTCACCGAAGGCTGGGCGATGGACATCTTCGCCCGCGAGCTGAGCGCGCTGTACGAAGCCTTTGTCGACGACCGTGACTCGCCGCTGGAGCCGCTGCCGGTGCAGTACCTGGACTACAGCGTCTGGCAACGGCAGTGGCTGGAATCCGGCGAGCGCCAGCGCCAGCTGGACTACTGGACCGCGCAGCTGGGCCACGAACACCCGCTGCTGGAACTGCCGGGCGACCGGCCGCGGCCGCCGGTGCAAAGCCACCAGGGCGAGCTGTACCGCTTCGACCTCAGCGACGAGCTGGCGGCGCGGGTGCGGCGCTTCAATGCTGAGAACGGCCTGACCCTGTTCATGACCATGACCGCCACCCTGGCGGTGCTGCTCTATCGCTACAGCGGCCAGACCGACCTGCGCATCGGCGCGCCGGTGGCCAACCGCATCCGCCCGGAAAGCGAAGGGCTGATCGGCGCCTTCCTCAATACCCAGGTGCTGCGTTGCCGGCTCGACGGGCAGATGAGCGTCGGCGAGTTGCTGGAGCAGGTACGGCATACGGTGATCGAGGGCCAGTCGCACCAGGACCTGCCGTTCGACCACCTGGTGGAAGCCCTGCAACCGCCGCGCAGCGCCGCCTACAACCCGCTGTTCCAGGTGATGTGCAACGTCCAGCGCTGGGAGTTCCAGCAGAGCCGCACCCTGGCCGGCATGACCGTGGAATACCTGGCCAACGACGCCCGGGCCACCAAGTTCGACCTCAACCTGGAAGTCACCGACCTCGACCACCGCCTGGGTTGCTGCCTGACCTACAGCACCGACCTGTTCGACGAACCGCGCATCGCGCGCATGGCCGCGCACTGGCGCAACCTGCTGGAAGCGCTGCTGGCCGACCCCGAGCGGCGCCTGAGTGAGTTGCCGCTGCTCGACAGCGCCGAGCAACAACAGCTGCTGGACAGCCTGGGCGTCGAGCCCGGCGTGCATCGCCTCGACCAGTGCATCCATCACTTGTTCAGCGAGCAGGCGCTGCTGCGCCCGGACGCCCCGGCCCTGACCTTCGCCGGGCAGACCCTGAGCTACGCCGAACTCGACGGCCGCGCCAACCGCCTGGCCTGGATGCTCCGCGAGCGCGGCGTCGGCCCGCAGGTGCGGGTAGGCCTGGCCCTGGAACGTTCGCTGGAAATGGTCGTCGGCCTGCTGGCGATCCTCAAGGCCGGCGGCGCCTATGTGCCGCTGGACCCGGAATACCCGCTGGACCGCCTGCACTACATGATCGAAGACAGTGGCATCGGCCTGCTGCTCAGCGACGCGGCGATGTTCGCCGCCCTCGGCGAGCTGCCGCCGACTGTGGCGCGCTGGTGCCTGGAGGAAGACGGCGCGCGACTGGCCGACTACCCGGCCGGTGAGCTGCCGTTTATCAGCCTGCCGCAGCACCAGGCGTACCTGATCTACACCTCCGGTTCCACCGGCAAGCCCAAGGGCGTGGTGGTGTCCCACGGCGAGATCGCCATGCACTGCCGCGCAGTGATCGAGCGTTTCGGCATGCGCCCGGACGACTGCGAGCTGCACTTCTATTCGATCAACTTCGATGCCGCCACCGAGCGCCTGCTGGTGCCGCTGCTCAGCGGTGCCCAGGTGGTGTTGCGCGCTCAGGGGCAATGGGACGCCGAAGCGATCTGCCAACTGATCCGCGAGCACCGCATCAATATCCTCGGTTTCACCCCGAGCTACGGCAGCCAGCTGGCGCAGTGGCTGGCGACCCAGGGCCAGACGCTGCCGGTGCGCATGTGCATCACTGGCGGCGAGGCGCTGACCGGCGAACACCTGAGCCGGATCCGCGCTGCCTTCCAGCCGAGCCTGTTCTTCAACGCCTACGGCCCCACCGAGACCGTGGTCATGCCGTTGGCCAGCCTGGCGCCGCAGCAGCTGGAGGAGGGCGTGGGCAGCGTGCCGATCGGCACGGTGATCGGCGATCGCGTGGCCTATATTCTCGACGCTGATCTGGCCCTGGTGCCCCAGGGCGCCACCGGCGAGCTGTATGTCGGCGGCGCCGGCCTGGCCCAGGGGTATCACCAGCGCCCGGGCATGAGTGCCGAGCGTTTTGTCGCCGACCCGTTCAGCGCGCAGGGCGGGCGCCTGTACCGTACCGGCGACCTGGTGCGCCAGTGCACCGACGGCCAGGTGGAATACATCGGCCGGGTCGACCATCAGGTGAAGATCCGCGGTTTCCGCATCGAGCTGGGGGAAATCGAAAGCCGCCTGCTGGAACATGACGCGGTGCGCGAAGCGGTGGTGCTGGCCCTGGACATGCCGGGCGGCAAACAGCTGGCCGGTTATCTAGTGACCGATGTCGCCGAGCAGGGCGACGAGGCCCAGGCAGAGCTGCGCGAGGCGCTCAAGGCCCAGTTGAAAACCCAGCTGCCGGACTACATGGTGCCGACCCACCTGATCCTGCTGGCGAGCATGCCGCTGACCGCCAACGGCAAGCTCGACCGCCGCGCCTTGCCGGCGCCGGACCTGGAGCTCAACCGCCAGCAGTACGTGGCGCCGAGCAGCGAACTGGAACGGACCCTGGCACAGATCTGGCGCGAGGTGCTGAACCTGTCGCAGGTCGGCCTGCACGACAACTTCTTCGAGCTGGGCGGCGATTCGATCCTGTCGATCCAGGTGGTCAGCCGCGCTCGCCAGCAGGGTATTCATTTCAGCCCACGCGACCTGTTCCAGCACCAGACCGTGCAGACCCTGGCCGCGGTGGCCAGCCGCAGCGAACAGATCGTCGCCGAGCAGGGACTGCTCAGTGGCGAGTCGGGCCTGACGCCGATCCAGCACTGGTTCTTCGACAGCGAAATCGCCGAGCGGCACCACTGGAACCAGGCCCTGTTGCTGGAGCCAACCCAGGCACTCGATGCCCGGCGCCTGGAACAGGCGCTGCAACAGGTGCTGGCCCAGCATGACGCCTTGCGCCTGCGTTTCACCCAGGTGGCCGGCCAGTGGCAGGCTGAGCATCAGCCGCTGGCCGAAGCGCCGCTGCTGGTGCCGCTGCGCGTGGACTCGATGGAACAGTGCACGGCACTGTTCGCCGAGGCTCAGCGCAGCCTCGACCTGGGCCACGGACCGCTGTGGCGCGCCCTGCTGGTGGACGGCCCGGACGGCCAGCAACGGCTGTTTATCGCCATCCACCACCTGGTGGTCGACGGCGTGTCCTGGCGCGTATTGCTGGAAGATCTACAGAGCGTGTATCGCCAGCTGGAAGCTCAGCAGACGCCGCGCCTGCCGGCGAAAACCAGCGCCTTGCGCGATTGGGCGTCCCGCCTGCTGGCCTATGCCGGCAGCGAGTCGCTGCGCGAAGAGTCGAGCTGGTGGCAGGACCAATTGGCCGGGCCGACGGTGGCGTTGCCGGTGCAGAACGCCGATGGCGGGCAGCAAAATAAACACGCCCGCAGCGTCAGCGTGACGCTCGACGCCGAGCGTACCCGGCAGCTGCTGCAACAGGCGCCGAGCGCCTACCGCACCCAGGTCAACGACCTGCTGCTGACCGCCCTGGCCCGCGTGCTGTGTCGCTGGACCGGCGAGGCATCGGCCTTGATCCAGCTCGAAGGCCACGGCCGCGAAGCCCTGTTCGACGAGATCGACCTGACCCGCACCGTCGGCTGGTTCACCAGCGCCTACCCGCTGCGCCTGACCCCGGTGGCGGTCGAAGCGGCGGCCGGGCAGGGCGCCTCGATCAAGGCGATCAAGGAGCAACTGCGCGCCGTACCGCACAAGGGCCTGGGTTATGGCGTGCTGCGCTACCTGGCCGAGGCGACGATCCGCCAGGGCATGGCGGCCCTGCCGCAGGCGCCGGTCACCTTCAACTACCTGGGGCAGTTCGACCAGAGCTTTGCCAGCGACGCGCTGTTCCGGCCGCTGGACGAGCCGCTGGGCGCCGCCCATTCGCCCGAGGCGCCGCTGCCCAACGAGCTGAGTGTCGACAGCCAGGTCTATGCCGGCCAGCTGGTGCTGCGCTGGACCTTCAGCGGCGAACGTTTCGACGTGCAGACCATCGACGCGCTGGCCCAGGCCTACCTCGACGAACTGCACAGCCTGATCGCCCATTGCCTGCAAGACGAGGCCGGTGGCCTGACGCCGTCGGACTTCCCCCTGGCGCGCCTGACCCAGGCGCAGCTGGACGCGCTGCCGGTGCCGGCCAGCGTGATCGAGGACGTCTACCCGCTGACCCCGATGCAGGAAGGCATGCTGCTGCACACCCTGCTGGAACCGGGCACCGGCCTGTACTACATGCAGGACCGCTACCGCATCAACAGCGAGCTGGACCCCGAGCGCTTCGCCCGGGCCTGGCAGGCGGTGGTGGCCCGTCACGAAGCCCTGCGCGCGTCCTTCTGCTGGAACGTCGGCGAAGCCATGCTGCAGGTGATCCACAAGCCGGGCAGCACGCCGGTCGAGTACCTGGACTGGAGCGCCGTGGCCGAGGCCGAGCAGGAACCGAAGCTGCAGGCGCTGCTGAAGAGCGAGCGCGAGGCCGGTTTCGATCTGCTCAACCAGGCGCCGTTCCACCTGCGCCTGATCCGCGTGGGCGCCGCGCGCTACTGGTTCATGATGAGCAACCACCACATCCTGATCGATGCCTGGTGCCGTTCGCTGCTGATGAACGACTTCTTCGAGGTCTACACCGCCCTCGGCGAGGGGCGCGAAGCCCAGCTGGCCGTGCCGAGCCGCTACCGCGACTACATCGGCTGGCTGCAACGCCAGAGCCTGGCCGAGGCGCGCCAGTGGTGGCAAGACAACTTGCGCGGCTTCGAGCGCACTACGCCGATTCCGAGCGACCGGCCGTTCCTGCGCGAACACGCCGGCGACAGCGGCGGCATGCTGGTCGGCGATTGCTACACCCGCCTGGATGCCCGCGACGGCGCGCAATTGCGTGAGCTGGCGCAGCAGCACCAGCTGACCGTCAACACCTTCGCCCAGGCGGCCTGGGCCCTGGTCCTGCGGCGCCTGAGCGGCGACCGCGACGTGCTGTTCGGCGTCACCGTGGCCGGGCGTCCGGTGGAGATGCCGCAGATGCAGCGCACCGTCGGCCTGTTCATCAACAGCATCGCGCTGCGGGTGAAACTGCCGGAAGACGGCCAGCGCTGCGGCGTGCGCCAGTGGCTCAGCGGCTTGCTGGACAGCAACATGCAGCTGCGCGAGTACGAGTACCTGCCGCTGGTGGCGATCCAGGAAAGCAGCGAACTGCCCAAGGGCCAGCCGCTGTTCGACAGCCTGTTCGTGTTCGAGAACGCGCCGGTGGAAGTCTCGGTGCTGGACCGGGCGCAAAGCCTGAACGCCACCTCGGATTCCGGCCGTACCCACACCAACTTCCCGATCACCGCGGTGTGCTACCCGGGGGACGACCTGGGGCTGCACCTGTCTTACGACCAGCGTTACTTCGAACGCGAGACCATCGAGCGCATGCTCGGCGAGTTCAAGCGCCTGCTGCTGGCGCTGGTGCAGGGCTTCCATGGCGACATGGCCGAGTTGCCGCTGCTGGGCGAAGAGGAGCAGGACTTCCTGCTCGCCGGCTGCAACCAGAGCGCGCGGGACTATCCGTTGCAGCGCAGCTACGTCGAGCTGTTCGAGGCCCAGGTGGCGGCGCATCCGCAACGCATCGCCGCCAGTTGCCAAGACCTGCAATACAGCTACGCCGAGCTGAACCAGCGCAGCAACCGCCTCGGCCATGCGCTGATCGCCCAGGGCGTGGGCCTGGACCAGCCGGTGGCGCTGCTGGCCGAACGCGGCCTGGAGCTGCTGGGCATGATCGTCGGCAGCTTCAAGGCCGGCGCCGGCTACCTGCCGCTGGATCCGGGCCTGCCGGGCCAGCGCCTGGCGCGGATCATCGAGCTCAGCCGCACGCCGCTGCTGGTGTGCAGCGCGGCCTGCCTGGAACAGGCGCGAGCCCTGCTCGACGAATTCGCCTGCGCCAACCGGCCGCGGCTATTGGTTTGGGACGAGGTCCAGGCGGGCGGCCATTCGCCGGAAAACCCGGGCGTCTACAGCGGCCCGGATAACCTGGCCTACGTGATCTACACCTCGGGCTCCACCGGCCTGCCGAAAGGCGTGATGGTCGAGCAGCGCGGCATGCTCAACAACCAGCTGAGCAAGGTGCCGTACCTGCAATTGAGCGAAGCCGACATGATCGCCCAGACCGCGTCGCAGAGCTTCGACATCTCTGTCTGGCAGTTCCTCGCCGCGCCGCTGTTCGGTGCGCGGGTGGACATCGTGCCGAACACCATCGCCCATGACCCGCAAGGCTTGCTGGCCCATGTGCAGGCGCAGGGCATCACGGTGCTGGAGAGCGTGCCGTCGCTGATCCAGGGCATGCTCGCCCAGGACAGCATCGATCTCGACAGCCTGCGCTGGATGCTGCCGACCGGCGAGGCGATGCCGCCGGAGCTGGCGCACCAATGGCTGTTGCGTTATCCACAGGTCGGCCTGGTCAACGCCTATGGTCCGGCCGAGTGCTCCGACGATGTGGCCTTCTACCGCGTCGATATGGCCTCGACCCGTGGCAGCTACCTGCCGATCGGCACGCCCACCGACAACAACCGCCTGTACCTGATGGACGGCGCGCTGCAACTGGTGCCGCTGGGCGCGGTGGGCGAGCTGTGCGTGGCCGGGACCGGGGTCGGCCGCGGTTATGTCAGCGACCCGCTGCGCACCGCCCAGGTGTTCGTGCCGCATCCGTTCGGGGCTCCGGGCGAACGCCTGTACCGCACCGGCGACCTGGCCCGGCGCCGCGCCGATGGCGTGCTGGAATACGTCGGGCGCATCGACCATCAGGTGAAGATCCGCGGCTACCGCATCGAACTGGGGGAAATCGAAGCGCGCCTGCACGAACAGCCGGAAGTCCGCGATGCGGCGGTCGGGGTGCAGGAAGGGGTCAATGGCAAGCACCTGGTGGGCTATCTGGTGGCCAGTGACTCGGCTCTCAGTCCGAGCGAACGCCTGGAACGCATCAAGCAGCGCCTGCGTGCCGAGTTGCCGGAATACATGGTGCCGCTGCACTGGCTGTGGCTGGAGCGCCTGCCGCTCAACGCCAACGGCAAGCTCGACCGCAAGGCCCTGCCGGCCCTGGAGATCGGCCAGTTGCAGAGCACCGACTACCTGGCGCCGCGCAGCGAGCTGGAACAGACCCTGGCCGATATCTGGGCCGAGGTGCTCAAGGTCGAGCAGGTGGGCGTGCGCGACAACTTCTTCGAGCTGGGCGGGCATTCGCTGCTGGCCACGCAGATCGCCTCGCGGGTGCAGAAGGCCCTGCAACGCAACGTGCCGCTGCGGGCCATGTTCGAGTGCAGCACGGTGGAGGAACTGGCGCACTACATCGATGGCCTGGCGAACAGTGAAATCAACGAGGAGAAGGTCGATCGGCTGAGCGATCTGATGGCGGAGCTGGAGGGGCTGTAACACCGCCTCTTTAGCTCTTTGGCAAACAGGCCCGCGTCTACGCTGTAGGCGCGGGCCTGCTCGTCATGGGTTGTCAGGCTTGCACGCCCCTTAGGACTTGTCCGATTGACGGCAACCCTTCACCGGCACAGTCTACCGAAGCTTTTTCGCAGCCCACCTGACAGGAGACAGTTGATGCCTTTCGCGACTATTGATGGACAACCCCTTCACTACCTCGACCAGGGCAGCGGCCCGGCGGTATTGCTCGCCGGCAGCTACCTGTGGGACCTGAATATGTGGGCGCCGCAGATCGAGGCGCTGTCCAAGCAGTACCGGGTGATCGCCCTGGACCTGTGGGGCCATGGCCAGTCCGGCGCGTTGCCGCAAGGCACCACTTCGCTGGACGACATCGCCCGGCAGGTGCTGGCGCTGCTGGATCATCTTGCGATCGAGCGCATCAGCCTGGTCGGCCTCTCGGTGGGCGGCATGTGGGGCGCGCGCCTGGCCCTGGCGGCGCCGCAGCGCATCAACGGCCTGGTGTTGATGGACACTTACCTCGGCGCCGAACCCGAGCCGACACGGCAGTATTACTTCTCGCTGTTCCAGCAGATCGAAGAGGCGGGCACCATCCCGGCGCCACTGCTGGACATTGTGGTGCCGATCTTCTTCCGCCCGGGTATCGACCCGCAGTCGGCGCTCTACCAGGACTTTCGCGCCACCCTCGCGGCGCTGCCCGCCGAACGCCTGCGCGAAAGCGTGGTGCCCATGGGCCGCATCACCTTCAGCCGCGCGGATGTGCTGTCCCGCCTGAACCAGCTGGACCCCGCCAGCACCTTGCTGCTGTGCGGCGACCAGGACAAACCGCGGCCACCTTCCGAAACCCGGGAAATGGCCGAGCTGATCGGTTGCCCTTACCAACTGGTGCCCGACGCGGGGCATATCTCCAACCTGGAGAATCCGGGGTTTGTCACCGAGGTGCTGTTGACGTTTTTGGCTGAGCGGTATTCCTGCTGAGGATGCAATGACGTCATCGCGGCCACCACTCAACCCTCTGTTATAGTCGCGCCCCTGTGTAAAAGGGGATCACGGACGATGGCTGAGCAACGGTACTGGCACGACATCGAAGACCTGCAAGGGCAGTGGGTCGGCCTGGGGGTGACGGTCGAGCGCCAGGCGGCCCGGCCGCCGTTGCACCTGCTCACCGGCCACAACGGCCGGATCAAGCTGATGCTGCACGACACGCCGCTGTTCTGGGCCACCGTGGCCCAGGGGTATTGCGGCGCCTGGCTGGTGCGCAACCCGATGCCGGCGCAACTGGAGTTCCTGCCGATCCCGCCCATCGATTCGGCCCAGGTGGAGCGCCATGCGCCCCTGGCACCGCAACAGCGGATCAAGGCCTGGAGCCGTTTCTTCGTCGCGCAACTGAGCGAGCACTGCGCCGATTTTCTCTACCCGGGCCGCTGGCTGGCCCAGGGCCTGCTGCCCAACCCGGACAACGCCCGAGCCGTGGCCCAGCGCGGGCTGGCAGCCTGGTCCTTCCATTCCGGCAGCGGCAGCCACAGCCACCTGCCGACCTGGTCGCTGTACGGCGAAGACATCCTCGACAACCTGCAACCCGAGACCGTGCAATGGATCGACTGGTGGGAAGGCGGCGGCAGGCTGGTCGGCCTGCACCCCGTGGACCCGCTGGCCGGGCGCTTGAAGTGGTGGCGCAAAAAGGCCCGCGAAGGCAGCCTGCCGCCAATCCTGCTGTGGCACGTCGGCGGCCTGGCGTCCTACGTGATCATCGACGGTCATTACCGCTTGCAGGCCGCCCTTGCTGAGAACCTCCCGCCGACCTTCATCGTCCTCAGCGCCACGCGTATCCAGGCCATCAACCCCTGCCCGGAGAACCAACAGCGGGTGCTGGATTCGCTGATGATGCAAAGCGCGCGCAACCCCAACTTCGACGTCGACACCTTGAACCGCGCGCTGATCAACACCTTCGACAACCGGCCTTATTACAACGCCTCGACCCACAGTTGGGCGGGGATCGAGTCGGATCAGGCCTGGGTCGACGAAGTGACCCGCCACCTGCACGAGCACGAGGCGACCGAACATCTGCAAGCGATCATCGAGCGTCGCGACTAGAGCTGCCGACGGTCCGGATCAATGGACCGGGGTGCGAAACACCCCAGCAAGGAGAAACTGACATGAGCGTAGATAAAGCCTGCCCGGTCGTGCTGCGCAGGCGTGAAATCCTGGAGATCCTTGCGTTCGAACATCCCCTGGCAGGTTTGCAACTGGTCAAGGGCAGCGTCGAGCCCGGCGAGCCGACGGACGTCGCCGCCGCCCGCGAGCTGTTCGAAGAGGCGGGGATTCAAGGCACGGCGGTCCGCGCGTTGGGAACCTGGCGCGCCCCTGCGACGGGGCACCTGTGGGCATTCCACGAGTGCCATGTCGCGCAACCCCTGCCTGAAACCTGGGTGCATCACGCCGAAGACGACGGAGGGCATGAGTTCAGGTTTTTCTGGCACCCGTTGATGAGCGAGCCTGGCGCGGCCTGGCATCAGCTTTTCAAGGATGCCTTGGGTTTTATCAGGCTGAGCCTCGCCACCCCGGATTGACCCTACCCGCGATCCACGCCATCCCACGCCCTGTAGCCGCTGCCGAGCTCCGCGAGGCTGCGATCGGGCGCGCAGCGGCCGCAAACCAGGCGCCTCTGTTTCGCCTGATACACCGCGTGGGCAGGTTTGGCGCCTGCTGCGCAGTCGATCGCAGCCTCGCAGGCTCGGCAGCGGCTACAGGGGCCAATTCGCTTTCTTTTGTAAGGTATTTCCTAGAAACTTCTGCGCGCTTGAGTGCGCTGGGGGACGGGGCTAGCCTGCGTTGGTCATCGCCAAATCGATGACACGGATGTGCAAGTCCGACGCTACCAGATGCATAAGCGCTCATTCGTGAGTGAGCGTTTTCATGTCCGCTGCTTTATGGCGGCCATGCGCGGGAGATCCTCGGATCTGCTGAGTGACCTGGTAGCTCGGTCTTGCACACCCGCGTATGGCTGCCACCCTTAATTCGTGTGCAAGCGAACGGTGTCAGCTCCTTTATTTACCAGGAGCCTAACCATGAAAAAACTTGTTCCCGATCCACCCGTCGAATCCAGCACCTACCGCTACCCCGAACTGAAACTCGCCAACCAGGCCCTGCGCCAATCCCTGGCCGAGCAACCTGTCGAGGCGCTGCCGTTTGCTTCTTTGGCGTCCACCGCGTCGGTGCGTGTTACCCCGGACTCCTTGTTCCAGGTCCGCCAAGGCATCAGCGCCGAAGAAGCCCTGGTGCATGTTTCGCTGTTGCTCAAATGCGCCGAAGAAGTCAGCGATGAGATCACCGAACGCGGCAGTGGCCTGGAGCGGGGGTTGATCTGGTCGATGGTCCATTCCGTGGAGATGGCCAGGGCGGTGGTGGATGCGTTGTTGGATGGGCGTCAGGCCCGTTGATTTTTGGTGTTTTTGAGGGCCCTATCGCGGGCAAGCCTCGCTCCTACAGGATTTGCACATTCCCTGTAGGAGCGAGGCTTGCCCGCGATGGCGGCGTATCGAACGCCGCCGGATTCGCGCCTTACTTGGGCCCGAGAATCTTCACCAGCTTGCCCGGCGCGGGCGCGCCTTGTTGCTGTTGCAGTTCGCCCTTGTCGTCCAGGTAGAAGATCGCCGGGGTGGCGGACAGCTCCAGTTCGTCCATCAGCGCCATGTTGGCGTCGAGCTTGGCCTGGACCTCGGCGGGGATCTTGTCCAGCGGCTTGAGGCTGCTGCCCTTGCCGGCCTTTTCGTGGTCTTGCAGGGCTTGTTGCGGGTCTTTGGCGGCGAGCAGGGCGGCGGATTTGCCCGGGCTGTCTTCGCGGATGATGCCGACCATGATGTGCCGCAGCTGCACCTTGCCGGCATTGACCCAGGGCCGCGCCTGTTCCCAGAACATATTGCAGTACGGGCAGTTGGGGTCGCTGAACAGGTAGACCACCCGCGGCGCGTCGGCCTTGCCGTCGGCGATCCAGTGGCTCTTTTCCATCTTCGCCCAGACTTCCTTGGCCATCGGCGTGTACACCAGCTTTTGCAGGGGCTCGGCGCTCAGGTCCTTGCCGTCGGCGTCGTACAGGTTGCCCAGCAGCACATGCTTGCCGTCCGGGGTCAGGTACAGGGCCATGCCACGGTTCTGGTATTGCGCGGCATAACCCTTGAGGCCATCCGGGGCATCGAAGCTGCCGACGATCTTGGCGCCCTTGGCTTCGATCTTCTTGATCGCCTCGGGCAGTTCTTCGGCGTGCAACAGCGGAGCCTGGAGCAGGGCCGCGCCCAGGGACAGGCTCAGCAGGTGGCGGATGAAGGGCATGGTGGTTTCCTTACAGGGGCGGCCTGCGGGGCCGTGGCCGAATGCGGTTGCTCGAAATATTCCAGGGCGCGGGCCAGGCTGGCCTCGGACAGCTCGCCGAGGTGGCTGCCGAGCATGCGTCCGTCGGCGCTGTAGAACAGCGTGGTCGGCAGCGCCATGGAACCCACGGCCTGGCCCAGGCGGCCACTGCCGTCGAACAGTACGTTGTTCAGGGTCAGGTCCTGGGTGGCCAGGAAGGTGGTGACGCTCTGCATGCTTTCGGCCTGGTTGACGAACAGGAAGGTCAGGTCGGGGCGTTGCTGCTGGGCTTTTTCCAGCACCGGCATTTCCCGCCGGCACGGCGGGCACCAGGTGGCCCAGAGGTTGATCACCAGCGGTTTGCCCTGGTAGCTGGTCAGTTGCACGGTGCCGCCGTCGGCGTTGCGCAGGGCGATTTCCGGCAGCCGCGTGCCTTGCTCGAAAATGCTCAGGGACAGGCTGGCGAGCAGCCAGAACGCCAGGCCGCTGCCGACGCCGGCGCCCAGCGGCTTGCGCAGGGCCGGGCGGCGCCAGCCCCAGGCGAGGGCGGCCAGCAGCAGGGCGATCACCCCCGGCCAGGCGAGGAAACCGCCGTCGCGCAGGTCGACGATCTGCCACAGGTCGTCGCGGTAATGTTTCCAGTAAGCGAGGACGAAACCGACCCGCGCTGCCAGCATGCCCAGCAGGAACAGGCCGAACAGCACCGACTCCGGGTTCTCGCCGCCGCGCTTGGCCACTCGCCAGCCGACCAGGGTGGCCAGTGCCAGGGCACTGATCAGCAGCAGGTGGTTGAGCGCGATGGCAAAGGTGCCGATGGTAAAGGTCAGCATCAATGGGCTTCTCGGGTGGCGGTCCAACGTTGCAGGAAGGCAGCGGCGTCTACCTCGCCGGTAATCCGCTGGCTGCGCCGTTCTTCGCCGTCCGGGCCGATCCACAGCAGGCTCGGCGGCCCGGGCACTTTATACCGGTTGAGCAGTTCGCGGCTGGCGGCGTTGTCGGCCGTCACGTCCAGGCGCAGCAGGCGCACCTCTTTCAGGGCCTCGAGGACCTGGGGCTGGCCGAACAC
Organism: Pseudomonas sp. MRSN 12121; assembly: GCF_000931465.1. Taxonomy (NCBI): domain Bacteria; kingdom Pseudomonadati; phylum Pseudomonadota; class Gammaproteobacteria; order Pseudomonadales; family Pseudomonadaceae; genus Pseudomonas; species Pseudomonas sp. MRSN 12121. Next base: position 4,862,553 of record NZ_CP010892.1, on the reverse strand, counting down.
CTGTTTCTCCATGATCTTGCACGACACACACCAGTCGGCGTAGTAGTCCAGCAGCACCCACTGGCCCTGGGCCTTGGCGGTGTCGAGGGCGTTCTGCAGGGCGGCCGGGTCCTTGACGGTGGTGAAGGCATCGTGGGCGCTGACTGTCGCCCCGCCAGTGCCGCCGCTGTAGACCTTGAGCGGTCGCCACAGGTCGTCGCTGCCACCGGCGGCGCCCACCAGCAGCAGGCTGCCCCACAGGCCGAATACCACCGCGCCGGCGCCGAACAGATGGCCGGCGCGCCCGGCGGCCTGCCTCTGTTGCCAGGCGGTGTAGGCCAGGACCAGCGCCAGCGCGCCCCACAGGCCGATCCACAGCGACTCGGCGAGTACCGGGCGCAGCAGCACGATGGCGGTGCCCAGGAACAGGAAGCCGAACAGGCCCTTGAGCAGGTTCATCCACGGGCCGGGCTTGGGCAGGAAGCGGTTGCCCACGGTCACCAGCAGCAACAGCGGCAGGCCGATACCCAGGCCCATGACGAACAGGATCAAGCCACCGTGCAGGGCGTTGCCGCTCTGCGCGATGTACAACAGGGCGCCGGCCAGCGGCGCGGTCATGCACGGGCCGACCAGCAGGCCGGACAGCGCGCCGAGCACCCCGGCGCCCACCAGGCTGCCGCCGCGGCGCGAGCGACTGGCGTTTTCCAGGCGGTCGCGCAGGGCCGCCGGCAACTGCAATTCGAAGAAACCGAACATCGGCAGCGCGAGGAGCACGAACACTGCGGCGAAGCTGCCCAGCAGCCACGGCTGTTGCAACAGGGCCTGCAAGTTGGCGCCCAGCAGCGCGGCCAGCACGCCCATGGCGGCATACACCAGGGCCATGCACAGCACATAGCTGCCGGCCAGGGCCAGGCCGCGGCGCGGGCTGGCGCCGCTGCCCACCACCAGGCCGGCGAGGATCGGCAGCATCGGCAGCGAGCAGGGGGCGAAGGCCAGCAACAGGCCCAGGCCGAAGAACACCAGCAGGCTCCAGCCCAGGGCCCGCTGTTGCAGGCCGCTGGCCAGGGCCTGGTCGGTGGCTTCGTTAGTGGTCGTACTGGCGGCGGCCGGGCTGCCGCCCAGGTCGACTTCCATGGACTGCGGCGGGTAGCACAGGCCGGCATCGGCGCAGCCCTGCCAGCCGACCTTGACCTTGCCGGTGGCGCCGGCGGGGATTTTCAGTTCCAGGCCCTGGCGATATACCTGCTGCGCGCCGAAGAATTCGTCGCTGTGCGCCTCGCCCTCGGGCAGCGCCGGTTTTTGTGCGTCTGCCAGGCCGTCGAAGCGCAGACGCTGCTGATACAGGTAATAACCGTCGGCGATCTGCCAGAACAGCTGGGTTTCCCCCGACGCCAGGCGCTCGGAGGTGAAGACGAAGGCTTTGCCGACCGGGAGAAAGTCGGGCTTGACCTCGAACGGGTTGTTGCCCGCCTGGGCCAGGCCCGACAGCAGCATGAACAGCAGGATGAACAGACGACGCATGGAAAAGCCTTAAGCCGGTGCAAGTGGACGGCACAATGGCCGATGGCGATTAACCGATGATTAACCCTGCACGCCTTGTGACACTGGCGGTGCAGGCATAATGTCGGCTTAATCGATGATAGTTTTAATGCCTCCTTTTCTACAGGTTTCTCCATGCACGTACTGGTCTGTGAAGATGATGAGTTGATCGCCAGCGGGATCGTCGCCGGCCTCACGGCCCAGGGCCTGACGGTCGAGCACGTGGCCAGCGCCTCGGCGGCGCGGGCCATGCTCGCGGTGGCCCAGTTCGACGTGATGGTGCTCGACCTCGGCCTGCCCGACGAAGACGGCCTGAAACTGCTCAAGCAGCAGCGCCACGCCGGCCTGGAGATTCCGGTGCTGATCCTCACCGCGCGGGACTCGGTCACCGACCGGGTCGACGGCTTGCAGGCCGGCGCCGACGATTACCTGCTCAAGCCCTTCGACCTGCGTGAGCTGGCGGCGCGCTTGCACACCCTGCTGCGGCGAGTGGCGGGGCGCAGTGTCAACCTGATCGAGCATGGCCGCCTGAGCTACGACCCGAGCACCCGCGAAACCCTGCTCGGCGGCCAGCCGGTGGACCTGTCGCGGCGCGAGCAGGCACTGCTCCAGGCGCTGTTGCACAACCGCGGCCGGGTGCTGTCCAGCGAGCAGCTCAAGGACAGCGTCTACGGTTTCAACGACGAGCTGGAAAGCAATGCCCTCAACGTGCATATCCACCACCTGCGGCGCAAGCTCGGCAACGGCATCGTCGAGACGGTGCGCGGCCTGGGCTATCGCCTGGGGCCGGCGGATGGCGGGGAGGAGGCGTAAGTGGTGAGCCTGCGTCTGCGCCTGAGCCTGACCATCGGCGCGGCGTTCGTGCTGATCTGGGCGCTGGCGTCGGCCTGGATGTTCAGCGACTTGCGCAACCAGATGATGTTCTCCCTGGACCAGCGCCTGGTGGCGTCGGCGCGCATGGTCGCCGGCCTGCTGGAGCAGTTGCCGGCGTTGCCGAGCAAGGGCGAGGGCACCCATTTCAGCGCCGAGCAGCTGAACATTCCCGGGGGCATGGCCTGCCAAGTCAGTTCCCTGCGCGGCGAGATCCTCGCCCGCAGCCACAACCACCCCGATGAAAAGCTCGAAGCCGAACGCATGGGCTTTCACGACCAGATGATCGACGGCGTGCGCTGGCGCAGTTTCACCCTGGCCCGGGGCGACCTGCGCATTACCACCGCCGACCGCCAGGTCGAGCGCGAGGCGCTGAACCTGTCGGTGCTGCTGGCGGCCTCGGTGCCGGTGGGCGTGGCCCTGCTGGCGTGCCTGTGGCTGTTGTGGCTGGGGATGGGCCAGGGCCTGGCGCCGCTGAACCGCATGCGCGATGCCTTGATGCGGCGCAGCGCCGACTCCCTGGAGCCGTTGCAGATCCACCCGCTGCCCAGCGAGTTGCGGCCGCTGCTGGAAACCCAGAACCAGCTGTTCCAGCGTATCGGCAAGACCATCGAGCGCGAACGCCGCCTGACCGGCGACGCGGCCCACGAATTGCGCAGCCCGCTGACGGCGATCAAGACCCACCTGCAGGTGGCGCGCATGACCGAAGGCGCGGCGCGCGACCAATCCCTGGCGCGCGCCGAAGAGGGCGCCGACCGCTTGCACCGGACCCTGGAGCAGCTGTTGCTGCTGGCGCGGGTCGAAGGCAGCCTGTCGTTCGAGGATGGCGTGCAGTGCAGTGCCGAGCAGGTGGCGCAGACCGCGATCCAGGATGCCGCCAGCGGTGCGCGGCAGCGGGTGCGGTTGCATGTCGACGAGCGGGTGTCGGCGGCGCCTCTGGAAATGCCTTCGGTGCTGGCCATCGCCGCCTTGCGCAACCTGCTGGACAACGCCCTGCGCCATACCCCGAGCGATGCGCCGGTGGACCTGAACCTGGAAACCATCGGCAACCGCGTGCGCTTCCAGGTGCGCGACCACGGCAGCGGCATTCCCGAGGACGACCTGCAGCACCTGACCCAGCGTTTCTGGCGCAACGGCCAGAGCACCGGCTGCGGCCTGGGCCTGGCGATCGTGCAGGCGATTGTCCAGCGTTGCGGCTGTGTGCTGCGTTTCGACAGCCGGCCCGATGGGCTGCGCGTCGAGTTGACCATGCCGTTGCAGTCGGCCTGACGGCCTTATCGCGGGCAAGTCGGATCGCCGCCCGCTCGCTCCTACAGAGGAACGCATTCTTCTGTAGGAGCGAGGCTTGCCCGCGATGACATTCTGATATTCACCACAACCTTATGGTTGATCCGCAATAAACCCTCTCCCGGGTGTAAATCCTCCCCCCGCTGATGCGTTTCCAGAACAGGAAAACCTGCGAGTGCGCGCTGAACCGGCGGCGTACCTGCGTGGTGTGCGGTTTCGCTCAACTCATCAGCGTGAGGATTCGAGAGATGTCAGTTGCTACCAGCCTTGTCGACGATCAGCCCGCGCGGACCAGCCCCGCGCCGGCCGAGACGCTTTACCAGTTCACCGAATCGCCGTTGCTGGCGCGGCAGAACCAGCAGGAATCCAACGCCCGCAGCTACCCGCGGCGCATTCCCCTGGCGCTCAAGCGCGCGCGGGGCATTTATGTCGAGGACGTCGAGGGCCGGCGTTTCATCGATTGCCTGGCCGGCGCCGGGACCCTGGCCCTGGGCCACAACCACCCGGTGGTGATCGAGGCCATCCAGCAGGTGCTGGCCGATGAGCTGCCGCTGCTGACCCTGGACCTGACCACCCCGGTCAAGGACCGGTTCGTCCAGGACCTGTTCGGCCTGTTGCCGCCGGAGCTGGCCGCCGAGGCGAAAATCCAGTTCTGCGGCCCCACCGGCACCGACGCGGTGGAAGCCGCGTTGAAGCTGGCGCGCACCGCCACCGGCCGCAGCACCGTGCTGTCGTTCCAGGGCGCCTACCACGGCATGACCCAGGGTGCCCTGAGCCTGATGGGCAGCCTGGGGCCGAAGCGGCCGCTGGGCGCGCTGCTGAGCAATGGCGTGCAGATCCTGCCGTTTCCCTACGACTACCGCTGCCCGTTCGGCCTGGGCGGTGCGGCCGGGGTGAAGGCCAACCTGAGCTACCTGGAAAACCTGCTGAGCGACCCGGAAGCCGGCGTGCAGCTGCCGGCGGCGATCATCGTCGAAGCCGTGCAGGGCGAAGGCGGGGTGATTCCCGCCGACCTCGACTGGCTGCGCGGTGTGCGGCGGATCACCGAGAAGGCCGGCGTGGCCTTGATCGTCGACGAGATCCAGAGCGGTTTCGCCCGCACCGGCAAGATGTTCGCCTTCGAACATGCGGGGATCATCCCGGATGTGGTGGTGATGTCCAAGGCCATCGGCGGCAGCCTGCCGATGGCGGTGGTGGTCTACCGCGACTGGCTCGACACCTGGTTGCCCGGCGCCCATGCCGGCACCTTCCGCGGCAACCAGATGGCCATGGCCACCGGCTCCGCGGTGATGCGCTACCTCAAGGAACACCATGTGGCCGAACACGCGGCGGCCATGGGCGAGCGCCTGAGCGAGCATTTGCGGATCCTGCAGCGCGACTACCCGCAGATGGGCGACATCCGTGGGCGCGGCCTGATGCTCGGGGTGGAACTGGTGGATCCGAGCGGCGAAAAAGACGCCCTGGGCCATCCGCCGCAGTTCAGCCGCCTGGCGCCGCTGGTGCAGCGCGAATGCCTCAAGCGCGGGTTGATCCTGGAGATGGGCGGGCGCCATGGCAGCGTGGTGCGGTTCCTGCCGCCGCTGGTGATCAGCGCGGCGCAAATCGACGAGGTGGCGGAAATCTTCAGCAAGGCCCTGGCCGCGGCGGTGGCCAGCCTCTAATTTTTCGCCGCAGTGGCACGTTCCTTATTCACAACCGCTGCGCGCTTGGCGCAGCGAGCCTTACAGCGATGGAGACAAGCAATGACGTCAGTATTTGACCGCGAGGACATCCTCTTTCAGGTAGTGGTCAACCACGAGGAACAGTATTCGATCTGGCCGGACTACAAGGCGGTGCCCCAAGGCTGGCGCACCGTGGGCAAGAGCGGCCTGAAAAAGGAATGCCTGGCCTATATCGAAGAGGTCTGGACCGACATGCGCCCGCTGAGCCTGCGCCAGAAGATGGATGCCGCCGCGGCCAACTGACCACCCCTGGTCTTGTCGCCGCTGCCTGTAGCCGCTGCCGAGCCTGGGCGAGGCTGCGATCGGGCGCGAAGCGGCCGTAACAGGGGCACCCCGTTTAGTCAGACCCAACGCATGCACAGGTTTGGCGCCTGCTGCGCAGTCGATCGCAGCCTCGCCAGGGCTCGGCAGCGGCTACAGGGAATCACGTAATGCAGAAAGCCCGCTGGATGTAGAGTCCAGCGGGCTTTTTGGTGGGCGCAAGGTTCAGCGCTTGACGGCTTGCAGGGTGTAGCTCAGCGGCAGGCGCAGGGGCGCTTCCTTGAGGTGCCATTCGCCGTGCTCGTCGCAGCGCATCTGCCCGGGCAGGGCCTCCCAGGGGACGCTCTGGTGCTCGACCAGGCCGGTGATGTCCAGGCCGTGGCTGAGCAGCGCGCTGACGATCTCCCCCAGGCCGTGGTTCCAGGCATGGGTGACCGTGGCCTTGAGCCGGCGGTCGGTGCTGACGTAGGTGCTGTCGTCGTCCCAGACCAGCGGTTCGCGGTGCTCGAAGTAGGGCAGCGTCACCAACAGCCCGTCCTCGCGGCGTTCGTCCACGGCCCAGAGCATCGGGTGGCCTTCGCGGATGAACAGCCGGCCACCGGGCTTGAGCAGGGCGCTGACGTTACGCGCCCAGGTGTCGACGCTGGGCAGCCAGCACAGGGCGCCGATGCCGGTGTAGACCAGGTCGAACGCAGCGTTGGGCAGTGCCTCGCTGGCCTTGTAGACATCGGATTCGACGTACTCGATGGCGGTCCCGGTACGTGCCGCCAGGGCGCGGGCCTCGGCCAGCGACGCGGGGGAAAAATCCAGTCCGGTCATCCGTGCCCCGAGGCGCGCCAGCGACAGGGTGTCGGTGCCGATATGGCATTGCAGATGCACGCCGCGCAGGCCGCTGATATCTCCCAGCCGCGGCAGGTCGAACCGCACCACCTCGGACAGGTGCCGCGGGTCGTCGACAAACATCTGCGCCTGATAGTCCGGGGAGGCCGCGTGCAGCGGCGCGCGCTCGTCCCAGTTGGCCTGGTTGAGCTTGAGGTAGTCACTCATGGCGGGGCTTCCTGTCCGTTCGATGGGAGCAGCACCCTAGCACCGGCAAGGCGGGAGACTCTTCAGGAAATTTGTAAGCGTAAGGCGTGTCCCATAAACCTGACGCCGCGGTGGGCCTGATGTGTTGAGGTTGTCTGGTTTGGCGCCCGCTTCGCGGGCGATCGCAGCCTCGCCAAGGCTCGGCAGCGGCTACAGGGACCGCGGTGTGTAGCCGCTGTCGAGCGTCAGCGAGGCTGCGATCGGCAACGCAGTTGCCGCATGGCCCATTCAGGACTTGGCGTTCAGCGCCGTGGTGATTTGCTGGATATCGCTCTCCAGCTCCGCCAGCGGGTCGGCGCTGTCGGTTTCCAGCACCAGCAGTTGGCTGCCGGCGGCGGCAATGGCGGCCTTGAGCGCGTCGGACGGCTGGCGGTGGTGCAGGACCAGCGCCACGTCGTGGTCCTTGAGCCGGGTTTGCAGCTGCTGCAGGGCTTCGGGCGTCCAGTCGTTGTCGGCGCGGGCGTCGGTGTCCAGCAGTTCCAGGTTGAGCCCGCTGACCAGGTAGGCGAAGTGATCGCTGAGGCTGAACACACTGAGGTTGTCGGCGTTGGCCAACTGCCCTTCGGCGTCGGCGCTGAGCTTGAGCAGGCGCTGCTTGAGGCCGGCCAGGTTGGCCTCGATCTTCGGCTTGGCGGCGGGGGCCAGGCGCACCAGATCGGCGGCCAGCACGTCGGCCATGCGCCCCAGGTTGTTGCTAGACAGCCACGGCTGACTGTTCAGGCCATCGCTTTTGCCAGGCTGCAGGGCCACCCCGGGCAGGGCGCCATCCACCGGGCGCGCGGCATCGACTTCGACGACGCGGATATTGCTGCGCCGCGCATGGGGGTAGAGCGGATCGTCCGGCCAGATCGAGCGCAGGCCGATCACCGCGTCGGCGTCCAGCGCCAGTTTGTGCAGCGCCGGGGCGCCACGGCCGGTGAAGTAGGCGGTCTGGCGCGAGCCCGGCAGGTTGGCCGGCGCGGCGCGTTCGAGCCGCACGTCGGTGCCGTGCAGCAGCAACTGGCCGAGGCCGAAGGTCACTGGCAGCGAGGCCAGCACGCTCAGCGGCTTGGGTGAGCTGGCGCCGTGCAGCGCGGTGGTGCCCAGGCTCTGGTTGACGGTGACGCGCATGGGTTCGAAACGGTCCGGCTGGGCCAGGGCTGCAGCGCTGCTCAGCCCGCAGATTGCCAGGGTCAGGGGGAGTGCCAGGTGACGTAATGAAGGGTGCATTTATCCGATATTCCCTTTGAGGCTGGGGACCAGGCCGCGGGCAATGGCGGCCAGGGCGAAGGCGACACCGGCCACCAGGATGATCGCGGCCCCCGACGGCACCGGCAGGTCGAAGACGATCGGCAGCAGGATGCCGCACAGGGTGCTGACCGTGGCGATCGACACCGAGATCCAGAAAAAGCCCTTGAGCGACTGGCTCAGCAGGCGCGCGGCGGCGGCCGGGATCACCAGCAGCGCGCCGACCAGGATCGCACCTATGACTTTCACCGCGGCCACGGTGATCAGGGTCACCAGGATCACGAACAGGTAGTCCAGGGCTTTCACCGCGACCCCGCGCACCGCCGCCAGTTGCGGGTTGAAGCTGGCCAGCATGATGCGGTTGTACAGCGGCAGGCTCAGGCCCAGCACCAGGGCGCCGACGACCAGCAGCACCAGCAGGTCGTTGCCGTTGACCGTGAGCACCGAGCCGAACAGCACGTTTTCCAGGATGTGCACGTTAATCTTGCCGGCGAGGATCAACAGCAGGCTGGCGCCCAGGGCCAGGGACACCGAGAGGAATACGCCGATCAGGGTGTCCGGGGCCAGGCCGGTGCGGTTGCGCAAATAGTTGAGCAGGATGCCGAACAGCAGGCAGTAGCCGAACAGGCTGCCGTAAGGGCCGGTGTAGGGTTCGCCGAGCAGGATGCCGATGGCCACACCGGTCAGCGCGGCGTGGCCCACCGCTTCGGAGAAGAACGCGAAGCGCTTGACCACCACCAGCGTGCCCAGGCCGCCCAGCACCGGGCCGATCAGCAATCCGGCGAGCAGGGCGTTGACCACGAATCCGTAGGCCAGGGCTTCCGGCAGATAACCGGAAGAGGCCCAGCCCTGGACCATCAGACGAAAGGCTTCGTAACTCATCAGGCAAGGCTCCCGCTGACCGGTTGCGCAGTGCGCGGATGGGTGGAAAACAGCGTCAACAGGCGCTCCGGGGTCAGCGCCTGTTGCGGCTGGGCATCGAACAGCACCCGGCGGTGCAGGCCGGTGACCCGGTCCGCCAGGCGGCCGACCGCTTCCAGGTCGTGCTCGATCCACAGCAGGGTGATGCCGGCCTGGCGCCAGTCGCCGAGCAGGCGCTCGAACACCTGGATGCCGGCCTCGTCGAGGGCCGACATGGGTTCGTCGAGCACCAGCAGGTGCGGCGCCGGAATCAGGCCCTGGGCCAGCAGCACGCGCTGGCGTTCGCCGCCGGACAGGGCGCCCATGCGCCGCTTGCGCTTGTCCTGCATGCCGACCCGTTCCAGGGCCTCGCCGATGGCCGTGGCGTAATGCCGGCTGAGGCCGAGGAACGCCGGGCGTCGCTGGCACATGGCGGCCATGAAGTCGTCGACGGTCATCGGCAGGCCGCGGTCGAATTCCAGGGCCTGCGGCACATAGCCGATCACCCCCGGCTCGCCGGGCCAGTGCAGGCGCAACTGGCCCTGGTGGGGCGTCTGCCCGAGCAAGGTCTTGATCAGCGAGCTCTTGCCGCCGCCGTTGGGGCCGACCAGGGCATGCACGGTGCCGGGCTGCACCTTGAAGCTGACATCGTCGAGGATGGTGGTACGGCCCAGGGTCAGGCCGACCCGGTCGAACTCGATGGACGGGCCGCGGGCCAGGCTGTGCAGGGCGGTCATGCGCCGGCCTCCTGGATGGCGCGGACCACGGTGTCGAGGTTGCCCTTCATTTCCTTTTCGTATTTCTCGGCGCTGTAGTCGCCATAGGAAATGTGCGACAGCGGGTACAGCTTGACCCCGGACTCGCGCTGGATGGTGTCGACGTAGGTGGAGGGGAAATCCATCTCGGAGAAGATCACCTTGACGTCCAGCTCGCGCAGTTGGTCGATGGTCTTCTTCAACTGGCTCGGGCTGGGCTCGATGCCATGGGCCGGCTCGACCACCGCGGTGACTTCCAGGCCGAACTCGCGCAGCAGGTAATCGTAGGCGGCGTGCACCGTGGCCACCCGCAGGTCGGCGTTGGGCGCCTGGGTCAGCTTGGCCAGGGCTTCGGCGCGCATCTGCCGCAGGCGCTTGCCGTAGGCGCGGGCGTTCTGGGTGTAGGTCTTGGCGTTGGCCGGGTCCAGCGTGCCCAGCTCGCGGGCGATGTTGTTGACCTGGGCGATGGAGGCGCTGATGGACAGGAAGGTATGCGGGTTGACCACCTTGCCGGCGCCGCGCGCGGCGATGCCGGTGGCGGCCAGCAGCGGCACGTTCTGGTTGGCCTCGATCACCGGGATGTCCGGGCGCTCGCTGGCCTCGATCATGCGGTCGGCGAAATCGTCGTGGCCCACGCCGTTGAGCACGATCACGTCCAGGGTGCCGATGCGCTTGATGTCTTCGGCGCGGGGTTCATAGGCGTGCGGGTTGAAGCCGGCGGGAATCAGCGGCACCACGTCGGCCTTGTCGCCGACTATGTTCGCCACGTAGCTGTAATAAGGATGCAGGGTGATGCCGATCCGCAGGCGCTTGGCTTGGTCGGCCGTGGCGAGCGGGCTGAGCAACAGGGCGAGCAGGCTGACCAGCAGCACCCGCAGGAACGGGCGGCGTTGAGATGGAATAGGCATGGGCTAGCGGTCTTCTCTCGGGTGAATGCGTGGGTTCAGTGGCGATGCTGGCGGGTCACTCCGGCATCGAATTGCGCGACCACCTGCTGCCAGCCGGCACTGGCCAGGGCGGTGTCGCTGAAGTCGTCGGGAACGGCGAGGGCGGGCGCGCGGTTGAGCCAGATATCCGGTGCGGCGGCCGGGTCGGCGGCGATGCGCAGCAAAAACGAGCCGGCGACGGCATTGTCCTGGCTGAGGCCGACATAGGCCTGCTGGCGCAGTTGCCAGGCGTGCCCGCCACGGCTGACCGAGCTGGCGTCCTGGGCGAAGGGCGCGAAACCTTCCTCGGCCAGTTGCCCGGGCGTCGGCAGGGCCTGGGCTTCCTCGTGCAACAGGCGGATTTCGTCGAGGGTCACCCGCAGGTCGGCATAGATGCCCTGTTCGCCGGCGGTCAGGTCGCGGCGTGCGTCCAGCTGGTGGCTGGCGACGCTGGCCACCTCGCGGGGTTCGCCGCGCCAGAGCACCACGGCACCGGCCACGCCGAGGATCAACAGGCACAGCAGCAGGACGTAGAGGGTTTCGTGACCGGCGCCCGCCGGGCGCACGACTTGGGTGGTGGTACTCATGGGGCCTCGATGTCGGCTTGGTCGATCTCGACCACGTGGCCGGGGCCGGCGTCGAACAGCACGTAGAACTCGGCGTCGGGTTTCTTGAAGGTCAGGGTGGAATCGGCGCCCAGCTTGCCGGGCACGAGGATGGTTTCGTCGTAGCCGATCACGTCCAGGGTGACGCCCGGCGCGCCGCTGCCATCGGAGAAGCCGCCGGTGCAGCGGATCTGCTCGCCGTCGATCTGCTTGCACTCGCACATCGGGTTGTGGGCCAGGGCGCCGCCGCTGAACACGGCGCTGGCGAGCAGCATGGCGCTGCCGAACAGGCGCAGGCGGCGGGTGGGTAGGACAGTCATGGTTTGCCTCCTTGTTGGTTCAGCCAGGCGAGGGTGGCCGGGGACGCCTGCGCCAGGGGAATGGCCGCCTGGTGCAGGCTGCCGTCCCAGCCTTCCATGGTTATCCACAGCTCGGCGTCGGCCCTGGTCTTTTGCGCGACGGGCAGGCTGGCGCCCATGCGGTACGGGCTGCCGAAGAAGATCACCCCGGCGGTACGCAGGCTGCGGGGCTTGCCGATGCGCAGGTAAGTGGCCTTGACCTGGTCGATGCAGCGCTCGCACAGCGCGGCGTTGAAGCCTTTGAGGTAGCCGGCCGGCCCTTGCAGCTGCGGCGGTTCGTTGCGCAGTTCGGCCAGGCGCAGGCTCCAGGGGCCGACCTGGATCTCGCCGACCTCGCGCTCGCCCAGGCCGCTGTCGCCACGGAACAACGCGGCATCGGCAAAGTACTTGGGCATGAAGCCCAGGGGGATCAGCAACAGCAGGATGTTCAGGTGGAAGCGCCAGCGCTGCCAGAACCGGCCCAGGGGCGAAGCCGGCGTTGCGTGGTCTGTCTTGCTCACAGGTTGCCCTCCGGGGTGTCGGTGTGCAGGGCCGCCACTGGGCGTGGGGCGACGGCGGGGCGCGGCGCCTGGTGACTGCGTTTGAGCGCGGCGGCGGTGGCCAGGGCGGTGCGTTTGGTCCAGATCAGCAGGCCGCTGAGCACCATCATGCTCAGCAGCAGGCCGAAGAAGCACCAGATCAGCTTGATCCAGATCCCGCCGAAGTCCCCGGTGTGCAACGGGCGCATGGACTCGGTGACGAACTCCAGCGGCGTGCGATGGGACAGCAGGTGCGCGGTATCCACGGTGCCGGAGTAGGGGTTGAGGTTGGCGGTCTGGTACATCAGCGGGTACCAGCCGCGGCCGCTGACGAACAGGTGGCTGTAGGCGTTGCTCGGCAGGCTGACGAAGCCGACTTCGAAGCCCGGGATCTTGTCGGTGGCGATGCGGATGGCCTGGTCGATGCCGATCATCGGCGCCGGGCGGCCATCGCTGGACAGCGGCACGCTGTCGCGGGCGATCACCGGCACGATGGGCTCGCTGGAAATGCTGATCTGGTTGTCGCTGAGCGCCGCCTCGATCAGGAACCAGGTGCCGGTGATGGAGATCACCGCGATGAACCAGATCGACCAGATACCGCTCAGGCGATGGAAATCGCCCCAGAAGATCCGCGCGCCATGGCGCAGGCGCAGGGTCGGCTTGAGAAAGCCTTTCCAGAACTTCTTGTAGACCACCAGGCCTGTGACCAGGGACGCCAGCATCGGCAGGCCGAGCAGCGACACCAGGTACCAGCCCCAGCTGTAGCCATTGGTGAAGGGCACCAGCCACCAGCCGTGCAGGGCGCGGGTGAAGGCCTGGAAGTTGAACGCCGGGCTGATGCCCTGGATGACGCCGGTGTAGGGATTGACATAGACATCGACCGAACGGCCGTCGGGGTAGCTGACGCCCACGGTCAGGGCGAAATGGGATTCGTCGGGGGTGCTGATGCTTTCCACCAGGGTCTGCGGCTCGGCCTGCCGGATGGCCTGGACGATCTGGTCGTAGCTCAGCGGCTGGGCGTCGTCGGTGGGTTTGCTGGCGCGGATGTCCGGGTTGGCCAGCCAGACGATCTCCTGGCTGACCACGGCCAGGGTGCCGGTGACGCAGACGATCAGCACAAAGAACCAGATGGGCAGCGCCAGCCAGCTGTGAACGAGGAACCAGATTTTCGAGCGGGACTTCTTCGACATTGAACACGCGTCTTGATTCGAGGAGTGGGGCCGCGACGGGGCTTTCGCCAACGCGGCCTGCTGCATCTGATTAAGACGAATGAGAATCGTAAATCCCGAAAGACGATATGAAAGCAAATGTTTCCAGGCGACCAGCGGTAGGGAAAACGAGATGGAGAAAACCATGAAAGGGGCGGTGGTGGGGCGGACGCTATCGCGGGCAAGCCTCGCTCCTACAAGAGCTCGCGCATCTGTAGGAGCGAGCGGGCGGCGATCCGACTTGCCCGCGATCAGCGGTATTCCGGCGGCAACGTTATTGCTGCTGAAACATCTCCATGGCCCGTTGCCTGATCTGTTCCTCGCTCAGGTCCTCCTTGTGGGTGGCGATGAACCACAGGTGGCCGAACGGGTCTTTCAGGGTGCCGCTGCGGTCGCCGTAGAACTGGTCCTTAACCTCGGACACCACCTGGGCGCCGGCGGCGACGGCCTGGGCGAACTGCCGGTCGACGTCTTCGACGTACAGGTGCAGGCCCACGGAAGGCGATTGGTCGGGACTGCTCAGCGGCCCCTGGTCGCAGGGGCTGCCGAGCATGATCGGGCAGTTGCCGATGCGCAGCTCGGCATGGCCGACACTGCCGTCGGGCATGTCCAGGCGCAGGGTCTGGATCGCGCCGAAGGCTTTCTTGTAGAACTCGATAGCCTGGGCAGCCTGGGCGATCCCCAGGTAGGGCGTGACGCCGGCATAGCCCTCGGGGATAGGTTTGACGCTCATCGCGGTTCTCCTTGATCTTGTTGTGGGCTCGTCGGTACAGCGAGCCCTGGCCGGTTTTCCGGTCGGTTCACTATAGGCCCGGGCCGGCGCCGGGCCCTGGCGGACCGACGAGGTGTCGGCCAGGCAACAGCGGCGCTGTCCGCCGGCCAACAGCGATCCAGCAATTTGCCCCGAAACCGCGGCCAGGGCCCGCGGTCGATGCGCGCAAGCCCTTGAATAGCGGGGCGAATCTTCCGGCACAGAAGCTGCAATGGGCCACTCGACCCTTCATTCGTCCGAGAGCCTTGTATGCCTGCCTTGCCTGAATCCGCCGCGTACCCCATCCATGCCCCCGCCGCCCATGTGATTCGCGATGCCGCCGAGGCGCTGGCGGTGGCCGAGCGGGTCGCCGCGGCCCTGCTGGAAGGCGCTGCCGAGCGCGATCGCACGCGCCAGGTGCCGGCGCAGGTGGTCGACCTGTATTCCAACAGCGGCCTGTGGGGCATCAGCGTGCCCCGGGCGTTCGGCGGCGCCGAGGTGTCGCATGCGGTGCTGGCCCGGGTGATTGCGATCATTTCCGCGGCGGACCCGTCGCTGGGACAGATCCCGCAGAACCATTACTGCCTGCTGGAAGACATCCGCCTGCAAGGCACCGCCGAGCAACAGGCGCATTTTTTCGCCCTGGCGCTGCAAGGCCATCGTTTTGCCAATGCGCTGTCGGAAACCGGCGGCAAACATGTGCAAGACATCCAGGCCAGCGTGCGCCGCTACGGCGACGAGTATCGGATCGATGCCCGCAAGGGCTATTGCACCGGCTCGCTGTATGCCCATTGGCTGGCGGTGCTGGCCCTGGACGAAGAGCAGAAGGCCCAGCTGGCGTTCGTCGAACGCGGCACCCCGGGGCTGGTGGTGCTCGACGACTGGGACAGCATGGGCCAGCGCACCACGTCCAGCGGCACGGTGCTGACGCAGGACCTGCGTGTCCCGGCGTTCAACCTGTTCCCGACCTATCGCTCCTATGAAACCCCGACCCTGGCCGGGCCCTTCGCCCAGTTGACCACGGCCGCCATCGACGCCGGCATCGCTCGCGCCGCCCTGCGCGACACCATCGCTTTCGTGCAGCAACACGCCCGCCCGTGGATCGACGCCGGGGTGGACAAGGCCAGCGAAGACCCGCTGACCATCATCCAGGTCGGCGCCCTGGACATTCGCCTGGAGGCCGCCGAAGCCCTGCTCGAACGCGCCGGGCAGGCACTGGACGCAGCACGCCTGGCGCCGGATGCGGAGCAGGTGGCGCAGGCATCGCTGGCGGTGGCCCGGGCCAAGGTGCTGACCACGGAGATCGCCATCGAGGCGAGCAACAAGCTGTTCGAGCTGGGCGGCACCCGTTCGACCCTGAGGGCGCACAACTTCGATCGCCACTGGCGCAATGCCCGGGTGCACACCCTGCACGATCCGGTGCGCTGGAAGTATCACGTGGTCGGCAACTGGCTGCTCAACGGGGTCAAGCCGCCGCGTCACGACTGGTCCTGAAGCATGGCCGAACTGCTGCGCAACATTTATTGGGCCGACATCGGCCAGGCCTGCCTCGACACCCTGGGCATGCTCGGCGCGGCCCTGGGCTTTACCGTGCTGCTGGGACTGCCGCTGGGGGTGCTGCTGTTTCTCACCGGCAAGCGCCAGTTGCACGAATCCATGGGCGTGTACCGGGTGCTGTCGGTGCTGGTGAACATGCTGCGTTCGCTGCCGTTCATCATCTTGCTGATCGTGCTGATCCCGCTGACCACCCTGCTGGTGGGCACCTCGCTGGGCGTACCGGGGACCATCCCGCCGCTGGTGGTGGGATGCACGCCGTTCTTCGCCCGGCTGGTGGAAACCGCGCTGCGCGAGGTCGATCGCGGCGTGGTGGAGGCGACCCAGGCCATGGGCGGCAGCACCTGGCAGATCATTCGTCACACCCTGCTACCCGAAGCCCGCGGCGGCCTGCTGGCGGCGGTCACGGTGACGGCCATCGTGCTGGTGGATTACACCGCCATGGCCGGGGTGATCGGTGGCGGCGGGCTCGGGGACCTGGCGATCCGCTATGGCTACCAGCGTTTCCAGACCGATGTGATGGTGGTCACCGTGGTGCTTCTGCTGGTGCTGGTGCAGGCCCTGCAAATGACCGGCGACCGCCTGGTGGCGCGCTACAGCCGGCGCTGAATTCACTGGATAACCCGAAAAAAACCTGGCCCCACGTGCGCCCCACGACGGCTGTCCGTTTCTGCCTTAGGAGCAACCCATGAAGAAGACCCTGGCCCTGTTGGCCGCCGTACTGTCCTTGAGCGTTCATGCCAACGAGAAACTGGTGGTAGGCGCCACCCCGGTGCCCCACGCGGAGATCCTCGAATTCGTCAAACCCGAGCTGGCCAAGGAAGGCGTGGACCTGGACATCAAGGTGTTCACCGATTTCATCCAGCCCAACCAGCAACTGGCCTTGAAGCACCTCGACGCCAACTATTACCAGTACCGGCCGTTCCTCGACGATTTCAACAAGACCCGGCACACCGACCTGGTGCCGGTGGTGGGGGTGCATATCGAGCCGTTCGGCGCCTATTCGACGCGGATCCACAGCATCGCCGAACTCAAGGACGGCGCCAGCGTGTCGATCCCCAACGACCCGGTGAACGCCGGCCGCGCCCTGGTGCTGTTGCACGAAGCCGGGCTGATCAGGCTCAAGGACCCGAGCAACACCCTGGCCACCCAGCGCGACATCGTCGACAACCCGCGGCACCTGAAGATCCGTGAGCTGGAAGGCGCGCTGCTGGCGCGGTCGGTGAGCCAGGTGGACCTGGCGTTCGTGTTCGCCAACTACGCCCTGGAGGCCGGGATCGATACCAACAGCGCGTTGATCGTGGAGAAGGGCAAGGATCTGTACATCGAGTTCCTGGTGGCCCGGCCGGACAACCTCAACGACCCGGGCCTCCAGAAACTGGCCAAGGCCCTGAATTCCGATGCGGTGCGCCAGTTCATCCTCACCCGCTACAAAGGCCAGATCGCCCCGGGGTTCTGAGCCGGATGTCGTCGTGCGGGGCGCCTGCGAGGACGCTTCGCTCCTGCGGCCTGGCGGATCAGTCGCTTTCCAGCAACTGTGCGCCCGGGCCGCGTTCGCCCAGGACGTCGCCCTGGTTGCGCAGCGGGCAGGCTTCCATCGACAGGCAGCCGCAGCCGATGCAACCGTCGAGGCGGTCGCGCAGCAGGGTCAGCTGCTTGATCCGCTCGTCCAGCTCCCGGCTCCATTGTTGCGAGAGGCGCTGCCAGTCCGCGGCGCTCGGCGCCCGGTGGTCCGGCAGCTGTTGCAGGGCGCTGCCGATTTCCGCCAGGGGAATGCCCAGGCGCTGCGCCACCTTGATCAAGGCCACCCGGCGCAACACTTCCCGCGGATAGCGGCGCTGGTTGCCGGGGTTGCGGTTGCTCTTGATCAGGCCCTTGCTTTCATAGAAGTGCAGGGCGGTGACCGCCACGCCGCTGCGGGCGGCCACTTGGCCGACGGTGAGTTCCTTGTGGACGCTGTCCTGTTTGAGCATGGCGTTTGCGGCTCGCGAATGATCAGAAAAAAGGCGCTTGACCTCTAGTTAACTAGAGGTTTTACCCTGCAGGCCTTCGAATCGCAAGATTCCGTTTATTCGTCAGTGGGGACCCGCCATGCACGCGATCGAGCAAAACCGCAGCTTCACGCAATTGATCGAATTCGACATCGAACCTCATCAACAAGCCGGCCTGGTGGCGGCGCTGTCCGAACAGACCGAGCGCCTGGCCCAGGGCTATCCGGGGTTCCTGAATGCCAGTGTGCTGGTCAGCGACGATGGCCGGCGGGTGCTCAATTACCTGCAATGGCAGACCCGGGAGGCCGGCGAGGCGGCGTTCCAGGGGTTCGAGAACGGGGAGCAGGACTTCTGGCAGCTGATCCGCACCTACCAGGCCAGGACCGTGACCTTTGGTTCGTTCCAGGTGGTGCGCAGCATCGAACGCAGCCCGGACAACGCGCTGCACTGTCGCCTGGCCAGCTAGATCGACAGTTGCAGGGTGCGTTCGTGCGAGTGGGGGTGTTCCGCCGGGCGGCGCTTGTTCACCGCCAGTTCGCCGATCTTGATCAGCCGGGTACGGGTGACGTTGCGGCTCAGGCCCAGCAGGTTGGCGGTGTGCACCTGGTTGTAGTGGCTGAAGCGGTAGGCCGCACGCAACAACGCATCCTCGACTTTTTCATGCAGGGCCCCGGCCTGCTCCTCGAAGAGCTTGTGAAAGGCCCGCTCCAGCAGGGCTTCGGCTGAATCGTCGTGGCTGTGGTGATGGTCGTCCTGGCGCTCGATGCGCATGTTCGACAGGCGCAGGTCGTCCCGCTCGATCACGCCGTCGCGGCAGATCAGCAGGGTGTGGTGGATGACGTTTTCCAGCTCGCGGATATTGCCCGGCCAGCTGTAGCTGCGCAGCTTGTGCTCGGCCTCGCTGCTGATGGTGATGGCGCCGTAGCCCAGGCGCTGGCTGTAGGCCTCGATGAAATGCCGGGTCAGCGGCAGGATGTCGCCGGGGCGTTCGCGCAGCGGGCTCAGTTCCAGGCTGACCACGTCCAGGCGGTAGTACAGGTCCTCGCGGAAATGCCCGGCGTTGATGGCTTTCTCCAGTTGCACGTTGGTCGCCGCCAGCACCCGCACATCGATGGGGATGCTCTTGCGCGAACCCAGGCGCACCACTTCGCGTTCCTGCAGCACCCGCAACAGTTTCACCTGGATCGCCATCGGCAGGTCGCCGATCTCGTCGAGGAACAGGGTGCCGCCGTTGGCCTCCTCGAACCAGCCGGCCTTGGCGCTCAAGGCGCCGGTGAAGGCGCCTTTCTCATGGCCGAACAGTTCGGCCTCCACCAGCGATTCGGAAAACGCGCCACAGTTCACCGCCACGAACGGCCGGTTGCGCCGGGCGCTGAGGTTGTGGATATGGCGCGCCACCAGCTCCTTGCCGGTACCGGTTTCGCCGATGATCAGCACGCTGGCTTCGCTGGGCGCGACCTGCTGCAGATGCGCCAGCAGCGCCTGGGATTTCGGGTCCTCGAACACCTGGGCGGTGGCCCGGATCGAGGTGGCCAGGGCGGGCGAGGGCGGTAAGGTCAAAAGCTGCATGGGCACGCTCCGGGGGCAGAAAGCTAGGAATAGAAAGTCGGGGTCGGCAGGGACTGGTTCAGCGCCCAGTCGCCCAGTTCTTGGAGTTTGTAATCCACCGGGTCGTGCAGGGTCTGGGTGCGCAGGTTGCGCCAATGCCGGTCCAGGCGCAGCGAGGCATGGGTGGAGCGGGCGCCGGTGACCTCGAACAGGCGGCTGCACAACTCCAGGCCCTGGCGGGTGGTGGCGACCTTGGCGGTGGCGATGGCCGTGGCCAGGTGGCCGCGCTCTTCGGCGCTGAGGTTCGGGCCCTTGGCCCAGGCCTTGTCCAGCAGATCCGCCGCCCGTTCCACCAGCAGCCGCATGCCTTCCAGGGCGACCCAGAAATCGCCGTAATGGCCCAGCACATAAGGGTCATGGGACGCCTCTTGCGCGCTGGACTTATGCCAGGGCCGGGTTTCCGTGAGGGTGTAGTGGCGGGCTTCCTCGAAGGCGCCTTCGGCGATGCCGAGGAACATATGGGTGAAGGTCAATTGGGCGATCAGCGGGCGCAGGCAGGCGAACGGCGTGCTCAAGGGACCGGGGTCCAGCAACAGCTCCGATTCCTCGACCCGCACCCGCTCGAAGCTGGCGCTGCCGCTGTCGGTCTGGCGCTGGCCCATGTTGTTCCAGTCGTTGTGCAGGGTGATGCCGCTGCGGCCGCTGGGGATGGCGGCGATCAACAGCTTGCCGCCGTTGCTTTCGTCGACCGCCGAAGCGATGAGCATTTCCGAGTCGCTGGCGCCGGAACAGAAACTCTTCTTGCCGGAAAACTCGCGCCAGCCACCGAGGTTCTTCACCACGGTGCGGGTGTCCAGCGGGTTCAGGGCATTGCCCCAGAACCAGTTCTTGCGCGCGGTCTGCTCGAACCAGGGCTGCCATTGTTCGGGCCGGGCGAACAGGCGCACGGTGGCCAACATCAGGTGATGGAAACCGAAGACGTGGGCGATGGAGCTGTCGACCTTGGCGAACTCGCGGACGATGTTCAGGGTTTCGCTCCAGCTGGCGCCGAGGCCGCCGTACTGGGTGGGAATGCTCAGGGCCAGCAGGCCGCTCTGGCGCAGGGCATCGCGCTGGGCCTTCGGGGTGCCGCCGCGCTCGTCGCGTTCGACGGCGGTGAGGGCAAATTCCTCCGCCAGCTGGCGGGCGGTCTGCAAGGGGGACAACAGGGCGCTTTGCGGCTTTGCAGTCACGCGGTGTACCTCATTGGGGGCCGGTTGATGGGCCGTGGAATCGGTGGGCTATCGGGTGGGGCCATCGCGGGCAAATCGGATCGCCGCCCGGTCGCTCCTACAGGACGCTGGGGGAATTTGTAGGAGCGAGGCTTGCCCGCGATAGCGTCTTATCAGACGACAGAGACCTTCAAACCCCAGCCGCTTTTTTTGCCGGCAGCACATCGTTGGCAATCATTTCGCCAAACGGCCCGGTGAGGTTGGTCACGCCGCGTCCGGCCAGGCTGGCGTAGGGCTCCGGCAGCAGCGGGAACACCAGCTCGGCGAACCGATAGGCTTCTTCCAGGTGCGGGTAGCCGGAGAAGATGAAACTCTCGATACCCAGGTCCGCGTACTCCTTGATCCGCGCCGCCACCTGCTCGGGATTGCCCACCAGCGCGGTGCCGGCGCCGCCGCGTACCAGGCCGACACCGGCCCAGAGGTTGGGGGCAATTTCCAGGTTGTCGCGCCGCCCGTCATGCAGGGCCGCCATGCGCCGCTGGCCTTCGGAGTCGAAGCGCGAGAAGGATTGCTGCGCCGCGGCGATGGTCTCGTCGCTGATGTGTTCGATCAGCCGGTCAGCGGCTTTCCAGGCTTCTTCCGCGGTTTCGCGCACGATCACATGCAGGCGGATGCCGAACTTCACCGTGCGGCCATGGCGGGCGGCCCGTTCGCGTACATCGGCGAGTTTCGCGGCGACGGCGGCGGGTGGCTCGCCCCAGGTCAGGTAGACGTCCACCTGTTCGGCGGCAAGGTCATGGGCGGCATCCGAGGAACCGCCGAAATACAACGGTGGGTAGGGTCGCTGCACGGGTGGGTACAGGGCCTTGGCGTTCTGCACATGCAAGTGCTTGCCCTCGAAGTCCACCGCTTCGCCCTGCAGCACCCGGCGCCAGATCCTGAGGAATTCGTCGGTGACCTCGTAACGTTCGGCGTGGCTGAGGAAGCTGCCGTCGCCACGGTTTTCGTCGGGGTCGCCGCCGGTCACCACGTTGATCAGCAGGCGGCCATTGGACAGCCGGTCGAGGGTGGCGGCCATGCGCGCCGAGACGGTCGGCGAGATGATCCCCGGGCGAATCGCCACCAGGTAGCGCAGGCGTTCGGTCAGGGGCACCAGCGCCGAGGCGATCACCCAGGAGTCTTCGCACGAGCGCCCGGTCGGGATCAGCACGCCGTGATAACCCAGGCTGTCCGCGGCCTGGGCCACTTGCTTGAGGTAGTTGAGGGTGACCGGGCGCGCGCCCTGGGCGGTGCCCAGGTAGTGGCCATCGCCGTGAGTGGGGAGAAACCAGAAAACATCCATGACAGATCCTCAGGCGATTTTCAGCAGTGGGTTCGGGTGGGCGCCGAACAGCGGCGCGGCACGCTCCGCCGCCAGGCGAATGCGGGCCTTCAGGGGCTCGCTGGTGATCTGGTAGTTGGCGAAGTCGGCTTCGGTGGCATAGACGCCGATCGGCAGGGTCACGGCCTGGAAGAAACTGAACAGTGGCCGCAACTGGTGATCCAGGACCAGGGCGTGCCGCTCGCTGCCTCCAGTGGCGGCCAGCAGCACCGGGGTGTCGATCAGCGCATTGAGGTCGATCAGGTCGAACAGGTGCTTGAGCAGGCCCGGGTAGGAACCGCGATACACCGGCGCCGCGACGATCAGCAGGTCGGCGCTTTCGATGGCCTGCAACTGGGCTTCGACTTCCGCCGTCAGTTCCTGGCGGGACAGGGCCGCGCCCAATGGCCGGGCGATATCGCCCAGTTCGATGAGCGTGCTCTCGATCGGCAGGTGCCCCGCCAGTTCGGCGAGCAGCGCCTGGGTCAGCACCAGGGTGCGCGAAGGGCGCCAGGTTCCACCGGACAGGGCAACGACTTTCAATGGACGCGACATGATCAATTCCTTTCTTCGACAGGGCTCGACGAGCAGTGGGTAGTCCCGGGGCTTGAGCAAGAGCTGTACCAGCCACGCCAAGCCTTTGCCGACGGGGCCTGCAGGGCTTTCGCGGAATGTTGCTGTTGTTGGCGAAGCACTGTTTTGTTGATTGGCTGTTGCCTGGCGAACAGTTGCTCAGGCAACAGCGGGTGATGCGATGGGCCTGTTATATAGGCTTGGTGATATTCCTAAAAAATACTTTATTTCCATATTTATAGTTCGTTTGGAAATATAAGTGGGCATCCTGGGCCGGCAATAGGAGGAATCGATAGCCACTATCGAGCACGATGATTTTTGTCCGGAAAGGGGCGGCGGTAGCCTTTGTTCATTGCCTCGCAGCCCAGATTCCGGAGTGTTTGCCATGAACCGTTCGCTCGTCTTTTCCCTGTTTGCCGCCACCCTGGTCCTGGCCGGTTGTGCCAACCAGCCCGGTCCGGAGTCGCGTCCCTACACCGCAGAGGAAACCCGTGAACTGGCGATGGAAGCGCTGAACCGGCGCGGGCTGTCCTTCGACGAATACCAGCAGAAGAAAGCCGAGTTGCTCGGTGCCCCGCAACGAACTTTCGGTTTCGACCAGAAAGGCGCAATGAACGCCGAACAGAGTGTGGTGCTGCCGGGGCGTGCCAGCTGAGGCGTCGTGGCCGAGCTGCTGCCTGAGAGGATGCCGGGCTGCCGGTGGCGGGCGGCAATATCCGGTGGTGATTTTCCCTGCCTCACGCTGTTCTTCGGCCGCCCTGGCCGAACCTCGCTTAACCCGGCCCCCCCGAGCCTGTTAAGCTGCCCCTCGGGAGCGTTCCTACGCACTTTTAAATGAAGTGGTCCTTCTTTAACTGCATCCGATCGGGTCATGCTGACGGTCTGCCGTTGTTGCGTTGCCGCAAGGCGCCTGCCGGCATTCGGCACCGAGCGAACCCTGATCCTGGAACAGGCTCTGCGAGTATTTTGCGATGAATAAACGTCCTCTCTATTTCGACTACGCCGCCACCACGCCGGTGGACGAGCGGGTCATCCAGGTGATGGTGGAATGTCTGGGGTTCGACGGTAACTTCGGCAACCCGGCGTCCAGCTCCCACGCTTTCGGCCAGCAGGCCCGGCGCAGTGTCGAGCTGGCGCGGCAGCAGGTCGCGCACCTGGTGGGCGCGGCGCCCGAACAGATCGTCTGGACCTCCGGCGCCACCGAATCCAACAACCTGGCGCTCAAGGGCGTGGCCCAGGCCCGGGGCGTTCCCGGCGGGCACATCATCACCAGCCAGATCGAACACAAGGCCATCCTCGATACCGCCAGCCAATTGCAGGCGGCCGGCGTGGCGGTGACTTACCTGGTGCCGGACAGCGACGGCCTGATCACGCCCGAGGCGGTCAGCGAGGCGCTGCGCGAGGACACCTTCCTGGTGTCGCTGATGCTGGTCAACAACGAGCTGGGCACGCTCAACGATATCCCGGGCATCGGCCGCGTGGTCCGCGAACGCGGGGCGCTGCTGCATGTCGACGCCGCCCAGGGCGCGGGCAAGGTGGCGATCGACCTGGCGCAGTGGCCGGTGGACCTGATGTCCTTTTCCGCCCACAAGATCTATGGCCCCAAGGGCATCGGCGCGCTGTACGTCGGCCCTCGCGCGCAGCAACGCCTGCAGGCGCAGATTCACGGTGGCGGCCATGAGGGTGGCCTGCGCTCCGGAACGCTGGCGACCCACCAGATTGCCGCCATGGGCGCGGCCTTTGCCCTGGCCGCCGAACATTTCGACGAGGAGGCGGCGACCATTGCGCGCCTGCGCGATCGCCTGCTCGAGCAATTGGCCGACGTGCCGGGGCTGCGTCTCAACGGCAGCCCGGAGCGGCGTATTCCCCATACCCTGAGCCTGACGTTCGGCGAGGGCGAGTTCAATCCGGCGGCGCTGAGTGCGTCGATCGCCTTTTCCGCGACTTCGGCCTGCAACTCGGCGAGCAATGCGCCGTCCCATGTGTTGCTGGCGCTGGGGCTCGACGCCCGTGCGGCAGGGCGGACCATCCGCCTGAGCCTGGGACGCTTCACTACCGAGCAGGACATCGATCAGGCGGTCCGGCTGATCAAGGCTTCATCCGCCAGTGCACCGGCGTTCTGGGCAGTTGCCCAACCCTGAGGGACCACGCCCTCGGTATCCAATAACAATGATTGACCTGGTAGCAGGAGACGCAATGAGTACACAGCCCTTGACCAATGGAGTGGTCCCCCAGCGCCTGGCGCGCACCCGTGAGCTGATGAGCCGCGAGGGCATCCATGCCCTGCTGGTGCCGTCGGCCGACCCGCATCTGTCGGAATACCTGCCGGGCTACTGGCAGGGGCGCCAGTGGTTGTCGGGGTTCCACGGCTCGGTCGGCACCCTGATCGTGACGGCGGATTTCGCCGGGGTCTGGGCCGACAGCCGTTACTGGGAGCAGGCGACCAAGGAGCTCAAGGGCAGTGGCATCGAACTGGTGAAACTGTTGCCGGGCCAGCCCGGGCCGCTGGACTGGCTGGCCGAGCAGACGCCCGAAGGCGCCGTGGTCGCAGTCGATGGTGCGGTGATGGCGGTCGCTTCGGCACGGACCCTGGGTAACAAGCTGCAGGAACGCGGCGCTCGCCTGCGGACCGATCTCGACCTGTTGAACGAAGTCTGGAGCGATCGCCCGAGCCTGCCGGACCAGCCGATCTACGAACATTTGCCGCCCCAGGCCACCGTCAGCCGGGTCGAGAAGCTCGGCAAGCTGCGCGAGACCCTGAAGGAGCGCGGCGCGGACTGGCATTTCATCGCGACCCTCGATGATATCGCCTGGCTGTTCAACCTGCGTGGCGCCGACGTTTCGTTCAATCCGGTGTTCGTGTCCTTTGCCCTGGTCAGCCAGCAGCAGGCGACGCTGTTCGTGGCGCCGAGCAAGGTCGACGGGGCGTTGCGCGCCGTCCTGGAACGGGACGGCGTGACCTTGCGCGACTACCGCGAAGTGGCCAGCGCCTTGAAGGCGATCGCCGACGGCAGCAGCCTGCTGGTCGACCCGGCGCGGGTCACCGCCGGTTTGCTGGATCATCTGGGCAGTGGCGTGAAGCTGCTGGAGGGCTTGAACCCGACCACCCTGGCCAAGTCGCAGAAAAGCCTGGCCGATGCCGAGCATATTCGTCAGGCCATGGAGCAGGACGGCGCGGCGCTCTGCGAATTCTTCGCCTGGCTGGAGACCGCCTGGGGCCGCGAGCGTATCACCGAGCTGACCATCGACGAGCACCTGACCGCCGCGCGCGCCCGGCGTCCGGGTTATGTCTCGCTGAGTTTCAACACCATCGCTGCGTTCAACGCCAACGGTGCGATGCCGCACTACCACGCCACCGCGCAAGAACATGCGGTGATCGAAGGCGACGGCCTGTTGCTGATCGATTCCGGTGGCCAATACCTGGGCGGCACCACGGACATCACGCGCATGGTTCCGGTCGGTACGCCGAGCGCCGAGCAGAAGCGTGACTGCACGCGGGTGCTCAAGGGCGTGATCGCGCTGTCTCGGGCGCAGTTCCCGCGGGGCATCCTGTCACCGTTGCTGGACGCCATCGCCCGCGCGCCGATCTGGGCCGAAGGTGTGGACTACGGGCATGGCACCGGGCATGGCGTGGGGTACTTCCTGAATGTCCACGAAGGTCCGCAGGTGATTGCCTATCAGGCCGCGCCGGCGCCGCAAACCGCGATGCAGCCGGGGATGATCACCTCCATCGAGCCGGGCACCTATCGTCCGGGCCGCTGGGGCGTGCGTATCGAGAACCTGGCATTGAACCGGGAGGCGGGCAGCACCGAGTTTGGCGAGTTCCTCAGGTTCGAAACCCTGACCCTGTGCCCGATCGATAGCCGCTGCCTGGAGCCTTCGTTGCTGACCCAGGACGAACGCGAGTGGCTCAACGGCTATCACGCCGAAGTGCGCCGGCGCCTCGCTCCGCTACTGCAGGGTGCAGCGCTGGCCTGGTTGAACACCCGCACCGCGGCGCTCTGAAAACGGCTCGCGCCGCCAGCGCTTGGCGGGCGGCGCGCTTTCCTTTGTCCGCCATGCTGGGGCCTTGGCTCAGCTCAAGGCTTCCAGAACGAAGTCCAGGCGATCCTGGCCGAAGAACAACTGGTTATCGACGAACATGCTCGGCGCGCCAAAAATGCCGCGTTGCAGGGCTTGCTCGGTCTTGTCCTTGAGCGCGTTCTTCACTTCCTCATCCTGGGTCAGCGCCAGGATTTCCTGCGGGTCGAAACCCGCCTCGTCGAGTGTCGCTGCAATAATGGCCTGATCGTTCAGATTGCGTTGCTCGACCCAGAGCGCGCGGAACAGGCAATCGATAAAGCCGAGAAACCGCTGCGGGTGCCGCAGCTGCATGCCGGTCACCGCCCGCATCAGCACCAGGGTATTGATCGGGAAGTGCGGGTTGAAAACCAGCGGCACCTGATATCGCCTGGCATAACGCGCCAGGTCGAGCAGCATGTAGCGGCCTTTGGCGGGGATACTGATGGGCGAGGCATTGCCGGTGACCTTGAATACGCCGCCCAGCAGCATGGGTTGATAAATCAGCTGGCTGCCCGTCTGGGCACAGATCTTCGGCAGTTGGGTGTAGGCCAGGTAGGAGGTTGGACTGCCCAGGTCGAAAAAGAACTCGACGGTTTTACTCATGGGGTGCTCCCTTTTGTTGTTATGGAGGAGGGGTTACCAGCGCTCGTTCCAGGGCCGCAGATCCAGCTCGAAGGTCCAGGCATCCCGGGGTTGGCTGTGCAGGTGCCAGTAGTTGTCAGCGATATGTTCGGGGTTGAGGATGCCGTCCTCATCCTTGAGTGCATATTTTTCCGGGAAGTTGCTGCGGATGAAATCAGTGTCGATGGCGCCATCGACCACCACATGAGCCACGTGGATGTTCAGGGGCCCCAGTTCCCGCGCCATGCTTTGCGCCAGGGCGCGAATACCGTGCTTGGCTCCGGCGAACGCGGCAAAGCCGGCGGCACCGCGCAGGCCGGCGGTGGCTCCGGTGAACAGAATGGTCCCGCGTTTGCGAGTCACCATGCGTTTGGCCACTTCCCGCGCGTTGAGAAAGCCCGAGAAGCAGGCCATTTCCCAGATCTTGAAATACTTGCGGGCGGTTTCCTCGAGGATGCTGCACGGCACGTTGGCGCCGATATTGAACACCAGGGCCTCGATCGGACCGATCTCATGCTCGATCCGCTCGATCAGGGCCACCACTTCTTCCTCCTTTCGAGCATCGCAGGCAAACCCATGGGCTTCGCCTCCCGACTGCTGGATGGCGTCGACCAAGGGTTGCAGCTTCTCCACACTGCGGCGGGTGACGCAGGCCGCGAAGCCTTCTCGGGCAAAACGCTTGGCAATGGCGCTGCCGGTGGCATCGCCGGCGCCGACGACCAAAACGACTTTCTTGTTGTTCGGGGATGTAGTCATGGCGGATCGCTCTATAGGTAAACGGTCGTTAACTAAACGAACGTTATGCTACGATTCGCCGGTCCGTCAAGGCGCTAAGAGAGGGGAAGTCATGCGTTATTCAAGCAGCCACAAACAGGAAACCCGCGAGCGCTTGCTGGAAAGCAGTGCCGTGTCGGCCAAAGAGGCAGGGTTTTCGAATGTGGGGGTCGATGGCTTGATGAAAGCGATCGGCCTGAGCGGCGGCGCGTTCTACAGTCATTTCTCGTCGAAGGATGAGCTTTTCAGCTCTATTGTCGAGCGGGAGCTACGCAATAGTCTTGAGCGTCTGGGAGCGGAAGGCGAACAAAGCCGGAGCCGGCTCGAACGTTGTCTCAAGCACTATCTGAGCATGGCTCATGTCGAGAGCCCTGCCACAGGCTGTGCGTTGCCGGCCCTGGGGGCGGAAATCTCGCGGGCAGGCGAGGCGACTCGACAGCAGACGCAGGAATGGATTTGCCGTTTGCAGCAGAGTTGGGCGCGCACCTTGGGCAGCGACAGTCTGGCCTGGGCGATCCTGTCGCAGTGCGTCGGCGCGCTGGTGGTGGCGCGCATGCTGGTCAGTCAGGACATTCAGCACCAGGTGCTGAAGTCGAACCATGATGAAATCGTTCGTCAGTTGCCACCCCGGGAAGGGCAGTAGGCAGGGGCTGGCTACTTGCAGATGACGATCATGCTGCGGCTGGTATAGCCGGCGGGGTTCAGGCCAAAGGGGTAATCACCCGGGTCTTCCACGGTATCGCCGGACTTGGCGATCACTTTGTAGCCTTTGGGTCCACAGGACGCGGCGGCGCTGGCGTAGCATTTGTCCCAGGAAGAGGACAGGCCGGAGCAGTTGATGTGCAACCCTTTCTTTCCACGTTTGACTTCGGTTTTTGAAGTCGCGGCGCAACCTGCGATGGCAAGTACGGCTAACAGAATCAAAAAACGTTTCATTCCCGTCCCTATTGCTGATCCCGGATCTATTGCCCGAGTTCGACTGCGTTGGCTGTCACTTTTAGCGTCTATGCGGTCCCTGGCCGAAAAATCCATGATTGGCGCTGAGTTACAGCGCCTAAACATGGCCTAATTAAGCGGCAAATACCAGAGCTATGTACAACCGAGAATCAATCAGCGGCTACCGGCGGATTCGATTCGCCGCGCATGGTCAGGGTTGCACCTACTGATGCCAGGATGATGCAGGCAATCGCCAGCCACTGCGCCAGGCTCAGGTATTCGTGGAGGAACAGCAGGCCGGACAGGGCACCGAAAGCAGGCTCGATACTCATCAGCGTACCGAAGGTTCTCGCTGGGATTCGGGTCAGGGCAACCATTTCCAGGCTATAGGGGAGGGCGGTGGACAGAATGGCTACACCGATGGCGACGGGAATCAGGCCAGGTGTCAGCAAAGCGGCGCCCGCATGCACGATGCCGATAGGCGCGACAAACAGGGCGGCGATCATCACGCCCAGCGCCGCGGTCTGGATGCCATTGTCGGCTCCGGCCTTCTGCCCGAACAGAATGTACAGCGCCCAGCAGGCTCCCGCCCCCAAGGCATAACCTGCACCGATCAGGTCGATGCCAGCACTGGTATCGCTGGTCGGAATCAGTAGCAGCAAGCCAATGATCGCCAGGGCAATCCAGAGAAAGTCGATGGCTTTGCGCGACGCATAAATGGCAACGGCAAGCGGCCCGGTGAACTCCAGGGCCACGGCGATTCCCAGAGGAACGCTGCGCAGCGACATATAGAAGAGGAAGTTCATGCCACCTAGTGCCATGCCGTAGACGATGACGGTGCGCAGGGATCTGGCGGTGAGCTTGGCGCGCCATGGGCGCAGCAGAAGCAACATGATGATGCTGGCGAAAATCAGGCGCAGGGTGGTGGTGCCTTGTGCTCCTACGATCGGGAACATGCTTTTGGCCAGGGAGGCGCCGGATTGAATGGACGCCATGGCAATAAGTAGCAGCCCTACGGGGAACAGGGTTGAGGCAAGGCTGCGGGAGTGGTTGTTCATGGCGGGGCATCGTCCGGATCAGAAGGCGGTGGGTTTGGTGCGCCGACATGATGCTCAACTCATAAGGCTTGAGCAATATATTGCTCATGGTGTTTCTGCTTCTTATATAGAGGCGGATTTGTCGGTTTTTCCAGGTTATTGATAGAAAAGGAAAATAAGTGTTGACGGCAGATTCCACAGGTCTATAATTCGCCCCACTTCCGGCGCAGTCGAAACGGAAAGCTCCTTAAGATTCAACGAGTTAAGCAGTTTTCGACAGCGGTCACGCTTCAGTTCATCGAGGCCCGAAGGAGTTGATAAGGCAGTGAGTTTTCGCCTTGTTGACGATTCGATCGTCTCGGTCGAAAGCGGAGAAAAAGAGGTGTTGACAGCAGCGTGTAACGCTGTAGAATTCGCCTCCCGCTGACGAGAGATCGGAAGCGCAAGTGGTTGAAGTTGCAAAGGAAACTTTGAAAACTTCTTAAAATAACCGCTTGACAGATACAGAGGCTGCTGTAGAATGCGCGCCTCGGTTGAGACGAAAGACTTAACCAACCGCTCTTTAACAACTGAATCAAGCAATTCGTGTGGGTGCTTGTGGAGTCAGACTGATAGTCAAAAAGATTATCAGCATCACAAGTTACTCCGCGAGAAATCAAAGATGTAACCAACGATTGCTGAGCCAAGTTTAGGGTTTTCTCAAAACCCAAAGATGTTTGAACTGAAGAGTTTGATCATGGCTCAGATTGAACGCTGGCGGCAGGCCTAACACATGCAAGTCGAGCGGTAGAGAGGTGCTTGCACCTCTTGAGAGCGGCGGACGGGTGAGTAATGCCTAGGAATCTGCCTGGTAGTGGGGGATAACGTCCGGAAACGGACGCTAATACCGCATACGTCCTACGGGAGAAAGCAGGGGACCTTCGGGCCTTGCGCTATCAGATGAGCCTAGGTCGGATTAGCTAGTTGGTGAGGTAAAGGCTCACCAAGGCGACGATCCGTAACTGGTCTGAGAGGATGATCAGTCACACTGGAACTGAGACACGGTCCAGACTCCTACGGGAGGCAGCAGTGGGGAATATTGGACAATGGGCGAAAGCCTGATCCAGCCATGCCGCGTGTGTGAAGAAGGTCTTCGGATTGTAAAGCACTTTAAGTTGGGAGGAAGGGTACTTACCTAATACGTGAGTATTTTGACGTTACCGACAGAATAAGCACCGGCTAACTCTGTGCCAGCAGCCGCGGTAATACAGAGGGTGCAAGCGTTAATCGGAATTACTGGGCGTAAAGCGCGCGTAGGTGGTTCGTTAAGTTGGATGTGAAATCCCCGGGCTCAACCTGGGAACTGCATCCAAAACTGGCGAGCTAGAGTATGGTAGAGGGTGGTGGAATTTCCTGTGTAGCGGTGAAATGCGTAGATATAGGAAGGAACACCAGTGGCGAAGGCGACCACCTGGACTGATACTGACACTGAGGTGCGAAAGCGTGGGGAGCAAACAGGATTAGATACCCTGGTAGTCCACGCCGTAAACGATGTCAACTAGCCGTTGGGAGCCTTGAGCTCTTAGTGGCGCAGCTAACGCATTAAGTTGACCGCCTGGGGAGTACGGCCGCAAGGTTAAAACTCAAATGAATTGACGGGGGCCCGCACAAGCGGTGGAGCATGTGGTTTAATTCGAAGCAACGCGAAGAACCTTACCAGGCCTTGACATCCAATGAACTTTCCAGAGATGGATTGGTGCCTTCGGGAACATTGAGACAGGTGCTGCATGGCTGTCGTCAGCTCGTGTCGTGAGATGTTGGGTTAAGTCCCGTAACGAGCGCAACCCTTGTCCTTAGTTACCAGCACGTTATGGTGGGCACTCTAAGGAGACTGCCGGTGACAAACCGGAGGAAGGTGGGGATGACGTCAAGTCATCATGGCCCTTACGGCCTGGGCTACACACGTGCTACAATGGTCGGTACAGAGGGTTGCCAAGCCGCGAGGTGGAGCTAATCCCACAAAACCGATCGTAGTCCGGATCGCAGTCTGCAACTCGACTGCGTGAAGTCGGAATCGCTAGTAATCGCGAATCAGAATGTCGCGGTGAATACGTTCCCGGGCCTTGTACACACCGCCCGTCACACCATGGGAGTGGGTTGCACCAGAAGTAGCTAGTCTAACCTTCGGGGGGACGGTTACCACGGTGTGATTCATGACTGGGGTGAAGTCGTAACAAGGTAGCCGTAGGGGAACCTGCGGCTGGATCACCTCCTTAATCGACGACATCAGCTGCTTCATAAGCTCCCACACGAATTGCTTGATTCATTGAAGAAGACGATTGGGTCTGTAGCTCAGTTGGTTAGAGCGCACCCCTGATAAGGGTGAGGTCGGCAGTTCGAATCTGCCCAGACCCACCAATTACTGGTGCACCCTGTAGCGATACGGGGCCATAGCTCAGCTGGGAGAGCGCCTGCCTTGCACGCAGGAGGTCAGCGGTTCGATCCCGCTTGGCTCCACCATTACAGATTGGTGTCCATCGTTTAAAGCTTAGAAATGAGCATTCCGCCCAAGTGGCGATGAATGTTGATTTCTGATCTTTATCAGAATCGTTCTTTAAAAATTTGGGTATGTGATAGAAAGATAGACTGAACACTACTTTCACTGGTAGTGGATCAGGCTAAGGTAAAATTTGTGAGTGGCTCTTAAGAGCATTGCGAATTTTCGGCGAATGTCGTCTTCACAGTATAACCAGATTGCTTGGGGTTATATGGTCAAGTGAAGAAGCGCATACGGTGGATGCCTTGGCAGTCAGAGGCGATGAAAGACGTGGTAGCCTGCGATAAGCTTCGGGGAGTCGGCAAACAGACTTTGATCCGGAGATCTCTGAATGGGGGAACCCAGCCAGCATAAGCTGGTTATCTTGTACTGAATACATAGGTGCAAGAGGCGAACCAGGGGAACTGAAACATCTAAGTACCCTGAGGAAAAGAAATCAACCGAGATTCCCTTAGTAGTGGCGAGCGAACGGGGACTAGCCCTTAAGTGGCTTTGAGATTAGCGGAACGCTCTGGAAAGTGCGGCCATAGTGGGTGATAGCCCTGTACGCGAAAGTCTCTTAGTCATGAAATCGAGTAGGACGGAGCACGAGAAACTTTGTCTGAATATGGGGGGACCATCCTCCAAGGCTAAATACTACTGACTGACCGATAGTGAACTAGTACCGTGAGGGAAAGGCGAAAAGAACCCCGGAGAGGGGAGTGAAATAGATCCTGAAACCGTATGCGTACAAGCAGTGGGAGCAGACTTTGTTCTGTGACTGCGTACCTTTTGTATAATGGGTCAGCGACTTATATTCAGTGGCGAGCTTAACCGAATAGGGGAGGCGTAGCGAAAGCGAGTCTTAATAGGGCGTTTAGTCGCTGGGTATAGACCCGAAACCGGGCGATCTATCCATGGGCAGGTTGAAGGTTAGGTAACACTGACTGGAGGACCGAACCGACTACCGTTGAAAAGTTAGCGGATGACCTGTGGATCGGAGTGAAAGGCTAATCAAGCTCGGAGATAGCTGGTTCTCCTCGAAAGCTATTTAGGTAGCGCCTCATGTATCACTGTAGGGGGTAGAGCACTGTTTCGGCTAGGGGGTCATCCCGACTTACCAAACCGATGCAAACTCCGAATACCTACAAGTGCCGAGCATGGGAGACACACGGCGGGTGCTAACGTCCGTCGTGAAAAGGGAAACAACCCAGACCGTCAGCTAAGGTCCCAAAGTTATGGTTAAGTGGGAAACGATGTGGGAAGGCTTAGACAGCTAGGAGGTTGGCTTAGAAGCAGCCACCCTTTAAAGAAAGCGTAATAGCTCACTAGTCGAGTCGGCCTGCGCGGAAGATGTAACGGGGCTCAAACCATACACCGAAGCTACGGGTATCACGTAAGTGATGCGGTAGAGGAGCGTTCTGTAAGCCTGTGAAGGTGAGTTGAGAAGCTTGCTGGAGGTATCAGAAGTGCGAATGCTGACATGAGTAACGACAATGGGTGTGAAAAACACCCACGCCGAAAGACCAAGGTTTCCTGCGCAACGTTAATCGACGCAGGGTTAGTCGGTCCCTAAGGCGAGGCTGAAAAGCGTAGTCGATGGAAAACAGGTTAATATTCCTGTACTTCTGGTTATTGCGATGGAGGGACGGAGAAGGCTAGGCCAGCTTGGCGTTGGTTGTCCAAGTTTAAGGTGGTAGGCTGAAATCTTAGGTAAATCCGGGGTTTCAAGGCCGAGAGCTGATGACGAGTTACCTTTTAGGTGACGAAGTGGTTGATGCCATGCTTCCAAGAAAAGCTTCTAAGCTTCAGATAACCAGGAACCGTACCCCAAACCGACACAGGTGGTTGGGTAGAGAATACCAAGGCGCTTGAGAGAACTCGGGTGAAGGAACTAGGCAAAATGGCACCGTAACTTCGGGAGAAGGTGCGCCGGTGAGGGTGAAGGACTTGCTCCGTAAGCCCATGCCGGTCGAAGATACCAGGCCGCTGCGACTGTTTATTAAAAACACAGCACTCTGCAAACACGAAAGTGGACGTATAGGGTGTGACGCCTGCCCGGTGCCGGAAGGTTAATTGATGGGGTTAGCTAACGCGAAGCTCTTGATCGAAGCCCCGGTAAACGGCGGCCGTAACTATAACGGTCCTAAGGTAGCGAAATTCCTTGTCGGGTAAGTTCCGACCTGCACGAATGGCGTAACGATGGCGGCGCTGTCTCCACCCGAGACTCAGTGAAATTGAAATCGCTGTGAAGATGCAGTGTATCCGCGGCTAGACGGAAAGACCCCGTGAACCTTTACTATAGCTTTGCACTGGACTTTGAATTTGCTTGTGTAGGATAGGTGGGAGGCTTTGAAGTGGGGACGCCAGTTCTCATGGAGCCATCCTTGAAATACCACCCTGGCAACTTTGAGGTTCTAACTCAGGTCCGTTATCCGGATCGAGGACAGTGTATGGTGGGTAGTTTGACTGGGGCGGTCTCCTCCTAAAGAGTAACGGAGGAGTACGAAGGTGCGCTCAGACCGGTCGGAAATCGGTCGTAGAGTATAAAGGCAAAAGCGCGCTTGACTGCGAGACAGACACGTCGAGCAGGTACGAAAGTAGGTCTTAGTGATCCGGTGGTTCTGTATGGAAGGGCCATCGCTCAACGGATAAAAGGTACTCCGGGGATAACAGGCTGATACCGCCCAAGAGTTCATATCGACGGCGGTGTTTGGCACCTCGATGTCGGCTCATCACATCCTGGGGCTGAAGCCGGTCCCAAGGGTATGGCTGTTCGCCATTTAAAGTGGTACGCGAGCTGGGTTTAGAACGTCGTGAGACAGTTCGGTCCCTATCTGCCGTGGACGTTTGAGATTTGAGAGGGGCTGCTCCTAGTACGAGAGGACCGGAGTGGACGAACCTCTGGTGTTCCGGTTGTCACGCCAGTGGCATTGCCGGGTAGCTATGTTCGGAAAAGATAACCGCTGAAAGCATCTAAGCGGGAAACTTGCCTCAAGATGAGATCTCACTGGAACCTTGAGTTCCCTAAAGGGCCGTCGAAGACTACGACGTTGATAGGTCGGGTGTGTAAGCGCTGTGAGGCGTTGAGCTAACCGATACTAATTGCCCGTGAGGCTTGACCATATAACACCCAAGCAATCTGCGAACTCGAAAGAGACCAGATTGCGGTGTGTGAAGACGCAAGAACCGAAAGTTCGTATTGCTCACAAAGCACCCGCTATTACATACCCATTCGCTGAGGCGTTACTCCTGTAACGAATCGGCTACCGAATTTCTTGACGACCATAGAGCATTGGAACCACCTGATCCCATCCCGAACTCAGAAGTGAAACGATGCATCGCCGATGGTAGTGTGGGGTTTCCCCATGTGAGAGTAGGTCATCGTCAAGATTAAATTCCGAAACCCCAATTGCGAAAGCAGTTGGGGTTTTGTTTTTTGTGCGTGAAATTTTTCCAAGAGCCGTTGCTGGTGGGGGCCTTTGAGGTAGCCCTTTGGCTCAGCCGATACCTCGAGCCAAAGGGCACTGTGGAGAAGGGTATTGGCTACCGGGCACCCAGCCGAGCTATCCACTTGCCGTGCTGTTCGCCATTCTTCAAGGCCAGCAGTTTCTCCGGCAGTTGTTTGAAGTCGAACTCAAGCAGCGGTGCGGGTTGCAGCAGTCCTGACAGGGTTTGGCTCATTAACTGCTCGGCATACTGTTGCAGTTGTTGCCAGTCGCTCCGGGAGCCATAAGCGTGAATGCTGTTGAGCGCCACCTCATGCAGCGAGATGGCACTGCTGAACGCCGGCAATGGCGCTGTTTCCTGACGATCCTGGATACATACCAGATGCCCGTTGTACCCCAGCAGCGTTGCCAGGCTATGGGCGTGGGCGGCACTGACGGTATCGAACACAGCATGCAGGCGACGTTCTCCCAGGCGCGATTGCAGTTCGCCCTGCCAGTTAGCAGCCCGATAGTCGAAAACCCCGGCCACGCCTTGGGCTATAAGTTGTGCATGATGCCTGGCAGACGCGGTCGCCCAGACCCTTAGTCCGCGCTGCACCGCCAATTGAGCCAGCAACGAACTCACGGCCCCGCCAGCTCCCACCACCAGCACATCGCGTGCCCCGGCAGGAGGAACTTTGTCCAGCGCCTGCAGGGCAGTCAGGCCCGGGCAAGGCAGACTGGCCGCTACGCCGTCATCCAGCGCCTCGGGGATTGGCAGTGCGGCATGGGCAGCAAGCAGGCAATATTCGGCGAAGCTGCCATCACGGCTCAGCGATTGGTGATAAGCCACCCGCGTACCGACCTTCAATGTCACCGCCTCTCCCTTGGCCACCACCACACCCACTCCATCGACCCCCGGTACCCGACCGGTATGCCAGTCGGCATGTCCCCATTCGATGATTTTCCAGTCCACCGGGTTGAGAGCGATCACCGTATTGGCGATCAGCACTTCCCCGGGCCCCGGTTGCGGCAGCGGTTTACGGATCAGTTCAAGGCCGTCCAGGCCGGCTCCTTCGGTCCAGCTCCAGGCGTTGTAGTCAGTTGGCATCATGAAACCTCGGCAGTATGTGTTGGGAAATTTCTTCGATGACTTCGGCCACCGGGCGCTCGCTGCGGCGCAGGTGTAGGCCGACATGCTGCACGCCCGCTTCACGCAGGGCCTGCAATTCGTCGATCAGGGCCAGGCGTCCGCAGCGGCCGCCGAAACGCAGGCGTTGCATGGGCGCCTGTGGATCGGCGGCAAGGTCCAGGTGCAGGAAGCTGATATAGGGTTTGTCGCCACCGACCTCTCGCCAGAGAGCGACGCGGCGCCGGTGTTCCTCCGGAGTACCGGGGTAAGCGAGCCAGGCGTCCATGTGCTCGCCGATCCAGGCCGGCGATTGCTGGCCCAACCCGGCCACTAGCAAGGGGGCGGCCTCGGGGCGTTGCGGCAGCAACTGAGCTCCGGGGGGAAGACGGCCTTGTCCCTGGCTGCGCAGCAACTCCAGCGCATTGCGAAACAGCGCGCCGCGCTGGGCGTAGTCGACGCCGAACAAGGGGTATTCCATGGGCCGGTCACCGCTGGCGACGCCCAGCAACAGGCGGCCGTCGCTCAGTTCGTCGACGCTGTTCGCCGCCTTGAGGGTCAGCCACGGCTGGCGCAGCGGCAAGACCACGGCGGCGGTCCCGAGCAGGATGTTCTGCGTGATCCCGGCCAGGTAGCCCAGGTAGGAAAAGGTTTCGAAGACCTGGGCGGCATCGCCGAAGTCGGGGTCGTATACCGGCACATCGCGGACCCATAGCGCCCGGAAACCGGCCTGGTCCGCCAGGCGGGCGAGGTTCGCGTGTTGCTTGAGGTCCGGTACGCCGAAGGGGCGGCCTGCGTCCTGGCGCAGACGTTGTCCGGCACTGGACCAGTCGTTGTCCAGAGGCAGTTCCAGGCCAATGGAAAAGTGCTTTTCGCCAAGCAGGCGGTGGAAACGAGGGTGCATGAAAGGCTCCAGCGTCTTGCCCGCAGCAAGACGGTCAAAGGGATTGCAGGACAGCAGTATCCCCAGGCCGGGCCCGCAGAAAAATGCATGAATCAGAACAACAATCTTGAGGACGAATCACGAATCGACGGTCTTGTGGGAACCGCTGGGCATTCTTCATGCAAGCGTCGAGACGGTTTTTGGTATGGTGCAGCTCGATTTTCGAGGGACCGACATTCAGCCGCACGGACCAGCGCCTAGTTCATTTCACGAGAAGCTGTAGCAATGCCCGAACCGATACCGATCAAGGACCACGAGAAAGAAACGCGGCTGGTCAATAAAAGGCTGCTGGCCTGTGCGCTGCTGGTGGTCGCTATCACCTGCACCCTGATCGGGCGCCTGTACTTCCTGCAGGTGGTCGAGTACGACTACCACTCGACCGTCTCTGAAAACAATCGCGTGCATGTATTGCCCATCACCCCGACCCGCGGCCTGATCTACGACCGCAATGGGGTGCTGCTGGCCGATAACCGTCCCAGTTTCAACCTGACCGTGACCCGCGAGCGCACCACCGACTTGAAAGGCGAGCTGGATCAGGTGGTCAGCCTGCTGCATCTGCCCGCCGAAGACCGCGCCCTGTTCGACAAGGCGCTGAAGCAGGCGCGCCATCCCTTCGTGCCGGTCACCCTGTTCTATGAGCTGACCGAGGAGCAGATCGCCGTACTGGCGGTCAACGAGTACCGCTTGCCGGGGCTGGAGGTCGAGGCGCAGTTCGTGCGGCACTACCCGATGGGCGCGCACTTTGCCCATTCCATCGGCTATGTCGGGCGAATCAACGAGAAGGAAGCCAAGACCCTGGACACGGTGGAATACCGTGGCACCCAGTCGATCGGCAAGACCGGGATCGAGAAGTTCTACGAGCCCGAGCTGCATGGCCATGTCGGCTACGAAGAGGTGGAGACCAACGCCCAGGGCCGGGTCATGCGGGTGCTCAAGCACACCGATCCGGTCCCGGGGAAAAACATCGTGCTCAGCCTCGACGCGAAGTTGCAGGAGGCGGCCGAACAGGCCCTGGGCGATCGCCGTGGGGCCGTGGTGGCGATCGATCCGCAGACCGGCGAAGTGCTGGCCATGGTCAGCAAGCCGAGCTACGACCCGAACCTGTTCGTCACCGGTATCAGCTTCAAGGAATACACCGCGCTACGCGATTCCATCGACCGGCCGCTGTTCAACCGCGTGCTGCGCGGCCTGTATGCGCCCGGGTCGACCATCAAGCCGGAGGTGGCGATCGCCGGGCTCGACTCCGGGGTCGTCAACGCTTCGACCCGGGTGTTCGATCCGGGGTACTACCAGTTGCCGGACGTCGACCACAAGTACCGCAACTGGAACCACAGCGGTGACGGCTGGGTCGACCTGGACGCGGCGATCATGCGTTCCAACGACACCTACTTCTACGACCTGGCGCACAAGCTGGGCATCGATCGCCTGCATGATTACCTGGCAATGTTCGGCCTGGGCGAGCGGGTTTCCCTGGACATGCTCGAAGAGGCGCCCGGGCTGATGCCGTCC
The DNA here is from genome assembly GCF_000931465.1 of Pseudomonas sp. MRSN 12121. Lineage (NCBI taxonomy): Bacteria > Pseudomonadati > Pseudomonadota > Gammaproteobacteria > Pseudomonadales > Pseudomonadaceae > Pseudomonas > Pseudomonas sp. MRSN 12121. Next base: position 4,823,370 of record NZ_CP010892.1, on the reverse strand, counting down.
CAGGCCTGGAAACGCGCCACGCGCCGCCAGCCCTGGTTCCCCGGCGAGACGGTGATCCTCGGCATCGGCCAGGGCTATATGCAGGTCACGCCGTTGCAACTGGCCCAGGCCACCACGCTGATCGCCAACAAGGGCATCTGGAATCGCCCGCACCTGGCCAAGACTGTGGACGGCCAGCCGCCGGTGGATGCGCACCCGATGCCGAACATCCAGCTCAAGGACGCGGTCGACTGGGACCTGGTCAGCCACGGTATGCAGATGGTGATGCACGCGCCGCGAGGCACGGCGCGCGACGCGGCGGCCGGCGCGCAGTACCGCATCGCCGGCAAGAGTGGTACGGCGCAGGTGGTGGCGATCAAGCAGGGCGAGCGTTACGACCGGCTCAAGACCCGCGAGCGTCATCGTGACAATGCCTTGTTCGTCGGCTTCGCCCCGGCCGAGCACCCGCAGATCGTGGTGGCGGTGATGATCGAGAACGGCGAGGCCGGTGGCCGCGTGGCGGGGCCTGTGGTGCGCCAGGTCATGGACGCCTGGCTGCTGGACCCGCAGGGCCACCTGAAGCCGCAATACGCCAGCCCGGCCAAGGTGCCGGCCGTGCCCCACGTCTGAGTCACTTGAACATCAGGCTGTCCGGCACCTGCTCACGGATGCTGAGCATGTGCTGGATGCTGTCCAGGAACAGGGTTTCGGCCTGGCTCATCTTCTGTTCCCGGTGCCATAGCAACTGGATATCGAAATCCACCACGCCGTCGTCCGGCGGCAGGCGCCAGAGCAGCCCTTGCTCGACATCGCGCCGCACCAGGTGGATCGGCAGGCAGCCGATGCCGAACCCGGCGCAGACCAGCCGATAGATCTCTTCGAAGCTGGTGGAGGAGGCGACGATCTTGCCGGTGAAACCCTGCTGGTCGCGAAACAGCGTCAAGGGTGACAGGTTGCCGCCCAACTGGTCGCTGGTGAAGCTGACGAAGTTCTCCGTCGCCAACTGTTGCAGGCTCAGGCCCCGCTGGCCGAACAGGCGGTGGCGCTGGCCGCAGAAATAGGCATAGCGCTCGCGAAACAGCACCCGCTGCTCCAGCCGCGGCTGCGGCAGGCGGCACAGCCCGACCCCGAGGGTCGCGGTCTTTTGCAGCAACGAACTGATGATGTCCGAGCTGCCCATCACCTCGACTTCCAGCTCGATCTTCGGGTGGCTGGCATGGAAGTCGGCGAGGAATTCGTCGTAATGCGGCGCCTGCACGCCGCTGACGGTGAGGATGCGGATCTTGCCCACCACGTCGTCGTTGCGGCTTTCCAGCACCGTGCCCAGGCGCGAGATATCGCCGTAGATATCGGTGGCGATGCGCAGCACTTCCTCGCCGCTCTCCGTCAATTCGAAGCGCCGGCCACCCCGCGCGATCAGCACACAGTCGAGTTGCTCCTCGAGGCGCTTGAGCGCCTGGCTGACCGCCGACTGGGTGATGTGCAGGCGCGCGGCGGCGCGGCTCATGCTGCCTTCCTGGCCGATCACCAGGTAGGTGCGCAGCAGGTTCCAGTCCAGGCGGTCGTTGAGGAAACGCCGGCCGACCCAGGGGTTGGAGGCGGAGTGCGGTGCGGGCATGGCGGCTCCAGGTAGTAGCAGGGCTAATAGCAAAGATAAGGATTTGAACATTGACTAATCCTGGCACGGCGGCGATAAAGCCCACAAGCGCCGCAGAGCGCCCGTGACCAGCCTTCAGTACCTGCCCAGAACTACAACTACACAGGGTCCTTGCATGCACACCACCTCTCAGCCGCGCCGAGCCGCGGCGGCGGCCTTCATTGGCACGACCATCGAATTCTACGACTTCTACATCTATGCCACGGCGGCGGCGCTGGTCCTCGGGCAGGTGTTCTTTCCCAGCAGCGATCCGGTGATGAGCACCCTGGCGGCCTTCGGCAGCTTTGCCGTGGGCTTTATCGCCCGCCCCATGGCCGGCATGGTCTTCGGCCACCTGGGCGATCGCCTCGGGCGCAAGAAAATGCTGCTGGTGACCATGGCGCTGATGGGCCTGGCCACCACCGGCATCGGCCTGCTGCCCAGCTATGCCAGCGTCGGCATCTGGGCGCCCGTCAGCCTGATCGTGCTGCGCATCGTCCAGGGCATTTCCGTGGGCGGCGAGTGGGGCGGGGCGGTGCTGATGGCCAGCGAGCACGCCCCGGCCAGGCGCAAGACTTTCTACGCCTCGTTCGCCCAGCTCGGCAGCCCGGCCGGCCTGCTGCTGGCGTTGATCGCCTTCCGCCTGGTGACCAGCCTGGACCCGCAGGACTTCCTCGACTGGGGCTGGCGCCTGCCGTTCCTCGCCAGCGGCGTGCTGATGATGTTCGGCCTGATGATCCGCTCCGGCGTGCATGAGTCGCCGGAGTTCGCCAAGGCCCGGGACAACCACGAGACCGCCAGGTACCCGGTGCTGGAGGTGCTGCGCAGCTGCTGGAAACAGATCCTGTTCGCCGCCGCCGCGGTGACCATCGGCTCGGCCGGCTTCTTCTTCACCAACACCTTCATGATCACCTACGTGACCCAGTACCAGGGCATTTCCCGGGCGACCATTCTCGATTGCCTGTTCCTGGTGACGGTCATCCAGTTGCTGTCCCAGCCGGTCTCCGCGCTGCTCGCCGAGCGGATCGGTGAAGGGCGTTTCCTCAGGCTGGTGGCGCTGCTGTGCATGGTCACGCCGTACCCGATGTTCCTGCTGGTCGGGACCCGGGACATCCTGCTGATGACCCTCGGCATCGCCCTGGCGGTGGTGATCCTTTCGGCGCTGTACGCGGTGATCGCCGGCTACATGACCGAGGCCTTCCCGGTGCACCTGCGCTATTCGGGGATTTCCATCGCCTATCAACTGGCCTGCGCGGTCGCCGGCGGCAGCACGCCGCTGATCGGCACCTTGCTGGCCAGCAAGTTTTCCGGGCAGTGGCTGCCGCTGGCGGTGTTCTTCAGCCTGCTCTCGGCCCTGTCGCTGATCGGCGTGTGCGGCCTGGCCCGGCTGCGCGCCAACCCAACTGTCCATCACGCTGGCAAAGAGGTGTATTCGTGAGCAAACCCGAGCATATGAGCCCCATCGAATGGCAAGCCCGCTGCGAACTGGCGGCCCTGTACCGACTGGTCGCGCACTTTCGCATGACCGACCTGATCGACACCCACATCACCCTGCGCATTCCCGGGCCGGAGCATCATTTCCTGATCAACCGCTACGGGGTCATCTTCGATCGCATGCGCGCCAGCGACCTGGTGCGCATCGACCAGGAGGGGCGCGTCGTCGATCCGCACTACGCCGGGCACCGGGTGAACGCCGCGGGGTTCGTGATCCATTCGGCGATCCACATGGCCCGCCCCGACCTCAACTGCGTGATCCACACCCACACCGCCGCCGGCATGGCGGTGGCCGCGCAGAAGCAGGGGCTGCTGCCGATCAGCCAGCACGCGCTGAAGTTCTACGGCAAGCTGGCGTACCACACCTATGAAGGCATCGCCCTGTCGCTGGATGAGCGTGAGCGCCTGATCGCCGACCTCGGCCCACACAAGGCGATGATCCTGCGCAACCACGGCCTGCTGGTGGGCGGTGCCAGCGTTGCCCACGCCTTCCAGGAAATCCATTTCCTCGAGCGTGCCTGCCAGGCCCAGGTCCAGGCGCTGGCCGGCGGTTGCCAGCTGAACTACCCGTCGCCGGAGGTCTGCGCCCACACCGCCGAACAGTTCGAGCGCGACGATGCCGACCACATCATCGAACTGGCCTGGGAGGCTGCCCTGACTCTGATCGAGTCCCAGCGCGAGTCCTACCTGTCATGAGTATCGTGGTGTTGCTGTCCCGCGACAGCCTGTTGCTCACACAACTGCAGGCCGCTTTCGCCCGCTGCGCTCCCCAGGTGCAGGCGGTGCTGGCCGACGACCCGCGGGCGCTCCAGGCGCGGGTCGCGGCGTGCTGGTTTCCACCGGCCGGCAGCCTGGGGTACTTGCCCGGGCTGCAAGTGATCCACTCGGTGGCGGCGGGCATCGACCACCTGGAACACGACCCTTCCTGCCCGGACCTGCCCGTGTGCCGGGTGGTGGATCCGGGGCACCGCCAGGGCATGACTGAGTACCTGCGCTGGGCGGTGATCCACTATCACCGCGGCTTCGACCGGGTGCTGGAACAGCAGCGCGAAGGTCTCTGGGAGCGCCCGTTGCAACGGCCGGCGCGGCAGTTCCGGGTCGGGGTCATGGGCCTGGGCTCGCTGGGCGGCGCCATCGCCCTCGACCTGGCCGAGGCCGGCTACGAGGTGCGCGGCTGGGCCCGCAGCGCCAAGCGCCTGGCGCAGGTGCAGACCTTTGTCGGGCCGCGGGAACTGGAGCCGTTTCTCGACGGCGTGGAGCTGTTGATCAACCTGCTGCCGCTGACCGTCGAGACCCGCGGCATTCTCGGGCGAAACACCTTCTCCCGGCTGGCCCGCGGCGCGGCGCTGGTCAATGTCGGGCGAGGCGCCCACCTCGACCTCGACGACTTGCGCCAGGCCCTGGCCAGCGGCCAGTTGCGCGGCGCCCTGCTCGATGTGTTCGAGCAGGAGCCCTTGCCGGCCGGGCATCCGTTGTGGACCACGCCCGGGGTCAGCATCACCCCGCACATGGCGTCGGCGGCCTCCCACGACTGCATCGCCGAGCAGGTGGCGGACAACCTGCGGCGCCTGCACGCCGGTGAGCGCCTGTTGAACGAGGTGGACCGGGCCCAGGGTTACTGAGCGTTCAGGCAGGCCCGCAAGGCTTCGAGAAAGAGGGTTTCGGCGCGGCTCAGGCGCTGTTCGCGGTTCCACAGCAGGTGGATATCGACGTCGGCGATGCCATCGTCGGGCGGCAGGCGCCAGAGCAGCCCGGCCTCGACGTCGGCCGCCACTACATGCTCGGGCAGGCAGCCGATGCCGTAGCCGGCGATTACCAGGCGGCGGACTTCTTCCAGGCTCGGCGACGAGGCGACCAGACGCCCGCTGAACCCCTGCTGGTCGCGGAAGATAGTCAGCGGCGAGAGCATGCCGCCGATCTGGTCGCTGGTGAAACTGACGAAGTTCTCCCGCTGCAAGTCGCCCTCGGCCACGTTCTGCCGGCCGAACAGGGCATGGTGCTTGCCGCAGAAAAACGCATAGCGCTGGCGCAGGAACAACTGCTGTTCCAGGCGCGGCTGCGGCCGGCGGTTGAGGCTCAGGCCGAGGGTCGCGGTCTTTTCCTGCAAGGCGCTAACGATGTCCGAGCTGCGCATCACCTCGATCTCCAGGTCGACCCGCGGATGCTGGCGATGGAAGTCGGCGAGGAAGTCGTCGAAACGCTCGGAAAAGATCCGGCTGATCATCAGCAGGCGCACCTTGCCGATCACCTCGTCGGCCGGCTGTTGCAACAGGCTGCCGACCTGGGACATCTGCCCATAGATCTCCCCGGCCAGCTGGAAGATCTGCTCGCCGGTTTCGGTCAGGGCGAAGCGCGGTCCGCGCCGGGCAATCAGCTGTCGGCCCAGTTGCTCCTCCAGGCGCTTGAGGGCCTGGCTCACCGCGGGCTGGGTCAGGTGCAGGCGCGCGGCGGCACGGCTGATGCTCAGTTCCTGGCCGATGACCCTGAAGGTGCGCAGCAGGTTCCAGTCCAGGCGGTCGTTGAGCAGACGGTCGGGCAAGCGATTGGGCATGGCGCGGGGCTCTGGGTCGGGGGCAGGGCTTGATAATAAGCCTGAATAATAATCGGAATAACAAATAGAAAATTGACTAATTATCGCCGCGCCTCGATAAATCCCTTCCGTACAGGCGCCTTCAGAGCGCCGCTGCCGAATCCGTTATCTCCTGCCAGAAAAATAATCAAAGGAGTCCCCCCATGAAGCCTTCCGCTTCGCCCCAGCCGCGCCGTGCGGCGGCCGCCGCCTTTATCGGCACCATGATCGAGTGGTACGACTTCTACATCTACGCCACCGCCGCGGCGCTGGTGTTCGGCGCCTTGTTCTTCCCCTCCGACGACAAGCTGTTCAGCACCATGGCGGCGTTCGGCACCTTCGCCGTGGGCTTCTTCGCCCGGCCATTGGGCGGCATCGTGTTCGGCCATATCGGCGACCGTATCGGGCGCAAGAAATCCCTGGTGATCACCCTGCTGATGATGGGCGTGGTCACGGTGTGCATCGGCCTGCTGCCGACCTATGCGCAGATCGGCGCGGCGGCGCCGGTGCTGCTGATCCTGCTGCGCATCGTCCAGGGCATCGCCGTGGGCGGCGAGTGGGGCGGGGCGGTGTTGATGGCCGGCGAGCATGCGCCCAGGGGGCGGCGCAACTTCTTCGCCTCCTTCGCCCAACTGGGTAGCCCGGCGGGCCTGATCCTGTCGTTGCTGGCGTTCAGCGCGGTCACCCGCCTGCCCGAGGACGAGCTGATGAGTTGGGGCTGGCGCCTGCCGTTCCTGGCCAGTGCTCTGTTGCTGGTGGTGGGCCTGGCGATTCGCCTGGGGGTCAACGAGTCGCCGGAATTCATCGCCAGCCGCGAACAGGCCGCCAAGGCCGCCCGCAAGGAGCAGGCGCCGGTGATGCAAGTGCTGCGCAGCGCCTGGCGGCCTCTGCTGCTGTGCATCGGCGCCAATACCCTGGGCATTGCCGGGGTGTACTTCACCAACACCTTCATGATCGCCTACAGCACCCAGCAGCTGGGCCTGCCGCGTTCGCTGATCCTGGAATGCCTGTTCGTGGTGGCGATCATCCAGTTCTGCATCCAGCCGCTGGCCGCCTGGACCGCCGAGAAGCTCGGCGCCACGCGTTTCCTGTGCCTGGTGTCGCTGCTGGCGATGGCTTCGCCGTACCCGATGTTCGTGCTGGTGAGCAGCGGCCAGGCGCCGCTGATCATCCTCGGCATCGCCCTGGCGGTGGTGTGCATGGCGTCTTTCTATGCGGTGATCGCCGGCTACGTCAGCGGCATGTTCGACACCCGCGTGCGCTATACCGCGATCTCCCTGGCCTATCAGGTCTGCGGTGCCGTGGCCGGTGGCCTGACGCCGCTGATCGGCACCTGGCTGGCGCACCGCTTCGCCGGCCAGTGGTGGCCGATGGCGCTGTTCTACAGCCTGATCGCGGCGGTGTCGTTGCTGTGCGTGCTGGCCCTGGCGCGCCGGCATGCCGCTGCCCACCGCCTGGAAATGGCCTGAGCCTTTATCGAATCCGGAGAACCCAAGCATGTTGAAGATCAATGGTGAACGCCTGTGGGCGAGCCTGATGGCCATGGCCGAAATCGGCGCGACCGCCCGGGGCGGCAGCTGCCGCCTGGCCCTGAGCGAGGAGGACAAGGCCGGGCGCGAACTGTTCGCCCACTGGTGCACGGAGGCGGGGCTGAGCCTGAGCGTCGACCCCATCGGCAACCTGTTCGCCCGGCGCCCCGGCAGCGACCCCGACGCCGCGCCGGTGATGATGGGCAGCCACCTCGACACCCAGCCCGAAGGCGGGCGCTTCGATGGCGTGTACGGGGTGCTGGCCGGGCTGGAGGTGGTGCGCCGCCTCAATGACCTGCGGATCTCTACCCGCAAGCCGCTGGAGATCGCGGTATGGACCAACGAGGAGGGCGCGCGCTTCACCCCGGCGATGTTCGGCTCGGCGGTGTTCACCGGGATCATGGACCTGGACACGGCGCTGGCGGTGCGTGACGCCGCCGGCATCAGCGTCGCCGAGGCCCTGCATGCCACTGGCTACGCCGGTACGCGCCCGCTGGGCGGGGCGGTGGACGCCTACTTCGAGGCGCATATCGAGCAGGGGCCGATCCTCGAGGACAACGCCAAGAGCATCGGCGTGGTCAGCGGCGGCCAGGCGATCCGCTGGCTCGATGTGCAGGTCGAAGGCCAGGCGGCCCATGCCGGCACCACGCCGATGTCGCTGCGCAAGGATGCGCTGTACGGCGCCGCGCAGATGATCCTGGCCATCGAGACCCTGGCCGCGGACTTCGCTCCCGAGGGTCTGACCACGGTCGGTGAATTGAGCATCGCCAAGTCTTCGCGCAATACCATTCCCGGCCTGTTGCAGTTCACCGTCGACCTGCGCCACCACCGCGACAGCGCCATCGCCGCGATGGAACAGGAGGTGCGCGCGCGCCTGGACGCCATCGCTGCACAGCGCCAGTTGCAGGTGCGCATCAGCCCGCACTGGATCAGCCCGGCCACGCCCTTCGACGCCGCTTGCGTGGCGGCGGTGCAGCAGGCGGTGGATGGCCTGGGCTACGCTCAACAATCGATCGTCAGCGGCGCCGGGCATGACGCGATCCACCTGGCGCGGTTCTGCCCGACGGCCATGGTCTTCATTCCCTGCGTCAACGGCCTGAGCCATAACGAAGCCGAAGACGCCTTGCCCGAGGACGTGCGCCAGGGCGCCGACGTCTTGTTGAACGCCGTGCTGGCCCGTGCCGGCCGGTCCGAATAAGGAGAAGGTCATGCGCAGTTTTTTCCATCCCGAACAGTTGCTGCACCTTCCGCGCAGCTATTACTCGCGCGGCCAGATGCGCATCCCCCAGGAAGTGCCCGAGCGCGCCCGGCGCCTGGTCCAGGCCGCGCATGCCCTGGGCTTTGCGGTGCAGCAGCCGGAAGATGCCGGCATGCAGCCGCTGCTGGCGGTGCACGGCGCGGCCTACCTGCAATTTCTCGAGGAAGCCCACCAGCGCTGGAAGGAAATTCCCGAGGACTGGGGCGACGAGGTGATGTCGAACATCTTCGTCAAGGAGCCGAACGCCTTGCGCGGCGTGCTGGCCCAGGCCGCGCGCTACCTGGCCGACGGCAGTTGCCCGGTGGGCAAGACGACCTGGCGCTCGGCCTACTGGTCGGCGCAAAGCGCGATCGCCGGCGCCCGGGCCCTGCTCGATGGCGAGCCGGCGGCCTATGCCCTGTGCCGCCCGCCGGGCCACCACGCCCGGCCCGAAGCCGCGGGCGGTTTCTGCTACCTGAACAACGCGGCGATCGCCGCCCAGGTGCTGCGCGAACAATTCGCCCGGGTCGCGGTACTGGACACCGACATGCACCACGGCCAGGGCATCCAGGAAATCTTCTACGCCCGCGACGACGTGCTCTACGTCTCGGTGCACGGCGACCCGACCAACTTCTACCCGGGCGTCGCCGGTTTCGCCGACGAGCGCGGCAGCGGCGCGGGGCAGGGCTACAACCTCAACCTGCCAATGGCCCACGGCGCCAGTGAAGCCGACTTCCTCGCCCAGCTGGAAACCGCCCTGGCGGCCGTGAAGGCCTTCGACGCCCAGGTGCTGGTACTGTCCCTGGGCTTCGACATCTACAAGCTCGATCCACAAAGCAAAGTGGCCGTGACCCGCGCAGGCTTCGCCCGCCTCGGCGAACGCATCCGCAGCCTCGGCCTGCCCTGCCTGATCGTGCAGGAGGGCGGTTATCACCTGGACAGCCTGGAGGACAATGCCCGGGCCTTCTTCGCCGAGGCCGGAGCCTGGAAGCTCTGACGGCGCTGACTGCGAAATCGCCTCGCGGGCAAGCCTCGCTCCTACAGACGATGGCGCTCCTGTAGGAGCGAGGCTTGCCCGCGATGGACGCCAACGATAACGCGCTGCTTCTGCTGACCCCTGATACCGAAGCCCCCGAATCGAAAGATTCAGGGGCTTTTTATGCCTGCAACAGGCTGGCGTCGAGAAGGTGGGCATGGCTTTCCTCTAGCGTCAGACAAGTACCGGTACGCTTGTAGGACTCTCCTGAAATACAGGGTTTTACCCTGTTCAAGTGCTCTGTTCGCTTGAGCCAACAGATGAGCGCCAGCACCATCCCCCCGCCTAATCAATAGATATGTCTTCGACGGCTTGTTCGGGCGTGTCGTTTTATCAGGGAGGAGGGGGTATGGGGCTGCGCCTTATTCGTCGGCAAGATCGGGAACGTGAAGGCATTGGTTTCAACAGAATCGAGTCGCCGTTTTTTGCCCGGTTCGAGGTTCAGCAGGCCCTCGGACAGTACGGCAAGAGAATCGACGGGCTGGGCGAATTGCTTTATGCCCACGGCAGTTCGCACGGCCAGCTATCGAACGATGACCTGCGCCACATCCTGGCGAGCGTGGATGAGGGTGATTGGTTGCTGGTCTCGAATGACCCTTTCAGCCCTTTGAGCGCAGACACCTTTGGCAAGTATTCGCACATCACCGGAAAGGGCTGGGTGGCGGGTACCCTGGATTATCGCGAGCAAGAAAAAGCCAAGCCTGCGTGGCCTGACGCCGAACCTGTCGTAAAACCTCAACCGCAAGAACCGGGCTTTTACGTCGTGCCTAAAAGCATGACCCGTGAACAGCTTGAGTCCGTGCTGTTCCCTTCTCGCAACCCTGCTGTGATGAGCAAGTTTGAGTCGCTGAATCCCGGCTTGGACGACGTCAAGGCGGGCTCGATGATCCTGCTCGGCGACCCCAACAACCTGCAATGTAGCCGCGAAGAGGGGTTGCTGATGGAGGCCGCGGCCAAGACCCACGCCGCCCTCAAATCGCTCAGCGCGCAAGAAGCGGATTTCATGGCCAGGCATCGAGACGAAATCGAAACCTTTCTGGCCCAGGGTTCGACGGCGATCGGCATCGGTGAAGCGATGTTTGCCAAGAACCTGGAAGACGTCAAAACCACACTGCGTGATATCGAAGCGCTGCATCAACGCACGTTCCAGAAAGACGGCCACCTGCGGTCGCCGGAGTTCTTTGCCGAACGTAAAAAACTGCTGGCACAGCTCGATACGCGACTAACCTCCATGACCCGAAAAGGCATTGGCTTCCCCGATCATCCGAACTTGAAAAGTGCCCTGGGAATTTCCAGCCGCAGCTTGGTTCACCGGTGGACCAAGGCCGGTGCGGCAGAGCAGATTCCCGGTTATGCCACGCACATCGAGGGAGTGGTCAAGGCGGCTAAAGTCGTCAAGTATGGCGGCTGGATCGGCACGGCTCTTGGCGGTGGAGCTTCTTACCTGAAGGTTCAAAAGGTGTGCGCGGCCGGTAACTCCGAGGCATGCGAGAAAGTCAGATTCACCGAGACCGGTAATTTTGTCGGTGGGGTCGCGGGCGGTGCGGCCGTAGGTGCCGTGTTAACAGGGACCACAGTCGGAGCATTGTGTGTCGCCCTCGGTGTTCCAACGGGTGGGGTAGCCGCCTTGGTTTGTGGTGTTGTGGTCGTTGGGGGAGGCTCTTTTGCTGGAGTGTCAATACTCGGTAATGCTGGCGAGAAGATGGGTGAGGTCATTTATGAGGGCAGCAAATGAATACCCCTGAGATTGTTTTTGGCTATCTGGGAGGAGTAGTGATTCTCGGCATATTTGCCTGGATTGGCGTCGCATTGCACATGGCTTATACGAAAATGGATGAACTCCTCGACCATTTAAAAAACTGTTCCGCCATCATGGTCCGCGCTCCGTTAAGGCATGGAGGTCCCTGGGGGAAGCTTTTGCTGATTGGGGGTATTTCCGGGATCGTGACGTTTCCCGGTTTTTATCTCAAAAGGGGAGAATTGAGTGCTGAGGATCTAAACAACTTTCCCGCGCCCTTTAAACGAAAGCTAGCACTGTTGCAGTGGAGCGTAATCGGACTTCTGGGTGTTGCTTTCCTGTTATGGGTCATTGGCAAAGTTGTAGGTTGGCACAAATAAACTGTGCGTATTTCTGCGTCCTCCATAGGATTTGCTTGCCGAAAAACAAGGCGGTCAAATGAGCCTGAATACGGCAGATAAAATATTTCTAGTAATCGGACTCGTCGATTTTGCAGGGATATTTATGGTGCTTGGTATCTGCTTGCACATGGCCTACACCAAGATGGATCTGATGTTGGAGCACCTGAAAACCAGTGCTGTGCTCAGCACCCTGACCACGCTCAGGCACGGTGGACCGTGGGGGAAATTGATTCTGGTCGGGAGCATTTCGGGTTTTGTGACCTTCCCCAGCTTTTACCTTAAGCGTGGCTGGGTCAGTGCCGAGGACTTGCAGGGTTTTCCTGCGGCGCTTAAGCGCAAGTTGGTCATGCTGCAGTGGACTGCGCTAGGGCTGATGGTGGTCATGACGGGCCTTGCGGCGGTGGTCAAGCTGGGGCTTGTTTGAATCGTTGACGAGAGCCGCCAATGAATACCCCCGAGATTGTTTTCGGCTATCTGGGTGGCGTCGTGATTCTCGGCGCATTTGTCTGGATCGGTGTGGCGTTGCACATGGCCTATACGAAATGGATGAGCTCCTGGATCATCTGAAAAACTGTTCAGCCATCATGGCGCGCGCTCCGTTAAGGCATGGCGGTCCCTGGGGGAAGCTTTTGCTGATTGGGGGGATCTCCGGGATCGTGACGTTTCCCGGTTTTTATCTCAAAAGGGGGGAGTTGAGCGTTGCGGATTTGAACAATTTTCCCCTGCCATTCAGGCGAAAACTGGCCGCATTGCAGTGGAGCGTTATCGGGCTTCTGGGCTTTGCTTTCCTGCTATGGGTCATTGGCAAAGTCGTGGGGTGGTACCCATAGCCCATTCGTATTTCAGCGTGTCAGGGTTAACAGCCCAGACCGGACGATGACGGCCAAGCCTTTACAGGAGCAAGGCTTGCCCGCGATGGGTTCATCACGGGCAGCCTGTGATCGCTAGGAAATTTCCTACAACCGCGCAAGACAAACCCTTCTTCAACCTCGCGGTGTCATTGTCACTATGGGCAGCCTCTCTGCCTGCAAAGTGACGTGCAACGATGGTCTCACCTCGGGTTCTCGTGCTGGAAAGCCATTCCTTTCAACGCCATGTGCTGGTCATGCAATTGCACAAGCTCGGCATGTCCGAGGTGCTGCAGGCCGAGCATTGCGAGCAGGCCATGGCCCGGATCGAGCGGTTGGGCTGCATCGATATCGTGCTCTGCGACCTGGGCATGCAGGGCGGGGATTCGCTGCGGTTCCTGCGCAAGTCCAGCCAGGCCGGCATGGTGCGTTCCGTGGTGCAGTGCGGCGAACTGGAGCCGGAGCTGCGCCGGGGCCTGGGGCATCTGCTGGCGCTGATGGGCGTGAAGTTGCTGGGGGAGTTGGCCAACCCGTTGCAGTCCCAGACTCTGCAACGGGTGCTCAAGCGCTACAACCACCGGCGGCATCTGCCCCGGTCGCTGGTGGCGACCCTGCAGGATCTGCCCAGCGAAGACGATGTGCGCCGTGGCCTGGCGCTGGGCGAGTTCCGCGCCTGGTTCCAGCCCAAGTTCGCGATGCCGAGCGGCGAGCTGGCCGGTATCGAAGCCCTGGCGCGCTGGGAGCATCCCTCCCGGGGCCTGCTGTTGCCGGAGAGTTTTCTGGCGGCGGTGCTGGCCTACGACCTGATCGACGAGATGTTCAAGCAACTGCTGGAGCAGGGCCTGGGCCTGCTGGGCATGTTGCGGCGCGATGGCGTGAGCCTCGAACTGGCGTTCAATTTGCACGCCTCGCAGTTGGCGCAGTGTGAACTGATCGACGAAATCCAGCGTGCCTTGCGCCGCCATGATCTTCCTGGCTCGACCTTGTTGTTCGAGCTGGCGGAGAATGGCCTGCTGGACATGCAGTTCACCACCCTGGAGAGCCTGCTGCGTTTGCGCATGATGGGGTGTGGCCTGGCGATCGATGATTTCGGCCTGGGTTTTTCGTCGTTGAAGCTACTCTGTCAGGTGCCTTTCAATCAGATCAAGCTGGAAGGCGAATGCGTGCAGAACCTCTGGGATCCACGCAGTCGGGCGGTGGTCAGCAGCACCCTGGCCCTGGCGGGAGCGTTGAACATGAGTGTGGTGATCGAAGGCGTGAGCAGCCAGCGTATCCGCGATGAATTGGTGCGCATGGGTTGCCCCTTCGGCCAGGGTTTCTATCTCGCCCATCCGATGACGGGGCATGGCCTGCGGCAGTGGCTGGAAGGACAGGCCGGGCAGCCCGGGCAGCCCTGACGTCGAGCCCGGCGGGCAGTATCAGCCGATCTATTTCTGGAGGTTCAATGCAAAAGGCTTTGGTTGTCGATGATCACCCGTTCATTCGGTCCACGGTGAAGATGCTGCTCAAGCAGGAAGGGTTCGAGGTCGTGGCGGAAACGGACAACGGCGTCGATGCGGTACAACTGGCCCGCGAGCACCAGCCCGAGCTGATCCTGCTGGACATCGCCTTGCCGCGCATGGACGGCCTGGAAGTGCTGAACCGCATCACCGCGCTGGGCCTGGCCACCAAGGTCCTGATCCTCACCTCGCAGTCGCCGGTCTATTATTCGGCGCGCTGCATGAAGGCCGGCGCGGCGGGCTATATCTCGAAAGTCGACGACTTGAGCGAGCTGGTCAAGGGCATCCGGGCGGCGATGTCGGGCTACCTGTATTTCCCCAACCTTGCCGGCAGTTCGGTGCGCCGCAGCGACAGCGAGGCCTCGGAGCAGAGCATGATCCAGAGCCTGTCCGACCGTGAACTGAGCATCCTTCAGCAGCTTGCCCTGGGCATGAGCAACAAGGACATCGGCGAAAGCATGTTGCTCAGCAGCAAGACCGTCAGTACCTACAAGACCCGGCTGATCGAGAAGCTGAACATGAAGTCGGTGGTGTACCTGGCCGACTTCGCCAAGCGCAATAACCTGATCTAGATGGGCAATCATTTGCGAACCCGCCTCGCTGTGCTGTTTCTGTTGGCCCTGCTGGGTACGGCGCCGGTCGCCGTGGCCGAGGTCGGGGCCAGGGTCGAGACGCTGAGCGTGCTCGGACGCTCCAGCGTCGCGGATTATCAGGTGGCGCTCGACGAAGCCGACTGGAGCTGGCTGCGGCACAAGGGCAGCTTGCTGCTGGGCGCTTCGGAGCCCGACTACGCACCCTTCGACATGACGGGCAACGGGCGTGCCTTCGAAGGCTTGTCGGCCGATTACGCGGCGCTGCTCGCCAGCCTGTTGCACGTCAACGTGCAGGTGCGCCGCTACCCCTCCCGGGATGCGGTGATCCAGGCGCTGAAGAACGGCGAGGTCGATCTGCTCGCCACCGCCAACGGCTTCGAGGCCGCCGACCCGCAACTGCTGATGTCCCGGCCCTATGCCGAGGACCAGCCGACCCTGGTCACCCGCAGCAACGATAGCCAGGGCCTGCCCGCCGACCTGGCAGGCAAGCAGGTGGCGATGCTGTATCACTACCTGCCGGCCGAAGCGGTCAAGAAGCTCTATCCCGACGCCCGACTGCAACTCTATCCCTCGGCCCTGAGCGCCATCGGCGCGGTTGCCTTCGGCCAGGCCGACGTCTACCTGGGCGACTCGATCAGTGCCAATTACCTGATCAACCGTAACTACCTGAACAATGTGCAACTGACCGACTTCGCGCGCCTGGAGGTGAACTCTTTCGCCTTTGCCGCGGCCCGGGGCAACACGCGTCTGCTGAATATCGTCAACGCCGCACTGGCGGCGATTCCGGTCAGCGAGCAGATGACTATCCAGCGCCGCTGGAGCGCCGGCGGGGCGAGCATTGCCGGGCAGTCGCGCCTGCATTTCAGCGACAAGGAACAGCGCTGGCTGGAGCAACACCCGCGGCTGAAAGTGGCGATCAACGAGAACTACCTGCCGCTGTCGTTCATCGATGCCCAGGGCGAGTTTCGCGGCATCAGCGCCGATGTGCTGAACAAGATCAGCCTGCGTACCGGCCTGAAGTTCGACGTGGTGCGCGGGGAGTCGGTGCATGACCTGACTGGCCTGGTCAAGAGCGGCAAGGCCGACCTGCTGGCCGCTTTCACCGCCAGCTACGAGCGCGAGAACGAGCTGCGTTTCACCCCGCCTTACCTGAGCACGCCATTTGTCCTGGTGACCCGGGTCGGCGCGGGCATGCCGAACACCCTGGACGAGATGGCGGGGAAAAAACTGGCGCTGATCCGCGGCAATGTGCAGCGTGAATTCATCATCGACCACTTTCCGCGGATCGAGCTGGTGGCGGTGGAAAACGCCGCCGAAGCCATGGCCCTGGTGGCCAGTGGCGCGGTGGACGGCGCGGTCAATTCACTGATCAGCGCCCGCTACATCATCTCCCGGCAGTACCGGGAACGCTTGCGGGTGACCAGCACGGTCGGCAGCTTGCCAGCCCGGGTGGCCTTCGCCACCGATCGCGGCGCACTGGAGCTGTACTCGATCCTCGACAAGGCATTGTTGAGCATCACGCCCGATGAAATGGATGCGCTGACCAACCGCTGGCGCAGCGAGGTGGTGATCAACGACAGCTACTGGCAGCGCTATCGTCCGGCGATCATCCAGGGATTTGTCGTGGCCGCGTTCCTGCTGTTGCTCGCCGTGGGCTGGATCAGCTACCTGCGTGGCTTGGTCCGCAAGCGCGAGCAGGCCGAGCGGGCCCTGGGCGACCAGATAGAGTTCATGCGCGTGCTGATCGACGGCACCCCGCATCCGATCTATGTCCGCGATCGGCAAGGGCGCCTGATGGCGTGCAATTCGGCCTACCTCGAAGTGTTTGGCGTCGCCCGTGAGGCAGTGATCGGCAAGACCATTATCGAGGGTGTATTGAGCACCCAGAAAGTCGAGGCCCAGGCTTATCACGACGATTACCTGGCCGTCATGAACGATGGCAAGTCGCGCATCCAGGACCGCGCCCTGACCCTGTCCCAGGGCCGGGTGCTGACCATTTACCACTGGATGCTGCCGTACCGCGGCAGCGACGGCGAAGTAGCGGGGCTGATTTCCGGCTGGATCGATGTCAGCGAGCGCCAGCACCTGCTGGAACAGTTGCGCGAGGCCAAGGACGACGCCGACGACGCCAACCGGGCCAAGACCACCTTCCTGGCCACCATGAGCCACGAGATCCGCACGCCGATGAACGCGGTGATCGGCATGCTCGAACTGGCGATGAAAAAGGCCGACCAGGGGGTCATGGACCGCTTCTCCATCGAGGTCGCCTCCGGAGCGGCCCTGGGGCTGCTGGAACTGATCGGCGACATCCTCGACATCGCGCGGATCGAGTCCGGGCGCCTGTCGCTGTCGCCGCAACGGGCCAATCTGCGGGTCCTGGTGGATTCGGTGGCGCGGATCTTCGAAGGGCTGGCGCGCCAGAAGCGCCTGCAACTGATCCTCGACCTCGATTTCAAGAGCAACCGCGATGTGCTGATCGACCCGTTGCGCTTCAAGCAGATCGTTTCGAACCTGCTGAGCAATGCCATCAAGTTCACCCGCGAAGGCGAGGTGCGCCTGAGCGTGCAGGTGGCGTCCGCCGCCGACGAGGAACGGCTGGCCATCCGCCTGTTGATCGAGGACACCGGCAGCGGCATTTCGCCCGAGGACCAGAAGCGCCTGTTCAGCCCCTTCGCCCAGGCCGCCAACAGCCAGCAGCTGGGCCGTGGCGGCTCGGGCCTGGGCCTGGTGATCAGCCGTACCCTGTGCGAAATGATGGGCGGCCAACTGACCCTCGGCAGCGTCCTGGGCGAGGGCACCCGGGTCGAGGTGCTGCTCGATTTCCCCACGCTGGAGCCCTTGCCCGAAGTCGAGGCACCGGCGGTGGAGCGGGTTGCGCCGACGCAGGTCCTCGACATCCTGGTGGTCGACGACTACCCGGCCAACCGCCTGCTGCTGTCCCAGCAACTGAGCTACCTGGGGCACCGGGTCAGCGACGCCGAGGATGGCGCCCATGGCCTGCGGGCGTGGCGCAATCAGCACTTCGATGTGCTGATCACCGACTGCAACATGCCGGTGATGAACGGCTATGCGCTGAGCAAGGCGATCCGCGAGGAAGAGGCCAGCCAGGGCCTCGCGCCGTGCCTGATCCTCGGTTTCACCGCCAATGCCCAGCCGGAGGAGAAAGCGCGCTGCCTGGAGGCGGGAATGGACGACTGCCTGTTCAAACCCATCAGCCTCAAGGACCTGGGCGCGCGGCTGGCCGAGGTCGCGCCGGGTGCGGAGCCGTCATTCGGCGACGAAGTGACGGTGGCGGTGGACAGCCTCGATCTGAGCAGCCTGGAGCAGTTGACCGGCGGCGATCGGGAGTCGATCAGGGGCCTGCTCGGCGACCTCGCCAGCAGCAATGAGCAGGACCTGGCGCGCCTGCTCGAACTGTTCAGCAAGAATGACTTGCCGGGCCTGGCGGACCTGGCGCACCGGGTGAAGGGCGGGGCGCGGATCGTCAAGGCGCAGGCGCTGGTCGCCTGTTGCGAACAGCTGGAGCGCGCGTGCCACGAACTGGACGGCGGCGCCCGCCTGACGCAGTCGGTCGATGCCCTGCACCAGGCCATGGAGCGGCTGGCCGCGACCCTGGAGATGCACGGCGCCTGAGGTCTCGGGCGCCTGGGCCCAGCCTATCCCTCCCTCTACTTGCCACCGCGCTCGCCCTGCCGGGCCGGTGGGCAGCGGCTGGCCATTCCCCCCGAAACGCCCTCAGTCATTCCCTAAGAAATTTCCTACAAATCCCTGGGAATCACCCTGCTCTACGGTTTGAAAGAACTGGCGATCATGAACCCGTCGCAGTAGGGCAGGTGGTTTGTTCCCACAGGACGCATCCCGCGTCCGGCAACCCTCCAGGCTTTCGCGACAGGTTTCAAAATCTATTTTTTTGGAGTTATGCCATGAATCGCCAAGCCCTTGTCCTCGCCGCACTGGTTGCTGCCTCCGCCGCGCCATTCGCCAATGCCGCCGACGGCACCATCAATTTCAACGGTGAGCTGGTCAACCAGACCTGCACCATCGCGGTCGACGGCGTGGTGACCCCGGCCGCGGCGACCGTGACCCTGCCGACCGTTTCCACCAGCCTGCTGACCGCTGCCGGGCAGGTAGCCGGCCGCACCGGCTTCAACATTCAACTGAGCAGCTGCGTGGGCGCCGCCACCACTACTGCGGCCTTCTTCGAGTCCGGTGCGTCGGTGGATCCGGTCAGCGGCAACCTGCGCAACATGACCGGCACCGCCACTAACGTGCAACTGCAACTGGTCGACGCCGCCAACGGTTCGGCGATCCAGGCGGGCAACACCAACCAGCGTACCCGCACCACGCGTAACACCCTGGATGCCAGCGGCGCCGCCAACATGCCGTACGCGATTCAGTACGTCGCCAGCGGTGCAACCAACCCAGGCACCGTGGTCAGCTCCGTGACCTACTCGATCGACTACCAGTAAGCCCCGTTCGCCGATGCGCGCCCGCCCGGATGCGCATCGGCCCCACCGATGAGGTGCACCATGTCTGGAGACAAGAAAATCCTGCGTCGCGCCGCCCTGGCCCTGCTGGCCACCCTGGTCTGCTCCCAGGCCGTGGCGGGTGTGGTGATCACCGGCACGCGCTTGATCTACCCGGCGAGCCAGAAGGAAATCACCGTCAAGCTGAACAACAACGGCATCCGTCCCGCGCTGATCCAGTCCTGGGTCGACAGTGGCGACGTGGAGTCCAGCCCCACCAGCTCGAAGGCGCCGTTCGTGCTGTCGCCGCCGGTGTCGCGCATCGACCCGGGCAAGGGCCAGAGCCTGCGCCTGATGTTCACCGGCAGTGCCTTGCCGGCCAACAAGGAGTCGGTGTTCTGGCTCAACGTGCTGGAGATCCCGCCCAAGGCCGAAGGCCCGGTGGACCTGAACGTGCTGCAGATGGCCTTTCGTTCGCGCATCAAGATCTTCTACCGCCCCGACAGCCTGCCCGGCAAACCGGCCGAGGCCATCGAGCAACTGCAATGGTCGCTGACCCGGCAGGGCCAGGGTTATGCCCTGCAGGCCTATAACCCCACGGCTTTCCACGTGTCCCAGGTGGAATTGGCACTGGTCGCCGGCACCCAGCGCTATCCCAGCGAAGACGGCATGATCGGCCCAGGCCAGACCCGGCAGTTCCCCTTGCCGACCCTCAAGGCATTGCCCGGTGCGGGCGCCCAGGTCGAATTCAACGCCATCAATGACTACGGCGCCCTGGTGCCGAGCAAGCAAGCCCTCAAGCCCTGACCCTGGCTTCACATTCCCGCGTTCGAGGTACCTATGAAGACTCTTCCCAGCCCCGGGGCTTACCTGCGGGCACAGCCTCGCTTTGCCTTGAATCCGCTGGCCGCGTTGCTGCCCCGGGCCATCGCGGTGGTGCTGGGACTGTGTGTGGCGCAGGGGGCGCAGGCCGAAGACGTGCAGTTCAATGAAATCTTCCTGCCCCAGGATTCGCAGAGCCTCGACCTGAGCGCCTACCAGAAAGGCAACCCGGTGCTGCCCGGCGAATACCGCGCGGACGTGGCGGTCAACGGTCGCCTGGTCAGCCGCCAGGACATCCGCATCGATGCCGAGGCGGATGGCAGCAACCCGACGGTCTGCTTCAACCGTGGCCTGCTGGAATTGATCGGGGTCGACCTGCGCCGCCTCTCGGCCGAAACCCTGATGCGCGTCGAAAGCGGCGCGCCCTGCCTGGAGCTGGCATCGTTGATCGAAGGCGCCGGCGCGAGCTTCTCGCCCTCCAGCCAGCAGTTGGACGTGAGCATTCCGCAGATTGCCCTGCGCCGCGATGCGCGCGGCTACGTCAGCCCCGAACTGTGGGACCGCGGCGTGACCGCCGGCACCCTGAGCTACAACCTCAACGCCAACCACAACCGTACCGACACGGGTAATTACGATTCGGCCTACCTGGGCCTGAATGCCGGCCTGAACCTCGGCGACTGGCGCCTGCGCCATGACGGCTCGCTGAGCTGGCAGAAAGAGACCGGCCAGGATTACCAGGTGCTGAACACCTACGCCCAGCGCGATATCACGTCGCTCAAGAGCCAGCTGACCCTGGGCGAAGCCAACACCAGCGGCGAGATCTTCGACACCATCGCTTATCGCGGCCTGCAGTTGGGCACCGACGACCGCATGCTGCCCGAGTCGCAGCGCGGTTATGCGCCGGTGATCCGCGGCATCGCCCGCACCAGTGCGCGGGTAGCCGTGCGCCAGGCCGGCAACCTGCTGTACGAGACCACCGTGGCCCCAGGCGCGTTCGTCATCGACGACCTGTATTCCACCGGCTATGGCGGCGACCTGGAGGTTACCGTCTACGAAGCCGACGGCAGCGAGCAGAGCTTCATCGTGCCCTTTGCCTCCACCGCGCAATTGCTGCGCCCGGGCACGTCGCGCTTCAGCGTCACCGCGGGCGAAACCCGCAACAACTACATCGAGCGCCAGGCCAAGGTGCTGCAAGGCACTTATCAGCGCGGCTTGAACAACACCTTCACCGGGTTTGGTGGCACCCAGGCCAGCGACGACTACCTGGCGCTGCTCGGCGGCCTGGCGTTCAGCACGCCGATTGGCGCCATGGCGGCGGACATCACCCAGGCGCAGACCAACCTGACCAGCGGCACCGTCCAGGGCCAGAGCCTGCGCCTGAGCTACAGCAAGAACATCCTCAGCACCGGCAGCAACTTCGCCGTGGCCGCCACGCGCTTTTCCACCGAGGGCTACCTGGATTTCAACAACGCCGTGCAACTGCTCGATGCCGAGCGCAACGCCCTGGACACCAGCCGGTTCGGCCGCCCACGCAGCCGCGTCTCGCTGACCGCCAACCAGAGCCTCGGCGACTGGGGGCAAGTGGCGTTCAGCGGTTTTACCCAGAACTACTGGAACTTGCCGGGCCGCGATGTGCAGTACCAGCTCAGCTACAACAAACAGGTCAACCAGGTCAGCCTGGGTGTCAGCGCCAACCGCAGCCGTGCCGGCCTGGGCGATATGCAGAACAACCTGCTGTTCACCCTCAGCATGCCGCTGGAGTTCGGCTCGTCGGCCAACCGGCCGCAACTGTCGGCGCGGGTGATGCGCGATGCCACGGGCGACTTCAGCCAGCAGGCGACCCTCAGCGGCACCGCCGGCGAAGACCGTCGCTACAGCTACGGCGTGACCGCCGGCCATGACGGCGCGACCCGCACCAACAGCACCTCGCTGAACGGCCAGTACATCGGCTCCAAGGCCATGCTCGGCGGCACCCTGAGCCGCGGCGAGGGCTACGACAGCCTGTCGCTGAACACCAGCGGCACGGTGGTCGCGCATCCGGCCGGTGTGACCTTCACCCCGTATCGCGGCGAAACCATGGCCGTGGTCAGCGCGCCGGGCGCGGCCGGGGCCAAGGTGGTCGGCTACCCGGGCCTGGCGCTCGATGGCCGCGGCAACGCCGTGGTGCCTTACCTGCGCCCTTATGAACTGAACGAAGTGGCCATCGACCCGCAGGGCATCTCGCTGGACGTCGAGCTGACCGAAACCAGCCAGCAGATCGCCCCGCGCGCCGGCGCCGTGGTGGCCCTCCAGTACGGCACCAGCAACGGTCAGGCACTGCTGCTCAACGTGACCCTGGCCGATGGCGGCGCGCTGCCGTTCGGCGCCAGCGTGACCGACGACCGCGGCGTCTCGGTGGGCGTGGTCGGGCAGGGCGGCCAGCTGTACGCGCGGGTCAAGGACAACGCCCGCCGGCTGCTGATCAGCTGGGGCAGCCAGGCCGGCCAGCAATGCTCGCTGCCCTTGCCGCCGGGCAAGAGCGGCGGCCAGCAACTGCGCCAGGTGGATGCCGTGTGTTCGCCGGCCCAACCAGACAATCGCGTTGCTTCTGTGAACAACGCCCAGGAGAACAAGTGATGAACATGATGCGAGTGTTGAAGTTGAGTATGGCTGTACTGGGCTTGTCGTCGCTGGCGGGATTGGCGATGGCCGATTGTCGATTTTATGAGGGGGCGCCGTTCTTTGGCTCGATGCCGCTGCTGGGGGGCAATATCACCGTGGGCCGGGATGTGCCGCTGGGGACGGAGGTGTATCGGCAGACTTTTCAAGTGCCTGGTACTACCGCTATCAACTGTGATCGGGGTATTTACGAGATCGAGCGGGTTCGTACGCTGCCGGTCACGCCCATGCCTTTATCCTCCTGGTCGGGTTCACCCTATGGAGGACAGGTCTATCAGACGAACGTGCCAGGGATCGGGGTTGCTGTCTGGAATGCTAATACCGCGATGCCTTCCTCTCGGCCATACGGCAACTGTGGCGGTGGAACCGCCAGTTGCAATTGGACTGGTGTGGAAAGGGCCATGGCGTTCGATATTTCCTTGATCAAGATCGGCGAGGTTTCTCCAGGCACCATTCGCGGTGTGCTGTTGCCGACCATGGCGCAGAGCTGGGTCACCTCCAACACCCTTGAAGTGCAACGCGTCAGCCTGACCGGCAGCATCAATATTGTGTCCCGTACCTGCAGCACCCCGGATGTGACGGTGCCCATGGGCACGCATCAGTTGAGCGAGTTTTCCGGGGGCAACAGCGCCACGCCCTGGAAGGATTTCTCCATTGCGCTGAACAACTGCCCGGCGTTTCACGGCATCTATTCCGGTACCGGCCCGCGCTGGTTGAGCGATGGCACCAGCAATAACCTCGACTCGCGTACCAACAACCTCTTGCGTCTGCGCCTGGACCCGGTGCGCACCGCGATCAACCCCGGCCAGGGCATCCTGAGCCTCGATCCGAGCGCCCCAGGCGGTGCAGTGGCGGCCAGCGGTAT